>CAZMTK010000056.1:0-1785 GCA_964569245.1 uncultured bacterium | reverse complement strand
TCTTCCAGAGCCCCCACCTGCCGCCCGTCAGCGTGCAGTAGAGGATCGTGTCGCCTGAAGGGGTCCAGGTGGGCGTCATGTGCGCGAGACTGTCGTATAGCACCAGATGCACGCTGTATGAACTGCCCGGTATCCAGCGGATCTCGGCGGTGCCGTCCTCCCTTACCGCGGTGTAGACGATCCTCCCGGAATCGCCGTCCCAGCAGCCCGTCGGTCCCGTGGACTCGTTGAGCGACGAAAAGGTCATCTGGTGGGGGGAGGCTCCCGAGGCATCGTACGAGAACACGCACGGGGAACCGGTGTTCGGAGTGCAGAACAGCGCGACGTTTCCCGCCGGGCTCCAGGCGGTCGCGGTATCCGGGGCGGACGACCAGCCCACCCAGTAGGAAGCGCCGTCGGGCCAGGTGGGATAGCCTTCGGGATCGTCTCCGCAGGAGATCGTGAAGAGCAGAGCGCACGCAACATGCAGGATCCTGTGCCTCATCCCCTCCTCCGTCCTCCCTCCTCCCGGTCCGGTCCGCCTCCCACGATCACCGCGCCGAGCGCGCCGAGGCGCGCTACGAGATCCTGATAGCCCCGCTCGATCTGATGGACATTCCGTATCACGCTCGTGCCATCCGCGCAGAGGGCGGCCGTCAACAGAGCCATCCCGGCTCTTATGTCCGGGCTCGAGACCTCGGTTCCGCGCAGCCTGGACGGACCGGAGACCACGACCCTGTGAGGGTCGCAGAGGATTATCGAGGCACCCATCGCGACGAGCTTGTCCACGAAGAAAAGCCGGCTCTCGAACATCTTCTCGAAGACTAGAGTCGTGCCCCTCGACTGGGTCGCGACCACGACCGCAGTGCTGGTCAGGTCGGGTGAGAAGCCCGGCCACGGGCCGTCGTATATCGTCGGAATCGCCCCGCCCCTGTCGCACTGCACTTCGAGCGCCTGTCCGCCGGGAACGACGAGATCGCCGTCCTCACACCGCACCTCGATGCCGAACCGGCCCAGTCCAGCCATGGTGGGAGCGACGATGTCCCAGGGAACGCCGGTGATGCGCACCTCGCCCCCGCAGCAGGCAGCGAGGCCGATGAACGAACCGATCTCTATGTGATCCGGAGCCACTTCGTGGCGGGTGCCGCCGAGAAGCCCGCCCGAGCCCGTTATGACGATTCTGTTGGTGCCGGCTCCCTCGATGACCGCGCCCATGGAGCGCAGCATCGCCGCGAGATCCTGGACGTTCGGTTCGCACGCGGCATTGTAGAGCACCGTAGTGCCGAAGGCCGAGGAGGCCGCCATCATCGCATTCTCGGTGGCCGTGACCGACGGCTCGTCCAGCAGGATGTAGGTGCCGCGCAGGCCGTTCGGACACTCGAAGCTGAACCCGCCGCCATCCTCGCGAGCGAGAGCACCCATGGCCTCCAGCGCGAGGAAATGCGTGTCGAGCCTTCTCCGGCCGATGACGTCGCCCCCCGGAGGGGGCAGAACCAGGCGGCCGCATCTCGCGAGCAACGGGCCCGCGAGGAGAATGGAGGCTCGTATTCTCCCGCAGAGTTCGAAATCGAGCCTCCCGGGCTCGAGCGATCCAGCATGTATCTCCACCTCGTGATCCGACAGGCGCCTCACGGATGCTCCGACGCTCTCTATCAGGGCGAGCATGGCGGCGGTGTCCCTGAGCGCGGGGAGGTTGCCTATGACCACCGGGCGGTCGGAGAGCAGGGCCGCGGCGATCTCGGGAAGGGCCGCATTCTTGCTGCCAGAGGGCTTCAGCACCCCCGACAGAACGTGTCCCCCCTCGAC
>CAZMTK010000055.1:0-1883 GCA_964569245.1 uncultured bacterium | reverse complement strand
GCGAGGGCTTCGGCCTCGATCTCATGCCGACCAGGGACGACTTCCTGCCCCTGCTCCTGCAGGTCATCGAGGACATGCTGAACTAGCGCATTCCTCTTGCAAGACCCACCCGGAGGCGGGGCTCCTGCCCCGCCTCACCGGGAGGGTGGCTGCGAATCGCTCGAAACACCTCCTGCAACATCATGCGGCGTAATCGAAAGACTCGGATTAGGCCGCTTCGGTCCGGCGTGGGTTGAATGTCGGTAATAATCCGCTATACTCCCTGTTTTACGGGAGGTGGCAGATGCCCAGAGGCCCCAGGCTCGACGCGCCCGGCTCCTACCATCACGTGATGTCGCGCGGCACCGGAGGCGAGGAAGTCTTCAGGAGCTGCAACGACTCCTTCAACCTCCTTCTGAGGATGCACTCGTGCCTCGGGAAGACGCAGACGAAAGTGCTGGCCTGGGTGATAATGCCCGATCACTTCCATCTGCTGGTGCAGGTCGGGGAGGTTCGGCTCTCCAGTGTCATGAGCCGAATCCTGACAGGCTTCTGCATGGACTACAACCAGACCCGCGGGCGCGCCGGACACGTCTTCGCGGGCCGTTTCAAGTCGATCCTCGTGCAGGATGAATCCTATCTGGCCGAGCTGGTGCGCTACATTCACCTGAACCCTGTGCGGAAGGGCCTGAGCACGCCTCAGCGGATAGGCGCCTATCGCTGGGGGGGCCACCGGGAAGTGCTGCATCCGGTAGGCGCGAACGGCCTCATAGACAGGAACGGAGTGCTGGCGCTCTTCGGCGGCAGCGAAAGCGTCGCCCTGGCGAACTACGGCAGGTTCATCGCCGAAGGCATGGGACAGAAATGGCGGCACGAGTTCGAGCACGGCCTGTACATCGTTGACAGGAACGGCATGCGCGAAACGAAGAGCATGCCTGTGTGCGGAAGGCGCTGCGGCTCCTCGGGGGCCGTGCTGGGAAGCAGGGAATTCGCCCGGTCGGTGGCCGACGGGATGAAATGCGGGCTGCGCGGCCGGAGAACCCGTGGAAACGAGCACGAAGCGATGAAAGCCGCCGCCAGGGAGGCGGCCGAGACATTCGACGTTCCCCTGAGCGTGCTGAGGAGCAGGTCCCAGAGGAGGAGCGCGGTGAACGCCAGGAAGGTCCTCTGCATGGTGTTCTCCCGCGCGGGGATCAGCACCGCTGATGCCGGGAGGTTCCTGGGCCTGACACAGCAGGGGGCCTGGTCGGTCCTCAGGAGGTGCTCGGACGGCACGAGCCCCGAGCTGGACGAGATCGCGGCATCGCTACTGGAGCGACACTTCCGCGACGCCTGAGAATCGTGAGCCCGCACGGCTCCGTCGAACGCCGGCATGGTGTTCTCCGATCCACGGAGCGCCCGCCGAACTTCGAGAATTCCTAGGGCTCGGGGGTCCAGAACAGGTCGAACCCGCCGGCGCCGGAAGCGCGGTCGCTCGAGAAGATCACATATCCGTTCTGGGGATTCCATGCCGGATACAAGTCAGCCCCAGGATCCTCGGTCAGTCTGACCAGGGTGTCCGAGCCGACCCTCCCTGCATAGATCTCGAAATCCCCGGTGAGGTCCGAAGCGAAGACGAACCAGCCGTCTCCCGGGCCCCAGGATGGGTGGATCTCCTGGGCCGCACTGCCGGCCGCGGCAAGGGGTTCGCCGGAGCCGTCCGCCGGCATGACCATCACGTTCCAGTCGCCTGTCTCGTTCGCCTGGAACATCAGGGTCGATCCGTCGGGGGAGTAGGAGGGCCTGATGCAGTCGTAACCGGGGGTGAAGAACTGAACCGGAGAGGAGGACGAATCCGGTTCGGCGGGGATCTTCCAGAGCCCCCACCTGCCGCCCGTCAGCGTGCAGTAGAGGATCGTGTCGCC
>CAZMTK010000054.1:0-1925 GCA_964569245.1 uncultured bacterium | reverse complement strand
GCGAGGGCTTCGGCCTCGATCTCATGCCGACCAGGGACGACTTCCTGCCCCTGCTGCTGCAGGTCATCGAGGACATGCTGAACTAGCGCTCTCGTCGCCGCGACACGCCTGGAGGCGGGGCTCCCGCTCCGCCTCCATCGTTTCCCCGGGACCGCCACCGGATCGCTCAAAACACCTCTTGCAACATCATGATTATCAATCAGAAGGCTTCGTTCTGACCGCTTGGGCACGACATGGGTTGAATGCTGGTAGCAATCCGCTATACTCCCTGTTTTTGGAGGTGGCAGATGACCAGAGGCCCCAGGCTGGACGCACCGGGTTCCTTTCATCACGTGATGTCTTGCGGCGCCGGCGGCGAGGAGATCTTCAGCAGCGAGAACGACGCCTTCAGCCTCCTGCTCCGGATGCACTCCTGCTTCAGGAAGGCGAACACGAGAGTGCTTGCCTGGGTGATCATGCCCAACCACTTCCACCTGCTGGTGCAGGTCGGCGAGGTGTGGCTCTCCAGGATCATGAGCCGGCTCCTGACAGGCTTCTGCATGGACTACAACCTGGCCCACGGGCGCATCGGGCATGTCTTCACGGGCCGGTTCAGGTCAGTCCTGGTCGAGGAGGGAGCCTATCTGGCAGAGCTGGTCCGCTACATCCATCTCAACCCGGTGAGAAAGAAGCTCAGCACGCCGCTGCGGATAGGCACCTACCGCTGGGGGGGCCACAGGGAGGTCCTGCACCCGGTCGGTTCGAACGGCCTCATTGACAGGAACAGGCTGCTATCGCTCTTCGGCAGCTCTGAAAGCGCCGCCCTGGCGAACTACAACAGGTTCGTCGCCGACGGCATGGAGCAGGAGTGGCGGCGCGATTTCGAGCATGGTCTTTTCCTCGTCGACAGAAAGGGAATGCGAGAAACCGAGCGGATGACTTCTGACGACAGGCGCTGCGACCGTTCCTGCGCCGTTCTCGGAAGCAGGGAGTTCGCCCGGTCTGTAGCCGAGGGTCTTAGGGGCGGGCTGCGAGGCGCGAGATTCAAGGGAAGCGAGCGCGAAGCCATGAAGGCCGCCGCAAGGGAGGTGTCCGAGAGACTCGATGTTCCTCTGAGCGTGCTCAGGAGCAGGTCGCAGAGAAGAAGTGCAGTGGACGCAAGGATGGTCCTCTGCATGGTGTTCTCGCGCGCGGGCATCAGTATCGCCGATGCGGGCAGGTTCCTGGGGCTGACTCAGCAGGGCGCCTGGTCTGCGCTCAGGAGGTGCTCGGCTGACTTCTGCCCGGAGCTGGACGAGATGGCGTCATCGCTGTTCGAACGCCACTTCCGCGATGCCTGAGGATCGCCCCCCCTTCGAGGCATGGGAACTCGAGGAACCCTGGAAGCGCCCCGCATCCGGACACGGCAGGAGCTGGCGCCTCGCCTCCCGGAATGTCGGCTGCTGCGGCCCTGACAGGCTCTAGGGCTCTGGGGTCCAGAACAGGTCGAATTCGCCTGCGCCGGAGGCCCTGTCGCTCGAGAAGATCACATACCCGTTCTGGGGATTCCATGCGGGATACAGGTCCGCGCCCGGGTCCTCCGTCAATCTGACGAGAGTGTCCGATCCTACCTGCCCGGCGAAGATCTCGAAGTCCCCGGTGAGGTCCGAAGCGAAGACGAACCAGCCGTCTCCGGGTCCCCATGATGGGTGGATCTCCTGGGCTGCGCTGCCCGCCACCGGCAGAGGCTCGCTGGAGCCGTCAGCCGGCATGATCACCACGTTCCAGTCGCCCGTCTCGTTCGCCTGGAACATCAGCGTCGAGCCGTCGGGGGAGTACGAGGGTCTCACGCAGTCATAGCCGGGCGCGAAGAACAGCACCGGAGAAGAGGAGGAATCCGGCTCGGCAGCAGTCTTCCAGAGCCCCCACCTGCCGCCCGTCAGCGTGCAGTAGAGGATCGTGTCGCC
>CAZMTK010000053.1:0-1954 GCA_964569245.1 uncultured bacterium | reverse complement strand
CAGGTGTGCGTCCCTCCGGTCCATGGCCTGGAAGCCCAGCTCGTCGATGATCAGCACAGCGGCCCTCATGTAGGTGCTGCGGCTCATCCGTCTGCGCTCGCTCTGGCTGTCGCGGCGCACCCTGCTGATGAGCTCGTCCGCCGTGAGGTAGCTCACGGAGAAGCCGTTCTGCACCGCCCTGACCCCCAGGCCGGCGGCGAGGTGTGTCTTGCCCACGCCGGGAGGCCCGAGCAGGAGGACGTTCTCCCTCATGCGTGCGTACTCGCAGGTGGAGAGCATCTCGATCCTCCGGCGGTCCACTCCGCGCTGGAAGGTGAAGTCGAAGTCCTCGAGCGTTCTGCCCCGGGGCAGGCCGGAGAGCTTGAGGGCGGTTCTGACGCGCCTCTCCTCGCGCGAGTCGCGCTCGCAGCGTAGTACGAGGTCGAGGAAGCCCGGGAGGGGCAGCTCCTCGCGCACCGCCTGCTCGATCAGCCCCGGCAGGGCTCCCTGGGCGAACTCGAAGCCGGTGTCGGCCAGCAGGGTCCTCGTCGTGTCCAGATCGCTGCCGGGCATCACGGGGCGCTCCCGATCAGCTCTTGATAGGCATCTATCGGACGCCTGGGGGCATCCCACTCCCAGCTGCGCGGGAGGACGATCTCACGCCCGAGTCTGCCCAGGGGCGTCGGGGCGAGTACTCTGTCGTCGCCATCGAAGTCGTCGATGGTGCGATCCAGCAGGATGCGGCAGGAAGTCCTCCGGGGATAGCTGCGCAGGAGCTCGAGATCGCCTGAGTAGATCCTCACCTCTCCGGGGCAGCCCCTGACCGTGACCGAGCCCCGGCAGTGCCTCGCAGGCACCTCGTACTGCCGCCCCTCGAAGCTCACCAGGCAGTCGCGCCCCACGGTGCGGCTCACCTGCACGTCGAACGGCTCGGGCAGGGTCAGGGGAAGAGCCTGCAGGTGCTCCAGCTCCCTCCGGTGGCTCTGCCGGATCGACATGCCGGTCACCGGGCATGTCAGCTCTCCGGACAGCTCCTCCACCCGGGCATCGGTCACACGCTGCAGGTCGGCCAGGTCCCTGAACCGCTCCCCGGCGACGAGCGGGATACGCTTCACGTCCCGGCCCCGCCTCTCGACCTTGCCCTTGTCGCTGCCGGTGCGCGCACGGGCCGGATCGACCACGAAGCCCATCTGATGGGCATAGTCGGCGTAGCCTTCGTTGATGACAGCCCACGGCCCCGCACCGCTCGCGACACCCGTCCTGAGGTTGTCTATGCGAATGCTCGCCGGAACGCCGCCGAGCCTCCGAAACGCCTCGTTGTGGCACCCGATCCATGCCGCCATGTCCATGGAGCGGTTCCACACCACCGCCCACATACGGCTGAAGGACAAAGCCATCACGAAGGCATAGAGCAAGATCACACCGCCTTCGTCCTCCACGAAGACCGGCACCTCGAACCAGTCCACCTGAGCCTGCGTCCCCGGGCGCACCTCGATCCGGCGACAGGGACGCATCGGGGGACGCGGCACCCTCCGCCGAACGTACCTCAGCACAGCCTTGTAGCTCCCCGTGAAGCCATGCTCGCACACAAGCTCCTCGTACAGCATCTTCACCGGCTCAAGGCGTCTCCGACCGGCGCCGGCATCGATCCATGACATGATCTGCTCATGCCAACCTGAGCACACCTCAGGCTGGTGCCGGCGACCATCCTCGACTCCCTCCCGATGACGCTTCAGACGGTATCGAAGCGTGCTCTCGTCCACGCCGAGGTCCCGGGCCAGGCTTCTCACGCTCCTCCCGTGCTCTTGCATTACGGCCGCCGCCATGACATCCTTCCCGCGGAGCCTGGGCAAGGGATACCTCCTGAGTTGTGAGTGAGATCAAAACTTCAGAAGTATATCCCGAACTCAGGCTCCACTGCGTCGTGCGGGAATCCGGGTGTCCCCTAAGCGGCATTATCAGGTGGGCTCTGACA
>CAZMTK010000052.1:0-2036 GCA_964569245.1 uncultured bacterium | reverse complement strand
CTCACCACGTCCATACTGATACCTCAGCATGGACCGGGTCCAGGGGGGCAGGTCACGATCTCACCTGACTTGACCCATGTAAGGAGTGTTTCGATAGGGTGTGGCGTAACCGAGTAGCGCTGCGTCGACATGAAAGTCCTCCTTACATGATGACAGATCAGAGCATCAATACGATCTCACGCCCCGAACACCTTCTCGTTGTGCCACTGCAGAAACTCCCGTCCGGGGCGCTCCGCGGGATTGTCGGGCATCCTGAGCGGCTTCCCGTGCAGGGCATAGTACTCTTTCCCGTTGTCGAACTCTTCGTGAATCCTACTACTCACTTCGATGCGGTAGTCGGGCGAAACCGTCATGTAGCCCGAATCGAACAGGGTGTGCAGGTCCGAGCGCAGAAGCAGGCCGTTGCTTGTTCTGTGCGGGCCGCCCTCCTTATAGCTCTGGATATGGGCAGCCTCCAAGACGGGCAGGGTTTTCTCCCCTGTCATGGCACAACGGCGGTTGTAGGCTTCGGTAACGAGAATGCGGAAGGTCCCCTGGCCTAGCCGGGCCTTTGCAAGGAATTCCTCTCCGTAGCGCGGGCCTTCCGTAGCGATGCTCAGCTGGTCCGTCAGTGGAGAAGCGGTCTTCTCCCGTAATCTCACTGCATCCCACAGGGCGGCAGCCAGAGGATCCTCCTCGGTGTAGGTGCGCCCGCTCACGATGTTCGAAGCCCAGTCGGACGGGACAGGGAACCACTCGTCTTTCGGTAGGAAAACGGGGCTCGTGAGGATCGTGCAGCCGATCCAGGGATCGTGCTCGTAATGGCTGCGGTGCTTCCTGATGAGATTCGCAAGAACTTGCAGGTTCGCAGCCCCGTTCTTCTGCTCGTAGGCCCTCCAGGCAAGCGACACCGGCAGCTTGAAATGCTGGAAGAAGTATCCCCAGCCGGCGATCACGTTGTTAGGGCTGTGCAGCTTGAACAGGAAGGGAGCACCTGGCTCTATGGCCTTGAAGGTCGTCACTCCACCGGGGCGCCAGAAGTTGATCTCGTCGGGTGGCGGCTGCAGTGCGGCAAGATGCTCGAACCAACTTTGATCGGTGAGGCCGACGTAGAGCTTCACTTGTCGCCCAGCTCGTTGTACTTGGCCGCATTACCCCTGGCTTTGTCAGCCGGATACTTCTTCCGGTTCTTCTCCACCTTCGTGAACGCCGCACTGATCGGCTCGATGCCCAGCTTCTCAGCCAGATCTATAAGGTAGATCAGCACGTCGCCGATCTCCTCGGCGGCATGAGCAATCTGCGATGGGGTCAGGTTTCTGCTCTGCTCTTCGGTGAGCCACTGGAAGATCTCGGCCAGCTCGGCGGCCTCGACCGCCAGAGCAGTAGAGAGGTTCTTCGGGCTGTGGTACTGCTCCCAGTCGCGCTCTCTGACGAACTCGCGGATCTTCGCGAGAAGGTCAACCAGGCTGAGAGCATCATTCCCGCAGCACATGTCCGGATTATCCGAGGACATCATGTGCTGTGCAAGGGGGAGAACGAGTGTTCAAGCAGGATCAGCTTCCTTGCCAGTTGCTCGCCTTGTTGCCCTGTGCATCCTGTAGGCATATATATGACAACATGAACACAGCAATTGTTCAATATGTTGTACGTCATACTTTTTGCAAGCAATTCCAAGAGCCCATCGATGACATCATCTCGAAGCTGCTTACAGCAGGGATGAGGTGAACCCGCCATGACGACGAACCTGCCGGTCTGCGTCGAGCCCCGGCACGGTGATGGTGACGAGAGCAGGAACCGAGACTTCTACCGCAACCTGCGGAAGAGGATCCGGGCGTACTTCGCCAGCAAGGAGGGCAGGCAGAACAAGTGGGTGGAGTTCCTGCTGTTCGCGCCCGACTTTTTCCACGTGCTGGTTAAGCTCACTGGCGACTCCAGGGTGCCGGCGGCGGAGAAGGCGAAGCTGGTTGCGGCGATCGCCTACTTCATCTCGCCGCTCGACCTGATGCCCGAGGGCCTGATGGGGCCTGCGGGCTACGCCGACGACATCGTGATAGCCT
>CAZMTK010000051.1:0-2115 GCA_964569245.1 uncultured bacterium | reverse complement strand
GCCAAGTCGATAACCCTGTTCGGCGATCCCGAGCTGCCCATGTGGCTCCAGGAGCCGTACGGCGCACTCCAGATGTCGCTGCCCTCCTCCATACCGGCAGGCGGCTACTCGCTCCAGGTGTCTCTCGCCGACGCCGGGGGTCCCGTGGAGAACGGGCGTATATGCGTCCTGCAGGGCGAGTGGGACTCTCCCGCGCAGTACGTCATCGGATTCACGAATTCCTCAGGACAGGCCCTGCTGCCCCTGGACACACCCTCGAACCCACCTGTCGTGAAGGTTTCTGCATGGGCCAGGGATCATGCTCCGGTGACAGTCGAGGTTCCGGTCGCCGGCACCGGCATCCCCCGCCCCGGCTCGGGGCCGGTGGAGGCCTTCCTGGGGGTGCCGGTTCCCAACCCGGCCCTGTCGTCCGTGACATTCTCCTGGTGCGTTCCTGAAGGTTCCGCGAGGGTTGACGTCTTCGACCTCTCCGGAAGGATCGTATGGAGCACGGGAGGCGATCTGGAAGGCTCCGGCACGCTCTGCTGGGACCTGCGCGGCGCCGACGGCTCCCGGGTGCCTGCAGGACTCTACACCGTGAGGATGGCGGGTGTCTCCAGCGGTGCCGCGAGGCATCTCGTCGTGCTGGAGTAGCCTGTGAGCCGCCGCTTCCATGCGTTGCCTGCGGCGCTGGCCGTCGCGTCATTGCTGTGGTCGGGATGCGGCGGCAGACTGGAGGACGTCGCGCGCATGAGGCAGTGCCGTGCGAACATGAACGCCCTGGCGACCGAACAGGCTCTCTACAGGGCGGCTCACCAGTGCTGGGCGGATTCAGTGAGTCAGCTGGACGAACTTGCAGGCAGAGCGGAGCCGCTGCTGTGCCCGTCCTGCTCGAGAGGGTACGAGATGTCCGTCGACGGGTCGGGCTACGTGATCGAATGTCCGTCCGAGGATGCGCACGGCACGGTGGTCAGCGGGATTCCGAGCTGGGGCGACGATCGCCCGGCGTCCAGGGGGAGCTCGTGATCGTCCTGACCAGCGGGAGGTTCCCGCTCCTGCGGTTCGACAGGGGGGAGCTCTTCCCGAAGGCGCTGGAGGAATGGTGCGCCGAAAGGGGAGTGAGGGGCGGCGCAGTCGTATGCGGCATCGGCATGCTCGAGAAAACCGATCTGGGGGTGTTCGACGGCTCGACCTACGCCCACAGGATCTTCGACGAGCCTGCCGAAGTTCTTTCCCTCCAGGGGAACCTCTCGATGCGTGACGGCGCGCCATTCGCGCACGTGCATGCCTCGCTGGGGCTGCACGATTTCTCGGCGGTGGGAGGACACCTGTTCGGGGGGACTGTGGCGGTCACGCTGGAAGTGCTTTTCCACAGCACTGCCGAAGCTCTCGATAGAGCGGCCTCCGACGGCTCCTTCAGGCCTCTGGAAGCGGCCAAGTCATAGCATGTCGCACACTTGACGATGCTCATCCGTTAGCTATGTTGGCGGGGTTTCTGCCGGTGGGGCTGTAGCTCAGTTGGTATGAGCACTTGACTGGCAGTCAAGGGGTCACGGGTTCGACTCCCGTCAGCTCCACCAGCTCCCGCCCTGTTCTGGCGGGGCAGAGAGGCAAGTTCGGCCGCAGGGCGCAGCCCTGACGGGTTTAATGGCCGGCGCGAATCCGGCAGTATCTCGGGGCAAGGAGGAGTCATGACCAAGGCCGATATCGTTTCCAACATTGCCGATTCCACCGGTCTGACGAAGAAGGAAGTCGCCACCGTGGTGAACCAGTTCTTCGCCCAGGTGAAGAAGGCCCTTTCCGACGGTGAGCACATCGAGGTTCGCGGATTCGGCACCTTCAAGGTCGTCAAGAGAAACCAGAGGAAGGCCCGCAACCCCCACACCGGCGCCGCTGTGATCGTTCCCCAGCGCAAGGTTCCGGTCTTCAAGCCCTCCAGGGCTGTCAAGGAAGAGGTGGCCAGGTAAGTGCCCAACGGGAGGAAGCGCAAGCGCAAGAAGATCGCCACGCACAAGCGCAAGAAGCGGCGTCGGGCGGATAGGCACAAGAAGAAGATCCGGTAGTTGAGGATAGCGATCCTCTCGGATACGCATCTTCCCTCCAGGGCTTCGTCGCTCCCCGGCAGGGTTTACGAGA
>CAZMTK010000050.1:0-2424 GCA_964569245.1 uncultured bacterium | reverse complement strand
TGTCCATGAGAAAGATAAGAGAGGTCTTGCGTATCTGCTGGGGAAGCGGCCTGTCGGCCAGACAGGCGGCGGCAAGCTGCGGCATCGGCAGGGCGACCGTGAGGGAATATCTCGACAGGGCGCAGCGGGCGGGGCTCACCTGGCCCCTTCCCGGCGACCTTGATGATACCGCCCTGGAGATGCGTCTCTTCCCTTCTTCCATCCCTCTTAACGTGGAGACGAGGAACATGCCCTCCTTCGAGTATATCCGCGGGGAACTGACAAGAAAGCACGTCACCCTCCAGCTTCTGTGGCACGAATACAGGGAGAAGAACCCGGAAGGCTACGAGTACAGCCAGTTCTGCCTGCGTTACCGCGCATGGCGCAGCACGCTTGACGTCGCTCTCCGCCAGGACTACAAGGCGGGAGAGAAGCTCTTCGTCGATTTTGCCGGCGACACGATCCCGGTCCACGACCCCCTGACCGGGGCCGTGACCCCCGCATACCTCTTTGTTGCGACCCTCGGCGCCAGCAACTACACCTATGCGGAAGCTGTCCCTGCGCAGAACCTTCCCGCCTGGATCAGCCTCCATGTCCATACGTTCGAGTTCATGGGCTGCGTTCCGGCGATCATCGTTCCCGACAACACCCGTACCGGGGTGACCCGTCCCTGCCGCTACGAGCCCGATCTGAATCCGACCTATCAGGACATGGCGGCCTATTATGGCACCACCGTTATCCCCGCCCGTGTCAGAAAACCCCGGGACAAGGCGAAGGTGGAATCAGCGGTGCTCGTGGCCGAGCGGTGGATCATCGCCGCGCTTCGCAACCACACCTTCTTCGGCATCGGGGACCTCAACAGGGCGATCCGGGAGAAGCTCACGGACTATAACGGCAGGCCGCTGCAGAAGCTCAAGGTATCACGCGGACACCTCTTCGAGACGATCGACAGACCCGCCATGAAGGCCCTGCCGGAGCAACGGTACGAGTACGCCGAGTGGGAGAGGCACAAGGTGAACATCGACTACCATGTCGAGATAGGCCGCCACTACTACAGTGTCCCCTACCAGCTGAAAGGGGCGACCGTCGATGCGCGCGTTACGGCATCGACGGTGGAGATCCTCTTCAGGGGGAAAAGGGTCGCCTCCCACGCGAGGAGCCCTGTTCCCGGCAGACACACGACGGTGTCCGCGCACATGCCGGAGGCGCACAGGCGCTACCTTGAATGGACACCGTCACGCATCATCAGCTGGGCGGAGAGGACGGGTCCGTCGACGGCCTCCCTCGTCAGGGAGATCATGGAGAGAAGGCCCCACCCCGAGCAGGGCTTCCGCTCCTGTCTGGGCATCATACGACTTGGAAGGCGCTACGGGGAAGAACGGCTGGAGGCCGCGTGTGCAAGGGCGCTCTTCATGAAGGCGTATTCGTACAGGAGCGTCGAATCGATCCTGAAGAACAATCTGGACGGGAAGGAGCTTCCCGAACAGCCGAACCGGCCATCCGTTGCCCACGAGAATATCCGGGGCGGCGGCTACTACACGTGACAAGGAGAAGCTATGCTGAACGGACAGACCTTCGAGAAACTGAACGCCCTGAAGCTCTCGGGCATGGCCGAGGCGCTGAAAGAGCAGCTCGGGCACGCCGGGATGAGCGACCTCTCGTTTGAGGAACGCATCGCCATGCTCGTCGACGCGGAGCACCTCTACCGGGAGAACAGGAGGATGAAGCGGCTTCTGAAGAATGCAAAACTGAAGCTTGCCGCCTCGCTGGAGGACATCGATTACCGCTCTCCGCGGGGACTCGACAGATCGGTGATCCGGGGCCTCGGTACATGCGGCTGGATACGGAAGCACCAGAACGTCATCATCGTGGGGCCCACGGGAACGGGGAAGACCTTTCTTGCATGCGCCCTTGCCCAGAGGGCCTGCAGGGAAGGGATAAGCGCCTTCTACCTGCGCACCCCGACACTCTACCGTACACTGGCCGTGGCCAGGGCGGACGGGAGCTACGGGAGGGTGCTTGCAAGACTCGGCAGGACATCGCTCCTCATCCTCGATGATCTGGGTCTTGCCGCACTCACGGATCAGGAGCGCAGGGATCTCCTGGAGGTTGTGGAGGACCGGCACACAGCGGCATCGACGATCATCACGAGCCAGCTGCCGGTGGAGCACTGGCACGAGGTCATAGGAGACCCGACCATTGCCGACGCACTCCTTGACAGGCTGGTGCACAACGCTCACCGGATCCGCCTTGCCGGTGAATCGATGAGGAAAACGAAGGCATCGTTGACACAGGAGGAGGAGAAGGTGTAAGGTAGCAGAACCAGCGTCGCCTGACGGCTCCGACGGAAGGGTGGCCGCCTTCATCGTAACAGGTGGCCGGATTGCCCCGGAACAGGTGGCCGCTTTGGATCATAATACGTGGCCGACTTCATCGGAATACGCA
>CAZMTK010000049.1:0-2641 GCA_964569245.1 uncultured bacterium | reverse complement strand
GGGAGAAGCCCAAGAGTAATTGCTTCGAACCCCGCGGGAATCACGTCTGGCTCTATAAAAAGCCCTCATGCCTGGGGGGGTAGAGTATGACCAGTGTGCCAGGGTATTTCGAACCCCAGAAGATGCTGTCCAGATCAGCGTTTTTGACCTGTTCGGGGGGGGTATGAACACGATGGCTGGACTTCGGGATGGCTTTTCGGAACTCGTCTACCGACTGGTGAAGGGGATGGCGGAGGTGTGCGAATCTCTGGACTTCCAGGCGGAGCGTGAGCTGGTTGAGCAGAATGGTCGAGAGCACTGATCCTGTCGAAATTCTGCATCCCATGAATTGTTAGAACTTGTGTTGATGTATTACCTGAGAAGCTCTTTCATCGGGGACTAGTATTGCTCCTGACTCTGGCAGACATTACCAGTCATGCTCCAGGCTGATAATGCGCATGAGCAACAAGACTGTCTGATGCAGAGAGGCTGCCCGTGCTTCTCCTCAGTCCAGCAGCACTACGGTCCTGATGACGGTCTCTTCCGGCAGCTCCGCTCTGAGCTGGTAGACTCCGTTCGGCAGATGCCCGGTGGGAAGAGAGAATCTGTTGTCTCCCCGGGCAAGTACCACCTGCTGCTCCAGCACAACACGCCCGGCAAGGTCGAAGAGCTGCACCGGGACTGAGGCAGCGCTTCTGCAGGTGATGGACAGGCTCAGTTGTCCGTGGCAGGGATTGGCGTCCAGACGCAGCACCGCTCCTGCTGCCGGGGTTTCAGGAACAACCCCCGAACAAGCAGCAGCGCCCTGCCTGCCAAGCGCTCCGTCCAGGCTGACCACCATCGAGTCGGGCTTATACACCGGGTATGGCCCCGCCATGGAAAAGTATACTATCACTGAGTCGGGGCCTTCGTCCAACGGGCTGATTGATGTGAAGTGGCTGCCGTGCCAGACATGAACGGGCGCAGTGAAGCGGCCGCCGTCGAACACCTCGAAGTCCAGAAGGACGCCATCCTCGGGGTCCACGCACACGACATGACCGATCACCGAGCCGATACAGTCTCCTGACCACAGCGACTCCGGGAAGAAAACCTCGTTCTGCACGGCCAGCCAGAGATACCTCTCCCCGGCAACGGGCTTCGCAAGGGCGGCGCGGTACGACCATGCATCCCCGGGGACGTGTTCGTTGCCTCCGATGTCCGGGTAGAGGGTCGGGATGTCGTGGTCGTCCACCATGCCCCGCTGATATCCGTTCGGGCGCACCGCGTACTCCCTGATGTAGTCCTCCTCCGGCGACTGCCTGCCCATCCAGAAGCCGCATATCCAGGGACAGTCCTCCTGCAGGGTGGCCTCCCACACCTGCTCCTCCAGGGCGACTACTACCGCCTCTCCGCAGACGGAGCCTCTTGCGGCCTCGTCTTCCTTCATGCGGCTGTAGTTCCGGGCGACAGCCCATGTGTGGCATTCGTCGAGCCCGGTTTCATAGGTGTCCGGGAGCCAGTTCCCGGTATCTGCATTCCTCGCTGCAACCGTCGCTGGATCGGAATCCAGCGGGTTCATTGCCAGGTCCAGCGGCCTGTTCTGTCCCGGAGACGGCTGGGCGGCTCCACCTATCCCGAGCAGGAACCTCGCCCTGTACCCCGCCGGGAAACTCCCCTGCACAAGGGGCGCGCTCATGGTGTAGCACTGCCAGCACCCCAGGCTGTCAGGGAGTGTATCACCAAGAAGGGTGTTCCAGGCGGGGTCGGGTGTGAACCAGTCAGCCCTGTCGGCAAGGGATGTCCAGAGCGTGTCCGAACCGCAGACCAGTGACAGCCGCACGTCGTTCACATCCGTCTGCAGCATCGGCTCCGAGTACCGCACGGCCACACCGATGGTAGACTGCAGCACCTCCAGGTACCCCATCCCCTTTCCCTGCAGGGAGCGGAGAAGCACCGTGCCGTCCCACACTGGCAGGCTCCAGCCTCCTTCGTAGATGATCTCGAAGTCAGGAACAACGTACACTATCACCGAGTCCACGATCGGAGCGTAGTTGTCGACCACGATGCCCCTCGTGACGCTTCTCTTCGGCGGGATGGCTATGCTGTTCGCAGGAAGCGTGTCGTCAATGAGCGCATGGCTGCCCTGGCTCTCGGCTATCACCCGGAAGGCATACCGCCCGTCGGGGAACAGCGCCTGCCGGTTGTCCCAGGCAAGGCGATCTCCCGGGGGGTCGGGCACCTCCGGGTGAAACAGCCGTGTATCCCATGCCCCTCGGCAGAACTGCTGGTCAGCCCAGTCGTCCAGCCGGTTGTATGCCCCGGTCCAGACGTTGGCCAGGCAGGGCGCTTCATCCGGGACGAACGGGTACGCTCCGCAGTTGGTCAGGGTGTAGTTGTTGTCGAAGTGTGTTTCAAACCAGGGAGTGGGCTCTTCGTATCCTCCGAAGAACACCAGGTTGAACGCATCGGTGTAGCTTGTGATATCCCCGTCATCAGGGATGTATCCTGTCATGTTGAACAGCTCGCGGATGCCGTAGTAGACAGGCTGTGCAGGCTCCCACTCCGGAGTGACCGGGTAGTGGTTCTGCCTGTAGAGCTGGAACGAAAGCGCCCTGACCCCGCACGAGTCGTTGGTTGCCAGCCCCTGATAGGCCGAGATCGGTTTGACGATGGCGTCGACCAC
>CAZMTK010000048.1:0-3162 GCA_964569245.1 uncultured bacterium | reverse complement strand
GTCCTCGGAGACAATGTAGGCACGACCATTACCGCCCAGATAGCGGCGCTCGGAGGGAACAAGGCCGCCCGCAGGGCGGCCATGGGTCACACGCTCTTCAATCTCATCGGCGCAGCCTACTTCGGACTCCTCCTCGCAAGGCCGGGCAGCTTCTTCATGGACATCGTGAGAAACACCTCCGGTGATCCCCTGAGACAGGTCGCGAATGCCCATACGCTCTTCAACATCATCAATGCCATTGTGTTCCTTCCGCTGCTGACCCTCCACGTGAAGCTGTGCAACCTGATCATCCCCGGGAAGGAAACGGCGCAAGACAAGATAGACCTGCATCTCGAGCCCCATCTGGTGGAAACCCCGGTGCTGGCCGTGGACGCCCTGGAGCGCAGCATGGTCACAATGGCGAAGTTCACGTCTGAAAGCGTGAAGAAGGCCATGGAGTGCTTCCTGACGGGAAGGCCGAGGTCCTCGGACATACTCCCGCTGGAGGACCAGGTGGACGAGATGCAGACCCAGATAACCATCTACGCAGCGAGGCTCTTCAGCAGGGATCTCGAAATGGAGATGTCGCTGCGCCTTCCTGTGATCCTGCACTCGGTGAACGACATAGAGAGAGTGTCGGACCACGCTGTGAACATGGTCGAAGCCCGCGACAGGACCGGAAGCAGGCTGAACGCATACCGGGGTCCGCTGCTCGATTCGGCCGCCAGGGCCTCGAGGCTGGTGGAGAAGATGCTCGACGACACCTGCGCATGCCTCGAGAAGCACGACAGGAACCACGCCGAGGCCGTTCTGGCCAACGAGGAGAAGCTCAACTCCCTGGACACCGCCTCAAGGAGCCAGTACACGGCTGCGATGTGCGCACATGACAGCAACGGGCTCCTGGACCTCGCCATTCTCGACTTCATCAGCTACTGCGAGAGGATAGGAGACCATCTCACAAACATCGCGCAGTCCGTGATCGGGGGTGGCGTCTGGCATGGAGAGTTCGACCAGTCCTGAAGCGCGCGCATTCCTCCTCACGCTGGACCGGGTGGAGGAGGGTGTCGCGGTGCTTGTTTCCGACGACGGACAGAGGCTCCTCGTGCGCGCGGAACTGCTGCCTCCGGGCATCCGTGAAGGTCACGTGGTGAGCCTGCGCCTGGAGCCCGAGCCCGAAGAGACTGCCGAAAGGCTGGAAAGAGTTTCCGACCTGAGGCGCCGCCTTCTGGAGAGAAGTGAAGGAAGCTGACCGGCCCCGCGGAATCCTTCGTCTTGTATCGACGCCGATCGGCAATCTCTCCGACCTGTCCCCGAGGGCGCGGGAGGCGCTGGAAACGGCCGACCTCGTGCTCGCGGAGGACACGAGGCGCTCCGCAAGGCTCCTTGCGCATCCGAGGGGAATGAAGAGCTACCACGATCACAACTCGGCGGAGCGGCAGCCGCTGATTCGCGAAGCGCTGGAAGAGGGCAGAACAGTCGCGCTGGCTACGGATGCCGGGACCCCGGGCATCTCCGATCCGTGCTTCCGCGCCGTGCGAACGGCTATCGAGTGCGGCGCTCGCGTCGAGGTCGTGCCGGGCCCGTGCGCCGCCGTGACCGCCCTGGTCGGCTCGGGCCTGCCGGTGCACCGGTTCTGCTTCGAAGGATTCCCGCCCTCGAAGAAGGGCGCTCGAGCCTCGAGGCTGGCGGCACTCGCGTCCGAGGCCAGGACTATGATCTTCTACATAGGCCCCCACGATGTCGGGAGGTTCCTCGGCGAGCTGGTCGAAGTCTTCGGCGGATCGAGGAGAGCCTGTCTGGCACGGGAGATGACCAAGCTCCACGAGGAATACGTCAGGGATACCCTGGAGGGTCTGGCGTCCCGGTACTCGGACGAACCTCCGCGGGGCGAGGTGACGCTGGTGGTCGCCGGTTGCGAAAGTGTTGATTGACAGCCCGGAAGGGCCTGTCTATGTTCCTTTCTCCGTTGCTTCCACTGCTTCTGGAGGTTCTTTGGAACAGGAGGAGCTGAGGCGGGCAGGCAGGCGCCTGCTCGAACCGGCGGTCGGCCTTCTGGCCAGGGCCGGAGTCGGGCCGTCAGTTGTCACCCTGGCCGGACTCGCTGTCACCGGGTTCGCCTCTCTGCTGATATGGAGGGGGGAGTGGCTGGCAGGCGCCGTCGTCCTGGCGGCCGGCAGCGTGCTGGACGCCATGGACGGAGGAGTTGCAAGGAAGCGCGGAATGGTGAGCAGGGCCGGGGCGGTACTCGACTCCAGCTGCGACAGGGTGGGCGAGCTCATGATCTTCACCGCCCTGATCGCCGGAACGGCCGGCAGGAGCCTTCCGCGCCTCGCCTGGCTCGGCCCCGCGGCCCTCGGCGGCTCTTTCATGACGAGCTACACCCGGGCGCGGGCGGAGGGCGCCGGGATGGCCTGCTCATCAGGGCTGATGACGAGGACCGAGAGGATCGTGCTGCTGGTCGCCTCCCTGGTCGCCGCGGAGGTGCTCGCCAGCGGGAAACCGATCGAATGGATGCTGATGGCAGTGGCTGCCGGAGCCTGGCTCACGGCGGCATCGAGACTGTTCAGGGTGTTCAGGGAGGACCGCCGGAGCAGCGGCTCTGGGCAGCGAGCGTGAGGCTCCTGCCCGAAACAGGAGGATTCTGATGTCCGACAGGAAGGTGAGGGTGGCGATCATCGGCGTGGGCAACTGCGCCAGCAGCCTCGTTCAGGGGGTCGAGTACTACAAGAACGCTCCGGAGGATCAGAGGATCCCGGGGCTCATGCATGTCAACCTGGGCGGGCTTCACGTGCGCGACGTCGAGTTCTCGGCCGCGTTCGACATAAACGTGACAAAGGTCGGCAAGGATCTCTCCGAGGCCATCTTCGCCGATCCGAACTGCACATGGAAGTTCACGGACGTCCCCAGCCTCGGCGTCAGGGTGGAGCGGGGGATGACCCACGACGGCATCGGCAAGTACCTCGCCCCGGTAATCAAGAAGGCTCCTGGACCCACTGCCGACATAGTGGGCATCCTGCGCGACACCAAGACAGACGTGGTGGTCAACTACCTGCCCGTGGGCAGCGAGGAGGCCACGAAGTGGTATGTAGAGCAGGTGCTCGAGGCCGGCTGCGCGTTCATCAACGCCATCCCCGTGTTCATCGCGCGCGAGGCCTACTGGCAGAAGCGATTCCGAGACAGGGG
>CAZMTK010000047.1:0-3676 GCA_964569245.1 uncultured bacterium | reverse complement strand
GTAGATGTCCAGCGGGCTGTTTGCGACGATGACGATCGTGCCGTAGTAAGGGTTGTCGCCGATGGAACCGGGGTCGATCTGAACGCATGCCGCCAGCAGCCGCAGCAAGGCAAGAGACATACGCACCTCCCTGACTTCCCCGGTAACATACGTCAGCGCTGATAAGCCCCAAGCTCCATCGTGACTCCGACCTCGCCCGGCCGCCCTCGCAACTGCGTCACACCGTCTGCCTGCCGGTCGAGGCACGGGCGGGATGCGCAGAAACCCGATGACGGGCCCGCAGGGTTGCACCGGTCGCGACGGGGCATATATTACCCCGGTTCAACGGGAGGGGTACGCTTTGAGTTTCACAGTTCCAGACATCAGGCGACGTGCCGGGAAGGAGCCGAACCCGCCTACCGGGTAGTCGCTCTCTGCATTCGGGCATGAGGCCCGGATAGCAGCCGGTCCCGGAGGTCGGGGCCGGCTTCTTGTTTATGCGCGGTTTTTCCAGCCGCGCATTTTCGTTGTCCCGCGACAGGGGTTCGCGGAGGAGGGAGCCCGGCACATTGGTCTCGAAAGTGGTGCTGGCATACTCGGGAGGTCTCGACACCTCGATCATCGTCCCCTGGCTAAAGGAGAAGTACGGCTGCTCGGTGATCACCTTCACCGCGGACCTCGGCCAGGGGCGTGACGAGCTCGAAGGCCTCCAGCGCAAGGCCCTGGCGAGCGGCGCGAGCAAGGCCCACGTCCTCGACCTGAGGGAGGAGTTCCTGAGGGAGTACGCATTCCCGACGATGCAGTCGGGCGCGGTGTACGAGAGGCACTACCTGCTGGGCACATCCTTCGCGCGACCCGTGACAGCCAGGCACCTCGTGCGTGTCGCCTCGGAGGAGGGCGCCGATGCCATAGCGCACGGCTGCACGGGCAAGGGGAACGACCAGGTGAGGTTCGAGCTGTCGGTGAAGGCGCTCGACCCTACCCTCACCGTCATCGCTCCATGGCGGGAATGGGACATTTCCTCTCGCGAGGAGGCGCTCGCCTACGCCAGGGCCCGCGGGGTGCCCGTGCCGGTGACCATGAAGTCCATCTACAGCCGTGACAGGAACATCTGGCACCTGAGCCACGAGGGCGGGATCCTGGAGGACCCGTGGGCCGAGCCCGAAAAGGGGATGTTCCTTCTCACTCGCGATCCTGTGGACGCACCTGACAGCCCCCGGACGGTGACCATCGACTTCGAGAGGGGCCTGCCCGTAGCAGTCGACGGCCGCAAGCTCATGCCTGTTAATCTAATGGAGAAGCTGAACGAGCTCGGGGGGCTGCACGGTGTGGGCAGGGTGGATATGGTGGAAAACCGCCTCGTCGGCATGAAGTCGCGGGGAGTGTACGAGACGCCCGGAGGCACGATCCTCTACACGGCCCACCAGGCCCTCGAGCAAATGTGTCTGGACAGGGACACCGCCCGCTTCAAGGAGCAGGTGGCCCAGCGCTACGCCGACCTGATCTACTTCGGGCAGTGGTTCACGCCCCTGCGCTCTGCCATAGCCGCATTCGTCGAATCCACACAGGAGAGCGTATCCGGGCGCGTGAGGCTGAAGCTCTACAAGGGCACCTGCACGGTGACCGGCAGGGCCTCGGCCAACAGCCTCTACGTTAAGGATCTGGCCACTTTCGGCAGGGACTGCCTGTTCGACCAGAAGGACGCCCGGGGGTTCATCAACCTGTTCGGGCTGCCCGTCACCGTGGGGGCGCTGGCAAGAGCCTCCCGGCAGCCAGCGCACGCAGGCGGAGCAGGTGCGGCCCCCATCCAGCCCCAGCCGGCCCTCGCCGGCGGGACGGAGGCGGCCATATGACGATGTGGAGGGGAAGCTACGGAGAGGAATGCTGTGCGGCCATGCGGGCCCTGAACTCGTCCATCGGGTTCGACGTGCGGCTCGCCGGTGCCGACATAGAGGTGAGCGCGGCGTGGGCGCACGCCCTCGGGCGGGCGGGGGTGATGAGCCAGGGGGAGGTCGAGGCGGTCGGCGAGGGCCTCCAGCTGATCGCCCGCGAGTTCGAGCAGGGCTGCTTCGAGCCTCTGGTAACCGACGAGGACGTGCACACCGCCGTCGAGCGGAGGCTGTTCGAGATCATAGGCACCACCGCCTGGAAGCTGGGAACGGGGCGCTCCCGCAACGACCAGGTGGCGACGGACCTCAGGATGCACCTCATGGGTGAGTCGTCGAGGGTTAGGGCCCGCCTCGTGTCCCTTATGAAGGCGTGCCTCGACGCCGCGGAGAGGCACATCGGCATCGTCATGCCCGGGTACACGCACCGTCAGCAGGCCCAGCCGGTGCTGTTCAGCCACTGGCTGATGTGCTTCTTCTGGAGGCTCGAGCGCGACCTGGAGAGGCTCGATGAAGCCCTGGAGAGGATGTCGGTGCTCCCGCTGGGATCCGGGGCGCTCGCCGGAACGGCCTACCCGGTGAACCGCGACGAGCTGGCGTGGGACCTGGGGTTCGCCTCGGCCTGCAGGAACAGCATGGATGCAGTCAGCGACAGGGACTTCGCGGCGGACTTCCTGTACTTCGCCGCGATGCTGCAGGTGCACCTGAGCTCGCTGGCGGAGGATCTCACAGTGTGGGCCGGCACCGAGCACCGCTTCGTCGAGTTCGGTAGCAGCGTGACCACCGGTTCCAGCCTGATGCCGCAGAAGCGCAACCCGGACGTCCTGGAGCTCCTCCGGGGGAAGACAGGCAGGATGACAGGCCACCTCGTGGGCATCCTCACGGTGCTGAAGGCGCTGCCGGCGGGCTACAACAAGGATCTGCAGGAGGACAAGGAGGCCCTCTTCGACGCGCTGGTCACGCTGATGGCTGTGCTGCCCGCGGCCGAGCAGGTGATCCGCACGATCAGGCCTGATCCGGCGAGGATGAAAGAAGCGATAGACGACTCGACTCTCTCCACGGACCTTGCGGACTACCTGGTGAGGAAGGGAGTCCCGTTCCGCAAGGCGCATCACATGGTGAGCGGATTGGTTGTGAACGCAACGGGCGAGGGGATGCAGCTTTCCGAAGTGCCCCTGGAGAGGCTGACGGAGGAGTGCAGTGAGTTCGGCGAAGACGTGAAGGAGGTGTTCGACATCCGGGCATCGATCGAGAGGAGATCATCCACGGGCGGAACAGCCACCTCGAGCGTGATAGCGCAGATCGACGCTGCGAGGCGCATCCTGAACCCGCTGATGCAGCAGGTTTGCCCGGTCTCAGTCTCCTTGGAGGGGCGGGATTCGAGCGTCGATGCTGTTGACCTGCGAAGGCGATTGACCTATCATTGCGATCGCGATCGCGGGGTGGAGCAGTCCGGTAGCTCGTTGGGCTCATAACCCAAAGGTCGCAGGTTCGAATCCTGCCCCCGCTACCAGAGTAACCCCCGGCACTTCCCGTGCCGGGGGTTCTTGCTTTGTCTGCAGGGACCTGCGGTTCCGCTTCATGAGATGCTCGCGATCCTTCCCGGAACGCGAGCCGAGCAGAATGGAACCTCCGGTTACCTGCCCCCCCGTGAGTTCCGGAGGCACCGGAACTCACAGCGTCGCCAGCAACGATCCCGAAGGGATCTTGCGAGAGACCATGACTCCAGCGAACACCTGTTCGACGGTGAGCAAAGCGGAGGCACCGGAACTCACAGCGTCGCCACGCTCATTCCGGCTCTGACGGAATGA
>CAZMTK010000046.1:0-3793 GCA_964569245.1 uncultured bacterium | reverse complement strand
GCGCGGCAATGGCGGCGTCGGCGGCACCGTCCCCGATAACGGAGCGGCTCTCCTCCAGCCTCGCGATGGCCTCCCTGAGGGCTCCGGCCTCGGGCCTGACGGGCTGCTGGATCGGTGTGCTCATCGATTCAGAACCCCGCCCCGATGCCGAGCGAGCAGATGAACCGGTCGTCACTGGCACCACCGGCGACATGAGAGAAGAAGCCTCCGTTCAGGTTCAGCATGAGAAGGCAGAGACCTGCTTCGAATCCCACATAGGTCTGCCCCGGGGCGACGCCCTGCAGCGGATCGCCCCAGGTGTGCATGAGCGAAGGCCCGATGCTGAAGCTCGCGACAGGGATGAACTGGTGCACGCCCGCCCTGAACCCGGCGTTGAATTTCATGCCCCCGAAGCCGGGCTCGGCCTGGACATAGATCCCGTCATAGGCGGGGGGGCTGGTCATCCTGGTGAACACCAATCCGATGGCGGCGCTGACCTTGATCGGCGTGGAGTATCGCGTCACGGCGGTGGGCATAAGGAAACCCGGGGGACAGGGAGATACTGCCGGAACCGGCGTAGAAGCTCCTATGAGGGCGAGGAGAATCGTGTTCCTGACCGGGATGATCCGGAAGCCCAAGTGCCACCTCCAGGGTTGCCTCGGAGGGAGAATGTCCCGGCGCCCGGGAAAGGTCAACTTCCGGGAGCAGGCATGGAGTGGTCCGGGACTCTCCTCGCTTCGCTGACCAGACCCTCGAACACCGTCCTGACACGAAGCAGGCAGCTGACGAAACTAACGGACAACCGGTCTCTCGGATGCGGTATGTCGATCCGGAAGTCCGATACTATCCGTCCCGGTCTGTGCCCGAGGACTACCAGCCTGTCGCCGAGATACACAGCCTCTTCGATGTTGTGCGTGACGAAGACCGTAGTAATCCCCCTGCCCCTGCAAAGATCGAGGATCAGATCCTGCAGGTCGTCCCGTGTGGAGGTGTCGAGAGAGCTGAGCGGTTCGTCGAGGAGCATCAGCCCGGGGGACGGCGCCAGGCTCCTCACCAGTGCCGCCCTCTGCTGCATCCCACCCGAGAGTTCGTGCGGGAATGCGTCGGCGAACCCCTGGAGGCCCACGGCGGTCAGCAGACCTTCCACGATCTCACGCCTGGCCTTCCTGCGCCGAGTGCATCTCCTCAGGCCGAACTCGACATTGCCTCTTACGGTGAGCCATGGGAACAACGCAGGCTGCTGGAACGCAAACCCGGTTCCGCTGCCCGGCACAGGATGCTCTCCGTCCACGAATATGGTTCCCGCGTCAGGTGTTTCCAGGCCGGCGATCAGCCTGAGAAGCGTCGACTTACCGCACCCTGTCGGGCCCAGCACGCACAGGAACTCTCCGCGTCCCGCCTCGAGATCGATCATGTCGAGGGCATGGACGGTCCTTCCCTTCTCGGACAGGAACCGTTTGGTGACTCCCCGCATCGAGACGGTCATGCCGCTCATCGCTCGGCGACCTTCAGCCTGAGGAACCTGTCTCCCAGTGCCTCGAGCCCCCGGGAGAACAGTGCGCCGAACAGGGCGACCATCACGAGGCTTGCCGCCATGATATCCATCCTCAGTACTTCGTAGGAATACCTGATGAGGTAGCCCAGCCCAGCATTGGTGCCCGGCAGCATTTCCGCCGCTATGATGACCATCCAGGCCCTGCCTATCCCCAGCCTCAGACCGGTGAAGATCGACGGGAGCGCCGAGGGGAGGGTGACGTGCCAGAACAGGCAGAACCTGTCGGCTCCCAGCATCCTCGCCGCCTCGATATGAACCCGGCGTATGCTCCTGACGCCCTGGATCGTACTGAGGAGAATCGGGAAGAAAGCCCCCCAGAAGAGAATCAGAACCATCCCGAGCTGCATCTCGTGCAGAATGTGACGCTGGTATCGAAGTGCATCGAGCCCGAATACCTCGACGAAGCTGCGCGCCCTGAACAGGATCAGAGAGAGAGGGATGAGAGCCAGCGGCGAGATCGGGAGAGACATCTCCACTATCAGCCACATCAGACTGCGTGCGATCCTCAGCGAGCCCATGAGGCTGCCGAGCGGAATGGCGACGAGGGCGGCGATGATGAAGCCCATTGCCACCCGCATGAGACTGACGGACACGTTCCACGCCAGGGTTCCCGTGGCAAGCAGGTCGGTGAACGGATGAGATAGAATCGAGAGCACCTGAACGGGTGTCGGAATCAGGCTGGAGTGCTCGCCCAGGGTGCCCAGGTGCCAGAAGAGCACAAGCAGTAGCGGGATCAGGATCCCGGGAGCCCCCGCGAGGAGGCTCCCGGGCCTGCCGGATCTCCCGGTTATCGCCGGCAGAGCTATTGCCCGTTCCCGCTGTTCAGCAGGGAAAAGTCGAAGATGACTGCCTGTGCAGCATTCCAATCCAGGCCGGCAAGCGAGCCTGCGAACGGGGTCTGGCTGGCCATGGCGGTGTAGTTCCGCTCGGCCCCGGCCATCCACTCGTCGTTGATCTCCATGCTGTAGACGCTGGTGGGCATGGATGCCAGCTCGACCTCGAGAGGATTCCCCAGCCATTCCGATACGGCTGCGGCAGCATCCTCGGGGTTGTTGTTTATGTAGTCGGTAGCTGCAGCGAACAGCCTCAGAACGGCTGCCACCTGCTCGGCCTTCTCGGTCCTCGCAGCCTGGGTGGCGGCCAGGACGCAGCAGGGGTGGTCATGCCAGCCGCCCGGGGGCAGCTCGGCTAGAACGGCGACACACCTGCCTATCCCCTGGTGTTCTGCGGCTGCGCAGGCGGGGTTGTTCGAGACATAGGCGTCGATCGCGCCGCTCTGCAGGCCGGGGTTGAGGTTCTGCTCGCCCTGCATGTTGATCATGACGACCAGAGCGCCTTCGGATGCCGTGCCCTGGCTGAAGGCGATGCCCTCCGCCGTCAGAGCGCCTTCGAAGATCAGCTTTGCAACGGCCTGGGGATTCTTGAAGCCGACCCTCACAGGTGTCTCGCTGGTGCGCACCCACTGGACGAACGACGCCCAGTCGGTCACTGCTTCATTGTCGGGCTGGACCACGAGCATGTCGCCGCCTGCGTGCAGGGGGCTGATGATCGCGATGCCGGAGCCTGCATCGGCAGAGGAGATGAAGGCCGTGATGCCGCCGAAGCCCACCTCGAACTCCCCTGCAGCCATGGATGTCGGGACCACGGAACCGCCGCCCGATGCCTGGATCAGCTCGACCTCGGCGACCTTCACATTGTTCTCGACCAGCGCGTAGAGTTCGTGTTCCCTGAGAGGGGCGAGGTAGATACCGTACTGCTCCTTCATGGCATCCCCGCGTAGTGCGGCCACGAACGCCGCGGCGTGATGGTCCTGCGCCACGAAGCCCACTTTGAGGAGTGGGGCTTCGGCATAGATGTCAACCGGAGTCTCGGGCACTACGGGCGGCTCCGGCGGAGGCGCCGGCTGGCCGCAGGCGACAACTAGGAGCATGACCGGGAACACGATACAGAAGAGCCATTCGGCCTTCAAGGTACCCTCCTTTAGATATGAAAAACCGACCACTTCGGATGCTTGAACCATCCGCGGATCGGTTCCAAATACTGGCTGCTTGACCAGCCTTCAGATAATACCTGTTTCCGTTCGGCAATGCCATCCCCGGGCGCAGCAGGGAGCTCGGCCTGGGGCGTGCTCGGAATAGGCGCTATCTTCCCTCCGGGAGGAGAACATGAGACCTGTTCTGTTCCTTGCGGCTCTTCTTGCGGCAGCAGTCTCCTGCGGAGACAGCCCCGGCGGGCCCGGAGACTGGGAGGTCACTCCCC
>CAZMTK010000045.1:0-4147 GCA_964569245.1 uncultured bacterium | reverse complement strand
TCCATCACCGACTGCATGGGGCGCCCCCAGATCGAGACAGAGACGTCGTGGACGCCGTTCCTGTGCTGGGGTCTGCCGGTGAGGGTCAGGCCGTATCCGCCCTCCTTCAGCCCGAAGACTGTCAGCAAAAACTCCCCAGCCGTGCTATTCATCGCGCATCTCCTCGGCTGTGAAGCCCAGCCTGCCCAGTTCGAGATGCACCAGTATCTCCCGGACGGTGCCGAGTGTTTCTGCAGCAGGGAGCCCCTTTCGGAAGACGTTCTTCAGGTCGAACTTCAGGTCGAGCTTGGATGCCTCGGCAGCAGCGGTCTCGGCAGTACCCCTCAGTCTGGTGTAGCCGTCCCACGGCCCCCGGTAGCTCATCTCGAGGCAGTCCGTAGCTGTCTCAGCCGTCATCCGGAGAATGACGGTGACATCTCCTCTGGGTATCTGCGGCATGGCCAGACCCAGTCTCCGCAGGTCCATGGCGGCGTCCTTCGAGCTTCCGTGGAGCGAGATGCCGAGAGTCCCTATCCGGTCCTTCTTCGCCTCGCTGAAGGCATCGACCATCGCCTTGAGAGCCTGGGAGGGGATGCCCGAGCGGGAGGTGGAGAATGCCCCTTCGCCACCAGTAGGTCCCTCGCAGATGCACGGATCGTGTTCGCAGAGAGGACAGATCCGGGGAGGAGCAGACTCACCGATCTCCGTCCGGGGCCAGATCCCGAGTCCCCTGGCCTTCTCCTCGGTGTACAGGATCGCCTCATCCGACAGCTCGATGAAGGGCTCCTCCGTCCCCTTCCCATACGCCTTCTTCACTGCTGTCTCGTAGTAGATCCATGTGCCCTGCTGGACCCCCTGACGGATGGTCTTCTTGAGCTGCCCCGGATCGAGGAGCATCTTCAGCCCGATGCGCCTGGCGAACTCCTTCCGCAGATCCTCCGTGGTCATCTCCTGCTGGTCGGGAGCCCATGCCTTGCTCTTGAGATAATCCGGAGCCATCGGGTGCGAGTCGCCCGTGAGAACCTTCTCGAGGTTGACCAGGGCGGAGAGAAGCACCTGCGACTGCTCCTGGTCGGCCTTGCCCTGGTCCTGTGCAGGGAGCTCGTAGTGAGCCAGCCCGGAGTCCTTCTTCCCGCCCTCCATGGACGGGTAGTAGAGGTGCCTGTAGGCTCGCGTAATTGCGATGCGCACCTCGAGCCGGGCCGCATCGTCCATCTCACGGAGTCTCTTGACCTGGTCTGCTGGGAGATCCGACGACCTCTCGGGATCTGATACGATCTTCCCTATGGCGATGGACCGGGCCATGACGTCCTGCATCCGCTGGACCAGGTCGGCATCGGCCACAAGGAAGAGGAGGTTGTTCTTGAAGCTCCTGTAGGTCTGAAGGGAGCCGGTGTGGTCGTAGATCTTCCTCACCAGGTCCGGAATGCCCTGCCTGCCTGATGCCGTCGATTCGGCGTCGTAGTGCAGGATGACGAGCTTGGGCTCCTTCGAGTCATCCGGGACGTCCACCGCTTCCTGGGGAAAGTAGAAGGGATGGAAGACGCCCTTCCGCCAGACCTGTCTGATCCGGTCGTCGAGGTCGTTCTTGATCCTGGTGGGGCCGAGAGAGGTAAGCTCGTTCTGGACCAGCTTTTCAAGGCTTGGTTCGGTCTTGAAGCGATAACGCCTGTCATCCCAGTGGAGGTAGTGAAGCGCCACTCCGGGCTGGGTCCTGACATCTCCCTTCATCTCGAGCAGGGCCTTCTGGAGGTGCTGGGGATCATCTCCGGGATGGAGCACGGACAGATGAAGGTCAGCGGGCTCGATGCCGGCCCCGCTCGACTGGGTGAGGCTGTTGAGGAAGATCGTCGTGGCCAGCCTCTGGGCGTAGGGCGGCTTGCCGGCCTCGATCCAGGACGAGTCGATCGACTGGCAGTGAGCGGGCATCCCCTTGACTCCGCTGACGATGTCCGCCTCGATCACTGGCTTGAAGGTGGGCTTCTCGAGCCTGCTGGTGAGGTCGTTGGCCACATCGGGCAGGAGGAGGTTCACATGATGGGGATGGATCAGCCATGTGTCCTTCGGCCTGCTCTCCCACAGGTCGCGAACCACTCTCGCCAGCAGCCTGAGCACACCCCTCGTCCTCTGGAAGTTCGGGATGGTGGCTACACGCCTGCTGAGGGCAGCCAGGATCTCCGGATGGAAGGGGTAGCACTTCTCGATCTCCGATGCGTACTCTGCCCTGAGCGCCTTTGCAGGCAGCTCCGCCCCCCTGGCCTCGAAGCCTGAATAGGCCGCTGAATATCCGCTCGCGACTTCCTTCGCCTCGGCGGCCTCGATGCTCCTGAACAGGCGATGGTTGACGACGTGCGAGATCTCGTTCTCACCCGTGGGTGTGACGATCAGCTCCTGGCGGGCGGAGATCTTCTTCGCCTCGTCCAGCTCACGCCGTATCTCTTCCGTCTCGCTGCCGAAGGTGTCCACGCTCTCTGCCAGGGTAATGACCAGGGAGATGTTCGGGCAGCTCGAAGCGACCTCGAGAAGGGACTTCAGGAAGGCCACCGACTGCTCTGCGAGAGTGCTGTGCCCCTCCTTCGTGGCAACAGCACGGGCGGTCCTGTAATGCCGGGCGAGCTCGTCCATCATGATGAGCGTGGGCTGGTCGCCAACGAGTTCCTTCAGAACCGGCGTGCCGGGAGCAACCAGCTTCGTGTCGCTCTGACTCATACGGGAGTAGCCCTTCTCGCCTCCAAGCTGCCAGGCGAGCTCACCCCAGAGCGTATGAACCCTGGTGTTTCCGTGAGGGACCCCGTTGGCAGGGTCGATGTCGTCCCCGACGACTGCGGCGACCTTCCAGGGAGCGCTCGGGAGCCATGACTTCTGAACCAGATCCTTCGGGACGGTCGGGCTGCCACCTCTGGCGAGGTGATAGAGGGCAATCAGGCTGTGGGTCTTGCCGCCTCCGAAGGAAGTCTCCAGGCGGATGAAGGGGCTCGCACCGGGGTTCTTACCTGACAGCCGTCCGACGACCTCGCGCGAGAGGGTGCGAAGACCCTCCGTGACGAAGGTGTTGTCGAAGAAGACCTGTGGATCCTGATAGATGGGGTCGGCTGTGCCTTCGATCACATCCCTCAGGCGGGCAGCGAACATCTCGTCGCGGAGCTCGCCTGTGAGAACCTCATCTCTGGGAACACATGACTCGAAGATCGTCCTCACGAAACCCCTCCCGGCAAGGGCTGCAAGATTCTGACAACAGATGGACGGAGATGATATTGACTACCTGCGAAGTCAAGGCGCTCAGGAGCACTGAAGGTTGTGCATCGATTCGCATGCAAAGAGGCTCAGGCCATGTACTAGCTTGTCCGAGCAGCCTGGCCCTGGGTGTTCCATGAGGGCGAGATAGCGCCTTCCCAGAGGATTGACGACATATTCCAGAATCAATACTGTACAACATGCTTGAGTATATACCAGAAGCGGGGAGGACCGGCAATGGACATGGACGAGAAGGTCCGAGAGAACAGGATTCGCCGGATGCTGAAGAGGCAGGGATTCGAGCTTAGGAAATCGCGTAGACGGGATCCCCTGGCTTACGACTTCGGTGGGTATCTGGTGGTGGACTTACGCAATCGCATCGTGTTCGGGAGTGATCCCATGCCTTTCTCTGCGACGCTGGACGAGGTCGAGGAGTGGGCAAATCTGCCGCTGGAGAGAGAGTAGGAGTGCATCGATGGGGCGAAGGAAGGGGATACCTGGTGCATCCTTCTCCTGGAAGCGTGCGACCGGATTGTCCGGTGCAAAGGGGAAGCTCTCCAGGCAGCTCGGCATCCCTCTGACGAAATCGGGGCGTCAGAGGATGGTGGGTAGAGCCATGGGATGCCTTCTGCCCGTCATGGGGTCTCTCGCTCTCGTCCTCTGGATAATTCTCGCCGCTGCATAACAGAAAAACAACGCTCGGGCTCGAGCAAGGGGGGGAGCTTCTTCCCCCCATTGCGCAGCTACTGCTCCCCTGCGGTCATCAGCACAGACCTTACCGATGATGCGTACCACTTCCCTGAGTTCTTTGCGGGGATCCCATCCTGGTTCAGTCGACTGGCGATAGCCCTCAGGCTCCACCCCTTCTCCCGGAGCTCCAGGATCTCCTCGATGACCTTCTGCTCGTCGTGGTTGACGACGAGGAGGTCGCAGA
>CAZMTK010000044.1:0-4308 GCA_964569245.1 uncultured bacterium | reverse complement strand
ACCACGTCCATACTGATACCTCAGCATGGACCGGGTCCAGGGGGGCAGGTCATGGAGCCTTTCTCATCCTCCTCATCTCCCTCTCCGTCACCATCCGCTTCTCCCAGTGGTCTCCCAGGGCTGCGATCTCCTCGAGTTTCTCGGGCGGTAGCTTCAGCAAGGCGAACCATTGGATGACACGGTCGAGTGAGATCCCTTGCCGGTCAGCGAGTTGCTGCCTGGTGAGGCGGTCCCGGTCCAGTCGCCACAGCCTGCGCAGCAGGATGTGGCCGCGTCGCCAGTTGTTTCGTCCGACGAAACAACGAGAGACAATCAAGGCCCTTCGCGTGCGAAGATCACCGGATTCCGGTAGACCCGTTTCGGGGCTGCAGGGGCAGGAAGATCCGGTCTACTGATTCTTATTAGGAATAATCTGTCCGATCTGGTTCGACTGGACCAAAGGCCGGTGTACCACGTTGTACCCCTTAGATTTGCGAACGAAGTGATCCGCGCTCCCAAGCACTTCCATCTGCATTGCATGCGGTTGGCAGGATCCGCAGTTACGGACCACTTTGGTAAGGGCGGCCTTGAGTTTGGGTGCTCTGGATGCCGCTAGTGGAGAACCACGACCTTCGCGGTGGATGACAAGGCTCCCGACTGCAGTCGGATCGTGTAGACACCTGCAGGGCTGCCACTGCTATCCCAGATCAGATCTGCCCCTGAGCCCGAAGCATCAAGAGAAGCCACAAGCCGGCCTGCCGTGTCGATGACCTGGATCTGACCCTGCATTCCATCCGGGATCTCGATATAGACCTGCCCCGAGGTCGGACTTGGGATCACGGTGATCCAGCTCGTCGGCGCGTCAGGATCTTCGGGGGATGATTCCTGGACATCTCCTCGGGCGAAGAACACGCCTCCGGTGATCTGGTTGTCCCAGCACATGTAAACTGTGCCATCCTGCTGATTACCTGAGAGGGCGCAGGTGTTCGCTTCGCCGGTTCCCGGATTGGCCACAGCAGGTGCGCTGCTCCAGGTCATTCCTCCGTCATAACTGGTTGAACAGAAAGCCCACGACGGCCATTCCAGCCCCGTATGCTCGCACCATGATGCGAAGATCGGCCCGCCCGGCGGGCTCCATACCCCGCCATACCTGCGCCAGTCTTCATCTCCGGTATCGACGCGAATCGGCTCCGGCAGCCATGTGAAGCCGCCATCCGTGGATTTCTGGTAATGGATGTAGGCGTGGATTGTATCCGTCGTGAACTCAGAGACCCACGTCATGTGTAATCCGGTCGAGTCCCCGAACAGTCTGATGCCATACGGTTGAATGGGATACCCTCCAGTGGGGACAGGGATGTTGGGCTGCATCCATGATGCTCCCCCATCGGCACTAACCGAACAATAGATGTTGCAGTCTCCCCCAGTGGGTCTTCCATCCGACCATGCCGCGATGAAGGAAGAACCTCCCAGATAGGCGACCTCGGCATAGTACTGGGGTCCCGTGTCATCTCCGACGGCTGTGCCGATGTCCCAGTTCAGTCCGCCGTCTGTCGATCGGGAGGAGTACATACGCCCGTTGTCCGCCCAGTTGCGGTAGACGCATACAACAAGGTTCCCCTCATCATCGCAGGCTATGTCCGGAAGAGTGCAACGCGCTCCCTGGATGCTGATCCTCGTGTTGGGATGAAGCCAGGTGACCCCACCATTCACCGACCTGGAGTAGTAGGCTGCATATGGTTCCGGACCCCTGTAGTCCTCCCAAACCGCATGGAACACCCCGGAGGTGTCTGCGCATACCCTGACCTTGGCCGGACCTGGTGCAGATGAATCTGTAACCTGCTGAGGAATGCCCCAGGAGGCTCCTGCATCAGCAGAAGCGCTCGCCCATGCCATCTCGGGCTCTGTACCGTCACGCCCGTCCCAGACCACGCATATCCGGTTGCCTCCATCGGAGGCGATGTCGGTGTTGCCGATCGTGGGATCCCAGAAGGTATCCAGCCTGACAGGTGCTCCGAACCAGAGCGTCAGATCGGAGACCAGCACGAGCGCAAGGAGTGTCGTCGTCAGACTAGACACGGACGGCCACCGATCCCTGATAGGGGAGACAGCCCTCCTTCGTCACCGTCACGGCCATGATCCCTGCGGAGGAAGGATCGAGATAGACGCTGTACTGCCCGGAGGAATTCGTCTGTCCGCGCGTGTAGATCACGAAGGAGGAGTTGTCTTCCAGGAAAAGACAGACCCTCGCGCCCTGCAGAGGCTGATCATCGTCATCAGTAACGGTAACTGTGAATTGAGCCGGGGCGTTCAGCACGGATACGTGATGTACCGGCATGCCAAGCGGCTCAGTCAGCCAAAGGGGACAGGCCGGATCGCCGATCAGGTTGAAATTCAAGAGGTCCCACATCGGCTCGACTACTTCACCAGGGGCAATCTCTATGGGAGGAGGGATGACTCCCGGAGGATAGGAGAGCCACTGATCGATGTACATGAGCTTGGCCTGATTGAAGATGGTCGCCTGTCCCCTGGCTCCTGCAACCGGTTGCTGGTTGTACAGAACATCGAGGAACCACCTGTTCAGCAGATGGCTCGGGCTACCTCCGACCACCAGGCTGTTCAGGCCCTGGAAGACATTCCCGACATATGAAGGGCCCAGTGGGGCATCTGACGCTTGATTGTCGATACCGAGCCACGTCTCGCAGATCGTGGTATCTGCGAGTGGGCACCAGAACTGGCCTGTACCACAGTTGAATGCCCAGGCGGTGCAGAACACCCCGCCGGAGCCGACAAGGCTCCTGAGATCCGAGGGGAAGACCTTCTCAGCATCAGAGTCCGGATTCCCGTCATAATTGGCAGCTATCCAGTCCCAGCCACCGTGCCCGCCGATGTCTGCGCGCCAGAAACCTCCTCCTTCTTCTCCAGTGCCATCTAGGAAACCGAGGACTACATCCGGAGTGATCTCTTGATACGGTGATTCCAGGCAGTCTTCTTCAGCCACCCAGTAGAGGTCATACTGGCTCGGTACAGGTTCAGTGATCTCGACGAGATGTCTCCACGTTTCCGGAAACTGTTGCTCGCCCGAGAACTGGTCTACGTTGGCGCTGACGATCAGAAGGTCGTAGGAAGGCTCAGTTGTATACGGCAGACGCTTCTGATAGCTCACCAGCTCTGTCGCAATCGCATCGACCTCGAGCATCGAGTGAACGGGAATCCGGCCCAGGAGAACGTCCGGGACGAGATCCATTTCATCGTTGAGTGTGGGACTCGTGGGATGATACTGCCCCCATGGAGTCTCATCCCCGTTCGTCTGCCAGTTGAGAGTCGGACTCAGGCACGAATAGTACCAGTCATTGGCTAGAAACAAGCCAGAGGTCGGGGGGGGATTGTAGGCCGGACACCCACGGGCCGGGATATCGGACCCAGGGTCCTCCGGCGACTCCTCAGGATCCCTGCTGTCTGCTCCAAGCAGCACGTATTGAACCCCTCTGTTTTCATGCTGCCATCTGATGCAGTTCCGGATCATCTCAGGCCAGTCACGGCCTATGCCCCAGATGGTCCCTGCCCCGTCCTCCACATCCTCAAGCGTAAGGACTTCCGTGTAGAGACCCCTCTGGGTGTTCCAGTCGACAAGAGGCTGCCATGAACCGGCCCAGGCACGAGGCGTCAGGATAAGACAGTCAATGGCGATCGGAGCGCAGCCTTCTCCCCTGTCGTTCTCGGGCACGATGTCCGGGACGATCGAGAAGTCCTCGAGGTCATCCGGATTCAGCACGAGCGCGGAGAGCTGCTCCACCCTCCTATCCCAGAAGTAGTCGGTCATCAGGACGGGATCTGGCGCAGGAATGCTGTCCTCGATCACCTCCAGCGAGATGTCGATCTCTGTCCTGAGTGACAGAGCGCTTGAGGACGGATTCCATGTCAGCGGGAAGACGTCCACTCTCGCGAAGTAGGTTCCGTCGACAGCCCCGACATCAGCAGCCTGGCAGATAGTACTCGGCCAGGCGCTGTTCGAGTTGTAGATCGCGCTGTCCGGAGGAACCGTAGGAATCGAATCATCACATCTGATCGGGACCGGCGGCTGGGCCGGCCAGATCGAGAACGTGCCATTGATCGAACTGCTCTGCTCTACCGTTCCCCAGCAGTCACCCACTCTCGAGCCTGCAGGGATGACGAACACAGCAGGGAATCTCGGCAGTGATGGCGAGCCTTCCTTCAGGATGGGCTGGCAGCCTCGCAACGTGACGAAGTCCTCTCCTCCGATCGAGTCGAAGGCAAGCTCGTTCAGCGAGAATGTCAGCGTATAGTGAAGAGTATCCGGCAGAGTGAGAG
>CAZMTK010000043.1:0-5117 GCA_964569245.1 uncultured bacterium | reverse complement strand
GGAGACTATCACGCGCCAGAGCGGCGGAAACCCGTACTACATACGCGAGCTGCTCAAGTCGCTGCGCCAGGGCGGCGCCCTCCCCGGCGGCGCCGACCATGACTACCGCCTCGGAGTGGAGAAGCTCCCCGACGGCATAGCCCAGCTTGTGCGCTCGCGCCTCGACATGCTCGACAGCTCCTCCCGCGAGGTCCTGCGGATGGGCGCTCTCATGCCCGGGAGCTTCAGCATCGACACGGTTTCGTTCCTCCTGGAGATACCTGCGCTCAAGACCGCTCGCGCGCTGGACGAGCCTCTGCGCATGGGGCTGGTGCACGAGGAGGTGACCGGCTCCGGCGAGCCTGTCTGCCGCTTCAGCCACGACTGTGTGAGGAGCTGCCTGCTGGAGGAGCTCTCGGTGAGTGCCAGGAGAGCCCTCTACTCGCGCCTGGGGCGCTACTATGAATGGCGCTGGGGGAAGGGCGAGGAGCATCTCCTGGCGCAGGTAGCGTACTGCTACTGCGAGAGCCCCGAGACTGACAAGGCGGCGGAGTTCGCGCTGCTTGCGGCGGAGGACGCGAAGGCGCGGCAGGCGACCTTCGACCAGGAGGCATGGCTCGAGCGCTTCGTGCGCTACTCCACGGCATCCGGGCGTGCCGACGGATCGAAGCTCTTCGACGCGCTGGTCACGCTGGGCGACCTGTGCGTCATGCACGGCCGGAACGACGATGCGCAGAAGGCCTTCGACCGGGCTGAAGGCCTGGCACTGAGCAGCCTGCAGAAGGGCGAGCTGGCCTACTCCAGGGCCGGGCTGTTCATCAACCGAACCCAGTACGACATGGCCATGGCGGAGATGGACGAGGTCTTCGCCAGCGAGATCCCTTTGCAGAAGAAGCTCTTCTGCCAGATCAGGAGCGCCTTCGTCTGGCACTTCAGGGGCGAGACCGAAAAGGCGTGCAGGATACTCGACGAGGTGGCTGCCGGCATTTCGAGCCTGCCCGACGGGCCGGAGAAGCTCCGGCTCGAGGCTGCGTACTGCTACAGCAGCGGCCCCTTCACCGCGATGCTCTCCGACCCCGGGAAGGGCATCGAGATGTGCCGGAGGAGCGTGGCCATCTACCGGGAGATCGGTGACGCCCGCGAGCAGGCGAAGGCCATGATCAACCTCGCCACGACACTCTCGCTGCGCAATGCCTGGGAGGAGAGGCTCGCCCTGCTGGGCGAGGCGGCGGCCCTGCTCACCGAGTCGGGCGACGTGAACACGCTCATGGTCGCCTACGTCAACATCGGTCAGCTTTACCAGACCCTGAACCAGCGCGACATCGCGGAGGACTACTACAGGAGGTGCATCGGCCTGATGGAGGCCATCGGCATATCCAGGCCGGGCAGGTGGGCCGAGTTCCAGATGGGCATCATCAGGGAATCATGCGGGGAGTTCGAGGAAGCGCTGAAGATACTTGAGCGGGTGCTCGCGACCGCGCGCGGCACGGGGGACAGCAGGATGGCCCTATTCGCCGAGATCGTCAGGGCTGAAGCCCTCACGGGCCTGGGCAGGCACGAGGAGGCCCGGGCCATCCTGGACAGGATCGAGACCGAAGCGGGTGTGGAGAAGATGGGCGCAGGGACTATCAGCGACTTCCAGCAGAGCAAGGGGCGCGTTCTCCTCCGGGACCGGACCGGGGACAGGCAGAGGAAGCTCGAGCAGGCCCTGGAGCTGTTCAGGAAGTCTCGCGAGTACGTCGAGGGCAGAGACAGCATTGCGAGGATAGAGAGGGCGTGGCACGAGGCCCGCACGCTCGAGGAGCTGGGTCGCCTCGACGAGATGCGGATCGTCGTCGCCGACGCGATGATAGACGTGGAGAAGTGCCTCGCCGACATACAGAGCCCCCTGATAAGGGAGGACCTCAAGAGGTCGCGGGCGTTCCAGGGCCTCTTCGAAATGGGCAACCGGCCCCGGAATGGCTGACGAAGGGCAGTGGAAGGTTGATGAAACCGGGCAAGTCGCCAGGGATGGCGGGAGCCCGGATCGGGGGAGACAGTGATGAAGATCGGCATAGTCTTCCATTCGCAGACCGGCAGGACTCGCGAGTTGGCAGCCATGGTCGCAGAGTCTCTCCGGGCGAAGGGCCACGAGGCGGAGCTGCTTCCGGTCGAGCCCGAGGGCGTGGTCCAGCCGCACCAGAAGGGTGTGGAGCTGAAGTCGGTACCCGACTGCGCAGGTTACGACGCCCTGCTGGTGGGCGGCCCGATCTGGGCCTTCGGCATGTCGCCCGTGACGATGTCCTTCGCCGCCACACTGAGAGACATGGGGGGCAGGAAGGCGCTTCCCTTCGCCACCATGTCCTTCCCCTTCAGGTTCATGGGCGGCTCGCAAGGCATCGCCGGGCTGTCGAAGGTTCTGAGGGCTGCCGGCGCGACCGTGCTGCCGGGCGTGGTCGGAACGGCCTGGATCCGGAAATCCACTGAAGCTCGGCAGGAGATCGTGAACCGGATGCTGGCGGGCCTTGGCGCATAGGCATGCCGGAATGCTCGAGGGGGGAGGACCGCGGAGGGTCAGACACAGGTTTTGCAGGTTTCAGCAGTAACTTCATCTACGGAATGGAGATGGCCTCACAGGTAGAGGGAATCCAGAGGTAATCCGCCAGGCACCAGGCCAGTTTCATCCATCTCGATGCACAGTAACGAAGACCACACGTTTCCTGAGAAACCTGCGTCTGACCTCGTGGACTGGAACAGCTCGACCATCAGCTCCATCTGGTCGAGCATCAGCCGGGAGGCCAGCGAGAAGGCTATGCTGCCTCGCGGCTCGCCACGGCATCGTAGAACATCGTCACCACATCGGCAGGCCCCGGCTCCTGCGACAGCAGCATGAGAAGCATCCCCAGCGTCGAGTGCATGGCACCTCAGGTTCGGTCCGTTCGCGGCAGAACTGGCTGCACCATACCGCCTCCACCGGGATACTGCCTGAAGGCACGCATGCCACCTGAGGAAACGAATCAAAGGCAGAGGAGGATGGAATCAGGGGAAGAGCTTCTCAGGACCCCGCAGGAAGGAGTTGGGACTCCTCGGTCATGATCGCCTCGGCCATAGCCTCCTCCTTTGTCAGCTCGACCAGGGCGCCTTCTCTCACCGAGTACACGCGATCAACCCGGCTCAGCGCGCCGAAGTGGTGTGTGATGACGATCATGGTGCGGTCGTGGAACTCCTTGAACAGGCGGTCCATGATCTTCTCGGCAGTGGCCTGGTCGATCGCCGAGGTGGCTTCGTCGAGGATGATGATCTTGGGGTTGCGAAGGAACAGGCGCGCAAGAGCTATGCGCTGCTTCTCGCCGCCGGAGATCGAGCGGCTGCCCTCCCCCAGGACTGTGTCGAACCCGTCAGGAAGTGCCTCGATGAACTCCAGCGCCTGGGCCTTCATCGCGGCCTCGACAACCTCGTCGCGGTTGGCGTCCAGTTTCGCCATCCTGATGTTATCGAAGGCAGAAGCGATGAAGATATGGGGATCCTGCTGAACTACGCCCGTGTTCGCTCGGAGCGATCGAATGCTGTAGGCATCGAGAGATACGCCGTTTATCTGCACGGTGCCTTCCGCAGCAGTGAAAAGCCTCGATATGACGCCAGCGATGGTTGACTTGCCGCTTCCGCTGGGCCCAACCAGCCCGATCTTCTCTCCCGGCGCAAGTGTGAGTGAGACAGACTTCAGGATGTGCTTGCCTGGCTCGTAGCAGAAACCGAGGTTGTCGAGCCTGACTGATTCGAGAGTCTCGGGGAAGGCGAGGCCTTTGTCGAGGTTCTCCTCCTCGCCCGAGTCCGTGATCTCGAACACGCGCCTGGCCGCTCCCAGGCTCGACCTTACAGTCCCTGTGAAGTTGAGGAATGTGTTGATAGGTCTCAAAGCCAGTCCCATGTAGCTCCAGAAGGCCAGGACGCTTCCCATGGTCATCTCGCCGGCTATGATCTTCATGCCCCCATAGACGAGGATCAGCCCTGTTATCAGCCATGTTGCCGCCTGGACAAGGGAGACAAGGCTCACGATCGTCGCAAAGCGTACCTTCGTGCGTCTCACAAGCTCGAGGGAGGACTTTACGGCATTTCTGACTAGCGACTGTGCGCCAAGAAGCCTGGCTTCGGTCAGAGACCTCCAGTAGTCGCCTATCGCACTTGATCCATCGGCGAGAGCCTTCTGTCGGACTTCTGAGGCTCTCTCGAACGGCTTTGTAGCATTCCTTGCAGTGAATGCCAGAACGATCAGAGCGGTGATTGTTATTGCAGAAAGCGCTCGGTCCAGAGCAAGCATCGCAACGGTCACAGCGACCAGCAGGAGCGTGTCCGTAAGAAGCTGTATGAAAGTGTCGCCATACAGCTCGCCCATAGTCTCGACATCCTGGAAGAAGACGCTTACCACTTCGCCGGAATCGTGTTTCCTTGAAGTGAGGGTGTTCTTGGAAGTTAGCCTGTCTGCAAGGCTCATGCGAATGTCGAGAAGAATGCGTTCCTTAATCCTGGCGGAAACAATCCCTTGCAATGCACTAAAGGCTATCCTGGCGATCGCAGCGCCTATGAGAGCGAGTGCGGCGATAACAAGAAACCTGATCGATGAGCCTTCTATCACATTGTCGATGAATAGCTTCTGTATCCAGGGGTTTGCGACCCAGAGAAAAGTGATTACTGCAGTTAGTACTAGGTTTGCGATCTGCATCCGCCAGGTCGGCAGCATGAACCGGACGCTGCGCTTGAACAGGTCACGGCTGCATGAACGCACGACCGGCGTCTTCAGCCTCTCGAAAGACTCACATCTCCTTTGAAATGGCATGCCCTTGTCATTTTGCCTCGATCCCCGCTTGAATAGCATCAGGGAGCCTTGACGAAGCTGACGAGGAGCTGGTCGAAATCGCGTGTCTCGAGTATTGCGTATATGCGACTGGAATCGGCGACGAAAAACTCCACTTCGCACAACCCGGTCGTGTCCAGAAGAATCTCTGCAGTTTCAAGAAGCGTACCGTCTTCTGTTGCGTAGATGTCGAAAATGAAGCCGTCCAGATCTCCACGCTGAACCCAGAGCTGGCAGCCATCCTCGGTAACCCACATGTCCCTGACAGGCTCCCGCCAGGGGCGAGGCTCATACTCGTATTCCATAA
>CAZMTK010000042.1:0-5589 GCA_964569245.1 uncultured bacterium | reverse complement strand
TGAGAGCCTGAGCAGCTTTCTGTTGCAGAGAAGGCCCCCCTCACCTTCTGACGGATGGCTTCGATCATCTTCTGACCGCTTTGTGTCCTTCCCAGGTCTGCGCGATGCCGTCTCCGGCCCGGACAGTCGTCCTGCGATGGAAAGGCCCCGGGCAAGCCCCCCGGGGCGCCTTCCTGCTTCACCAACCCTTCAGAGCACCAGCATCGGCTCGCATTCCGAGACGAACCCGCCGGCCCTCATCCTGAGGAAGTACATGCCGGGCTTGAGCCCCTCTACTACGATCGAGTGCTGACCTGTGTCGTAGCTGCCCTCGGCGGTGTGCACGAGGCGCCCGGACACATCGAACACGGATATCTCGACTGAATGAGGGCTGCCCAGCAGGAATCGGATGTCGGCCGATCCATAGGAGGGGTTGCTGGCAGGACCCATGAGCACTGCGTCCATCGCCCAAGTGTAGTGCTCATCCTCAATCCCCGTGGAGGGCATCCAGGCCAGAACCACGATGTGCAGTGCTGGTGTGACCTGCCAGTCGGAAGTGTTGAGCACCGCCCTGTACTGGAAGTAGTTGTCGCCGTCGTCGATCAGCCCCTGCAGATCGATGGTGTCTGGGTACATCGTGAACAGCGTGTCTGACCAGGGACCCATGGCGTTGTAGTCGGTAGATGCCCGAACCTGAATCCCCAGCGTTGTGCCTGAGGGAAGGTTGCAGTTGTACACCAGATACTGCCAGGTAGGCATGGGCCCGACATTCAGGATGCTGGAAGTGATCCAGCCAGAGTAGTAGTAGGAAACCACATTCCAGAAGCGGGTGGCCTCGTTGCTGCAGGCTACCGGCTCGGGGAAGCCGGCCCCGGTCACTTCACCGGCTGCGATACCGTACCTGTATTCGCCCTCGATGATGTCGTGCTCCACCCAGGTGTCTCCTTCGGCAGTGTTCTCCCACCACCTGATCGGATACTCCTGATCAGGCACGGATGTGTCGTTGCTGGTTGAAACCAGATCGGGATCGCCGTCGTTGTCGAAGTCGGCCGTGGAGATTCCGACGGGTACGGGGAAGCCCGCGATGGGGTGCCATGCCCAGGGATACGATCCCGTGTTCTCGAACCAGCCTACATCGTTACCCTCCATGTACGATGAGAAGAGGTCGAGGTCGCCGTCGCAGTCTATGTCCGCGGGCACGAGACGGTTCGATTCCCTCGTGGACACCGTGTACTCTGTCCAGGAAGTGCCGAATCCGTTGTTGTTCGCCAGTATCATCGTCTTGATGGGCGTGCCTGTGACATTGGAGTTGGCGATGTCGATATCGCCGTCATCGTCGAAATCGCCCACTGCGAGCACGCAGTTGTTGGTTCCCGTGCTCTCGACTATCACCTCGGCCCAGCTTGTGCCGCTTCCGTTTACGTTGTTGTACCAGCTCGTGATGTTGCCGTAATGACTGACGACGATATCGTTGTCGAGGTCGCCGTTCACATCCGCGATGGCGACGCTGCCATATACGTCGTCGATGAGCACGGGCGTCCAGGATGTCCCGGCACCGTTGGCGTTGATCCAGCACCTCAGTGCCGGGGCGGGCGGGGAACCGTAATATGCAGCCACTACGTCGAGGTCATTGTCGCGGTCGAGGTCGCCTGCTGCAAGGCCCTGGAACTCGGCGGTGCCTGCGGCTCCGATGTCCACGCGGGTCCACGAGGTGCCGCCTCCGTTGTTGCGGAACCAGATGGGCTGGTTGGAGTCGGAGATGGCCAGCACGTCGTTCAGACCGTCGCCGTTAATGTCGGCGACTACCGGATTGCACAGCCTGGCGTCGTCGTAGTCTATCGTATGCAGCCAGCTGGGATAGTACATATCTATGACAACGCCGTCTCCTGAGAGGTATGTCAGCCAGTCGGCCCGGTACTGCTCGTAGAAGGTCGTATTCCAGTGCTCCACCGGTCCCATGACACCCGGGCCGCCGTAGAAGAGGTTCTGCGTCTCGGTTGCGGCCGGGGCGATGCCGGCCAGCAGGAAGACCCCTAAAAGGAACCAGTTGCGGATCATATCTTCTCCTTTGTTGTTCTTCGCTGACACAGTGACAGATCGGCAGTCTGCCGACTGTCGGACCCGGTCGTGTTCCGCACCAAGTCTTGCGCTATCGTTCCTTCCTCCGTTCATCAATCGCCGTTCTCGGCGAGGCCGTGCTTCTTCATCCAGTTCGTGAGCGTCTGGTAGCTGGGCAGGCCCACCAGCTCGGCGGCGCGGGTCTTGTTGCCGCCCGACTCGCGAAGGGCGCGCTCGAGGTAGTGCCTCACCACCTCGGCCACCAGCTTCCTGATGTCCAGCCCGTTGCCCAGGGGGCGGTTCAGTACGAGGCCCGTGCCCCCCTGCTCGGCGTTGATGATGGCATCGGTGACCTGGGCGGGGCCGATCAGGTCGTCGTCGGACCAGATTACGGCCCTGCGCAGGGTATTCATCAGCTCCCTGACGTTGCCGGGCCACGAGTACTCGAGGAGGAGCTGCCTGGCTTCGTCAGAAAGCCTCTTCGGCCTGTAGCCGGGCTCTATCGCGCTCTCGCGGTTCACCTGCTCGAGAATGTGCCCTATGAGCAGGTCGATGTCGCCGGGCCTGTCGCGAAGGGCGGGCAGGCGCAGCACGGCCACGGCCAGCCTGTAGAACAAGTCGCTTCGGAACTTTCCAGAGGCGATCTGCGTCGTGAGCATCCTGTTCGTAGCGGCAATCACTCTCACGTCTGTGTGAACGGGCCTGTCGGAGCCCAAGCGGTAGACCACCCCGTCCTGCAGCACCCTCAGCAGTTTCACCTGGGCCGGGGGCGGCAGCTCGGACACCTCGTCGAGGAAGAGGGTGCCCCCGTCAGCGGTGCAGAAGTAGCCCTCGCGCGGCGCATGCGCCCCGGTGAAGGCCCCCTTCTCGTGCCCGAAAAGCTCCGACTCGATCAGCTCGCTAGGAATGGCGCCGCAGTTCACCGCGACGAAGCGGCGGACCTTCCGGGGGCTGGACATGTGGATGGCCCGCGCCAGCAGCTCCTTGCCCGTGCCCGACTCGCCCTCGATCAGCACTGGGACCGAACGCACGGCGACCTTCGCGGCCGCCGTGATGACACGCTTCATGGCTTCGCTTCGGCAGATGATGTCGCCGAACTCAGGGTGCAGGGGTGGAGAGCCCTCGCTGAGCTGTGCCAGCAGGAGGTCCCTTCCACTGCATACCGGGCCAAGGGCGACGACGGCGCTGCCGTCGACAGGGACGGTGGTCAGGCGAAGCCCGGTGATCCGGGAGGATTCCACCAGGTCGGCCGGGTAGCTGGTTCGGGCCAGCACCACCCAGGCAGCCGTGGTGGCGGGCGTACCCGAGGTGAGGTTGAACACAAGATCTACAGGCTCTGCGATCTCGTCGAGAACCGCCCGCAGGGCTCCCTCGGCTGCCGAGTACACCTGCCCGTAGTCGTCGGGAGATTCGATGGCCACTGGGTGCATCCGCACTTTGGCTGATGTGCGCCGGCCCAGCCATTCGCGGTAGCGCTGGATGCACTCGTCCGACAGGTCGCTGAGTATCAGCACCTCGTCGGCCAGCAGACCCTCGAGGGCAAGGGCCAGGGGGCTTGCATCGGTATGTTCCAGCGTATCGGTCGCCCGGATATCTGTGTGACCCAGCCAGGACACCAGCATCCGCTTTCTGCTAGCATGAGACAAGGTTTCTTGTGGAGTTACAAGATTGCTTGTGGCAGTTCCGGCCTGTGACCTATCCCCGCCGCAGCTTTCTCCCTTCGAGGCGATGCGTTTCCTGGTCGCCTGTCTGTCGACGGCCCTGCTCATGCCCGGCAACGACTCCCTCCGTGGTGCGCCAGCCCGTAACCCTGTAGAAAACAGCTGGCATCATTCTTGCAGCAAAAACAGTGCCGGTGGTGATGATGCTCTCTGAACTGCAATCAAGGCTTCCTGTTATGCAAACCTCACCAGAGGCAGGGAAGGAATCGGTGCAGAGGTGTCATCAAGACGTGACAGTAGATGACAGGGGAGGTTGTCGGAATGGCCGATGAGGTGTTGGCTCACGGGAGCATGGAGCAGCCGAGACTCAAGGTGTCTGCATCGCCGATCACCGTTGTGCTGATGATCCTGATGCTGGCAGGGACAGGCACGCTGGTCTACTCCACTCTCGAGATCAGGCAGGAGATCGCGCTGGCAAGAGAGCTGGCTGTCGCAGACTGGGAGTACGAAGTGCTGACCTTTGCAGGGGTCGGCTATGACAGGCTCGAGTCTCCCGAAAGCTTCTACACGGACTGGATCACCCCCTCGCTCGAGTCGCTGAACGAGATGGGAAGGCAGGGCTGGGAGCTTGCAGGCTGCTACCTGGAGATGGAGACGGCCTTCCCGAACTTCGGAAACGAGGATTACGTGACGGGCATCAGGGATAACATCAGGCCACAGCGCCTGGTGCTGATCTTCAAGAGAAGGCTCCCCTGAGCTGGTGTTTCATGAAGATCGGAATGGACCAGTACAGCCCGTGACCGAGCAGGAGCTTCGCGAGGCAGGGCGCAGAGTGGAGCTGGACGAGATCCAGCGAGTTGTCGACAATGGCGACGGAATTCTGAAGAAAGCCTCTTCAGGCAGACCGGTCAGCCTGCTGACCGAGGTGGGGCAGATGCTCTCGCTCGTGCGCGACTACTGGAGCGGCAGCTACCGCCACATCCCCTACTGGGCGCTGGGGGCCATAGTTGTCGCCCTCCTGTACATCCTCAACCCCACGGACCTGGTGCCGGACTTGATGCCCGCTGCAAGCCTGGTGGACGATGCGGCAGTGCTCGGCCTGTGCCTGAAGATGGTGGAGCAGGAGCTGAAGCTCTACGGACAGTGGAAGGCGGCCCGCGCGGAGTAGCATTATGGGCGAGCCTTCGGCCAAGGTTGCGAGATGCGTGAGGAACGGGGAGCGCGATCTTCTGCCTCCCCGTTGGTGCCCGATAGGATCAGAAAAGGAGGAACTAATGAGGATCCTGCTCGCAGTCATGGTGTCGGTGCTGTTCCTTGCCGGATGCGGCCAGTTGACAGCACCACTCCAGGTGAATGCTCCTTCCACTTCGGCAGCCAGGGGCGCTTCGACCTACACCTACAACCGCGCCTTCATCACAGTTGACGAGACTACCCAGCTCTACTACGGAATGACGCCTCAGTCCGTCATGAGTCTGTGCGGCAAGCCTCTGTATGTCGGTTACGGCAGCAGGGACCGCGTGATATGGATCTACCAGGTGCGCGAGCTGGGAGTGGGTGCCCTGGCCAGCGAGAACAGACTCGTGAAGACCAGCGATATCACCCAGATTTGGGATCCCCTTCATTTCTTCGGCCTGACTTTCGAGAACAACGCACTTGCCTGCTGGGCTCCCGTAAGCTTCAACCAGATCTTCGACAGCGCGGTCTTCGGCGATCTCCTCCCCGTCGAAGAGCAGGAGGAAGAGGAGGACTGAGCCATGTAGGCCCTGCCTCCAGATAGCACCGAGCGCTGGGTCTGAAGCCCGCCGGCCACGCATGATCCGGCGGGCTTCCCTTTCCGCCCCCCTCACCTTCTGACGGAGGCACGCAGTCAGCCCCTGACGGCACGGCTGGA
>CAZMTK010000041.1:0-5885 GCA_964569245.1 uncultured bacterium | reverse complement strand
TGCGCAGCAATCTGCGGAAGGGGTGCTCACATTGCGAACCTGCGAGAGGGGTAACCACGAACAGCCTCATGCACGCTCTCTCGCTGGATGGAAGCCATCCATCTGGCGAGGCTCGGAGTCCCCGTGCTTCGGGGACTCCGGACCAGCGAGAGACCATATCTGGAAACCCGCAGTGGATTGTCCCCTGCGAGAGAACAGCTCCCGCACTCCCCTCAGCGGGATGCTCTGGATGTGTAATAGTCGTAGAACCTTATGAAGTAGTCGCAGCTCCCGGGGGTCCCCAGGGGGCTGCAGCGGAACAGCGCCTTCACTCCGCCCCAGGTTTCCGCCTCCAGTCCTATGCCGCCGGCCACCCAGGGGATCCACTCCATGAAGTCGTCGCTGTAGAAGCTGTGGTCGTTGCCGGTCCAGTTCGGGGTGTTGTCGCTCAGAAGCGAAGGCCAGCAGCCTGATGACATCTCGGTGTTCACGAGGCCCCAGAAGTTCGTCTCGACCCAGACCGGCGAGCTGTAGCTGGCGTAGCACGGGGCGTAGTGGACGGCGGTGACCGAGGTCTGGTCGAGCTGCATCACCGGCCCTGTCTCGTCGCCGATGTAGAGCTCTGCGTAGAACGAGCCGGTGTCCCAAGGGTAGCTCGCGTGGTGGTAGAACCACAGCTCCATGTAAGAGAGAGAGGTGAACCCGCTGGGATAGAAGTCGTCGATGTCGAACCACACGCCCCTGTAGAGCCCGGTCCACGTGATCCACCATGCCGTGCCGTCGTCGTACTGAAGGAAGTCGTCCGTGCCGCCGACGTAGAGCGGTCTGTCGAGCCTTGCCGAGCCGGAGAGGACCGCCAGGAGCGGCAGGATCTTCGCTGCGAGACTGATCAGGGCAGGCACTGCGTACCCCCCCTCACGGGCCTGGCAATGGTGTGCAGGGGCGCAGATGGGATGTCAATGAGATGGGGGGGAAGGGAAGGGGCGCTGGAAGCCGGGTGACTCTTCCGGTCGGCTCCCTGAGGACAAGTTGAGGAGATTGGGCTGCAGGACAGAGATACGACAGGCTTTTCCCGCGGGGAACCCGTGACGGACGATACTGTGAACTGCGGGATTGAAGACTGCAGTCCGTGAACAGCTACAATCTGACGACCCGGATCGATGTAACCTGCCCCTCGACGGCCCCCTGGATCAGGTAGGTGCCCGCGGGGATCTCGTCTCCCGAAGCATCCCGCCCGTCCCAGGTGAAAGACGAGCCCTGCCGGTCGGAGAGGCTTCGGATAAGCCGCCCGGTGACGTCGTACACCATGAGCTGCCCCGGCAGGGACGGGCCTTCGCAGGTGATCGTAACTGAAGATGTGAAGGGATTGGAGGAGGGGCTCAGTGCAAGTAGAACAGGAGCAGGATCATCACCCTCTACACCGGTCTCAGGGGCGTAGAGGATTAATACCGCCCTTACTCCTGTATTATCCGATGCCTCCCCTGCCGCGATGTATCCGCCCTGAGGTAACTGGGACACAGAGCTGATGCGGGAACAGCCGGCTTCGACTACATAATCGGACCAAATCGCGTTTCCGCCATTATCGAACAGCGCTACATCCCCTGAGGGTTCTTCCCACGGGTAGTCCGGGTTGGGCTTGTTCTCGCCCCCGTAGACGTATCCCCCCATCGTCCTCTCGATCGACCAGCCATAGGGGAAGCCGTACCCGTCGGGGGGGACCGTCCAGATCGCGTTCCCGAGGGAGTCCGTATGGGTGATGTACGGATTGTTGTTCGAAGTGATCGTGTATCCACCGTCAGGGGGACTGAAGCAGACAGCCTGGGCGGCCCTCCCCGCCAGCGACGTCACGGCGACCTCCCAGAGGAGGTTCCCGTCCATTCCGTACCTGACGAGGTGAGGCCCGTAGGAAGTATGCTCTGTCGAGCCGCTCATCAGAATGGTCAGTCCTCCATACATGTACAGCACGCCCATCGCACGGTCGTTCATGGTCCAGCCCCACTCACGGGTCCAGAGAGTGTCGCCCAGGGCATCGGTTCTCAGCACCCATGCCTGGTTGCCCAGGCCATCCACCGTCTTCCGGCTGCAGACAACGAATCCGCCGTCAGGCAAGGGTTTGACGCAGTAACCGTCCTCCGTCGCCGATGGTATGTCGTAGTTCTGCGTCCACAGCACGGTGCCGAGAGAGTCCAGCCTCGTGACGAACAGGGAGTAGGACGACCAGGAATGAAGCTTGCCGGCCCCGACCGCAACGTAACCTCCGTCATCCAGCTGCTCGATCCACTTGCCCGACTGCCAGTACCAGCCAAGCCCCGTGACCCATTGGATGTCACCGTCGCCATCGGTCTTGAAGATACAGAGGTCGGAAGGAGAGCTTCCGTCTATTCGACGTACTCCCGTCATGGCATAACCGCCGTCATCAGTCACTATGACATGGTAGAAGGTGGAAGCCATTCCCGGATAGTAGTATCTAGCCCACATGATTTCGGGCGGATTCCAGGGCGGGTTCATGGTCTGGGCATGTGCGGGTAGTGATGAGGCTAGCAGGAGCAGGATGCTTGCGACCATCACTCTCATCTCTCAGATCACCCCGTTCGCGAGCCTCACCCAGCCCAGCCTGACCCTGACCGGCGAGAGGCTCTCAGCGGACAGCTCCAGCCACAGGCTGACAGCAGGCCCGTCGTCCCATGCTCCATCCAATGATAACACGTCGACCGGCCCGGCCTCAGCCCAGGCCGGGGACAGATCCATATCCGTGTCCACCCGGTGCTCCGTGCTGTCCGAGTCCATCCAACCCAGCGTGACGTCCAGCACAGCCCCCGCCTTGCCGATCAGCGACAGGTACCGGTACTCCTCCGTGTCGATCCACTGCGACGGGCCCGTGCCGGTGGAGAGGTACAACCGGTTCGGATCGCTCGGATCGTCCAGCACCGCCTCGAACATCCCGCTGATCGAGTCGGTCCAGGTGGAGTAGCCGGCGAGCGACACGACGTCCCGGGTCTCCCAGTCGGGAGGATCCCTGTCGGCCTCGGTCATGTCCCAGGGGTCCTCCAGCACCTCCGTCGCGTAGTCCCCCGGCTCGATCAGGAACACCACCCGAGCGGCGTTGTCAGTCGTGTCAGGCTCCCCGGGAACAGCCTCCGCACGCACCTCCAGCACGTGCGCCCCGATGTCCGACAGCCCCGTGGCCCAGCTGAACACCGCGTCGTCGAAGTCGCAGGCCCGGCACTGCCCCGTACCAGTGGGCAGCCCGGCGAAGTTCAGCGTGTCACGCCCTACCGCGGTCGAGGCAGTAAGGTCGGTCAGGGTGGCCGTCACGCCCTCCGCCTCCTCCGTCCCCATGTTGTAGAAGCGCGCCACCACTTCCACGGTGCTCCCCGCGGTCTGCCGCAGAACGAAGGTGCTGTCATCCGTCACCGGGCTGATCGTCCACACGTCCGGCCGCGTTATCCTGAGGTCCGCAGGCAGACCCGCCTCCGGGTCGAACAGCTCCACAAGCCGAGCCTGCCCTGCATCCAGCGTGTCGAGATATGTCAGAACGCCCGAAGGGCTCTCCGTGCCGTCCAGCACGAAGCGCCTGCTGTGGTCCAGCGCCCTGTCGCCGTACGGCACTCCCTCGGGCAGATCCCCCGCGTCCACCACGATCTCGAAGGGGATGCCGTCGGCACGGCAGAAGCGGTTGACATAGAACAGATAGCAGCTGCTCTCCAGGCTGTCCCCGAAGAGCTTCATCCCGGGAAGGGCGAAGTACATGGGCGCCTGGGCGCCGTCGAAGGCTATCTCACCGGTATCCTCGAAGCCGTCCCACCAGCTCAGCCCGGCCAGCTCGGGCGCGACACGGGCTATCTGCGCGTTGGTCGCACGCATGCTGTTCCACAGCCTGGCATACGCCGCGAACTTCCACACAAGGTAGTCCTCCGTGTTCCTCTCCGAGCCCGGCACCATGGCGGGCCGCGCCGGAAGGTCGTACAGCGGGTCGAAGTCGTACGGCGTGTCGATGAACGGCGGGTACGAGTCGGGAGGAATGAAGAATGAATCGCTGACCGGCCTGGCACTGTACACCCACTCCTCGTACGGCGCGTCGAAGGGGATGTTCAGCGTGTCGAGCAGGCCGGCCTCGGAACCTGTGGCCTCCCTGAAGCTCTGCAGGCAGTGCGGCGAGAAGCCCCGGGCCTGGCGCAGAAGCGCGCAGTTGCACGACATCAGGTACTCCTGCGGCGTGGGAATGCGGTAGTTGTAGGAACCGTAGTCGAGCGAATCGTTTGCCCAATCCCACATGTCGTTTCCCCCGGCCCTTCCCATGGCCTGGGGATTGAATAGCACCCTGACCGGCTGGTGCTCGTCCAGCGAGTAGCGCCACGCCGTGACGAAGACCGAGTCCATCCCCTCCTCGAAGTGCTCGACAAGCCATGCGTCCAGGCTGTCCCCGAGCAGATGGGTGTAGCTCAGGGAGTCCTGCCAGTGCAGCCCCACCTGCCGGAACGGGTAGCAGTTCACAAGGAAGAAGCCAGAATGGTTGTCCACCGGCCCGGGCAGGACCGGGCTGTCGTAACCCTGGTACTCCATCGAGAGGTACGAGCGGATGCTCCGGGCAAGGTCGGCAAAGGTTGGCGGGAACCAGGACTTCCTGGGGTTGTAGTTGCTCGCACCAGCCCAGTCCGTCATGGTGTGCATCAGCGAGAAGGTGTTCACCAGCTCCCTGCCGGGATCGGCCTCCTCCACGCGGTACTTCAGCCACGACAGCACTCCGGTCGGATCCACCTCCGAAAGCGTGGGAAGCCACAGCATCGTGCTGTCCAGGTCCGGCCGGAACACCGAGTCCATCGCCTGCGTGAACATGCTCGGCACGTAGTCATCGTACAGCAGGTAGTCCGTGTCGGTCGAGTCGTGGACCATCCGCGCCCACTGCCACGCAGGCGCCTCGTTGAAGCCCGTGAAGAACCACACACTGGGCGAGCCCGAGAGGGCCTCAGCAAGCTCCCCGGCCGCCTCGCTCAGCGAGTCGTCCATCTCGGCTGCCGAGAAGGTCGCCGTGAGGATGTCCGGACCCAGATACAGGCTGTCCGCGATGATCGTGCCCTTCCACAGGGGCCTGCCGTAGGCGGAAGAGCCGGTGAACGGCTGGTCCGGCAGCCTCGCCGCCCATGTCCCGGCCCAGTGACCCCACCGGAGGATCTCAGACGGCGCGAGAACCAGGTACATCCCCGTCGCCTCCGCCGCGGGAAGCAGCGTCTCCTCCATCTGCCACGAGTGGTAGTCGCCCAGGTGGATGCCGTCGAACCCCATCCACGAGAGGAGGCAGAGGAACTCCACGTCGGTCTGGTAGAAGGCAGGCCTCTGGGCGATTACGGGAAGCGTATTCGCAGGAGGAGCATCCGAGCCGGCAAGGCCCGGCAGCAGCACGAGGAGCGGCAGGAGGTGCAGGAGAAAGCAGCAACAGCTCTTCACGGCATGCCTCCAGCATCGGTGGATGGTATCGCCCGGATCTGATCCCATGTCAATGCTCTTACGAACCTGAATCCGAGTTGATACAGAGCGGAGCGGCAAGGCTGCACAGCATGCGGCAGCAGCGCTTCGCGCCGCGTGGCATGCCGGCATTCTTGATGCTACGCATGAGCCCCGCGTGCTTCACGCGGGTTCATGTGTACGCTACCCCCAACAGGACTTGAACTCAGGGCTCTACTGAACTCTTTGAAGCGGGGGAGGAAACCCGGGGGAGGCCTACTCCCACTCTATGGTTGCCGGGGGTTTCGATGATATGTCGTACACCACGCGGTTCACGCCCTTCACGCGGTTCACGATGTCGGCCGACAGCGCGGCCATGTGCGCGGGGTCCATCCGGTACCAGTCGGCGGTCATGCCGTCGGTGGAGGTGACGGCGCGCAGGGCGATCACCCTGTCGTAAGTTC
>CAZMTK010000040.1:0-6003 GCA_964569245.1 uncultured bacterium | reverse complement strand
TCGGGAGGGAGAACTTCGCCTCGCACTCCTCGACGGTCTTCCTGAGCTTCTCGTGGACCGGCTCGAGCTTCGCGGGGGAGAGGTCCAGCCCCGGGTCCAGGCCCAGGATCTCCGCGAACAGCGCCATGATCTCGACGGACGGATGCGACGACCCCCCGGCGAAAGGCAGGAAGCAGGTGTCTATCTTGTCCACTCCCGCCAGCATGGCGACCAGGGCGCAGATGTGACCGTAGCCCGGCGTGCAGTGAGTGTGGCTGACCACCGGCACCTTCAGGCGCGCCTTGAGGGCGGTGTAGAGGTCCCATGCGGCAACCGGGTCCTTGAGGCCGGCCATGTCCTTGTCGGCTATCAGGTCGGCCCCGGCGGCCTCCAGCTCGAGGGCCTTCGAGACGAAGTACTCGGTGCTGTAGGGCTTTCCTGTGCTGTAGCAGACCGCCCCCTCGAAGATGCCCCCGGCCTTCCTGACCCCGTCGAGCGCGGCCATGTAGTTCGGAATGTAGTTCAGCGCATCGAAGATCCGCATCACCGTGGTTCCAGCCTCTACGGCCGCCCTGTTGAAGTCGCTCACGATGTCATCGGGGTACGGGTCGTAGCCGAAGAGGTTCTGTCCGCGGGAAAGGGTTCTCAGTGCACAGCCGTAGGGCCGGGCGAGCTCGGACATCCTGTGCAGCCTGTCGAAGGGGTTCTCGCTCAGGAAGCGCATCGCGCTGTCGAGAGTAGCGCCTCCCCAGACCTCCATCGTCTTCACGCCTGTATCGAGTATGTGAGGCATGACGTCTAGCACCTGGTCGGTGGACATCCTCGTGGCGAGCAGGGACTGCTGGCCGTCCCTGAGAGAGAGGTCGACGAACTCGACGGCCCCGCGGTTCTGCAGGGTGATCCTCGGGTTTTTCTGATGCTGGCCGAAAAGCTTCTTGAACATATGCCGACTCCCGTTGCTCAGACCGCCTTGCGGGGCGGCTCACCGTCGTTCTTTTCGAAGGGATGAAAACATGCCACCGGGCGGCGGTTCCTGCCAGGCCGGAGGAAGCCGTACTCGCGGCGCACAAGGGCCGCTGCGAGATCCGGCAGATCCCGGAGCTTCCTATAGACGGTCATCTCGGTCTTGGTTCCGAACCTGCCTGTGACCAGGCGCAGCATCTGCCGGAGCACGGCGAGCGGCCGGAACAGGATCCTCGCGATGAGGAAGGACAGGTAGACACGGTTCCTGTACCTGTTCAGGGATCCGTAGTCGGGTCTCCACACGGGCGAGAAGCAGAGCTCGTCGTATTCGCGGAAGCCCTGCAGCGCTGGCTCGGACATCGCCGGCGTGGCAGGGAACGGCGTCACTATCGGCATTATCACCTCGTCGGCTCCGGCTCTTGCCAGTCGCCTGACGTATGCAGCCGTGAGCCTTCTGTCCTCCTTCGTCTCGCCGGGATAGCCGGTCGCCATGAAGGCGCAAGTGCGGATCCCGGCGCTTGATGCGGCCTCCAGAAGGGAAGGCACCCTTTCTATGTCGGCAACCTTGTTCATGAGCGACAGGACCCGGGACGATCCGCTCTCGGGGCTCAGCGAGATGTATCTGCACCCGGCAGAGGCAAGCAGCCTGATCATCTCCTCGTCCAGAGTCTCCATCTTCACGCCGGAGGGGAAGCAGAAAGTCACCCTCCTCGGCAACTCCGCGAGCGCACGGCAGATCGACGCCGCCCTCGCTCTGTCGGTGGCGAAGTTCTCGTCCTGGATGTGAAAGTCCGACACGCCGAGAGTGGAGCGGTAGAACTCGATCTCCTCGAGGACCCTCGAAGGCGACTTGGCCGTCCATCGGCCGCCCGACATCAGAGGGGCCTGGCAGAAGGAGCAGCGGTAGGGACAGCCTCTCGAGGTCATCATGTTCATGTACCGGCCTGCGAAGGGTCCGTGCCCGTATTTCAGCTTCCAGTAGCTCTCCAGGGGCAGGAGGTCCACCGCCGCGAAGGGGGCCGCCTCTAGGTCCACGGGGCCCTCGGTCCGTGGAATGACTGCTCTTTTCGTGGCCAGGCCCTCCTGGCCCTCCGGATCCTTACCCGCGTCGAGAGATTCCAGAAGGCGCGGAAGCCTCTCCTCGCCCTCGCCCATGACCACGAAGTCGGCGCCTCCGTCCAGGAACTTCTCCGGAAGGAATGTCGCGTGGTACCCGCCGACGACTATCTTCACAGCGGGGCGCAAGGCGCGGATTTCAGCCACGATCTCCAGCGCCATGGAGTGCTCCCCGCAGCAGTGCACGCTCACGCCGGCGACACCGCAGTCAGCCGGAATCCTCGATGCGGCCTCAGCCGGGTTGAGCCCCCGGGCGACGTACCGGTCCCTGAAGGAGTAGAAGCGGTGCGGCCTCTCCCCGTAGGCGTCGATGATCTTCACGTCGTGCCCCCGGGATCTTACCGCCGCCGCGAGATAGGCGATTCCCGAGGGTATTCCGGGTATGCTCCCGTAGATGTCGGCCGACAGGTGGACGACCGGGGGTCTCAAGAGGACCAGTTTCATCGCCTGGGTGCGTCCCCGTCCTCTCGCATGGATTCGCGTCGACCTGGGCAGCCGTCATCGAAGCAGCTCTCCGGCGTGTAGCTCGCTGTGGCGAGCAGCAGGAATCCCTTGACGTACTTCGTGATGTCGTAGAGGCTCCTGATCCCGGCAATCTTCCTGGCGACCATCCGCGGATTCACATAGAACCGCTTGTGCCCGAGCTGGATCAGGTGGCGGATCTGCTCCTCGGTCATGCCCTCCGGTACGAAGGACACGTTCTTGAAGTTGAACCTGTTCTGCGCGAACTTCGCGGGCTTCAGCCTTCCGCTGACGAGATCCTCGTACACCTCGGTTCCGGGGAGGGGCGTCAGGTTGACGAAGACCGCGTAATCGAGCCCCAGCGAACAGGCGAAATCTATCGTCTCGAGTCCCTCTTCGTAGGTCTCGCCGGGTATGCCGAACATGAAGGTGCCGTAGGCTTCGATCCGAGCCTTCCTGGTGAGGGCTACGGCGTGTCTGACCTGCTCGAGGGTTATTCCCTTGCGCAGCCTGTCAAGGTTCTTCTGCACCCCCGACTCTATCCCGTAGAGTATCCGCCAGCAGCCGGCCTCTTTCATGCGTGAGAGCAGAGCCTCGTTGACCCTGTCAACACGGGCGTTCACCGCCCAGCAGACTTTCAGCCTCCTCCGCACCATTTCGTCACAGAACTCGAGGGCACGCTCCTCCGACAGAGTGAACGTGTCGTCCCAGAAGGCTATGTCCCGGACGCCATGATCCCTGTGGAGCATCTCGATCTCGTCGGCGATGCTCACGGCTGATCTCATCCGGACCCTGCTGTCGGTGTGGCAGAAGATGCAGTGGAAGGGGCAGCCCCTGGCGCCGATGATGTTCGCGTGAGGGAGCTTCTTGTAGAAGGTGGGGGACGGGAGGTAGTCGCGTGCGTCAACGAGACCGTGAGCCGGGAAGGGGAGCAGGTCGATGTCCGCGAGCAGCGGGCGGGCCTCCGTCCTCACGAGCGCTCCCCCCTCGCGGAAAATGAGCCCTTTGATGCCTGCGGGGCTCGCCCCGGACGACAGGGCGGAGGCCAGCTCGCGCATGGTGTATTCGCCCTCGCCGTAGACGAGGTAGTCTATGGCGGGGCACTCCTCCATGCACCTCTCCATCCACAGAGTCGGGTGTATGCCGCCGACCACGAGATGTATCCCGGGGAAGAGCTTCTTCAGGTCCATTATCATCCAGCGCGAAATCTCCCAGTCCAGGCTCGTCATCGTGATGCCCACGAGGTCGGGCGACAGGGTCCGCAGGCGCTCCGTCATCGATTCGAAGGTCAGGAACAGGCCTTCCAGGTAGGTCACCTCGTGGCCGTCCTCGATCAGGAACGGCGCCAGATAGAGGAGTGACGGAGATGGAACCACGTTCACGAGGGGCTTTATGTGCAGCCACCGGAACAGCCCGCTCCGGCGGTTCATGAAATCGTGCTGGTCCTGCTCCCAGGACGCAGGCATCGTCATGAGGACTATCTTCATCGCTGCCCTTCGGATGCTGCGGAGTGCAGGGGATTATGGCGCGGAGGCAGGCCGCGTGCAAACTTCTCCCCGGGCTCTGCGTGAATTATAGATGATGTCTCCGGGAGGTTTCCTCGATGCGTGTCTGCCTCGTCTATCCCCCTTACGGCACAGGAAGGCGCTCGCGCTACTTCCCGTTCGGCCTGGCGTACGTGGCCGCCTCGCTGAGGGATGCCGGACACGAGGTCTTCGTCGTGGACATGGAGGGAGACGATCTCGACCCCGGCAGGGCGCTGGAGGCCGTCTGCTCGATCAGGCCCGACATCGTGGGCTTCGGGGGCATGGTAACCAGGTTCAGGTTCGTGAGGGAGATGGGACGCGAGCTCAGAAAGCGCCTCCCGGGGGCGTTCCTGATCGCGGGCAACAGCGGGGCGACGACCATTCCGGAAGTCTACATCGAGTCCTGCAGCCTCGACGCCGTCGTGCTCGGGGAGGGCGAGAGGACCTCCTGCGAGCTGGCAGAGGCTCTCGAGCATGGCGGGGAGTGGAGGCAGGTCCGGGGCCTGGCTTTTCACGACGGGCTCGGCATCGTGAGAAGCTCGCCGCGCGAGCAGGTCAAGGACCTGGATGCCCTCCCCTGGCCCGCCTGGGACCTCTTCCCGATCGAACGCTACGTCAACAGCTTCGACCACAGACAGAAGCTGGTCAGACATCTCGAGGTCGTGGCCAGCCGGGGTTGCCCGTTCGATTGCGTCTACTGCTACAGGATCTACGGCAGGCGCGTGAGGCGTCGCTCCCCGGCCTCGATAGTGGCGGAGGCAGAGGAGCTGGTCCGCAGGTTCGACATCAGGTACACGGGTTTCCCAGACGACCTGTTCACCTCCGACAGGGATTTCGTGATGGAGTTCTGCCGGCTTTTCCGCGAGCGGCTTCCCGGACTGAAGTGGTCCTGTCTTGGCAGGGTGAACACGGTCGATCCGGAGATGCTCGCCGAGATGAAGCGTGCAGGGTGCGACTGGATCTCCTACGGGATCGAGTCGGGGAGCGACGCCATGCTGAGGGCCATGAACAGGGGCGTGACTGCCGAGCAGTGCCTGAATGCGGTACGGATGACCAGGAAGGCGGGCATCCACCCCGACGGGAGCTTCATGATAGGAATGTATGGCGAGACGGCGGAGACCGTGGAGGAGACCGTCAGGTTCTGCCGGAGAGCCGACCTCACCGCCCCGATGCTGTTCGTGACTCCCTACCCCGGGACTGCGGTCTTCGACAGAGCTGTCTCGGAGGGCAGGATCCACTCAGTTGAGGACCTCGTGACGAGGATGAACGCCGCCGACGACCTGCTCGTGAACCTCACGGATATGCCTGACGACGAGCTGGTCTCGCTCAGGAATCGCGCCCAGAGACGCATCGGCCTCGGCTACCTCGCCAGGCGGCCTTTCTCCAGAGTCCCCCGGCTGCTCTGCCGGCACTTCCTCCTCAGCGGCTGGAGGGGCTTGGCGCGCGATCTATTCGGGCTCCTGGGCGTCAACTTCAGCCGCAGGAGGACACGGGAACGAGCTTGACCGGCAGCGCCCGCCCTAATAGAAAATCAATCCCGCTGCCGTCCGAGGCGTCGGGGGACGGGCGTGACCGCCACGTTCCGAGCAGAGGTGGTGTTGATTGAGCGAGAACAAGGCCCGGGTTGCTGCACTGGTCCGCCAGGCGCGCGACGAGATGCGTGCAGGCAACAGGGACGAGGCATTGAACCTGCTCAAGAAGGCGATCGCCATGGATCCCGGCAGCACCGCCGTCACGGAAGCCGTCATCGAGATAGAGAAGGAGATGGCGGCGGCCGCAGCCGCCAGGCCGCAGAAGCCGGAAGTGCCCGTCAAGGCTCCTGTACAGGCGAAAACGGCCCAGGCAGGCCCTCAGCAGGCTCCGGCTCAGAAGCCCCCCGAGGCGAGACCTAAGCAGGCCCCGGCTCAGAAGCCTCCCGAGGCGAGACCTCAGCAGGCCCCCGCTCAGAAGCCCCCCG
>CAZMTK010000039.1:0-6055 GCA_964569245.1 uncultured bacterium | reverse complement strand
TCCCCGTGTTCATCGCGCGCGAGGCCTACTGGCAGAAGCGATTCCGAGACAGGGGCCTGCCCGTGATGGGCGACGACATCAAGAGCCAGGTCGGCGCCACCATCCTCCACAGGGTGCTGACGCGCCTCTTCGAGGACAGGGGCGTGCGCCTCGACAGGACCTACCAGCTGAACGTTGGAGGGAACACCGACTTCCTCAACATGCTCGAGAGAGAGAGGCTGGAGTCGAAGAAGATCTCCAAGACGAACGCGGTCACCTCGCAGCTCCCCGGCGGGCTGGCCCCGCGCAACGTCCACATCGGCCCGAGCGACTACGTGGAGTGGCTGGACGACCGGAAGTGGTGCTACATCCGCATGGAAGGCACTACATTCGGCGATGTGCCGCTGAACCTGGAATGCAAGCTCGAGGTCTGGGACAGCCCGAACTCCGCGGGAGTCATCATAGACGCCGTGCGCTGCGCGAAGCTTGCGCTCGAGAACGGCCTGGCCGGAGAGCTGGAGGCTCCATCCTCGTACTTCTTCAAGTCGCCTCCCGTGCAATACTACGACGACAGGTGCCGGGAGATGACAGAGGAGTACATAAGGCAGTACGGGGCCCGCAAGGCCGGGTCCTGATCGCTGCGCCCGCCGGAGCGGGGCTTTGAGAGGGCTGTTCATCACATTCGAGGGCGTGGAGGGCGCCGGCAAGACCCGGCGCGCCAGAGCCCTCGAAGCCCTGCTCGCCTCCCGGGGGCAGCCCGCTGTGCATACGCGGGAACCTGGCGGAACTCCAGCCGCCGAGCGCGTCAGGGGAATACTGCTGGACCCCGGGCTGGAGATCCCCCCCGTCTCCGAGCTCATGCTCTATCTGGCCTCCAGGGCGGCGAACGTCGAGCTCGTCATCAGACCTGCCCTGGAATCAGGGAAGCATGTGGTCTGCGAGAGGTTCGACGACGCCACGCTGGCGTACCAGTCCGGGGGCCGCGGGCTTCCCGCCGCGGAGGTGCGCGAGGCCTGCAGGATCGCGACTGCCGGCCTTGCGCCCGATCTGACCTTCATCCTCGACCTTGACCCCGAGGCTGGGCTCTCGAGGCTCGAGGACAGGGGAGATCCCGACAGGATCGAGAGAGAGGCGATGGAGTTCCACAGGAGGGTAAGGAGAGCCTATCTGGAACTCTCATGCACCTCGGAGAGATATCGCGTCATTGACGCCACCCTCCCCTGGGAGGAGCAGGACTCGAAGATAGCCGGAGAGGTCCTCCGTGCGCTGGAGTCGCGTGGGTCGCAAGTTCGCTGCGGGCCGCCGGGCCTGGGCCCGATGGAGGCATGAGATGCGGAAGTTCCTTCCTGGCTGGTTCACGGTCCTCTTCGCTCTGGGGCTTCTGGCAGGGGCCGGCTACCGCATATCCGGACCCGTGGAGGCCGAGGAGCCGACGGCGAGGATGGCCGCCACGGAGCTGTTCATGGACGTGTACTCCATGACCCGAGCCGGATACGTGGACACCGTCGAATCGCGGGAGCTGATCGAGGCGGCGATAGAAGGGATGCTGCAGTCTCTCGACCCCAACAGCATGCTCCTCACTCCCGACCAGTACGACGATCTCAGGGTGCAGCTCGAGAGCTCGTTCGAGGGGATTGGAATCACGATCGGAGAGCGCGACGGATGGCCCACCGTCATCTCCCCGCTCGAGGGCACTCCGGCTCACAGGCAGGGCGTCAGGTCCGGCGACCGGATCGTCATGGTGGACACCCTCTCCACCGAGGACATGACCGTGGACGAGGCCGTCTCTCACATCAGAGGGCCGAGGGGCACGACGGTCGTCCTGACCATTCTGCGCCCCGGTGTCGTGGACACGCTCCTGATCTCCATCGAGCGGGACGTGATCGACTACCCCTCGGTGAGCTCGAGCTTCATGCTCAGCGACTCGACCGGATACCTGAGGCTTTCGCGGTTCTCCCAGGAGTCTGCGGGCGAGGTGCTGGATGCCGTGAGGGGCCTGCAGGCCGAGGGCGCCGTGAATCTCGTCCTCGATCTCAGGGGCAATTCCGGCGGGCTGTTCGCCCCGGCCGTGGACGTCGCAGACATCTTCCTGCCGGCGGGCTCGCCGGTCGTCACCACCAGGGGGCAGGCGGTCGGCGAGACGAGCTACTCCGCAAAGCTAGGCCAGCTCTTCGAGGGGGACATGGCGGTCCTGATCGACGGGGGAAGCGCGAGCTCGGCCGAGATCGTCGCGGGAGCCCTGCAGGACGACAGGCGCGCAGTCATCGTCGGCACCCGCTCCTTTGGAAAGGGCTCGGTGCAGTCGCTGTCGGATCTCGGGAGCTACCCGGGGCTGGGGAACTACGCGCTCAAGCTGACCACCGCGAGGTACTACACCCCCTCCGGGCGCTGCATAGACAGGACTCTCAGGGACGACTTCATGGAGCAGGGCGCCGAAGAGGACTGGGGAATCGTCCCGGACATCGAGGTGGAGACGCCGGAAGTGAGCGCCGAACTGGTGCTGAGGCTGGAGGAGGAGGCTCAGTTCTTCCGCTTCGCCACTCAGTACACCCTGAACAACGACGTGCCCGAGGGATTCTGGCCTGGGGAGGAGGTCCTGTCCGAGTTCAAGGCGTTCCTGGACTCGGAGGGGTTCGAATGGTCCGAAGACGGCTTCGAGGCCAGCCTCGGCTACATCGAGAGGGCTCTCCTCAGGGAGATAGCGCTCAGGGTCTGGGACATGGACACCTACTACCGCGAGACGGCGCCGCGCGACGAGTACATCCTGACCGCACTGGAGGTCCTCGAAAGGGGAGGATCGCGGTGAGGATCGCCTTCGGGACCTCCGGCTGGCGCGGGATAATAGCCAGGGATTTTACCTGGGATCGTGTGGAGGCCGTCCTGGACGCCATTGCCGTGCATCTGCTCACCAGGGGCGAGAAGGGCGTCGTAGTGGGCAGCGACACGAGGTTCCTCTCCCCCGAGATGGCCGCCGATGCCGCCGGGAGACTCGCCGGCGCCGGATTCGATGTGGTCCTCGCCGACAGACCCACGCCCACCCCGGTTCTCTCGCACGCTGTCAGATCGCTCGGCCTGGGCGGGGTCGTCAACTTCACCGCCAGCCACAATCCCTTCATGTACAACGGCATAAAGTTCTCGCCATCCCACGGCGGTCCTGCCGGGAGCGACATCACCTCCGCCATCGAGGCCCTGATCGAGTCCGGCGCGAAGCCTGAGCGGCGAGGAGGAGGAAGAGTCGAGCAGCGGGACCTGGTGGCCCCCTATGTCGAGGCGCTCGAGTCCTTCTTCGACCGGAGCTGCATCGCCGGATCTTCGCTCCGTGTCGTCTACGACCCCTTCAACGGCACGGGGGCCGGAATCCTGGACGACATCCTGCGCAGCTCCGGAGCGGCTGTGAGGACGATACACGAGGCGAGGAACCCCCTGTTCGACGGCCGCCACCCCGAGCCCAACGAGAACGGGATGAGGGACGTGTCGCGGGAGGTGGCGAGGAGCAGGGCCGGCCTGGGCCTCGCGACCGACGGGGACGCCGACAGGTTCGGCATAACCGACGAGAACGGCGTCTATGTCTCTCCGCACGACTTCCTGGCTCTTCTCCTGTGTCACCTCGTCGAAAAGCGGGGCATGAGGGGCAGGGCAGTGCGCTCCGTCTCCACCGGCGCCCTCCTGGACAGGGCGGCCCTGGAGCTGGGGGTCGATGTCGTCGAGACCCCCGTCGGGTTCAAGTACCTCGGGGCAGAGATGCTCAGGGGCGGCGTGCTCCTGGCGGGCGAGGAGAGCGGGGGTCTGTCGGTGGGGGGGCATGTCCCGGAAAAGGACGGCATTCTGGCCTGCCTTTTGGCTGCCGAGATGGCCGCCTCCTCAGGCAGGGGGCTCTCGGCACTCCTGGAGCAGCTCTGGAGCAGGTTCGGCAGGCTGTACCACCGGCGGCTGGACGTCGCGCTGACCGAGGAGACAAGGCGCAAGGTGACAGGCTCCCTGCTCGAAGCCGCTCCGCTCGAGCTGGGGGGCGTCAGGGTGTCCGGGACCGACAGCCCTGACGGCAGGAGGCTGCTGCTGGAGGGGGGGGGATGGGTGCTTGTCAGGCTGAGCGGCACCGAGCCCCTCGCCCGGGTGTACCTTGAGGCTCCATCGGAGAGAATGCTGTCCGCGCTGGAGGAGAATCTGAGAGCCATCCTGGAGGCGGAAACCTGATGCTGCTCGACTGCACCTCCCTGCTGCTCGACCTCTCGAGCCTCAGAGAGGGCGGCAACTCCGGTCGGTTCGAGCTGGACCCCGGGGCGATCGACTGGGATATCGAAGACGTACGCCCCGTACAGGGAACGGCCGTGCTGGAACTGGATGTCAACTTCAGGGATCAGTCCTTCATCTGCAGGGGGCGCTTCACCGCCGTCTTCGAGACTCCATGCGCCAGGTGCATGGCTCCCTCGTCGTTCCGGGTGACAGAGCCGGTCTTCGCCGTATTCTCGATGGACGGCAGCCTCGCGGAGGATCCCTCGGTGGTGACGATACCACGGAACGGCAGACTCGCGAGCCTACTTGACGCTGTGAGGGAAGCGGTCATACTTTCGCTTCCCGGTCTGCCTCTATGCCGCGAGGATTGCCGCGGTCTGTGCCACGTATGCGGGGCCGATCTCAACGAGGGGACCTGCGAGCACACGGGCCCCGGTGTATAACGGAGTGTGCCGATTCTAGCTCCGGTGACGAAGCCGGACGTGGGGGGAGCCATGCCCGTACCGAAGAGAAGGAGTTCCTCCGCCCGACGCGACAAGCGCAGGGCGAACTGGAAGCTGGAGGAGGGCTCGGTCAGCACCTGTCCTCAGTGCGGAGAGCCCAGGCTGCCGCACAGGGTCTGCCGTCACTGCGGATTCTACGACGGCAGGCAGGTGACCCAGGCTCGAACCGACTAGCGGAGTCGGTGAAGGCTCCTGCCGGACGCGGTGGTTTCAGTGCCGACTGAGGTCAGGGTGGCCGTGGACGCGATGAGCGGGGATCGCGGGCCCTCCGTCGTCGTCGAAGGCGCTGTACAGTTCTTCCGGCGGTGCCCCAGACAGGTCACCGAGGGTGCCTCTATCATCCTGGTGGGCGACGAGGGCGAGCTCTCCCGGCAGGTGACGAGGCTCGGCGGCGGTTCGCTGCCCCTGTCAATCTGCCATTCTTCCCAGGTGATAGGGATGGACGAGCATCCCGCGGAAGCGCTGAAGGCGAAGCCCGACAGCTCGGTCATGGTCATGGCCGGGCTGCAGAAGGCGGGTCTGGCCGACGCCATGGTGAGCCCCGGCAACACCGGAGCCATGATGGCGGCCAGCCTCCTGGCGCTGGGGCGTATAGAAGGCATCCAGCGCCCCGCGATAGCCGCAACGTTCCCGACCATCGGCAACCCCACGGTTGTGATAGATGTCGGGGCGAACGTGGGCTGCCGCCCCGAGCAGATATACCAGTTCGCCCTCCTGGGCTCGGCCTACTCCAGGGGCGTCTTCGGCATCAGCAGGCCCAGGGTCTGCCTCCTGAACGTCGGCATCGAGCCGTCGAAGGGCACTTCAGTCGAGCAGCAGGCGTACGATCTGCTGTCGAAATCGGGCCTCGAGTTCAGGGGCAACATCGAGGGCGACGGAATCCTCAGGGGCGAGGCCGACGTGGTCGTGTGCGACGGGTTCACAGGCAACGTATTGTTGAAGGCTACCGAATCCATCGCGGAGCTCATAGGGGGAGTCCTGTACGAGGAGATGAAGAGGCACTGGTACAGCCGGGCGGGCTTCCTTCTGATGAGGCCTGCATTCACGAGGCTCTGGAAGGGGCTTGATTCCGCCGAGTACGGCGGCGCTCCGCTCCTCGGCATAAACGGAGTTTCCATAGTAGCGCACGGCAGCTCCGGCAGCAAGGCGATGAGGAATGCAATCGTGGCTGCCTGCGCCTTCTTCAGGACCGGGGTGAACGCAATGATTTCCGAGGGGCTGATATCTTCGGCGCAACGAGGGGGCGTGATGTGAACAGGGAGGCGTACATCGTAGGCTCGGGACGCTGCGTTCCCGATAAGATCCTCACGAATGCCGACCTAGAGAAGATGGTCGACACC
>CAZMTK010000038.1:0-6058 GCA_964569245.1 uncultured bacterium | reverse complement strand
GGTGTCGACCATCTTCTCTAGGTCGGCATTCGTGAGGATCTTATCGGGAACGCAGTGTCCCGTTCCTACGATGTACGCCTCCCTGCTCACATCACACCCTCCCGTTGCGCCGAATGTTTCAGCCCCTCGGAGATCATCGCGTTCACCCCGGTTCTGAAGAAGGCACAGGCAGCCACGATCGCGTTCCTCATGGCCTTGCCGCCGGAGCTGCCGTGCGCCACGATCGAAACCCCGTTTATCCCGAGGAGCGGGGCTCCGCCGTATTCGGCGGAGTCGAGCCCCTTCCACAGTCTGGTGAAGGCGGGTCTCATCAGGAGGAAACCCGCCCTGCTGTACCAGTGGCGCTTCATCTCCTCGTACAGGACCTTCCCGATGAGCCCGGCGATGGACTCGGTCGCCTTCAGCAATACGTTTCCGGTGAACCCGTCGCAGACGACCACGTCGGCTTCGCCCCTGAGGATTCCGTCTCCCTCTATGTTGCCCCTGAACGCGAGGCCCGATCTCGAGAGCATCTCGTATGCCTGTTGCTCGACCTGGGTGCCCTTCGAAGTCTCCACGCCCACGTTCAGGAGGCCGACTCTCGGATTCCTGATGCCGAAGACGCCCCGGGAGTACGCCGAGCCCAGGAGGGCGAACTGGTAGATCTGCTCGGGGCGGCAGCCCACGTTCGCTCCTACATCGATCACCACGGTGGGATTGCCGATGGTCGGGAAAGTCGCCGCTATCGCTGGACGCTGGATGCCTTCTATCCTCCCCAGTGCGAGAAGGCTGGCCGCCATCATGGCCCCGGTGTTGCCCGGGCTTACCATGGCGTCCGCGAGGCCCGCCTTCTGGAGTCCGGCCATCACCATGACGGAGCTGTCGGGCTTCGCCTTCAGGGCTTCCGCGGGGTGCTCGTCCATTCCTATCACCTGGGTCGAATGGCGGATGGACAGGGGCAGCGAGCCGCCGCCCAGCCTGGCGATCTCTCTCGACAGCTGGCTCTCGTCGCCCACGAGGATGATCGAGACGCCTTCGGTCACGTGCTTCGGACATCGCCGGAAGAACTGGACGGCACCCTCGACGACCACGGAGGGACCCCGATCCCCGCTCATGGCGTCCACGGCGACTCTGACTTCAGGCGGCACGGAAACCACCGCGTACGGAAGGCACCTTCACGGGCGCAGCTAGTCGGTCCGAGCCTGGGTCACCTGCCGGCTGTCGTAGAAACCGCAGTGACGGCAGACTCTGTGCGGCAGCCTGGGCTCACCGCACTGCGGACAAGTGCTTACAGAACCCTCCTCCAGCTTCCAGTTCGCCCTGCGCTTGTCACGCCGGGCGGAGGAACTCCTTCTCTTCGGTACGGGCATGGCTCCCCCCATGTCCGGCTGCATCACCGGAGCTAGAATCGGCACACTCCGTTATTCTCCGGGGCCCGTGTGCTCGCAGGTCCCCTTGTTGAGATCGGCCCCGCATACATGGCACAGACCGCGGCAGTCCTCGCGGCAAAGAGGCAGACCGGGAAGCGAAAGTATGACCGCTTCCCGCACAGCGTCAAGTAGGCTCGCGTATCTCCCGTTCCGGGGGATTCTCACGATGGATGGATCCTCCTCGAGGCTCCCGTCCATCGAGAAGACGGCGAAAACAGGCTCTGTGACCCGGAACGACGAGGGAGCCAGGCATCTTGCGCAAGGGGTCTCGAAGTCGGCGGCAAGCCTCCCCCGGCAGATGAACGACTGATCCCGGAAGCTGACTTCCAGATCGAGGACCGCCGTCGTCGGCGCGGGACGGACGTCTTCTATCCCCCAGTCTACCCCGCCGGGGTCCAGCTCGAACCGCCCGGAGTTGCTTCCCTCTCTGAGGCTCGAGAGGTCCAGCAACAGGGAGGCGCGGTCCAGGAGCATCAGCCCCCTCCCTCCAGCAGGTCTCTGAGATGCTCCTCCAGCGATGACAGCATCCGCTCGTCCGGAGCCTCGAGATAGATCCTCGCCAGGGGCTCGGTGCCGCTCAGCCTGACCAGCACCCATCCCCCTCCCTCCAGCATGAACCTCCGGCCGTCCCTGCTGTCGGCAGAGACGATTCCGGCCCCCCCGAGATCGGGAGGAACGGCTTCGAGCAGCTTTCGGGACACTCTCCGCCTCGTCTCCTCGGTGAGCTCGATGTCGAGCCGCAGGTGGAACAGCCTGCCGAACCTGCCCCAGAGATCCTCCAGGAGTTCAGACAGCCTCCTGCCCGAGGAAGCGACGATCTCTACGGCGAGAAGGCAGGCCAGAATGCCGTCCTTCTCCGGGACATGCCCCCCGACCGACAGGCCTCCGCTCTCCTCGCCCGCCAGCAGTACGCCGCCCTTAAGCATCTCGGCTCCGAGATGCTTGAATCCGACCGGGGTCTCTACGACTTCCACGCCCAGAGCGTCGGCCGCCCTGTCGAGGAGGGTTCCAGTGGAGACGGAACGCACGACCCTGCCTCTCATCCCCCGCTTCTCGACGAGGTGACACAGGAGAAGGGCCAGGTAGTCGTGAGGAGAGACGAAGGCGCCCTTATCGTCGATGAGGCCGAATCTGTCGGCGTCCCCGTCGGTTGCGAGGCCCAGGCTCGCCCTGCTCCTCACAACTTCCCGGGACACGTCCATCATTCCGTTCTCGTTGGGCTCGGGATGGCGACCGTCGAACAGGGGGTTCCTGGCCTCGTGTATCGTGCGCACGGCCGCTCCCGAGCTTCGGAGGATGCCGTCCAGCAGTCCGGCCCCCGTTCCGTTGAAGGGGTCGTAGACCACGCGGAGGCCCGAGCCTCCCATGCAGCTCCGGTCGAAGAAGGCATCGAGCGCCTCCATGTAGGGATCTACCAGGTTCCTCCTCTCGACCAGGCCTCCTCCGCGGGGTTGCGGCTTCGCCCCGGACTCGATCAGGGCCTCGATGGACGAAGTCACGTCGCTGCCGGCAGGACCGCCGTGCGAGGGCGAGAACTTGATGCCGTTGTACATGAACGGATTGTGACTGGCCGTGAAGTTGACGACCCCGCCGAGACCTAGCGATCTCACCGCGTGCGAGAGTACCGGAGTAGGGGTGGGCCGGTCGGCGAGGACTACTCTGAACCCCGAAGAGGCGAGTCTCGCGGCGGCGTCGGCGGCCATCTCCGGAGAGAGGAACCTGGTGTCGCTGCCGACCACGACGGCCGTCTCGCCCTTCGAGAGCAGGTGGACCGCGATGGCGTCCAGGACCGCCTCCACACGCTCCCACGTGAAATCCCTGGCTATTATCCCGCGCCAGCCCGAGGTTCCGAAGGCTATCCTCACCGCGACCCCGCCCCTTCGAGGATCTCCAGCGCGGTCTGTATGTATTCGTCGCGCGGCGCCGTCTCGCGGTAGTAGGTGTCCATGTCCCAGACCCTGAGGGCTATCTCCCTTAGGAGGGCCTTCTCGATGTAGCCCATGCTGGCTTCGAAGTCCTCCTCCGCCCATTCGACTCCCTCGGACTCGAGGAAAAGCCTGAACTCGTTCAGGACCTCCTCCCCGGGCCAGAACCCCCCGGGCACGTCGTTGTGCAGCGTGTACTCCGTGGCGAACCGGAAGAAGAGCGCCTCCTCCTCCAGCCTCAGCACCAGCTCGGCGCTGACATCGGGCGCCTCCACCTCGATGTCGGGGACGATGCCCCAGTCCTCCTCGGCGCCCTGCTCCATGAAGTCGTCCCTGAGGGTCCTGTCGATGCAGCGCCCGGACGGAGTGTAGTATCTGGCGGTCGTCAGCTTTAGGGCGTAGTTTCCCAGACCCGGGTAGTTCCCGAGGTCCGACAGAGACTGGACCGAGCCCTTTCCGAAGGAGCGCGTGCCGACGAGGATTGCTCGCTCGTCGTCCTGCAGGGCTCCAGCGACGATCTCTGCCGAGCTCGCGCTGCCTCCGTCGATGAGGACCACCAGGTCCCCCTCGAAGAGCTGACCCAGCTTCGCGGCATAGCTCGTCTCACCGACCGCCTGTCCCCTCGTGGTGACGATCGGCGAGCCCGCCGGCAGGAATATGTCGGCAACGTCCACGGCCGGGGCGAACAGCCCGCCGGAATTGCCCCTGAGATCGAGGACGAGATTCACGGCGCCCTCGGCCTGCAGTTCCCTGACGGCATCCAGCACCTCGCCCGCGGACTCCTGGGAGAACCGCGAGAGCCTCAGGTAGCCTGTCGAATCGCTGAGCATGAAGCTCGAGCTCACCGACGGATAGTCGATCACGTCGCGCTCTATCGCTATCCGGAGCGTGTCCACCACACCGGGGCGCAGTACCGTCAGCACTACGGTCGTGCCCCTCGGCCCCCTTATATGGGAGACAGCCTCGTCGACGGTCATGTCTTCCGTGGAGAGGCTGTCTATCATGACGATGCGGTCGCCCGACCGCACTCCCTGCCTGTGGGCGGGTGTGCCCTCCAGTGGGGAGATCACCGTGGGCCAGCCGTCGCGCTCTCCGATGGTGATTCCCACGCCCTCGAAGGAGCTCTCGAGCTGGACCCTCAGGTCGTCGTACTGGTCGGGGGTGAGCAGCATGCTGTTGGGGTCCAGCGACTGCAGCATGCCCTCTATGGCCGCCTCGATGAGATCCTTCGATTCGACGGTATCCACGTATCCCGCCCGTGTCATGGAGTACACGTCCATGAACAGTTCCGTGGCCGCCATCCTCGCCGAGGGCTCCTCGGCCTCCACGGGTCCGGACATGCGGTAGCCGGCCGCGGTCAGAAGCACCAGAGCGAAGAGGACCGTGAACCAGCCAGGAAGGAACTTCCGCATTTCACGCCTCCATCGGGCCAGGGTCAGGCGGCCCGCATCGAAGGTCCGCACCACGGGACTCGAGTGCACGAAGAGTCTCTCCGGCCACCTTCGAGTCCTGCTCCTCCCAGGGAAGAGCGGCGTCGATGACACGATATCTCTCTGAAGTGCCTGCGAGTTCCAGATAGGCGCTTCTCACGCGCCTGTGGAACTCCAGAACCTCCCTCTCGATCCTGTCGGTGCCTCCCCTGTCCCCGAGTCTGGAGAGCCCCGTCTCCGGATCGAGGTCCAGTACGAAGGTCAGGTCAGGCGTCAGGCCCCCCGTCGCAAGCCTGCAGGCCTCGCGCACATCGGCGGCGGGAAGCCCCCGCCCCCCGGACTGGTAGGCCATGGTGGCGTCGTCGAATCTCTCGCATACGACATGCTTCCCGGAATCCAGGGCCGGCTTGATCACCATTTCGACGTTCGCCGCCCTGGAGGCCAGATAGAGCATCAGTTCCGAGACGGGAGGAATCTCCAGCCCGGGGTCCAGCAGTATCTCTCTGATGCGCTCGGCCGCCGGGGTTCCGCCGGGTTCGCGAGTGTGCACCACAGGCTGCCCGAGGGAGGCGAGGAGCGCTTCGAGAGCCCTGGCGCGCCTGGTCTTCCCGGCGCCCTCCACGCCTTCGAAGGTGATGAAAAGCCCTCTCAAAGCCCCGCTTCCCCGGCGGGTACCCTGGTCAGGACCCGGCCCTGCGGGCCCCGTACTGCCTGATGTACTCCTCGGTCATCTCCCGGCACTTGTCGTCGTAATACTGCACGGGAGGCGACTTGAAGAAGTAGGAGGAGGGGGCTTCCAGCTCTCCGGACAGGCCGTTCTCGAGGGCCAGCTTGGCACAGCGCACGGCATCTATGATGACACCCGCGGAGTTCGGGCTGTCCCAGACTTCGAGCTTGCATTCCAGGTTCAGCGGCACGTCACCGAACGTGGTTCCCTCCATGCGGATGTAGCACCACTTCCGATCGTCCAGCCATTCCACGTAGTCGCTCGGGCCTATGTGGACGTTGCGCGGAGCGAGCCCGCCGGGGAGCTGGGATGTGACCGCGTTGGTCTTGGATATCTTCTTCGACTCCAGCCTTTCCCTCTCCAGCATGTTGAGGAAGTCGGTGTTACCTCCGACGTTGAGCTGGTATGTTCTGTCGAGGCGCACGCCCCTGTCCTCGAAGAGGCGTGTGAGAACCCTGTGGAGGATGGTGGCGCCGACCTGGCTCTTGATGTCGTCACCCATCACCGGCAGCCCCCTGTCTCGGAATCGCTTCTGCCAGTAGGCCTCGCGCGCGATGAACACGGGGA
>CAZMTK010000037.1:0-6069 GCA_964569245.1 uncultured bacterium | reverse complement strand
TCGGATACGCATCTTCCCTCCAGGGCTTCGTCGCTCCCCGGCAGGGTTTACGAGAAAGTCGCGGAAAGCGATCTGGTGATCCATGCCGGGGATTGCGTCGAGGAAGCGGTCATACGCGAACTCGAGAGGCTGGCGCCCGTGCACGCCGTGGCGGGGAACATGGACGATCCCAGCCTCTCGACCCTGCTTCCTCCCACTCTGGAGCTTCTCCTGGAGGGATTCCGGGTATGCGTGGCTCACGGCTGGGGCCCTCCGTGGGGCCTTACCGACCGCGTGCTCGGGCTGTTCGACACACCTCCGGACATCCTCGTCTACGGCCACTCGCACGAGTGGCACCTCGAAAGAAGGGGAGGGGTTCTCGTTCTCAATCCTGGCAGCACCTGCGGCCCCCGCGGCAAGCGCAGCATGGCCATGCTCACGCTAGAGAACGGCTGCGAGCCCGTTGTGGAGAGAGTGCCGGTCTAGGGCCATCACAGGCGTCAGGCCGTGAATTCGGGAGGACCCGGACTCACTGCTTCGCCAGCGCGTTTTCGCAGCAAGCGTGCGAGAGAACATCACAGGCGGCGCCGGGGGCTGTACCTGCAGACGGCAGTGGCCGCCCTCCGCTCACCTGACGCTGGTCGCCGGACGCCGGGGGGCACGTACTGGATGTGCGACACGAATGTGCATCGCTCTCCCCATGCGTTGGACCCGGCTCCCGAATCGGACCTGGATTCAGGCTCGTCTTCGGGGCACTCTCACGGTCGATCGACGGATCGAGTCAGTGCCGGTGCAGGGTCGAGCTGCGATACGGAAGGAGTTGCATGTCATGAGGAGCGTTCGTGCCTGGCAGCACTGCTGGCGCCTGCCGCCTCTCGCGCCCAGCCGCAGACTCCGAGCGAGCTTGTGATCGCCGACGGAGTGACCGTCTACACCGACAACGGCTACTACGTCAACACAAGGAACGAGAGCCTGGATGCATGGCTGTTCTCCTTCAGGTACGCGATCGAGGGGTACACGGCAGCGATCGACGACAGCACCGGCCAGACCGTGTACACGCTGGTCAGTTCCACCGAGGAGACCTGCGAGGATGTCATCGTCCATCCCGGTGAGCAGAGGTCGCTGTTCACCACCCCGACCCCGCCACCCGGGAGCGAGATCTCCTGCTGGATCAAGCTCCTGGAACCGTTCGGCGTGTACCAGGTGCCGAACGCTCACGACCGCAGAGGCGGCTGCCAGGAACTCACCGAGGGAGCCTTCGTTTTGCCGGGCTTTCGCCGGCGAGCCGCATCTTCATACGCAGGCGACATACCACGGCTGATGCAGTGCAGCGCCGCCTGCTGCCACTCCCCGCTGCCCGTCGCATGTTGCGGAAGGGGCCCCGCAGTCGGCGGGGCCCTGTTCCGCGATCATCGGGGCTCTAGCCCTGTTTCTCCAGGATCAGTTTGCGGGTGTACGGAATCAGGCCGCCAGCGTCGATGATGGCCTGCCTGGCCCTGGGGAGGGGCACGGTATCGAACGAGATCCCTCGGGTCAGGTTGTGCACCTTCCCGCCCTCCACGACCACGTCATCGCCTTCCCCGGCTTCGATCCCGGGGCAGATCACCATGTCGAGGCCCAGGTTGATGGCGTTCTGCATGAAGATCCGGGCGAAGTTCCTCGCCACCACCTTCAGGTCGTAGCCCTTTATGCAGGATGCTGCCTGCTCTCGGGACGATCCACAACCGAAGTTCTTGTCGGCGACGATGATCGAGCCCGGGGGGATCTCGCCGGCCCTGAGCTTCGAGTTGAACTCGGGCATGTCTGCGAAGCAGTACTGCGGAGTCTCCGAGGGCAGCACCGTGGCCATGAAGCGCCCCGGGTAGATGATGTCCGTGGAGACGTCGGCACCCAGCTTGAGCACCACCTTCGCCATGGCTGCCTCACTCTCCCTTCCCTGCGTGGAGCCTGGGATCGGTTATCTCTCCGGTGATGGCGCTGGCGGCCGCGGTGGCAGGCGAGCAGAGGTAGACCTCCGCGTTGGGATTGCCCATCCTGCCCTTGAAGTTCCTGTTGGTTGTGGCCAGGGCCTTGTCGCCGTCCGCCAGGGCCCCCTGATGCACGCCCAGACAGGGACCGCAGCCCGGGTTCATCACGACTGCCCCGGCGTCTATCAATGTCGCTATGTAGCCCTTCTTCAGCGCCTCGCGATAGATGCGGAAGGAGGCGGGGAACACCAGCATCCTGACTCCACGGGCCACCTTCCGACCCTTGAGTATGCCTGCCGCCGTGGCCAGATCGTCGAGCCGGCCGTTGGTGCACGACCCGATAACGATCTGCTGCACCTTGATCCCTCTGGCCTCGCCTACCGGCTTCACATTGTCGACCGTGTGCGGGAAGGCGACCTGCGGTTCAAGTTCGGAGGCGTCGATCTCGATCACGCTGTCGTACTGCGCGTTGGAATCAGGGCCGAAGGACCTCGGGAGGGCCCTTACGCCTGCAACCCTGCGGAGGTATCGCACAGTCTCCCTGTCGGGCGGCACGATTCCGCTCGTGGCGCCGGCCTCCACCGACATGTTGCACAGAACCAGCCTGCCGGAGATGGACATGCTCCGGATGGTGGAGCCGTGGAACTCGATGACCTTGAAGTTCGCGCCCTCGGCCGAGATGCGCCCGATCAGGTGCAGGATGATGTCCTTGGGTTCCACGAACTGCGGCAGCTCGCCCTCCACGACCACCTTGATGGTTCCGGGAACCTCGACGTTGAGCACGCGGCCCAGCGCCCACACCGAGGCCATCTCCGTCGCGCCTATGCCGAAGGAGAAGGCGCCCAGCGCGCCATGGCTCGTGGTGTGGCTGTCGGTGCCCACGACGACCTGACCCGGCAGAACGTAGCCGTTCTCAGGGAGGATCTGGTGGCATATGCCGCCCTCGTCGCCTCGGATGTCGTGGAACCTGGTGATTCCCTGCTTCGCCACGAAGTCGCGGATCTTCTTCTGGTTCGTTGCGGTCTTCGAGCTCTCGGCAGGCACTCTGTGGTCGAAGATGATGGCGATCTTCGAGGGATCCCAGATTCTGGGCTCGAGGCCGGTGCCTCTGTAGATCTCATTGAACTGGTTGATCACCAGTGCACCGTTCTCGTGGGACATTGCGAGGTCCACCGCCGGCTCCACAACGTCGCCCGTTCTCACCTTCTTCTGCCCAGTGGCTCTTGCCAGTATCTTCTCTACCATCGTCATGCCCATCGGCTGACTTCCTTTCGGGCGTGGCGGTCGGGCGCTGGAGGGCGCTCCGGCTGCCCGACCTGCACCGCTACTTGTTCTCGCCGTCTACTATCTTGTCCTTGCCCTTGTACTTCTCATCCAGCCGGCTCTTGGGCAGGTACTCGTCCTCCATCTTCCTGTAGTCCTTGAGACCCACGAAATCCGTGTACTCCTCGAAGTTCGACACCCACTGGAACTGCCCGGGCAGGATGCCGGAAGGAGAAGCCTTCAGTGCGGTGAAGAAGTTAACCAGGGCCTTGTGAGCGACCATTATCGAGGCAACGGGGATCGACACGCGGCCGACGCCCATCTTCGCGAGATCAGGGATGGGGATCAGCTCTGTCTTCATGCCAGAGATCGCGTCCATGAGGTTCACCGACAAGGGGCCCTTGATCTCCTTCACAGCCCTTTCGACCTCCGCGCGGGTCTTTATCCCGTCGATGAAGGCCAGGTCGGCTCCTGCATCGATGTACATGTTGGAGCGGCGAATGGCCTCATCCAGACCCATCGAGGCGAAGCAGTCGGTGCGGGCATTGATGATGAAGTCCTTGTCGAGGCGGTTGCGCACCGCGGCGCAGGCCGCGATCTTGCCGGCCATCTCCTCGGCGGAGATCACCTCCTTGCCCGTCATGTGGCCGCAGCGCTTGGGGAACACCTGGTCCTCGATGTTCATGCCGGCCAGGCCCATCATGATCGTACGCTCGGTGTTGTATGCGGCATTGACCGCATTGCCGCCCCCGGTGTCGAGATCGATCATCACGGGGATTTCGACAGCGGACGCGATGTTCCAAGCGGTGTCCAGCACGTCCTTCATCTGCACCAGACCTACGTCCGGCTTGCCGAGGAAGGATCCGGCAACGCCATAGCCCGAGATCTGGATGGCCTCGAATCCGCACTTCTCGATGACCCTTGCACTCAGGGCATCGTGCGCCCCGGGGCATACAAGGGCGCGTCTCTCCATGATCGCCTTGCGAAGGATGGTGGTCTTCTTCATGGTGCCGAGTCCTCTCCTCTGGCTTTGGGTTGTACCTATGACCATTGAATGCATCCTGTCATATTTGTAACTGATAAGAACTAAATATAGCTTCATGCCTGACTCCGGGCCAGCCGACCCGTCGGCACGCACGAACGATTCTGCGGAGATTCGGAATCACAAATAGATACCCGTCATGCATTAGGGCTCTGCTCCTGCAACGGGGGTAGAACCTAGCCTGTCTCGTCCCGTCCTCGGCACATGATCTGCCTGCCCGGCTGGCAAGGTACCCTCCCTTTGTGTATTATCGGCCCACTCGGGACGCGGGTCCACCGCGGCCGCGGGATGCCGTGAACGCCGTCCGGGAAGGCATCACTGAACCAGGCGGGTGTCTGCCGATCTAGGAGGAGACGCATGAAGCGCACAATCGTGACGATGCCGGGAGATGGTATCGGAAACGCCGTGATGAAGGAGGCTCTCAAGGTTCTCGATGCCGCAGGCTTCGAGGCCGACTACGTCCACGGCGACATCGGCTGGGAGTTCTGGAAGAAGGAGGGGAACGCGCTTCCCCAGAGGACCATCGACCTCCTGGAGAAGCACGGGATCGCGCTTTTCGGGGCGATCACCTCCAAGCCCAAGTCAGCTGCAGACGCCGAGCTGGATCCCTCGCTCAAGGACAAGGGCCTCACCTATTACAGCCCCATCGTCACCATGCGCCAGCACTTCGGCCTCGACATCTGCGTCCGTCCCTGCAGGAGCTTCAGGGGCAACCCGCTCAACTTCGTCCGCAGAGGTCCAGGGGGCGTCATCGAGGAGCCGATGATCGACACCGTGATCTTCAGGCAGAACACCGAGGGCCTCTACGGCGGTGTGGAGTGGACCAACCCCCCCGACCAGGTGTACGAAGCACTCATGACGCACAAGAAGTTCAAGGAGAACTTCGCATGGTGCCCCAGGCCCGAGCTGGCTGTCTCCACCAGGATCTTCACGAAGAAGTTCACCAGCCGGATCGTGAGGGCCGGCTTCGAGAACGCGAAGCAGAGGGGGCTCGACGCCATCTACATATGCGAGAAGCCCAACGTGATCCGCGAGACTTCGGGCATGATGCTCAAGACCGCCCAGGAGATGGGGAAGGCGGAGTACCCCGGCATCAGGGTGAATGACGTCAACATAGACGCGATGATGATGTGGCTCACGAAGAACCCCGAGGACTACAGGGTGATCGTGTCGGGGAACATGTTCGGCGACATAGTGTCCGACGGCTTCGCCGGCCTGGTGGGCGGGCTTGGCTTCGCGTGCAGCGCCAACCTCGGTGAGAAGGTGTCGGTCTTCGAGCCCACTCATGGTTCGGCGCCCAAGTACGCTGACTACCCTGTCTCCATCGTGAACCCGATAGCAATGATCCTCTCGGCGTGCATGATGCTCGATCACATCGGGGAAGGCGGGAAGGCCCGCAGGATCAGGGACGCGGTGGCCCTCGTCGTGGAAGAGGGGAAGGTGCGCTGCTACGACATGCTGAAGATGCGCGGTTCGCCGGATGTCGTGAACCAGGGTGCCGCCAGCACCCCGGCCATGGGCGACGCGGTTGTGGAGGCGCTGGGCAGGGTGAAGTAGCCGGCGGAAGTTCACCGGCCGCCTGCCGCCTTCTCACCGGTTCGTACCGCATGATCACCGCCTGGGTGAAGGCAGCCCATGTTCCGGATGGCACCATAGCGGCCGTTCCGTATGTTATGTTTCATTGAGTTGCTGATCTGCCCCCGTAGCTCAGTTGGATAGAGCACCGGCCTCCGGAGCCGGGAGCATCGGTTCAAGTCCGGTCGGGGGTACCAGATTCGGAAAAGGTCGTCGGATGAGAGTCCGGCGACCTTTTTCGCT
>CAZMTK010000036.1:0-6446 GCA_964569245.1 uncultured bacterium | reverse complement strand
CATTCTTGCTGCCAGAGGGCTTCAGCACCCCCGACAGAACGTGTCCCCCCTCGACCAGATAGCTGTCGGGAGCGGCCGGCTGCATCACTTCCCGCCCTGGGTCTGCGGGCCGGTCTTCCTGAGGAGGGTGTAGTAGAGGTCGGGCTGCTCGAGCGGTACCCATTTCTGCTGAAGCAGCCATCTCACGTAGTCGGCATCCTGTGCGATCACGTCCTCGACGAGGCTTCCCCTGTACTTGCCGAAGCCGAAGGTCTGGATCTCGAGAGGAGACCTCGTGTATTCCAGCAGTTCCCGCCAGCTGGAGCAGCCCGTCCGGGCGGAGGCGATCACGTGCTCCACCAGCCTCCTCACGAGATGCGCATCGAACAGCGCCCTGTGGGCGTCGCCGGCGATGCCCCGCCCCAGGTCGAACCTGTAGCGGAGGACCTGGAGCGCATGCGACGGGATGTCGGGCCAGACGTGTTTCGCGAGCCTGAGGGTGTCCAGCACGAGGCCGTCGTCGAACCGCCCGAAGACGGAGGGCACGAGTCTCCTGAGAATCGGCAGATCGAAGGGTGCGTTGTGGGCACAGACAAGATCCGCCCTGCCCGCCAGATCGGACAGATTCCTCTCGACCTGGCCCAGGAGCGGAGCTCCTTCCACCATCGAGTCGGTGATGTGGTGGACGGCCGAAGCCTCCGGAGGAATGGGCTCGGAAGGCTTCACGAGGCTCTCGAACTCTTCGAAGGAGCCTCCGGCCGGCTTCAGACCGTCATAGGAGGCGAGAACCGCGCCTATCTCGCAGATGTCGGCGGAGGAAGGGTCGCTGCCCGTTGTCTCCGTGTCAATGTACAGCACGCTGACTTCACAGGACGCGTCCTTGCCGTCGCTCGCGGAGAAGAGATCCGGCTGGTTCTTCATGTGGGCTATTCTATACCCGCATCCCGCCTTTGACAAACCCGCCCTGCAGCAGTAGCTTTGCGCGAATCCATCCACGCACGCGACCCGCATTACAGGGAGGGCTCGAATGAAGAGGCTGTTCGGTGTTGTCGTATTTGCTTTGTTGGCAATGGCATGCGGCCAGAAGCCCCCAGCTTCGGTCCTGGATGCCATGCCCGAATCCGGCCTGATCCGGATCGTCCTGACGGATCCCGCCGCAGTGATCACGAACATAGACGGATACATAGAGCAGGGCGTACCCATCGCCGGTCCCAACCTTGCGGCAAGCTGGATCCTCGCGGGGCTGGAATGCGAGAACTTCGACTCGCTCGCCTCGAGGACAGGCATCGACGTACACGGATCCACGGTGCTGTACGCCGCGGGCATGAATCCCCAGACGATCGGCGCAGCCATACAGCTGACCGACCCCGACGCCTTCTGGGCCTATACCGAGGAACTCGGGGCCGAGTGGGTCGAAGCCGATCCCATCGAGGGCGCCGTGGTGAAGACCATAGACACGGGCGACATGGTCCTCACCGTGGCCACATACAGGAACGTCGCTCTCGCCGCGGCGTCGGTGGGCGAGATCCAGGCGATGATAGACCGGCTCGAGGGCAGGGCGCCGCATGCAGCCGTCGCGACGGCCCCCGGTTCGCTGTGGATGAAGGCCGACGTCTCCATGATCGGCCCCATGGCCGCTTCGCAGTTGTCGATGTACCGCGACCAGATCATTTCCGGCATGGGCGAGGAGGCCGCGGGCATGGAGCCCGTCCTCGGCCTTTACTTCGACTTCTTCGAGATGCTCCTGACACAGACCTCCTCGGTCGAGTACAACCTGACCTTCGGTCCGGTGGACGTCGAAGCCACACAGGTGATCGAGGCCGTGGCGGGGTCGAAGCTGGCTTCCTACACTCCCGGGGAGGTCCTCGACTATACCGGCATGCTCCCTGCGGAGGGTGTCGCGTTCACAGGCAGGATGTCCATTCCTCCGGACATGTCGAGGGATGCCATGAATGCGCTGTTCGGCGCCCTGGGCGTCAGTCCCGGCCCCGAGTTCGTGGACCTGACCGCCGAGATGACAGCCAACACCGCCTTCGCGATGTACTCCGACATGCCGATGCACATGGTCGCCGTGTACCAGCTGCCCGAGGGCGTCGGGACCGGACAGATCCGCGCCTGGATAGAGAGCTCGGCGGCGTTCACGCAGGAGCTCCTCGGCAGGATGGGCCCCATGCAGGGCTTCTCGATGTCTCCCGTGGCTGAAACCGAGATCGGCGGCGTGGACTATGTGACCTATTCCATGACCATCGATCCCGCGGCGATGGCCCAAGCAGGCTCCCCCGGCCTGCAGACACGGGCGATGACGTTCACGGCATGGCTCGCCCTGACGGAGGAGAACCTGGTCCTGGAGATGGCGCCCCAGCCGGTTCTGATCCCCGCCATCCTCTCCGGTTCGATCGAAGGAGGCACCGTCGCGGAGATGGAGTACTTCTCGGCCGCCGGTGCGGAAACCGACGCGGTGTTCGCCTTCGAGATGGGCGGATACATGCGGATGATCGCCTCGTTCGCGCAGGGCGAGCTGGAGGGGCTGGAGGCCCTCACGGGGAGCACCGCATGGGTCTACGGCATGATGGACTTCACCGATGGCACCACGATGAGAGGGTCCTCGAAGTTCTCGGGCGCCGACTTGGCGCGGTTCATAGGCAACGCCATCACCCAGACCGGCGCCCTCGCGCAATAGGAGCCGGCCGGGACTGCCGAATCCTTCTCGATGCAAGGGCCGGCGGAGCGATCCGCCGGCCCGCAGCATCAGCGGAGCGCGGCGTCAGGGATCTCCTGAAGGCTCCCCTGGGATCGGCCTGTTGTATGCCTCCTGGGCAGCCGGTATGCCGTCCGACCATGCCTTCATGACACAGTCCGCCGCCCTGTGGGCCATCAGAGACGCCTCCTCCTGCAGGTCCCTCGGAACCCGCGAGAGGACGTAGTCCTCCAGCGGCTCTCCCGCCGGAGCCGGCCCGATGCCGAGCCTGAGGCGCGGGAAGCAGTCAGTGCCGAGCGAGGCGATCACGCTCGCCAGCCCCTTCTGACCACCCGCCGAACCGCCCGTCCTGAGCCTTATCCTGCCGACCGGGAGGTTCACGTCGTCGCAGACCAGGAGGAGGTCCTCCGGTGACAGGTCGCGCAGCCTCAGAAGGGTGGAGACCGCCCGGCCGCTCTCGTTCATCCAGGTGGAGGGTTTCGCGATCTCGAGACCGCAGGGCAGAGTCGCGGCAGAGAAGAGGCCGGCCTCGGTGAAGGAAACGCCGGCTTCACGGGCGAGCACGTCGGCCACCCAGAAGCCGGCGTTGTGCCATGTCAGCTGATACCTCGCCCCAGGGTTGCCGAGACAGACCGCGAGGCTGAACCCCGGCAAGTCCCTCTACTCCCTGCCTTCCTTCTTCTCGGGAGCCTTCTTCCCGGCCGGGGCTCCGGGCTTCGAGCCCTCCGCAGCCTCGCCCTCAACGGCTTCTCCTTCGGCGGCCTCGCCCTCCGCAGCCCCGGCTGCGCCTTCTTCGACCTTCACCTTCTCGACGGTCGGAGCCGCGACATGGACGACGGGCTGCTCGCCCGCGATTTCGGCTGTCACTCCGGCGGGGAGGACCAGGTCCGATACGTGGAGGGCGTCGCCTATCTCGAGGGAAGAGACATCCACCTGAATGGAGGCGGGGATGTCGGCGGCCCTGACCCTTATCGGCAGGTCGTGAATTAGCTGGTCGAGCACACCGCCGAACAGCACTCCCCTGGGGCTGCCGGAGAGGTGTATGGGAACCCTCACCGATACTATCTGGTCGAGCGCAACGCGATAGAAGTCCACGTGCATCGGTCTGTCGGTCAGGGAGTTCCACTGGACTTCCTTGACCAGCACGGAAACCGGCTTTCCAAGGCCTTTGAGAGTGACGATGCCTGGTGAAGATCGGCCGATCGCCTTCATGAAGACCGCCTCCCGGACCGCCAGAGCCTCCTCCTTGCCCCCTCTTCCGTAGATGACGGCCGGGACGAGACCTTCGCGTCGCATCCTGCGGGACTCCGCGGAGCCCCTGGACACCCTCTTCTCAACGGTCAGCTCGATGGGCATTACTATATCCTCTCCCTGGGTTGTTCTAGTCTGGCTGGGGCGGGAGGACTCGAACCTCCAAAACAGGATCCAAAGTCCTGCGTCTTACCAGTTTGACGACGCCCCAACGCCGCCCGTCGCCCTGCAGACCACCGGCGAGAAGCTCCTCGGCACGCTGAGCCCGAAGGCCTCGGCCTCGGAAGCAGACCTGAACAGGCCGAAGAAGCTGGGACCCGATCCCGAGAGCCCCCACGCAGGGCAGGAGTTCTCGAGCCGGCTCAGCAGCTCCTTCGCCGCCGGGTGCCTCTCCAGGAGCAGAGGCAGGAAGTCGTTGCAGAGGCTTACGGGAAAAGGTCTACCCTCATGCCACGCAAGTTCCGAGCACCGATCATCGCAGCCCGCCGGGCGCGCTGTCAAGCCGCCGTAGCGCCTGTCCCAGGCCTCGTACGCCTCGGCTGTGGAGACCCTGATGCCGGGATTCAGGATGACCGCCCAGAAGTCGCCCGGGGTCAACCTGCGGATCAGTTCGCCCCGTCCCTCCACCAGAGCCGCGCCTCCTCCGAGCAGGAAGGGAACGTCGCTTCCGACCCGGAGAGCGACCTTCTCAAGCCCCGGATCCACCCCCGTGGCGCGACGCATCAGCCTCAGAACGCACGCCGCGTCGCTGCTTCCGCCGCCCAGCCCGGCCGCGACGGGTATTCTCTTCTCGATGGAGATGTGCACGTCGCGCTTCAGCCCGGATTCGGCGAGGAACTCCTCCGCCGCACGGCAGGCGAGGTTCTCCGAGGGTTCGCCGGGAATGTCCAGGCCCGAGGCGTCGATCGTGATTCGGCGCGAACCCGGAGCGCAGGAGACAGTGACGATGTCATGGAGGGACACCGTGTGAAACACGCTCCGTATGGAGTGGTAGCCGTCCGGGCGCCTGCCCAGGATGCGCAGACCCAGGTTGATCTTGGCTTCCGCGCGCCCCTCCAGGGTCAAGCTCCGCCCTCCACGGGGAAGTACTTCATAACGGCCATCACGGAGAGCACCCAGAGGATGATGTTGAACAGCAGGGGCCTGTCGGAGAGAAGTATCCTTTCCGGGCTTCCGCCCAGCCCCCTGCGGTGCACGAGGAACAGGTACCTGAAGATCCCAAAGGCGACGAACGGGATGGTCGTCCAGAGCATGGGCGAGACCATCTCGGCCGTTCGCTCGCTGACGGTATAGACGGCGTAGCTCATGAGGCTCGCGGCCGTGGCTATGCCGATCATCTCGTCCAGGAGGTGGGGAGAGTAGTCCCGGAGTATCGCCCTGTGATCACCCGCCGCCTCTCCCAGCGTGACGACCTCGCTCCTGCGCTTGGCGAACGCGAGGAAGATCGCGAGAAAGAACGTGCAGAGGAGGAGCCAGGGAGAGATCTCCACTGCGAACCCGCCGTCCTGCGCCAGCTCCACCCCGGCGAGGGCCCGCAGCACGAAGCCCATTGCGATCACCAGCGAGTCCAGAATGACTACATGTTTGAGCTTCCACGAGTACGCCGCCTGCATGACCAGGTAGGCTGAACATACAAGGGCGAATCTCGGCGCAAGGAGCCAAGCCGCCGCCAGGGTGCCGGACGCGATCACTGCCGCGGCGGCCCCCGCAGTCCACGGCGACAGCCTGCCCGATGCCAGAGGCCGGCTGCGCTTGTCCGGATGCCGGGCATCCCTCCCGCGGTCGGCAATGTCGTTGACCAGATAGACCGATCCTGCCAGCAGGCTGAATCCCAGTGCGCCCAACGCGGTGAACACGACGGCGTCGAGGCTCCATCGGCGCCCGAAGAGAACTCCGGCGAAAACGAAGAGGTTCTTCGTCCACGACCGGGGTCTAAGGCTCTCCGCAAGTGCGGACAAGGTGCTCGAGACCCTGCTCATGCAGCGAAAACTAGCACTGTGCGCCTCTGCGGGACAACCCCGCTGGCATCCCGCCGCACACGGGACTATCTTACCGTTTCTCCGGGAGGTGGACATTGCGCTTTCTGCCGGCCCTCTTGGCTGCGGCCACCGTATCTCTCGCGGACGGATTGAGGATCGACGTCTCCGGCGACAGGCAGACCGGGCCGGTGAACTCGCTTCTCGGGCAGCCGATGACCGTCACCGTAACCGATTCGGCCACCGGCAGGCCTCTCGAGAACATCCAGGTCATCTTCTCGCTGCATGCGTTCACAGGGGGATGCCTGGTCCCCGCCGAAGGGTTCACGAGCACCGCCGTGGAGACCGACACGGTGAGATGCCGCATCACACGCCTGCTGGTCCTCACCGACGACCGTGGCGAAGCCTCGGTGAACGTGCAGATGCCCGGAGGCATGGGAAACGTCGAGGTGACCGCACAGGTGGTCTTCCCCGGACTGGAGACCGAGAGCATCTCCTTCGTCCATGTCGCCGTGGATGTCAAGAAGATCGTCTTCGAGACG
>CAZMTK010000035.1:0-6598 GCA_964569245.1 uncultured bacterium | reverse complement strand
AAGGCATTAGCCGCCTCAGTATCGGCAGGTCGAAGGGCGCGTTGTGGGCGCAGACGAAGTCGGCCTTCCCCGCCAGGGCCGACAGGCTCTTCTGCAGATGACCCAGCGCGGGTGCAGCGCTCACCATGGAGTCGGTGATGTGATGAACCGCCGAGGCCTCCGGAGGGATCGGATCGAAGGGCTTCACGAGACTCTCGAACTCCTCGCAGGCGATGCCTGCGGGCTTCAGCCCGGAGTATGCGGCGAGAACCGCTCCTATCTCGCAGATGTCGGCGGAGGACGGATCGCTGCCGGTGGTCTCGGTGTCGATGTACAGCACTCTGACGAGGCCAGGCTCGTCGAGGCCGTCGCTTGCGGCGAACAGGTCCGGCTGGTTCTTCATGGAGGCTATTCTATACCTGCACTCCGCTTTTGACAAACCCTGCGCGCAGTGCTAATCTTCCCTTGATTCTTCTTTCGGTTCCACTCTCGCGATGCAGGGAGGGCTCGCATGAAGAGGCTGTTTTTCATCGTTGCAACCGCTTTTCTGGCAATGGCATGCGGCCAGAAGCCGCCTGCCTCGGCGCTGGACGCTATGCCCGAGACCGGGCTTGCCCGGCTGGTCGTGAACGACCCCGCCGCAGTGATCACGAACATCGACGGGTACATCGAGCAGGGAGTGCCCATCGCAGGGCCGAACCTTGCTGCGAGAGGGATCCTCGAAGGGCTGGAGTGCGAGAATTTCGACTCGCTCGCCGTGAAGACCGGGATCGACATCCACGGAGCCACGGTACTGTACGCCTCCGGCATGAACCCTCAGACTATCGGAGCGGCCTTGCAGCTCTCCGATGCCGACGCCTTCTGGTCGTACACTTCCGAACTCGGCGCCGAGTGGGTGGATGCCGACCCGATCGAAGGCGCAGTCGTGAAGACCATAGACACCGGCGACATGGTGCTCACCGTGGCCACATACAGGAACGTCGCTCTCGCCGCGGCGTCGGTGGGCGAGATCCAGGCCATGATCGACAGACTGGAGGGCAGGTCTCCCCACGCCGCAGTACAGGCAGCTCCGGGCTCGCTGTGGCTGAAGGTCGACGTCTCCATGATCGGACCCATGGCGGCATCCCAGATGTCCATGTACCGCGACCAGATAATCTCCGGGATGGGCGATGAGGCCGCCGGCATGGAGCCCGTGCTCGGCCTGTACTTCGACTTCTTCTCCATGCTCCTGACACAGGTCTCATCGGTCGAATACAGCCTGGTCTTCGGCCCTGCCGACGTCGAGGCGGCACAGGTCGTCGAGTTCGTGCCCGGCTCTCAGCTCGCGTCCTACGTCCCAGGGGAGGTCGCAGACTACACAGGCATGCTGCCCGCCGAGGGAGTCGCACTGGCCGGCAGGATGTCGCTGCCCCCGGAAATGTCCCGGGACGCCATGAACGCGTTCTTCGGAGCCCTGGGAGTCAGCCCGGGCGCCGAGTTCGTGGACATGACCGCGGAGATGACCGCGAACACGGCGTTCGCGATCTACTCCGACATGCCGATGCACATGGTGGCCGTGTACCAGAGGCCCGAGGGCGTCGGCCCGGAGCAGATCCGAGCCTGGCTGGAAAGCTCCCTGGCCTTTTCGCAGGAGCTCCTGGCCAGGATGGCCCCGGTCCAGGGCTTCGCGATCACGCCCCCCTCCGAGACCGAGATCGGCGGAGTGGACTTCGTCACCTATTCGATGACCATCGATCCCGCGGCCATGGCCCCTGCCGGCTCCACGGGCCCGCAGACCCAGCCCATGACCTTCACGGCCTGGCTAGCCGTGACCGACGGGAATGTGGTCATGGAAATGGCCCCGCAGCCTGTTCTGATCCCCTCCATGCTGTCCGGCACGATCGAGGGCGGCACGGTTGCCGAGATGGAGTATTTCGCCTCGGCCGGAGCAGGAACGGACGCGGTGTTCGCCTTCGAGATGGGTGGATACATGCGCATGATCGCCTCCTTCGCTCCGGAGCAGATGGCCGGGCTCGAATCCCTCGCGGGGAGCACGGCCTGGGTCTACGGCATGGCCGACTTCACCGATGGCACCACCATGACAGGCTCGTCGCGGTTCGCCGGTGCGGACTTCGCGCGGTTCATCGGCAATCTCGTGACGCAGGCCGGCGCCTTGTCCCAGACCCCCGCTGTTCAGTAGCCTGCAACCTTTGATGACAGGGGCCGGCGGAGCGATCCGCCGGCCCATCAGCATCCGCAGCGCAGCTTCAGAGCTCGCCGGCGGGATCCCCGGGGGCGGGTCTGTTGTAGAGTTCCTGGGCGGCCGCTATGCCCTCCGACCAGGCCTTCATGACGCAGTCTGCAGCCCTGTGGGCCATGAGCGACGCCTCCTCCTGGAGATCCTTCGGAACCCGAGAGAGGACGTAGTCTTCGAGGGGTTCGCCGGCAGGCGGCGGCCCTGTGCCCAGCCTCAGACGCGGGAAGCAGTCGGTGCCCAGCGAGGCTATTACGCTGGCCAGCCCCCTCTGGCCGCCTGCCGAGCCGCCATTCCTGATTCTGATCCTTCCGAGAGGGAGGTTCACGTCGTCGCAGACCAGAAGAAGATCCTCAGGTGACAGGTCGCGCAGCCTGAGAAGGGTAGATGCCGCCCGACCGCTCTCGTTCATCCAGGTGGAAGGCTTGGCGACCTCGAGCCCGCAGGGCAGCGTCACGGCCGAGAAGAGACCTGCCTCTGTGAAGGAGACACCGGCCTCACGTGCGAGCACATCCGCCACCCAGAAGCCGGCGTTGTGCCACGTCAGCTGGTACTTCGGCCCGGGGTTGCCGAGACAGACGGCGAGACGGAACCCCGGCAAGCCCGCCTACTCCTTGCCTTCCTTCTTCTCGGGAGGCTTCTTCCCGGAAGGGGCTCCGGGCCTGGCGCCCTCCGCGGCCTCGCCCTCTGCGGCCTCACCCTCCGCGGCTGCGCCCTCCGCGGCCTCTGCCGCTCCCTCCTCGACCTTGACCTTCTCGACGGTCGGGGCCACGACATGGACGACGGGCTGCTCGCCCGCTACGTCGGCGGTCACCCCTGAGGGAAGGACCAGGTCGGAGACATGGAGAGCGTCGCCGATTTCGAGGGAGGTGACATCCACCTGGATCGCTGCCGGGATGTCCGCAGCCCTGACCCTTATAGGCAGGTCGTGCATCAGCTGGTCGAGCACGCCGCCGAACAGGACACCCCTGGGATTGCCCGACAGGTGTATCGGAACCTTCACCGAAACCATCTGGTCGAGAGCCACGCGGTAGAAGTCCACGTGCAGCGGCCGGTCGGTCAGGAAGTTCCACTGGACTTCCTTGACCAGCACGGAGACCGGCTTTCCCAAGCCGTTCAGCGTGACGATCCCCGGCGACGAGCGGCCTATCGTCTTCATGAAGGCGGCTTCTCTCACCGCCAGAGCCTCCTCCTTGCCGCCTTTTCCGTAGATGACAGCAGGGACGAGACCTTCGCGCCGCATCCTGCGGGACTCCGCAGAGCCCCTGGACGCCCTCTTCTCAACGGTCAGCTCGATGGGCATTACTATATCCTCTCCCTGGTTTGGTTGAGTCTGGCTGGGGCGGGAGGACTCGAACCTCCAAAACAGGATCCAAAGTCCTGCGTCTTACCAGTTTGACGACGCCCCAACGCCGCCCGTCGCCCTGCAGACCACCGGCGAGAAGCTCCTCGGCACGCTGAGCCCGAAGGCCTCGGCCTCGGAAGCAGACCTGAACAGGCCGAAGAAGCTGGGACCCGATCCCGAGAGCCCCCACGCAGGGCAGGAGTTCTCGAGCCGGCTCAGCAGCTCCTTCGCCGCCGGGTGCCTCTCCAGGAGCAGAGGCAGGAAGTCGTTGCAGAGGCTTACGGGAAAAGGTCTACCCTCATGCCACGCAAGTTCCGGACACCGATCATCGCAGCCCGCCTGGCGCGCTGTCAAGCCGCCGTAGCGTCTGTCCCAGGCCTCGTAGGCCTCGGCGGTCGAGACCCTGATGCCGGGGTTCAGCAATACCGCCGAGAAGTCGCCCGGGGCCATCCTGCGGATCAGCTCGCCCCGCCCCTCGACCAGAGCGGCTCCTCCTCCGAGCAGGAACGGCACGTCGCTGCCAATCCGGAGGGCGACCCTCTCCAGGCCCGGATCCACTCCGGTTGCTCGTCGCAGGAGCCTCAGAACGCATGCCGCGTCGCTGCTCCCGCCGCCGAGTCCGGCCGCGACGGGTATCCGCTTCTCTATGGTGATGTGCACGTCGCGCCTGAGCCCGGACTCGGCGAGGAACTCCTCGGCTGCGCGGCAGGCGAGATTCCCGGAGACCTCGCCCGGGATCTCCAGGCCCGAGACGTCAATTGTGATACGGCGCGATCCAGGAGTGCAGGTGACCGAAACGCTGTCGTGGAGAGATACGGTGTGGAACACGCTTCGGATGGAATGGTAGCCGTCGGGACGTCTGTCGAGTATCCGGAGCCCGAGGTTGATCTTGGCTTCGGCACGGTCCTGAAGGGTCAAGAGCCGCCTTTCGCAGGGAACCATCTCAGAACGGCCATCACCGAGAGGATCCAAAGCACGATGTTGAGTAGGAGCGGTCTGTCGGAGAGCAGGATTCTGTCGGGACTCCCTCCCAGGCCTCTGCGATGGACGAGGAAGAGGTACCTGAAGATGCCGAACACGACGAACGGGATGGTCGTCCAGAGCATGGGCGAGACCATCTCGGCCGTTCGCTCGCTGACGGTATAGACGGCGTAGCTCATGAGGCTCGCGGCCGTGGCTATGCCGATCATCTCGTCCAGGAGGTGGGGAGAGTAGTCCCGGAGTATCGCCCTGTGATCACCCGCCGCCTCTCCCAGCGTGACGACCTCGCTCCTGCGCTTGGCGAACGCGAGGAAGATCGCGAGAAAGAACGTGCAGAGGAGGAGCCAGGGAGAGATCTCCACTGCGAACCCGCCGTCCTGCGCCAGCTCCACCCCGGCGAGGGCCCGCAGCACGAAGCCCATTGCGATCACCAGCGAATCGAGAATGACCATGTGCTTCAGCCTCAGCGAGTATGCCGCCTGCATCACGAGGTACGCGGAGCACACCAGGGCGAACCTCGGGGCAAGAAGCCAGGCGGCGGATAGCGTTCCCGCCGCGAGCACCAAGGCCGAAAGCCCCGCAGCCGCCGGCGAAAGCCTGCCCGATGCCAGCGGCCTGCTTCGCTTCTCAGGGTGCTGCGAATCCCTCTTTCGATCGGCGATGTCGTTGATCAGGTAGACCGATCCGGCCAGAAGGCTGAATCCAAGAGCGCCCAGTGAAGTGATCCCGATGGCGCCCGGGCTCCACTGCCTCCCGAAGAGCACCCCTGCGAAGACGAAGAGGTTCTTCGTCCAGGACCTGGGCCTTAGGCTCTCCAGGAGGTTGGAGAACGCGTTCCAGACTCTCTTCATGCCTAGAACACTAGCACTGCTCGCCCCTCCGGGACAACCCCGCTGGCATGCCGCCGCCCCCGGGGCTATCTTATCCATTCTCCTGGAGGTGGACATTGCGCGTTCTTCTCGCACTGCTCGCCACAGCCGTCGCTTCATCCGCGGCGGGAGTGAGGATCGATATCTCCGGAGACAGGCAGACCGGTCGAGTGAACTCGCTTCTCGGCGAACCCATGACCGTGACGGTCACCGACTCGACCTCCGGCAGGCCTCTCGAGAATGTCCAGGTGATCTTCTCGCTCCACGCCTTCACCGGAGGGTGTCTGATGCCCGCGGAGGGCTTCTCCAGCACGGCCGTGGAAACCGACACCGCAAGATGCTGCGTCACCCGGATGCTCGTCCTGACCGACGACAGGGGCGAGGCTTCGGCATATCTGCAGATGCCGGGAACCATGGGAAACGTGGAGGTCACGGCCCAGGTGATTCATCCGGGCCTGGAGACGGCGAGCATCTCCTTCATCCATGTCGCCGTTGATCTGAGGAAGCTGGTCTTCGAGACGATCGGCGGCCTGGCCCTGTTCCTCATGGGCATGAAGATGATGTCCGACGGTCTCCAGCACGTGGCAAGCACCCGGATGAGGTCCATCCTCGCGAGAATAAGCGACAGGCGCGTCATAGGACTCCTGGCCGGCGCCGGAGTGACCGCGATCATCCAGAGCTCCAGCGCCACCACCGTCATCCTCGTGAGCTTCCTCAACGCCGGGCTCATGACGCTGCGCCAGGCGATGGGGGTCATCTACGGCGCCAACATCGGCACGACGATCACGGGACAGATCATCGCCTTCAACATCAACACCTACGCATTCCCGCTCATCGCCGTGGGATTCCTTCTAACATTCGTGTCAAGCAGATCCTCCGTGCGCTTCTGGGGAAGGGTAGCACTGGGCTTCGGCCTCCTGCTCCTGGGCATGAACGTCATGAAAAGCGGCATAGACCCTCTCCGTGAAAGCCGTACGGTAAAGGAGTTCTTCAGCGGCTTCAGCAGGAGCCCTTTCATGGGGATCCTGGCCGGCACCCTGGTGACCTGCATCCTTCAGAGCTCCAGCGCCACCGTCGGTCTCACGATGACCCTGGCGGGAGCAGGGCTGGTTACCCTGGAAGGAGCCGTGTACCTGGTCCTCGGAGACAATGTAGGCACGACCATTACCGCCCAGATAGCGGCGCTCGGAG
>CAZMTK010000034.1:0-7906 GCA_964569245.1 uncultured bacterium | reverse complement strand
ATCGCATCGAATCCCGCATTTTCCCTCTGGAACACCTCGGGGAACTCCACCGCCCAGTGGAAGGGGTGTCGGGGCTTCAGATGCTCCGGACAACCCTCATCCAGCAGGACTTGGGCTCTCTCAGCTATCGAATGGCTAATCCCATGCCTGTTCTCCAGATCCTGGATGATCAGATGCACTGCCCTTACAAGTTCCTTGTCTAGCCCTCCGCCCTTCGCCCCTGCGTTGACCACGGCGACACCGACCAGGAAGTCTGCCATCGCCTCGATGGGCTTCACCGCTTCCTGGCTCTGTTCGTGGAGAGCCTGGATGGCCCTGACATCCTCGATGTCGATGATCCGTGTCTGCCTGAGCCTGCGTCTGGCTTCGAGAGCTCTTTCGATCGCTGGCTTCACGAAAGAGCCGATGTCGAACAGCGAGTGGTGGAGCTCCCGCCCCTTCTCGGGATCGAGATGGAAGTGGAGGAGCTGGTCGATACCGGTGACGCCGAGCAGGCTGTCACCGCACTTCAGGTTGTGGTCCAGGAAGCCGAAGGGCCGCCCCTTCGACATCGTGACCAGCCATATCGACATCTTGGCCAACTCGACTGCCATGGGATTGATGTCGACGCCGTAGATGCAGCGCTCGGCGATCAGCCTCCGGGCATGCACCTCGCGCTCGTCCAAACGGGCGGGGATGGTGTCTCGGCCGCGCGCATCGTCCACTACCGAACCGTCGTCGAGAACCGCCTTGCCCTTGTTCTCTGCCTCCGCCCAGGCCTCGCACAGCCGGTCCCCTAGCCATCTGCAGACCTGTACGAGGAAGGCCGCCGAACCCATGGCCATGTCGCAGATCTTCAGATCCAGGAGCTCGGCAGGGGGCCGGAGGATCCATTCCGCTCTTGGCTTGCCCTCCGCAGGCCCGATGTAGACCAGGGGCTCGAGGGTCTCCTGCACCATCTCCTCGGTGAAGATCCTGGGGGTGTAGTGGGTGCCGGTCTTCCTACGCTCGAGGCCCTCGGTGACCATGAACGACCCGGGGAGGAACACCATGGGGTGGCCCCATTCGTCCTCCCGGAGCAGTGCGTGGTACGGCATGATGCGCCCGGCGAGATCCCTGTCGTGTCCGCATGCCCAGTCGATGATCTCTGCAGTTCGAGAGGCGGGCTCTGCTGCGAGTGCTCTCTCGATCGACGCCCCGGGCTTGCCGGTTCTCTCCGATAGGAGCGCTAGGAGGGCTTCTCTGCCGCTATCGGCTGCAGCATCGAGTTCCGACAGGGGTATCTCCGGCTCGAGGTTCTGCTTGCCGATCAGCCCCAGCGTGGGCTCCTCGACCTTCACGGCCTTGTGTTCCAGCAGGCCCTCGTAGACGTGCCCAACCTGCTCTACATCCAGCGCCCTGAAGGAGAGCCTCTGAGCCTCGCCCTTCCGCTTCCTGTCCTGCAGGAGCTGGAGCGACTCGAGGATGTGCAGCACCGTGCGGTTGTCGACGGGGAGGGGAGCACACTGGGTATCCAGCCAGGAAGTATCCCGCTTCCTGCCTTCCAGGAACGGGAAACGGTCGGGATCGAACAGGCTGCCGCCGAGAGCAGGCATCCGCAGGTTGTCGTGCTGTATCCCGCCGAAGACGGCCCTGATGGTCGCGAGCAGGCGCGGCCAGGCGTCGTGCCTCCGCTCCAGCACCTCGATGCCTATCCTGTCGGCGTCGCTCCTCAGCCTTGCAGCCAGGGTGGATATGGCATAGTTCGAATCGTAGGCCGGGTCACCGAGCAGTAGCAGGTCACGCTCTTCGGCGCACAGCAGGAACACCAGGCGCATCATCACGGTGACCACGGCCTCGTAGAGTTCCTTCGGCGAGACATCGGCCAGGAGCCTTCCACCAGCCTCCCGATCGGCCCTGTCGAGCGAGTGGACCAGCACCTCGACAGCCTTGAGCACCTGGGCGCCCAGCTTGTCGGTGACTTCCTTCTGGTGCTCGATGGATTCCTCGAGCATGCCCTCGAGGGTATCCGGTTCGGGCACGGCGAAGAACCGCCTGGCACCGAGGAGCGAGTGGAAGGCCTCGAGCGTGACAGGTTCCTCTGCCCAGTACCGGGCCGACCAGATGGCATGCCCCGAGGTCTTCCCCGCAGGTGCGTTAACGCAGATCCATTCCCGGCCGTTGGTGACGAGCCCGAGCCGATGGCCGGTCGCCCGGCAGAGGAATGTCATCCGATCGACAGGCGTCGCTACCCACTTCCTGTCACGGGGCGGCTCTAGCAGCTCCTGTGCAGGGGACCAGACTGATATCGGCATCCTGGTTCGCCCGGTTCTGTCACCGTCGGTAGGATCTACCAGCAGGAATGACGGAGCTATCGTCTCGCCGTGCTCGGGCACGGCAACCGAGAGGGCTCCGGGGATCTGAGGGCCGTGCAGGAGGATCCGATCGTCGTAATCGAGGCCTTCCGAGAGGACGAGGTCTATCCAGGCATCATGGAGTGCCTGAGCCGGGGCTGATGCGGACATTGCCTCGGACCATTCCTCGTATCCCCCGACCAGCCTCTTCCTGGCGGTCGGGCTCATCCTGTCGAGCCCCTGTGGGAATACCCTGTCCAGGACCGGCAGTGCGACGAACTGGCCCGACTGCGGCACGAGGTTGTACCAGTCGCTGTGCCGGCTCATCCTGCACCCCCGATGTACGACTCCGGGACGAGGAAGGCCGCCGCAACCGGGAAGGTCAACTCTCGGGGATCGGAGTAGCGATCCGCGATCACCCTGCTCTCCTTCTCGATCTCCGAAGGAATGGAAGCGAGGCGTGCCCTGAGCCTCCCCATGTGGCGATCAAGCTCCATCTCGTCCTGTGTTTTCCAGAGGGCGAGCTGCTCGCTGTCGGGCTGCTCGATCTCGTGCTCGATGGCCCGCTGCAGCTCCTCCAGGATCTCGCGGATGCCTGCTATCTCCTGGTCTCTGCGGCGCTCCAACGTCCCACGCAGGATCTTCAGCCTGTCGGAACTCCGCGCCTTAACTGCTGCAACCAGATCATCCTCGATGGCAGCCCAGGAATCGACGAGCCTTCGGGCAGCACTGTCCGGGACGGGGATACCGGACCTGTGTTCGAGCAGGTCGCTCAGCTCTGTCTGGTTCAGCCTCCTGATCCTCCGCCCCTCGATGATGCCGCCGGTGAAGACTACTTCTTCGTGCAGCCTGTGAGAGAGCGACCCGATGACCAGCAGGCGCGACCACACGACGATTACAGGCCCACCCGGATCCATTGTGCCGTCGAGCATCTCGGCTGTGATCCTGTGCATCTTCTTGACGTCGTCGTTCGCCCACAGCTCGGCCCTCAACAGGCGGAGGGACATCTGGGCGAGCCGGTGGTCGAGATGGATCAGGACCACATCGTCCCTGCCCGAAGCCACGGTCTGGTCGAATGTTATGGGTCGACGCCTGTTTATATCGAACGGATGGTTCAGACCCTTCTCGCAGTCGGCCCAGCTCCCGCGGAGTGGCGGGAGGTCGAACACGGAACCATCCGGAGCCCAGTCGACGCGTACCGGCTTCAGCTCAGGCTGGTCGGCCAGGTCCAGGGCGGTCTCTACCGCACGGCGTACCCGCTCCGGGGTCAGGCCCAGGTTCTTCCTGGTCTCGAAGAGCCTTGCATGGAGGCGCTCGACGCGATCTCTGATCCTCTGTTCGGGGATCAGGTGCTTCCGCTGGATGGCAGCCTTCTCCTCCACTGATCCGGTATCGAGAGAACTTCGCCTTCCGAGCATGGCCTCCTCGACCTGCTGCGCTATCACGTTGCCCACGCTGCCCAGGTCGTGTCTGATAGCATCCACCTTGCGTGCGGCTACCATCAGGAACTCGAGGTCGCCTTCGAGATCACCCGGCCTCGTTCCTGCGACAGGCGATTCGGCGTATCCCCTGGCCACCGGGTGCCAGATGAGGACCTCGGGCTGTCTCTGACCGTGCCTGTCGATCCTGCCGTTCCGCTGTTCCATGACGTTGGGGTTCCAAGGGATCTCTACATGGATGAGCTTGTTGCAGTGGTTCTGGAGGTCTATCCCCTCTGAGGCGGTATCGGTTGCGATCAGTATCCTCACCGGCGAGATCCGCGGATCGGCCTGGAAGGCTGCCTTGATCCTGTCCCGAGTCTGTGTGTCCATACCGCCATACATGGTCATCAGGCGCGTGGGATCGCCCAGCTCATTGGTCGCCAGGAGGCTGTGCAGCCACTTCTGGGTGGTCAGGTACTCGGTGAAGATCACCACTCTGTCGTCAGACCATTTCCCCCGTGGCTTGATGTGGTGTCCGAGCCAGGCCAGGAGTGCGTCCGCTTTCGAATCGGGCTTGTTCCGGGCCTTCTGGGCCCAGGCCGACAGCTCCTTCAGCAGGCTCTGTTCTCCACTATCGAACGGATGGAAGAAACCGGAGGCGATCTCCAAGGCCTCGGCCTGAATCTCTTCATGGCTGGAGTCGAGCTGGCCCAGGTCCTCGGCCTGCTCCACGAGGCGCTCCAGTATGCGCTCTTCGAAGGGTTGCCTGCGGTTCGGTGACCCGCCGCGGCCGGACACCGTCTGCATGTGCTTCTCGAGTGTGGTGCAGAAGGCGGCGGGAGAGGAGAACAGCCTCTTCTTGAGGAGCATGCAGATGAAGTGGGTGGCCATCCTGCCCGGCGCATCGCGAGTGCTCTCCAGACGCTTCTGCGTGTACTCGCCCAGAAGACGGTGGATCCTGCGCTCCTCGTCGGTGTAGTCGATCTCGAGCGTCTTGAGTTTCCTGTCTGGGAAGAGGCGCCTGCCGTCCTTGTCGGTGATCTGGCTCTTCAGGCGGCGGACCATCACTCGTGAGAGGCTCTCCTGTTTGATCTCGGTGCCCCGGGCGAACCGCTGGTCGTCCAGCATCTCGAGCATGGCCGTGAAGGAGGCCCGGAAACCGTTGTGGGGCGTGGCGGTGAGGAACAGCCGGTGTTCGAAGTGCGGAGCAATCATCCGGATCGCCTGCGTCTGCTGGCTGTCCTGCGTGTAGAGGCCCGAACCCGAGGGGGCGATGTTGTGCGCCTCGTCGATGACGAGGATGTCGAATCTCCTGGGGTATCCCGGGATCGGCGGCAGTACGTCACGCATGAGCTTCATGGGCGGCTCGCTGCGGAGCCATTGCATGGAGGTTATCAGGAATGGGTATGACGACCAGGGATTGGCGTTGATGCCTCGTGCCCGCCTGAGCTCCCTCAGGAAGTCCGAATCGACTATCTGGAAGTCCAGTCCGAACTTGTCGTGCATCTCGGTCTGCCACTTGGTCTGCAGGGAGGCGGGGCAGACGACGAGCACAGATCGGGCTCTGTATCTCAACAGCAGTTCGCGGATGACCAGGCCGGCCTCGATCGTCTTGCCCAGACCGACGTCATCGGCGATCAGCAGGTTGACCCTGGGCATGTCCAGAGCTCTGACAAGGGGATCGAGTTGGTAGTCCTCGATCGAGATCGCGCTCCGGAAGGGCGACTGCAGGTTCTGTATCTCGGCGTTCGTGGCGGCGCCCCACCTCACGGCATCCAGGAAGGCGTCCAACCTCTGGGGATCGTCCAACCCCGTTGGGGTCGGTAGGCCTGCTCTCGAGAGGATTCTCGCACCCGGCTCTATCTCCCAGATCACCCGGAGCTGCTCGCCCAGCGCATCCTCCTCGATAGACTCGAGGGACACGAAGTGATGGGAAGTCGTGCAGGCGGGTGGCTTGGTGGAGAAGGCTGACCCGGCCACATCACTGACCAGCCACTGGCGACGACGGACTTCGACCAGCTGGCCCTGCTCAGGGGTCGAGCCCGAATTCACCGAATGTGCTTCTCTAGGCATTACTGGTCTCCGCGGTTCGAGGCTCGCCTCATCCTATCACAATGCCGCTCCAGGTCTCTCATGAAGTCTTTCTCATAGTGGAGTCTGCTCTTGGCCAATCGGGTCCTGAATCCCTCCGCTGCCTTGTACGACAAAGGCTCTAAGGGATAACGCAGGAATGCGGCTAGATTCTCTCTCTTCCTGCAGACTGGCCATTCGGACGAGATCACAGGTGTTCGATGACCACAGGGCTCGCCGTATGCCGCCGATGGCCAGCCGGTGCCCTTCCAGGTTGTTGCCGTATTAGTGCGCGTCTGGCCGCTGCCATCCATCTTCGCGATGCGGGTACCGAGCCATTCCGCAACCTCGACCGTGACGGCATTCCCCACCAGACGCCATCGGAATCGCGGTGAAGCAACCTCTTCCGCGGGCGTAGACCATTTCGCTGGGAATCCCTGCAGACGCTCTGCATCACGGATGTCAGGGACCCCTATCGTTCCATCCGGCATCCAGATGGCTGGTGGTGATGGAATACCGAACCCTGACCCGCCCTTCAGTGTCGGGACTGCATCAATCGCCCAGCCGAGACCGGTGTTGCCTTCGGTCCAGTAGAAGCCACAGGCCTTTTCCCTGGAGTAGCTGGGTTCGATGGGTTCACGATTATCTGAGAACAAGACATGCCAAGGTTCTGCTATCCTGCTTGCGAGGAGGAAGACGCGCTTTCGCCTCTGGGGCAGGCCGAAGGCTCTGGTGTCGATAGTCCGATAAGCCCAGTTATATCCGAGTTCTTGCAGATGCCTGACGATGTACTCGATGGCTCTTCCGCCATGCAGATGGAGCATAAAGGGTACGTTCTCGATCAGGATGTTGTCGATCCTGTGTTTCTTCAATAGCCTGAAGATATGGTCGACGAGGCCTGACTTGCTCCCGTTGATACCGTTCACTCGACCGGCTTGCGACAGATCCTGACAGGGGAATCCGGCAGTCACGAGCTCGGTTTCAACTGGAACAGCCTTCAGCGTTGTGATATCAGGATGGATCTCTGTATCGGGGAAATGCTTCTCGAGCACACTGGTAGCGGCAGGATCTATCTCGTTGAAGAAGATGGTCTCGTGCCCAGCTCTTTTAAGGCCGAGCTCCAGGCCGCCGATACCCGAGAACAGAGAGGCAACCTTCACCTCGAGAGCCTTCTTTGAGCAGGAACTCTCCCATTACTGCGAGCATACAGGCACTCAAGCACCGAGGCGATCCTCCTGGCAGCCTTCTCTGGATCCTCGTGCTCCCAGATCCTCATTACTTTCCAGCCCATCTTGCCCAGTGCTTCATCGGCAGCCCTGTCGCGCTTCCGATTGGCCTCGAGCTTGGCGAGCCACCAGGCTGTGTTGCTCTTCGGAGTAGTCCTGTGAACTGGGCAGGAGTGCCAGAAGCAGCCGTCGATGAACACAGCCAGCTTGACCCTCGTGAAGACGATGTCTGCCCTCGTCTTGAGAAAGGACTCCGGTCTGATGTCAGCCCTGAATCGATAACCCGTTCTATGAAGGATCGATCGTATCCTGATCTCGGGCTGGGTATCACGTTGTTTCTGCTGCTCCATCCTGCTACGGATTCCCGGAGTAGGAGCCGGGGGTCTGCTTGGTTCTACAACACTCACCATCAGATCAAGAAGCCTCCGATAATCGCAGGCATCTCATCCGCATCGTGTCTCCTGTATACATTTCGGAATCGCTATCGATGGAATCAAGCACAGTCCTTCCTCGAGTCAGGTGAAACAAATCTCAGACAGATCCCTCTGCCTAATGAGCCTCCATGAAACTAGAGCGCTTCGAACCAGGTCTTGATCTTCTGAGCCATCAGCTTCCTGCGCTGATCCAGGAACTCATCATATTCGGGTATCTTACCATCCAGCATCGTCTCAGGAATGCAGTTCATCCTTAAGTTCGCCCTCATCTCAGCGATATCTGTAATGCCACCGTACTTCTTCTTGCCACCGGCGCACTGCTCGGCGAGTTTAGCGAAGTACTTCTCGGGCGAGTCGTTCTTGATTGCGATATTGATCTCACTCTGTGCTGACCTGCCCCATTTCATAGGTCCAACCTATGAGTCAATCCCGCTCTGTTCTCC
>CAZMTK010000033.1:0-8450 GCA_964569245.1 uncultured bacterium | reverse complement strand
CGCTCAAGCGTTCTGGGCATTCTCCTGCCGATCTGACGCCCAGGAGGAGGAAGCCGTTCCTCCTGAATGAAGAGACGGGGGTGCGGCTCGGGCTGCTGTTCTTCGCAGTGAAGCCCCTCCACAAGACGGTCAGGCTCGAGGCTGTCTCGCAGGCGTTGAGGTCGATGGAGCCGGAAGAGGTCTTCTACTGGTTCAGCAAGTGCTCGACGGGGCCTGATGCAAGCAGGGCGCGCCGCGCCTTCCGCCTGCTGGCTGCGGAGGAGTAGCGTGGACAAGCGCCCGAGAGTGCTGATCGAGGACTGGCTGCCCGTAGCAGAGCTCAGTGCAGAGCAGACCCGCGAGAAGAGCATGGGGAAGAATACGTTCCCACCTACGACCAGACTCCACGTCTGGTGGGCCCGTCGCCCGCTTCTCGTCTGTCGTGCCGCCATCCTTGCCAGCCTGCTGCCCTCCTGGAGCGCCGACTGGCCGGATGATCTGCGGAAGCAGTTCCCCACCGAGGAAGCCTACCACAAGTGGTTCCTGAGAGCCTGCGGCATCCTGGGCGATCCTGTGAAGGGACGGGCCATGCTTGTTCGTGCGCGGGCCGAGGGCAAGTTCATCCCTAACCCTTATGACTCACCGCGAGCCTATACAGTCAGCCCCAAGCCTGATCTTCTGAAGGAACTGGAAACCTTGATACGCTTCGCCTGGGGTAAGCAGGACGTCTCCGTGCTCGACTCTTTTGCAGGTGGAGGGAGCATCCCCTTCGAGGCTCTCAGATACGGCTTCGGCACGATTGCCAACGAACTGAATCCGGTGGCATCAGTGATCCTGAAAGCCACCATCGACTACCCATTCCGATTCGGCAAGTCATTGGAGGAGGACATCAAGAAATACGGGAACGAGCTTGTTGAGCGCGTTCAGAATAGGCTGCAGCCTTTCTTTCCGGATCTGAAGCATGACTATCCCGAAGCTGTCGGGGCAGCTTTCCTCTGGGCCAGGACGGTAAGGTGCCCCTATACGGGCAAGCCCATCCCTCTCTCACCCAACTGGTGGCTGCAGACAGGCAGCGACCCGGTGGCGGTGGTTCCTCACTTCGACGAGAACCTCCCCGAAGCCCGCTTCGAGATCGTCAGAGGGAAGGAAGCCTGTGCAAGGGCCAACCCCGAGAGAGGGACAATCAAGGGTGGAGACGCCATCTCCTCCTGGGCGCATGAACAGCCCGTCGATGGCGACTACATCAAGGCCGAGGCACAAGCCGGGCGCATGGGTGCCCAGCTCTATGCGGTTGCTGTGAAGAAGACCCGGGGACTGGAGTTCCGGGAACCGACAGCCGAGGACACCGAAGCGGTGAAGGCTGCGGAAGCCGAACTGGCCAGGCTGCTGCCAGGCTGGGAGGCCAAGGGGATCGTACCGAACACGCCCGTACCTGATGGCAACAAGACCAGCGAGCCTCGTCGATACGGGATCGTGAACTGGCGGGACATGTTCTCCCCCCGGCAGCTCCTTTCTCTCTGCACCTACGTCGAGGAGCTGGCCGAGACGAAGAAGCGCCTCTTCGCCGAGCTGCCCGAGGAGAGGGCGAGGGCTGTGGCGACCTATCTGAGTGTTCTCTTCGACAAAGCTGCTGACTACAACAGCATCCTCGCCACATGGGAGTCCACCAGGCAGATCGTCAAGCATGTGTTCAAGAGGCACGACTTCGCATTCACCTGGAGTTTCGGCGAGTTCGATGCTGCAGCCAACCTGTTCCCATGGGGGCTAGACCAGGTCCTTGATGCCTACTCCGGCCTCGCCTCTCTCGCCCAAGGAGAAGCCAGTCTCTTCGAGGACGAGACGAAACCTCTGCCGGTGAAGGTCTCCAAGGGTAGTGCTGCTGACCTCCGCGACGTCCCCTCGGGCTCTGTCGAACTCGTCTGCGTCGATCCTCCCTACTACGACAATGTCATGTACGCTGAGTGCTCGGATTTCTTTTACGTCTGGATGAAGCGCACCCTCGGCGATGTCTTCCCCGAGTGGTTCCGCGACGACCTGACGAACAAGGACGACGAAGCCGTGGCGAACCAGGCCAGATTCACCGGCCTGACCAGGGGAAAGAAGGACCTCGCCAAGGCCGACTATGAGCGGAAGATGGCCCAATGCTTCGGGGAGCTTCACCGCGTCCTCCGGGACGACGGTGTCCTGACCGTGATGTTCACCCACAAGCAGGTGGAGGCATGGGACACCCTGGCGACCTCCCTGCTGGGTGCCGGCTTCGAGATCCGCTCCTCCTGGCCGGTCCATACAGAGAGCGAGCATTCCCTCCACCAGGCGAAGAAGAACGCAGCCCAGAGCACGATCCTGCTGACCTGCCGGAAGCGGAAGCCCTCGTCCGAGACCGTCTGGTGGGACGACATCAAGGGCGAGGTCCGGAGGACTGCAAGGGCCAAGGCCGAGGAGTTCCAGAAGCAGGGCATCACCGGAGTCGACCTCTACATCTCCACCTTCGGACCAACCCTCTCGATACTCTCCAGCCACTGGCCCGTCATGACGAGCGAGATGGACGAGCGCACAGGGCAGTCGAAGCCCCTCCGCCCCGAGAAAGCCCTCGACCTGGCCCGCGAGGAGGTCGTAGCCCTCCGGAAGCAGGGCCTGCTTCTGGGCAGGACAGTGCAGTTCGACCCGGCGACGGACTGGTATCTGATGGCCTGGGATGCTTTCAAGGCCGTGGAGTTTCCCGCTGACGAGGCCAGGAAGCTCGCCATAGCCCTCGGCCTCGACCTCGACCGCGAAGTCATCGCCCAGCGAGGCATAGCGAAGAAGAAGGCCAGCTCGGTGGTCCTTGCCGAGCCCTGGGCTCGCCGGAAGCGGGGATCGGTCGATCCCGACAACAAGGTCTTCGAGTCGGCTCTCGATGCCGCCCACACAGCGATGCTGCTCTACCACGAGGAAGGCGCCCCCTCCTGCCTGGCCTTCCTGAACCGGACCGGACTGATCGGCGAGAACAGCTTCAAGGAGCTCATCCAAGCGATGCTCTACGCCATCCCCCGCATAAGGTCGGGGAAGGGTTTCGTTCGTCCCGAGGCCGACGTGCTCGAGGCGATGCGCCTGGCCTTCTTCGACGAGCTGGAGGTGCCTTCCGAGGAACTGCCCTCGCTGGACGGCGAGCAGCTCTCGATGAGCGGGCTCCAGGTGGCTGAGCCCGGTGATGACATGGAGGAAGGGGTGGATGACGATCAAGAGTGAGAGGGACTCCGGGAGCCTTGACAACTACTTGCTCCGCTTCTACTATTCCAGTGTTGAAGCCCGCTGCAGTGCGCCTGCCTCGATTGCAGTATCGGCTGCAGCAGTTAGAGCCCCGGGGGGTACCTTATGGTGCCCCCCGTATCTTTTCCTGCCCTGCATTACCGGTAGTCGTATCGGGAGGTGAACAGCGTGCCTGCTGACATATCTTGCTCTGCATCAGAACCTTCCCGCCCCAGAATTCGAGTCTTCATAGACTACTGGAACCTGCAGCTCACGATGAACGAGAGGGTTTCGGAGGAGTCGGGCGTAGCAGACAGCCGGTTCCCGATCGACTGGCTGAAGCTCCCAATGTGGATTGCACGCGAGGCAGCGGCGGTGGCTGGTGTTGATCTTTTCTCATACGAGGGCACGATCGTCTACTGTTCCAGCGACAACAATCCGGAGGGTTTGAAGTTCAGAAACTGGGTGGAAAACTGGCTGAACCGGCAGTCGGGCATACAGGTGCAGTGTAGAGCCCGGAAGCCCAGGTCTCGACTCCATTGCCCGACATGCAACGGATACGTCATCCCGACCTGCCCGACATGTTCGAGTCTGATCCATGGCAAGACCGAGAAGGGTGTAGATACAGCAATAGCCACCGACATGATCCGACTGGCCTGGGAGGGTGCTTACGAGATCGCTGTGCTAGTATCCCTCGATGCCGACCTTGTCCCGGCGGTCGAGTTTCTGGATGCCAAGGGAAGGAAGGTGATCCAGGCTGGCTTCCCTCCGAAAGGCAGGGATCTCATGAAGGCTTGCTGGGGATCATTCGACTTGTTTAGAGGTAGAGCAGACTTCGAGAGAACAGGATATGTCCCTTCCTAGCTTTCCCTTCCGCATCCAGTACGGTGCGAGCGACGACCGCCTGCACGATTTCTACATCCCAGCCCTGGAGCGAAGCGTCCGGTACGATCGTAGCTCCGGGTTCTTCTCAAGCTCTGCTCTAGCTATCGCTGCTGCCGGTGTCTCCCGCTTCATCAGGAACGGTGGGAAGATGCGCCTCCTGTGTGGGGCACAGCTTTCTCCCGAGGACGTGAGAGCCATCGGAGACGGGAGCATAAGGCTGGAGCAGGCGGTCAGCGACAGGATGGAACGAGCCCTGGAGCTGCCGGAGGAAGGAGTCCTCAAAGAGCGTCTCGAGGCCCTGTCCTGGATGGTGGCCCACGACTTGCTCGAGATCCGTGTCGTCCTTCCTCTTGATCGCAGCGGACAGCCCCTGCCTGCTGATGAGAGCCTGGAATACTACCATCCGAAGGAGGGCTGCTTCACCGACGCCGAGGGCAACAGGCTCGGCTTCACAGGGAGCAGCAACGAGTCGGCCAGGGGCTGGCAGCGCAACTACGAGGTCTTCACTGTCTACACGTCCTGGCCACGCATCCTGGATGGAGAGGAGCTGTCCAGCGGCAAGCTCTACATCGCAGGTATCCAGAGCAGGTTCGAGGAGCTATGGCAGGGGCGGAATGTCGACTGGGTCGCCATGGATGTCCCACGTGCAGTCAAGGAGAAGCTGCTGAGAATCTGCCCGGGCGAGCCTCCCGAGCACGATCCGCTGGAGCGAACACCGGTACCTCAACCCAAACCGCCCTCGGAGGATATCCTCCAGCGTGACCGTGTCGTGTTCCGGTTCCTCCAAGAAGCACCGCATCTCTCATCTGCCGGTTCACTCGGGATGGAGAGCTGCACGATCAATCCCTGGCCGCACCAGGTCGTAACGGTAACGGAACTCCTGGAGACCTTCCCACGGAGCTACATGCTCTGCGATGAGGTCGGTCTGGGGAAGACCATCGAGGCAGGGCTGGTCCTGCGTCAGCTCATCATATCGGGAAGGATCAAGAGGGCACTCCTTCTCGTGCCCAGCTCGGTCATGAAGCAGTGGCAGGAGGAGCTCTACGAGAAGTTCGCCCTGAACATTCCCCGCTATGAGAACGGCGTTGTACTGGACGTCTTGGGCAGGATCCATGACTTCTCCTATTCCCGTGGAGCCTGGAACTCGTTCCCATTCCTGATAGCATCGAGCCATCTCGCCCGCAGGCGCGACAGGCAGGCTGAACTAGCTGCTGCCGATCCCTGGGATCTCCTGATCGTAGATGAGGCCCACCATGCTCGCAGGAAGGACTTCCTGGCCGACCAGTACAGGCCGAATCGGCTGCTCGAGCTCCTCATCGGATCGGGCGATCGCCCGGGCATCAGGGACAAGGCCAGATGCATTTACCTGCTGACCGCCACACCCATGCAGGTCGATCCCAGAGAGGTCTGGGACCTCCTGCGTGTGATCAGGCTGGGCGGCAAGTGGGGAGCATCGGACCGGAACTTCACGAAGTTCTTCGAGGAGTTCAGAGTCCCGTTCGACTCCCGCGACTGGGAGTTCCTCCTGGACATGGTGCGTGATCAGCTCGAGGCCGGCGGCAAGCTGGACAGCGCATTCGAGAAGCTGGCCCAGGAGAAGGTCGGACCCGTGGACTGGAAGAGGATCCGCGAACTGCCGTTCTCCCACAGCCGGAAGTCGACCATTGCCCAGCTCGATACCCAGGCCAGGGCTTGCCTGGAGGAGTTCGTCTCCCGGCATACGCCGGTGCACTCCACCATCAAGCGGAGCACCAGGAACCTCCTTCGCAAGTACCGCGAGAAAGGCATCCTCAAGGAGCGCGTGCCCACGAGGAAGCCAGAGCAGGTCTGGGTCACGCTGAGAGACGAAGGGCCTGAAGACGAGCGCAGTCTCTACGACCGCATAGAGGACTACATCGCTGACTTCTACAGGAAGTACGAAGCCAGGCGCGTGGGCAAGGGCTTCATCATGACTGTGTACCGGCGGAGGCTGACAAGCTCCTTCCATGCGCTTCGGAAGAGCCTGGAGAGAAGGGTGAAGTTCCTCCAGGGAGTGGCTCGGATCGAGGAACTCTATACTGACGATGATGTCGAGGATCAGGATGATCTTCTTCAGGATCTCGAGTACGAGCATCCAGAGGCCGATCCGGAGCTGGCCCGCGAGGAGCTTCGCTACGTCGAGGACTTCGTGAGGCAGCTCACCAGGCTCTCAGGCGACTCGAAGCTGGAGAGGCTGTTCGAGGATCTGCGCGAGCTTATCAGGAAGCGCAGCAAGGCTATGGTCTTCACCCAGTACACCGACACCATGGACTACCTTCGGGACAAGCTGCGTTCAGTGTACGGCTCCCAGGTCGCCTGCTACAGCGGACGCGGTGGCGAGGTATGGAACGGCCTTGCATGGCAGGTGGTCGGCAAGGAGCAGATCAAGAAGGATTTCAAGACCGGCGACCACATCAACGTGCTGCTCTGCACAGAGTCGGCCAGCGAGGGCCTCAACCTTCAGACCTGCGGTGTCCTGATCAACTACGACATGAGCTGGAATCCGATGCGGGTCGAGCAGAGGATCGGCAGGATCGACCGCATCGGGCAGGTGTACGACGAGGTCTGGATCCGGAACTACTTCATCAACGAGACCGTGGAGTCGGTGGTCTATCAACGCCTGTCGGACAGGATCGAGTGGTTCAAGCAGGTAGTAGGACCTCTCCAGCCCATCCTCCAGCGAGTAGCCCGGTTGATCGAGAATGCCGCCATGACGGGGGCAGAGGAGAGGCAGAGCCTCCTCGACCGAGAGATAGAAAGCATCAGGAATCAGCTCGAGTCGCAGTCTACCGATGCCTTCGATCTCGACTCATGGGTGGACGACTCAGTTACCGGTATCCGACGCACTTCTGGGCCGGCAACTCTCGAGCAGATGGAGAAGGCACTGACGGAGTCCCCGCTGTGTTCAGGCATGTTCGACAGGCACCCCTCCATCGAGGGCGCCTATCTGCTCCGAATCGGACCCGACAGCCATCCCGTCACCTTCAAGCCGGCTGTGTTCGACGAGCATCCGTACTCGACCAGATTCATGACATGGGGAGAGCCTCTGCTCGATGAGCTGCTGGAGAACCTGGCCGAGAAGGGCAGGGAGGCTCCGAAAGCCGGGATAGCCTTCTTCTCTTCCCCTGCGACAGGACATGGAGCCTTCTTCGGCTGCCAGGGTGCGTCTCCTTCAGAGATACTGGATCTGGAAACGATCCGAGCGGCAGCAGTTGAGAAGGACACGGATTGGACTGCGGACCAGGTCGAAACCGCTTCAAGGGTGTTCTCCGCTTGTGAGCAGCAGCTCTTCGAGAAGGCGAGAGCGGCGGAGGCTGCGATCAGATCAGGAGAGGAACTGGCGCTGAAGGAGGAAGCCAGGCTGATCCTGCTGGAGGCTGCCAGCCTGGAGTACGCCAGGCTTGATCTCCTAGAAGGCAAGGATGCCTCTCCGACCTTATCACAGGCCCTCGATTCCCTAGCCAGAAAAGGCTATCCATGGAGAGGGCTGAGCTCGTTCGCCGGGCAGATCGTGATGCCACCAGCTCTGAGTGGTCTGCTTTCCGTGCCGATGTCATCAGCAGGCCAGGCGAAGAGGATGGCTGAACTCGAAGCGGCTGCTGGCTTTCTGCTGGACAAGGTCAGGAAGGTTAGAGATAGTTCGGGAGTAGTGGAGGTAACCCCCGCAGGAATCGATGTAGTCTGGCTGCAGACGGATTCGGGTAATGAATGATGCTGGTCTTGATGGAAGACCTCTCGAATCTCAGGACTCCTTCACCCGAGACCGGCAAGATCGCCGTCAAGGTCATCAACCACTACGGGGACGAGGTGCTGGAGGTGTTCTCAGTATAGCTTTCGGCTTCTCCTGTCTATGTCTTCGGGATCATCAGTAGGGAGTGTCCGATGGATCCAATTGAACTATCACCAGAAGAGATAAGGCAACTCCTTGAGGGGCTATTCCTTTGGCATCATCACGGTAATGTGGATCGGCTCGAGAGCCTGGGTGAGAATCTGGGCTATCCTGTATTGCTTACGACGATGTCTGCAATGCAGTTTGTCGCCTCACTCTGCTTCGACGAGGGTGGGACTCTGGATCCTCTTGATGAGTATTTCGATAGGTTCATGAAACGCGTCGATGAACGATATGGGATCAAGTTCAGACTGAATATGAAGAGAGTAGGCAAGCAGAAGGATTCTGATAAGTTGACGCTGCTTGATACTAATAGGGACTATACGAATACTGGTACAATCCTTCGGGAAGCATTGCGTAACAGGATTACGCATTCATGCGGGAGTCTTCTGGAAGTTGACCTGCCCCCCTGGACCCGGTCCATGCTGAGGTATCAGTATGGACGTGGTGA
>CAZMTK010000032.1:0-9431 GCA_964569245.1 uncultured bacterium | reverse complement strand
CGATCAGCTCCGGGGTAGCCCCGATAAGGCTGTTTCCACACTTGATGTGATGATCGAGGAAGGAAAGCGGCTTCCCCGGCTCCAAGGCTTCCAGCCATATCCCGACCTTGCACAGCTCTACCGCCATGGGGTTGAGGTCCACACCATAGATGCAGTGGCTGATGACATCACGCAGGGCCTTTCTGTACGGCTCCGGTGTTGGCTCCTCCTCGCCCGTCCTGACTGCGGCAAGCCTCTTCGCCATCCTGTGAGCAGCCGCGATGAGGAAGTGCCCAGAACCGCAAGCCGGGTCGCAGACCCTGAGGTTGAGAAGGGCTTTCTCGGCCCCTTTGGCACCTCCCTCGCGCCGGCCCTCCTTCTCGGCCCTGTCCATCACCGGCATCAGGGCCGAGTCGAGCAGCTCGTTGATCAGCGAGCTTGGGGTGTAGTAACTGCCGGTGGTCTTCCGCTCATTGCCCGAGGCCGTATCAAGCTTGAAGCCGCCAAATCCCGGAGTGAAGTCTGGGTGCAGCTCCAGCAGGGCCTCGTAGATGCTGCCCAGCTCCTCCGCACCGAGGTTCCGGAAATCAACCCTCGAAGTGCGCTCTTCCACGCGTACCTGGGTAAGCGACCTGATCGCGGCCAGAAGGTAGCTGTTGGCTATCTCCGCCGTTTCGAGATCGGGTACTGCACCCTTCGACCAGAGGTAGCTGCCCAGCGCGGGAATGCCGAGTTCCGGCTTGCCCGAAGTCCCCAGCAGGTCGAACACCAGCCTCAGTCCCTGCCAGAGATCAGGATGCTTCCCACCCCTGCGCTTCTCCGAAAGGTCGCGCAAACGGGTGATGGAGTACCAGCGCCGATACCTCTCCGCAGCTTCCTCTGTAGTGCCAGGGGGGCAGAGCAGACCTCTCGCCTCAGCTACAAGCAGGAAGAGCATCCGGTAGATTGTGCGGAGTAGCTGGTGGTAGTAGTCCTGAGCCTTCAGCTCCCCAGATGCGAGTTTCTTGTGCAGGGCAGCATTCCGTGGGTGGGCGAGGAATCCTTCACCGAGCTTCCGTATCGCTTCCTCCACGCCCCTGCGGAGGCTATCGAGGGCACGCGAACCCTCCTGTTGGGCAGTGTGGGACCACTTTTCCAGCCAGCACAGCTCCGGGCGCTCCCCAGCCACCCGGGACTCATGGCAGATGAGCCAGAGCAGCACGAAGTCCGCGTAGGCTTCCTGCTCCATCATCGCTTCGAGGTCGAACTCGATGAAGGCCACCCGGGTCAGGCTGGCGTTGTCCCGAAGGAGCCTAAGGACCAGCCCGTTGGATACGAAACCCCACAGATGAGCAGAGGAGCGGTTCAGATACTCCTGAACAAGGCTGTGGGGACTCTGTCTAGCCGCCCCGGCTGCCCCCTGGGTGCGTTCGTCGAGCCCGATCCCGTGACCTACGAGGTGTATTGGACAGGCACCCCACATATGGGAGATGGGATACTTCTTCCCCTCGATTTCAAGTTCCTTGGCAGGCTGGAGTCGTCCAAACCCCAGTTCCGAGAACAAGGGGAGCAGCCACCTGTCCCTGGCCACTCCAGTCCCGAGATCGGTCGGTTCGAGCTTCTCTCTGGCTTCCAGATACCTTCCCCAAGCTGCTTGAAGCGCATACCATGCCCTGCTTGTAGCCTCGCCCAGCTTCAGCCCCGAGAGATGGTAGTCCTCCGGCTTCAGCCCCTCCAAAGAGGCGTCACCTGCAGCGATCCTCTGCAGAAGCTCGGTTGTGATGAGGCCCCCGACGGACCTGATGGTCTGGAAGACCTCCTGATGCTTCACGTGCTGCTACCCTTGGGCACCGGGAGGTAGATGAACACACCCAGAAGGTCGGCAGGAGGCTGATGCTCGATCCTGACCGATACACCCTTCAAACGGGCAGCCGCCCTCACCCGCAAGTGGGACTTGAGCAGGGCATTGCCCTTCACTCTGGCCTCGGCATCGATGGCCTTGGTCAACAGGTTGTGGCTCTTGATGACGGGTTCGAGGAAATGGGTGGCCTCATCCTCGGAGATGTTGGCTGTGGGTTGGAGGCCAAGGATTGACTCGGCCTTCTCCGTCTCCAGCCACTTCGGGCTCTCCGGTGCCCCCTCGAACGCCATGAGATGGCAGTCCTCGGCCAGGAGACGACTTTCCTCTTCAGGGCGGGTTGTGACGATGTGGTAGCGGAAGCGCAGAAGCAGGAGGGTCGTCCGCACGGCGACCCCTGAAGTCCGGATCACCCCGCTCCGCCGCGCCAGCGATCTGGCCAGGGGATCGAGGGCACAATCAAGCACGTAGGATGCCAGGCCCTCCACCCAGGGGTGGGTGCGCGACAGGTAGTGAACACCCTCCTGCGGGGGAAAGTCGAAGGTCGCCCTGAAGTCTTCCGGACAAGCCATAGAATCCTTCAAGGCCTGGGGCACATTCCTCAGAGTTACGCTCATGGGGTCATCACCTGTGATGACAGCCCCGTGGGCCTCCAGCGACGTTCTGAAGAAGCTTCTGGCATCCTGCTGGGAGCCGGAGGATGCCTGAGCTTCACCGTACTCCGCCGCCACCTCCTCGGGGTGGATGGATAGCTGGGCGAACATTGTTCGGGAGCGCTTCTCCCTGTTCGAAGCCTCCTCCCAAGCCTTGAATAGTTCGTCCCCGCGCGTGGCCAGATACTCCTCGAACCCACCGAGGATCATCTGCTCGCCCTCGCCCCGGGAACTCAGCAAGCTGTCCACCAGAGCTTCTATGACCTCGTTGGTTCTTGCCGGAACCGGCACGGAGATTCCCAGAGCGCTCCGTATGCTGTTGTGTTTCCTGAGGAGCACCTCCAGCACTTTTGCATCTATGGGGTTGTCCCTGCCGTAGAAAGTCAGGACCTTCACCTTGTCGCGCTTCTGGCCGAAACGGTCCACACGCCCAGCCCTCTGCTCGTGCCGCATGGGATTCCAGGAGAGGTCATAGTGCAGAATCGAGTCGAAGGAGTCTTGAAGGTTGATCCCCTCGCTCATGCAGTCGGTGCACACCAGTACCCGCGGGAAGGACTCAGAGAGTTCGGCTATCCTCTGCTCGCGATCCTCAGGGCTCAGCCTCCCCGTAATGCAATCCACCGCCACCCCGCGAAGGACCTTCTTGAGATGCTCGGCCAGATACTCCGCAGTGTCGATGAATCTACAGAAGACGATGGGGCTGTTTCGATCATGCAGAAGCTTCTGAATCAGCTCGGTTGCCTTCTGGAGCTTCAGGTCCTGCGAGCCCTCCAGCTTCGATGCCTCCAGGGCGAACCTGCGCAACCTCTCCACGTGTGAGTCGGCCTTTTCGTGGGAAAGGTCGCCTATCTCTCCTCCCGGAGATACGTCAAAAGCCTCGTCACCCTGCTCCAGCTCCAAATCGAGAATAGCCCGGCGGCCAAGCTCGTCAGCCTCCTCCACGTCCTCGGCTGCAACTGTACTGGCCCTGTTGCGTAGGGTGGTTGCTGCGGCACGTGGACTGGAAGCAAGCGACCTGAGAAGGGCAAGGGCTGACCAGTAGCGCACCCTCTTCTCGCGCTTCCCGCCTGAACCTGCGGTCACCGATTCCCGAGCGTAGTTGAGAACCTTGTTGAAGAGCGACCTGTAGGCAGTATCGAGAGTGTACGAGTGCTCGGAATCCTCCCGGGTGGGGAACGCGGTTTGCGAGCTGAGGTAGCTCATCACATCGCCTCGTGTGCGCTGGATGAAGTGTCTCGAAAGCTCGCGCCGGTGCGATTCGTTCTGTGGTCCGGCAAGCTCTTCGGGAAGGTCGTTGAACTCTGGCCTCAGGAAGCCGAGAAGCGAGCGGAAGGCAGCTTCGTTTCCGCTGTGAGGCGTTGCCGTCACTAGGATCAGGTGCCTTCCAGCCTCCCGCGAAAGGGCTGTCACGAGCTGGTGTCTCTGATGCCGTCCGCTGCCCTTAATCGCCCCGAAGGCACACCCATGAGCTTCGTCCACAATCACCATCTCGGGGCATGCCCGCTGGAATTCAGCCCGGTGCCTGTCTGACTTGATGTAGTCCATCGAGACGACTGTGTAGGGGTACTTCTCGAAGACCGACTCATGGGTTGCGCAGGAGGATTCGAGCGATCTCACGGTTCCAGGAAGAACCAGCTCGGCATCGAGATGGAACTTGTCGTTCAGTTCCTTCTGCCACTGCTCCGATAGGTGAGCGGGTGCCAGAACCGTGAACCTCCTGATCTCCCCCCTGTCCAGCAACTCCCTTACGATAAGGCAGGCTTCTATGGTCTTCCCCACACCCACGTCGTCGGCTATGAGCATCCGTATCGGATCGAGCCTGAGGGACATGAGCAGGGGAACAAGCTGGTATGGCCGAGGCTCGACAGCAATACGCCCAAAAGAACGGAATGGGCCCGCACTGTTCCTGAAGCCCAGCCTCACAGCATCTCTGAGGAGCCTACAGGAGCGATAGTCACCGGGGATTCCGGGGGCAGGCAGGGGGAAGGTGGCCGGCTCGACCTGCTCCAGAGGGAGGTAGATGCCCGCCTGTTCCTCGTCCGTGCCCCCCAGGGGCCTCAGGATGAGGAAATCGGGGGCGGACTCGGGCAGAACCACCCATTCTCTTCCCCGCGCTCTTACGAGGGCTCCAGGGGCGAAACTCACTTCATCTCTCCGAAAACACTCCTGTGCCTGGTAGCAATGGCCTTCCAGTCTGAATCGTATCGGAAACGGATCACCGTGAACCCCGCATCTGCGAGGCGAGTGTCGACCTCAGCGTCCCTCTGCCTCTGGTGCGGAGTATCATGATCAGGTCCATCCACATAAACGTGGGTGTACTTGTCGGTGTAGCTGAAGTCAGGCCGCGTCTGCTGTTCTTCCAGGAGGAGCTGGGCATCGGATGGAAGGCGCAGGAGGTTGTCTCTCAGAAACTGAATGAACTGCCGTTCGAGGTCGGACTGGCAGAGTCTCATCAGGCGCTGGAAATGCTCGTCAGGGTCAACCGCCGAGGGGGAGACTACCAGGTCTGCCCTCCCGAACCTCTCCAAAACACCCTTGATCGAGTGACGGTCAAGCAGTTCATGATCCTTCTGGTTGCGGTAGCTCAGGAGGCAGGAGTAGCAGGCCTTGCCGCACCTCTCATCCGCCCCTGGAGCCCTTTCCAGGTCCTTCCCGGTTTCGGGGTCGAAGTGGCAAATGGACAGGGCCTCTTTGCAGACCCTGCCGAATGCCCCGGCTTCTTCAAGAAGCCTTATCAAAGCACCCGCACCCCCCTCCCCGGATTCGTAGAACAGTATGCTGCGGGGGGCTGTCTTCATGGGCAGGGGTTCGGCATCCAGCTCGCCGTCCTCAAGCTGAAACACAACCTGCATCGCGCTCTTCAAAGCACTCTGGAGCGAGAGGAGCTGGCCGGTAGTCAGTTCGATGCGTGGGGAGAAAACCATGCAGTTCCGCGTGTCCTCGACATAAGGGACCACCCGCGTAGTCCTGCCCCTCTCGGGCTCCTCCTCGATCTCGTCCTCTTCACGGCTCTTCACCCACTGGCCGGTCTCGCTGTTGATGTCGAAGCCGTAGCCGTAGCCTGTTTCCTGCCTCTTCTTCCAACCCATGTTGATGCGGATGAGCTGCGCAGACTGGCCGTAGGTTATGTTGGCCAGAAGGGCATCCCCCTCCTTGAGCTCAGCCCTCTGGAACGACTGCCTGCCGTGCCGCGTGAAGAAGCGGAAAGAGGTCCGGATATCGTAGCCCATCCTTATGCGGTCTTCCTCGTCGGCATTGATGTTCTCCCTGCGGCGCGTGACCACGTTCCTCAGCCTGATGAGGTTGTTCAGAACCTCCGTAAGAGGTTCGCCGCAGTGTTCGCACAGGTCAGCCCCGGTTCCACTAGGCGCAGGATGATGGAATCCGCAACTCGGGCATATCTTGGCCGAGGTCTTGTCCAACCCCGTTTCTCCCGCAATGAAGCTCACGCGCTCGACGATGTACTTCGAGCCCTCGTGATAGATGACCGCCCTGGGCCCGAACTCGGTTATCGCTAGGAAGCGGGGACGGGAGAGGTAGTCATCCTGCGATTGCCGTCGGTATGACTTTCTTCCCGGGATGTAGGCGGAAAGCGGAAGGCGTGGGAAGTTGTAGCCTGGCAGGAATCCCTCGCTTGCGAAGTAGCGGTAGCTGCTGAAATCCCCTTCGCGGGTATCCGATTCGTTGGTCAGCAGGTCTCTCTGCCTGACGGCCTCAGCCCTCAACCGCTCGGCCTTCTCGTGGTCCCTGTGGGATCGGGAGTGATCGATGACGATGTCGTTCTGTATCCTTATCTGGCTCAGCGCTGCACGGTACAGGTCCTTCCACCTCGTCAGGGCCTGTTCGAACTGCGAGGAGGCGTGCTCGATCTCCAGCTTCAGCCAGTCGTCCGAAAACCACCAGGCTCGCTCGATGTAGGGCATGAGGGTGCCGAGGAACCGGGAAGCCCTGGTCATAGCCCTATTCGATGCTGCAGGGTCGTTGATCGCCTCTTTTACTGAATCGAGCAGCCTCGGGTTGTCGGTGTCGGTAAGGTCGAGGATCGAGGTAAGTGATTCACCTAGCGATATGCCCGTCTCCTTGAGCCAGATCGCATGGACATGAGCCCTGACCAGCTCCTCGTTGGCCAGGTCCACACGGGGAGGCTTCACAGCCCCTGCAACCATCTGGTCAGGATGATTGAAGAAGTACTGGTCGTGCGGACTGCCCTTGCCGCAGTAGGTGTAGATGAAGGCTGGATCGCCGCTCCTGCCGGCACGCCCGCCCCTCTGAGCGTAGTTTGCGGGGGTGGGAGGGACGTTCCTCATGTTCACGAGGTTGAGCTGGGCTATATCCACTCCCAGTTCCATGGTGGGAGAGCAGTACATCACTTTGAGATCGGCTTCTCTGAACCTCTTCTCGCGCTCTTCCCGCAATTCCTGCGGCACCTGAGCCGTATGCTCCCGTGCCTCCAGGTCGGATGTCAGCCTCGCGGTCTCCATGTAGTAGAGCTTGAAGAACGCGTTGGGAGACCTGTCGGCTGAAGACTTCCTGGGCGTTCTCACCGGGTCGAAATACGACTCTGTCCCATCACCCGCCCGCCACACCATCGCTGCAGCTTTGACTCGATAGCCTACTTCCTTCGCGCTGTATCGAACCTCCTGCAGGATGTCACCGTGTGTCTTGAGGATTCGCACGAGGTCGGAAATGATGGCTTCCTTCTGCCTGCTGTCGAGCGGCCCCAGCGCAGAGCTAAGGTACTTCCCGAAGTTCCCCCTGCTGGAGAGGAAAACGGCCCTCTCGGCGCTCTTCTCTTTCGAGCCGGCTCGTGGAAGGAGGATTCTTGCGGCACTCTGGTCGAGCCTCTCATCCTCGTCAATCACCCAGGGGTCGACAAGGTACTGAAGACTCCTGCTGCGGATCCGCCCCAGTTTTTCTCGATCAAGACAGTCGGCTGAGATGGCAAGCTCACGACGGGCGTGGTCCAGGAGTACGGTGCAGACCTCTTTCCGAAGCTCAGGAGACGCTGCAGCCAGCGTCTCGGACGCGGTCTTCCAGTAGTTCTCGTTCCTGCAGACCTCATCCAGGTGTTTGTATTCGATTCTGAGCAGCCCGCACTGTTCGAGGTTGGGGGAGTTGATTCGCCACCCTCGCTCCAGATCACGGTATACCCTGTGCTCGATCACTTCGCGCAAGGCGCTCTGCGCCTCTTCAAGCGCCGTGGAGACTGCTTCCGGGTTCTGGCAATAGTCGGCTGGCTCCAGGTCCATGCAAAGGACGACTTCCTTCGCCAGGGAATCGAACTGAAGCCCTTCATCCCCGGCCCTCTTCACTGCTGCGTAGAGAGAAGCCCGAAGAAAGCCTGTCTGGACGAAGTCGTTGAAGTGCCCGGCCTGCAGGGAGGCATCCTGCCGATTATCGCTGAAGCTCAGGAGCTTCCGGGCCTCCTCCTCCAGCTCTTTGTGTTCCATCAGCTTCAGAATCGTGTAGATGCTGAGGATCGTTGTGGCAGTGCTTCGGCCTTCGGTTCCCAGTGAGGTAAGCCTGTCGTAGTCTGATCTGCGGCCTGAGCTGTATGTGACTCCGCACTTTGGGCAGAAGCGCAGGGGAACTTCCATGAAGGCTACCATGAGCCCCGAGCTTTCCACACGCCCGTCGGGTGCAAGCCTGATGGCTCTTGGAGCCCAGTTCTGCCGTTCACGAGGAAGGAAAATGCGCCCCTTCGAGTCTTCCTTCAGCCACTCTTCAGGGATCTTCTTCAGTGCTTCTTGTGGGTCCTCGGGCCAGGGTTCCTCGGAATCAAGGAAGAGGTAGCCTGCTACTCCATCCTCTGCTGTGGAGCTTCGGTCGATAATCTCGCGTGGGAATACCCTTGTGTCCGAATCCGTAGTTTTCAGCCGAACGCAGTAGTACTCCTGACCGCATTCCCGGCAAAAAGCCAATGGGAACAGCACCTTGCTGGTATCGTCAGGCGAGTAGTAGTGGCCATGGAGGGTTACGTCCCGGACATCCTCAGATTCGAGAGAAGCGAAGACTGTACCACTGGGGCTGATGAACTGATGCAGCTTGAACACGAAGGCGGGGTGCTCGGGGCTGCCGACTTTGACCTTCTGGTTGCCGTAGTACAGAGCATCCCGGATGATCCTGGCACAGCGATCCTCATCTAATCCGCTCAGGCTGGCGAGCTTCTTCGCTGCACCATGGTCTCCCTTTATCGGGATGGGAACCGCACGAACCAGCCTCCCGTCCCTTGAGCGTGATACCCCAAATGTGCTTTCCAGCCAGATCGCGAGAGGGTCGTGGGCAAATGCCTGCAGATCGATGGGGAGGTCGATGCCGTTCGCGAGCTTTTTCCCTAGTGCTGCCGAGAACTCCGTACTTTCGATGTCAGCGTCTTCTGTCACCCTCTGTAGTGTCTCCCCGATCACATTGTCAGGACTCACTGGTGTTCCGAAGATCGTCTCCGTGAGCCTGGCAACCGTCTCCTGCTGCTCCCGCAGCGTACCCGAACCGGCCAAGGTAGCCGAAGTGCCGACAATCTGGACATTGGGGCAGTCGAAGTAGTCGCGAGCCCTCCGAATCAGCAGTGCTACATCGGCTCCCTGCCTTCCCCGGTAGGTATGAAGCTCATCGAACACGAGGAATCTCAGGCTGCCTGCTGCAGCAGAGATGAGCTGGTGCTCCTTGGGACGGGTCAGGATGAGCTCGAGCATCACGTAGTTCGTGAGGAGGATGTCTGGGGGATCGGCGACTATCGCACGCTTCTCTTCGTCAGTCTCCTGCCCGGTGTACCTCTTAAAGGTTACAGGGCCTTTCTTCCCGGGATAGTTCGCGTGAAGGAAGCTCTCAAGCGCAATCATCTGGGAGTTGGCAAGGGCATTCATCGGGTAGACGACGATTGCCTTGATCTTCCCCCTGCCAGCCTCCGGATTCTTCAGGATGGAATCAACGATGGGGATGAAGTAGCAGAGGCTCTTGCCTGA
>CAZMTK010000031.1:0-10219 GCA_964569245.1 uncultured bacterium | reverse complement strand
CAACCCTTACTACGGCACGATCGTCATCGTCGCAAACAGCCCGCTGGACATCTACGAGAGGCCCGACAGCGCCTCCTCCCGATGGTCCTCCATTCCTGCCGGCGAGAGCCTGGAGATCTTCGCGACCACGGCCGACGGCTGGCTGGGATTCGATCCGGGTGTGGCGCAGGCGGGGAACTCCGGCAGCTTCAGGTACCGCTGGGTGCCGCCGGGTGGCGCATACACGATAACCTCGGGCGACCCCGCCCTGCTCGAGACAGTCTGGGGGCCTTCGGCGGGATACACGTACGCGATGACCTTCGAGCCGGTGCCCGTGTACCTCGAGCCGGACTCCACTTCCGAAGTCGTCGATACCATGCCGGGCTGTTCTGCAGCCGCAATCACCTGCCGCATCCCCGGCTGGTACAAGATCGACCCGGTGGGCGGCCCTCACCCCGGCACGGCCCCGGGCTGGATAAGCGAGGCTGCAGTCTCGATCAACGGCGCGATCGAGGACGTTCCCCTCTGGTTCGACGACTAGCCTGCCCCCGTTACTTTACAAATCGGGGCCAGGGCAAAGTATGTAAAGTAGAAATGGTCATCTGCTTAATACTATTCTATTTAGCGCCTGTTTTCACATCCCCTGCAGGTGCTGCTAGCCTCCACGGAGCCGGTCGGCGAAAATCAGGCCTATCCCCATGCACTACATGATTTAACAAGATTCTACTTTACATACTTTGCCCTGACCCCGAAATGTCCGAAATGTAAAGCAGCTCAGAACTCGAAGCTCTGGGTGCCCGCACTGGCAACGTTCCGTGCCTCCCACAGGAAGGCGGTGCCTTTCGAGAGGCGGAATACAGTCAGGGCTTCCCATCCCAGCTTCTCGACCACGGGCTTGAGGAAGGTGAATACGGTCTCGACGATGTGCCTCTTCACGGCCTCGTCGTCCAGCTTCTCCATCCTGCCGCGGATCCTGAGCTGCCTCCCCTCCTCCTGGATGAAGTAGCACAGCTCGACCGCCGGATCATCCAGCAGCTGCCTGCACACATCCTTCGTCGTGCCCGTACAGAAGGTCAGCCCGTTCTCGTCCACCAGCGGCGTGTCCATGCCCCTCACGCGCGGCTCGCCGTTCTCCACAGTGGCCATGAAGGATGTACTGGCCTTCTTCACGAACTCGAGGATCTCGTCGCGCGTCATTCCGCTACCTCCTGTTCCCTCCAGCAACCCTCCGACAGGCGCAGGGTGATGTCTTTGTTGCTTACCAGCCGGGCAGTTTCAGAGCACCCCAGGTGCACGGCTCCAGGCTCATTCCGTCGGGATCGATCTTGTATATGAGCCCGTTCTCGTTGTCGCTGGCCCAGAGGTATCCCTCCGGGTCCACCGTCAGGCCCTCCGCGTCAGGCACCAGCGAGCGCTCGATAGCGTTCACGAGGATTCCCGATGTGTCGAAGCACATGATCGAGCTGCCGTCGTTGTCGCACGCCACCCAGATGTCGCCCCCGTCGTATGCGATGTCGTACGCGAGCACCGCATTCGGCATGGCCGGCACGAAATCCTCGAGGCTGTCGGCACCAGCGGGCAGCACGTCGCAGTAGAGGCCGGGCTGGCTGGCTATGTAGAGGTTCCCCTGGTCGCAGGCCAATCCCTTCGCCGAAGGGATGCCCTGCCCTCAACAGAGCGAGACGACACCAAGATTTTCGCCCGTGTAGGCGTCGTACCTCACGTAGTACGAGTCGGGGCCGCCGTACTTCAGCCACGACACGTACAGCGTGTCGCCGGTCATGGCCAGGCCGAAGCACTCGTACGCAGGCGGGATGTAGGAGACCGCGACGCTGCCCTGTACCGCCCCAGTTGCGGGGTCCATCATGAACACGGTGCTCGTTGCCCAGTCCAGCGCCCAGAGGTGGCCCTCACCGAAGGCAAGCCCTGTGATGGCGGTGGCGGGGGAATCGAAGGTCGCCTCGATGGTGGCCGCTGACAGGGCCGCTGCGAGCGCGAGGATGACTGCTGCGGGGGTTCTCATGTCCCTCCTCTCGGAAACCGAAGGGCTGTGTACGGAGACTATAAGCAACTGGACTATGTGGCTGTACCCCGGGTCACGCACGGCGGTATGGACTTTCCTGGAGCAAGGATAGGAGGACTGCTCGGTTGCACAGTCAAAGTCAGGCTATCTCCGCGGCAGCCGCTTCGACCGAGCAATGAGATCGTTTCTGGAGAGCTTGATGCAGGCCGCTGCAGGTTCAGTCAACGGCTCGTTCGATGCTGTCCTGTGATGAGGCCGCCCCGTCGTCATGCGCAATATAATCGGGGAATCTGTTCGCGCACCGGGAGGATGAGAGTGCCCACCTTCCTTTTCACCGACATCGAAGGTTCGACCGCGAAGTGGGAGAAACACAGGGACTCCATGTCCACCGCGCTCGCGAGGCACGACAGCATCCTCCAGAAGGCCGTGGAGGAGGCCGGGGGCAGGCTGCTCAAGCACACGGGTGACGGAATGATTGCGGTCTTCGAGAACGGACGTGCCCTGGAGTGCGCGATCGTCGCCCAGGCCGCCATGCAGGAAGCCGACTGGTCGGATGTCGAAGGTCTCCGGGTGAGGATGTGCGTCTTCGCCGGGGGTGCCGAGGAGCGCGACGGGGACTACTTCGGCCCGGCTCTGAACGGGGCGGCCAGGATGCTGTCCGCTGCCTGGGGCGGGCAGGTGCTCGTGAACGATGCGGCAGCGGGTTCCGAGCTCCTGCCCGAGGGCGCGGCCCTCACCGACGCCGGAGTGCACGTTCTACGCGATCTAATGGAGCCACAGCAGATCCATTTGCTCGCTCACCCGTCGCTGTCCGGCGTATTTCCAGCTCTGCGAACGGTTTCCAGCAGACCGCAGAACCTTCCGGTGCAGCCAACGCCGTTCCATGGGCGCGCCAGGGAGCTGGACGAGGTGTGCGCGCTGCTGGAGAGTCCGGACTGCAGGCTGCTCACCATCCTGGCTCCGGGTGGAACAGGGAAGAGCAGGCTGGCGCTGCAGGCCGCCGCCCGGATGATCACGGGATTCCGCCATGGGGCATTCTTCGCCATGCTGGAGGACATCCCCTCCGCCGACATGATTCCTGCCGCAATCGCCTCGACGATGTCGTTCCGCTTCTCGGGGCCGGTGCCGGAGGAGGAGCAGCTTGCAGCCTTCCTGTCCGACCGCGAGGTGCTTGTCATTGCCGACAACTTCGAACACCTCTCGAACGACTCGCCGATTCTTTCGCGGCTGCTTGCAGGGTCTCCTGGCTTGAAATTCATGGTCACCTCGCGCCACCGCCTCAACCTCCGCGAGGAGCGCGTTTACGAGCTGCAGGGCATGGATCTTCCCGCACCCGACGGAGCAGACCTCGAGGAGCGCGACGCCTCCGGCCTCTTCCTCGCTTCTGCCGACAGGGCGGCACCGGGCTATCGGCCGGGAAAGGACGACCGTCGGGCGATCGCCTCGATCTGCAAGATCCTCGACGGCAGCCCTCTGGGCATAGAGCTGGCCTCGTCATGGGTCCGCATGGTTCAGCCCTGCGAAATCGAGAAGCAGCTCAGGCGCAACTTCGAGCTGCTCGACTCGGCCCCGCTGGACATGCCGGGCAGGCATCGCGGCCTGGAGGCCGTGTTCGAGTACTCCTGGTCCCTCCTCGACGAGCGTGAGAGGGAGGCCCTGTCGGGCCTGTCGATCTTCGCAGGCGAGTTCGACGCGGAGGCGGCCTCGAAGGTCACCGGCAGCGGGTTGCCCCTCCTCCGCAGGCTCCTCGACAAGTCCCTGCTCCAGTGCCCCTCGCAGGGCAGGTTCGGCATGCACCCCATAATCCACGCATACGCCGCAGCCAAGCTGGAAGCGCAGACCGGCAGGCTGGACGATCTGCGCGAGAGGCACGCACGACACTTCGCCGGGCTTTTGATGGCCGAGAAGCCGGAGATGCAGAAGGCCGGCACAGGCGAGGCCCTCAGGAAGGTCGAGGACGCGCTACCCAACATTCTGCAGGCGTGGGACCACGCCGCCAGGCTCTGGACTGCGACCGAGAACAGGGTGTTCTTCGGAGCGCTGGCCTACTTGTTCATCGTGCGCAGCACCCTCGCCACCGCGAAGCAGGTCTTCTCCCGTAAGCTGGAGGTCTTCAGGGCGCGCTGGGGCGCGGATCCCAAGCCCGACCAGGCCGGCATCCTCGGAAACATCATCGAGAGGCTGGCCACCTTCGAGAACCTGAGCGGCCTGCCGGAGAGATCCAGGCCCCTGCTCGAGGAGGCGCTGAAGCTCGCCGAGAATGCGGACGATCAGGATCTCGAGCCGAGGATCCTCGGAACCCTTGGCGTGCTGGAGGCCCAGGCCAACCAAGGCGAGGAGGCGAGGCGCATCTTCCACAGGATGCTGGAGAAGCTCGAGGCTGTCGGCCATCGAAGCCAGATGAGCGTGGCTTTCAGCAATCTTGCGACGCTGGACTTCCTCGACGGCAACTACCAGGGAGCGGCAGAGTACTACCGCCGCTCGCTGGACGTCGCACGCGAGAATGGCGATGTGGTCAACCAGATGCGGACGCTCGGCTCCATGGGCTTCATGTGGGTTCATGCCGGCGAGAGCGAGAAGGCGTTCGAGTGTTTTGGGGAATCGCTGGAGATGGCGAAGCAGGTGGGTGACAGGCGCTCCCAGGAACTCGCCCTCCTCGGAATGGCCGACCTGCTTGCGAAGGAGGAGCCCGCGCGGGCAATGGATCTGGCGGAGGAATGCCTCTGCATCGCCGAATCAATCCAGCACACGAGCATGAAGGGGCACGCCTGCCTGGTCATGGCGACCATCCATGCCTATGCAGGCCGAAAGACGCTGGCCCTGGAAGCCCGGGAAAGAGCGATCGAGGCAACCGGCGGGGACTTCGACGAAGCTGCGAACAAGAGGCTCGCAATGGTGGAACAGCTCGTCGCAGAGATCCCCGACTGAAGCCTGCCGTTCGATGCCACACGGCCTCGCTGTTTCCTAGAGGGTCGATCGTGTGTCTCCATCATCGGCAGGAGCCGGGGCGACGGCTGGCGTCAACCCCGGTGATCCGCCAGCAGGCGTCGGCTTCGCGTTCGGGGATAGAGCAACCTCTAAGGGGGCTCGGGGACCGTCCCCGAAGTAGCGAGGATCCCGCCCGAAACTGCCGCCGCCCCTCCGCTTCCGGGAGCGAGGTCAGCCCTGTATCGCATCTGAACCTCTGCAGTCCGTGCAGGGTTCGCTTCACCCAGGCACCGGTTGACCGAGTGCCATAGACGCAAAGGGCTCCATACCCGTACGGATCTGAATCCCTTGCAGGGTTGTGTTGCCAGTCGTGTAAGCAAAGCTGGCTTACGGATCCGGGGCAGGGCAGAAAGCTAAGAATGCGACTGGGCCGGGTTACACAGCTCCTGCGCAGCATCGCCGGAAGAGTCTGTCTGGGCTCTTGTTGTGGTGGCTCCCACAGAAGGAGATTATTCTGCAGACAAGGCCTCTACCGGCGTGCAAGCCTCGGATATCCAACTCAGGTTGACGTCTCAGCGCACAGAATCCCTGGCCGGCCGTATCCCCTGCTACAGGTCGAAGGGCAGCTCGTAGAAACCGAAGAACCTCACCTGCGACACCGTTGCCTCGTGCTCGGTCGGCTCCGCTCCCGTGCCGCTCTCGGCGAGTCGCAGCCGGACGAAGTGCTGCGACCACTCCAACCCCAGCGAGAACGATCGAGAGACCGGACCGCAGACGCCTGCAGCGTAGTGGAACCCGTGCCCGTCCTCGATGTCCGTTTCCCAGGATCCTGTGGGTACAGATCCCAGCGTGTCCTCGTCGATCTCGGCGGTACCGCCGTAGTTTCCCAACCCGAGTCTGATGCGCGCCGGGGCGTAGCGCAGCTCGAGCCCGTACGAGAGCTCGTTCATCCTCAGAAGGACTTCCGGGAGGATATAGGGGCCGTGGTTGTCGAACAGCACACCAGGGCTGATCAAGCCGGTCTCGCCGTAGGCGAAGGCCGCGAACCTCCCGAAGTGCCTCCCCAGGCCGAGCCTGAGGTAGATCGCGTCCTGCTCGCAACCGCCCTTCACGTCATAGCCGAACTGTTCGATGTCGTCATCTGGGAAGTCGTGCGAGATGCCCCCGACAGCCAGAGCAGGCTCGATGAAGAGCGCGAACCTGTCTCCAAGGCCGGGATTTTTCGATAGCGGGACAGACTGCATGGAAGCAGCGACGAAGGCCAGGCACCACAGAATCAACCCGCTCATCAACAACCTCCCTGCAGCTGGCGGAAGGGATCTATCTCCTTCTCCGCCGCCGCCCCTCGGGTCTAGTCTACCTCCTGCATGGCTTCTTCCAGAGCGGCAATCCTGTTCTTCGTCACCTCGATGAACTCCATACCGGCGACCAGCGGGCGCAGGGACCCACCCGCATACTCGTCCCCGGCCCGGGAAACGGAGTCGGCCCGCGCCTCCATCCAGAGGATCTGTTCCTCCAAGGCAGCTTCCCGGGCTTCCGGATCCAGGGTTTCCAGGTAGTGGTCGAACAGGATGTAGAGCTTTGCATCGTACAAGATGCAGATGTTGGCAGTGGTGTAGTTCATGGGCTGCTGCTGCTCCAGCGTCTCCAGCAGCTCCTCGAGCTGCCGTATCGGCTGGTCGATGTACGGATTCCATTCCGGGATCTGCGCGCCTGCCGGCACGAACGCAACTGCGGTCAGTGCGCCTGCGAGCACGCAGGCTTTAGACAAGTGCTTCATGTCAGCTTTCTCCACATTCCTGACATCGGCAGATTTTCTAGTGCACGCGGTGGCCGCGGCCCGAAGGCGTGCAGCCGCCGCTTTCCACTCGGCGCCCCCGGCCGGAGGTGCCCACGCTGTACCCCGCCTCGGCGAGGGCCTGCAGCAGGCCGTTCGCATCGGCGCTGAAGAACCTCATGTCCTGCTCGCTGACCACTTCCTGAACCCGGCTCAGGTCGATGGCGAAGCCTATTCCCTCTATCGTCTCGTCGCCGGTGCCGTAGGTGTTCACTCCGATGCAGTAGTACAGGCCGTCGCGCTCGACGAGCAGCGGGCCTCCGCTGTTGCCGTGGTTGATGGCAGCATCCATCTGGATAACCGGGACGTCGTACAGCTCCCTGAACGCGCTTATCCTCCCGAAGGTCACCGTGCCGGGGTAGTAGAGGGGGTTCCCCTGGTTGTCCGTGATGATGTCCGAGGGCGTGCCGGAGGCGACCACCTCGTCACCGATCTGAATGTCGCCGCCCTCGTAGAGGGGAACCATGAAGTAGTCGCGTCCCTCCCTGAGACCACTCGCAGGCACAACCAGGGCGGCCAGGTCCACGTCCCAGAAGAAGGCGCAGCCTGTTACTCCCCGTGTCTCGCCCGAGGGGAACTCCACCACTAAACCATAATCGTTTATGCTGCTTGCTCTTGTCGAGTTGGCTATAATGTCGTCTATGCCCAGGCAGTGCCGGTTTGTGATCATCACCAGCGTATCGGAGAACGCATCTATCACGAAGGCCGAGCCAAGCCAGTACTCGGAGTAGGAAGACCTTGCGGCCGACCCATAGGCCCCCCAGATGGTGGCGGAGCAAGCCGGAAGCTGTTCGATGGTCAGTCCGCTCGCATCGGGGGAAGTGCCGCCCTGTGGCGCCTCCACCTTCCCGGCGGACGGAGCCGAGGTGGCGACCAGCACCAGAATGCCCACGATCAACCTGGCCATCGGCATTTTGCCCTCCCTGCGCTTTCGACCAGTCTCGACACGACCATGCCCACCACAGTCCTGGCGAGAGATAATCCCAGCCCAGTTCCGAGACAAGAGAGGCGGAGGGTGCCGCACCCTCCAGCCGACGTAATCCCCGGGGAGGCCGTCAGTCCAGAAAGGTCTGGACTGACCGCGTCGCCAGATGTTCCGACCCCGGCGGAACATCGAGAGACCATGCCAAGCCTGTCCGTGTACTGGACTCCCGCCTGTCGGGCTTGATGGACCTCTTCCGCAGATTGCTTCGCAATCATGCTGTCGGGGCGTTGTTCCGCCGCAGGCGGAGCAACGGGGCTGTCGAGGGCTCATTCCTGCAGTGGGGACAGTCCACTGCTGATAGAGTGTAGCACCGCCTGTCGGCGGTTGAAGGTACTGTCCCCGGCGGCGGCTCCCTATCTCGACACCTATCCTTGACATCTTGACATCTCACTGTCATGTTCCTGCCCATGGAAAAGAAAAAGTACTCTATCGGAGAGCTTGCGGACCTCACGGGGGTCAGCAGGCGCACTGTCAGGTTCTATGTCCAGCGCGGGCTCATCCCCCCTCCCGAGGGGGCCGGCCGCGGCAGCTACTACACCAGCGAGCACCGCGACCTCATCACCCGCATCAGGGCCCTCCAGGGAGTGCGGCTCCAGCTCGACAGCATCGCAGCCGCGCATCCCGGGGCGCCCTGTCCGCAGCCCTGCAACAGAACCCTCGTCACCAGGGTGCATCTGGCCGAGGGAGTGGCACTGGAGTTCTCGCGCGGCGTGCCCGTGCCGGATGACGAAGTGCTGGGCAGAGTGGCCCGGCTCCTCTCCGGCGAGGCCGACCCGGTGCGTGACGAAGAAAAGGAGCTCCCGGAATGAAGAAGCCCCCTGAAGTACCTGCCGATGCCTCGCCCGGCCTGATCACCGACAAGGGTGCGCCTGTGCCCCTCGTGGGGGTGAAGGTCGAGGTGAAGATGAGGGACCTCGCGGTGCACACCACCGTCACCCAGCGCTTCCGCAACATCGAGAAGAACCCCATCGAGGCGGTCTATAGCTTCCCTCTGGAGGAGGGCTCGGCCGTCTGCGGCTTCGAGGCAAGAATCGGCGACAGGATCGTGAAGGGCCGCGTGGAGGAGCGCGAGAAGGCCTTCGAGACCTACAACGACGCCCTCAGCAGGGGCGACAGCGCCTTCCTGCTGGACGAGGTGAGGCCCGACATCTTCATGGTGTCGGTGGGCCGCCTGAACCCGGGCGAGGAGGCCGACGTGCGCATCTCCCACATCTCCCGCGCCGAGTCGCACGACAAGGGCATCCGCCTGCGCGTCCCCACCACCATCTCGCCCCGCTACATCCCCGCCGACATGCTGAAAAAGGCCGATCCGGCCGAGCTCGACGCCATCCTCCCTCCCACTTCGATCTGGGGTGTGCCCTACGGCCTCGCGCTCTCGGTGGACATCGCGGCAGGTTCCCCCATCAGGACCATCTCGTGCCCGTCGCACCCCGTCGAGGTCTCCGTGAAGGGCCGCAAGGCCGCTGTAAGCCTGGCAGGCAAAGACGTCCAGCTCGACTCCGACTTCGTGCTGAACGTCGAGCTCGAGAAGCCTTTGGAGCCTCGCGTTGTGGCCTGCCACGACGGCGAGGGCTACGCTCTCATGGTGCGCCTGAAGCCGGAATTCCCTCCCGCGAAAGCCCAGCCCTGCGACGTCATCTTCATCCTCGACAGGTCGGGCTCCATGCAGGGCGAGAGCATCCGCGAAGCCAGGGCGGCGCTCCTCCTGGGCATCAAGTCGCTCCGCGAGGGCGACAGGTTCGACGTGATAGGTTTCGGCACCGGCAGCGAGCGGGTGTTCGGCAAGCTCACGGACTACGATGACGAGTCGGCAGAGAAGGCCGTCGCAGCCACCTCGACCTGGGAGGCCGACCTCGGCGGCACCGAGATCCTCCAGCCCCTCAGAACCGCCCTGCTGGACACAACCAAATCGCGCCCCGCATGCATCTTCCTGCTCACCGACGGCGAGGTGGGCAACGAGAGCGAGGTTATCGCCCTGGCGCGCAAGTACCGCAGCCGGTGCCGCATCTTCTCGTTCGGGATAGGCCGGGGCGCCAGTGCCACGCTCATCAAGGGAGTGGCCAGGGCTTCGGGCGGCCTCCACGAGTTCATCTACCCCGGCGAGCGCATCGAACCCAAGGTGATGCGCCAGGTGGCGCGCATCTACACGCCCATGCACATGAACACGAGGCTCGACTGGGGCGCGCTGGAGCCAGATGCCGCAACCCCGGCGGAACTGCCGCCCTTCTGTGAGGGCGACGAGGTGATCGCCTTCGCCCGTGTGCCCGCACTGAAGCGCACCTCCATCACCCTGTCGGTCGAAGGCATGCCCTCCCTTGCCAAGTGCCGGGTGGCGATCACGAAGGCCGACCTCGAGGATGACGACACCGTGGCCCTTCTCATGGCCCGCAGCCTGATAACCGACCTGGAGACGGGCGGGCTGGTCGACAGCGGCTCGGCCCAGCAGGGCCGCCGCAAGGACACCAGG
>CAZMTK010000030.1:0-11275 GCA_964569245.1 uncultured bacterium | reverse complement strand
CCAAGGCCGGAAGATGCTTCTCCCGCACCCCCCGCGACATGCCCCGGGGCAACGGAAAGTAGGGGCGAATAGGTGAGCGGCAGGCGGGCTCCATTGATCAACGCACACAACACACGATGTCAGAAGAAGTGCATTCCCGCAGGCTCCGATGGACAGCCTGACCTGTCAGGGATGTCTTGATATGTTCTCACGGAATGGCCAGAGGATCTGACTGGAGCGACAGTGAAGTAGCCCTCACAATCGAGGACTACTTCGACATGCTGTTGAAGGAAGTCGAGAACAAGCCATTCAACAAGGCTGAGCACAGGCGGGCTCTCCTCGAAAAGCTGGATGGGCGCTCCCACTCCTCGGTAGAGCGCAAGCACCAGAACATCAGTGCAGTTCTCATGGACATGCACATCGCACCTATCGAAGGCTACAAGCCTCTGGCTCATTACCAGCTCAAGCTAGTCGAATCGGTTGCCGACTACATCAACAGACATCCCGAGGTGATCCATAGGCTCGACAGGCTGTTCTCACGAGTACCTTCCGAGCAACCCGGTCTCGCACGATCGGTCGAAGAAATGATAGTCGCTTCACCAGAGCTGCTGCATTCAGAGGTCCGAGAACCAGGGCACCTGTTCTCCCGGCTGATCCCTCCGCTGAGGGTCGATTTCTCCGAAAGAGAACGTTCCAACCGGAAGCTGGGGAGAATGGGCGAAAAGTTCGTTCTGGACTTCGAGAAGAGGCGCCTCGACGAGCATGGGAGAGATGACCTGGCCAGTAGAGTGGAATGGGTAGCCCGCACCCAGGGTGACGGGCTGGGATACGATGTCGTTTCCTTCGATGAGACTACGGATTCAGAAAGACTCATCGAAGTGAAAACCACGAATCAGGGCAGGCGGGCACCGTTCTATCTCACTGCAAACGAGTATGGTGTCTCCGGCTCGGATCCTCAGAGGTTCAGGCTTTACCGTGTATTCGATTTCTCCAACAATCCCAGGATCTTCATCCTGGAGCCGCCGCTCGAATCCAAGTGCATGATGCAACCCTCGGTCTATCGAGCCAGCTTCTGAAACAGCTCTGACGGGAGGTCATGATGCCCGATCCACGTCTTGATCACCAGTCGATCAAGATCAGGCAACTGATCGAGGACTATCGCTCGGGACGGATGGTGGTCCCGGAGTTCCAGCGCGAATACGTCTGGAAGAAGAACAAGGCGGTGAAGCTCCTCGATTCTCTGTTCAAGGGCTTTCCCATATCATCCCTCCTCCTCTGGTCAAGCTCCGAGCATGCCCGCGCCAAGCGCCCGAAGCCCCGCCCCATCTATTCAACGCCTGTGAGCTGGCTTATCGACGGGCAGCAGAGGGTAATGACGCTCTCGAAGATCATGACCGGCGACGAGAGCATCGATGTGCTCTTCAACCCGGAGATGCAGGAGTTCAAGCTGCCGAATGCGGCAACCAAGAACGACCCCCGGTGGGTCAGGGTGGCCGAGATCTGGCACGACGAGGATTATCGCCGGCTTCGGCGGAACATCCCTGAAGGCTCGAAGGGCCTCCGCGAAGAGGCCTGCTTCGAGAGAGTGCGCTCTATCCTGGACTACGAAGTACCTGTGGTCAGGATGATCGATCACACCTTCGACAATGCTGCGGAAGCCTTTACCAGGATCAACAGCCTTGGGGTAAGGCTCAAGCAGGCGGATCTGGAGAGCGCGCAGATCGCTGCAAGGCATGCCGGCTTCATAGCCGACGAGGTCACTCCATCGGTCGAGAAGTTCAGAGCGGATGGTCTCACCAGGATCAACGTCATGCACCTGTTCAGGGTTTGCGCCTTCCTGGCGATGCCTGATGGCCGCACCAGGACGCCACTTCACAAGCTCGACAGAAGGGATGTGGAGAGGGCCTGGCGGTCTACAGGGAAGGCGGTCCAGGAGACCATAAACCTGGTCCGCAGCGAGCTCGGTCTGGTCAACATGGACATCCTCTGGTCCGGCACTCTGCTGGTTCCGATCATGGTCTTGTGCGCGACGCGGAAACCGGCGGAGCGGAACGCGGCAGCGCTGATGGGCTGGCTGGCGATGGCCTCGCTGTATCACCGCTATGGTGCCAACACGGAGTCTTCCATGGACCAGGACCTCAGGGCATGCAGGAACACCGATCCACTACGCTCACTGCTGGCCAACCTGCGGAGAGGCAACACCGGATTGAGGTCATCACATGAGGATTTCGGGTCACGCCTGAATGACAAGGGCGCTCTTCTTGGAGCTTACATAGCCTGTCACCACAACGGGCTTCGCGACCTCTTCACGGGTGCGAAGATCATGCTACAGCCCGAGGTGGACAGGCATCACATCCTGCCGAAGGCGCTGTTCCCGGAGGAGCGGAAGCCGCAGGCGGACTGCCTTGCCAACATCGCCTTCCTAAGTGGCCAGACCAACCGTCACATCAGCGCCTCCTCCCCGGAGATCTATCTGAGCAGGATCAAGCCAGAGATCCTGCAAAGCCAATGCATCCCGACCGATCGGGACCTCTGGTCTATCGATCGAGCAGACGAGTTCTGGGCGGAACGACGGAGGCTCCTTGCAGAGGGCTTCAACGGCTTTCTGCGAACAGCTCTGCCGGACAGAAAGATCTAGAGTTAGGGTATCGCGCAGATCGAAGATACCGGGATGGTGTAAACGCAAGATGGACAGTTATATGCTATAGGTAGCACTGCCTGGACGAAGAACGGATCTTGGCTGCAAGCTGCGATTGGCCGAGATGAAGTTACCCGAGGGGAAGGACGATCGGCTAGTTGTCCTAGATGGGGAGATGAAATGGCCAAGCGAAAAGAAGTCAAGAAGCGGGATGTTGTCCAGGTCCGTAATCCAAAGACGGACAGATATGTAAAGATTGATAGGACAAAGGGTCGGATCATTTCCCACAAAAAATCAAAAGGTCCATATAAGAATGTGCCGGTCGCAAGGAAGAGAGCCACGAAGTGATCTACTACCGACCTACGGACGGTGATCCGATAACGTCAGCCATCAGGCTGAGGCCGCGCACCTGTTTCCTGATGTGCCAGCTAGGCAAACCTATCCCCGATGAGTTGGCCTTGATGCGTAGGACGATTGAGGAGGCAACCAGAAGGAGCGGATTCACCTGCATAGATGCGACAACAAGGACAACGGGGAAGGACTTTCTCCATAAAATCTGGGAAATGTTATTGTCGGTTCCGGTTGGAATCGCACTTCTTCATTCAGAGATAACGCCTGGCACGATGCAGAATGTGTTCTTTGAAATGGGCATTCTTCAGGCTTATGGGAAAGATACCCTTATTGTGAGATCTCCTTCTGCTCCTGAATGCCCCTCTGATCTTGTACGTACCGAGTACGTTATTTTCGACGAAGATCTCGACAATAAAATCGATCACTTCTTTGAGGCTATTCAAGAACGCGCAAAGTACTTTTTGGTGGCTGCAGAACAGCTCGAGAACAACCCGATGCTGGCGCTGGACTATCTTCGCAGGGCATATCTCATTTCACCCAGCGACTCGATTGCCGCTACTCGGGATGAGCTCATGACAGCTCCCGGTCTGGAGACTAGAGCAAGAAACAGCGTCGAGCAGTTAGCTGCTTCATTCTGCAATGTGGAAAAGAGCCTCAGTTGACGCAAGAACCAAGCCCTTTCATTTCGTCAGAATGAATGGTCTCATCATTCTGATAGGCGTAGAAGCCCCTGTTGAATCAACTCGGCGAAGCGTGCAGTTATCCGACGCGGAGTATCGCCGCTAGTGACTACGAGCCCCAGTTCCATGTTCAGCTCGAGGGCGAAGGGGGTGAGGTTCGCACTGCTGACGAGAGCAACTCGACTGTCGGCAACAGCGCATTTCGCATGGAGGGCTCCGTGGTGCCCCTTGTCGTCCGTGGGCCGCTTCTCGAGAGGCCAGGTGTACACAGCGATTTCAGGGAATTCCTTCCTGATCGACTTGATCTCGTCAAAGGAGACTTTGCCCGAGCTCGATGATTCGCTCTCGAGAACTATCTTGATCTTGACCCCCCGAGCAATGGCGGCTCTCAGAGCCGTCTTCAGGTCACCGATCTTGTAGGTGGCGAAGCTCACCAGCAGGAGCTCCTCCATTGCCCCGTCGATTAGCTGCTTCAGGACTTGTTCGGTACGTCTGACGGGAATTGCCGATGTGGCCGGTCCGGTCCAGACTATCTCGACCTTCTCGGATTCCTCGCTGGCGTCGTGAACCCTCTTCGCAGCCAGCAGAGCAGCAGCGAACGCTCTGTCATCGAGGTCTGTTGCATCCAGCCAACTCTGGTGGAGATCACTCAGCAGCCTGCGAGTCTGCGGTTGTGTCGAAAAGCGGCAGGCATCGAAAACCGAGTCGCTGCAGGCTTCTAGAAGTAAAGAAGAGGCGATCCTGTCCACGATGTCTGCAGGTAGCAGTGAAACAGCCCTGGATATCGCAGTAGTCAGCTCCTCGAGTCGTTCTCTGTTCATCTCGAGATATCCCCGAAGAAACTGGCGCCACCAGTAGTCATCGTGTCGACCAGTAGAGCCCTGTCCAGATACCTGTTGCCATACTCGCACGAAGTCTCGGGCACGAAGCAGCAGGCATGGCATGCCGCCGCGTGCAGCGAGCCGTCCCTCGCAGGTACATGCTCTGAGCACAACGGGTCGGCGGAGCAGATCGTCGCCCTCTGCAGAGCCTGCCTCAGCAGTCTCTCTAGGTTGCCGGGGCGTCCGAGTTCGACGAGACCTCCGAGTGTGCCGTCGCTGTCGGGGGCTGCGGTGTAGAGGAGTACGCCGGCCATCGAGCTGGTGGAGCCGGGCGTTGTCGAATAGATCCTCTCTCGGATACTGGCGGCGCCATAGCCGCACTCCAGCGAGAGTTCCCTGATCAGCAGGTGTGACAGCGTGTGCAGCATGACGAAAGCCGGCCCAGGGAAGCCAGCATCTGGAGGTTCCAGCTTGCGGGCTGCACGCCAGGCCTTGTGACCGATCAACAGCTTGTCGGCTTCCTCGGTAACAGCAGAAGCCGTAGCCCACTTCGTGATCCTGTCCAGGTCGAACTCGATGAAGATGCCCTCGCCCCTGACCTCGTTAGCCGGTACCCATTCCGGAGGCATGACCGAGATGGGAGCTCGCTCGGGTGCCGTTCCCGTGCCGAAGGTCTCCTCCGGGGGTTCGATCCTCGTGAACCCGATGATGGCATTTACCTCTCGGAGGCGCTCGAGGAGCGCGACGCTACGGATGCGACCTTCGAATCCCGATGGGACCGATGATGGTGTGACCATGAAGTCCGAGTCGGACTTGCCTCTGGGGTCGACGAGTACGTCCCATTCCGGCTTCTTCAGATCAGTTGTCTCTATCTGGCGAGACCCGGCTTTCCGCTTTCTTTCGATAGAGGCCCAGATGGCATCCGGGGAGAAATCTCTGAACTCCCGGAGCACGGTTTTGAGGAACACCGGGAGCGCTGCATCGAACTGGGCTCTGTTCTCTATAGCCCCGAGGGTGTACCAGTTGTCCTCTACGAGTTGTGCCAGCCTGTCCTCGTGGGGCGGTATAGCCAGGGCCGACAACGTGATCGGGAACCAGTTGTTCGAGGCCCCGAGCAGGATAGCCCTCAGCTCCTCGTGGCAGTCGGGATTATAGGTGCCCAGGTGCGGATGCCTGCCCCTGCAGCCCGGCAGCGATCGTTTGCCGCGCTCACCGAAGGCTTCTGCCATCGTGCGTTTCAGTCCGCAGGCATCACAGCCCACCCACAGGTCCTCTGTCTGCATCGATGCGTCCATCTCGAAGAAGCGGAGCATGCCCTTGCATGTGGACGGCCCACGATGCACGAACCAGTGCCAGGGGAAATCATCGAGGTGGCCGGCACGGCACGCGACGAGGAACCTAGAAGGCACGGCCATCGCCTTGGCCGATCCGGAAGTCTTCTGGCAGACGCTGTGGACGAACCTCACCCTGTCGGGGCGGTACTTGTCTTCCTCCACCGAGAAGAGGCCACTGTCGAAAGGTGCTAGGGTCTGGCACTTGGTACATCTCAGCCACTTCGGGAAAGGAGTGGCAGGGACGCCCACCAGTGATTCGAACATGTCCGGCCCCAGCGGGGAGTCCTGGTCCTGCCGAAGAGGCACCGAGAGCAGCTTCTCGACCTGAGGGCCGAGGGAATGCCTTACCGCCGACAGGAGCCTGGGTTCGGGGATGGCCTCCGACCGCATGTTATCCCAGAACTCGAGGCCGAGTACCGAGACTGACATCTGGGGTAGATCGACCAACGCACCGGGGCCGAAGGCCCAGATGAGCTGGCTCGGCCTGAGTTCACCGATCCGGATCCGCTGAGAACCCGACATCAGTTCCCACCCCCTCTGTCACTCCCGGTCTTCGGAGGTGCCCATGCCGGATCGTCGTCGCGGACCTTAATCTCCAGCAGGATCCAGGTCGTCGGTTCGACCTCGCGCATCGAGGTGGGGACTGTGAACCTGTTCCAGACATCGATCCCGGGGGCATGGAGGAGGTTGACAGTTCGGTCGTCCTTCTTCCGCCTGTAGCCCAGAACGCGGTTCTTCTGCTCGGTCTCGTTCACCCATTCGTCCAGCCGCTGGGAGATCGCTCGTTCGACGCTCTTCCCTGCTGCCGTGTCCTCGGTACACGAAGAAGCCCTGCGCGCGATAGCGGACTTCGCAGCGTCAGCAGATGCCCGATCGGGCTTGTCGAGCTTCGATGCCCCTTCGTTGGGATTCAGCTCCATGTCCGACAGACGCATGAGCGAGACCATCACTCCCGTGAGCCCTCGGTCTATGGCTCGGGGCGAGAAGGGCGTCACCGACTGCGCCTCTACATGAGAATAGAAGGTTGCGTGATAGTGCTCGAAGGTCTCGTAGTGCGAGAGGTCCCTGGGTCTGGCCCAGTTGAGGACCGAGCACACCAAGCCGGGATGGAACCTGCCGACTCTGCTTGTCGCCTGGATGTACTCGGCCGTTGTCTTGGGCTGGCCGTTCACCACCATCAGGCTGAGCCTGGGCACATCCACACCCACCGAGATCATGTTGGTGCAGAGCACCACATCGATGGCAGGCTTGGTCGGAGACTCTTCCGGCCCGCGGAATCTGTGCTCAAGCCTGTCGAGTATCGCGGGGATGTCGGTCGAAGACTTTCGCGATGTAAGCTCCTCGATCACCCTGATGTCGCGCTGGGCCAGTCCGGGCCGGTCCAGATCACCTTTCAGGATCCTGTAGCACCTCGTCCTGACGTCGTCCTGGACCAGGCGCAACATCCCTCCGAGTTCTCTCAGGGCGTTGAAGTAACCGACGCAGGTCAGCCAAGGGTCGGCTGCGGCGCCATACTTCTGCCTCAACCCTTCTGCTGCAGTGAGGAATGCCGTGTACACCCGTATCAGTACTGCGGGCCTGGCATGCCCGGGGGCACAGATGCCCATGTATCGCCTGCCCGGTTTCTCGGCTGTGACAGGCCTCTGTACCGAGAAGAAGTTGTCGCTGTGATCGAGCCCGGGCGGAGGGAAGACCGCGACCCGCCTGAGGAACACCCCGTGCATCTGCTCCGCAGCCTTGCGCACGGTTGCGGTGGAAGCCACCACGAGGGGCCTGACCACTCGCTCACCTGCCTGCCAGCTGCAGAGCTCGTCTACTGCCGTCTCGTAGAGGCCCACGATCGTGCCCAGCGGGCCGCTGATCAGATGGAACTCGTCCTGGATGATCAGGTCGGGCGGACGGAGCTGCTTGCATGCGATCCTGGTCGAAGCGGGTTGGGTCTTCGACTTCCTGTGCTCGCCGTTGCACGAAGTGCTCGACTCGGGAGAGATGAACCCGTGTCTGGGGCATTCTCCCGCAACCTTCCCGAACAGCGTCTGCACCTCACCCTTCCATGGCATCTGCGCAAACTTGTCTACGGTGCCGATGATCATCGCGGGGAGCAGTCTGTAGATCTCCTCGTCCACCACGACGACCGGGATGCCTTCGCCAGGGGCTTTCGCCCTGGTGAATTCGCATTCCCCGTACTTGTCCGAGCAGAACGTGAAAGTCCTGCCGACATCGGAAGGAGCCTCCCTGCACTCCAGGTCGCCTTTCTCGATGTCGATCGGAGATCCACACCAGGGGCAGTTCCTCAACTGATGGGGGGTGCCTGCTCCGGTGCTCTTCCAGGTGCTGCCCTTGGCATTTGTGATAGCTTGCTTGGCATCCTCGGTGCGGTTGGGTGTGGCATGCTGGCCGACCCACAGGCCGAGCCTGAATAGAGTGCCGCCCCAGAGCTCCGGATCCTCCCTGCGGATCACCTCCATGGCACAGACGAGTGCAGAAGCCCTCTGGAACTGCTGGATGGTCAGCAGCCGCAGTGTGTACCGCATGATGACCGTCACTCCGCGGGTACCGTCCAGATCTCCCATCTCGCCCTGCAGCCTGCGTATCGCCATGGCGAAGGCTGCCAGGCCGAGATAGGCTTCGGTCTTACCGCCGCCCGTGGGGAACCACAGAAGGTCGGCGATCGCAGAGGCCGGATCGGTTCTCTGCCTGTGGGTCGGGTCTGCCAGTGCCGGGATGCCCAGCAGGATGAAGGCGAGCTGGAACGGATACCAGGTGCGGTTCTCCGGGATGTCCACGTCCGCGAGCTCGATCTTGTTACCCCGGCGTATCTCCTGGGAATACTTCGAGCGCACTCGCTGCAGCCACATGGCCCTGTTGGCGAAGCCGAATGCTCGCAGGGCATCGTCCGATGTTCGGAGGGTCTCGATCCCGGCACGGAGCCGCTCGAGGATCGATGTGCAGTCAGCAACCACCTGACCCGGAGCTCTTCCGAACTCGGCAAGGTCCCCGGATCTCACTCTCGCGTCCAGGCCTGATATCCATTCGGCATAGGCCGATGCCAGGATCACGAGATCGGCGACGAGTTCCTCTCTACCCATATCGCAGAGGGCCTTCATGTCGAGGACGAGGCCGCTCAGGGCGGGGAAGTCGGAGGCAGTCGGCACCTCGGTGCGGGGGAGGTCGTACACCGGGGATACCCGGGTCGAGATGCTCACAGCCCGGGTGGGTTCATCGGGTGACACCTCGGCATGGACTCCCACCCCGTGACCGACAGCGAATTCTACTTCGCCGCGGTACAGCATCGAGAGGACCTGGTGTTCGCTGTCGTCTAGGAGTCCCAGACGGCTCTGCCGTTTCCGGAACACTGCCGACCCGTCTCGAGCCCTGATCGTGAGCTCGGGCTGGAAGACCCACGCCGAATCACGGCTGCGGGCCTTGGGATGCTGGTCGTTGACGAGGAAGACGGAGACCGATCTGGTTCCCGAGGCATCAGCCTCGCGCACGATTGCCTTGATCAGCACGTCCGGCAGATCGGGATCGGGGGACAAGGGCTCGGGCTCGCCAGGACTCAGCGACAGGTTGACGATGCCGCCGGCGGGATGGCGCTTCCATACGGTGGATTCCTTCTCCTCATCGTCTCCGTCGGCCACTTCGGGAGCTTCGCCCGGAACCCGTTCATAGGCTCCCCATCGGGCTTCCACCTGGACCGAGGCAACCTCTGCATCGATACTGAAAGTCAGCCCGAAGGAGGAAGGCATGAGAGAGCGATGGAGAGGCTCGAAGCCTTCGGTAGTGGCTTCTTCGCCCCGGGTGGACTCGGCCTTGCCTACGTCGTCCAGCTGCGCGGCATCGGGAGAGACTTCACGCGGGGCGAGCTTCCCGATCAGGTAGCGGTCGTGGACGGCAGGCCCCTTGATCTCCTCGAACTCGCCACCAGCCGGGCCGAGGAGGTCTGCCAGGACAGCCCTGTGGAGTTCCTCCCGCATCTCGTGCTCGGAGGGGATCGGGCTTGTGCTCATCTCGATTTGCCCTTCTTCACAGGGTGTAAGCCTTGGCGGACTTCCTCTTCATAACGCTCGCGGTTCAGCTCGAGGAGCCTCCGGAGGATCTCTAGGCGAGCCTTCTCTGAGATCGTGAAGCGGATGTTGTCGTTCTCGGGGAGATAGGCGACATGATGGAAGTCATGATCGAGATCGATGTCGTCCCATCCATATGCCATGCAAAGGCAGGTATCAATGTGCTCATGCGCGTGTCGAAGCTCTTCAATGCCGACAATGCTACACGCGCAATTATGTAATTCATTGTATAACCTAGTAAGACCAAGTGCTGCGTTGTTGTGTGCTGTTCGCCTACAGCTGAGCAGTTCATTGGATAGGGAACCCAGCTCATCACGTTGTTCATTGCTGAGACTGGGGAACGGATAATTCTCGAGGCAGTCTGAGGGAATGTAGCGGATGTCATTCTTCAGTTTGGCCGAGTACTTCCAGACCCATTCCTTGTGTAGCCAGCTACTCAACAGAGGGAATGTCACGCTTGAGTGGTCGGGAAACACAACGGTTGTATGAGAGTAGATATTGTCATTCGTAAGTTTATCTGCTGCCACGTGTTTTCCGGTTTGGGCTATCACCAATACCGACTTATCTGGCTTGCCTTGAGAATCCCACCCCTCCGGGTGCTTCTCGAACAGGTGCCCGCGACCGATGGCGTGGTAGAGTGCAGGTCTCACATTCCAGTGCTGCCACCAGAACTGCATGATGTTCTTGTATGAAGGATTCTTGCTCTTCTCAAGCCGTTCATTATACACTCGCGATCTCAGCAGGTTGAACACCGCGGGATACTCTCTGGCCCTCACCTCAGGCCAGTCCCAGAAGTTGATCACCCAGCGGCTCGGTTTCTGCTCGGGATGCGAGTTCAGGTCTTCGCCGTTCAGATAGGGGTAGAGTACGTCTTTGTTCCTGGGATCCTTCTCGATGAGTGCAAGTGCTTCCCCCTCGGACATCGTGAATCCCATGCCGAGCACGAACGATCCCAGGAAGGACTTGTTCGCATTCGCTGCCAGCCGCTTCGGAATCCATTCCTCCCTGTCGGACAGGAATGCCGAGATATGGAATGCCCGCTCTCCCGAACGCCGACATTCGGCGCACCACTTGCCCTTGTGTACATGGACCCTGCTGGTGACGACTGCGGCCTCACCGGGCCATGACTCGTTCGGATGTGTCGAGTAAATGGTCCCCCCGTCTCGGAGAATGATCTCCAAGCCGCCCTGCCTCGTATCACCTTCGGCGATAGTGTTTACCGATAGAAGCCCGAAGTTGCCTTTATTGCGGAGCATCACGAAAGCTCTCCTGAAGAAATGTGCGCAGAGATCCATATTCCGCGATGCATCGATGTGCAGAGCTGCCAGGTAGCTATTGAACTGCGTTCCCAAGACGGTCGAGATCCTCTTACCGCCTAGGAAAGGTGGATTGCCGACAATCGCAT
>CAZMTK010000029.1:0-11383 GCA_964569245.1 uncultured bacterium | reverse complement strand
GCCCCAGTAGCTCAGAGGATAGAGCGACGGTTTCCTAAACCGCAGGCCGCCCGTTCGAGTCGGGCCTGGGGCACCAGTGGGTTTTCGTATCGTCAAAGGCCGGTGTAAGCGTCGGTTTCACTCCGCTCCTGACGGTGCTCGTGGTCCTTCGGCGGTGAACCGCCTCAGTCTCCTAACCGCAGGCCGCCACGCTCGTTTCTACGTTTCGCAGAAACGAGCTCCCGACAGCACATTCGCCCTGCGAATGTGCGAGAGGGATGCAACCGGTTGGATGCCAGTCGGGCCTGGGGCACCAGTGGGTAATCTCGAACGGGCACATCACCGACTGAAACCGTCGCTGCAGATGCACTCGGTTATGCTGCGCGCCCGCCGGCGCTCGCAGAGTCGCGGGCAGGGCCCGCGACAGCCTAACCGCAGGCCGCCACGCTCGTTTCTACGTTTCGCAGAAACGAGCTCCCGACAGCACATTCGCTCTCGAATGAGCGAGAGGGTCGAAGACGATCCGTTCCCTGTAATGGTCTCTCGCACGTTTGCTTCGCAAACAGTGCTGGCGACGCAGTCGGTTCCGCATGTGCCGGAACCGACGGGATACAACAGGTCCGCTACGAGTCGGGCCTGGGGCACCACGCTCGCTTCTGCGGAACGCAGAAACGAGCAACCCGACAGCACATTCGCTCTCGAATGAGCGAGAGGGTCGAAGACGAATCCATTGAAATCTGGCTCCGCGTGACGCGGAGATGAGCAGCCCGACAGGTCGTGCGCTTCCATCCGGGAAGCGCACAGCGTCGCCAGTTGTTTCGTCTCACGAAACAACGAGAGACTCCCTCCGAATCACCGAGAGGGCCGGCACAAATCGACTTAGAAGCGTATCAGTTAGACACCCTCATTGCTTGTGGTGTTCCAAGTGACTGTGTCCCCCCTGATGCAGCCTTACAGTCTTTTCCATCACCAGCATTGCCAGAAATCGTTGTTGAGCATGGCGGTTGACCATGTCCGCTGTTGTTCCAAGTGCCATGCTAGTCTGTGGGAGTTTCCGTTGCTCTTGATAGAAGGCCGCACACCTTCGACAGGGAAGTTTAGATGGGGCTGAGTTCGCCATTCTGCGCGATCGTTATACCGTTGGGGAAGATCGCCGACTGAAGCGCGAGCATTCCTTCCAGGTTGAGCCTGGGCCAGAGTACCGGAGATCGCTGAGTGATCTGAAGCGCTTGTGAACCCGACGACTCAGCCTCGGGCAGTGGGCTACGCCAGGGTCTCCACCGAGGAGCAGGACCGGGAAGGTGTCAGCCTGGATGCCCAGCGGGCACGCATCGAAGCCTGGGCACAGGGCAACGACACTCCCCTGATCGGGTTCTTCGAGGATGCCGGGATTTCCGGCTCGAAGGCTGATAACCGGGAGGGGCTCCAAAAGGCGATCGGAATGGCATGCGAGCAACGGGCCATCCTGGTCGTTTACAGCCTCTCCCGTCTCTCCCGCAGCACGAAGGACACCCTGGCACTGGCCGAACGGCTGGGGAAGGCGGGAGCCGACCTGGTTAGCCTCTCGGAAAAGATCGACACAACCAGTGCAGCGGGAAAGATGGTCTTCAGGATGCTGGCAGTCCTGAACGAGTTCGAGCGGGATCAAATCTCGGAGCGCACTGCCGCTGCCCTTCGTCACAAGCGGGAGAAGCGGCAGCCCTACTCGCCCACACCCTACGGCTTCGATCGAATCTGCGACCTCCTCGTCGTCAACCACGACGAGCAGAAGGTCATCGAGGAGATCCTCGAGCTGCGAGAGAAGGGATGGAGCCTGCGGAAGATCGCGAACAGGCTCAACGTCGAGAAGGTGCCGGCGAAGCGTGGAGGACGATGGTTCGCGTCGGCAGTGAGATCGGTCATCGAGTGTTGTTGTGCATCCTGACTCTGGGGGGCCTGGCGATAGGCCCCATCACCCCTGGGGAAATCTGGACTTCACATGCTTGCGGCGATAACTTCGCGAGAAGCAGGCTGAAGAAGAGAAGGCTTTCTTTTACAGGAGCGGCGCATGGAGCAGGGTCAGCTGAGCTGGATCGCCAACTTCATCTGGGGCATCGCGGATGACGTCCTGAGAGACCTGTACGTCCGGGGCAAGTACCGTGACGTGATCCTGCCCATGACCGTCCTGCGAAGGCTGGATTCTATGCTCGAGCCGACCAAGCAGGCTGTCCTGGACATGAAAGCCTCTCTGGACAAGGCCGGGATCGTGAACCAGGAAGGTCCCCTGAAGAAGGCAGCAGGGCAAGCGTTCTACAACACATCCAGGTTCATTCTGCGCGACTTGCGGGCCAGAGCCAGCCAGCAGCAGCTCAAGGCCGACTTCGAGGCGTACCTCGACGGCTTCTCATCGAACGTGCAGGACATCCTGGAGAAGTTCGAGTTCCGGAACCAGATCCCCCGGCTATCCAAGGCGGATGCCCTGGGCACGCTCATCGAGAAGTTCCTGTCACCCGACATCAACCTCAGCCCGAATCCCGTCCTGAACGGCGACGGCTCGGTAAAGCAGCCCGGTCTCGATAACCACGCCATGGGGACGATCTTCGAGGAGCTGGTCCGCCGATTCAACGAGGAGAACAACGAGGAGGCGGGCGAGCACTGGACCCCTCGGGATGCCGTCAGGCTGATGGCCAGGCTGATCTTCCTGCCTATAGCAGACCAGATCGAATCGGGGACCTACCTTCTCTACGACGGAGCCTGCGGTACGGGCGGCATGCTCACGGTAGCAGAAGAGACTCTGAGGCAACTCGCGCAGGAGCATGGCAAGGAGGTCTCCACCCACCTGTACGGCCAGGAGATAAACTCAGAGACCTATGCAATCGCCAAGGCCGATCTCCTTCTGAAGGGCGAGGGCGAGGCCGCCGACAACATCGTGGGAGGCCCCGAGTACTCAACCCTTGCGAACGATGCCTTCCGGGCCCATGAGTTCGACTTCATGCTCTCGAATCCCCCCTATGGGAAGAGCTGGAAGAGCGACCTCGAACGCATGGGCGGGAAGGACGGCATCAAGGATCGCCGATTCCTGATCGAACATGCCGGAGATCCCGAGTACTCGCTCATCACCCGGTCGAGCGATGGGCAGATGCTCTTCCTGGCGAACATGCTCAGCAAGATGAAGCAGGATACGAAGCTCGGGAGCCGCATCGCCGAGGTGCATAACGGAAGCTCGCTCTTCACGGGAGACGCCGGTCAGGGCGAGAGCAACATCCGCCGCTGGATCATCGAGAACGACTGGCTCGAGGCCATCGTGGCCCTGCCGCTCAACATGTTCTACAACACCGGCATAGCCACTTACATCTGGGTGCTCACGAACAGGAAGCCGCTCCATCGCAGAGGCAAGGTCCAGCTAATAGACGCCACGCAGTGGTTCAAGCCTCTCCGGAAGAACCTGGGCAAGAAGAACTGCGAGCTGTCGGAGGAGGACATCCGGAGGATCTGCGACACCTTCACGGCCTTCGAGAAGACCGAGCAGTCTAAGATCTTCCCGAATGCGGCCTTCGGCTACTGGAAGGTCACGGTCGAGAGGCCGCTCAGGTTGAAGGGGGCCGACCCCACCCGAGCCTATAGCCCGAAGGAGATCAAGGCTCTGAAGGCTGAACAGCAGCCCGATGAGAGTGCCCCGCCGGTCATCAGGAAGATCCATAAGAAGGGCACCGCCCCTGACCCGATCCACGGACTGTTCGAAGCTATCATAAACAGCAAGCCTGCAGTTGTTGAGTACGAGCCGGATCCGGACCTCCGAGATACTGAGCAGATACCTCTGTTGGAGGAGGGTGGCATCGAAGCCTTCATCCGCCGAGAGGTGCTGCCCTATGCCCCGGATGCCTGGTACGTAGAGGACAGCGTGAAGACGGGCTATGAGATCAGCTTCACCAGGTACTTCTACAAACCTAAGCCCATGCGCACGCTCGAGGAGATCCGTGCTGACATAGTGGCGCTGGAGAAGGAAACGGAAGGTCTGCTGGACGAGATACTCGGAACGGATGGAGGGAAGTGATGGGAGAGTCCGCTCGGGTGTTCGTTGTACGAGCCGGGAGTAGCGGACAGGACGAGGAGTACTCACTTGACAACAGAATGGTCGTCCTCGGCTTCAGAGACTACCCTTCCCTTCAGGATGCAAAGGACTACAACGACGTAGTCAGTATTGTGAAGAAGACTCGTCCCGATCTGAAGTCTCGTGCCGCCGGCAACTATGCCGGACAGCTCTGGGCATTCGCCTTAGCCATGAAGCCGGGCGACATCGTGGTCCTTCCCCGGAAGCTCACTTCACAGATCGCCCTTGGCAGGGTGAAGGGCCCTTACAGCTACAAGAAGATCGGCCAGGAGTACCGTCATACCCGTCCCGTCGAGTGGATCCGACCTGATGTCCCACGCACGCAGTTCGCACAGGATCTGCTTTACTCCTTCGGTGCCTTCATGACCGTCTGCAACATTACTAGGAACCAGGCAGAAGAGCGTGTCGCGGCTGTACTCGCCGGGAAGCCTGATCCGGGTCTGAAAGCCCCTGACAACAAGCCGGAGAAGACACTCCCTTCGTCGGACTCAGATCAGGCGAACATCAACCTCGCAGAGATGGCTCACGATCAGATCGTGCGGAAGATCGAGGAGCATTTCAGAGGGCATGACCTGGCGAGCCTGGTTGGAGCCATTCTTCAAGCCGAGGGATGGGTTACTCAAGTGTCTCCTCCAGGAGCTGATGGAGGAGTGGATATCTTCGCCGGTAGAGGCTCGCTCGGCCTCGATCAACCCCGGCTGTGCGTACAGGTGAAGTCTCAGAACAGCCCCGCTGAAGTCACGATCTACAGGACACTGCAGGGTTCGATGCAGACCTTCAAGGCCGAGCAGGGTCTTCTGGTCTGTTGGGGAGGCTTCAACCGAGCTGTGATGACCGAGGCCAAGCAGGGCTACTTCACTGTGCGGCTGTGGGACAGCAGGGACATCGTCGAAGCCATCTACAGGAACTACGAGAAGCTGCCCGCCGAGATCCAAGCTGAGCTTCCCTTGAAGCGAGTGTGGATGCTCGTAACGGAAGAGCTGCACGAGTAATGCCAGCCTTGAAGCCCTACCCGTCCTACAGGGACTCCGGCGTGGCGTGGCTGGGGGAGGTGCCAGGGCATTGGGAGGTGCGGCCCGTCGGCGGCATGGGTTCGCTCTTCAAGGGGAACGGAGGAAGCAAGGGTGACGAAGTTCCGGCTGGCATCCCTTGCGTCCGCTATGGAGACCTCTATACGCAGCATGAGTTCTTCATCACAAGGTCGAAGGCATACGTCTCGAAGGAAAGATCAGGGGCGTACACCCCGATCCGATACGGCGACGTGTTGTTCGCCGCTAGCGGCGAGACTGATGAAGACATCGGGCGATCCTCTGTCAATCTAATCGATGGCGAGGCCCGCTGCGGCGGCGACGTTCTCGTGCTGCGCCCCGAGATCCCGGCCATGCCTCGCTACCTGGGTTATGCGGCCGATTCATCGGCGTCACGGAATCAGAAGGCGTGCATGGGGCGGGGTTTCACTGTGGTACACATCTACGGAAGCCAACTCAAGCGGCTGCTGCTGCCCCTCCCGCCACTCCCCGAGCAGTCCTCCATCGTCCGCTACCTCGACTACATGGACCGTCGGATCCAGCGGTACATCCGGGCGAAGCAGAAGCTGATCAAGCTGCTCGAGGAGCAGAAGCAGGCCATCATCCACCAGGCCGTCACCGGCCAGATCGATGTCCGCACCGGCAAGCCCTACCCGGCCTACAAGCCCTCCGGCGTGGAGTGGCTGGGGGATGTGCCGGAGCACTGGGACGTCATGCCTCTGAAGCGGATCGGAACCGTGCGGATAGGACTTACATACTCGCCCGGCGACATCTGTGGTGAAGACGGGACTCTTGTCTTGCGCGCATCAAACGTAAGCGACGGACGAGCTGTTCACGCAGATGATGTTCGTGTGTCCAAGGAAGTACCGACCGCCCTGCGCGTCCGAGAAGGCGACATTCTCCTGTGCGTTCGCAGCGGAAGCCGGAACTTAGTCGGCAAGGCCGCGATCATCACGAAAGAGTTCGAAGGCGCTTCGTATGGCGCATTCATGTGCTTGCTTCGGTCAGTGGACAACAGGTTCTACTTCCGGGTGCTGAACTCGAACCTACTGCCAACCGTCATGGCGCAGTTTGAGACGTCCACGATCAATCAGCTAACACAGAATGACTTGCGCTCACTCCAGTTGCCAGTTCCGCCTGATACCGAACGCGTGTCAATCGCGGACTTCCTCGATATCACAACATCCAAGGCGGATGAGGCGATAGCTTCTGCATCAACGGAAGTAAAGCTCCTCCGCGAGTACCGAACCCGCCTCATCTCCGATGTCGTTACCGGCAAGCTCGATGTGAGGGAAGCCGCTGTGAATCTTCCCGAAGAACTCGAGGAGGAGCCCGAAGAGGACCAGGAGCAGGAGGACGAGCTGGACGAGGACCTAGAGGACGAGCAGCAGGAAGAGGACGAGGTAGAGGAGTGACCACAGACACCTCTGAGAAGGGCCTCGAGAGTCTGATCGTCTCAGACATGACAGGTGCCCTTGAGCCTTCTCCATGCCCTCCCGACGAGGTCGCCATGCCACCTCTTCCCTACGAAATCACGCCCTGGATCCAGGGCGATCCGAAGGACTACGACCGCGGCTACGCCATCGATCTTCGTCAGCTTACTCTCTTCCTTCAGGCCACCCAGCCCGAAGTGGCTCCATCGCTCGACCTGGACTCGGATGGCCCCACCCGGCAGAAATTCTTGGCTCGGCTGCAGGGGGAGATCACGAAGCGCGGCACTATCGATGTCCTCCGGAACGGCATCAAGCATGGCCCTCATCAGATCGACCTCTTCTACGGGATACCCTCGCCCGACAACGCCAGGGCCATCGAGCGCTTCCAGCAGAACCGCTTCAGCGTCACTCGCCAGCTTCGGTACAGCCGGGATGAGACCCAGCTAGCCCTGGATCTCTGCCTCTTCATCAACGGCCTCCCCGTAGCCACATTCGAGCTGAAGAACAGCCTGACGAAGCAGACCGTTGATGACGCCATCCGGCAGTACAGGCGGGACCGCGACCCCCGGGAGCTCCTGTTCCAGTTCGGGCGATGCATCGTCCACTTCGCGGTCGACGACGCCGAGGTGCGCTTCTGCACCCATCTGAAAGGGAAGGACTCGTGGTTCCTGCCCTTCAACAAGGGCTGGAACGACGGGGCAGGGAACCCTCCGAACCCTGATGGCTTGAAGACGGACTTCCTGTGGAAGCGGGTGCTCTCCCCCCGCAGCCTGTCGAACATCATCGAGAGGTACGCCCAGATTACGGAGTACACCGAGGAGCGATCCGGCAGGAAACGCCGGATGCAGATCTTCCCCCGCTACCACCAGCTCGACGTGGTCCGGAAGCTGCTGCACCACGCCCAGGACAACGGGGTGGGGAGGAAGTACCTGATCCAGCACTCGGCTGGCAGCGGCAAGTCGAACTCCATAGCCTGGCTTGCCCATCAGCTCATCGGCCTCTGGAAGAACGACAAGAATGTCTTCGACTCTATCATCGTGGTCACGGATCGGATACTCCTCGACAGGCAGATACGGGACACGATCAAGCAGTTCGTGCAGGTCGGCTCAACCGTGGGGCATGCCGAGGCTTCGGGCGATCTCCGCAAGTTCATCGAGGAAGGCAAGAAGATCATCATCTCCACCGTGCAGAAGTTTCCCTTCATCCTCCAGGAGATAGGGGACGAGCAGCGCGGCCGGAGCTTCGCCATCATCATCGACGAGGCCCACTCCAGCCAGGGTGGCAGGACTTCCGCAGCAGTCAGCATGGCACTATCGGAAGCCGGAGCGGAAGAGGACGACGAGACCGTAGAGGACGCCATCAACCGGATCATGGAGGCCCGGAAGCTGCTGACGAACGCCAGCTACTTCGCCTTCACGGCCACCCCGAAGAACAAGACCCTCGAGATCTTCGGGGAGCCCCTGCCTGCGGACGCCCAGGGCAGGATCGCCCACAAGCCGTTCCACAGCTATACGATGAAGCAGGCCATCCAGGAGGGCTTCATCCTGGACGTACTGCAGTACTACACTCCCGTTGACAGCTACTACAGGCTGGTGAAGAGGATCGAGGGCGATCCCGAGTTCGACACGAAACGAGCCAGGAAGAAGCTCCGCTACTACGTCGAGAGCCACGAGCACGCCATCGGGCTCAAGGCCGAGATCATGGTCGACCATTTCCATGAGCAGGTCATCGGCCTGGGGAAGATCGGCGGGCAGGCCAGGGCGATGGTGGTCACAGGTGGGATCGAGAGGGCCATCCAGTACTACCACGCCATCAGGGACTATCTGGTCGAGGTGAAGAGTCCCTACAGCGCCCTGGTGGCCTTCTCGGGGGAGCATGAGTACGGGGGAGCGAATGTCACCGAGTCGTCCCTGAACGGCTTTCCGAGCAGCCTGATCGCCGAGAGGTTCCGGGAGGATCCCTACCGCTTCCTGGTGTGTGCCGACAAGTTCCAGACGGGCTACGACGAGCCTCTGCTGCACACGATGTACGTGGACAAGGTCCTGTCGGGGATCAAGGCCGTGCAGACGCTCTCCCGCCTCAACCGGGCCCATCCCCTGAAGCACGACGTCTTCGTCCTGGACTTCCTGAACGATACCGAGACCATCAAGGCTGCCTTCTCCGACTACTACAGGACGACCATCCTCAGCGAGGAGACCGACCCGAACAAGCTGCATGACCTGAAGGCCGACCTCGATGCCCGCCAGGTCTACTCACCACAGCAGGTGCAGGAGTTCACTGAGCTGTTCCTGGGCGATGCCTCGAGGGAGAAGCTGGACCCGATCCTGGACCTATGTGTGGCGAACTACAGGATCCAGCTGGACGAGAATGGCCAGATAGACTTCAAGGGGAAGGCCAAGGCATTCCTGCGCACCTACGGCTTCCTCTCCGCGATCCTGCCCTACTCGAATGCCGAGTGGGAGAAGCTGTCGATCTTCCTGAACTTCCTGGTCCCGAAGCTGCCTGCACCGGAGGACGAGGATCTGGCGAGGGGGATCCTCGAGTCGATCGACATGGACAGCTACAGGGTCGAGAAGAGGGCCGCCATCAGGATACAGCTCCCGGACGAGGACGCCAGCATCGATCCGGTGAACACCGCTGGCGGTGGCGGGAAGCAGGAACCTGAGATGGACCGGCTCTCGAACATCCTCAAGGAGTTCAACGACCTGTTCGGCAACATCGACTGGTCCGACAGGGACAGGGTCCACAAGCTGATCACGGAGGACATCCCTGCCAGGGTCGCCCTCGACAGAGCCTATCAGAACGCCATCAGGAACTCCGACCGCCAGAACGCCCGCATCGAGCACGACCAGGCTCTCGAGCGGGTAATGACCTCGCTCCTGAAGGACGACACTGAGCTCTTCAAGCAGTTCAGCGACAACGAGTCGTTCAAGAGATGGCTGACGGACAGGGTGTTCGCGATCACATATACGCTGGAAGACGAGCGGTAAGGTGCGACGTACTAGGACCACGAGGCTGCCGGTACGACCCGATCCTGGCAAGATCGCCATCAAGGTCATCAACCACTATGGGATTGAAGTGCTGGAGGTGTACTTGGAGTGACGGGCATCAAGCCTAGACCGGGAGGAGTTGACAGGGTGATATCAGATATGATATCATGCCTCGCGGGATGACGAGCTTCAAGAATCGAGTAACCCAATTGCTCTCATACCCGCCAGAAATGGCCTACGATGAGGTCAAGGCAATTCTTGAGCACTTCGGATTCTATCGCGACAGAGAGAAAGGCAGCCACTGCATCTATCGCCATGAAGATGGCAGGAAGATCGGTTTCCCCAAGTCGGGGGGACGGTCCATTAAAGGTCACTACCTCAGGCACATAGCAGAGATCCTGGAACTGGAGGAATGGCTGGATGAGCAGTCATAGAGAGACTGATCACCCTGATTCGGGAGATTCGCCCTGCTATCAGATTGCCCTCATTCCGTGTGTGGATGGGGGATATGTGGCAAAGATCGCTGAACTCCCGGGCTGCATTGCTCAAGGAGACACTGCTGAGGAGGCGCTCAACTCCTTGGAGGAAGTGAAGAGCCTCTGGATCGAAAGTGCTCAGGAGCATGGGGATGAGATTCCTGCTCCGTCTTCGGATGGGGACTACAGCGGTAGATTGCTTCTCAGAATGCCGAAGCGCCTCCATCGAGAACTCTCGGATGCGGCACTCGAAGCAGGCAGCAGCCTGAACCAGTACGTTGTCTACCTCCTCGGGCAGAGGATCGCACTTCACGAAGTGAAGAACTCTCTCGAAGAGATCCACGCCTCTCTGGCTGCCTTCAGTGTCTCTGCTGACCAGTGGCAGACGAAGAGAAGCTATCCTGACTCGAGTTGTGATCGTACTACATGGAAGATGGTTTCCGGTCTCGGAGGGAACTGATGCCGAGACGGAGGAGCCATCCGACAGAACAGCAGGAACAACTCGAAAAGCAGACTGAGTTCATGGCTGGAGTCCAGCTCATCGGGATTCGGCTGGTAGAGGAGTCCATCCAGGCTCTCGTCGCCTCTCCAGAGCCAGCCGAGAACACGGTGAATTTCACCTTCAAGAACCGATGGGCACCGTCAGAGATGGGATTTCAGGCTCAGCAGTCCATGGAGACCGTTTTCGCCCGTGGGGAAGAGAAGATCGGTCACATAGACTGTGTCCTGGCTCTGGACTACACTACCTCCTCTGATAGGAACGCTCCGGACTATACGAAGCTGGTCCACGAGTTCGTAACAAACAACGTTCAATTCCAGGCGTGGCCTTACCTGAGGGAGTACCTGCAGAGCTGCCTGTCACGGATGGGGTGGCCTCAACTTTGTCTTCCATTGCTGAAGCAGAGGATCGTTGCTCCTGTGTTCTTCGATCAACCTAAACCCGGGGCATCGGGCAAACCCATGGGAGATTCATCTACTCTCTCAGAGAAGAGGCAGGATTCTCATGATGCCAAGAAGCAGGAATAGCTGCTTCTCCTGTTCCACTCGCCCCTGGGATGTTCTTCTCCGGCCAGGATGGGGCTTGCTGCCCTTAGGCAGGGGAAACTCCAATCCCGCCTACGCCCCGATAAGGTCATAGATCTCCGCGAGATGGGCCAGATCGGCAGTTTCCGAAGTGGAAACTGCCCGCGTCGCCAGCAACGGTCCCGAAGGGACCTTGCGAGAGACCATGGCTCCGGGAGCAGCCGGCGTGAAGGAACCTCGCCTGCAGGACTCAGGCGCTGAGAGCGTCGTATAGCTCTGCCAGCCTCGCCATATACGGCATCAGGGTGTTCCAAGTTTCCAGAACGAGGGGCACCAGGTTCTCTTCAGCACCTTCAGACACATC
>CAZMTK010000028.1:0-15353 GCA_964569245.1 uncultured bacterium | reverse complement strand
AGTCGCGGGAGGTCTGGGCGCTGACGGCGAAAGCCCTCTCGAACATCTCCCCCGCTTCGTCCACGAAGTCAGTGTCGAGGAGCATCCTGGCGCGGATCATCAGGATGCAGGCCTCGGCCGGCTTGTCGGTTATCCTGTCGCAGAGCACCTGAGACCGGTTCAGCTCCTCGGAGGCGCTGCGGAACCTGAGGGCCTGGTAGAGCGCATAGCCCAGATTGATCGAGGTCCAGCACGTGCCCCATACGGTCGGCAGGTCCTCCGCGGCCCTGCGTGCGAGAGTGAAGCAGCGGATGCCCCGGGGGATCCTCCCCGAGAGCATGCACACCTCCCCCAGATCGTTCTGCAGGAACCACTCCGAGTCCGCGCTGTGAGGGGCTGAGAGCGCCTTCCTGGCGGCGATCCATGCCCGATCGAGGTCAAGCCTGCACAGGTAGTGGAGCACAAGCTTGTGGTAGAAGCTCGAATCGATGTCCTTGTACGACGGTCCGAGCCTCTTCCGCAGTTTGGTGGCCCTGGCCAGGATCCTTTCGGCTTCGGCAGTGTCCCCGGTGCGCGAGGCCGAATCCAGCCCCCGGAGGAGTATCCTCATCAGTATCGGGCCGTCTGCCTCGCCCTCGAGGGCCTTCAGCTCGGCCAGAGCCCCGCCGGGGTCGCCGGCGACCCTCAGCATGTCGGCCGCCCTGGAGAGAAGCTCGGCTCTCCTGTCGGACAGCCCGAGAGATCCAGCCAGAGCGGCAGCCCTGAGCGAGGCCTCTCTCGACTTCATCAGCTGTCCGGTCCTGAGATGCCCCCTCTGGATCTCGTCGTAGATCTCGAGCAGCCTCCGATCCATCTCCGGATCCCCGGAGAGCCCCTTCGCGAGCTCACAGGCGCGCTCGTAGTGGATCACGGCCTCCTCCGAGAGCTTCCTGCAGAACGCGTCGGCTCCCGCGGCCATCCATTCGTCAACCGCCGCCACCGTCTCCCCGCAGATCTCGAAGCACAGGGCCGCCCTGTGGTGGTTTCCTGCGCTCCTGTAATGCTCGGCGAGCGCGAGGTTGACCCTTCTCACGAGATGAGGATTCGCCCAGCGCGCTATCTCTTCCCGGTACAGCAGGTTTCTGAAGCCGAAGGAGAGCGGGGCCACCTGCTCGAGGATGCCCGCGTGGGCAGCCCTGTCAAGAGCGGTTATGACCTCGCCGTTCGATAGCCCGGACACACGGGCGACCAGCTCCGGATCGACGAGCTCGCCTGCCGCCGCGGCCACGACGAGCAGCTGCCTCTCCTGGGTCTTCATTGCCGCCAGCTTCGAGGATATGAGGTCACGCACCTTCTGGGAGGGGGTGGAAGGACTGATCTCCCTTGCGAGACCCACCATGCGGTCGAGTCTGAGGGCGCCGGACTCGAACAGAGATCGCAGATACTCCACGGCGAAGATCGGGAGCCCGCCCGATACCCTGAAGAGCCTGTCCGCAAGTTCCGGGGAGATGCCGGTCGCCCCGAGGCAGGCCCTGGCGAGCTCGACGACCTCGGGCCTGCCGAACGGCGCCAGGTCTATCGTGACGCAGCCCTCCAGCCCGGCAAGCCCGGTGGCGAGCGATCCCCCCTCGAGCACTTCCGGTTCGGTCCTTGCCGCGCACAGGAGGGTGACGGAGCAGCCCTCGCCGAATTGCATCAGATACGAGACGAACTCGGCGGTGCCCGGATCCATCCAGTGAGCGTCCTCAAGCAGGAGGACTACCGGAGACCAGGCCCTGAGTAGCGCCAGCAGCGCCTCCATCAGGGCTACCCGCTCGAGCGCCCCCTCAACCTCTCCCTTCTCGCCGAAGACATCCGGAAGAACGGTTCCGAGAACCTTGGCCCACTGCCTCGGCAGTTCGGGAACCCCCATGAACGCGGATGTCCTTCGCACCGCTCCTATGAGCGGCGCGAAAGGAATGCTCCTGAACTCCTTCCTGCAGGCCACCTTCATCACGCGCGCCGGGAGCCCGGCTCTCCTGACGGCCTCGGACAGCAGGGCTGACTTGCCCATGCCCGTCTCACCCCTGACCATCGCCAGGACGGTATTTCCAGGGGAGGGCAGAAGGATGGAGAGGCGCTCCAGCTCGCTCCGGCGCCCGACGAAGACATCGGAGCTCCAGTGCAGGTCGGAGGTCACGGCGTGCGATCTGCACCATCGCGAGCGCCCCGAGTTCTTTGCCGTGTACATCGCCTGGTCGGCGAGAGAGATCAGGTCGTTCTTGGTTCCTGCGTCTTCGGGGAAGAAAGCCACCCCTATGCTGGCGGTGACACCCCATTCCCTGCCCAGCCTCTCCCTTGCTGCAGCGGCGATTCGTTCCGCGAGCGCCTCGGCATCCGAGTCGCATGTCACTGGAAGCAGGACCACGAACTCGTCCCCCCCGTAGCGGCAGACGAAGTCGGTGTCGCGTGCCGTGCTCCTGAGGAGCGAGGCGAAACTCCGCAGCACCGTGTCGCCCGTGAGATGGCCCTGCGTGTCGTTGACCGTCTTGAAGTTGTCGAGATCTATGAAGAGGAGCGCGAATTTCCCGCCCGATTCGATCAGCCTGTCGAGCGCTCCGTCCATGAAGCGCCTGTCGGGCAGGCCTGTGAGCTGGTCCTCGTACCCCCCCGCCCGCGTCGCCGTTCCTTCCAGATCGTCCCCCGCCTGTGCAGTTTCCTCGACCGCTCCGACACCTTATTCTAGGGTGGAGCGGAAGCAGGGGGAAGACGCGGGACGCATCTCGCGCCGGGAGGAGTCTTGAGAGCCATCAGGGTGTTCTTTCTTGCCCTGGCAGTGCCGGCGGCATCATGCGCCGCGGGCCCGGCGGGTGATTCCGTAAGCCTTCCGGAGCACCTCGATCCCTCCGGACTGGCCTCGCTCCTCGAGCGGAGGATCTCCACGAGGCTGTTCCAGACAGCGCCCCTGGACCTGTCGGAAGTCGCCTCGGTGCTCTGGGCTGGATGCGGTCCGCTGGACGACGGCAGGATGACCATTCCTTCGGCCGGCGCGATCTACCCGCTGGAGCTCTATCTTGTCTCCGGAAGCGTGGAAGGCCTTGCCCCGGGCGTCTACGGCTACGATTCGCGGCGCGGCTCGCTCGGCCTGATCGCGTCCGGCGACGTGCGCGCCGCCCTCTCGACCGCCTGCCTGGGCCAACCCTGGGTCGCCTCCGCCCCAGCTTCGGTGGTCATCTGCGCCGAGCCGGGCCGCACGACAGCCCGCTACGGCGACAGGGGGATCTCCTTTGTCTGGATGGAGGCCGGCCATTCCTCGCAGAACATCTACCTCATGTGCGCCGCCCTCGGGCTGGGAACGGTCGCAGTCGGGGCCTTCGACGACTCACTGGTCGCATCGGTCGTCGGACTGGTTGAAGGGATCGTGCCCTTGTACGTGATGCCCTTCGGGCATCCCGCGAACGGGGCGGGGATGTGAGCGGAACGGGTCCTCTCGAGGTGATCGTGCCTGTCGCCGTCGTCCTGGCGATCGCCGGTTACGCAGTCGTCCGTGTGATGGCCGAGCGCAGACGGTCCTCCGCCTGGGAGGCCGTAGCGGACCGGAACGGCTACAGGTTCGACGGCGTCCTGCCCGCCGACGACCTGCCCTTCGAGCTCTTCGGCAGGGGGCACTCCCGGAGGAACAGGAATGCGGTCTCGTGGACGGAGGGGAGCTGCTCCCTGAGGCTCTCGGACTACCAGTACACGGTCCACCGGAGCACGGGGAAGGGCTCCAGCAGCCACACCTACAGACAGACGATCTGCCTCCTCAGGGATCCGGGCATGAACCTGCCCGCTTTCCTCATGCGAAGGGAGAAGGCAGTCCTGGACTGGATCGGGCAGAAGCTGGGTATGAAGGACATAGACTTCCCGGAGGACGAGGCCTTCTCGAGGATGTTCGTGCTGAAAGGCGACGAGACTCTTCTGAGGAGCGTCTTCGATTCCGAGACAAGGGAGCTGCTGCTCTCGATGAAGGACTGCTTCGCGACGCTGGAGGGCTCTGGCGACGCACTCATGCTGAACTGCGGCAGGAGGATCTCTCCTGAGGAGTACGGGCTGCCCGTCGGAGCGGCGATTCAGCTCCACGGAAAGCTCGCGGGACGGCAGTCCTGGTGAGGATGGACGGCCTCGCCCGAGAGACAGAAGTGCCTGTAGGCAGCGGAGACGAGATGTCCTCGGCGCATCTGGCTCCGGCGTCCTGAGCGCAGGAGGGCAGCCATGCGTGGCGCTTCGTGGACCGAGAACGCCGGGCGGATGCCTGCGTTTGCTGAGTGCAGTGTCAATGCGGGGCTGCCTGGAGGAAGAAGGGCCCCCGGACGGAAGGGCTTCACGACATGAGATATGTAACGCTGCTCGCTGCCGCCCTGGTTGTCGCCGTAGCCCCGGGGCTCGCCGGGGCTGAGCCCGTAGAGTTCGATATGGATACCGCCGCTTACAGACTGGACCAGGTGGCGGAAGCCCTCGAGAGCTTCACGGTGCTCACGGGGATCCTGATGGAGGAGGCTGGGGCGCTCTATCCCTCGGACATCCCGGAAGGCGCCGGACCGGTCTCGATAGATCCGGCTCTCTTCGCCGGCATAGGATACATGGAGTGGGACATGCAGCACCTGGGATTCCACAACTGGGTCAGATACGTGAGGGCGACCCTGGAGTATCAGCGGATGAGGATCATGGAGCTCGAGTTCCGCGTCGCGGAGCTGGAGGGCGCCAGCCCCTCCGAACTGGATGCCATGGCGGAGGCCCTCTCACGGCAGGCGGCCCTGGTGGAGGAGTACTCGACGACGGGATGGGGCGACTGATGGGGCGAAGGCACTTGGCACCGCTTCTCATCGCGGCCCTGCTGTTCGGAGTGTCCTGCATCCTCGACCCGGTGGACGGGCCAGACTATCCCTCCGAATGGGCGGCGAGCTACCAGCTCGACTCGCTGGGTGCTCCTGCGGCCTGCTCGTTCTCGGATGACGGGGAGCTCGCTGCGGTGGCCGCGGGAGGCTCGGTGCTGGTGATTGACCCGGGTAGCGAGGCCTCCTGGCTTCTGTTCACGGTTGGCGACACTCTCGTGGACGTGGATTTCCTGCCGGACGGATCGGAGGTCGTCGCCGTCTCGGAGGATTCGCTGTACCATGCCGCTCCCGGGTCCCCGGCGCAGCCGGGGAGGCTGGGCCTCCCGGCCGGTGCGGTAGCTATCGCGCCGCTAGTCCAAAGGGCGGTCTGCGTGATCTTCGAGGACGGTTCTCTGTCGATTCTGGAGGGTCCTGGATGGACGGTTCCCCCGGCAGTCCCCACACCTGCGGACACCGCCCTCGCTGCCTGTGCGGTGCGGAACGGGACCGCCGTCCTGATAGGGAACGGAGACAGCCTGCTGATCGTCGATCCCTCGACAGGCTCCGCCCGGGCGTCGGCGGCGCTGGCAGGCGGATGCCTCGACGCATTCACCGGCGGGGCGGGCAGGGCCTGCGCCGTGTGCGAGGGCAGCAACGAGGTCTGGGTGCTCGACGACTCGGACCTGGACGTCGAGTTCCTGGTGACCTTTCCGGCCGAGCCGGTGAGCGGCGCCGTCACTCCCGACGGGGGATGGTTCTATGCGGCTTGCCCGGGATACGGCCTTCTTATCAGCAGCTCCGCAGGCAGTCTCGACTTCTCGACGGAGGGGTACGGAGTGCCTTGCGACATCGCCGTGTCTCCCGGAGGCGAAACCGCGCTGATCCTGGACTCGGAATCCGCAACAGCCTTTCTGCTCAAGCGTTAGCGAACCGGGGTCAGAGTCAACTTCGTTGACTTTGGAACATGCCGGGAGTGCGAGCCGCCTGAAGGCGGCCGTGGCGGAGTCCCGACGGGCGCTCGACAGAGTGAATCGCCGACGGTAAAGTAAACGAAGTTAACTGCGACCCCTCTTGACACCGGAGGTTCTCATGGCCGCAGCCGAAGCTCTCGAGAGCCCTGCCGGGGGGAAGTCCCCCTACAAGCCATCCAAGCCCGAGTGGAAGGTGATAGTCGATCTCCTGTGGGAGACGAATCCCCTCCAGGTGAAGCGCATCGGCAGGAAGATGATGAACTACCTCTTCAAGCGAGGCGTGAAGAAGGTGGGCGACATCATGCAGAGAATGCTTGCGCTCGAGAACGACGACATCGACCAGGCTGAGAGCTACGGCGACAACCGGCCCATGCAGAGGATCGACTACGAGGAGCTGGAGAACTTCCTGGACGAGATCTTCAAGATCGCGGAGGAGGAGCTGAGCCCGGAGGAGATCAACAGCATGGTGATCACCTGGCTCAGATTCGAGAACACCAGGTTCCTCTCCGTCACGGCCGAGAAGAGGGACGTGCCGCTGGGGCAGATCTCCGAGGCCCTCCAGCGCTTCTCCATGCTGCCGGAGGCACAGCAGAACCTCGCTCCGGAAGAGAGCACGGCGATCCGAGTCGCGCTCATAAGGCGCCTGTTCACCGAGGATCTCGACTACATCAACGTTGTGAAGAAGCACGTCACCGTGCCGGACTTCTCCAGGATCCTGTCCCACACGTTCGGTCCGAGCAACGGCAACGGCAAGCTGGGCGGCAAGGCCGCGGGGCTCTTCAGGGCCGAGCGGATACTCATGTCGGCCAAGAACGACCATGTGGTCCTCCGCAACCTCCGCGTGCCCAAGAGCTGGTACATCGCCTCGGACGGCATTCTCGAATTCGTGCACCACAATGCGCTGGAGGAGCTGCTTTCGATCAAGTACAGCGACCCGTCGGAGCTGAGGCAGGAGCACATGTACCTCCGGCAGATCTTCAAGCACTCCTTCCTGCCGGCGGATGTGATGAACGGTCTGAGCAACGCCCTCGACGACTTCGGAGACGTACCCCTGATCGTGAGGTCGTCGAGCCTGCTGGAGGACAGCGTTGGCTATGCCTTCGCTGGAAAGTACAAGAGCCTCTTCGTGGCAAACCAGGGCACGAAGAAGCAGCGCCTGGAGGATCTTGCCGACGCGATAGTCGAGGTCTATGCCAGCGTATTTGCGCCCGATCCCATCGAGTACAGGCGCGAGCGCGGGCTCCTGGACTTCCACGAGGAGATGGCGATCCTCATCCAGGAAGTCGTGGGCACCACCGTGGGGGACTATTACTTCCCTGCGTACGCCGGCGTGGCGTTCAGCAGGAACGAGTTCCGGTGGTCGCCCAGAATCCGCAGGGACGACGGGGTGGTGAGGCTGGTAACGGGCCTGGGAACCCGCGCTGTCGACCGCATAGGCGAGGACTACCCGGTGCTGCTCAGCCCAGGCCAGCCCGGCCTGAGGGTGAACCTTACGCCGGACGAGGTCGTGAGGTACGCGCAGAAGAGCGTAGATGTAGTGAACATGAGGGCGAGGAGGTTCGAGACCGTACCGTTCGAGACGCTGGTTCGCGAGCACACCCGGGATTATCCCGCCCTGTCGTACATCATATCGCTGTTCGAGGACGGGAACCTGGTGCCGCCAGTGGGGACGATGTTCAACCTCGACGAGCAGTACCCTGTGGTCACGTTCCAGAAGCTCATCGCCCAGAGTCCGTTCGTGCCGCAGATACGCACGATGGTGCAGATTCTGGAGAGCGAGCTTGGATTCCCCGTGGACATCGAGTTCGCCTATGAGGGCGACATCCAGACCCCCTGCCTCCTCCAGTGCAGGCCGCAGAGCCACAGCAAGGGGGCCGACGAGGTGAAGCTGCCCTCGGGGCTCCCGGAAGGGGACATACTCTTCACGGGCCTAAAGTTCATCACTTCGGGGCTCGTCAGGGGGATCGAGTATCTTGTCTATGTAGATCCGGAGGGGTACGACGCCATTCAGAGCATGGAGAGCCTGATCGAGGTCGGGAGGATCGTCAGCAGGCTCAACCAGAAGCTGCCTCCGAAGAGGTTCGTGCTGATGGGGCCGGGGAGATGGGGCAGCAGGGGGGACATCAAGCTCGGCGTGAGGGTCGGCTATGCGGACATCAACAACACCGCCATGCTCATCGAGATTGCCCGCGCGAAGAGCGGATACGTCCCGGACCTGTCGTTCGGCACGCACTTCTTCCAGGACCTGGTCGAGGCTGACATCAAGTACCTGCCGCTCTATCCCGACGATCCAGGCGTTGTCTTCAACGAGGACTTCTTCAGGCTCTCGCACAACCAGCTCAAGCGGCTCCTACCAGAGGCCGCCGGGTTCGAGAGCGTGATAAAGGTCGTGCGGGTGAGCCGCGAGGTGCAGGGCGCCTCGGCCACCGTGGTGATGGACGGCGACGCCGACCGCGCCGTCGGCTACATCGTCCGCCAATAGTATCAGGTCGAAGAAGCTTTAAACCCGTATCCCGAAGGCGGACAATTGCTCGGGCCTGCGTCAATCAGTTCGATACAACCTCTGGATTTCCGCAGAGATCATACACAGAGACATGCACAAACGCTTGAAGGAGAAAATCTTCCGGGTTTGTTAAGTATCTTTGACCTGATACTATGGAGGGGCGGCGCGAGATGCTGACCGAGGCGATACTGGAGAGCATCTCCGACGGAGTCTTCACCGTGGACCTCGAATGGAGGATCACCTCCTTCAACCGCGCCGCGGAGAGGATAACCGGCATACGTCGGAAGGATGCCGTCGGCCGCCTGTGCTCGGAGGTCTTCAGGAGCAGTATGTGCGAGTCGAGCTGCCCGATCCGGAAGACCCTCGAGACCGGAAAACCCATCATCGGCCGCTCCTGCTTCATCATCGACGCGAGGGGCGAGAGGGTTCCGATTAGCGTCTCCACAGCCGTTCTGAAGGACTCGAAGGGCAGGATCAGGGGCGGCGCTGAGACCTTCAGGGACTTGAGCGAGCTCGAGGCCCTGCGGCACGAGCTTGAAGGCAGATCGCAGATCGGCGACCTCGTGAGCCACAGCCCCATGATGAGACGGATCTTCGAGGTGCTCCCCGCCATAGCCGAGAGCCCGAGCACCGTGCTGGTGGTCGGCGAGACCGGCACCGGCAAGGAGCTGGTCGCGAAGGCAATCCATTCGCACAGCACAAGGAGCCGGGGACCGTTCATCGCCGTCAACTGCGGAGCCCTGCCGGATCAGCTGCTCGAGTCAGAGCTGTTCGGCTACAGGACAGGCGCCTTCACCGGAGCGGACAGGGACAAGCCGGGCAGGTTCGCCGCCGCAGAAGGAGGATCCATGCTCCTGGACGAGGTGTCCGAGATAAGCCCGGCCCTGCAGGTGAAGCTGCTGAGAGTCCTTCAGGAGAGGACCTACGAACCGCTGGGCTCGAACACTCCTGTGAAGGCGGACGTTCGAGTGATAGCCGCCACCAACCGCGATCTCTCTGCCGAAGTCGCCTCGGGCAGAATGCGCGAGGACTTCTACTACAGGATCAACGTCGTCCGGATAGAGATTCCTCCCCTGAGGAACAGGAAGGAGGACATCCCCCTCCTGGCGGAGAGGTTCATCGAGAAGTTCAACGCCCTCCACGGCAGGTCGATCGAGGGAATCGAGCCCGAGGCCCTGTCGTTCCTCATGGCCCAGGACTGGCCTGGCAACGTGCGCGAGCTGGAGAACGTCATCGAGAGGGCGTTCATCCTCTGCCGCAGGAGGACGATCGGAATGGATTGCCTTCTAGGCGGCTCGGACTCGAGAGCTCAGGCAGGCATGCCCGACAGCATCCACAGCTCGCGCGACAGGTTCGAAGCCGGGGTCATGAGGTCCGTACTCGAACGGAACGGTTGGCACCTGGGGAATACGGCGAGAGACCTGGGCATCCACAGGACCACGCTCTACAGGCGTATGAAGCAGCTCGGAATCCAGAAACCCGGAGAAGGCCGCCAGTAAGCCATATGATGCATATTCGCATCATACCCTTTCTATATGTGAACTGAACTCGCAACATCTGCCTTTCTGGTCCGGTACTGATCTGAATCTGTAATACAAAATTAAACAACAATATACGAAATCGGATCCACCCGCGGCAGGATTGGCACGCAGTATGCTCCAATCAATATGCGAGGAGGGCGCATGAGAATCGCCTTTTCGGCATGGGACGGCAGAATAGCGCCTCTGTTCGACGTCTCCGAGCATGCCAGGGTGATCGAGGCCGAGGACGGAGTGATCGTTTCCTCCACCGACGAGTACATCCTCGCCGACTCACCTGCCAGGCGGGCTTTCTGGATGGCTGCAAGGGGCGTCTCCGTGCTGGTGTGCGGAGCCGTCTCAAGGCAGCTCCTGACCCTTCTCTCGGCGTACGGAATCGAAGTGAGGCCCTTCGTCTCGGGAGACCTGGACGAGATAGTCGAGGCATGGATGTCGGGAAGGCTGGAGACTCCGGCCTTCGACATGCCGGGCTGCCCGTGGGGCTCCATGGGCTCGACCGGGCGGAGGTGCCGGAAGGGAAGGAGCGACATGCAGGGCGGAGGTGCGGGAAGGGGCGCCGGCGGCGGAGGGGGCGGCGGAGGCCGAACCGGAACGGGTGCGCGGGGCAGGATGGGTGGCATGGCACTCGGACCATCCGGCAGGTGCGTCTGCACGGCTTGCGGCTATTCGGAGCCGCACGAGCGGGGTGTTCCGTGCTACGACAGGAAATGCCCCCGGTGCGGAACCAAGCTTTCGCGGGAGTGAACTATGCGGCTCTGCCGCGGGAAGGGGGAGCGAAATGCCTAGAGGAGACAGAACAGGACCCATGGGAATGGGCCCGATGACCGGAAGGGGTGCCGGCTACTGTGCTGGTTACGGTGTTCCCGGTTATGCCAATGCCGGCCCGTTCGGCAGTTTCGGAGGCGGCAGGGGACACAGGTACTGGTTCAGGGCTACCGGAATCCCCGGTTATATGAGATTCCAGGGATTGGTTCAGCCTGCATTCCAGGGCTCCGACCCAGCTTCGGAGGTCACCGCTCTCCAGGCTCAGGCGAGGATGCTCCAGGAGCAGCTCGAAAGGATCAATGCCCGACTGGAGGAGCTCGGCGGCTCAGCGGCCGGTGAGGCGAAGGCACAGAAAGGCAGATAGATGAAGATCGCGCTGACATCATCCGGGAATGCATCCGACTCGCCGCTGGACGAGCGGTTCGGGCGTGCGGCCACCTTCGCCGTGTACGACACGGATACGCAGCAGTTCGAATTCCACTCCAACACAAGGGGTGTGGAGGCGTCAAGCGGCGCCGGAATACAGGCGGCAGAGGCGGTGTCCAGGCTCGGCGCATCCCGGCTGGTGACGGGCCATGTCGGTCCCAAGGCCTTCAAAGCCCTTACATCAGCGGGTATAGAGGTCTATACCTGCCCGGGAGGCCTCACGGTCGGGAAAGCACTCGAGGAGCTCCTGGCCGGAAGGCTGCAGCCGGCTGCCTCGGCAGACGTGGAGGGGCACTGGGTCTAGCAGTATGGATCATCCAATAGGAGGGGCCGTGAACAACTGGACCACGCACGAAGCTGAGTATGCATCCCTGCTCGAGAAGATGAAGATCGTCGCATCGGAGAACGGGTTCGTCCTGAACACCGACGGTGAGAGGGTCGAGAAGGTGCTGGGCCTGATGACGGAGAACCTGGTCGCCACAGGGAAGCCGTACTGCCCCTGCAAGCAGTCACATCCCCTCGATCCCTCGAAGGACAAGACCTGCACCTGCCCGGAGTGGAAGGACGAGATAGCTGCCGATGGCCACTGCTTCTGCAGGCTGTTCTATGCCGGAGGGGGAAGCTGAAGGGTTTCACGCTTGCCGTAGCATCCGGAAAGGGCGGTACGGGAAAGACCACCCTCGCGGTGGGCATGGCGCTCGCCGCCGGGAGAAGCATTGTGCTGGCAGACTGTGATGTCGAGGAGCCCGACTGCCGGATCTTCACGAAGGGTGACTTCATCTCCTCCCGTGCCGTGACCGTGCCCGTCCCCGTCGTTGACGAGGGCAGGTGCACCGCCTGCGGGGAATGCAGCAGGTTCTGCAGATACCACGCCATAGTCTCCCTCGGGGCTGCGGCGATGGTGTTCCCCGAGCTGTGCCACGGCTGCGGAGGGTGCATGCTGGTGTGCCCGTCGGGAGCGATCACGGAGGCCGTCCGGAGGATAGGTGCCGTGGACACGCTCACCAGGGGCTGCGTGGCCCTGATCGAAGGCAGGCTCGACGTGGGCGTGGCGATGGCGGTACCGCTTATCAGGGCGGTTAAGAAGTCCATTCCCGGGGATATGCCCGTAATCCTTGACGCCCCGCCCGGGACGTCCTGCTCGATGGTGGCAACCGTGACCGGCGCAGACGCGGCCGTTTTGGTCACCGAGCCTACACCGTTCGGTCTGCACGATCTCGCGCTGGCGGTCGAAACTGTCAGGACGCTCGGCATCCCGTTCGGTGTCGTGGTGAACCGTGCAGGATCGGGTGACGGCGGAGTCGATGCATTCTGCGCAGGAGAAGGGATCCCCGTCATCGCACGGATCCCCGACGACAGGAGGGTGGCCGAGGCCTACTCCAGGGGGGAACCCGTGGCAGAGACGCTCCCGGAGTACGCAGACCTCTTTCGTTCCATCCTGGAGGCTGCAGAGGCCCTCTCTTCAGGGAGGGTCCGATGAGCAGGCAGGCTCCTCGGGGAGGCGTGCGCGAGATCGTGGTGATCAGCGGGAAGGGCGGCACGGGGAAGACCAGCTTCACGGCCTCGTTCGCCGTGCTCGCCCGCGGCTGCGTCATCGCGGATTGCGACGTGGACGCAGCCGACATGCACCTCCTTCTCTCACCCGAAACAGCCGAGCGCAGCCGCTTCCTAAGCGGTAACGAGGCCGTCATCAGGAAGGAGGCCTGCACCGCCTGCGGAAGATGCATGGAACTCTGCAGGTTCGGCGCCGTGAGGCTCGAAGGGGGCTGTTACTCCGTAGATCCCTTCTCCTGCGAGGGCTGCGGCGTATGTGTCCGGTTCTGTCCGGCCGGAGCCATCGACTTCCCGGTGTGCGACTGCGGTGAATGGATGATATCCGGGACCAGGGCGGGAGCGATGGTGCACGCTCGTCTTACTCCCGGCGCTGAGAACTCCGGCAGGCTGGTCTCGCTCGTGAGGAAGGAGGCCCGGAGGATCGCCGGGGCCGACGGCATTCCTCTGGTCCTGGCGGACGGCCCGCCCGGGATCGGATGTCCCGTCATCGCATCCGTGACCGGTTCCTCCCTCGCGGTGGTAGTGACAGAGCCGACGATGTCGGGAGTCCACGATCTCGAGAGGGTCCTGTCCCTGGCCCGGCACTTCGGGATACCCTGCGCCGTCTGCGTTAACAAGTGGGACATCAATCCCGGGATCACGGAGGAGATCGAGGCTGTCACTGAGAAATCGGGAGCGCGGGCGGCCGGCAGGGTGAGGTACGATACGGGTGTGATCCGTGCCATGATTGATGCGAAGACCGTGGTCGAGACTGACTGCCCCGCCTCGGCCGACATCACCGCCGTCTGGAAGACGGTCTGCACGATCGGAGGAATCGATGGCTGAACCCAGCCTTTCGGAAAGGAACACCGGCCAGGAAGAAGTCATCCGGATGCGCCTCGGTCGCATACGGCACAAGATACTCGTGCTCTCGGGCAAGGGGGGCGTGGGCAAGAGCACTGTCGCGGTGAACCTGGCCGCATCGCTGGCGCTCGCCGGACATCGAACCGGGCTCCTCGATGTCGACATACACGGCCCGAGCATGCCCACGATGCTGGGCATCGAGGGCAGGAGGGCTGAAGCGATCGACGGCGTGATCGTCCCGGTGGAAGCCGCGGGCATGAAGGTCATCTCGCTGGGCTTCTTCACGGACAGCATCGACGATGCGGTTATATGGCGCGGACCGCTCAAGGCCGGACTCATCAGGCAGTTCCTGAGCGACGTGGAGTGGGGCGACCTGGACTACCTGGTGGTCGATTCACCGCCGGGCACGGGCGACGAGCCTCTATCAGTCTGCCAGCTGATGGGACCCGTGGACGGGGCGGTGGTGGTGACGACCCCCCAGAGGGTGGCTGCGGTGGACGTCAGGAAGTGCATCTCATTCTGCAGGAAGCTGGGAGTGCAGGTCCTCGGCGTGATCGAGAACATGAGCGGCTTCGCGTGCCCGAAGTGCGGAGAGGTGACGCACGTGCTCATGAGCGGCGGAGGGGCGGAGATGGCCCGCGACATGGACGTTCCCTTCCTCGGGGCCGTGCCACTCGATCCGCTCGTGGCCGAGTCATGCGACTCAGGCAGGCCTTTTGTCTATCATTACTCGAAGACGCCGACTGCAAGGATCATGAGCGAAATACTGGGAGGCATCACCGAATCCCGCTCGGGACATTCCGGAGTGAAACCGGAGAACCCCGAGGGAAGGAGCAGCATGAAGGTCGCAGTACCCGTATCAGGAGGGCGCCTGTGCGCTCATTTCGGCCATTGCGACTCGTTCGCGGTTCTCGAAGTCGATCGCGCGAAGGGCGAGGTGCTCTCGAGGGCCGATCTGCAGGCTCCACCGCACGAGCCCGGGCTGCTGCCGAGGTGGCTGGCCAGGGAGGGTGTGCAGCTCATAATCGCCGGCGGAATGGGCAGCAGGGCGCGGGGGCTGTTCTCGGAAGGCGGAATCGAGGTGATCACCGGAGCCCTGCCCGAAACGCCGGAGGAGATCGTGAAAAGCTATCTCGCCGGAACGCTCGTGACAGGTGAAAACGTATGTGATCACTAGTCCGGGAGGCCGGGCGGTGAAAAGGGCCGATAACCACCGGGACTGCCTGATGTGCGGCGGGAGGGATCCCCTGTCCCTCCGCCTCCGGTTCACCGACATGGAAGACGGGACCATGACGGCGCTCTTCGAGGCACATCCCGCACTGCAGGGATACGACGGCGTTCTCCACGGAGGCGTCATCGGCGCACTTCTCGATGCCGTGATGACGCATCTGCTTCTGCACAGGGAAATCCCCGCAATGACCGCCGAGCTCGGGATACGCTACCTGAGGCCGGTTCCCTGCGACGGCACGATGTTCCTTTCGGCCCGCATGGAGCAGGAGAGGCCGCCCCTGTACCGCCTCAGCGCGGAACTCAGGGTGGGTGACACCGTCCACGCCACGGCCGAAGCGACATTCATCTGCAGGAGTGGCACCACAGTATCAGGTTAGAGAAACTCAAGAAACCTTCATATCATTGAAGAGTTTGCAATTAAGATGCCCGCTCATCATCAGTGCAGAACCTCAGGAAGCTACCGCCCCCTGTTGGTCTCTGGGAGTATCCATATGACTTCCAAGGATATGCTGATTTCTTGAGTTTCTTCAACCTGATACTGTAGGGCGCTTCGCCGGAAGTGCTTCTCGAGGGCGGCCAGTCTTTCGGCGATTATCAGGTTCCCCATGCTATGCCGATTCTGCACATCCCCGGAATCTCGGGAATATGCAGAGTGCCTGAGTAAATCGCGCAAGTGCATCATGCATGTTGACAGCAACATGAGGTCGGTTGATGATAGCCGCAAGGAGGT
>CAZMTK010000027.1:13342-15357 GCA_964569245.1 uncultured bacterium | reverse complement strand
TCGCTCGCGGTAGTTTTCCAGGATGAACTGCCTGTACTCCTCGTCCGACTCGAACTCGCAGAATGGCTTGCCGAACTCCAGCCAGTCCTTCGGGCAGCTCCCTCTGCATGTCGGAAGGTACCGGCAGTCTGAGCATGGCTTGATGACGTAGGGATCCCATCGCATCCAGTTGCTTCTCATCGCCGGGAATGGCAGGGGATCCTTCAGGATCGATCCATAATCGGGATGACACGTACCGACCTGATCCCAGCAGAGCACATAATCGCCATTCGGAAGAACGACTCTCGAGCCGAGTGAAACTGCGCAACACCCAGGAAGCCCTGCCTCTAAATGGTCTCTGTAGAGCATCTGTTTCGGAAAGCATTGGCATGCAGATCTCTGGTTTCTCGAAGTTGCAGTCTGGTTGCCTTGCCAGCGTGTAGGAGCGACATAGATGCGGACGCCTTCAACTCCTGAGAAGCGATCCTCAACCTCTTGAATCGTATCTGGCCCGCTGTGCTGATCGCTGTCCAAGTTCATCCTGATATCTATCTTGAGATGGACACTCGATTCTCGGACGTTGCGGACGATTCGCTCGAATGTGCCTTGCCCGTTCTTTAGAATGCGGCGCGAATCATGAATCAGGCGATTGCCATCGATAGTTACCTGGGCCCTTCGTATTCCGGCCTCCTTCAGCTCACGTGCAACATCACCGGAAAGCAGATATCCGTTCGTGACGATCAGCGTGAATAACGAGATTGATCTGCTTTCACAGATTTCTCGAGCCATCCGGCATGTTCTGAGGCACGCATCCATGTTCAGCAGGGGCTCCCCGCCGTAGAAGGTGAGGGAGAAATTCCGAGATCTTGTCTGCTGAATCTTCTCGAGGACCTTGGCTTCAACTTCGGGCCGTATGTCTTCACCGCTTGAAGTGTCCTGTATGCAGTATGGGCAGGCGAAATTGCACCTTGTAGTGGGAACCACGCAGATGTATGAGATGTCAGTGTCGTATCGGGGAGCCAGCATAACCTGCCGCAAGAACTCTCTTTCATTGATGTCGTCATCGAGGATGAATCCCCCCGCAACGAGCTGCTGGAGAAGCTCTGGATCGATATGCGAGGTGTCTATCATGGACCCGGGGGTGTTTTTGAATAGCGAGCCGACAACACTCTCATTCTCCGGCAGAACTTCTGCCAAGCAACCTGTCGCCCCGTTGAAGATGACCATTCGGTCATTCTCTGATATAAGCCAGTTATACAGTGATGCTTTAATTTCTGTTAGCCTTCTGTTTCTAAAGGTTTCTTAAACTATGAATACTTTATCTTTCATTTTCAGGGCTTCATTATCGTTTTCTCTCGTTCAGCGTCAAGGGAGGTCGTGCAACATCATCAAAACGCTCCTCCAAACAGTCTCCATCAGTTGATGAAGGGCTATCTCAAGAAACATTGCTCTGATAAGATGAACTCTGTTCTGCACTAGTGCTGCGGCGAAGAACTCTGACGATCGGTGTTGACTATCAATCAATAAACAAGTCTAGAGAGTTCTTTCATCCATGATGCTGGATCCATCTGACTGACTGATGGAAGGGCAATTCTTGAGTCGGAGGAATGGCGTCCCACTGAGAATCAGCAGGCTGGATACTCATCGAGAAACCAGGATTGGCTTACAAGTTCGGGAAGATCGTCAGTCGGGGTATCCCAGGGTATCCTTCTCACGAAAAGTACACCTCGGCCCGGACGAGGGTGGTCCCCTGGGATACATGCACGGTGCCGGTTGCTTCCAGCTCGGCCGAGTAGGGGAACGGCCCCAGCGTAGCCAGGATGAAGGTCGCCTTCTGCGTGCAGCTGCCCAGCACCGAGGAGTAGCTGTTGCTGTACGAAGTGCCCACGAACCTGTCCCTCTCCGGGGGCGTCACATGCCCCACGCCGGCCCTCTCGCGAACCTCTCCCTGCGGGGTGCGGCAGCGGTAGTCCGCCACCAGGCCGAAGTCGTCCTCCGCTCCCTGGTACTTCACCTCGTAGCGCACGCAGAGCCTG
>CAZMTK010000027.1:8038-13242 GCA_964569245.1 uncultured bacterium | reverse complement strand
CGGGTCACCGGTTCTGTTGCGAAACGCCTGTCCTGCCGCAGGCTCTGCTCGAAGATCACATCCTCGCCCTGAGCCATATCGTCGAGACCAGCTTGGTCACGGCCATCACGCCCAGGATGGCCAGCAGCTCCGGGTCGAAGGGGATCGAGTCGCCGGCCGCCGGGGCACTGCGCCAGGTCTGGTACACCATGGCGGCAAGAACCGCGAATACCGCGGCAACCGAGCAGTTGCGCTCGATGATGAGCTGGTGCAGACGCTCGCGCTCGTCATGATGCTTCCCCATCTTCGCCCAGATGGAGATCACGTCCATCACCAGGAGCCCGACCACGGTGAAGGAGAGGGCTTCGCGGGTTCCCTCGGCCAGGGGCAGCAGCCTTATCACCCCCCACAATGCCATGAAACCGCAGATGTATGCCCATCCCTGCCAGGTGCGGGGCGCCAGACCCCACCCAGCCAGACGGTAAGTGAACCACTCAGGCCTGCCCAGCATCATCCACCTCCGCGATGCCGAAGAGGTCCTCCACCCGGCATCGAAACACACGCCCCAGCTTCAGCGCCAGCTCGAGGGAGGGGACATACCTGCCCGCCTCGATCGAGTTGATGGTCTGGCGCGACACTCCCACACAACCAGCCAGCCGCTCCTGCGTTAGCCCTGCCTGTTCCCTGAACTCCCTCAACCTGTTCATGGAAAGCCCCATGCCCCGCCTCCTCCTCGCCGATGTAAAGTATACTTTACGACAAGTAAGCTTGTCAAGGATGTGTCTGTTGGGAAATCCCCTGCCGCATCACGTTCGTCCGTCAGGTGATGCGGCAATCCAGCCGGGCCATCAGCATTGCGGAGACGGTTGAAAACGGGTTCTACTGAGCGTCATTCGCGAAGGGCGAGTTTCGAATGCCGGGAGATGCGGGCTTTACTGCCCCGCCCGGACATGACGACTCGATAGGAGCCGTCTTACTGACGAACCTTCAGTCACCCGTGGGGCTGATGGCGGCAGTCTCGACCATCAGCATGACGGTTCTCTCGGCAGCCAGGGTCCTGTGCCGCAGTCCCCTCGGCACCACGAAGCCCTGCCCGGGCTCGAGCTCGACCCTGCGGTCTTCCAGCTCCACGGTCAGGCGGCCCTCCAGCACGAGAAAGAACTCGTCGTCACTGTCGTGTCTGTGCCAGTGGTACTCGCCCTCCACGATCCCCAGGCGCACCACCGAATCGTTCACGCGGCACAGAGTCTGGTTGAACCAGCTGTCGGTGCAGGACCGCACCATTCCGGGAATGTCGATGACGGTCAGGGGCGGATACTTCACATCGAGGCGGGTGACGTAGGGGAATCCCGTGTCGGTCATCCTTCCTCCATACCCGGTCCTGGCTGCCGTCAGAACGTGTACATCAGCGAGGCGGAGAGGACGCCGTAGACCTCTTCCTCGTCCTCGCCCGTGTTGCCGTAGATGGCGCTTATGTCCAGATCGGCCGAGAAGTGCCCCGCCGTCCTGAAGCAGATGCCCAGGCCCGGCCACACGAAGCCGAACCACGGGCTCTCCTCGTCCTCCGACACGCCGTCGTCATACTCGCCCCGGATGATGCACATGCCCAGCGAGGGCCTTACCTGGAAGGCGGGGTCGGGCTTGCTGATCATGAGGCGAAGGCCGCCGAAGTCGATCTCGCCGTTCGTCGCCGCAAGAACGTCTACGGCCAGCAGTGGGGAGACCGAGCGCTCGTAGTTTATGCCGAACAGGTCCTCTGCGATCCATGCAGGGCCGATGGAGTTGGGCGGGTAGCCGGCACCCGCGGTTCCGCGGAGGAGAAGTGCAGATGCAGCCAGCACGAGGAGGACCGGAATCTTCGTCATGATGAATTACCTCCAGGGTTGGCGGAACCGGTAGTCTGGAATGCACGATTGACCCCTGCACGATTCAGCACGCGGGCTCACCTCGTCAATCTCTGCCCGGGGCTCCCCCCTCCATCGCTGATAGCATGGCCTTGCGATAGTCAACAGGGGTCAGACCCAAATCGTTGAACAACTAACGGAATTTCATGCGGGGCATGGCATAGAGTGCGTTTCCGGCCGGCTCGAAAACCATCGTTGAATCAGGCCCGAAAAGGGGGTTGTCTATCTCGCCATCAACAATATGAAGAGCATGTTTCGAAGGTCTTGGGTCTGACCCCCGTTGACATCACTGCAGGCGTTCGAAGACCAGCGCCATCGAGCTGTCGGCATTGCTGAGAACCAGCTCGTCCTCAGTGATGTGCGTCCGTGTAGTGCTCGTGAGTACCTCGTAGAAGCTGGTCTCCAGGTCCTGCTCGGGAGAATCACCGAACATCTCGGTGGTGGTGAAGCCGCTCCAGACGATCTCGCCGGGGGCGGGTTCCTCGTAGGCGGCATACCAGGTGTTCACCCCGCCGTAGCCGATCGCCCGGGCGCCGTCCTGGATGGTGATGGTGGGAAACCGCTGGACGTCGAGTAGGAGGGTGGATTCCATCCCGTCGCGGCTCAGCTGGGTGAGCTGCCAGGTCTGCCCCGTGTGGGACGCCAGGGACAGGCGGGCGGGCTCTGACGCATCGGCTCCCGGATCGGGCAACTCGGCACCCATCGGCTCACGCTCCAGTGGGTGGGCCATCCAGCCGTGATCGCCGAAAAGCGTGCCGGGATCCCCGACCCAGTACATGGATCCCCACGGGGTCTGGTAATAATCGTTCACCGATGCGGGTGCTGGAACCTCGGCGCCATCGAACAGGAGGACGCCGAAGTACCCCTCGCTCCTCGTTCCCTTGGCACCCACCGTGTAGCGGTACTCCCAGGGGAGCGACGTGAACACATGGTCGTTCTGGTAGTCGAAGTCCGGCGAGCCTGGCCCCTCGGATGCGGCGGTTCCTGCATCCGCCTGCCCTCCGGGTTCTGAAGCCTGTTCATTGCAGCCTGTCAGTGCGACTGCCGCCATCAGCAGGACGCTGCCGAACGATCCTGTCATCCCACTCATCGGTTTGTCCCTCCACCCGGTCCCGTTGCGGGCACCGGTATTATCCGCACTCGCGCCGGCCTCGATCGAACCGAAATATACCGGCCGGTTCCGTCGATCGCATGAAGCGGGCCACCGGCAGGCTCACCCCTCAAGCGCCATTAGCATGGCCTTCCGGTAGTTCTCGAAGGCCTTCCTGCCGGCGTCGGTGAGGGTGTACATCGTGCGGGGCTTCCTGCCCACGAACTCCTTCTTCTCCTCGACGTAGCCGGCGCCCGTCAGCCTGCTCATGTGCGACGAGAGGTTGCCGCTGGTCATCCCGGTGCGGTTCAGGAGGAACACGAAGTCGGCCGACTCTATCACGAAGAGGTTCGCCATGATCACAAGGCGCGACGGCTCGTGGATCAGCCGGTCGATCTCCGTAAGCCCCTTCTCCTCAAGGCCGGGAACGGTGGCCATCAGGCCGCCTCCACCCTCTGAACCGGGTTCTTCGTCGCGAACCTGGCGATGAGGATGATCCCCACCGCGAGAACCGGCGCACCCGTTGCGATCATGGGCCACTGGAGGGGCTGCCCGAAGAGCTGGGCTCCCGCGAAGTTGATCACGGCCATGATCGCGAACACGAAGAACCGCCCGGCGGACTTGGCCCACGCCACTACACTCATCCCAAGGGCAATCAGCAGGCCCAGCGCGATGGTGAGGTTGGTGGCGACGAAGCCGGTCAGGCTCGAGAGCCTGTCGGCGAAGAACACGGCCAGCCCGATGGGAATGGGCAGGAGGATCAGCAGGGCGATCAGGAGTATGCCCATTCTCTCGCGAGCCCTGCGGTCAGCCGCGAACCGCACCCTGCCCACACGGGGGACTACTACCAGCCTGTTGAGCAGGAGGGCCAGCGCCAGGCAGTAGGTGGGGACAAGGTAGGCCCCGACCTGAGCAAGCAGGCCGTAGCCCGCGACACCCGCGCCTACCACGATGTCCAGCACGCCGTTCTCGCTGCGAGTGCCGTAGGCCCTGCTCTCGACTTCCTTCAGATCCAGGATGTCCATCTCCAACCTCCTCAAACTAGTTTGCAACGCAAATCTATCTGTGGAGGTTGGCTTCGTCAACAGGTGTCAGCCCTAAAAACCTTAGAACACCGCGTTGTAATCGTTGCGGCGCAACTCGATGAGTTCAATTCTGGGTAGCTCGAATACTATCGCTGAGAAGAAGCTGAATATCGGTTACATTATTCTATGTCAATCAGATGCAACGAGTGTTTTAAGCATTTTGGGCTGACCCCTATTGACGGGTGGCGGCCTGTATCATCTCGATAGTGCGGTTCATGGACTGGATGCAGCGCGAAATGTCCTTGCCCGCCTCCGACAGCTTCGCTCGAATGGCCTCGAACGGCACCGCAGGAACTCCGTGCTGCGTGACCTGGCTGATCACGCTCTGATGCACGATGTAACTGCGCGCCTTCATGGCGTCGGCAAGCGCCTCGGGAAACTCGCCGTCCAGCGGCAGCTCGGCATCCGTTGCCATGTCCACGAAGACCTTCACCACGTCGTCAGGATGGCTTTCCAGCATCAGCATCGGCCGTGGCGCCTCCCCCTCCATCCCGCCCGCGGCGTAGAGCACGCTCGTGAAGGCCGTGAAAAGCCCCTCGAACATCTGCACCTCGAGCAGGGCGTGGCCGGCCGCGAGCATGGTCTTGACCTCGTCCAGGCGCTCGGGCGGAACCTCACCGGGTGCGCTCACCTGGTCGGCTTCTTCGGGCATCGATCTCTCCGATCCACCGGCATCGCCGGGCGATGAAGCTGCACTGCAGTTCCGCTAGCTCCTGCAGGATTATAGCGATATGCCCTGAAGGGTGCATTCCAGTGCGGAGTGCAGAGCCCGGCCCGCTTCGGAGCAGGAGCCGCTTCACGGCTCACAACATCATGGAGCGCTAGTTCCTGGCGTGACCGGGCTTGTCTCCATGACAGATCTGTCGCACCCGGATCGGTCTAGGTGCCTTGATTCGCCGGGCGGGGAGCCCATGCCGGCATGGCAAGCATGTAGTGGCGGGCACGATCGGCGGCCTGCGCGGGTGTTATGCCATCCTGCCAGTGCAGAAACCATCTCGTGAGGATCTCGTGCACCTCTGGCTCAGGCTTGAGCCTTCCCTCGTCGTCCGAGCACCAGCGGCAGAACTGGACTGAGGCTCCCTTGTTGTACGGGTCGGAAAGAGAGGCCATGCACGACCGGCAGAATCTGCCGTCGGCCAGGTCGCC
>CAZMTK010000027.1:0-7938 GCA_964569245.1 uncultured bacterium | reverse complement strand
TGGGACCTCTCCGGCCTGCCCGCGGGAGCCCAGGTCCAGTCCGCCGTGCTCAGGCTGTACTGCATCTCGTTCACCGGCACGCCCTCGGGACAGCCTGTCTTCTACCTGATCGACGGGCAGTGGGACGAGCTGACGGTGACTCACAACACCGACCCGGGTCATTCACAGGTGCCGTTCGTGACGGCTTCGTGGCCGGAGCCTCAGACCTGGTTCGAGGTGGACGTCACTGTCCTCGTGGAGGAGTGGCTGTCAGGCAGCAGCGAGAGCCATGGCATCTACTGCACGTCGCAGGGCTGCACATCCACCAGCGTGCCCGGCTTCTTGTCGAAGGACTCCGACCATCCCGACCTGTGGCCCCGGCTGGTCATCACCTATACGCTGGACCTGGCAGGTGGGGTCACGTGGGGGGCGATCAAGTCGAACTGAGACACCGGGCCGCCGGCTCGGGAAGCCTCCTGCAGTCTCGGCCTGCCTGAGTGCAGGTGTCCGATGCGGATACCGGCATATTCGAGGAGAGGGTACGATACGGGCAGGTCATCCGGAAGGCGGCGTCCATGAACGAGGAAGGCCGGTGCATCCACTACGTCTGCACGCACGAGGAGGCCGAGAGGCTGATCCGGACCAGCAGCTGGTTCAGCATCAGCAACTGCGGCTGCCGCGAATCCCGGGGAACATGCGGGCGGTCCGGGCTGATGGCTGCCGGCTCCGGTGGACGAATCCGGCCCGCAGGCATATGTTCACTCACAATCTCATGTGCCGGCGCGACCATGGTTGCTGGGGTGCCTGTGCAGCGCCGGCCGGAATGCCGCGGACTTCCCGCGACAGTCTTCGCAAAGCACAGGAATAGAGAGGGGATCATGATCTCGATTTCGGCTTGTTTCATTCTCCTGTCCGCTCTGCTCGCCGGGGGCCACCAGGGCGAGGCTGGCGTGCATGCATCACTGCAGAGCACTGCAACTCCTGCAGGAGTCGAGTGCGACCTTCCCGACGGGATCATCCGCACCGCCCCGATCGCTCCGCTGGACCCCTCGACTCTCTCGAACCCTGACGATCCCACATCCGGATCGCCGCTGATGGCTCCCATCACGAACATCCTCCCTCGCGACAGGGAGCCCGGCTCGATGTTCTGGTCGCTCGACCCCGGCACCGACTGGGGATACGACCATCCGATCTACACGAACTACGTCGGCACGAGCGTTGACTTCGACACAGACCCCGTCAGCAACGCCATGTTCGCAGTAGTCGACACCTGGCACTCCTCGGGCGGGGACTCGCTGATAGTCTTCCGCTCCACCAACAACGGCGAGAACTGGGCGCCCTTCATGCTCGGCACCAACGACGACGGCACCATTACCAATGCGCGCGTGTGCGTCGCCACATCCTCCACCGGCACCTGGATAGTCATGATGGGCATCTGGCACGAGCCGGACGGCACCGACATCCTCTGGACCAGGAGGGTGAAGACCGACGGCACGGGAGCGGTCTGGGAGCAGATCTCCACTTCCGACGTCATCTACGCGGACATGGATGCAGACATAGGATCGACTGCCACGGCATACGTCACGTTCGTGCTCCAGGGCACCGACAACGATATCTGGGGTGCCCGGAACACCCTGACGGGCGACGGCTGGGTCGACGTCCAGGGGCTGTTCGCAGACCCGGAGACGACCCCTTCTCCCGCTATCACCGCCGGCTACAACGGCACAGTGTACTTGGTTTTCATCGACACGAGGAACACGACCAACGAAGAGCTGAGAGTCAAGCGCAGCACGAACTTCGGAACGACTTGGCTCGAGTCTGACCAGATCAGCAACAACTCGGGCGGCTTCGATCTGTCCGATCCGGACATCGCCTCGACCCACTCTGGCTCTCAGACCCTCTGGGCCATCTGCTCGTGGGCGACCGAGGGCGGCAACATAGGCTACTACTATAGCACCAACAGTGGTGTGGCCTGGACTTACGGCGGTGTGATCGGCGAGTCCGGTAGCAGCACCGAGGGACAGTCGGCGCTTCGCTGCAAGAAGACCGGCTCTCAGGGTGTGACCCTGGCCTTCAACCAGGACCCCGGCGACAAGGTCATGTTCTCGTATGCAGATTCTTCCACCCCGACGGACTTCGCCGCGCCGGTGCAGATCAACGACGCCGCAGCCACTGGGATCATCAGGCCTGCAGCCGGTTGGATGAATAACTACTCAGCCGTAGTGTACAGCCGGCTTAACGGACTGGGCGCCTACCTAGACAGCTACGACAACACCGGTTTCGAGGACGGCCGTCCGATGCCGGATGTGCTGTCTGTCGGCAACAGCCCCAACCCCTTCTCCGCACAGACCATTATCAGCTTCACCCTGACCGGGGCCGCCCCTGTTTCGATTACAGTGTTCGACGCATCGGGCCGCCAGGTCGGGGAGCTCCTCTCCGGCCAGAGCCTGCCTGCCGGCACCCACTCCGTGGAGTGGAACGGCCGCGGCTCCGACGGCTCCACTCTCGCCTCGGGTGTTTACTACTGCAGGCTGAACGCAGGCGGGATCGGCGCCGTCCACAGGATGGTCCTGATCAACTAGTCTCGCAGGCACTCTGTTCTCGAGGGAGGCCCCCGGGTAACACCGGGGGCTTCTCCGTCAACTGGGGTCAGCCCTGAAACATCATATCAAGTATTCGTTTGCTGCGGCACGGATCGATGATTTCGTTTCCGGATGGCTCGAGTGCCATTCCCGGGAAAGCACTGAATACTGGCTAACTAAATGCATGGCCATGATATGCAACAAGCGTTTTGAATGTTTGATGGCTGACCCCTATTGACAGGCGTACTTCCGGCGGACGAAGAGCTCGGCCTCGCGTAGGTCCTCCTCGCACATCGTGACCGCCTCCTCCCGCGTGATGCCGCCGAACTCCACCAGGGAGACCACCACGTACATGTCGTCCTCCGGGTGGAAGCCCGCGTCCATCCCGTAGAAGCACTTCCTCCCGTCCATCACCCACTCGCAGTAGTGGTCCGTCAGGGCGACGAACTCCCTGGCCGCCGCCCTGGGATCCGAGGTTTCCGAGAAGTCGAAGCTCCAGCTGACATTGTCAACGCGATGCTTCTCCATCGCTTCCACCTCCGCTCCCGCACCCGAACCTGCGGTTCTGCTCCGCAACCCCCTGGTGGCCACAAGCCGCGGTGCCCAGCCGGCTCGGCTTCAGGGCCGGCCCCCCGTTCTAGCTGCGCCCCTGCTCCCAGCCTGCCAGGATGCTCAGCCAGAAGAAGTATGCAAATGCGATGACGGGAAGCTGGCCGAGAGCCATCAGCGCGGTGGCGACGATCCGGATGCCGAGGGGTGCCGGTACCAGGAAGAAGGTCGCCACGGTGCATATGGCCGAAACAACCAGCGTGATCGCTGTGGCAACCCTGGCCCTGGCCTCGATGCGCACCCCGTCAGCTCCCGTTCCTACCCGACGCAGGGGAGTCGAGATTCTCTGCGCCTCATCTTCCGGGCTTTCCCTGCAGTTTTCTGTGCATGGCCCGCCACTCCCTCGTGATCACCAGCCCCGGTGCCGTTCCGGCCAGCGCGGGGTCGCGCCACGGAGGAAGCTCCTGCCCCGAGGCGATCCACTTCCTGATGTCGGATTCGACCTGCCTGCCCTGCTCCATGCCCAGCCCGGCGGCCTCGGCCATATCCACTCCGACGAGGTCGAAGCACCCCATCTCCACGACACTCGGACCGGTGCTGGAAAGCCTGGCGTACAGGCTGAAGCTTCCGCCGCCCTCCAGCATGTCGCAAACGCCGTCCAGCAGCTCCGCCATCTCGGCGGCGGCCACGGAGCCGCGCTCGCCCAGGTCGCTGAAGTCGTGCGCCCAGGTTCCGTCAGCCTGCCCCGGCCCCTCACTCGACACGAAGGCCCTCTTCCTCCGCCTCGCGGCGCAGCTTCTTCAATGTGTTCACGCTTATCCCCAGGGCCTTCGCCGTGGCGGTGAGGTTGCCCTTGTGCACCTTCATCGCCTGCAGAGCGCTTCGTATCTGCACCTGGCGCAGTGTGTAAGTCTTCTCCGGCGCCTCGTCGCGCAGCTCTGCCGCGCCTGCGTATTCGTGGCGGCTCAGGTCGTATGTGCCGTCGAACGGACGGGCGGCCTGCTTGTTGATCAGCTCGTCCAATCCCTCCTTCTTCTCCTCGCGCACCGCGGATTCGAGGTGCTCGTCGATGCCGAGCAGGTAGGCCCTTCGCAGGACGCTGTGAAGCTGGCGTATGTTGCCGGGCCAGGAGTAGGACTTCAGCAGATCGTACTGCTCCTTCGTCAGGTCCTTGAAGCGCTTCCTGTCGCCGAACTCCTCGGTCAGCGCGCGGCGGATGCTGCCCACTATCTGCCCCAGGTCCTCCAGCCGCTCGCGCAGGGGCGGGATGCGTATCACCAGCTCGCGCAACCTGTAGTAGAGGTCGAGCCTGAACTCGTTCCTGCGCACCTTGTCGGCCAGGTCGCAGTTCGTGGCGGCTATCACCCGCACGTCAACGCGGTGCTCTGCGGTAGACCCCAGACGGGTGAAGGTGCCGTCCTCTATGACGCGCAGCAGCTTCGCCTGAGTTTCGAGCGGCATCTCCCCTATCTCGTCGAGGAAGAGGGTGCCATGGTCAACCGCGCCCATCACCCCCTCGTGGTCGGTCAGCGCACCGGTGAAGGAGTGCTTCACGTGGCCGAAGAGCTTCGAGTCGAGCATGTCCGAGTTGCTTAGCGTGGCGCAGTTCACAGCGAAGAAGCTCTTCCTTTTGCAGTCCTCCTGGTGCAGCAGGCGGGCTACACGCTCCTTTCCCGTGCCCGTCTCGCCCAGCACCAGAACGTTCAGCGAGTCCAGAGGGCCGTACAGCCTGATCAGGCGGCGCACCTCCTTGATGCGTGACGAGCTGCCGTCGGGCCCGGCCAGGTGCCCCAGAGCGCGGTAGCGGGCCAGCAACTTCAGGTCGTCCTCCGTGATGTCCGAGAGGCCGGCCAGCTTGCGCACTGCGAGGGGGTAGACCTCCCTGTCGCCGAGCTGGAAGAAGCGGTACATCGAGGCTACCGCCAGCTCAGCGGCGATCTTAGCCTCGGGGTTCTTCAGCTTCTCGGTGCGCCCCGCTTCGGCGATGCTCTCCAGCAGCCTCACCCTGGGGTGGTCCATCAGCTTCAGCGAGGCGATCACCACTCCGGTCACCGTGTCTGCCTTCTCGACCCGCTTGAACCTGCACAGGCTCGAAACCGCCACCTCCGCCTCGGTGCAGGAGGTGCCTGCAGCGAACCATGTGACCTTGACGCCCTGTGTCTTGAGATCTCTCATCGCCGAAGCCAGCTCAAGGGGCGGGCGGGTGCATCCTATTCCGCAGATGGCGGCGCCCCCTATTCCGGGAACCAGCTCCGGCAGGCTTGCTAGGCGTGACGGCAGGGTGTACGCGCTGGACACCAGCACGCGCGCGTCGGGATTCTTCAGCAGATAGGCGGCGCCTGCGCAAGCACCGTCGAGGCTGTTGTCTACGATGACGCACTGCCTGAAGGACATCGCCCACCTCCCGGGTTGTCTCCCCGCAAACCTACAGGATCTGACGGGCTGACGCAATTCCTGACGGTTCTTCGGCCGACTCGCCCTGGGCGTGCATGAAGCCTATCCTGCCGCGCGACCTGTGCGGCCCCTCCTCGCTCTCTGCTGCGGCCACCAGGTGGCGCATGCCGATCGAGGAGCCCTCGGCTGCCGCGGCGTATGCAGCCTTCAGCACGGCGCTGCGTATCAGACCGCCCGAATGCTCGAACCGCTGCGCCAGCCACGCAAAGTCCACGCCGGGCTCCAGCGGGGCTCCCACGGGCAGGGAGAGACGCCAGATGAGCTCGCGGGCCTCGGCGTCGGGCAGGGGGAAGCGCAGCTTCCATCGTATGCGCCTGTCGAACGCCCTGTCCATCGCGAATGCCCGGTTGCTGGAGAGCAGCACCACTCCCTTGAAGCTGTCCATCTCCGCCAGCAGGCAGTTGATGTGGTTGTTGATGTAGTAGCTGTTGTTAGAGCTGTTCGACACCCTGCGGCTGAACAGCCCGTCGGCCTCGTCGAGCAGCAGCACCTCGCCGGCCTCGGAGGATGCCCTGAACAGGCTGGCTGTGTTCTTCTCGGTCTCGCCCACCCACTTGTCCAGGATGTTCGCTGCGCTCACGATGCGCAGGGGCAGGCCCAGCTCCCCGGCTATCGCCTCAGCCGTCAGCGTCTTCCCAGTGCCGCTGGGGCCGTAGAACAGCGCCGAAATGCCGTGCCCCGTGCGGTACTTCTCGCCGAACCCCCACTTTTCTAGCACCAAGCCCCTGTGCTCGGCGGCCTTCACTATCTCGCGCACCTTGCCCATGAGGTCGCCGGGCAGGGCCACGTTCTCCAGCGTGACGGAGGGGGCCAGCAGCTCGGAGGGGATGGAGGAGCCCTGTGCCCCTGCAGTGCCCGGCCCCTCGTCGAAAGTGAGGTCCGAGAGCCTCAGCACCCTCATGCCGCCGGGGCGTCCCGCCGCCCTGCGCACTCCCCCCCTTATCGCCGCGGTGATGCGTCCGGCGTTCCACGGGTAGGCAGTTGCCAGCTTCGCGAAGTCCACTTCGTCGGCCAGCGGCACGCCTGCGGGCATCAGCTTCCTCCACAGACGCTCGCGCGCGTCGCGGTCGGGCCTGGGGAAGTGTATCGAAACGCTGCACGCCTCGCTGATCGGGTGTGCCGGGGGCGGTGCGCACTTCGTTACTAGGATCACACGCCCCTCGTGGCGTGACAGCGCCTCGAGGATGCCCGGGCACAGCTCGTCCTGGAAGTCGGTGAGGAAGAGCGGGTCGGCAGGGTGTATCATCGCAACGCCCCCGGCGCGCTTTGCCGCCTCGAGGCCCGAGGCGACGAGCTTCACGCTGTCGTCGGGGCCCTTCGCGTTGTCCATCGGGTTCACGGGCACCAGCGGCAGGCCCAGCTCGCCCGCCACGGCCTCAGCCGCCGTTCTGCGGCCGCTGCCTTTCTCGCCCCAGAAGGCGGCTATGCTGCAGGGAGTCTTCGTCATCATGTCGGTGCAGCCCCATGCGGCCAGCGTGTCATCCAGAGCGCGCGGGTTCTCCACGAACTGCCTGAGGGCTTCCAGCACGCTCTCCGGCAGCACGAGGTCGGAGAGCCTCACGGCCGCTGGCTCCTTCTTCGGACCCCTGTCCTGGCTAGAGCCTGGCCTGCGGCAGCCCAGCACCTCCGCCGCGAAATCGCGCGACACGCGCACGGGGGCGTTCTGCAGCTCGTCCTCGGTTTCCACCGAGGATGGCAGCCTCAGCAGGCCCGCAGCGATCAGCGGCGCGCCCGGCGTGAAATGGGCGCGGGAGGAGGTGAAGTCCACACCGCAGGCGGCCAGCATCCTCTGCAGGGCCCTCACGGTCACCTTGCGGGGCGAGCCCAGGCGGCCCAGCAGCTCTTCGAGGTCGGGGTCGGCTGTGTAGCCGACGACGGCTGCGAGAAGGAGCTGCTCGTCCCTCCCCAGGTTGTACTGCGCCGCCATCTCCAGCAGGGGGATGCCGTTGTCAGGCTTCGCGGCTGTGGCCTCCATCCGCTGGAGGAAGCGGCCCACGGGGAATGCGCCGCCGGGCATCCTGCTGCCGGTGGCGTCGTCGATGGTGTCGTGCCCGGAGGTCTCCTGCAGGCCGGCCCCCTGCAGGCACAGGGCCTTCAGCGCCAGGAAGCAGTTCTGCAGAAACTCCCTGTTGTCCGTGAAGGCCTTCACCGAGGCCCTCCGCGTTTTTCCCGTCATATCGTCGCTCCTCTCTTCCATTCGACCTTCCAGGGAAGGGGAGCATCCCGCGTGCCAGCGGGCCGCCGAGGGCTGGCTGCGCCGTCAACAAAATGCAAGGCATGGAGATAGGGGATCATGATCCTGGTCTGCGGGCGGCGAGTTCCAGCCGTGCCGTCAGGGGCTGACTGCGTGCCTCCGTCAGAAGGTGAGGGGGGC
>CAZMTK010000026.1:16109-16508 GCA_964569245.1 uncultured bacterium | reverse complement strand
TGGCGACCCCAACGGGATTCGAACCCGTGTTGCCGGCGTGAAAGGCCGGTGTCCTAACCCTTGGACGATGGGGTCGCCGAAGTGCGCGTGATTATCGCCCTGCGGTTCGGCAACCGTCAATGAAGAAAGCTGATCCGGCCTCACCGAATGCCACAGGATGGTCTCTCGCAACATTCCTTCGGAATGATTGCTGGCGACGCGGCTCGTTCCCGGCTTCGGGAACGAGCGGGCTGTCGCGGGCTCATTCCTTCGTACCCCTCCCGCACGTTGCTTTGCAACGATGCTGTCGGGGCGGGGGGGGGGGGGGCGGGGCGCGCCCCCGCCGGGGGGGGGGGGGGGGGGGTGCCCCCCCCCCCGGGGGGGGAAAAAAGCGAGGGGAAGAGGCGGGGGTGGGGGCCC
>CAZMTK010000026.1:0-16099 GCA_964569245.1 uncultured bacterium | reverse complement strand
GGCGACCCCAACGGGATTCGAACCCGTGTTGCCGGCGTGAAAGGCCGGTGTCCTGACCCTTAGACGATGGGGTCGCCGAGGCTGTCGATTATCGCCGGTGGCTGTTTTCGGGTCAACGAATGGTGGGCCGCGGGGGAGTCGAACCCCCGACCCTCGGATTAAAAGTCCGATGCTCTTCCGTCTGAGCTAGCGGCCCGCCCAGCCTCAAAGATTGCAGAACCTCGCCCCGTTGTGCAAACGCCTCTCCGACGAAGCCCGCAACCAGGTCGTTGCGCACGAGGTACTGAATTGATTATAATATTTAAAAGCATTCCATATTCGGAGGTGCCAGCGTGGGATTGAGGGAGACTCAGAAGAAACAGCGTTACGAGAAGCTCCTCGATTCGTTCGGGCGAATGCTCAGGAAGAAGAGCTTCGACGACATCACGATGCAGCAGCTTGCCGCCGCATCGCGCGTCAGTGTCGGCACCATCTACAATTATTTCGAAGACAAGGACGCCCTGGTCATGGCCTTCGTAAGGGAGGGCTTGAAGCCCTACTTCGACAAGGCCGAAAGAATCGCGGCTGTCCCGCCTGCGGACGCCCGAGCAGCCCTCTCAGCTCTGCTCGGATTCTATCTCGAGGCGTTCATCTCCCTCCCTAAAGCCCTGGTCACAAGAGCCATCCAGATATCGATGTCCAACGAGCTGTCCGCCATGCCATCGAGCGGTTTCCATAACCATATAATCGAGCACATCCTCGAGCTCGTAGAGAATCTCAAGAAGATGGGCTCGATCAGAACCTCGTTGAACACCGAGGCGGCTGCGCTGGTGCTGTTCGGCATGGTCGCCGACCTGGTGTACCAGTATTCCATGCGACCTGATCTGGACCTGAAGGAACTCACCCGCCGCCTGGGAAGCTGTCTCGAAGTCATACTGGACGGCCTGGACTCGCGCACAGGAGCCACCAGCCCCTCCGGAGCCCTCAGATGATGCCCGAGCAGGTCTGGAGGTCACACAAGTGAGCCTTTCGTCGCTTTCCGTCCGCAGGTCCGTAACCTTCATGATGCTGTTCGCCTTCATACTCGGCGTAGGGCTGTTCGGCCTCTCGCAGCTAGGTGTGGACCTGTATCCCAAGCTGGTCTTCCCCCAGATAATGATCTTCAGCCAGATGCCGGGCGCCGGACCCGAGGAGATGGAGAACCTCGTCACCGAGGTTCTCGAAAGGGCTGCAGCATCGACCAAGAACGTCAAGAAGGTGAGCTCGCAGAGCATTCCGGGCCTGAGCCTGATAACCGCGGAGTTCGGCTGGGGCACCGACATGGACCAGGCGGAAACGGACCTCAGACGGTTCCTCGACCGCTGGAAGCCCCTCCTGCCCGACAACGCCTCCGATCCCATGGTCCTGGTGCTCGATGCCAGCCTTGCTCCGATGATGTTCATCACCTTCTCCAGCGACGTGATGGACGGCTACGAACTCCGCAACACAGTTGAGAACGAGATCGAACCCCTGCTGCGACGGGTGGAGGGCGTGGGTTCCGTGAACCTGATGGGAGGCCTTCGACGGCAGATCAACGTGCACGTCGATCCCGTGCGCCTCGAACAATCGGGCCTGACGCTGAACCAGATCGTCGGCTCGATCGCCGCAGTGGGCGAGGATAGCCCGGTCGGCGAGATCAACATCGGTGGCCTCAACGCCAACGTGAAGATCGCCGGCTCGTTCGAGGACCTCGAAGAGCTGCGCAAGCTCGTCGTAGGATACAGGGCCGACGGCTCCCCCGTCCTGCTCGAGCAGGTGGCAGGCGTCGAGGACGGCAGACAGGACCAGCTCGGCTACGTGAGGCTCAACGGACAGCCTGCGGTCGTAGCCGTGGTCTTCAGGCGGTCCGATGCCAACACCGTGAACGTCAGCAACGATCTCGAGCGACAGCTCGACTACATAGGCGACAGCTACGGGGACAGGCTCGAGGTGCGCCTGGTGTACGATCAGGCCTCGTTCATCCGGGGTTCCATCAGCAATCTGTGGGGCACGGCCCTCCAGGCGCTGCTGCTGACAGTGCTGGTCCTCCTCCTGTTCCTGAGATCCTGGAGGAGCAGCGCGGCGGTGGCCATCTCGATTCCCATGTCCGTCATAGCCACCTTCGCCGTGATGCATTTCATGGACGTGGATCTCAACATCGTCTCCATGGCGGGCCTGGCCCTCGCGGTGGGCATGCTGGTGGACAACTCCATCGTTGTTCTCGAAAGCATCGTAAGGCACAGGGAGAGCGGAGAGAATCCCGCCACCGCCGCGATCAAAGGCGCGGGCGAGGTGGGCATGGCTATCACGGCCTCCACTCTGACCACTGTCGCCGTCTTCATCCCGGTTCTGTTCGTCCCCGGGCTGGCGGGCCAGATCTTCCGCGACATGTCGCTCACCATAAGCTTCAGCCTGATAGTCTCCCTGTTCGTTGCGCTGTCTCTCATCCCTCTCTTCACGTCGAGGATGGGCAAACTCGTCGCGGGCGCATCCGAGGAGAACAGAATCCAGACCAGGATGCGCACCCTCTTCGAGGCCGTCGAAGGCTGGTACGCCGGGAAGATCGGCTGGGTGCTCTCGCACAGGAAGCTGGTGATCCTCTCGACGCTCGGTCTCTTCCTGCTGTCCCTGGCTGCGATGGCTCTCGTCCAGGTCGAGTTCTTCCCGGAGACCGACGAGGGATTCATCTCGGTCAACACGACGAGGTCCCCGGGCACCGTGCTGGAGTCCACCGACTCGACAGCGAGGTACATCTACGACGGGCTCCTCTCCATCGTCGACTCTGCCGACGTGGAGGAGATCTACATGGAGGTGGGGCAGCTCGAGTCGTTCGCCGCGGCCTTCGGCAGCAGCGGCTCCAACAACCTGAACTTCCTGCTGACCCTGGTGCCCAGAAGCGAGCGCAGAGTCTCCATGCAGGAGTATTCGGACAGCATCAGGGCCTTCCTCGCCGACATTCCGGACCTGGATGTTCAGTTCCAGCAGGGCGGCCCCATGATGGGCAGCGCCCCGATCGAGATACGCTTCTTCTCGGACGATCTCGACGAGCTGCGCCGGGTGACCGGCAGGTGCGCGGATGCTCTCGAAACGATCGAAGGCACCAGGGACGTGCAGACTTCGATGGATATGCAGAGGGCCGAGGAGGTCTTCATGCCCGACCCCGCCGTGCTGGCCCAGATGGGTCTGACGAGGTCTGCACTGGGGAGCGAGGTGGCTGCGGGGGTTATGGGCCGCACCGCGGGATTCCTGAGGGACGGCGGCGACGAGATAGACATCGTCATCCGCTACGGCGAGGATTTCAGGCGGAGCCTCGAGGGCATAATGGCCCTTCCCGTCTATGGAAGGCCGCTCGCGGCGTTCGGGCGGATAGAGCCCGGCCTGGTGCCACAGACCATCCTCAGAATGGACCAGGCCAGGATGGCCACCGTGAGCTGCAGCAACTCGGGGCGGGCGCTTGGAAGCGTGGCAGGCGATGTGGAGAGGATGCTGGACACGCTGGACACAGGAGGGCTGAGGCACGAGATCGCAGGGCAGGTGAAGGATCAGCGTGAGACCTTCATGTACCTCACGATAGCTATCCTGGCGGCCGCCGCCCTCGTGTACATGGTCATGGCCAGCCAGTTCGAATCCTTCCTCGAGCCATTCATAATCATCTTCACCGTGCCCATGGCTTTCATAGGCGTAGTCTGGACCCTGCTCCTCACCGGAACCACCCTGTCCGTCACCGCGATGATCGGGATACTCATGCTCTCCGGCATAGTCGTGAACAACGGCATAGTCCTCGTGGACTACGCGAACCACCTGAGGGAGACACGCGGCTTAGGAGTCTTGGAGGCCGTAGCGGAGGCCGGCAGGATCAGGCTGCGCCCCATTCTGATGACCGCACTGACGACGATCATCGGCATGCTGCCGATCGCCCTCGGTCTGGGCGAGAGCGGCGAGACATGGGCGCCCATGGCGCGGGCGGTGATGGGAGGCCTGTCGGTTGCCACGTTTCTGACGCTGTTCGTTCTCCCGAGTCTCTATGCCGTTCTGGGCTGCCGGAGGAAGCTGAAGGGCGAAGCAGGAAGCTGCAACCCCTAGCGCGCCTGTGGGAGCCTTTGCCCGAGGGCCAGGAACTTCATATTGATTGAAAGGCCAGTCCGCCGGCACAGAGAGGTAGTGGCGAACGAACAGCCTTTCAGGAAGACGCCCGGATTCGGTGAGGTTCGGTTCGGCCAGCTCTCCCTGGGAGATCTACCGCTTCCGCGAGGTGAGTTCGACGAACGACATGCTGAGGGAGCACCTCGATTCCCTCGGCGACAGGTCGGTAGTTCTGGCGGAGTTCCAGTATGCGGGCAGGGGAAGGCTCGGCCGGGCGTGGGCCTCCCCTCCGGGCAACCTCTATGCATCCATCCTTTGGAAGCCGGCTCCCGCCATGGATGCCTGTGCCAGAGTCTCTCTGCTGGTCGCGGATCTGATATGCGACATTCTCGGCTCCTCCGGCATCAGAGGCGAGGTCAAGTGGCCGAACGACGTGGTCATCGGCGGGAGGAAGATCGCAGGCATCCTTCCCGAATCAGGCACCCATCCCCTGCCCTGGCTCATAATGGGAATCGGAATGAACATCTCCGTCACGCCCAGGCTGTCAGACCTGAGAGGTCTCGAGCCTGTCTCATGGGCCGACGCCGGCAGGCCCGGGGAGCCGTTCGACATCCTGCTCGATCTGCTCGAGCGGCTGGACAGGGCCTGGCCGGGCAAGAGCCACGATCCGATCGAAGGCCGGAGGGATTCGATATCTGCCAGGCTATGGTGTCGCGGCCAGCTTGTTCGAATCACTCGAGGTTCCGAAACCACGGCCGGCACCCTCACCGGCATCGACAGCGAGGGTCGTCTGGTACTGGCAACGTCCAGCGGCGCCGCTTCATTCGAAAGCGGGGAGCTGAGGCCGATCTGAAGCCACCGCATCCCCCCTCGACGGCGCAGGTTCTTCTAGACAGGAATGAACGCCTCTCGACGAGCGCGCCAGGCAGATTCCCCGAGTGCGCCTCTGCAGATGCCTTCGAGCCTGACTACCGGATGGAAGGGGCTTCATGAACACATCTCCCGGAGGGAAGATCTTCATCCTGGACACTAACGTCCTGCTTTACGACTACAACTGCATCGACAACTTCCAGGAGCACGACGTGATCGTTCCCATCACGGTGCTGGAGGAGCTGGACGAGTTCAAGAAGGGGAACGACCTCATCAACTTCCATGCACGGGAGTTCATCCGGAAGCTCGACAAGCTGTCCGGGGACGGCCTGTTCACCGAGGGGAGGCCGCTGGGCGAGGGGAGGGGGAAGCTGTTCGTCATGACGGCGGAGCCCCAGTCGCAGCTCGTGGACGGCGTATTCATCCACAACAAGGCCGATCACAGGATACTCGCCCTCGCAGACCAGGTGCAGCGCTCCAACCCCGGACGCGCAGTGATAGTGATAAGCAAGGACATCAATCTGCGCATGAAAGCCAAGTCACTGGGTATTCTCGCCGAGGACTACGAAACAGGAAAGGTTCCCCGCGTCGAGGATCTCTACACCGGCGCTCGAGTTCTTGAAGGGGTTCCTCCGCAGGTCGTCTCGCGGCTCTACGAGCAGCCCTTCACGCTGGAGCCCGGGGAAGCCGGCGTGCAGATGGTCCCTCCGCCCCTGCCCAACGAGTATTTCGTACTCCGGAACGGCAGCAGCAGCGCCCTCGCCGTGTTCAACCCCCAGACCGGCCTCCTCGAGCGGGTGACGAAGCAGAGAGTATCGGGCATAGAGCCCAGGAACGCCGAGCAGGCCTTTGCCGTGGACGCGTTGATGAGACCCGGCGTGCAGCTCCTGACTCTCACCGGCAGGGCCGGGACCGGGAAGACCCTGCTGGCCCTCGCCGCAGCGCTCGAGCAGAGGCGGAACTTCCGGCAGATCTTCCTCTCACGCCCCGTCGTGCCTCTGGGGAACAGGGATCTCGGATACCTGCCGGGGGATGTGAAGTCGAAGCTCGACCCATATATGCAGCCTCTCTGGGACAACCTCTCGGTGATCCGCAACAGGTTCTCCCCCGACAGCCACGAGCAGAGGCAGATTGCCGAGATGCTCGAGCACGAGAAGCTGTACATCTCGCCGCTGGCCTACATCAGAGGGCGCAGCCTGGACAGGGTGTTCTTCATAGTGGACGAAGCTCAGAACCTGACGCCGCACGAAGTGAAGACGATCATCACACGGGCCGGCGAGGGCACCAGGATGGTCTTCACAGGCGACCTCTACCAGATCGACACTCCGTACCTTGACAGCAGGTCGAACGGGCTTGCGTACCTGGTGGACAGGATGAGGGGGCAGCCCCTCTACTCGCAGGTCAACCTCGTGAAAGGCGAGAGGAGTCTTCTCGCCGAGCTGGCCAGCACCCTGCTCTAGGATCGTTCAGGGAGGGTTCCTGCCCGGCAGACGCATCATTGCCATGTGCGAGGCCCTGAGCCACCTCGGAGTCCGCTTCATCGCGCAGCGGAGCGCCGAACCGGTTCTTGCCGCCTTCGCGATGAACCGCCTCGAAACAGCCCTGGGAGTCTCCCCTCGCCAGGTGAACTCGTTGTAAAGGGCGATGCGATCGTCTTCGTCCCTGGCTCCGGCCCTCGTCTCGATCCCGAACTCCTCGGCCCTTTCCGACAGCTCGCAGCGCCTGGGCAGGTTGAAGATGGACAGGTTGAGAAAGTCGATGGAAGCTCCGGCCCTCTCTACCAGGGCTGCGGTAGCCCGCCGGTCGGCATCCTCCTCGCCAGGCAGTCCGAAAAGCAGGTAGGCGCATGTCCTTATCCCTGACGCGGCCAGCGAGACCAGCGTCTCCTCCGCCTCATCCGGCCCGAACCCCTTGCAGAACCGCTCGAGGATCCGCGGGCTTCCGCTCTCGACGCCGAGCTGGAGCATGAGGCATCCCGAGGCTGCGAGCTCCGCTGGATGGCAGGCCGAGAGCAGATCGCGCGACGGCCTGGCGAAGCCGAAGAAGCCGACGCCCGAGCGCCTTATCGCGGGGAGCGCGCGTGCGAGCAGCCGCGGGGGGAGGGCGGAGTCAAGCAGGTGCAGGACGGGCCTTCCGCGGCCGGGCTGCGCAAGCAGGCTCTCGAGGAACATTTCGAGACCCTCGGAGGGAGCCGGTGACCACGGCGAATCCCTGTCTGGACAGAACAGGCACCTGTTCCAGCAGCAGCCAGTGCTAAGAGTGAAGGGCACGACCATCCTCGGCGACATCCAGCCGGTTATCCCCGCAATGTCCGGAAACAGCACCTTCTCCAGCATCCTCCCCGGCGGGAGACCGACGAGGTCGCCGCCGTCGCCGAGGCGCAGACCGGGAAGAACCGTCTCGAGGACACTCAGGCCGCTGCCGGTCATGGCGAGGCTGTTTGGCAGCGAGCCGCCCGAGATGCATCGGACTCCCGCCCGTTCCAGCCTGAATCCGAGGCTCACGGCCGAAGCCAACTGTGACAGGTATGAAACCGACAGGAGAACCGCATCAGGCCTGGCTTCCTCGAGCACGGGATCGAGGGCGGCATCCCAGAACTCGCCGAAGGGATCCCTTCCATCCTCGCACATCTCCCTGACCAGCGAAGGACGGTGGACTCCGAAGGGCGGCACCAGGTCCATGAGCGTCGCCTTCCAGCCCGCCGGGAGAGCGTTAGAGCAAGCTAGAGCCGAATGTATGACCCCTGTTAGCGTCCTGTGGAGGGCTGGGTCGAACCCATCCTCCGACCCTGCAAGCCTGGCCTCCGCCCTTCTCCAGGCTTCGCGCCTGGAGTCGTCTCCTACGGTTTCACGGCAGAACGAGAAGAACGCCGGAGAGAGATCAAGGAATGGTGCCGTGCAGCCCCTGGCCTTGAGGGCGCCTGCAAGCAGGAAGGCGCCCGAAGACGGCTCGGCCGGAGTGCAGAGCGGCGGGGAGACTACCAGGAAGTCGCTCATCCGCTCTGCGGTCGCAGAAGCCGGTCAGAAGGGGACGGCAGCGCGGAGAGGGCCCTGCGTCCCCACCTCCCGCCCGACGACGGGGCTCCGATTCCGGAACGGCAGGCGCAGAGGCCCGATCCGCCGCGCTCAGGGAAGCGTCTCATCCCGGCTCGCCCGGACCACCCTCACTGTTCCCAGCGTGGAGTCGGATCGTATCCGCAGATCGCCCAGCCAGGCCTCGATCGGGTCTCCCCCCCAGTAGTCCTGTACGAACCAGACAGTCCTGCCTTCGGCAGCGGCGCTGTCTGCGAGACGGGCTGGATCGAGTCTGGGAGAGGCTTCACGCTCGCCGAGATACGGGTTGCTGCATTCCGGGGCGATCCTGTCCAGGTCTGACCGCGAGTAGAAATCCCAGGCCTGCAGGGCGGTCTTGGCGCCGAGCAGGAGGACGAGGTCGTCCGAGCCGGCGCGGGACTCCACCAGCGCAGCAGCGCCTCTCCAGTCGCTTCTGTGGTAGGGGAAGGACTCCAGCCGGTAGTAGGGGACCAGGAGCGCCAGACAGAACGCTGCGCATGCGGGCCCGTAGAGGCGCATCCTGGAAGCCAGCGCCGCCACCGAGAAGGCCAGAGCCAGCGCAGCGAGAGGAAACTGCCTCGGTGTCGGAAAATCCCGCAGGAAGAGCAGGAACGGGATCAGGAGGACGCCTCCCAGCCAGATTCTGAGCCCGCGGTCGAGAGCACGGCCGGAGATGAAGGCGTAAAGGACCGCCGGCACCTGAAGGGCCGCCGCCGCCGCCGTGGCCGCCGTCGCCGCACGGCTCGCGAGCACTCCCCTCCATGTTTCGGGGACGAGGCCGCCGACCCAGAGCCTGAGGAACACGCCGGCCGCCCCTGACAGCGCCCGTCGCAGGTCGATCCGCGCCATGCCGGCCGCGGCGATCCTCTCAGCACGCGCCGCGAACTGCTCCGTGAAGGGGAGGAAGACCCCGAGAAAGACTGCGAGCATTAAAGCCGAAGCGACGGCGGGTCTCGTCGGGGATGCCCGCTCCGCCCGCGGGACGGTGAGGTACAGACCCAGCGCCGCCCCTGCTGAGAAGATGAAGATGTGCTGGACGAGAAAGCCTGCCGCGGCGACCGGGATCAGCAGCGCGAAAGCCGTCTTCGAACCCCTCCAGGAAGCGTCCGCGAGATGGATGGTCCATGCGGTGAAAGCGGCCAGCGGCCCGTAGACCCAGGCCTCCTGCCCCAGCGATACCGCCAGAGGCGAAACCGACCAGCAGAGCGCTCCCCAGAAGGCTCCCCGCGGCAGATGCCGCGCGAGAAACAGATATGCCGGTATGACGGAGGAGGCTGTCAGCGCGGCCACCAGCATCCTCATCCCGAGCTCCGACCTGCCGAAGAGGGCCGCAGAGGACCAGGCGAGGAAGAAGCCGCCGGAAGGATGAGGCGTGCCCCTGGAGAAGAGCTCTGCTGCATCGCCGAAACTCCTGTCGAGAAGCCCGGCGACATAGGCCTCATCGGCCCACAGGCTCTTCTCGCCCAGCAGCAGCAGATGGGTGCCCGCGGCGATCGTCACCAGAGCGATCAGATGGAGCCTTCTGTGCATGACGGCCGTCCTGTTATAGGTTATCGGCGAATCTAGAGCGCGGGGGGACCGTTGGACAGCCCGGGCCGTGTCCGGAGCGGTCGGAGGCGGTCTGCCGACATTGCTCGCTTCCTGCAGTCCCTGAGGGTTCGAAGAGGGCGGGACGGAGTGGAATGGGATTCCTGCAGTCTGTTGACCTCGGCATCCTTATCTTCCTGAACAGGCGGCTCGAGTGCGGCCTGCTTGACGCTGTGATGCCATGGATCACCCGGCCCGCCAACTGGATTCCGTTTCTTGCCCTGCTCGGGATCGCCCTCCTGCTCTGGGGCAGACCCCCGGTGGCGCTCGCCCCTCCGTCCGGCGCCGGTCTGTTCCTCTGGGCTCGTGACTCGCGGCTTGTGCTGCTGTCCATGCTGCTGGCCGTAGGCGCGTCTGACCTCGCGTCGAACGCCGTCAAGCACGCGGTGACAAGGCAGAGGCCCTGCCGCGACCCATCGACAGCCCCTCTAGTGACACGGAGAGCGGCGGCGCACGGCAACAGGTCGTTCCCGTCGGCGCACGCGGCCAACTCGGCCGCACTGGCGACCGTTGCGGGCCTCGCTTATCCACCCCTGGCCGTCCCCGGTGCTATCTTCTCGATGCTGGTCGGAGCCAGCAGGGTCTACAACGGTGTGCACTATCCCTTCGATGTGGCTGCCGGATGGCTGGTGGGGTTGATGACAGGCGCGGGCGTGTGGTCGCTGGTCGCGAAGAAGTTATCCGTGCGTGAGGTCGTCGCCTATGCGGCGCGGTTCCGCAGCGACGCCCGCGAGCCCTCGGCAGCTCCGCGGAATGGGCGCTGGGAGCCCTTCAGATTCCGGTCGCTGGACGGCTGGGGGATCGAGGGTTGGCTTTCCCGAGGCGGCCGGCAGGTCGCCGTGCTGTGCCACGGGCTCCACAGCGGAGTGTCGTCCATGGGCGTGCCTGCAGAGGCGTTTTCAGCACGCGGGTTCACGGTGCTCCTCGTTCCCTTCAGGGGGCACGACGGACACCCCCTCGCAAGGACGACAGGCGGGCCCGACGAAGCGATGGACCTCTCGGGAGCCCTGATGACGCTGCTTGAGTCCGGCATCGGTGGGGAGGACATCCTGATCTATGGCGCCTCTATGGGCGCCTCCGTGGCTGTGAAAACCGCGTGCCTCCTCTCCACGGGCCCCCTCATGGGAGTCATAGCGCACGGGTGCTACACCGGCTTCTTCGATGCCGCGCGCTCGAAGCTGGGTGCCTGGAGGACGGCGGTTCTCAGGGCGCTCATGCCACGCCCCGTCAGAAGGAGCCTCGACGCATTCAGACCCGGTGACTACCTGGCGCAGGCCTTCCCCCGGATTCCCTTCGTGTTCATGTGCGGGAGCTGGGACACCGTCACTCCCCCGGAAATGAGCAGACGGCTCGCATCGGCCGCCCCGCTCGGAGCGGCTGTCATCCTCGGAGGATCGGGGCATCCGAAGTGGGGCGACCCCTCCAGGGAGAACCGCTGGCAGTTCGAGAAGGCTCTCGACCAGGCGCTGGGCCTGATCCGCGAACCGGCGCCGGACAGGACGGTGTTCGTTGACGAGGAGGGCAGGGTCCGCGATGTTCCGCGGCTGAGCCCGGATGCAGCCGGGACAGGGAAGGGCGGGAGATGAAGGGATTCAGGGAGGCCGCAGAGCTTGCGCTGGCTTTCTCGCAGGTCATCCGCGATCTGAACGAGACCTTCTCCCAGTCCGACCACCTGCCCGTTTCGAGTGACGCGGACTTCGAGGCCTACCAGGCCTTCATGGCCAGGCTGGTCCTTCTCCAGCGGGAGCTCGATGAGTTCATAGACAGGGCCATGGCGCTCGAGACGACGATGCAGGATGCGCCATCCCAGGTGCTCGACTTCTCGTCCGAGTGGGAAGGCTACTAGGGAGTCAGCCAAGCCGCGGATCAGAACTCCCTGTAGCGCCTCCTCACCCACCACAGGACTATGATCCCGAACAGCAGGACGATTCCGGTCAGCGTGAGCGCCAGCACAAGCTTCTCCATGGGTCCGGCGCTGGCGCCCCTGTAGACGGGGAGCCTGACCCAGTAGAAGCGGCCCTCCCGCTGTTCGACCACGGTTTCGCCCCGAGCCCTGTGCACTCTGCCCTCGCTGTCCGTCCAATTCCACTCGGCCTCGGGATATGAAACCGTGTAGCTCATTGTGGAGCTGTCGGCCTCGAGGAGGCTTGGGGCGCCCGGGCTCACCGACAGGTATCCGAGGGCGGGGAGAAGCGCCTCGAGCGTGTCAGGATTGGCGAGGCGGTCGTCAGCCTCCCCTGAAGCGGTCTCCAGCCAGTACGCCGGCCCGCCGTCCCTGGAGGCCGTGTCGCAGAGCATCTGAAGGAAACCCTCGGCGGTCATCTGGAAGACAAGCGAGAGCACGAGCAGAACGGAGCTACACAATCAGCATCCTCCTCACCGATCCAAGAAGCTCCTCGGCGGTGGCCGGGAGCTGGATCACTTCGATCCTGCTCGAGAGGAAGGGGGTCGCCGGCTTCAGGCCTGTGGCCAGGAGTATGCCCTGTTCAGGCATCCTCGCCATCAGCGAGGCCACCAGCGTGAATTCGTGAGGCTTCACACGCAGGATAACGAGGTCCGCCGCCTGCTGCATCTCCGCCAGCTCCTCCAGTCCCGGAGCCTTCGCGAGCGACTGGTAGGTCTGCCCAAGGACCTCCTCCGCGAAGGAGAGGAAGACCGGATCAGGCGAATAGAGGAGTATCCCCGCTCCCGGCGACTTCTTCCTGGCTGCAGGGAATCCTATCTCGAGGCCGTCTCCGGATTCGGGGCGGGCGAGCCATCCCCCGAGCATGGTCATCTCTCTCTCGAGCGCCGCGAGAGCAGCCGTCTGACTGTCGAGGAGAACCGGATAGGTGGTGAACTGGAGCACGTGGTATCTCCCGGGAAGCACCGGTCTCGAGATGCGCAGGCTCCCGATGCCGATGTCGCGCGTGTCCAGTGCGACCCACCTTTCGGGGCACATCGGGGTCATGGTGCGGAGTATGTCCAGCAGCAGCTCCGACAGGACGCCCTGCGAGAGCCATGTGCGGCCCCCGCTCTCAGAGGCGGTCGGGCTGGTGTCCATCTCCCAGCCCTTGATCTCGCATGCGGAGGTGAGAGGGCCTCCGATCTCCACAGGCTTCTCGGCCGAGACGCTCAGGCCGGGGCCCGCCAGCATCCACACGTCCCCGAGGCCTGCCGAGAGGTTGTCCAGCACGAAGTGATGTATCGTGCCCTCCGCCGGGCCCCGGACCATGCGGCTGTGGCAACGCCTGCCGGAAATCGTGAATTCGACGCTCTCCGGGAGGAAAAGCCCCTCCAGGGCCTTCTCGAGCTGTCTGCACACTCTCTCGGACCCCAGCTTCTCCACCAGTCTGGCCGAGTGCTGGCCCACCGCGACCTGCGGAGGTATTCCGGTGACCGCCTCGAACCATGAGCTCCACGCGCGGACAACCCCCTCTGCGTCGTACACGGCGGTTCCACCCGGCAGCATGTCGTGGGGGTGGTCCTGCTGGTCCCTCGGAAGCCTCGCATGGAGCAGTGCATGGCCCCTGGCGCCGGGGATGATCTCCTCGAGGGTGCCGTCCCTGACGAACCGCATCCTGCTCAGGCGGGCGTCGGGTGGGGCGGAGAGCGGACACCCGTCACAGACCCCGGTCTCGCCCCAGTACTCCCAGCAGTGCCTGAGCGAGGGGCCTGCACCCTGCCAGACCACCTTGAAGTCCTCCATGTAAAGGACGGGGAGGACCCCTAGCGCGTCCGGCTGCTTCTGCTGTGCGGGAGAGCCTCCGAGGCAGTATCTCTCGAGCATCCTGCCGAGAGACCTTAGAAGCGCCTGATCGGCAGGAGAGGGCGCAGAGAAGCCGGCAGCCAGCCTCAGATCGTCCCTGATCCTGACCGAGAGCACCGCGGGGAACTGCTCGCCCTTCCCGGCATCGAGGCACTCGATCTCGGCTTTCGAGGTTCCAGGCGCGGCAACCACTCCGGAGGGGAGTTCCTGCCCCAGCAGCACCAGCGCTCGGGCGCCTATCTCCGATGCGAGGGTCTCCAGACAGGGCTGGAGCGACGACCACGACTTCACGCATCTCGCCTGAAGAATCTGCTCGATGTCCTCGAGAAGCGCTCTGCGGCTCTCCTGGTCGGCGTTCGAGCGCGCATGTCCAAGCAGGTCGAGTCTCATCGAGAGAACGGGAAGAAGGACCTTCGCCCGCTGTTCCACCAGAACCGGGCTCGAAGCTCCGGAGAGCACCGCGAGGTACCGTTCGCCTCTTCCGAAGGGGGCGACGTAATGGTGCCACGACCCGTCGCACCCGGGAATGGCGGAGGCGTCGAGCCAGACAGGAGCTGCGGCCGCTTCGGATCCGTACACCCCTCCCGGCAGAAGATCCTCCTTCTCCACCCGGAGGCCCGAGGAGCACAGGAGTCTAGGTTCTCCGCCCGACCTGTCCGCGAGAGCCCCCGCAGGAAGACCGACGGCCCTGAGGAGAGTCTCGAGCTCGCTCTCGGCAGAAACGAGGGGCCTGGACTCCCAGTCCTCGATCACTCTCTCCCAGCCCGCGAGGGCCGCCCGGGGCACTTCGGTCATCCATATCCAGCCCGAGCCGTCCGCCGTCGTGGAAATGGAGCAGACCACCTCGCGAAGACCTCCCCATCTGTCCAGCACCGAAGTCAGGAGCGGTTCTCCTGTGAGGCGCGGGGCGAGTGTCTGCAGGAGGTCCGATTCCGTGAGTTCCCAGGGCGTGTAACCGAGCAGGGCCACCATCCCGGGCGAGACGGCAGGCAGGGGCGCGCTCTTCGCCAGCCTTATGTAGGGGATTCCCGCGCAGGTCTCTGAGCCCGGCCCGGTGAGGAGATAGACGAAGTACTCGCTCCCGGAGCACTTCGCGGCTGCTGTAAGGTACCTCCCCTCCTGGGCGAACGCCACCTGCACGAACCTCCCTCCCTGCGGAAGGGGGCGCAGCAGGTCTGATATGGCGAAACCAACGAGGTGGGAATGGTCGCCGGGGCCGGTGGATGCAACGGCCGCCACCCTTCCGTCAGCCACGGTCAGCTTGATGAGCACGGCCTCGGATATCATCCAGCCTCCTCGACAGGCCCCAAGATACGAGAGCGGAGGCGGGCTCGCCATAGAGTGCTGCCGCGAGTTCGGGGCCGGACGAACTCACCGCGCCGCAACGCTCATTACCGTCGAGCCGGGATGAACAGGCATCAGCATGTCTGCTCAGCAACCTGAGGAAACGGCTGTGCTTGCGAGAGGCCACGACATGAAGCGGATTCCCGCCCCAATGCGGTGGCGTCAACGGCGGCAGCGTCCCGCTAGGGGACGCAGAGAACGCAGAGCGGCACCGGTCGGAGAGGACACGAAGAGCGCGAAGGAGCCAGCATCTCGAAGCTGCAGGCCGGGCAGGGCGGCACTGGCCTGACGACCCCTTCCAGCCGGCCCTCAGAGGCCATTGACACTCTGCGGCTCCGCTTCTCATATACCCGCCCTGTCCGGGCCGGAAGGCCCGGAAGCTCTCCTCGGGCTTGGAAAGCCTTCCAGCATCGGAAGGCTTGACACCGTAGGATGACCGCCGCAGATTAGTGTTTCGCCGGACAGGCGACAGTTCTTTGAAATCGCAGAGAAGACAGGTACTGCAACCGCGTTCTGTGCGGACCTGAGGCAGTTCTGCCTCCTGGATCCGAAACTACTTGATTCCGTCAGGAATCGACTTTCTTTTTTACGGAGAGTTTGATCCTGGCTCAGGACGAACGCTGGCGGCGTGGATAAGGCATGCAAGTCGAACGGGATGGAGATGCAAGCAATTGCAACTCCTGAGAGTGGCGAACGGGTGAGTAACACGTGGGTAACATACCTCCGGGTGGGGGATAACCCAGGGAAACTTGGGCTAATACCGCAGATGTCAGATCGTCCATGACGGACTGACTAAAGGTGGGGACCTTCGGGCCCGCCGCCTGGAGATTGGCCCGCGCCCCATTAGCTTGTTGGCGGGGTAACGGCCCACCAAGGCTACGATGGGTAGCCGGCCTGAGAGGGTGTCCGGCCACACTGGGATTGAGATACGGCCCAGACTCCTTCGGGAGGCAGCAGTCGAGGATCTTCCACAATGGGCGAAAGCCTGATGGAGCGACGCCGCGTGAGGGATGAAGGCCCTTTGGGTTGTAAACCTCTGTTAGGGGAGAAGAACAGCGGGGGGAGCAACATGCCCTCCGCCTGACGTTATCCCCAGAGAAAGCTCCGGCCAACTCCGTGCCAGCAGCCGCGGTAATACGGGGGGAGCGAGCGTTGTCCGGAATCATTGGGCGTAAAGGGCGTGTAGGCGGCTCGGCAAGTCGAATGTGAAATCCCACGGCTCAACCGTGGAACTGCGTTCGAAACTGCCCTGCTTGAGTGCGGGAGAGGTGTGCGGAATTCCTGGTGTAGCGGTGGAATGCGTAGATATCAGGAAGAACACCGGTGGCGAAGGCGGCACACTGGCCTAGCACTGACGCTGAGGCGCGAAAGCGTGGGGAGCGAACGGGATTAGATACCCCGGTAGTCCACGCTGTAA
>CAZMTK010000025.1:0-17387 GCA_964569245.1 uncultured bacterium | reverse complement strand
GCTCCTGGAGCCACATGGGCAGCTCGGGATCGCCGAACAGGGTTATCGACTTGGCTATCCAGTCGTAGTGCGTATCTGACGGTATGAGGGATATGAACTCGTCCCACGCCAGGGCGTGGGCAGCGCCCAGGTGGTACATGTCCTCCGTGAAGAACTCCGCGAAGAACTGCTGGTCGACGAGGTCGCTCCACTGGTTCCCCGGGTCGGAAGGCTCACCCCACCCGTATCGTGTGTTCATCATGCAGAAACCGCCGCCGTTGGGCGAGTTGATCCATGCCTCCGCGAGGCACTCGGTGACGTCGAAGGCGCCCGACAGACATGCGAGCGTATTCCAGATGCTCACCCTCCCGTGCGCGGAAATATTGGTGAGGCCAATGAAATCGCTGTTCTGGAGATAGTCGGGGCCGATGGAGACGAGGGTCTCGCTGCCGTGTCCGGCGTGGTTCACCAGGTGCATGCCTCGGTTGAGCATGGCCATGGTGAGTGCATAACTCTGGGTTCCGTTCTCCTCGTAGTGCTTGATTACAGGCTGCCAGGCCGGGGGCGTGTAGAGGGTGTCCACCTTCTCCTTGCCTGCCGAGCCGGGGCAGAAGGGCGAGGACCACAGAATGGCGGTGGTGAAGCCCATCGAGGTGTACCAGGGATCGGTGTCACGGGTATCCACCGAGGGCACCTGGTAGTCGAAGATCTTGTTCACGAAGATCGTGACTTCCGAGGAGCTCCCGCAGGCAGCCCTGCCCACCAGGTAGTCGGGGTGGTAGTCCATCAGGTCCTGGCCGATCTCGCCCCAGGTTCCGTTCGAGTTGTGGTCCCAGGCATCGGCTCCGACCGCGGTGTCGTTCATGTCCATGTAGTAGATGTCTGCTGCGGGATCGCCCACGTAACCCTCGGCCGTGGCCCAGCAGTTCCTCGCATCGACCTGGTTCACGTCTCCTCCCAGGAGAACGTAGGTCGGCGGCGAGTCGTCGTATATGTCCCTCAGGAAGAACCTTATCTCCTGGGCCTGGTCCACCCCGGTGTAGTTCGCAGTGATGTATTCGACGGTCACGATCGAGGCTGGCACGCCTATCGTAGTCTTGAACTCGGCCAGGGGCTCGAAGAACGACACGTAGGCCTGCGGGGCGATGATGAGGTATTCACCATAGGGCAGCTCGTCGGCAGACACGATTGCAGCACCGGAGGAACCGACCTGCCACGGGTTCACTACTGATGCCCTGACGATCTCCACTGCAAGGGCCTCGGCTCCCGCTGTGCGGGAGCGCGGGGCTGTGCAGGCGGCAGGCTCGCAGTGCACTGTGAAGGTCACGGATGTCCGGAGCACTGCCTCTCCGGAGGATGGATCCCAGGCTACAGGCCTGAAGACCAGGTTCGCGACGGGGAAGCCCATCAGGCCGCCAGAGCCCGTCAGCGCGACGACGGGACGGTCTGCAGTGCTGTGCCAGGCTGCCGGATCGGGAGGCGTGTAGACGAACTCCCAGGGCCGGGATATCGGAACGCCCCTCTGCATCGGCCTTACGTCGTAGGTTCCGGGAAGAGAGATCTCCACGAAGTCCTCGAGTGTCACGGAGACGGCTGCCGTGCCCGGGGGCAGGGCGACGTACAGCGGGAGGGCCGGCAGGGCCGGCTCACCCGGACGGGCCAGACTGGAAGAGCCGGGCAGGGAGAAGCCCTGTCCGAACGGCCCCTCGGTCACCGCCAGGTCGCCGACTGGAACCGACCAGGTGACGGTCACGTCCTGCGCCGTCGCGCAGAACGCTGCCACAGCGAGCACCGCGAGTGCAGCTCTCATCTCCGGCCTTCCTTCAGTACACCCCGGGACGGAGGTCCCGCAGGCAGTCGATCCTGCTCCTCACTTCAGCCACATCTTCCAAGTAGATATCGTAATCCGTTACGCCGGAGGCGACCACTGTTCCCGTGAGGAGGCTGCCGGAGGGGCCGGCCACAGCCCCGCCGCCGCCGAACCTCACGCCGAGCTGCTCCCCACCGGCATTGCATCCCGCGACGAACACCTGGTTCTCGGCAGCCCTGGCCCTGAGAAGGCACCTGAACAGGTCGGCCCGGGCCTCCGGCCACCTGGCGGGGACGACTATCAGCACGGCTCCGGAGATGGCCAGCCTCCTTGCCATCTCGGGGAATCGCAGGTCGTAGCAGACGAAGCCGCCGGCTGCTGCTCCCCCCATGTCGAATACGCCGGAAGGCACGCCGGGAGAGAACAGGTCGTGCTCGCCCATGTCGCGGAACAGGTGGACCTTGTCCGAGAAGTGCGAGAGCCCCCCGCCGGGGGCGAAGAAGTGCAGCCTGTTGACCAGCGCTCCGTCAGCACGCCTCACCGGCCAGGTGCCTGCAGCCACCCAGGTCACCGGACAGGCGAGCGCGACACTTCCTGCGAGCCCGGCGCCATCTCCCCCGGTGGCTGTGCAGAGCTCCATGAGCGCTGGTGAGTACCCGCATGCGAACAGCTCGGGGAATACCGCCAGGTCGGCCGCGGGAGCGATGGATGCCGCTTCCAGGAACGGCTCCAGGCGGTCCTGCCCCTCAGGGGGAACTCCGAGCTCGACGAGCCTGATTCTCATCGTGTCAGTATTGCCTTCCCGCCCGGGAGCGGATAGAGTACGGCTCACGCATGAGCGAATATAGGCCTCTTCGAGACGCGATGATGAGGACTTCCTCGAAAGGAGACGGAGTGCCCGTTCCGGCTTCAAGCAGGCGTGCGAGGCTCATTCAGGCCTCACCCATCAGAAAGCTCAACCCGCTCGCAGACGCCGCGAAGAAGAGTGGCATCAAGGTGTACCATCTCAACATCGGCCAGCCCGACATCCCCACGCCCGCGGACTACTGGGAGGCGATGAAGTGCCGCATCCCCGACGTGCTGGCATACGGCCCCAGCCAGGGGATACCGGAGCTCAGGGATGCGATCTGCAAATACTACGACAGGCTCAGCACCGCGATCACGAGCGACCAGGTGATGATCACGACAGGCGGCTCCGAGGCCGTGGTCTTCGCCATGATGGCCGTGTGCGACGAGGGCGACGAGGTCATCTGCTTCGAGCCTTTCTATACCAACTACAACGGTTTCGCGACTATGGCCGGCATAACGCTGGTGCCGGTGAGGTCACGGGTCGAGGAGGGCTTCCACCTGCCTTCCGACGACGAGATAGAGGCGAAGCTCACGAAGCGCACCAAGGCCATCCTCATCTGCAATCCCAACAATCCTACTGGCACGGTGCTCGAGATGCAGGAGCTCGAGAGGCTGGCCAAGCTTGTGGAGAGGCACAACCTCTTCCTGCTGGCCGACGAGGTCTACAGGGACTTCACATTCGACGGCAGGAGCCACGCTTCGGTTCTCGATCTGCCGTCGATCCCCGAGCAGGTGATAGTGATGGACTCCATCAGCAAGCGCTTCAGCTCGTGCGGAGCGAGGCTCGGGAACATCATCTGCCGGAACACCGAGACCATGGAGGGCATCCTGAAGTTCGGGCAGGCCAGGCTCTGCCCGCCTACCATGGCCCAGTACGGGGCCGCATTCATGTACGACAAGCTAAGTGCGGACTACTTCAAGCACGTGTCCGACACCTACCAGGTCAGGCGCGACGTGCTGGTCGAGGAGCTGGAGGGCGTGGAGGGCGTGTTCTTCCTGAAGCCGGAGGGCGCGTTCTACGCCACGATAAGGATTCCGGTGAAGGATGCCGACGACTTCGCCGCGTGGATGCTCACGGGCTTCAACGTGGACGGAAGGACGACCATGGTGGCCCCAGCGGCAGGCTTCTATGCAACCCCGGGCCTGGGCCTCGACGAGGTGCGCATAGCGTATGTCCTGAAAGAGGATGACATGCGAGCATCCCTGGACATCCTGAAGAAGGGTCTCGAGGCTTACCCTGGAAGGAAGGCATGAAGGATGTACCCGAAGACCAGGGTGGAAGGAACGGACAGGGGCGAAGTGATGCTCTACGCCCTGAGCACCTGCATCTGGTGCAGGAAGACCAGGGAGCTCCTCGACAGCCTGGGAGTCTGCTATTCCTATGCATATCTCGACCAGCTCAAGGGAGATCAGCAGGACGAGGCTATGGACGAGATGGCCAGGGCCAATCCGGCCAGGTCGTTCCCGACTGTCGTAATCAACGGGGAGACCGTGATCAGGGGCTTCGACGAGAGCAGGATGAGGGAGGCGCTCCGCTGATGGCCTCTGGGATGGCCGAGGAGCTACTGGCACGCCTGGAGTCGGCTGCGGAGTCCGGCGGATACCACGTCAATCCCGACAGGTCCTTCGCGCTGGGCCTGTGCGAGGGACTGCTGGTCAACCAGGAGCGCTACGGCTACATGGCCTGCCCCTGCAGACTGGCCTCGGGAGATCCTGACGCCGACCGTGACATAGTCTGCCCCTGCGACTATCGTGACCTGGATGTGGAGGAGTTCGGCTCCTGCTTCTGCGGGCTCTATGTCGGAGAGGAGATCGCCTCTGGAAGGGGCAGCCCCGAACCAGTACCCGAGCGCCGTCCTCCCAATCCGGAGTACAGGCGATCAGCCGGGGCGGAAGGCCCGGCATCGCGCCCCTCCTCCCTGCCTCTTCCTGTATGGCGCTGCAGGGTCTGCGGCTACCTCGCCGCCAGGCCTGCACCGCCGGGCACCTGCCCGATCTGCAAGGCCTCGAAGGACAGGTTCGAGAGGTTCATGTAGGGAAAGGCCGCCCGACTCAGTAGCTCACAGCATCCGGTGCGTCCTCGCCCTCGAGGCGGACCCAGACTCCAGAGGGAGCGCAGACCACGATCTGTCCGGGATCGGAGATCCACGACTGCATGACGCAGTACCTGCCGGGGCAGGGGGAGTCGGACACCCTGGTCCTGCGTCCCGACACCTCGATCTCGACAGGCCCCAGCCTTCCGGGCAGAAGCAGCACCGTGTCGGCCGGCAGCTCGATCACCACCTCGCCCGACGGACAGCAGGCCCTGAGGGTTTCACACCCTTCTTCGCCCTGTCGGCGATGGAAGGCGAAGGCGACAGCCCCCAGTACGGCGACGAGCAGCAAGTCGCCCGGCCTGAAGAGCGGCCAGCTCCGGCGGGTATCAGAGCCTGTCGACGATTCCTGCGGGAGCCCCGCAGGCGGCGCATCCGCCCCTGGAGAGCCCGGTCCTGTCAATGCTCCATCCAGCCCTTCTGACTACTGTTGCGCCGCATTTCCTGCACACGGTGTTCGACTCCATCGAGACGTTGCCCGGATAGACGAAATCGAGGTGCTTCGAGAAGGCGTCGACGGCATCGAAGACGAGGGAGACGGGCGTCGGCGGCTCCGTCATGCGATACCTGGGGAAATAGCGGGAGACGTGCAGGGGAACGCTCCTCCCCGCCTCCCCCGCTATCCAGCGGGCCATCTCGTCCCATTCAGCAGGGGAGTCGTTCCTGCCCGGGATCAGGAGGAAGGTGATCTCCAGGTGCCTCCCCGATGCGGCTATGCGTCCTATCGAATCCAGCACGGCGTCCCTGGTCCCGCCGCAGATCCTCTCGTAGAAGTCCTTCGACCAGCTCTTGAGGTCCACGTTCCAGGCATCTGTTACGTACAGGAGCTCCTCCAGCGGAAGCCGGTTCACATAGCCGTTCGAGACCATGACCACGACGCCTCCCGCCCGCTTGACGAGAGGGGCCGTCTCCATGATGTACTCGAACCAGATCACCGGCTCGCTGTACGTGAAGGCGATACCCCTGCTGCCGTCCTGCATCGCGGCGTGCGCCAGGACTTCGGGCATCACCAGGTGCGTCCTGGGATCGCCCTGGGAGATCTCCCAGTTCTGGCAGAACATGCAGGAGAGGTTGCACCCGGCAGGCCCCGTGGAGAGGATCAGCGAGCCCGGCAGGAAGTGGTACAGAGGCTTCTTCTCGATGGGATCGATCGAGAGAGAGGTGCATCTCCCCCATCCAGGCAGCGAGGGAACCCCGCCTGACAGGCCCCGGACCCTGCACCTGCCCAGCGGCGCAGCCACCGTCCAGAGGCACCTCCTGGGGCATAGGCCGCACCTCCATCCCCTGCCCTCGCGCTCCACCCACTGAGGAGACCTCACAGGTCGCCGAACCTTCTCTCGACAAGCCCGGAGTCCGTCTCCAGTATGAACAGCACTCCTGTCCACAGGCTGTCGGGAAGGGTCTCCAGCAGGTCCGGCCCCCCTACCGCAAGGGCCGTGGAGAGGCCGTCCGCCACCGAACAGGTTCCGGATACGACCGTCACCGAAGCGACACCGCTCTCCGGCATGCCGGTCGAGGGGTCGAGAATGTGGCAGAGCCTTGCGCCGTCGGACTGCACGAAGGATTCGTAGTCGCCCGAGGTGGAGACGGCGCAGTCGGAGACCTCCAGAATGCACCAGAATCCCTCGGCTCTCGGGTGTCTTATCGCGATCCTCCATTCCCGGTCGCCGCCGCACCGTATCTCGCCGCCCGCATCCACCAGCGCAGCCACGGCGCCCGATTCCATGGCGAGATCGTAGGCCCTGTCGGCGGCGAATCCCGCGGCCATCGCTCCGAGATCGATTCCCGAACCCGGAGAGAGCACCAGCGTGTCTCCGACCATCCGGCAGCATCGCGGCCCGCAGAGAGCCATGGCCGAGTCGATCTCCGCAGGTGACGGCACGCGCGGCTCGTCGTGGAATCCCCAGAGGCTCACCAGCGGCAGGATGCAGGGCTCGAGTGCGCCTCCGGTGGCGTCTCTCAGCATGAGGGCCTGGTCGAGAAGGAGCCTGAGATCGCCTTCGGGCACCCCCCTGCCGGCCCTGTTCAGCTCACCGAGGCCGCCCCTCCCCCTGTAGTCGAGGATCGAGTCCAGCTTCGTGACGAGGGCGGACATGGCGGAGAGTATCGAATCGGATGCACCCTCCGGGGCGACGACGGTGAAGCTGACGACCGTCTCCAAGGCCGGCACGGACAGCCTGGTCTCCTCCAGCCGCTTCGAGCAGGCCAGCCTGATGACCGAGGCCAGCGCCAGCGTCGAGGCGAGCACGAGCGGAAGAACCCATCCGGGCCATCCGCGGCCGCCCGCGGCCCGGCTCAGACCCTGCCCCCGCCCATCCAGCGCTGCTCGTCGGTGTGGTATCTGCAGAAGTCTGATCCCTCCACGGCCGGCCTTCCACAGGTCTTGCACTTGCGCATGTCGCCGCGCCTCGCTCTTGACGGAGGAGCCACCTTCGAGGACGGGTGGATGTAGGACAGCAGGTAGAGGAACACGGCAGCGCCCGCCAGATAGTGGGTATAGCTCCCGATCTGCCAGAAGAGCCTGTTCCCCGGCCCGAAGAAGAAGGCGGCGGTCCAGAGCAGGATCGCCGCAGCCAGGACGAGACTGGCGATTTCCCTCACTTCAACACCCCCAGCCTAGAGCAAGTCCGCGAAGCCTGCGAGGTGATTCACGCCGAGTACGGCGAATCCCTCGTTCTCGTGATCGGAAAGGATCAGGAACACTCCACCGGCCTCGACAGCGAGGTTGACCCACCAGAGGCCCTCGCCGGAGGCTGCCTGTCCCCATCCGGGCAGGAGAAGCGACTTCCATGCATGCCTGGAACTGTCTGAGACAGGCTCCTCGCGCTCCTCGACAGTCACCGGGGTGCGCCCGGCCATGGGCACGGGAGGCTCGAACTCCAGAGGGAGGCATCCGGTGCCGATCTCGAGCGATGTCACCTCGGCCCTGCTCCAGAACTCGTCGAGGGCGACCAGGCCCGAGGTCATGCTGTCGGCGAGCGTCAGAGTGCACCTCATCGAAAGCCAGCTCATGTCGTCAGGGGAGACAAGGTCCACCGCGAGATGTGTTATGCCGGCCCTGAAGCTCCTGGACTGGTCGCAGATCACGCGGAAGAGCCTGGCGAGCCTCGAGGCATCGGTGTCGAGCGTGAAGGTGGTCTGCCCGGCGAACATGGCGACCGTATCGGGGAAGATCGTGTGGCTCGAGGCCCGGAGCTCGAATCCGGCTCTGGCCGCGATTTCGAGCGTCTTCGCTCCCGGCGCTGGATCGTCGGGAGAAACCTCGATCCTCATGACGCCGATGTAGGGATCGCCCTGGATGAGATCCCGCACCACGGCGAACTCGAACGGGGACTGTGCCGCGGCCAGAACCGCGACCAGCGGAATGACAGCAGGGAATCCCCTCATCGCCCGGTAACACCTCCGTCGAACACCCTTCTCCAGTTGCCGCCGGCCACGAGCTCCATCTCGGTCGTCCGCCAGCCCCTTCTCTCCAGCGCTTCGAAGATGGAGGGCCATGCGGTGACGTCCGCTATGCCTTCGGGCAGGTGCTTGACGCCGTCGAAATCGCTCCCGAATCCGACATGAGCGACGCCGGCCACGGAGACTGCGTGCTCCATATGGTCCAGCACCATCTCCAGGTCGGCGTCGGGCCCGGTGAAGTCGGGAACGAAGGTTATGCCCACCACGCCGCCGAGGGCGGCTATCTCCCTGATGTCCTCGTCCGGCAGGTTCCTGGGCACGTCGCACAGGCTCCTGCAGTTCGAATGGGTCGCCGAGACGGGCAACCCCATGGAGAGAACATCCCTCCTCGCCCTGTCGCAGAGGTGGGACACGTCTATGACGACGCCTGCGTCGCTGAGCTGCCTGACGATCTGCCGGCCGGTGGCGGTCAGCCCCTCGTCGGTCCCTGTGCCTCCGCCCAGCGAGTTCATCCCGTTCCAGGTCAGGGTAGCCACGGAGAATGCGCCCACCGCATCCCGCGGAATCCAGCCGGCTGCGAGCGGCTCGCACCCCTCGAGACCGAGCCTGAGATCCATTCCCTCGGAGGCTGACCTTATCTCGGCCCATTGCTCGAGCCCTCTGGAGAGCGCCTCTCTAGGATCCTGGCAGGCCTCTGCGCAGATGGCCACGACCATTCCGGAAACACCGGAAATCCTCGCCCTGGGAAGGTCCACGTGCGTCTCGCCATTGCCGTCGATGAACGAGGAGGCTGACCCGACGACGAGGAGGGTGTCCACGTGAGCGTCGAAGACGCCGCTCCACGGCATCATGGGGATTCCCCCGAGCCTGGCCCAGTGAAGATCTCGAACCCCCTGGCGATGAGGTCCGAGTTCAGCATGAGGATGACCACGAGAGCCAGCAGGAGGATCATGCCCACCACCCTGCCGGGGCCTCCGCGCTGGTGGGGGTGCCTGTCCCTCCAGTCGTCGAGGAAGTCCATCCTAGACGAAGTACCGCTTGATCTTCATCGAGTCCACCAACGGTCCGATGACGGGGAGGTGCAGGGTGTCGATGTGAAGGACCCATACAGTGTCCCCGTCGAGCCTGGGGGGCGTCGCGATCCTCTGGACGTAGATGTCGCTGGTGGAATCGCGGTACGCCCTCCACTCCGTCTGGAACCTCGTGAACCTCTCGGCGGTGTTGCGGGTTCTCATGACGCGGACGGGATTGTAGGCCTCGTTGAGGGACTTCTTGACTCCGGCCGGCCTCAGGACGAAGAAGTCTATGGACTTCCATGCGAAAACGGCAACCAGCAGGATGAGCGCAGCCCAGACCAGACAGCCGGGACGAATCGCACCTCTCTCTTTCATGTCATTACCATCCTGAAAGGCATCGTCTTACGATCTCGGAAGCCATGTCTTCGACAAGCCTCGCTCTTGCCGAGGCATAATCCTCTGTCTGTGGATTATAGACAATCCAGCGGGAAACGGACTCGTCGTCGAGGATCGGCTCGTCTCTGACGAGATCGGTGAAGTCGAGCGTCACTCTCATCTCCAGCCTGTACTCCTCTATCTGCTCGGAGGCCGAGTAGGAGTACGGGCTCCTGGTCCACTGGCTGACGGAAGCCTCGATCAGCGCATCCGGAGAGGATGTGACGACTGAGAGGCCTCCGCTCTCGACGAGCTTCTCCGTGACCAGGGAGGTCGTCTCCTGCTCGAGGCCGTATTCGCTCACGGTGCTTCGGAATGGAGCCACCCTGACGGACTCGATGTGGCCCGGCAGGTTGCCCCTGAAGCTGTAGGCGCACGATGAGAGGACGGCGGCGGATATCGCGAGCGCCCTAGACGAGGCCCGAATGGCCAAAGCCGCCATCCCCCCTGTCCGATCCCGCGAGGTGCTCAGCCTCGCAGATGTCGGGCTCTCCCACCGGGCAGAGCACCGCCTGGGCTATCCTGTCGCCTCTCGAGATCGTCGCCTCGGACACGCCGAGATTGACCAGGATCACCTGGACTTCTCCCCTGTAGTCAGAGTCCACCGTGCCCGGCGCGTTCAGCACAGTGATGCCGGATGACGCGGCCAGGCCGCTCCGGGGCCTGACCTGCCATTCCCAGCCCGCCGGGATCTCCACTCTGATGCCGGTGGGAATCAGGGCTCTGCCGCCGGGGGGTATGCACACGGGGCCTGCGACAGCCGCCCTCAGATCCACTCCGCTCGATCCGGGGGTCGCCTTCGAGGGCAGCGGCAGGCCCTTCCCGTGCGCAAGGACGCACACACGGACCGGCACGCCGCCACCCTTCGTCACCTGGCCCCTTCCTCCCCGGCCTCGCCGTCACTCCCGCCGGACTGCCCGTCGAGCCCGCGCATCGTGAGGTTGATCTTCCCGTCGTCGCGCACCTCGATGACCTTCACCCTGACGCGGTCGCCCTTCTTGAGGACGTCTCCGACCTCCTTGATCCTCTTGTCGCTGATCTCGCTGATGTGGACCAGTCCGTCGGTTCCCGGCGTGATCTCCACGAAGGCCCCGAACTTGGCGACCGTGGACACAGTGCCCTCGTAGACGTTCCCGACCTTGGGCACGCCCACCAGATCCTCGATGATCTTGAGAGCCCTCTCGGCCGCCGCAGGATCGGAGGACAGGACGTTCACGGTGCCGTCGTCCGAGACGTCGATCTTCACTCCTGTGGATTCGGTGATGGACCTTATTGTCTTTCCACCGGGCCCTATGAGCTTGCCGATCTTGTCAGTGCTGATCTTCGTGCTGACGACCCTGGGAGCGAACCTGCTGAGCTCCTTCCTGTGCGTCCCCAGCGTTCCCTCCATCACGGACAGCACCTCCAGCCTGCCTTCTCGCGACTGCGCGAAGGCTTCCGCGAGGATGGAGCTGGAGATGCCCTCGACCTTGAGATCCATCTGCACGGCTGTGACACCCCTGGCGGTGCCCGCGATCTTCAGGTCCATGTCGCCCAGATGGTCCTCCACGCCGGCGATGTCCGACAGGACGACATGGCTGTCGCCGTACTTCACCAGCCCGAGGGCCACGCCTGCCACGGGCGCCTTCACCGGGACCCCGGCATCCATCAGGCTCAGCGAGCCGCCGCAGACCGTGGCCATGGACGACGAGCCGTTGGACTCGAGGATGTCGGACACCACCCTTATCGTGTAGGGGAAGGCGTCCTCGCTGGGAATGACGGCCTGCAGGGCCATCTCGGCGAGGTGGCCATGCCCGATCTCGCGCCTGCCCGGGCCTCTCACGGGCTTGACCTCGCCCACGCTGAACGAGGGGAAGTTGTAGTGGAGCATGAAGCTCTTCGTGTACTCGCCCGTGAGTGCGTCTATCTTCTGCTCGTCGCTGTCGCCACCCAGCGTGGCCGCCACCAGAGCCTGCGTCTCGCCTCTCGTGAAGAGGGCGGAGCCGTGCGCCCTGGGGATCACCCCGACCTCGCAGGTTATGGGCCTGATCTGCTTCACGGAGCGCCCGTCGCATCTCACCCTGTCGACGGCGAGGCGCCTGCGGACGTAGTCCTTCTCCATGTCCTCGAGGGCGAGACCGGCCATCACGCGCCACTTCTCCTCGGAGACATCCTGACCGAACCTGCCGGCCAGGGAATCCACGCAGGCCTCGAAGGCGGCGTCCATGGCACGGATCCATTCGAGCTTGCCCGACCGGCCGTAGGCCGAATCCAGGATGGGCTCCGCCACCGTCTTCACGGCCTCGGGCAGCCCCTCGGGTAGGGTGGCGGGCTGGTACTCGCGCTTCGGCCTGCCGGCAGCCCGTGCCAGGGCGGCCTGCAGGTCGTTGATCGCGGAGGCCTCCTTCCGCGCTACCTCTACAGCCTCGATGACGACGGATTCGGGGACCTCCCCGGCCCTCCCCTCCAGCATCACCACATCGCCGCCTCTTACCGCGACTATGAGATCGAGGTCGCTATGTTCGAGCTGGTCTATCGTCGGATTGACGACGAGCTCGCCATCGATCCGTCCCATCCTCACCGCTGAAACCGGGCCGTTCCAGGGAATGTCAGAAACCATCAGTGAGGCGGACGCTCCGATGAGTCCCAGGAGATCCGGGTTGTTGGCGGAATCCGAGCTGATCACCATGCAGTACACCTGCGTCTCGCTCGTGAATCCCCTGGGGAACAGAGGGCGAATCGGCCTGTCTATGAGCCTCGCCGAGAGTATCTCGGACTCGCTCGGACGGCCCTCGCGCTTGAAGAACCCCCCGGGGATCTTTCCGGCTGCATAGCTCCTCTCGCGGTACTCGACCGTGAGCGGGAAGAAGGAGGGCAGCTCGGACCCGGTCTTCTGTGAAACGGCCGCGACGATCACCGAGGATTCGCCGTATGTCACGAGCACCGACCCGTGCGCCTGACGGGCCATCCTGCCAGTCTCCAGAACCAGCCTGCGTCCGGCAAGCGTCATTTCCATCGCAGCAGCCATGTTGCGTTCCTCTCACCCGCGACCGATCGGCCCAGCCTCCGGAAGCGGTGTTCCCGCGCGCCAGCGCGGGTCCGCGGTTCTACCTTCTCAGGCCGAGGTCGTTTACTATCTTCCGGTAGCGTTCAGTGTCCGTGGACTCGAGGTAGTTCAGAAGGCGCCGCCTCTTGCCTACGAGCTTCAGGAGGCCTCTGCGGCTGTTGTTGTCGTGGGGGTGGTTCTTGCTGTGCTCGGTGAGCTCCCTGATCCGCTCGCTGAGAATGGCGATCTGGACCTCGGACCTTCCCGTGTCGGTCTCGCCGGATCCGTATGTCCTGGCGAGCTCGAGCTTCCTCTCGGCAGAGACTGTCATTCCTTCATGACCTCCATCATGCGTTCCACATCTCCCTCTATCCTTCTCCTCAGCTCATCCTTCGTCAGCTTCTCCGGCCTTCGGAGCATCTCCACGAATTCGATCTCCAGGACCGAACCGTAGAGGTCGCCCGACCAGCCAGGCACATGCGCCTCCACGAGACCGGGGCGGCCCTCGGGTATGAAGGCTGCAGCAGGCCCCGAGAGGCCTTCGGCACGCACCAGCACGGCATAGCTGCCAGGCGGCGGCAGCAGCTTCGCCCTGGGCACCGCTGCATTCAGGGTCGGGAAGCCGAGCCTCCTGCCCTCTCCCCGGCCCCTGGCCACCGGGCCGGATGCGGAATACCGCCTCGAGAGCATGCGTGAGACCGTTGCCAGATCACCGGTGCGCAGGAGGCATCGCACGGTCTCGCTCTTGACGGGATCGCCGTCGAGGAGCGTCTCAGGCACCACGGTGAGTCCCAGCGACCTCTCGGCGCACCACTTCCCGAGCAAGGAGACGCCGCCGGACCTTCCCCGTCCGAAGTGGAAATCGTACCCGACCACGAGGTGATCGAACGGGCGGAGACCGCTGAGCATCTCCAGGAACTCGTCCGGCCCGGCATTCCTGGTCGCTTCGTCGAACGGGAAGGCCGTCACCGTGCGAATACCGGACCGAGCGAGGATTCTGCTTCTTTCCGCAGGTGTCGTCAACCGCAAGCTGTTGCCGGGCGAAGAGAAATACTGCCTGGGCAGAGGCTCGAAGCAGGCGACCCCGGCTTCCGGCGAGATCTCGAGCGCCGCCCGTATGACCGCGAGATGCCCGGCATGAATCCCGTCGAATGCGCCCACGGCGAGGACGAAGGCCGGTTCGCTCAAGGGAACACCGCCAGCGGCCTTATGCGGATCCCGTCTCCCTCTCCCACCGCGAGGAGCCTGGAGGACGACTGATCCAGCAGGGCCACCGTGCCCGAGAGTTCCGAGGGCACGGACATGCCCGTCCTCACCGCCTCGGCATCCTTCTCGGACAGCGTGAGAACGGCATACCCCGTCATCGCCTCGGCCATGCCTATCAGGGAGGAGGGCGTGTCCGGCTCGCGGGAGCACATCTCCAGGGTGAACCGGCCCACCGCCATGCGGGTTATCGCTGCTGCGTGGGCAGGGCAGCCGAGAATCGCGCCGAGATCCCTCGCGAGCGCTCTGACATAGGCTCCCGACGAGACCGTGACCTCGATCGCAGCCCTCCCGTCCTCCAGCGGGCCTATCCTCCAGTCCAGCGCCTCGACCTCCCTCACGGGCATCTCCTGGTCGATCCCCCTCCTCGCCCTTCTATAGGCCCTCACTCCATCGAGCCTGACGGCGGAGTACTCCGGGACCCTCTGCTCGAACCTGCCGGTGAGCTCCGATGCGGCGGCTGCCAGATCGTCTCGTTTGATCCCGGAGCAGTCCCCTGTCTCAGTGAAGACGCCATCGCAGTCGCCGGTGTCTGTCGAGGCTCCGAGCCTCAGCTCGAACCTGTATCGCTTGCTGTGCGCCGTGATCCACCTCGAGAGCCTTGTGGCCCTTCCGAGAAGGACGGGGAGCACCCCGGAAGCCGCGGGGTCGAGCGTCCCCGCATGCCCGTACCTGTCCCGGCTGTTCCAGGCTGACGCCACGGCTCCTGCCGCCAGTCGTGAGGTCGGCCCGGGAGCCTTGTCCAATAGATAGACTGCGCCGCCCCCCGGCTTCCCATGCAGGGTCAACTCTCCTCCATGGTGCGCATGAGATGGAGGACGGTCTCGCCCTTCTCCACCGAGGTATCGTGGATGAAGTGGAGCTCGGGCACGGTGCGGACTCTGATCCTCCCGGCCAGGAGCCTCCTTATGTACGCCCTGGAGGACTCGATCGCCTCGCGAGTCTTCTCACGCTCCTCCTCGGTGCCGAGAGTGGAGTAGAAGACGAACGCATGCGTCCCGTCCGGGGACACCTTCACCCGCATCACAGTCACGAATCCCAGACGCGGGTCGGATACATCCCTGCGGAGGATACCGCCGACTTCCTCTCGGATGATCTCCGTGAGACGCTCGGAGCGGCGCGGTTTCATCGGGAGGCCCCTACAGGGCTCGGGAGACCTCCACGATCTCGTAGCATTCGATGATGTCTCCGACCTTCACGTCGCTGTAGCCTGCCAGCCCGATTCCGCACTCGTAGCCTGCGGCCACTTCCTTGCGATCCTCCTTGAAGTGCTTCAGCGAGGAGAGCTCGCCCTCCCAGGTCACCACCCCGTTCCGGACGAGCCTGAACCTGCTGGAGCGCCTGACGAGGCCTCCGACGACGTAGCATCCCGCGATCGTTCCGACCTTCGGAACCTTGAACAGAGCCCTCACTTCGGCCGAGCCCAGGAACTCCTCGCGGTGCTCGGGCTTGAGAAGCCCCGAGAGAGCCCTCTTCACGGTGTCCTCGACGTCGTAGATGATGTTGAAGGTCTCTATCTCCACTCCGGTCGAGGCCGCCTTCTCGCGAGCCCTCGCATCGGGGCGGACCCTGAACCCGAGGATCACCGCATCGGACGCCGCTGCCAGCATCACGTCGCTCTCGCTGATCCCGCCTGCGCCGCTGCGGATGATGTCCACGGAAACCTCGTCGGTGCCCATGCGGGTCAGCGTGTCCACGATGGCTTCTGCGGAGCCCTGTACGTCGGCCTTCACTATGAGTCTCAGCACGCCGCCGGCTTCGGAGGTGGACTTGTAGAAGTCCTCCAGCGTGATCCGCCTGCGTGACTGCAGCTCTCGCTCCCGCTCGACGAGGTGGCGCCTGAGACAGATGTCCTTCGCCTCCTGCTCGGTGTCCACCACCGTGAAGCTGTCCCCCGCCTCAGGTACGCTGGAACATCCCAGGACCTGGACGGGAGTGCCGGGGCCGGCTTCGAGGAGGTGCTTGCCGTTTTCGTCGTACAGGGCCCTTATCCTTCCACTGCACGTTCCGGCGACGAAGCAGTCGCCTTCGCGCAGCGTCCCGTCCTGTACAAGCACGCTGACGACCGAGCCCCTGTGGGGGTCTATCCTCCCCTCCAGCACCGCCCCTCTCGCGGGTCTGTCGGGAAACGCCTTCAGGTCGAGCATCTCGGCCTGGAGCATGATCTTCTCGAGCAGGTCGTCCACGCCTGCTCCGGTGATCGAGCTGACCTGCGCGCAGAGCACATCGCCGCCCCAGTCCTCCACCAGGACGCGGTGCGCCGCGAGATCCTGCTTGACATTGTCGGGATTTGCGGTAGAGAGGTCCATCTTGCTGATCGCTACGATTATAGGCACTCCCGCAGCCCTTGCGTGGTCTATCGCTTCCTCCGTCTGGGGCATCACCCTGCTGTCCGAGGCGACGACGAGCACCACGATATCGGTGACCTGGGCCCCCCTGGTCCTCATCGCCGTGAAGGCGGCGTGACCCGGAGTGTCGATGAAGGTCACTCTCCTGCCGTCGGGCAGGCTCGCCGTGTATGCGCCGATGTGCTGCGTTATTCCTCCGAACTCGGTGCTGATGATGTTCGTCGAGCGTATCCTGTCCAGGAGCGCGGTCTTGCCGTGGTCCACGTGCCCCATGATGGTCACTACCGGGGGTCTGGGAACCTCGCGGTCCGACTTCTCGAGACGCCTCTGCTCGAGCGCTTCGGCACCGTACTCGGCCACTGCCTCCACGTTCCTGCCGAACTCTCCGGCGAGAAGCGCTATGGTATCAGCATCGAGCCGCTGGTTCGCTGTCGCCATGACTCCGAGCTCCAGGCACTTGGCGATCACCTCGTTCAGGGACACTCCCATCAGCTCGGCGAGCTCGGAGGGGCTGGTGAACTCCGTCACCTTGAGAACGGATGGCGAACCGTCGGCTGCGAGCAGGCGCTCGTGCCTCTCCTGCTTCTCCTCGCGGTATCTGCGCCTGCGCTTCTTCTGCGTCCTGACGGCGCTGGCCTCCATCTGGGCGACGGTGTCGCGCACCGCCCTGACCGCCTCGGCAGAGACCTGGAGCTTCTTGCGCCTCTTGCGCTTCTTCCTGGACTTGGCGCCCCTGTCCCTCGCCTCCTGCTTCTCCCTCTCGAAGCGGGCTTTCACTCCGGTCACCTGGGCGTCCGAGAGGATGCTCATGTGGCTCCTGACCCTGACCCCCATCTCGGTGAGCACGTTGATCAGCGCTTCGCTCGAGATGTTCAGCTCCTTGGCCAGCTCGAAGACCTTCGGCCTGCCGGGAGCTGGCGGGGCGGAAGGCTCGGCGGCAGAGACCGGTTGAGGCCTGTGCACGGGAGAGACGAGCTTCTGGCCTGGCTGGAGCGGCTGCAGCCTGGGGGGCATGGACGGGCGCTGGGCGGCAGGTGCTGCGACCGTCTCGGCTGGCGCTTCGGGCTTTTCCTGAGAAGGCAGTGTGGCGGCTGAGGAAGGGGCTTCCACAGCGGGGGCGCTCTCCAGCGCTGCTTCTCCGGACTTCTCCGCGGGCTTCTTCTCCGC
>CAZMTK010000024.1:0-17598 GCA_964569245.1 uncultured bacterium | reverse complement strand
AGGCTGCAGCATCGTAGCCCGGGCTCAGCCAGCCAGTCATCCGGGTAGAACTGGAAGGAGGGACGTTCATCTGACTTTGTGCTGGGCAGCTTCCTCTTTTTCTGACTGGTGGGGTGGGATGGTTTACCTTGGCCTTCAGGTGCCGGGGCATCGGATGGACTCTGAGAGCGGGACATAAGGTCCTCCTTGGCTCTCTCTCAGACTGATCCTCAAGCCCCTCCTTTTTAGTGACCGGGGAAGTCTTCGAGCGCTTGTTGGAAACGCCTAACTACATGCTTCTATCGACCTGGACATCCTGTGATTCACACCTCCTGATTCTCGCGCTCTGTACCCTGTCCCTCTATATCGCTGGGATCCTGACAGAGCGACTCCGGATCCCAGCTGGCTCGCCATCACCTCCCGGGGTGGGAGGCCCGACTTGTGATCGGGCCTCCGAAGTTCCCCTTCAAGAGTTGCCCCGCTGGAGGCTAGGTTAGGACAAAGGATTCCTCCTTTCTGAAGCGCCCATATCCTCTGTCACCTCGAAACGGGGCAGTTCATCATTCGCAACCTCCAGTCGGCTCTCTGCCGACACGTCGAATCAGACGGCGTAGCAGTATATGTCAACGAATCAATCATTGGTATCCATAATTAGCCCTATAGGGTCTATTGTAAATGTGTTGCCACAACTATAATTCCATGTTACAGTGATGCTTCCTTCTGCATTATCATCTGTATTGCTATGTACGGCTAAAATATTGCATTCAAACGGTTCGTTGTTCTCAAGGAACGCATACATCTGGCTCGTTATTAAGCATATTGCTGTGTTTATTTGCTCTTGTCTCCTCTCGGCAGTGATTCTGACTTCGCGCTTCATCTAGTAGCCCTCCCTTCTGTAGTGCCTTCATCGGCTGACGGGGCGTCGTTGCCCCGTGCCAGCCCTCGCCCGACATCCTGAAGAAGCCATGCGAGCCGCAACCGCACTTCCTGGCAGTATTCCTCGGTCAGCTTCTCGACTGCCTGCCGAACAGTCTGAGCGTACTCCAAGCTCGCGTTCTTATTGCTGAATCGGTGTGTGAGGTCCCACAGGTCCACGAAGATGGCCAGCGAGCGAGGCTCGCTCTCTTCGTTGTTCTTGATCACCCTCGTGGAGCGCAGCGTCTGTGAGAAAGCTCTCTGGGCACGCAGGCTGCTCTCGACCAGGTCGGGGTGGAGCTGGCCAGCGTCACAGAGCAGCTCGTACTCGTTCACATCCAGATGGTGGGCGGCCGCAATGATGACCTTGGCAGATGGCGGCCCCTGTTTGCCGCGAAGCAGTAACGACATGTACTGGTTGCTGATACCCAGGCTACCTGCGAGTTGATTGACACCTATCCCCTTCCTGCTCCTCAACTCGTTCAGCAGGTTCCCGAAGTCCACCGCTATGCTGTCTCTGTCCATCGCATTCCTTTCGTATCGGCTAGATATCGCTGGCAACTCGACTATTGTCAGTAGATAGACGGAAGTCAAGCCCCTGTCTTCTCATTCATATCTAAATGCAGAGCATTATGTTAAGCGTACCGATCTGACGAACGTAACCTCGGCGTTTCCTGCACCGCCGACGACTTCGCATGACACTCGACAATCGCCTTGCAGGGTTGAGATGCTTTGGGGGAAGGCTCTCATAACAGTTAACTAAAAGATATACTTTAAGATAGCTGGCTGATCAGAATCTATCGGATTCACAGGCCTGCCTTATTTGGCTGGCTGGCTCGATGGGTGTGCAAGTGTGGAGCGAATGGAGTCGAACGCTCAGCATCAGCGGCGGCACGCAGCGCCGTCATCTACATGCTGTTGTTAGGTGCGCCCTGCGACAGATGATCGCTCACGTTACTCTCGTCACATGTTTCAAGAGCTTCTCGATGTAGGTGTCCTGGTCTTCTCGCTGGAAGAGGACGTTCCGAGCCTCGAACTCCTCCTTGGTCATGCCGTCCTCCCACCAGGCGACTTCCGGGACGCGCGTGCTCGACACGATGAAGGAATTCAGGACTACCGCCGGGTCGCCCAGTTGGCGTTCCAGGTCCTTGATTGTCAGGTGGAACCGGATCTTCGGGTCTTCGGGCCCCTCGAGATTCCGCAACCCCTTGGGGTCGATGAAACTCACGTACTGGCGGTCGCCGGCCAGCAGCCAGAGGATGAAGTCGGGGTAGAAGTTGCCCGCCTCGAAGAAGCCGATGCCTCGACCGCGACTCATGTTGCGGAGCAGGTAGAGCTCCTTGCCCTTGAGGAACTCCTTCCTGGCCTCGCAGAACGCTTGGAGGTCCAGTACGAAGTCGCGCTCGCCCTCGTTCTCCAGGACAACGGGCTTGACCTCGATCAGGTCGTTGCCGACGTAGATGAGCGGCTCGTAGAGGTGGCGCCCGAAGGCAATGGCGTGCAGGGACTGGAACTCCACATTCCGCAGCTTGCCCGCCTCGATCAATCCCTTGATCTCCTCCAACTTCTGGACGATGTCCGTGCGCGACTGCTCGATGAGCAGCCGGTACTCGTCGATGAAGTTGGGATCGTCTTCGGAGAGCTCCCGGTACTCCAGGTGGGTGCCCTCGAATTCCTGCTTCCTGAACTTGTAGTAGCGGTCCAGATACTTCTTGAAGAGGGCCGCCGCGATCTCCTGCCAGCGGAGAACTTGCTGGAACGACCTAAAGTGCATCTCCTCCTTGGGAATGAGCAGCACGTACCAGTCCTTCCGCCCGAGAAGAGCCGGGAGGCTCTTGCGCGAAAGGGTAAGGTTGTGCCAGGCGCGCTCGTTCTTGAACTGCTGAAGCTCGAAGTAGATGGCGTCGAAATCGAGGAACGACAGATGCGGCTCCTCAAAGAAGCCGCGATCACGTTCCGCTGCTTGCGCGCTCGTCCTACCGGCGCCGCTGGCCATCGCCTGCAGCTTGGGATACCAGTCCACCACGACGGGGTGGCGAACGAGATAGTCGGGCGGGTCGTCCAAGGCGGGCTTCGGTCCGTCTTTTTTGAAGTCGATGCCCTCCCGAAGGCGGACCATCTTGAGCTTCTTGCTTCCCAAGTTCTTGATGACGGGGAGCACGAACTCGATCCGGTCCTCGTTCGCCGGCAGGCCCTCGTCTTCGAGGTACTCCTTGAACTGGCGCATGTAGTCCGCGCGGATGCCGAAGATGTTAAGCGTCTCCAGTGTCTCGATGTTCTTGGGCGCGGCCTGTCCCCCTGCCTGGCCGGCCGGCAGGTCCAGGCGGCGGCTGCGCTTGAGCGAGAAGTCCTTACCCTTGAGTCGGACACCGCGACCGAAGAGCTGAATGATCTGCGGTCCCTCGTTGCGCCCGATGTTCATCAGGCCCATGGTGCTGACCCGCCAGCTTGACCAGCCCTCGGTGAACTTCTTGGACCCGATCAGAATGTTGATCGTGGACGCGTCGTCATTGAGGGCGCGGAAGAGGGAACCCGAGAACTCCTTCTCCGTGACGACCAGCTCTCGTTGCCCCTCGCAGAGCTTGCAGAGGGCAGAGGCGTCGCCCACGTTGATCACGCCGAAGGCGTCGTTTTCACCCAGCCGCAACGCCACCTCCCCGTCCGTGCCCTTCAGATTCTCGACGTGCATTGCGGCCGTCGTGGGAGCATTGAAAAGGACACGCAGGATGTCGTCGAAGACCTGGTCGCGCGTGAGGCCTAGGGTGTTCAGATACCGGAACGTCCCCTCGAAGAGCTCCCGCCGATTGGCGTCCAGGAGGCCGGAGTGCCCCGCAAGCAGCCGTTCGATTGATGCCATGCTCTCGTCGCGCTCCCGCACGAAGGTCGCCAGCGACAGAAGGATGTCCACGACGTCGGAGACCTTCCGCCGGTTCTGCGTGCGGACCGCGTTGACGCTGCCGCCCACGAAGATCCACAGCGGGCGCTCCAGCAGGAAGGGCCGGAACGTACCGGTCTGTTCGCGGTAGAGCTTCAGCTGCTGATAGAAGGAGAGGAGGCAGGCGGTCAGGTACTGCCGGCGCACGTTCTCGTCCAAGTCGTCGGCCAAGTTCAGGATGCGGTAGTCCTTCCCGTAACCGTCTCCGTAGAAGTACTTGTAGGAGTAGTCGAAGAGGATGCACTTGGCGTAGACCTGCTCCAGTTCGCGGTTCCCGCTCGCCTTCATCGCCTGTCCGAAGGTCGCCGAGTACTCGAACGAGAATCCGTTCTCGCAGAGCTGGTTCCGCTTCTGCATCCAGGCACCGATCTCCGCGCCGCTGGTTCCGCGGTGCCCCTCGTCCACGAGGACCAGGTTGTTCCCCTCGAACGCGTCCACGGCCACGGTCTTCTCGCCCATCTCCTCGCGCAGCTTGTGGATGTCGAGGATCTCCACCGCGCGGCCGGTGAAGAGGCCCCGGCCCTCCTTCGAGAAGAGCTCGGCGTCGATCCCCGAAAGTTGAAACTCCTCCAGGTGCTGGTGCGAGAGGCCCTCATTCGGCGTGAGGAGGATGACGCGGTTTACCTGCCTGCCGCCTGCCTGCGCCGTGCCCTGCGCGGCAGGCAGGCCGTGCAGGTTCAGGTAGTGCTGGTACTGAAGGATGTTGATGTGCATGAGAAGCGTCTTGCCGCTTCCCGTGGCCATCCAGAAGGCCACCTTGTTCAGGTCCTGCCTCGTGTACGGCTCGACGCGGCTCGCCTCCGGCACCGGTCCCGCGGGCGACCCGGGGACGGGGTACTCGCCCCGGTTGAAGGCATCCACGTGGGTGTTCAGTTGCCCGAGCAGCCTGTCCGGGTCCCGGAAGTACCGGTCAAGGTAGATTTCGGCGAAGAGCAGCGCCAGGTACTGGAAGTACTTCGGATAGAGGAACGCTCCCGCATGGTTCCGCCGCTCCGTGATCCGTCGCCAGTGGCGCACGATGTTCTGATCGTAGGCCAGAAGCAGGTCATCGGGCAGGCTTGGCCGCGCAGCAGCGGGTATATGCAGACATAGTGCGTGATGGAAACGGCTGATGTTGTTCTCGTCGAAGCCCTCCAGTTCGGGCGCTTTCAGGCTGGCGGCGAGGCGTTCGAAGCTCGGCACCCCCAAAAGCGACAGCAGCCACTGATGGAGCACCAGCCGCTGCTCGAAGCGCAGGGGCCTGGGCTCGTCGCCCCGCGCTCCCCGGATCCCACGTCTGGGTCGTCCTCTCGGCACGCTTCAGCCTCCCTACACGTCCTGCACGTCGAACATGAGCCGCCTGAATTCCTCCTCGATGAGCCGGACCTTCCAGGTCTGGTCCGGCTTGCGGAGGTTCTCCAGGTTGTTGTCGCCGTTCACGTAGATGACGTCGTACTCCTGGTCCTTGGTGTTGTAGCCCTGCTTGCGGAACCATGCGTCCAGGGCGTCGTTGTCCAGCTCCTTCGTCTTCCGCCAGAGGATGAGCACCCGTTCGCCCTGCGGGTTCGTGCCCGTGACGACACGCACGCCCCCGATGTGGTCGATGGTCTTTACCCGGAGGCCGATCAGGTAGTTGAACGTCTCGACGAGGTCCACGACCGTGGGCTTGGTCTCGCCGGCGGTCCCGGTGGCGATGTTGAGCGTGTAGTTGAAGGGGTCCTCGTAGCGGTCGATGTTGAGGAGCGAAGCGCTGCCCCGGCTTTCCACATCCAGCATGTAGCGGAGCATGTAGTCCTCGCGGAAAGTGGCGTGCTGGTCGAGCAGGGATTGCTGGGCCTCGGTGCGCTTGACCTCAAGGTTGTTGAGGGCGTCTTCGTAGGACTCGAGGCGGATGTACTTGAACAACCCACCGCCGCCATAGCCGCTCTGCCTGCTGATGCCCACCTGTCGTCCAAATAAGACATGCTTCATTCTCCAGAGCATGTCGGTCTCAAAATAATCACCCATCTCAACAGCGATGAACTTCCGCTGTAGTTTCTTCGCAACGGCCGGTGTCGTTCCACTGCCGGCGAAGAAGTCCAGCACGGTATCGCCCTCCTCGGACGAAACTTCGACAACTCTCTGAAGGAGCTGCTCGGGCTTCTGGGTAATCTCCGAGCCGCGGGGCGTGTACTCAGCTGCATTCCGCTTGATCTTGTTCGAGTGAAGATCCTCATACTCGTTGCAGTTCCACGTGTCCTCGATGTTGTACCGACCTTCCTTCTCAGTGAGGCCGGTCTTGTAGACATTTCCATCGGCGTCCTTGAAGACCAGCTTCAACCGCAGCGGCGACACGCCAGTTAGTCCCCACGCATCCTTGATGGCCCTCAATTGTTCTGCGATGCTCTGCTCATCGAAGGCACTGTAGGGAATGCGAGCCTTATCTTTGTTGAAGTGCGGCTGTGGCTCACGGCCATAGACGAATATGGTCTCGTGATTTCGCACATACCTGTCCGCAGCAGTCTTGTAGCCAGAGACCCACCCGATCCTCCAGATGACCTCATTGAGGAAACAGGCATCTCCAAAGATGCCGTCGAGCAAGTACCGTCCATAGAAGTTGGAATTGTGATCGAGATGTAGGTACAGTGTGCCGTCGGGGCACAGGAACTGCGCCCCAGCTCGCAGTCGGCCCTCCATCAGCGAAAGCCAGGTTGCGTTCCGGTACGTATCCTTGAATGCGAACTGAGAGTCGTCGGTGTTAAACGGCGGATCGATATAGATGCACCTTACTGAGCCTCGGTACCTCGTGAATAGCAGGCACAGCGCTTGGAAGTTCTCGCTGTGAACCAGCAGCCCGTCTGTCTCCTCGTCAATATCCGGGATAGCCGCAAGCAAGCGGAGTTTGAACGCCTCATCGAAGTGCCGCGTGTCCACCACCAGCGTTGGGTGGGCTTCGAGGAATTCGCGCTTGAGCGGCGTGCTGTAGCCGGGCGTCGTCAAGTCGCCCTTGATCTCGTCAATAGCGAAGAGCCGCAACCACTCTTCCCGCTGGGCATTGTTCTCGATGATCCGCTCGATGATCCAGTTGCGCATCTTCCCTGCCTGCGCCGCGCTATCGCTTGGCGCGGCAGGCAGGTCGTCCTCGATGGCGAAGATGCGATCCAGCGTGATGCAGTACTGCGTCTCCACCACGAATTTCTTCTTGAGCCAGAGCTTCTTCTGGAAGTCCTCAATCTGCGCCAAAAAGTCGATGAGTTTGTGGGCGATCCGGCGAATGGCCTTGATCTTCGACAGGTACTGCTCCACGCGGGGGGAGGTTTCGCTCTCCACGTCGTCGAGGTGCATCACCTCGTTCTTGATGTAGAAGTCGAGCTCCCGCCGCAGAAAGCCGCCCAGGTCTTTGTGGATGAAGTAGTCGAAGGTGTTCCGCGCCGTGTAGTCCGTCAGGTGCTTCTCCAGGAGCGTACGGTTCGGGTTCTTCTCGGTGGGCCGCAGCGAGGCGAGTTCCCGCCGCCAGTCGTCGAATCCCTTGGTCTGCTTCAGGATGCGGTCCACAGCCGCCGCGTTGAGGTCCGCCTGCTTGGCCTTGTCGGGATGCGGGCGGTACTCGAAGCGGATGAGCAGCTCGCCGTGTTCCTCGGCCAGCGGCTGCTCCTGAGAGAGCATGAACCGCCGCTCGTTGCCGTTGGCGGCGCGGTTGTTGTCCTTCTCCGTGTCGGCCTCGGCGAGTTTGAAGTGGACCCGCTTGCCGGAGGGGAGCTTGAAGGTGTAGTCGCGCAGGTACTCGCTTGTCTTGATGTAGTACTGATCGTGGTTGGCCCAGTAAAGTTTGACTTCCTCGCCTTCGTAGGGGATGGCGTAAACGCCCTCCTTGTAGCGGCGCTGGGAGATGAAGTCGCCCTCGCTATAGTAGCGGCGGAAGAAGTTGTAGAGGTGGGAGAAAACTTCGTTCTCCGCGGCCTCGATGTCGAAGGCGGCGTTGTAGCGGGTTTGCAGTTCCTTGACCTTCGGTGCTCGAGCAGGGTCATCAAACCCGAGGGCTTTTGCCTGCTCCTTCGCCTTTTCCAGCTCCGCTTCAAGGCTCGCGCGGCTCTCGCGTTCGTAGGTGCTCAGAACCTCGCGCACCTGCGGCAACAGGTCGTTATCGAGAAAGCGGGTAATCTCCTCGCGCTTGGTGTTCATGATGCGGTAGATGCCGAAGTCCAGCTCGGCCTGGTCGAGCTGGAAGAGTTCGGCGAGCAATGATCTAAGTTTTTGCAGGTTCTGTGACATGGGCTGCGCCGTCATACGACCCTCCAGCGAATGGTAAACAAAGGCTCGACGTTCGTCCGTTGATGCATCCGTCTCTCAAGTTTCTCAATCAGTTCATCGCGCTTGGCCACGATTTCGTCCTCGAAGTCGAAAATGCGCTGGCGCTGCCGGCGCTTCTGCTTTTCCAGTTCCTGGATTTGTTTCTGCAGCGCATGTTGTTCTTCGGTGGTCGTGGCTAGCCGGGCCTGACGGGACAGGGCTTTGATACGCTCTTTGGTATCCTTCAGCTCCTTTTCGGTGGCGAGCACCATGTCATCGGCCCATTTTTCCAGCTTTTCCCGCGCCTCCTGGAAGTGTCGGTTGTTTGTCTCCAGCGAGCGGCTGATTGTGGCTTTGGCGTGCCGATCGGCCTCTGCGGCAAGCCGGGTTTCAATGTCGGTGGGAAGAGCCGGAAGCGGCTCGGCCTTCGCTTCGCAGTGGAACATCTTCTCCATCGTCTCCTGGTCGAGCGACCTGCCGTCGTCGTCGACGCCGGAGAAGAGAAGGTACTCTTCACGCTCGAACGAGTCGATGGTAAGCCGCTGCAGGTGCAGCCAGCCGGAGCGGCCCTGGAGGGCTTCGACCAGAGAGATCTTGGTAAACCGCCCACTGATGTCGAAGGTGACGCGGGCCAGCGGCGTCGCCAGCGTCTTTCCGGCTTCGACCGTGTACTCGCCCAGCGGATGGGATAGGCGGTAGAGGAACGTCCCGGGGGCGTTCTCATGGTCCTTCGAGATCAGGCGGTAGTGACCCGGCAGGATGCCATCGCGCGGAGGCGTTTCCAGGTCGAACCCCAGGTTCGCCTCGTCGAACTTCGCCTGCCCATCGAGGACGAACCGGGTGAGCCGCCAGAACATCATCCCCACTCGGTCGAGCTGTTGGCGCGCCCCTTCCAGGTTCACGCGCAGACGCGAGTGGACGTCCTCGTCGAAGTGCTCGAGGAGCTTCTGCCGGGTCTCGGCCAGCTTGCCGCGAATCTTCTCCTCAAGCTCGTAGCGGAGTCTCTGAAACGCGCCTTCGATTTCCTCCGGCGTTCGGCACTGCTGGTAGATGTCCAGAATCCTTCGCTCGAAGTCGACGCCGGATTCGATGCTGCCAAGGACCTCGTCCGAGGCCCCGAACACGCCGCTGAAGAGGCTGAACTTCTCTTCCAGGAGTTCGTGGACGCGCCGGTCGGCCTCGTTCTTCTCGTTGAGGAAGTTGATGACGACGACGTCGTGCTTCTGCCCGTAACGATGGCAACGGCCGATCCGCTGCTCGATCCGCTGGGGGTTCCACGGAAGGTCGAAGTTCACCACGAGGGAGCAGAACTGCAGGTTCACACCCTCGGCGGCTGCTTCCGTTGCAATCAGAATCTGCCCGTGGTCCCGGAAGTGCTCGATGATGGCCGTGCGGATGTCCACGGGCCGGGACCCAGTGGCCCGACCGCTCTCCTTGTTGGCTTCCACCCAGCGCTCGTAGATGGCCGTCGTTTCCGGTTCCTTGTTCGTCCCGTTGAACGTGATGACGCGGCCCGCGTATCCGTTCGCTTCCAGGAAGTCCTTTAGATAAGCCTGGGTCCGTCTCGACTCCGTGAAGATCACCGCCCTCTGGGCCGCGCCCATTTCGGTCATCTTCCCAAAGCCGATCTCAAGCGCCTTGATGAGGGAGCGGGTCTTGGTGTCGATGCCGATGCTTCTCGCCCACTGGGCGTATCGGTTCAGCTCGTCGATCTCCGCGAGGAGCTTCTGGCGGTCGATGGCGGGTTCCGGCTGTTCGGCTTCGGGGGCCTTGGGTTGCTCCTCCGAATCCTCGTCACCGGAAGGCTGCGGAGGCGAGTCGATCATTTCATCCAGGAGCTCGTCCTCGATTTCCTCCTCCGCGATGAGGCGTTCGGCCAGGTCCTCGGGGACCGGCAGCTTGTCGCGGATCGCGATCAGGCGGTCGCGCATGGCTTCGAGCGTGGCGGCCACTGCCTGCGGCGAGGAGGCGAGGAGCTTGCGCACAATCAACGCGGTCAGGTGTCGTTGCCGATGGGGAAGGGCATAGGTGTCTTTGCGTTGGAGAAATGCCGACACCGCCTCGTACAGCTTGTGCTCCTGCTCCGTCGGCTTGAAGGGCCGCGTGATGAGACGGCGCTCTGTGTACTGGATGTACTCGACGACCTGGCGCCGGAGGGTGCGAATCGAGAAGGTTCGAAGCCTGTCCCGGAGGTCCTCCACGTTCCCGCCAGCGTTGACGAACTGGCTTCGAAAGGACGGAAGGTCTCCGAAGATGTGACCGTCGATGATGGTCGAGATCCCGTAGAGTTCCACCAGCGAGTTCTGGAGCGGCGTCGCCGTCAGAAGCACTTTGCGCCGGTCTTCAAGCGCCCACCGAATGTTCTGCCCCATTCGATTCGACGGCCGGTAGGCGTTCCGCAGCTTGTGGGCCTCATCGATGACCACGAGGTCCCATTGAACGGGGCGGATATCGGACGCTCGGACGCTGCCGAAGTGGGTTGACGTGACCACGACCTCGTCCGCCTCGAAGGGATTGGACACCCCTCGAGCCTGTCGCTCCAGGTATTCCTTCGCGTCGAGAATGACGGTCGGAAGGTTGAACTTCTCGGCCAGCTCAAGCGCCCACTGCTTGCGTATGGACGCGGGACAGATGACGAGAAGGCGTCGCCGCCGTTCGGCCCAGAGCTGGCAGAGGACCAGGCCGGCCTCGATGGTCTTCCCGAGACCGACCTCGTCTGCGAGAAGGACGCCCTTGGAGATCGGGGATCGAAACGCGAAGAGGGCCGCCTCGATCTGGTGTGGATTCAGATCAACGCACGCGTCGAAGAGGGATCTGGAAAGACGCTCCACCCCCGCCCCGCCGATGCGGGTCAGCTCGCACGCAAAGTACTTCGCGTGATAGGCGGTGCTCATGACTGAGATGCGATTCTCCGTTGATTCGACGGCCGGCTGTGTTCCCGCTAGGCGCACCTAACAGTGATTCTGCAGAGTCTGTATAACCCCTCCAAAATCCTCGCAGCTTACTTTCTATCATCCCGCAGCACGGTAGTGCAGTCAATATCTACATCCGACTTAGGCTGTCTCTATCCTGCGCGAGAGTAAAATGGACGAGCCCTTACCTCCCGATTCCATGCTGTTAAAGAGGGCGAGGGGGGCTTCCGCCCCCCTCTGCTAATCAGCTCCCGAGGTCTGTACCACCGACCTGACTGTTGCGGCATGCCATCTGCAGCCCCGCTTGGTGGGGATGCTGTCGCTGTTGAGGGCATCAGCGATGGACTGGTAGCTCCAGCCCTGCGCTCGCCGTGTCAGGATCTCCTCCAGCACAACCTGCTCCTCGTGGTTCATCACCAGCATCTTACCTATGCGGTCGAAGCCATACGGCGTACGGCAATAAGCCTCGTGCCTGGCCTTCTTATGCTGCAATGCTGTGGAGGTCCTCTCCGAGATCTGGTCCCTTTCGAACTCGTTAAGGACCGCCAGCATCCTGAATACCATCTTCCCGGAAGCACTGGTGGTGTCGATCCTCTCCGAGAGGCTCACCAGGTCGGCGCCAGCCTTCTCCAGCCGCTCGGCCAGAGCCAGCGTGTCCTTCGTACTGCGCGAGAGCCGGGAGAGGCTGTAGACCACCAGTATGGCCTTCTTGTCGCAGGCCAGCCCCAGCGCCTGCTGAAGGCCTTCCCGGTTTTCAGAACGGGAACCGGAGGCTCCTGCGTCCTCGTAGAAGCCCACCAGCTCTGTCCCGCTGGCCTCGGCCCATGCCGTGATCTTCGCCCTCTGCGCCTCCAGGCTGACACCCTCCCGAGCCTGCTCCTCGGTGCTGACGCGGATGTAGCCCACGGCCTGCATCGAGGCCTTGCCCTTCACAGGAGGCCCCGTTCCCGCATGGAGAGCCATACACCCTCCATCCCGGGTCTGCTGCAGGCGTAGATGAAATGATCCAGCAGGTGTACCCCGAGCGGGTGCATGAGGTCTCTCAGCCTCTGCGTGAGGGTGACATCCTCCATGCTGGGCTCGGCCTTCCCGCCGGGATGGGAATGGGCGAGCATGACACCCGTGGCATTCGTTTCGATCAGTAGGAAGGAAAGCAGCTCCCGGGGATAGACTGCGGCGCGGTCCACGGTGCCCTCGGCGAGCTTGATGAGGCCCAGGAAGTCACCGCTGGAGTTGATGGCGATGGCGAACATCCCTTCGACGGGCCTCTCCTCGAAGAGCCGCGCAAGGAGGATCTTAGCCTTCTCTGCGCTGTCGATGGGTTCCGTTGGCAGGGCAATGGTGTGGTTCTTCACCTTGCGGTAGTAGACGGCCTTCTCGGCCAGCACCAGGCGCGTACCGGAGAACGGGGCAGGCATCGCTTCCCCCTCTCGAATAATCGTTTCGGGCGGACCGGGAGCGCCCCGGGAAAGGGCCCCGAGACACTCCCGGCATACAGAAGGGAACGGTTGTATATGGAACTAGGTGCTTCCTGCAACTCTATGCGTGAACAATCCCAGGGCAAGTTAGCCCTAATGTGTTGTCTGGTACACTATCAGCAGATATGTATACCATGTTCAGCTAGACAGGAGCGACCACACATGAGGGATCCATGGGCTGCAATCTCGAGAATCCAGACATTCATTAGAGGAGACCTAGAGGAGATAGCACTCCCAAAGGATAGGCATCCCAGGAGTAGTTTCCCGGCGATTATGACATGCTTCTCTGGCATGGACTTCTTAGGCGCACTTCTCTACAAGCTCTCTGAGCGGACTGCTACAAAGAAGCGTATTAGCAAGTTTCTGCAGGGTCCGATGTCCCAGATAGATGGCCGTTACCAGGATATTGCGGAGGATCTCTATGAGATGCTTCGCAAGCCTTTAGTTCACTGTGGGACTATTGCTGGCTACTTCCTGGTTGAGTCTGATGAGAGTTTCCGAGAACTACATCTCACTAGATATGTCCGTGACAGTCGTGAGTTCGTTGTTCTCCACACGGCGACCTTTGTGGAGCATTTCCTCGCTGCGGCAGAAGCCGCCCAAGAAACTCTGCACAACCGCCCCCAAGAAGAATTGACGAGGTTACTTGACGCAATCCTTTCAGACTTGCACGAGCCACCCCCTATTCCTTCAAGTGCGCACACTCACACAAGCTGGGAAACTCACCAACCCCCTCCGAACACGAAGGGCACCTGTTCAGAGGACACCCCGGGATGGTTTCCCCCACACTCCGACAAGTGATCTTCTCGTTCGATGACTAGCTGGCCTCCCGGGTCTCCACCCGGATGCAGTCCACTATCTCCCCGAAAGCCTCGCAGGTGCTCGGTTTCAGCGTGATCCGCTCGCCTGCCCAGTTTACCGCGCGGGGCTCGCGGAGCACCTTTGCGATGGCTCTGGCGTTGGTCTTGTTGAGGATCAGCTCCTTCTCCGTTTCCTGGAATCGCACGATGTACTTCTCGCTCTTCTGACCCGTGGCCATCTGCACCATGTCTCTGAAGACCTCGGCTATCGTGAGCGTAACCGGCTTCCCCTCGAAGTCGGCCGCCCGCAGGTAGCGGCTCGGGAACATCAGGTCCACGTGCAGAGAAACGTTCTCTGTCTTCTTAGGCATCCTAGTCCTCCGTCACCCCTGCGAAATCGACCGCAGGGCCGTCGGCGGGAATGGCCCAGGGAGGAGCGGTCAGCGTTGACTCGGGCTCGGGCCCGGGCCATACGCCAGCTTCCGCGCATTCCCTTACCCTTTCCAGCCAGCTGATGCATTCCATCCGCGCCCGCCTGAGGGATTCGTCATCCAGCCAGTACAGCCGGCAGGCGTGTGGCGGGGCTGCTTCGACAGCGATGATCCCGGATTGCCTCGGAGTCCCTCCCGTGGATCGCAGGGCGTCCTGGTAGTAGGCCTGCTGGTGGAAGTACCCGTATTCCCATGCATGGGCGGCGAACCGCCTCGGCTCTATGCAGGACGTGGTCTTGAGATCGAGAATGATCCCGTCGGGAGTAAGCCAGTCCAGGCGTGCCTTGCAGGCTACTCCGGTCTCCGCGTTGTGCCACAGGATGGAGATCTCGGGGTGGCCCTTGCCCAGCAGGCCCGCTATCACTGGCAGGCCGCGTACGGCATCCCGGATGGCCAGTGCCGTACCGTATTCGTTCTCCTTGAGGATGGTCCTGCCCTGAGCGGCACAGCCGTCGGCGAACTCCCGGTAGTCAACGCCTCTGCGGTCACCCGCCCAGAGGGCATACTCCAGCTGGAACTTCAGCGGCTCGAAGACCGCGGTGTGTGTCGCCTTGCCGAGGAGCATGGCCGGGGTCTCCACGGGCGGGTTGTTGAGCGCGTGCCAGTAGTGCAGGGGGCTCTGCGCCATGTACTTGAGTGTGGAGAAGTTGCACCCGCCCGCAGCCGCATACTCGGTAAAGCTCATCGTGGGCAGCGGGCTCCTGAGTCGGCTGGTCATGGTTCTCGTGGCCATGCTCACCTCCACTGCACCGAGGTGGTAAGGTCGCCCGGGGAGAGGTCGGGAAGATCCTGCGGCTCAGGTGCTGCCTGCCGGAACCTCACCGCTATCTCGGCGGTGGGATCGCCGAGCATCTCGCTCACGAGATCCGCCACGCCGTCACGGGCGAGCGAGCCTGCCTGTATCTGGAAGCCTGCCTCACGGGCCTGCATCCGCAGCTCGTCCTGTGCGGTTGCGTAGAGCGCCTCCTCGCACCGCGCTATCTCCTCAGAGTCCTCAAGAAGGCCGACACTGGAGTTCCTGCCGGAGATGACGCGGCGCTCGTCTATCTCAACGCCGGTGATCTCGGGCTGCGGCAGAGTAACCTCGATGTGCGCCGCTCCGCTGGTCGTTGTGAGGACTACGTCGTCGGGGCCCAGCTGATCCAGGTCGATGGCCCAGTGGACGTATCCGGGGAAGCTCCCCCAGAGGCGCGTATGGCCGACGGTGATGCCCAGCACCTTCTGCGGAAGGGAATCCCTAAGGAAAACCATGCCCTGGTAGGTAGCGCAGTTGAAGCTGGACATGGCGCGCAGCCGGGAGAGCAGCACGGAAGCCTCGGCAAGGGTGATCTGCCCGCTTGTGCCGTCGGGCTCCTGCCGGGCGGGATCGGACAGCTCCTGACGGTTCGATGCCAGTCTCGGGAAGACGACAACGGCAGCAGTGGTCCCGAGCAGGACCAGGGCGGCCAGGCGAACGACACGCGGAACGGATATCCGCATCTGCGTAACCTCCTCTTGTATGGTTCCTGAGGGTCCCATGACCTCTCGATCCGGTGGTCTGCCTCCGAATCCCACGACGACCCGCTCGAAGCCAAGCGAGGTGCCGAACCTCTCCAGGGCGGCACGAGCCTCCTCACGCGCACGGCCAACCAGACCGCAGAGCTCGGCCTGCCTTGCTACGATTCCGGGAAGGGCTACTCGTGAGCCGTTTGCCATAACGAGGGTGTTGTCGGTGGGGCGGGAGGTCCAGAAGTTGTGGGTGGCCTCTATCTCGCTCCTCCGGTAATCCGTCACTACGGGGCTGACCACAGGCTCGGGGAGCCAGATGAACAGGTCACGCCCGCCTGGGCTGAGAACCGAAGGCCTCTCACAGGCCCGGGCGCTTGAGAGATCGAATCCTATGGCGACGTTCCCGTAGGATCTGCGCAGGTAGGTCAGATGGCCGTCGGGAAGGATCGGTCGTGCCTGTTGCAGGCTCTCGCTCTGCACGACCTCGAAGTCCGCGGAAAGGGTGTTCAGCTGGCTCCGTCTGATGACCTCCTCAACCTGGGCAGCCGTACGAGGGTTTTCCAGCGATGCAAGCTGTGCGCCGGAGGGCCGGCATCGGAGTCCCGCGAGGACAACGCCGAGGACGAGCCCCACGAGCAGGACGGCGGGCCATAGCAGCCATCGCCTGTTCTTCTTCCTGGTAACCGGCATTTCACCTCCATTCCAGGGATGGCCGCCGTTGGCCCCTGGGGAGTGCGCCTGTCTTATGTGTGTTCGGTAATCCGCAGCTGACGGGAATGCAGGAATAGAGCTATTCAATGAGATCGACGGCAGGGCCCCCGAGAGCTCCCTGGTGAAGAGATCGGGGTCGCCTTCAGAAAGTATGCCCCCGGGGGCGGAAGCCGCGTCTTGAGGCGTCAGGCGATGATAGCGACTACGCTGTGCGCTGGTCCAGCAGGCGACCGAGGAAGTAGTCGCCCACCGTTTCGGAGGTGGAGATCAGGCTGCGGCCACGGGTGGTGTGCGTGACCCTGTGGGTGATGGCCTGCATCAGGTCCCACATCGTGCGGGCTGGCTCCAGCTGCGTGAGGATGTGCCCCCAGTCACGGTTCGGGAGATCGACGCTCTTCGCTACCTGGGCGAGGCGCTTCGTCGTGAGGGGCATGCGTGAGAGCTCGCCGATGCGCGGGGCGAGCACCTCCAGGGTGGATGCCCCGTCGTTGAGGATCTCCGTGGCCTCCTCGGTGTCGAACTCGTTCGACGTGGTGTGCTTCATTGTGTAGGTGGTGAAGTACCGGGGGCTCATGAGACCGTTGGTGCAGCTCAGGACGAAGGCCATCAGGGCCAGCCGCAGCTTGGCCGAGCCGTCGTAGCTGTTCTCCACGCGCAGGCCGAGGCTGATGGCATCGCCCACGGCAGGCAGCGGCACCAGATGGTCCGACCTGTAGAGGACGCTGAGGAAGCGGCCTGTCCAGATCGTCTTCTCCTCGGCCCAGCGCATGGCGCTGCGGGAGGTTATCTCCCTGGCTACCTGCTGGACGAGGGCGTTGGGGACCAGCTCGTAGGCTGGTCCGTGGATGGCCACGCACTCCCAGGAGCCGTTATCGCCCTGGATCTCGACGCCGACATGCGGCGTGGTGGAGCCATTCACCGACACCGGCGAGAGACGCACGGGGGAGAAGGGATCCTCGGGGAAGCGCGAGCGTACGGGAACAGTCATCTCAAGCAAAGTACACCTCCGAAGGTAAAATGCCTAAGCTTTTGGTACCATAGTATTTATAACACATGGAAGTCGGCTTTGGGACGGTTTTTCTTCTGATCCAAGCAGTTTTCTCAACCCGGAGGAGACGCGGTCCGAGCTTGCCCTGGCCCCCGTTGGCTAACATCATGTATGGTCCAGAAACGGGGAGCGGTCCAGACCCCGGCCGGCTAACATCATGTATGGCCCAGAAACGGGGAGCGGTTCACGAGCCTGACGGTCAGGGGAGACCATCATCGGAGTGATCAGGTTTGATGCCCGGCCTGCCTGCCTTGCTGCAGGCGTATCTGACCAGAGCCAGTATCTCCGTCCGAGTCTCTGCAGGGAGAGTTGTCCAGAAATCGATCAGCGACTTCAGATCATCCATCGCCGGAAAGTGTGACACGCATATGACACACTTTTCGTGTGCAGAGCCGTCATGATCCTGTTCAGGAAGTGTGCTGCTAATGCAATCACGAGGAATCTGCTCTCGAGGCGAATGTCCAGAACTGCAACAATCTGTGGTGGTTCTGCCGGGGAAGTGTTCTGGTTCTGTATCATCTATCTCTTTGTATAGTAACGGGTTCGATACCCGCCGCCTCCACCACGCTCGTTTCGTCTCGCGAAACGAACCC
>CAZMTK010000023.1:0-18191 GCA_964569245.1 uncultured bacterium | reverse complement strand
TCGGATACGCATCTTCCCTCCAGGGCTTCGTCGCTCCCCGGCAGGGTTTACGAGACAATCGCGGAGTGCGACCTCGTGATCCATGCCGGGGATTGCGTAGAGGAAGCGGTCATACGCGACCTCGAGAGGCTTGCGCCTGTTCAGGCGGTGTCGGGGAACATGGACGATCCATGCCTCTCGTCCCGTCTCCCGTCGAAACTGGAGCTGCTACTGGAGGGCTTCCGTGTATGCGTGGCCCACGGGTGGGGCCCGCCCTGGGGGCTCACCGACCGCGTGCTCTCGCTCTTCGAGACGCCTCCCGACATCCTGATCTACGGTCACTCGCACGAGTGGCACTTCGAGCGCAGGGGAGGGTTTCTCATCCTCAACCCGGGCAGCACCTGCAGTCCCCGCGGCAAGCGCAGCATTGCCATTCTCACCCTCGAGAAGGGCCGCGAGCCCGTGGTGGAGCGGGTGCCGGTGTAGGGGTAGTACAGGCACCAGCGACAGCGTCGGGGACAGAACCTTCAGCCGGCGATAGCCGGCGCTCCACTCTACCAGCGGTGGTCTGTCCCCAGAGACAATGAGCATCAGAGAAGCTAACACCGGCGCTCCACTCTACCAGCAGTGGACTGTCCCCAGCGACCTTGCTCCTGGCCCCGACTCGAAAGTATGGCGTAGATTCTCCTGAGACCTGTGGCACCTGGCCGTCGAACGAAGGCGGCAGACGATATCCACAGGCCGGGTTGATCATCTCGAGGGGGGAGCCTGTCATGCGGAGCGTCGTGTGCCTGGCAGCGCTGCTGATAACTGCCGTCTCGCTCGCCCAGCCGCAGGCTCCGAGCGAGCTGGTGATCGCAGATGGAGTAACCGTTTACACCGATAACGGTTACTACGTCAACACCAGAAACGGGAACATCGACGCATGGCTCTTCTCATTCCGGTACGCGATCGAGGGGTACACGGCTGCGCTCGACGACAGCACCGGCCAGACCGTGTACATCCTTGTCAGCACTGCCGAGGAGATATACGAGAACGTCATCGTCTATCCCGGCGAGCAGAGATCGCTTTTTACTGCCCCGACTCCACCTCCCGGGAGCGAGGTCTCATACTGGATAAGGCTCCTCGAAGCCTTCGATGTTTCGAAGGTTCCTAATGCTCACGACCGCAGGGGCGGCTACTAGGAGCATCCCGGGGGATTCGTCGATGCAACGGTCTACCGATGCTGAACCGCGTTGTCAGACATTGGGAAAGTCCACTGTCGGTGTAGTGTAGCGCAGTCTGCTGCCAAACGCCCGTCATCCCCGTGGAGACGGGGATCCATGCACGTACTGGACTCCCGCCTGCGCGGGAGTGACGGAGTACTTCATCTCGCCTGTTTCCCGATGCCGCTGCCTGCCGCCCTTTGCGTCTTTGCGTGAGATTCTGCAGCTGCCTGCTCCAGCCGATCATATCGTTGTGCTCGTTGCGATCTATGCGGGAAACCCCTCCTCCTGCTGCTTGCCTTTCAGTTGCCGCTTCCTTCGTGCTCTTCGTGGTGAGGATGCTGCTGAGTTGCGCTCGTCGCTCTGGGGACAGACCATTGCGGATATCCAGACAGGGTCTCTCGATGGTTCGCTTCGCGAACACATCTGGCGACGCAGTTGATCCGGGCTAGCCGGATCAACGGCCTCCCGGCAACTGAAGGTTCTGTCCCCGGCACTTTCCGCTGTCGCTCAGCAGCTCGCCGCCAACCTTCCATTCGTTGCCTTCTTCGTGTCCTTCGTGTTCTTCGTGGTGAAGGTGCTGATGCTTTGCGGTCTTTGCGTCTTTGCGTGAGATTCTGCAGCTTCGCCGCTGACCTTCGAGCTGCCTCTCTATTCGTGCTATTCGTGGTGAAGGTGCTGATGCTTTGCGGTCTTTGCGTCTTTGCGTGAGATTCTGCAGCTTCGCCGCTGACCTTCGAGCTGCCTCTCTATTCGTGCTATTCGTGGTGAAGGTGCTGGTGCTTTGCGGTCTTTGCGTCTTTGCGTGAGACTCTCCCGCCTTCCCCCCCCACTGGCGCCCTGCGGCCCTCCTTGATAATGTTCGCGCATCGAGCCAGGATGACCCGGCCGCCCCGCACACCGGAAGGCGTTGCCGGGCTTCCGGGCTTGTTACAGGTCTTTCCTCGGAGGATTCCGTTTTGAGCAATCCAGCCGTGCTGGTGATCAACACCGGCTCGACCACCACGAAGTGCTCTTTCTACTCCGTCGAGCCTTCCGGAGAATCAAAAACCCTGTGCAGCAAAACTATAGAGCACCCTGACGACATGGTGCACCGCTTCAGGACAATCAGCGACCAGGTAGACTACAGGGAGGGTCTGGTCAGGCAGTTCGTGGACGGCGAGAGGCCCTGCGACTGCGAGGTGGTGGCCGCCGGTGCGCTCGGCGGCATGCTGCCCCCGGTTCCCAGCGGGGTGATCGCCCTGAACAGGGAGCTGGCCGATTTCAGCCTGCTCACTCCGGTGTACCAGCACGCCTCGAACCTGGGGGCCCCGCTGGCATACAGGATCGCCCTGACCTCCGGAATCCCATCCTATGTCGTCGACCCGGTGGGCGTGGACGAGATGCAGCCGATAGCGCGAATATCCGGCGCACCCGACTTCCCCAGGTTCTCGTTCGTGCACGCGCTAAACATAAGGGCCACCGTTCGCAAGCTGGCTTCGAAGCTCGGCAAGGGCTTCGACGAGATGAGGTGCGTCGCCTGCCATCTCGGCGGGGGGTACTCGATCGCTCCCCTTGCCGGAGGCAGGATCATCGACAGCGACAACCGCATGGAGGCTGCACCCTTCACTCCCGAGCGCGCAGGCGGCGTTCCGCCCATTCCGCTTCTCGAGGCATGCTTCTCGGGGCGCTACACCCGCGACGAGCTGCACAAGAAGCTCTACGGCGCCGGAGGCATCTACGGATACCTGGGCACGAAGGACATTCGCGAGGTTGCCCGCCGCATAAAGGCGGGAGACGGGTTCGCGAAGTTCATCTACGACGCCATGATCTACCAGATCTGCAAGGAGATCGGGGCCATGGCGTCGGTGCTCGACTTCGACATGGACGGCATAGTGGTCACCGGCGGGGTTGCGAACGAGGAGTACCTCACAGGCGAGATCGTGCGCAGGTGCAGCCGGCTCTCCGCCGTTTACGTCTATCCCGGTGAGAACGAGAACGAGGCGATAGCCTCCAGCATATCACGTGTCATCGCGGGCATCGAGAAGCCGCTGGAGTGGCCTTCGTGCATCATGACCGGAAGGGACATCGACCCACTCTACGACTGGCGCATGGAAAAGGAGGCCGGGAGGAGCTGAGCACGGCTCCGGAGGCCCGCAGGAGGACGGCAGGGGGAACATGAGCATAGGCAGTTTTGCACAGCTCCTCGAGGCGGTCAGGCCTCTTGCGCCGGTGCCTGTGGCGGTGGCCGGCGCGGCCGACTCCGAGGTCATCGGCAGTCTGCGCACCGCGCACGGATATGGGTTCGCCGGCAGGTGCTTCGTTGCGGGTGACGAGGCGGCCATCAGGAGGATCATCAGCGAAGCCGGCGACGATCCCGACCTGTACGAGGTCATGCCCGCTGCGAGCGATGCCGAGGCCGCGCGCCTTGCCGTAGCGGCCGTGCGGTCGAGCGGCGCCAGGATCCTGGTGAAGGGCGGAGTGAAGTCCGAGAGCTACCTCAAGGCGATACTGGACAGGGACACGGGCATCAAGGCCTCCTCCATCCTGTCCAACCTCAGCCTGTTCGAGATGGCTTCCTACCACAAGCTGCTGGCGGTCACGGACAATGCCATCCTCGTCATGCCCACGCTCGAGGAGAAGCTGGCTGTCATAGAGAACACGAGACCCCTCTGGAAAGCCCTGGGCATCGAGAAGGCGAAGGTGGCGGCCCTTGCCGCCGTGGAGACCGTGAGCCCCCGCATGCAGGCCACGGTGGACGCCGCCGCCCTCGCGGTCATGTCGGCCCGGGGCCAGATCAAGGGCTTCGTGGTCGACGGCCCGCTGGGTTACGACGCACTCATCAACAGGGACTGCGCATTGTCGAAGAACCTGGGTGCTTCGGTGGTCTGCGGCGATCCCGACATGATCCTGGCCCCCAATCTGGAAACAGCGAACTCCCTGGGCAAGAGCTACAAGTTCCACGGCGGCGCCGTCTGGGGCGGCCTGGTGCTGGGCGCGACGGTGCCTGCCGTTCTCAACTCGAGATCCGATGATGCACCGAACAGGTTGAATTCACTGCTCATTGCAAGGGCGATAACCGAGGGCAGGCCGCTGGCCGTCTGACGGCGCGACCTCTGCGAAGAAGGCGGAAGAGGGCAAGGCGGAACTTATGAACATCTATGCGCTGATCATGCTGGGCTACTTCGTCCTGGTCGTAGTGATGGGGCTCCTCACACGGAAGGTTGCCAGCAAGTCCGCCGCCGACTACCTGGTAGCCGGCAGAAACCTGGGCGTGATCGTCTGCGCCGTGGTCGTGGCCGCCGAGTGGCTGGGCGGTATGAGCACGATAGGCGTCAGCGAGCAGGCTTTCAGCACCAGCACGCTCCAGCCCATACTTTACAACATCTCGACAGCCATAGGCATGGTGATCATCGGCTTCACCGTTGCGGCCCACTACCGCAGCAAGAACGTCCACACCGTCAGCGAGATGATCGAGACACTGTTCGGAAGCCAGGCCAGGTCGATCTCCGCGGTTGCATTTCTCATAGCCTACATAACCCTCGCCTACGTCCAGCTGCAGACCTGCGCCAGCGTCATGGCCCCGCTGTTCGAGATATCCTGGACCTGGGCGGTAGTCATCTCCGCGGTCATCATCCTCATCTATACCTACGCAGGTGGAATGCACGCCCTCGCGGTTACCGGCATCGTGTACCTCCTCACCATGTACCTCGGGCTCGGAACGGCGTTCGTGATCGGGCTCACCAAGGTGGGGGGATTCAGCGGTCTGCAGGAGACCCTGGTCGCCCAGGGCGCTCCTGTGAACCTCTACAATCCCTTCAGCGCCAGCTTCAACAGCGCGCTCGCACTTCTCGTGGGCGGCGTGCTTGGCGGCATGGCCGCGCAGGCCAGCATTCAGCCGGTTTTCGCCGCGAAGGACGTCAGGACGGCCCGGAGGGCATCGGTCCTGGCTGGATTCATCGTGGCGCCGTTCGGTGTCATGACAGCGTTCCTCGCTCTGATGGCCAAGACGGGGCTGTTCATCCCCGGAACCGAGACGCTGAATCCCAAGGAGGTTCTGCCCACGCTTCTACAGACGCCGGAGTTCATTCCACCGGTGCTGGGCGGGCTGGCGCTGGCGGGGATTCTGGCAGCGATCCTTTCCACCGTCGGTCCCGTGAACTTCGCGGTGGTCACCATCGCGGCGAAGGACATCTACCACGGCCTTATCAACAAGAATGCCGACGATGCGAAGATCATCGCCACGGCCAGGAAGCTCGTGATCCTCGTGAGCCTCGTCACCGTGCCGCTTGCGATCTTCCTGCGGGGCGCGGTGCTCGACACCGCCTATGTCTCCTACGCCATACGGGCCATCGGCGCCATCGTCATAATGTCGGCGCTGTACGCCAGGAAACTGGTCACCGACCTCGGCGTGAAGCTCTCGTTCATCATCGGCACCGTCGCCGTGTTCGTGACCATGTACGCCCGCCAGGCGGGCTGGTTCGAGATAGACAAGACATACGGCGCCGTGATAGCCACGCTGGCGGTCATCCTGCTCTCGACAATCGGCGACAGGCTTCTCGGCGGAAGGGCCCGCGCCCGTCAGGGCTGAGGGCCGTTGGGGGCGGATGACATGACAGGCTCGGGCACATCGTTCGTCGACGGGTCGAGGCTCATCATCGAGGGTGCGGTGAAGGCCGGGGCCGACGTGTTCATCGGCTATCCGATCACTCCGGCCAACCTGCTGTACTCCTACTCGAGTCAGCGCTTCCCGGTGGTGATGCCGGCGCCGGACGAGATAACCACGCTGCAGTGGATGAGCGGGTTCTCGGCCGCCGGCCGCATTCCCGTGACGGCCACCTCCTACCCGGGGCTCGCGCTCATGCTCGAGTCGACGGGCATGGCCTTCATGATGGAGCTGCCGATGGTGATCGTGCTTGCGCAGAGGCTGGGACCGGCCACCGGCACCGCCACCTGCGGAGCGCAGGGCGACATCCTTCTGCTCAACGGCATGAACTCCGGCGGCTACAGCGTGCCCGTGCTGTGCCCCTCCGACCTGGGCGACTGCTGGAAGCTATCGGCCGAGGCCGTTAAGCTCGCGGTAAGGCTGCGCTGCCCCGTGGTCCTGCTCACCTCGAAGGAGATGGTGATGACCCTGCAGGGCTTCGACCTCTCGAAGCTCGAGCAGGTCGAGCCCGTGAAGAGGGAGTACTACGGCGGGGATGCCCCGTACCTGCCCTATGCGTCCGGCGCCGACGGCGTGCCCCCGTTCCTGCCGGTGGGCAGCCGCTCGCACAGGGTGAGGCTCACCGCATCCACGCACGACACGAAGGGCGATCTGCAGCACTCCACGAAGGAGGCGCTGGAGAACACCAGGCGCCTCGCTCGCAAGGTGGAGGACAGCCTCCAGGGCTATACCTTCTACGAATACGACGGGCAGGAGGGGTCCGACGCGCTGGTGATCGCATTCGACATCACTGCCGCGGCCGCGCGCGACGCCGTCGCGGCGCTCCGGAATCGCGGCAGGAAGGTGTCCCTGCTCGTTCCGAAGACCCTGCTGCCGGTGCCCGGGGTGTACCTGGAGCTGGCGGCCGGGCACGAGAGGGTGGTCGTCGTCGAGGAGAACCTCGGGGGGCAGTACCGGCAGATACTCTTCGGCAGGAATGGCCGCGAGGGTGTCACAGGGGTGAACGCTATCGGCAGGCTGATATCGCCCGAGGAGATAGAGCGGGAGGTGGAGGCATGAGCGCGCGTTTCCTCTCCACCGAGAAGCTGCCCTTCTGCAGGGGCTGCGGCCATGCCATGGTGGCGCAGAGCATCGAGAAGGCCCTCCAGAAGCTGGGAACTCTGGATCCGATGGACCTCGTGGTGGTCACCGACATCGGCTGCATCGGGATCATCGACAAGCAGTTCGACTCGCACACGGTGCACGGCCTGCACGGCCGCTCGGTGGCCCTTGCAACCGGCGTCTCGATGGGTCTGGCCGATCCTTCGAAGAAGATCATCGTCTTCATCGGCGACGGGGGCGCGACCATCGGCCTCCAGCACATAGCCGAAGCGGCTCACAGGAACGTGAACATGACCGTGCTGGTGCACAACAACATGCTCTACGGCATGACGGGCGGTCAGCCCTCCGGGCTCACGCCCTGCGGTTTCAAGACCTCCACGATGCCCGACGGGAAGCCCAACCGGGGGATGGACCTGTGCGGCCTCGTGCACGGCCTGGGCGCACCCTACGCGAGACGCCTTCTGGCGATGGGTGACTTCTCCGACCATCTGGCAGAGGCTTTCGCCGTCGACGGGTTCTCTCTGGTCGAGGCAGTGGAGCTGTGTCCCAGCTACGGTGTGAAGTTCAACCCCGACAGGAAGCTGGCCGAGCTGGCCGAGTCGGCCGGGCTGGGCCCGGTGGTCCTCCGGAACGAGAAGGCGGAGGCCTTCAGGATCGACAGGAGGGAGTCGCTGCCCTCGCTGTTCGACGCGGTGCCCCCGGTTGAAGTGAGGCACCAGGCGGGCCTGCAGGGCCGCTTCTCGCTGTTCCTCTCCGGCTCGGCGGGTGAGGGTGTGCAGTCCGTCGCCGAGATGCTTGCACAGGCGGCGATGTCCTGCGGCCTGCACGTCACCAAGAAGGGCAGTTACCCGGTCACGGTTGGAGTGGGCTTCAGCACCTCCGAGGTGATTCTTTCCTCCGGCGAGATCCACTACACGGGGATAAGCCATCCCGACGCCGTCATAGCGACATCGACCGACGGGCTGGCCAAGGTGCGCCTGCTGGTGGAGGGCATGAAGTCGGGGAGCTTCCTGCTTGATGCCAGCCTCGAGCCGCCCGCGACGGGCGCCGAGTTAGTCAGAGCCGACTACAGGGGCCCCCTGGGAGCCCGCAATGCGTCACTGGTGTCGGTGGTGCATCTCCTGAAGAGGCATCCGGTGATACCGCTGGAGGCCTTCCTGGAGGTCGTGGCGGCCGGCAGGGCGGGAGCCTCGCTGGACATGGAGAAGCTCAGGGCTGCGGTCGGGGAGTAGCCGCCCTCACTTCCCGGAAGCGGTGCACAGCATCGACTGCACCATCACTGCAAGGCCCAGCACGGCTACGGCGATGGCAATGAGGATGCTGGCCTTCCTGCTCTGAGCGGCGGGGGAGTCGACCGACAGTTTCGCCCCGCACACCGGGCAGGCGGCGCCTTCAGGGGCCAGGATTCCGCATTTCCGGCAGACAGTCGAGCCCGCCGGCACACCAGGATGGAATCCCACGGCCTTCCCGCAGTGAGGGCAGGCGGGGGCGCTGTCGTCGGTCTGACCGCCGCAGGCCGGGCATTTCATTATCGACATGCCGAACCTCCTTGTTGAGCGGGCACTCCTCCCGCAGAGGGAATATGCAGCGGCGGAGGATCTCGTGGCGTGACCTCGGTCGATCGTCGTCACAACTGGGAAGATGGGGGCTCAGAGTCCTGGATCCAGCCCGGCATCATTCATGATGCTGCTTCTGAAAGCTCTCGCTGACTCCATGCAATAATCCTGAGTGCAGGCCTGGTCGTCATTCTCAATATTCCCATTCCTGAGTTGCGAACCTTGCCCCCGTAGCTCATCGCTCGTTTCCGGGGCGGAAACGAGCAGCGTCGACAGCAATCATCCCGAAGGGATGTTTCGAGAGACCATCACATCCCGATCTGTGCTGATCTGATCCCCACTCTCTATATTCTTGTTTTTGAGTTGCGAACCTTGCCCCCGTAGCTCAGTTGGATAGAGCACCGGCCTCCGGAGCCGGGAGCATCGGTTCAAGTCCGGTCGGGGGTACCAGATTCGGAAAAGGTCGTCGGAGGAGAGCCCGGCGACCTTTTTCGCATTCCAGGCCGCCGATGCTTCTGCAAGCATGTCAAAGGGTTGCCTGAAGAGCACCGAGAGCTGCCCGTCCTTCCAGGAGGCGTTCAAAACTACTTTGTGAAGCAGTTCGCACTTCTGGGCGTCCGTAAGCGTAGAGAGGCTATGGGCAGCCCTTTGCGCCAGTTCAAACACAGAAGCCACTTTCACCGTGTCTATGGGTGAATCGGACTCAAGACGCTTCATCGAAGAAAGGAACTCAGCCATATGCCGAGAATACTCGGCTGACTTCTCCTCGAAGAGCCATGCTGGAACCTTACCGCTCAGCTTATCCTCGTACATAGCTTCGTAGCGTTTCTTGAAGGCATCGTACTCAGCCTGGAGACGGGCAATCTCCGCTTCCCTGTATTCGGCCCTCTTGTGCCTTCTGTCGGCGAGATCCCGCCTGACGTACTCCAGGACGTCTTCATCCATCTCAAGGCCTCTGAGGACGTCCAGGAAGCCTTCTTCTAGCCTTTCCTGCCGGATGTAAGGTTCCGGGCACTTCCCGTAGTGCCCGCTGCAGTGGTAATAGACCTTGCCCCTATGCCCCTGGCCGGTCATCAGCCCGCCGCAATGACCGCATGCGATAAGCCGTGCAAACGGGTACTCATGCGTCCTGCGGCAGCCCTTGAGCCGCCGCTTGCCGTCCAGCGTGTCCTGCACGGTCTGCCAGAGCTGCCGCGATACGAGCGGCGCATGTATGCCGGGATAGGTCTGGCCATGCCAGACGACGTCTCCTTGGTAGATCGGGTTTCTGAGGACGCGCTGAATGGCTGCTTTGCCGTATGTGCCGGTCTGCCGGCTGGCTAGTCCGGTCTGCCGCGCCATTGCCACTATGTCGGCAAGCGAGCTGTCGCCGTCGGCGTACCGTTCGAATAGCCTGGCGATGATTGGCGCGCGGACAGGATCAGGCTCGATTACCTTCTTGCCGTCCGCCCGGCATACGTTGATGTACCCGATTGGCGCGTAGGATGGCCAGATGCCCTGGCGCGCCTTCTCCATCATTCCCTTGCCGGTCTCTTCCCTGAGGTTGTCGATAAAGTTCTTGGCCATGAGAACCTTGATACCGTGAAAGAACTTCTCCGACGATCTGCTCGACTCACTAAGGACGGCATTCTCCTTGACAAGATGGATGGCCAGCCCTTCGATCTCATCCAGCGTTACCCAGTCCTTGATGTTCCGGTACAAACGGTCTGTTTTCTCGACCAGGATATGCCGACATTCGGGATGGTCGTTCAGGAAGGTGAGCATCCGCCCGAACTCCGAACGTCCGGCGCGTTTCGCGGTCTCCACGTCCGTGAATACCTCCAGCACATGCAGGCCGCATGTCTTGGCGTATTCGTCGAGCAAGCGGCGTTGCGCATCTATGGAGAAGCCGCCTTCCTCCTGCTCCTTCGAGGATACGCGAAGGTACATCACCGCCGAACGTTCGGGATGTTCCCGTTTAAACGTGCTGCCATGTTCGCGAATCATCTCGAATACTCCGTCCGAATGTTCCGAACTACCGGCAATAGCCTATTCCGAACTTCCCGTACTTTCGCTGTAATGTGCCGTGAACTTCCGCCGCGACATTCACGGCAGGATTCCGCATATGCGGCAGCAGCGTTCGGCAGGGGGTTCCGCTGTGGTTTTCGGCAGGAGGTTCCGCCTGAACGCGCCGATTGTTGCGGCGCAACATGTCGCATATGCCGCCGCATGTTCGCGGAGGCTCCGGCGGGAGTGCCGCAGGGGGGTCCGCAGATGGTTCCGCCTGCCTTCCTCCGAGGTTCTGGCATCACGTCGAAATCCCGCCGAAGGTTACGGGCAGGTTCGCCGTCATGCCTATTGCGATGCCGCATGCCTGTCACCATCCATGCTGCAGGGCTTGTCTACAGGCAACTTCAATGAGCCGAGCCTAGTCTTCTGCGAGCTCACCCGAGAATCATGTCCTGTGTGTGCAGGAGTAATAGAGGCAGGGGAGATGCCAATCTCGGGTGAGATCTCAGCCCCGACTATCCCTTGGACGTCGAATGGAGGCTCATCATCCGCCAGGTCAAAGCTGATCGCCTCCAGAGCCTCTCTGGTCTTCTCGGCAAGTTCCCAGGTTTCTGCCTCATTGTAGTCGGAGCCATTCCGCTGGAGAAGGCCAAGATATGTCATGTCTTCAAGGGCGCGTCGGGTCGTTGTAGGTGGGCAGTTGCATGACTTGGCGATGACGCTGGTCCTCTCAGGTCCCTCGAAGCTGTGGAGGGCTTGAATGGCCCTTCTGCGAAGCTCAGGCATGCTATCGAGGCCTACGCGCCTTACCTTCTCCCATGCCTCTTGCTCAGTGTTCCCTATCAAGAGAAGGCCTCTGTAGAGCGATGCGAGTTGCCGCGCAAGGCGAGGACCTTCTTCCCTAAAGGGAACGCCTTCGATCTCGCGAGTACGGCCATCTCTCTCTACGGCACTCCTGCACTGCGAGATCAGATCTGCAAGCGTCGTCAGGTTGTCTTTCATCTGCCTTGGAAGAGGCTCGATCTCGCCCTGGAAATTCACAAGACCGACTATTGCCTTCGCAAGTCTGGCCAGTGAATCCCTGGCCTCTTTCCCTCCAGGCCCATCTTCAAGAGCTGTCCTTGTCATTCTTAGCGAGAGCTCATCATTTGTGCGAAGCCTTAGGAGAAGGAAGCGTTCGCCCATCAGCGCCATGACTTCATGACTCTGGTCGATCTTCTGAGTGACGGCGCCAATGACAGCAACCCTTCCTTGCCAGGCTTCTTTCTTACCTCCATCGGTTCCAAAGGTGCGGGTCCAGGAGCCATCATAGATTTCGCGCAGTGCAGCCAAGACTCCAGCTTGGCTATCCCGATTCATGCTGAGGATGGAAGTGAAGTCCTTGCAGATGATGGTTCCGGATGGGCCAAGTTCCCTCAGTATCCCTCCAGTGGAGTCCGGCCCTTTTTCCCGCTTGGGTGAGCCTGACAACAGCGATCCTTGGGAGAGCGTGCTAACTGAGATGGTTCGAGGAAGACCGCTAAGGATGGACAGGGCGGCTGTCTTGCCTCCGGAGGGGGAGCCAACGACCAAGAGCCACACCTGATCTGTCTCCGTCTGGTTAATGACATAGGTCGCAAGGATGCACTCAGGAAGGTTAGTGTCTTCTACGGCATAGACTGCTCTGAAACGGTCTCTGAAGCTCAGCAGTGTGCCCCGCGCATCTGTATTCGTCCTGGTGGTGCTCATGGCTTCACCGCCAACTCGCTCTGCTCATGCTCTGGCGGCACGCTATTAAGCAGTATCTCGAAGAAGGCGCCGATGTTCTCCGCGATCTCCCTAGCGTCTTCAAGAGTGAGTTCTCGCTTGGTCCGGGTTTGCCAGAACTCAAGCGTCTCCTGAATGAAGCTGTCATTCGTTGTCGCCATCGGAGTACTCCAAAGCTGCTATTGCTTCGGAATCCCACCGATAGACAAATCGCCTTAGTTGTTCTTGCCATCTTGCCGCCCCAATCCCAGGAGTCGGCCTACTTCAACCTCGTGGATCTGATCTTCTGGAATGATGAAACGGTACACCTTGCCAGCGTCGATTTCGAGGATTCTCTTGCGATCTCTAACCATCTCACACTTTACAGAGTAGTTGAAATAGCCATGCTCTAGGCCCTCGGATAGTGCGCAAATCAGGGCGTGCATAGCCTCCAAGCCCTGATGCCCCATACCGAAAGCCATAGAGGGTTTCACCTTGGTGGATCGCCTTCTGGGCTTCCAAGCTGCTTCTTCTGATCGGTCATCTCGTAGATCTCCCGGATGATCTCCTCTTTGCTGCCCTCTTTGAAGAGGTCCGGCATGATGGTCTTCAGCAAAGCGATGCCCCGAGCTAGCCTGTCCTGCAATTCCTGACTCGGGTTGTCTTTTTCAAGTCTCAGCTTCCCAAAGGCTGTCATGAAGCAGGCGAATAGCTCCATCTCGCTGAAGTCGTCGGTTCTGCCATCAAACTCAGTGAATAGGTAGGCCAGGATGTTCTTCATGTTAAGAAATGGTTCACTGTCAGTTGGAGCTAATGCATCCACTAACCGCAGGATAGTTACGACGCCAGGATCCATGGCTTCTGCGAAGAACTCAGGATCAGTTCTGTTTGCCTTCCTAAGAAAATCTGCCGGATCTGAGTTCAGCTCACGGGCTAGTGTCTTTACCACTTCTGCAGAAGGAGCAGCACAAAGGCCTCGTTCGATGTTCGAGAGATAGGCAGCGCTTATCCCGCATCTCCTGGCTAGCTCTCTAAGGGCTAGAGGCGGCTTCTGAGCCTGCCTCATGCTCCTAATCATCTGTCCAAATCCATCTTGCTGCTGAGTAGTCATCTGGTCGCACCCCCTTGTTAGGCGTTATATGACAGTGAACGAATGAACTGTCAAGACTGCTTTCAAGCCATCGAGCTACTAGGCCTTGACCGAAAGGCTGACTGTGCAAGTGCGGTGTGCTATCTTGGCTGAGTTCGGGGGTGGCGGTCGATAGCCAAAGTACTCGCTTTGAACCTGATGTTCCTGGCTCTAAAGTCGCGCAGGAAGGGGCGGGGCTCATGTCATTCGAGAAGATCAAGGCTGTTTCGGAGCAAGTCCTGAATCGCGTTCCAACAGCTCGCGGAAAAGGAGAACAGGCTACCAAGCAGTCTCTTGTTCTGCCGCTCTTGGATGCGCTGGGTTACGACATCTGGAATCCAGCAGAAGTCTGCCCTGAGTACGAGGCTGATTTTGCCATCAAGAAGGCCGGACAGAAGGAGAAGGTTGACATCGCCATCTTCATCCAAGGCATTCCCAGGATCTACTTTGAGGTAAAACCTCTTGATTTTTCGCTTGATGGTCATGAAGGGCAATTGGCCAGGTACTTCAACGCGACTGCATCGGTGACCTTAGGAATCCTCACTAATGGACTGGAGTGGAGATTCTTCACGGACACAGGTAATCCGAATGTCATGGACGCTCAGCCCTTCCACATTGTGAAGCTGGATGCAGCTGATCAGGGATTGGATGTTCTGGCTCGGTTTGCCAAGCAGGTGTTCTCGGCAGAGGCGATCAGGGATTACGCAACCGAACTGAGATTCACGGCACAGATCGCGAACTTCTTGCGCAAAGAACTGGATTTAAAGGACAAGGAACCAAGCGAGTACTTCCTTCGGTGGATTCTGAAAGCTGATCACATGTATGAAGGCGTGGTGAACGCCAATGTGCTGGACCGCTTCCGCCCAATCGCCAAGGATGCGCTTACTAGAGTGGTCCGGGAAATTGTCCGAAGGTCGATTAGTGCAATGGAGAAAGAAGCCGCTCAGCCTGTCACGATTGCATCTAGCCAGGCAAAGGCAGCGTTGTCCCTTGGACCAGAATCGGCCCAGGTTGAGGGTGAAATTCCTTCAGCGATCGATGCTGAGATCGCCGGGACAAGCCAAAGCAAAATAGCCACGACTGAAAAAGAGTTGGCCGTCTTTGGTATCGTTAAGGAAATGTTCGATAGATCTCCTTTCGCCGGTCAAAAGGTCCGCGATGCAGCCACTAGAAAGGAAGTTCCCCTGGACCTTACATACAAAGACACAACAGGCTACTTTGGCATCTTCTTCAATAAGCCATCCTGGTGGGTAATACGCCTATACATTGAAGGCCGCAAGAACTGGATCGGACTGAATGTCGACGAAGCTGCTGGACAACCATTGGTTCCGGACGGGATAGCACGTTTGGAGCCACATCCATTTGCGGCATTTCGAGTCCAAATCGATTCTCCTGATGACTTGCGGGGGCTAGACAAGCTTGTCTGCGCAGCCTTCGAGAAAACGATTCGTGACAGGACCCGTTCTTCAAGTGAGGACCTGCCGAGCCAGCTATGACTGTGAGATATCCACATTGCTGTTGCCAAACCTGGAGAAGGAAGCGATCGAGGAGGTCTGCATCACGCAAGCGAGTGACGCAGCGAGCTGGGAGGCTTGTCTCGCCCTTGTACAGCCCTCCTGCGCTCCGAACACCTAAAGGATCTATCGTTCTACAAACATTGGTAGGAGAATCCATTGACAACTTCCAGGATCTATCACCTGTGGGCAGTGTGCAGCTTGGACAACAGCGCTTTTGGTTAGCCCAGTTTGGCAAGCAAGTAGTACCAAGAACCAGCCCTGATCCCTTCTACAACTGCCATGGCCTTGTCTTTGCATCAAGGCGAACAGCGATTCTTGATGACTCGGAAGTTGCCTGTATCCTTTATCAGGATAGGTATCGTGAGGTTGATAACATCAAGGAAGTGTTGGCAGGCGACATTGTAGTCTACCTAGATCTCGACTCAAGCAAGATAGTCCATTCTGGACTGGTTGTCAGATACGAGAAGAACGAAGATGCTTGTCCAACAATCGTTAGCAAGTGGGGCTACCTTGGTGAGTTTGTTCACCCAGTGCTGTTGTGCCCCAAGTTCGGAGCGGAAAAGCTTGAGGCAAAATACTACAGAATAAACAGGAATGAACACGCAACCTAGTCGAGAGACTGCTGACTACCTTCAGATGCAGCTATCAGTACTGAGTACTCCGTTTTCGGTCTATTCGGTCTTCTCAAGGCATCCCTTTGTGCTTCAGTTATCCAGAGAGGCAACAATCGAATCGCTTGAATGCGAGCTTGATAGGATGAATGGCATGATCGATATTGCCATGGAGAGCATCGCCCAAAGCTGCATTCTTGCCGTTGCCATAAAGATGATAAACCCTAGCGCCAAGCTTAATCTGTCTCGGCCACCTGATCGTCGTCTTTCTCTTGCCTTTTCCATAATACGGTCTAGGCTTGCTGGAAATGGCAGCCCGGTCCAGGTGTATCCACTTCCGTCGATCGATTTCCCTTCGAACACTCCAGCTTCGACCAAGAAGCTCTATGTCTCAGGATTCTCAATGATGCGGCAAACCGCTGACGACGATAGCAGCGAGCGTACACAGGACTCTATCATCGACATTTAACCAGGAGGCGAAATGCTACGCTGTCTTGCGATGCTACCATGTGATATCGCAATTGTTGACAAGGCAAGCAACAAGGCTTCTCTAGTAAATGTCCTGGAGGAGATAGGATCTCCGTTATTTCCAGCAGGGATCCCGCATCTGACTGTCTATGCGCTATTAAGCAGAACAGCTGATGATCCTCTCGCATATGAGTTGAGACTCGACTTCAGAATTGATGGCAGAAGCTTTGCCGGCTTTCCTATTCAGGCGGCGTTCGATGCTCAGAAGCCACGACTTCGGCTAATGATGAATTTCAACGGCTTTGTTGCGCCTTCTTCCGGGCTTATGGAGATACGGCTTATAAGGGGAGAAGAGCCCATCGGAAGCTGCGAAATCGTCTGCAGAATCCCTGAAACAGCACAGACATAGGGGAGACGGTCGCTTCGCGCAAATGCAGACCGCAGTTTCTCCGCAAGCAGTTGACTGCCATGATGGCAGCAAACGCGCTAGCCATCAGTGGGCGTCTGTGATGAGCAATATTGCCATGCGGGTCAATGATTTAAGGCTAGATTGACGCCGCGATGCCTTGGTGCTATCTGTTCTCGTTATCAAGAGCCATCTTCCGAAGCTTGGGCTTCTGGACTCCTTCTCGGTGAGAGAGGTTGTCAATCAGATGAAGAAGCTGTCTGAAATCGGGAGTGCCCTGATCACTGAACTAGAGCGGGAACGTGGGTCGAAGATACTGGTCTACTTCACAGGTGATAGGCCACCGCTCGGGACAAGGATTGCCGAAGATGTTATTAGGCCAATGTATGATCACCTAGCGAATCTTGGATTCCAGGATGGTCAACGCCGCAGGAAAATAGACCTCTTCCTCTATAGTAGAGGTGGCGATGTTAGCGTACCTTGGCGAATAGCGGGGATGATCAGGGAGTTCTGCACAGAGTTTAATGTAATTGTCCCATACCGCGCCCAGAGCGCTGCAACGCTCTTATCTCTTGGAGCAGACAGTATCATCATGGGTCGCAAGGCTGAGCTTGGGCCAATCGACCCTACACTGAGCAAGAACACAGGAGGTGGAGCGGAAGGAGTTTTCACGCAGCAGGAAATCGCTGTTGAAGATGTGAATTCCTACATCTCCTTCATCCGAGAAAAGGTAAATATCAACGATCAATCTGCGTTGGCTGCTCTTGCCCAATCATTAATCCAGCAAGTTGGGCCGTTAGCGATTGGAACAGTCAACAGGCAGAATTCACACATTCGATTGGTAGCCAGGAAGTTATTGACATCCAGATCCAAGAAGGCCGATGAAGAGAGAATCAATTCCATCATTGAGACCTTGACAGAAAAGATGTACTCTCATGGCCATGGCATTGGACGGAGAGAGGCAAGCGACATAGGCTTACCCGTCATTGAGCCCGGCGCCCAAGTGGAAAAGCTCATTTGGGATCTCTACCGTGTATATGAGGGTTTTCTTAGTATGCTTGACCCACTCGAACCAGAATCGATTTTGGGTGCCGCGGAAAACGCCACACTTCCTGATATCCCAACTGCGGTACTTGAAAGCACCAACAAGCTGCATGTATGTGTCACACAACTTGATATCCTGAGAACTAGAAAGGTGCCCCCGTCTCCTCAGATCAACCTGAACCTATCGGTCCAAATTCCACCTGGGGTGAACCCGCAACAGCCGGACATCCAGGCGATTTTGCAGAAGGTAATGCAGCAGATCACGCCGCTCTTGCCTGGCCTTGTTCAGCAAGAAATAGTTAGGCAATCGCCGGTGACGGGGATCGCATTGAGGACGGTTGGCGGCAAGTGGCAGGAATGGAAGTAGCAGCGATGATAGAAAACAGCCCACAAGTTAACGTTAGCATCCACATTCTCTCTGCAGGGCATGCCCTTTTCCGCTCTGGCGGAGGGTTGTGCATAGAGGAAAATCTTGAGCCCGAGGCAAAGCCAGGCTACAGTGCTCCCTTGACCACCAATATGGAACACTGCGAAGTCCCGTATGATGGTGATGAATTAGGAATTCCCCTAACTACATGTTGAGTTTCCGCTCCAAAGACGCCGCGGCTCTTTGCCTCAATCCTGGCCGATACTGGCGGCGTATTTGGCTGAAGTCGATCTTTCTCTCTGATCTCTACTGCGTGATTGGCTGCGTGCCGACGTCAATCTGACTGCCTTGGATCGCTCGCAGCACTGACACAACGTCAAATGGCGTCCACGACGGGGTACCAGATTCGGAAAAGGTCGTCGGATGAGAGTCCGGCGACCTTTTTCGCT
>CAZMTK010000022.1:0-19602 GCA_964569245.1 uncultured bacterium | reverse complement strand
AACACTGATTATGCAGAGTCTGCCTTTCGCGCCGTTTCGGCATACCCTCCCTCATCGCTTTCATCATCAGCTTGACTCATGTTGCTGTCAATACCACTGATCCGATAAGGCTCACATTCCGCCGGCTCTGCATAGCCCAGATTCCGCGGTGTTATGCAGAGTCTGCATATCCGGTACGCCCGCTTCAGCGGCAGGCCGCTTCAGTGCCTTCCGGAGAGCGCGGGGAACCTCTCCGGCTCGGGCAGAAGAGACCCAGGCAAGCCCCCCGGGTGGCATCGAGTGTTACGCTCCGGCCAGAAGCAGGGCAACTCCGGTATCCGGACAGAGGCATGACCGGCGGCAGGGCGGCATCAGGCCTTCGCCGCCGGCTTTCCGTCATCTCCTCCGCGCTCACTGCTTCTGATCTCCAGGCTGAAGCGCTGTCTCTTCATGAGGCTGTCGGCCTTGCGGATGGAGAGCAGATCCTCGTCGGGGATCCTTCCGGCCGGGCAGGAAGCGAAGCAGTTGTTGCAGTACAGGCCCAGCGAATCAACCTCCGCGCGTTTCTCGAGGCACTTCTCCCGCGACCAGGAATCCGGGTACCGTCTGCCGCCGTCGATCGCATGCGCCGGGCAGGCCTTCGCGCACTCCGTGCAGGAGCCGCACGGGTCGAAGCCCTCCAGGCGCCCGTCGGGCTCCATGGGGGCGTCGGTCATGATCGCCCCGAGGCTGAACCGGCTGCCGAGAACGGGGTGGATGAGGACGCCCGACCGCCCGTACACGCCCAGGCCGGCCTCGCAGGCGGCAAGCTTGAGCTGGGGGAACCTGGTGGAGGTCCTCCAGCCTGCCTCTTCGAGAAACGAAATCCCCTTCAGACGGATGGACGAGACGAACAGACGGGACAGGCGTTCCAGCGCGAATCGCGGATCGGCGATGAACGAAGGCATGGGGCCGAGCTGTCTGTCGCCCTCGAAGGGAGAGAACGGGCCTGCGTAGATGTTGTTGGTCATGGAGGAGTGGGCCACGGCGAAGACGACGATCGAGCGGCAGCCGGGCCAGAGGTCCAGAGGGTGCATGCCCTCCGCCGAGTGCTCGAATCCAGCGGCGGGATCGGCGACACGAGTGTCGAACGCGCCCGCCTGCGCCAGCCTCGAGCAGAGGCTATCCTTCAGAGAGAAACCCACCCTCCGGCTCCTCTCCGCCGGAGTCCTCCTCGACGGGCGGCTCGGGCTCCAGCGTCTCCCTTGCGCCACACCCGGGGCAGGCCAGCAGTGTGAAGTCCCTGTCGGTCATGAGCCAGGTGCCGCATACGGGGCACTCGATCGGAGGGTCGGTCTGCACCAGATCCTCCTCCTCTTCCGGCACGGGCCTGGGCGGCGGCGAGGCCGGCCTGCCCTCGCGCGCGAGCTCCTCGATGAGCGCGGCGTTCCTGACCAGCCTGTTGGGCGTTCCGATCACCCGCGCCAGAAGCTGGTCGGTCTTCTGGAGGAGTTCCCGGGCGCTCGCCGTCCCCTCCTCGAACCACTCCTCGCCGGGAACGAGCAGGTTCTCGCTCCTCTGCACGTCTCTCCTCACGATCGAGATCTCGAGCTGGTAGTGGGTGCGGCTCCGCTCCCGGAGCCGTTCGAGCGCTTCGACCGAACCCTCCGTGAGGGCCTCCTCCTTCTCAAGCCGGAAGCCTTCCTCGAGCCTCGACAGCGCTCTGCGGAGGATCTCGAGATCGGAGACGATGGCGAAGTTCTCCCGCTTCACGGAGTCCTTCCTTTTCTTGCCGTGGAATCAGCGGGCCTTTAGAATCCGGGCAGTCTGAAGCCGCACAAGAACGGGGGCAGCATGAAAGAGACCTACCGGATCCTGGCTATCAACCCCGGTTCCACCTCGACGAAGATATCCGTTTTCGAGAACGAACGAGAGGTCTGGAACCTCAAGCTGTCTCACTCGATGGAGGAGCTGGCGCCCTTCGACAGGATCGTGGATCAGTACGAATTCAGGCGGAAGGTGATCGTCACGGAGGTCGAGAGGGCGGGCTATCCCGTGGGCTCGTTCGATGCGGTCGTCGGCAGGGGCGGAGTACTGTATCCGGTCGAAGGCGGCACCTTCGCTGTCAATGAGATCATGCTGAGGCACATGCACGAGGGAGTCCAGGGCGAGCATCCCTCCAACCTGGGCGCTCTCATAGCGGACTCCTTCGCGAAGGAGGCCCGCTGCCCCGCCTTCATAGTGGATCCAGTGGTGGTGGACGAGATGGAGCCCCTGGCGCGCTACAGCGGTCTGCCCCAGCTTCCGAGGAGGTCCATCCTCCATGCGCTGAACCAGAAGGCCACCGCGAGGAAGGCCTGTCTCGACAAGGGATGGAGATACGAGGAGGTCAATCTCATCGTGGCCCATCTCGGCGGCGGCATCTCGGTGGGGGCTCACTGCAGGGGGCGCGTGATCGACGTGAACAACGCCCTGAACGGCGACGGGCCCTTCTCTCCCGAGCGGTCGGGCGGCCTGCCCGTTGGAGACCTGATAGCGCTCTGCTTCAGCGGCAGGTACACCCTCGACGAGATGAAGAAGCTGAACAAGGGCCGGGGCGGCATTGTCGCATATCTGGGCACCAACGACATGCGGGACGTGGAGAGGCGGATCGACGAGGGAGACCCGAAGGCCGCCGAGGTGTACGAGGCGATGGCCTACCAGGTCGCCAAGGAGATCGGGTTTCTGGCGCCGGTGTTCAAGGGACTCGTGGACGCGATCATCCTCACAGGCGGCATAGCCTATGACAAACGCTTCGTCCGCTGGATCGAGGACCGCGTCTCCTTCATCGCCCCGGTTCTGGTCTATCCCGGAGAGCGGGAGATGGAGGCTCTGGCACTGGGCGGGCTGCGCGTTCTGAGGGGCGAGGAGCAGCCGAAAACATACAACCCCGCCATCCCCTGACGGAGGAAGAGATGTCCGGGAAGCTCGAAGCCGAGAGGAAGCGCTGGGAGGAGCAGACGCTGGGCCCGGTGCTCAAGAGGTCGCCGGAGCAGAGGAAGTCATTCACCACGGGCTCCGGCATCGAGGTCGACAGGCTCTATCTCCCGGGCTGCGACTGCGGGGGCTACTCGGACACCCACGGCTTCCCGGGCGAGTTCCCCTTCACCAGGGGTGTCCAGCCCACGATGTACCGCGGCCGCTACTGGACGATGAGGCAGTACGCCGGCTTCGGAACCGCCGAGGAGTCGAACCGCAGGTACCGCTATCTGCTCGACCAGGGGCAGACGGGCCTCTCGGTCGCGTTCGACCTGCCGACCCAGATCGGCCTCGACTCCTGCGACCCCCTGAGCGCGGGCGAGGTGGGAAAGGTCGGCGTCGCCATAGACAGTCTCGCGGACATGGAGATCCTCTTCGAGGGGATCCCTCTGGACACCGTCTCCACTTCGATGACGATCAACTCGCCGGCGGCGGTTCTGCTGGCGATGTACATCTGTGTCGGCGAGAAGCAGGGGGTGCTTCCCGAGAAGCTCAGGGGGACGATCCAGAACGACGTGCTGAAGGAGTACATCGCACGCGGCACATACATCTTCCCCCCCGCGGAGTCGATGCGGCTCATAACCGACATCTTCTCCTTCTGCGGCACGAATGTTCCGAAGTGGAACACCATAAGCATATCCGGCTACCACATCAGGGAGGCCGGCAGCACCGCGCCGCAGGAGGTGGGCTTCACGCTGGCCGACGGCATCGCCTATGTCGAGGCGGCCATTCGCGCGGGCCTTGCGGTGGACGACTTCGCCCCTCGGCTGAGCTTCTTCTTCAATTCCCACAACGATCTCCTGGAGGAGGTCGCCAAGTTCAGGGCCGCACGGCGCCTCTGGGCCCGCATCATGCGCGACAGGTTCGGAGCGATGAAGCCCGAGAGCAGGATGCTGCGCTTCCATACGCAGACAGGCGGCTCGACCCTCACGGCCCAGCAGCCCGACAACAACATCGTCAGGGTGACCATCCAGACCCTGGCGGCCGTCCTCGGCGGAACACAGAGCCTCCACACGAACAGCCGCGACGAGGCCCTGGCCCTTCCCTCCGAGGACTCGGTCAGGATCGCCCTGCGCACCCAGCAGATCGTCGCCAGCGAGAGCGGCGTGACGAACACCGTGGATCCCCTCGCCGGGAGCTGGTACGTCGAGCACCTGACAGACACGATAGAAGCCCGGGCGGCCGAGTACATCGAGAGGATCGACGCCATGGGCGGAATGGTCAGGGCGATAGAGGAGGGCTACCCCCAGCGGCAGATCCAGGAGGCGGCCTACGCCTGCCAGAGGGAGATCGAGTCGGGCGACAGGGTCGTTGTCGGGGTCAACAGCTACAGGATCGAGGAGCCGCCCCCCTCGGGGCTCCTCCGGGTCGATCCCTCCATCGAGCAGTCCCAGAGGGCCAAGCTGGACGCGGTGAAATCCCGCAGGGACTCGTCTGCCGTCATGGATGCCCTCGGGGTTCTCGAGAAGGCCGCTGGCTCCAGCGAGAACCTCATGCCCCCGATCATCGAGTGCGTGAGGCGGTACGCCACGCTCGGCGAGATATGCGGCGTCCTCAGGCGGGTGTTCGGGGAGTACCGGCCCAGGGTGATCCTCTGAAGCGGCGATGATCGAGAGCCCGGCCCCGCGGTCGTCGCCGTCCCGGGGCGCGGCGGCTGTTGCGCTGGCCTTCGCGCTGGCATCGGTATCCGTCTTTCCGGGCCTCTTCGACTTCACGCTCACGACCCGGCTGGCGATCCTCCCCTCGCTGGCATGCGTCCTGCTCGCGGCTTGCACGCGCGGGATTCCGGCGGGAGGCCTTGCCGCGGGCGCCGCCCTCGCCCTCGTGCCGGCCGTGTCCGTGCTCTGGTCGGCCATCCCGGTCCAGTCGATCCCCCAGATCGTGAGATGGACGTCCTTCGGGATCATGACGGCCGGCTTTTCGGGCATCACCGCCGCGGAAGGCAGGCGGAGCGCGGCTGTGGGGGCGGTTGCGGGCGCTCTGGCCTGCGCCGTGGTCGAGCTCGCACTTCCGGGAGATATGCCCTCGGGCAATCCGAACAGACCGGGCCCGGTTCTCGCGATCGGCATCGTCGCGCTCGCCGCCGGCATGACCGGGCTGCCGGCCGTCCCGGCGGCGGCTTGCGCCGCGGTCATCGCGGCGGCTCTCGTCACGAGCGGCTTCGTCACGGCGTGGCTTGCCGCAGGAGCGGGTCTCTTCGTGACCGCCGCCGCGCGCCGGACCCTTCTGCCGGGGAGAATGGCACCGGCGCTTACGCTCGTCGCGCTCGCTGTCTTCACGGCCTTTCCGGGCCTCACGGCGCGCATCCATCCGTCGCTGGAGCTGCGCGCGGAGATCTGGCGGGCGGCGGTGCTCGACCTGGCCGAGGCGGGGCCGCTCGGCACGGGCGCGGGACAGGCGAGACTGCTCTCGAATCTCCGCGAGGATACCAGGGTGGCGGAGCTCGCGGGACCGGACAGGCGCGTGGACGAGCTCCACTCCGACCTGCTCACCCCCGTGGTCGAGCAGGGTCTGCCGGGCTTCGCCATGCTCGCGGTTATCGCCCTTCTCCTCTCGAGAGCGCGTCCCGACGGGGCTGGCCTCGCAATGCTCGCCTGCTCGTGCGTCTTCGCGGCCTTCGACCTCCCCCTGGCGACACCGATGGGGGCGCTTCCGATCGCCTGCGCCCTGGGCGTCGCTCTCGGGCGGACGGGCAGGATGGTGAGGCTGCATCCCGCGCTCGTCGCCGCGTCACTCGCGGCATCGGCGGTCTGGATGGGCATGCTGGTCGCCGGATACTCGCTCTTCGAAACGGGAAGGGCGGCGGGGCTGGTGGGGAACCACGCGGAAGCCGCGAGGATCCTCGGGCGCGCATCGAGGCTGCTGCCCTTCGAGGAGAGGATCCTTCTCATGAGGGCGTCGGCACTCCGGTCATCCGGAGCGGCTCTCGCCGCGCTCGAGGAGGCGGAGCGTTTCAACGGGCTCTACCCTCTCTACTGGCAGGGCTGGGTGCTCGAAGCAGAGATCGCCTCGGAAATCGGGAGGGCCGACCTCGCGGACCCGGCCTGGCTAGAGGCGCTGGCGTGCGCACCGGAGTTCGTCCCCGATCGGAACCTCATGGCATTCAACGCCTCGAGAACCGTTCCGCAGGACTCCGCGCTCCTTATGATAACGGCCGACGCCTTCCTCTCCTACTCCCTTCCCGCGGGTTCCCCGGATTTCCTTCTCGAATACGCGTCCCGGGCCGGAGCGGTTGCGTCCTCCCTCGCGGCGTTCGATTCCGAGGTCGCGGGCTACCTGTCCTTCCTCGCGGCCTCCGTGCTGGAGGAGGCCCTGGAGAAAGGAGCGGACAGGTCGGCGGTCGCCATGATCGCATCGCGGCTGCCGCCGGTGCCTCCCGGCGCGGAGTGCAGGCAGCGCTGGGAGATGCTCATTCCCACACTAGTTACACCGGATGGCTGAGAGGCGCAGGAAAGGTCCGCAGGCTTTTCGAGAATCGGGAAGACCGGCTATATTTAACGCCGATCGTGAAAAACCGCTCGGATGACTGAAACTCCGAAAGAAGATCGGGTGAACAGATGAAGAAGGATGTTCTGCTTCTGATTTCAGCCGCTGTGGCGACGCCGGCGCTCCTGCTGTCCTCGTGCGGCCGGGGCCCGCGGGGCGACACGTGGCTGGTGATAGCCGGGCAGGACACTCTGACCGTCGCAGACGCCGGCCGCGCCTGGACCGAGCTCGAAGAAGGCCAGAGGATGATCTTCACCTCGGGCGAGAACCCCGTCGGCGACTTCGTTCTTGGAATGGCCCGGAGAATGCTCGTGGAGAAGGAGCTGGTCCGACTCGGATACCTCGAGACGGAGGGGGTCGCCATCCCGGCGCTCGCCTGGGCCAGGACGGCCATGTTCATGGCCGTGCAGGACTCGCTGAGAGCCGCCGAGGCCAGACGCGTGACCGAAGAAGACCTCGCGTTCTTCCGCAGGCATCTGGGAACGACCGTGTGGTACACGATCATCGGCGAGGATGGCGAAACCGTCGTGGAACCGAGCCACCTCGCGGTACTGGGACCAGGGCGCGGAGAAGCGCTCGCCGGGCTCGCGCCAGGGGAGACCGCGCCCGATCCCCTCGGGGAAGGCGTCCTGCGGCTCGACTCCCTGGCTTACACGGATTCGGCGCTGGTGGCGGAAACCCTCGCTGACACCCAGTACATAAAGGATTTCGCCACGGCCAGATTCGCGGAGTGGAGGGCCGGGAGGACGATAGACAGCCTTCTGAGATCCGCGTGGGAGGCTTCTCCTCCGGTGTTCCACCTTCCGGCCTTTCGCGACTTCGCCGCCTGCGCGCGGGGGGAGGCCGAACTCGTCCCGGAGGATACCCTGGTTATCTTCGGCCCGCAGGTATGGACGGCCGGACAGATGTGGCAGGAGGTCGCCTTCGAAGCCAGTCAGAGACCCTCCAATCCGGCGGACACGACGTGGCTCTACGCCTTCGCCAGGGTTCTCGTGAACCGCTCGATCCTCTCGGCGGAATACCAGATCGTCGAACCGGAAGCTGCCGCCGAGCTGGTTCGGGAGTCGGGACGAGTGGCTCTCAGGATAGCCGCTGACAGCCTCTACGACGACTTCGTGCAGGACAGCATCCTGATAACGGAGGAGATGCTGGATTCGGCATGGACCGCATCCCCTCCGGAGGTTCCGGAAAAGCGATCGCTCGTGCTGGCTCTGATGCAGACCCAGGAGGAGGTGGAGGCCTTCAGGGAGAGCCTGCGGACCGGTTCGGCAGACTCGGCCGTCCCCGAGACTGGTTTTCTGGGCTACCTGTCGGGCGACGGACCGGATCCCCACGTAACCCGCCTTCTGACGAGGGAGGAGGTCCCGATGGGGCTCGGGGACTCGCTGTTCGCCCTCGATCCCTCCGACAGAAGCACCTGGTTCGGCCCCTTCCCTAACCCCGGAACCCCGGGATGGACGGCCTTCCGGCTCGACTCGGTCGTTCCCGCGCACACGGCGGAGGCGGAGGAGGCCAGGCTCATGATCTTCCCGCAGGTTCTGGGAAAGCTGAGAACCGACCGCACCGAGGCCTGGCTTGAGAGACTGGAGGAGAGCTACGGGCTGCGGATCAACGAGGAGATACTGGACGACCTCCCGGCAGATCCCTCTCTGTGGGTGGAACTCTAGCGTGCGGGAGTTCGAGAGTATATATTCCTTGACGCGTGTACGGTTCACCAACGAAGGGAGTGAATAATGAAGTTCATGGTTCTAGTCCTGTTGGCTGCCGGGATGGTCCTGGCCTCCACGAATCTCACCGCCCCCAGCGCGGGCATTCCCGGCGAGGGCGGTCGTGCGGCCCTCACCATCCTCGACCAGTTCGACCTCGGCGCCCTCGGTGCCAGCGTCTACTGCGTAGGCCTCGGCTACGACGGCACCAACCTGTGGGTTTCCAACAACCGCTCCGTCGGCGGCCTCGGCACCAACCAGATCATGGTCATCACGCTCACGTCGCCCCACACCCTGGTCACCTCGTTCGACCAGAACAGCACCTCCAGCTGGGGCGTCATCGACATGGCCTACGACGCCGCCAACTCCCGCGTCTTCACGGGACGCTACGACTCCACCAACATCGACTACTACAGCGCATCCACCTACGTGAAGCAGGGCTCGTTCGTCGGACACTCCGGCGGCAACTTCGCCATAGCCTGCAACGGAATGGACTTCTACGTGGCGGGCGGCTTCGCCAACACCAACATGTACAAGGGCACCTGGAACGGCGTCTCCGGAAGCACCCTCACCTGGTCCACCTGGTCCACAGCCTGCCCGAACAACGGCCAGATCGGCGCTGCCTACGACGCCGCCTGGCCCTGCATCTGGCTCTCGACCGCCAGCGGCACCGGCATCCTCGGCCAGCTCGCGATGGACGGCACTCTCATCACCACCTACGCTCTGACTCCCGAGGTCTCCAACGGCGGCGGCTGCGAGATGGCCCCCTTCAACTCCCAGAGCCAGCTCTGGCAGCTCGCGCAGACCGACCCCAACGACACCGTGTTCTGCTGGGATGTCAGGTCCACGAGCCTCAGCCGCGACACCTGGGGCAGCATAAAGACCCTGTTCTAGCGGCACGCCCGGATACGTGGAGGGGGAGGCCTTCGCCTCCCCCTCTCGCTTCCCGGAGTTCCTCCCGGGCTCGGCCGTATCAGCGCAGCCGGACCAGGCCCGCCGAGGTGACCGAGCCGTCGCCGCCCCTTAGAACGGCGCGGTAGAAGCCCGCAGGGAGGAACCCGACATCGAGGCCGGCCTCGCCCTGTGGAAGTGCGGGCAGCTCCAGCACCAGCCTTCCGCCCGTGTCGTACAGCGCGAGCGCTCCCGGCACGGGAATATTGAACACGACAACGTCCCCGCAGGGGTTTTCGAGCACTTCGAGGCCGCCCGGCGCGGATGGCGGCGTTTCGGCTCCGGGACCGCCGAGGATCTCCGCCAGGGGCCTCAGGGTGGGATCGCCGATGAGCACCATCCCGAGGTGCCACGACATCTCGCCTGGGCTGAATCCTCCGGTGACGATATGCTCCCACCACTGCCTGTAGGCCTCGCCGAGCACCTCGTCATCGCCGAGCGGCTCGTAGAAGTACTCGAACTGGAGCATGGATCCGGACTTCGTGCTCCCCACCGAGGCGAGGCCGTAGTCCGTCGCGAAGACGTAAATGCTCCCCATGTTCCTGGGTGTCGTGAACCGGCAGTTGGAGCAGGCGAAGAGATTGTAGAACCTCGCCTGGGGGTCGATGGCCACCACCTCGTCCCATGTCGTCTCGGGGCCCGGGCTCCACTGGTGCAGGGTGGGGCCGGAATGGACGAAGGGGCTGATCCAGCGGTAGGCGCCCGTGAGGCGGTTCTCCTCGTAGTCCATGCCGTTGGTCTCCCTTTCGTCGCGGACCAGTTCGACGTCCGGATAGAGTTCCTGCATGGCCTGCTGGAACTCCGCGCCCCACACCGCCCAGTCGTCGTCCACGTAGCAGAGCGCCTGGTGGGCGCCGGAATCGCCCCAGATGCGCCACTGGTGGTTTCTCTCGAGGTAGGATGCGATCAGCCCGGCCTCCGTCCCCACGGTGAGATTGGAGGTCTTGATCCGGGCGCAGTAGATCTCCGGCAACAGCCCCTGCCACGGCCCCCATGTGTCGTACTTCCCGTCCGAGCCGGGATTGCCCTGCGAGGGATAGCCGACCCACTCGTCGCCCCATTCACCGTCGAGATCCATGAAGAAGAAATCCGCCGGAAAGGTTTCCCCCTCGCGGAGGAAGGCGTTGTCCATCATAACCCAGGCCGCCGGCAGATCGCCCACGAGCACGGCTCCGTCCAGCCCCTCCGGGAGAAGGGAGGCCAGCCAGGCCCTCAGCTCCTCGGGCGTGGAGTAGGACACCTCCGCGAGAAGCACCTCGCCCACCCACGGCGCCATGTCGGCGGCCCACTGCTCCAGAAGCCCCTCCGGCATGCTGTCGGCGAGGCCCTCCTCCAGGACGATGACGAAGTCGGTGCCGGCGCGGACGCCCGGCATCCTCGCGAGTTCCCGCACTTCGAGGGGGCGGGCCGGGGGTTCGGCGGCGACCCATTCCTCGTAAGTCCCCGGGTCCGCACCCGTGAGGTCCCTTGTCAGGACGGGGCCGTCGGAGGGGAGAACCGCCGAAAGGGCTGGGATCAGCATCGCTGGCAGCATCCGGTGACTCCTTCCGGGAGCTGTGGGCGCGCGGGGCCGCAGGACCGGGCTACAGGTTCAGCAGCCTCACGACGAACATCTGGACCGATTCGAAGATGCCCGACGGCATGAGCAGGTACAGGAGCCCGAAGGTTATGAAGAGCCCGTACGGCTCGAGCCTCAGATAGCCCAACAGCGCCCTGCCGCGCAGGAACCCCGCGACTATGCGGCTTCCGTCCAGGGGCGGTATGGGCATCAGATTGAACATCGCGAGTATCACGTTGATGAGAGAGGAGAGGGCCAGCGCGTTGTAGATCCATGCGGGAACCGGCGCCAGCGAGGCCGAGAGGTGCGCGGCGCCCGCGAAGAGCAGGGCCAGGAGGATGTTGGTCCCGGGGCCGGACGCGGCCACGATCATCATTCCCCGGCGCGGATTGTGGAAGTAGCGCGAATCCACAGGGACGGGTTTCGCCCAGGCGAAGAGTATCTGGCTGCCTATGAGCTTCAGCATCACCGGGAGGATGATCGTCCCGAAGATGTCTATGTGCGGCAGCGGATTGAAGGTCAGCCGTCCCGCGCGCCAGGCCGTGGGGTCTCCCAGCTTCCAGGCGGCGAGCCCGTGCGCCAGCTCGTGGCAGACCACGCTGAAGAACACGAGCACGAGGATGAGCGGCGCGGAGAGGTCCATCTACCTCCTTCTTCCCAGGAGGATAAGCCGCAGGAGGTTCGCAAGCGAGGCCAGCGCGGCGGCCACGTAGGTCATGCCTGCCGCCCGGAGGACCTTCCTGACCCCCCCGAGCTCCTCGCTCGTGAGGCCGCCCGTGGCCTGCAGGTAGGACACGGCCCGGTTGCTGGCGTCGAACTCCACCGGCAGAGTGACTATGTGGAAGGCCACGGCACCGGCGTAGAGCAGAGCCCCCACCAGGATGAGCGTCCCCCCCAGCGCTCCGAAGACCATGCCCGCGAACAGAAGCGGCAGGAGAAGCTGGGAGCCCAGGTTGGCCACCGGAACGAGTGCGTTGCGTACCACAACGGGCCTGTACCTGAAGGCGTGCTGAACGGCGTGACCGGCTTCGTGCGCGGCCACGCCGAGCGCGGATACCGACTGGCTGTCATAAACGCTCTCCGAGAGGCGGAGGACCATGCTGCGCGGGTCGAAGTGGTCGGTTAGGCGCCCCGCGACCCTCTCCACCGAGACGTTGGTCAGACCGTAGTTGTCGAGGATTCTCCTGGCCATCTGAGCCCCGGTGAGCCCCAGCCTGGTGCCCACCCTGCTGTACCTGGCGAAGGTTCTCTGCACGCCCGCCGAGGCCAGCAGCCCCAGCACCATCGCGGTTATCACCAGGATGAACCCAGGATCACCCATGTAGTACATGTTCACCTCCGTGCCCCGCGGCGCAGGGCCGTCATCTCACGCGATCGCCCGGCTTCGCCCCGGCCCCGGGCTCCACTATGAAGACGCCTCCGTCCCCGACCGAGGCGAGTATCATCCCCCTGCTCTCAACCCCCCTGAGCACCGCCGGTTCCAGATTGCACACGACGACGACCCTCCTGCCCGGCAGGGATTCGGGCGAGTACCACTTCCTGATTCCGGCCACCACCTGGCGCGGCGAATCCTCTCCGATGTCTATCATGAGCTTCAGGAGCTTGTCCGCTCCTTCGACCGGTTCGGCGGACAGAACGATACCCACTCTCAGATCCACCCTGCCGAAATCGGCCATGCCCAGCAGGCCTCCGGCCGGCGTCCCGCTCCTGACTTCCCTGCCTTCGCCGCGCGGCGGAGTGGTAGGGGAGGCGCCCGCAGAGAGGGATTCAGGCCCGTCGAAGGACTCGTCCAGCTTGCCGAACAGGATCTCGGGCCTGCCCAGCGCCGTGCCCTCTGAAAGTCCGGGGACGCCCAGGGAGGCCCAGCCGGAGGCGGCGGGAGGAACCATGGCGCCCATGGCGTCGGCCGTGAACGGGAGGAACGGTGAAAAGGCCACCCTCAGCCAGTCTATGAACTGGAGGCAGGTCCTTATCGAGAGGGCGCATCCTTCCCTGTCGGTTCTCGCTCTTCGCCACGGCTCGGTGGCGTCGAAGTACCTGTTGCCCTCTCTCGCGAGGGCCATGGCTCCGGCACAGGCCGCCTTGAGCCTGAAGGCCGAGATGTGCTCGGCCAGCTCGTCGCGCGCGGAGGCCGCGGATGCGAAGAGAGCGGCCTCGGCCTCTCCCGGAGTGCCCCCGCGGGGAACCTCCCCGCCGAACTCCCTGTGGGCGAAGCTGACGGTCCTGTTGACGAAGTTGCCGAGAACGTCGGCGAGCTCGTTGTTCCTCGCGCGGAACTCGGCCCAGGAGAACTCCGTGTCCCTGCCCTCCGGAGCGTTGATCGAAAGGGCGTATCTCATGGGGTCCGGCGGGAAGGCTTTGAGGTAGTCCCTCATCCAGACGGCGGTGCCCCTGCTTGTTGACTGCTTCTGCCCGCTGATGTTCAGGAACTCGTTCGCCGGGATGTTCCAGGGCAGGACGAAGCCGCCCAGCCCGTGGAGTATCGCCGGCTCTATCACGGCGTGGAAGACGATGTTGTCCTTGCCTATGAAGTGCACGAGACGGGTGTCGGACCCCTTCCAGTACTCCCTCCATGCATCGGGCCTTCCCCTGCGCTCGAAGAGCTCCCTTGTACTGCTGACATAGCCGAGCAGCGCCTCGAACCAGACATAGAGGACCTTTCCCTCGGCCCCCTCCAGCGGAACGGGGACGCCCCAGTCTATGTCCCTCGTAATGGCCCTCTCCTGGAGCCCCTCGTCGAGCCAGCCACGGCAGTACTTGAGCACGTTGTCCCGCCAGTTCTCCCTGCCGTCGAGCCACTCGCGCAGCCAGTCCTGGAAGAGGTCCAGCCTGAGGAACCAGTGCCTGGTCTCGCGGGGAGCGGGGCGGGAGGAGCAGATGCTGCACGCCGGCTCCACCAGCTCGAGCGCGTCGAGCCAGCTTCCGCAGGATTCGCACTGGTCGCCTCTCGCGCCGCCGGTGCCGCATCTGGGGCACGTGCCCAGAACGTACCTGTCGGGCAGGAACCGGTTGCAGCTCGCGCAGTGGAGCTGTCTCATGGGCTTCTCCGTGATGCAGCCCTTTCCCAGGAGGTCGAGGAACACCTCCTGGGCGAAGCGGAAGTGCTCGGGGCGCGATGTCCGGCTGAAATTGTCGAAACCGATACCGAAAGCCTCGAAGTCGCGCCGTATCACTTCGTGGTACTCGTCCACCACCTCGCGCGGGGTTCTGCCCTGCTTCTCCGCGGTGAGCGTGATCGGAACGCCGTGCTCATCGGTTCCGCAGACGAACACGACGTCCTCGCCCCTAAGGCGCAGGAACCGGACATATATGTCGGCCGGGAGATAGGCTCCCGCGAGGTGTCCCAGATGCAGCGGGCCGTTAGCGTACGGGAGGGCGCTGGTGACAAGATATCGTGCCATGCGGGATCACTCCAGTCCTTGCCGGTCGTTATCCTTCGACCGGGTCTCCTCGGCGGCTTCGCCGTCGTCCTGAACGCCGTCCTGACCCGGCTCTCGGCGGGATTTCTGCTTTCTCCTCCGCCTGTGGAACTCCTCCAGGTCGAGCGTTTCCTCGGTGCCGTCCTCCCAGGCTACGCGAACCGTCTCCCTGAAGATATCGGTTCCCGTCACGGAGGCGCTCCGGTTCCCGAGCCTGTGCCGGGAGCCGTCTTCGGGGAAGATCCTGTCCGCCCGCCTGTAGAACTCGGCTTCGTAGGAGAGGCAGCACATCAGCCTGCTGCAAGAGCCCGACACCTTCGCGGGGTTGGGCGCGAGCCTCTGCTCCCTGACCGATCTCAGGGTCACCGACGTGAACTCCCTGAGAAACGCCGAGCAGCAGAGCCTCCGCCCGCAGATGCCGGCGCCGTCGCGATGTCTGGCGTCATCACGGACGCCGATCTGGCGCATCTCGATCCTCGTCCTGAACTCGGCGGCCAGGTCTCTGACGAGAGCCCTGAAGTCGGTGCGCTGCTCTGCGGTGAAGTAGATGCGGACCTTCCTGCGGTCGAGCTGGGATTCGCATGCGGTGAGCTTCATGTCGAGAGCGCGCATCCTGACCCTCTCGGCGCAGTAGGAAAGCACCCTGTTCTCGAACTCCCTGTTTTCCAGGGCCCTCTCCACGTCCTGATCGGTGGCGGCCCTGAGCAGGACGCCCTCCGGCTCGGCCGGGAGCTGCTCTCCCGGCAGGGTCTTGGAGAGAACGCGTCCCATGTCCTGCCCCCTGTCCACTGAAACCACGACGAGGGAGCCGACGAAAGCCGGCAGGCCGGTCTGGTTGGCGAACACGCCCGTCCTTCCGGCTCTGAAGGCCGCGACGATGTATTCGGACACCCTCGGCCATCTCTGCTGGCCCTGCTCCCCGGGCCTCTCCTCGTCAGGCATGTCCGCCCAGCGCCTCCCGCGCAGCAAGCATGGCTGCCGCGATGGCAGCCTGCGGCATCACGTTCGAGCGCAGCCTGCGCTCGCATCTCTCGAAGATCTCCACCGCCTCCTCGAGGCCGCCGAGTCCCCAGCCGGCGCCCCTGTTCTCTATGTCGGAAAGCGGATGATACAACGGAGCGAGGCCGGATGCCCGCCTGGCCAGGTCGTGCAGGAGGGCGGTAACGGCCGTGCAGAACCGGCCCGAGGATGCCGAGCCCAGCTTCTTGGCCAGCTCCAGGGAGAACTCCAGGACTGCATGCTCGCCTGCCTTCTCGAGGACTTCCACGGTCTCGAGCGCTGCATCTCTCAGACCGTCCCTCTCCGAGGCGGCCTCCAGCGCGGCTCCCAGGCTTCCGTCGCTGGCCATGGCCAGCCGCTCGGCCTCATCCGGCTCCGTGGAGATCCTCGATACGAGGGCGTCGGCGATGTCCCGCGTGGAAAGCCTGCCGAAGCGGACCGTCTGCATGCGCGAGCGCACCGTGGGCAGTATGGCGGAGGCCCTGACGGCGGTGAGGATGAGAAGCGTGCCGGGAGGCGGCTCCTCCAGCGTCTTGAGCAGGGCGTTGGCCGCCTCGGTCTTCATCTTGTCGGCATCGAGGATGATCTCGACCCGGCCCCTTCCCTCGTACGGCTTCAGAGCCAGCCGGGACTGGATCTCCCTTACGGATTCGATGGGAATCCAGCAGTTGCCGGGCAGCGCAACCGGCGTCATACCGTCGGCGGCTCTTCGCGAAAGCAGGAGATACACCTCCTCGGACGTCGTCGTGCCGGTGACGGGCAGGGTGATCCGTGCATCGGGATGCTCGAAGCGGATCACTCTCCGGCAGTGCCTGCAGCACCCGCAGTTGTCGCCGGTCTCGCACATCCAGGCGGCGGCGGTGGCCAGGGCCGCGGTGAGCTTCCCGGTCCCCCTGGGGCCGGCGAAGAGGAAGGCGTGGGGAAGTCTCCCGCTCTCGAACGAGGCCTCCAGCAGGGCTCGCACGCGAGACTGACCGATCAGGGAGCGGTAGATCCCGCCGGTTCCGGTGCCGACTTCGGGCGGCTTCGAGGGGATCACTCCAGGTACTCCACGGGGTTCACGGGCTGGCCGCCGCGCCTTATCTCGAAGTAATAGCCGGAGAGACCTTCCTCTATCGTGCCCGCGGTGCCGATTCGCGCGCCCTCCGTGACCGGGTCCCCGACATTCACCGAAACGCTTCCCAGCCGCCCGTAGATGGTGTAGTAGCCGTCCTGGTGATCCACGATCACCATCTGGCCCATGTTCAGGAAGTCGCGCGCGTAGAGGACCATGCCGGGGCCCACGGCGGCGATTCCGGCCGAGGGGGCGGTCGCCACCGAGATGCCGTCGCTGGTGACCTGCGTTCCATAGACAGGGTGCGTCTCGATGCCGAATCCCCTGCGCAGCTCGCCCCGGGCGGGCCAGGGGATGGCCCCTCTCCGGAGTTCGAGGAAGCTGTCGTCCGAAGGTTCCGGAAGCGGGATTCCTGCGGCCGAGGCGGTGCTGGTGCTCCGGAGGCCTGCCACCAGGGCCGCGACCCTCTGCCTTTCGGCCTCCAGTGCGTCCGCCGAATCCCTGGCCTGTGCAAGCGCGGAGCCGAGCTCGAGTCTGAGGAGGGCCTGCCTCTCCTCCTCCCTGACGATGCGCCTGGCGATTTCGTCCATCTCGGACCTGAGTCTCGATGCGTCGTCGTGAAGCACCTGCAGCGAATCGCGATATCTGTCCAGGCTTTCCGCGCTGGCGCTCAGGATCTCGATCTCCGCTGCAGCCTGTCTGGCCAGGTAGTCGAGGTATGTCTCTCTGCGGAGCATGCTGCCGAGCCCTCCCGGAGCGAAGAGCGCCTCCGGGCCCAGGAATCTCCTGTGGGAGTAGGAATAGAGGATGTAGGTCTCCAGGCTGCCGGACAGGCCGGCGCGGACCGATTCCTGGGCGGCGGCCCTGGCGTCGATGCGGGCGATCGCTGTCATCAGAGCGCCCTCCTCGAACTCGAGCCGGTTGTAGTACGCCCTGGCCGCCGTGAGGTGCTCGTGGATCGCGACGAGCATCTCGGATGCCCCGGCATGCCTGGCCTCCAGCTCGGAGAGCCTTCTCCGGGTCTCTTCGAGGCGCTGATCCAGGCTGTCCGCCGAACCCTGCGACAGCAGGGCGGCCAGAATCGCCAGGGCAGGAAGGGTCATGGGACGACCGAGCCCGCCGGAAGGCCGGATATGTCAGCCGACGCCGAGCATTCTGGCGATCTCTTCTGTCCTGTCGGTCTTCTCCCAGGAGAACGAACCGTCATCTCCAGGAATCCTCCCGAAGTGGCCGAAGGTTGCCGTTCTCCTAAATATGGGCTTTCTCAGACCCAGGTAGTCGATGATCTCGTAGGGTCTGAGCGGGAAGATCTCTCTCACCAGGCGCTCGACCGCCCTCAAATCGTCCACGCGCTCGGTGCCGAAGGTGTCGAGCCGTACGGATACGGGATCGGGCTGGCCGATGGCGTAGGCCAGCTGGATCTCGCACCGCTCGGCCACTCCGGCCGAGACCAGGTTCTTCGCGATGTGCCTGGCCATGTATGCAGCCGACCTGTCGACCTTCGTCGCGTCCTTGCCCGAGAAGCAGCCTCCCCCGTGCCTGCCTGCACCGCCGTAGGTGTCGACGATTATCTTGCGGCCCGTGAGCCCGGTGTCGCCGTGGGGGCCGCCTATCGCGAAGCGGCCGGAGGGGTTGTAGAGGAAGTCGCCGTTCCAGGGGATCGAGGGATTCATCTCGGACAGGACCGGCTCGACAACCAGGCGTATCATGTCGGCCCGCATGTCCTCGTTCCGTGCTTCGGACGAGTGATGAACCGACATGAGCACTTCGACGACCTTCACCGGTCTGTTCTCGTCGTACTCCACCGTGACCTGGCTCTTGGCATCGGGCCTGGCCCAGGGAATGGCGCCCGATCTCCGTTCGTCCGACAGCCTCTCGAGGAGCCTGTGCGCGAGCTGGATGGGAAGGGGCATCAGCGCCTCGGTCTCTGTGCATGCGAAGCCGAACATGAGCCCCTGGTCTCCCGCGCCCCTGTTCTTCGAGACGCCGTGGTCGATGTCGCTGGACTGAGAGTGGATCCGTATCTCGTACCGATTGGTGTCGTAGTGGAAGCCCATGTCGGGCAGATCGTATCCGATCTCCCTGATGACGCGTCTCGCGAGATCCTCGTAATCTATCTCGGTGCGGCTCTTCACCTCGCCTGCGAGCAGGCAGAAGTCCGTGGTGACGAGAGATTCGCACGCGACATGGGCATCGGGGTCGTCGGCGAGGTGGGCGTCGAGTACCGAGTCGGAGATCTGATCGCAGATCTTGTCAGGATGTCCTTCCGATACCGACTCGCTGGTGAACAGCTTCCGCATCTTCGTCTATCTCCTTGTTCGCTAAGGAAAAACCGCCGCGGAAGGCGGTCTGAGGCGTGCCAGGCGGCTTTTTAGCTTTTTTCCACGTGGTTGCAATACGCCTCAAATCAATCCACTTGTAGAATACATAACGAAACCCGCGCACGGGCGCAAAGCCTCGGCCTCGGCCGCCGATAGACCGCGGCACCTGTGGAGCTTATCTTACTCCCGTTCGACAGCCCGCCATGTCGTATCGGGAGGCATGCTTCGAATCTCGATTCAGGGAAGGGAAGGTTGCATATGAAACTCGCCTACCGCCTGCTGTCGCTGGTCGCGCTTCTCTCGCTTGCTCCCGCGGCATCGGCCCAGTGGAGCGACAACTTCGACTCGTACTCCCTGGGAGGTCTCGCCGGGCAGGGCGGCTGGGTGCCCTGGGACGACGATCCCACCGCTGACGCCAACGTGGTGAACACCTACTCGCTCAGCTCTCCGCAGTCCGTGGAGATCATGGTGACCACGGACATTGTACAGCAGTTCGACGTCACGGAGGGGGCCTGGGTCATCACCGCCCACCAGTACATCCCCTCGGGGTCCAGCGGCAAGACCTACTTCATCCTCCTCAACATCTACAATCCGGGGCCGACTTCGGACGACTGGTCCCTGGACATGGAGTTCGACTGCGACCTCGGGCTCATGCGCATCCTCGAGGGAAGCGGAGCCGCCTACATCGTGTACGACCAGTGGGTCGAGATAAGGGTGGAGTTCGATCTGCTGGCCTGCACACAGCAGGTGTACTACAACGGGGTGTTCATAGAGTCCCTGCCCTGGCAGACCTCGGGGGTGAACGAGCTGGATGCCCTCGACCTCTTCTCCGACACGGGCAGCTCGGTGTACTACGACGACATCACGCTTGAGGAGTGGATCGGCCTCGCTCCCACCACATGGGGGCAGATCAAGACGCTCATGGAGTAGCGGGCGCATCCTTCGGGGAGTGGAGGGGGCCGGTCGCCGGCCCCCTTTCTTCCGCGCCTGAGGAATCACGGCGACGGAAACCACGGAGAGCGCGCTCGGGCGGCGGTCGCCGCCGCCGCGCGGACGCCGCTAGATGTCGGTGTACTCGGCGGCCTCCTTGATGAGGGCGTTGGTCGAGGGGTCCTCTTCGGTGCTGAGAATC
>CAZMTK010000021.1:0-23297 GCA_964569245.1 uncultured bacterium | reverse complement strand
CGGGTGCGGGAAACTGGATGTCCCCTGACCGCGGGAAACTGGGTGTCCGTTGACATGCCATGCCAGCTCGCCGAGTGGCTCTGCCTATTATGGGAGCAGGCTACCACACTGGTTGAACAACACTTCCCGGGGCCTTTCGACGAGATCTGTCTGTGTTGACTGCTCCCCCGCCTTAGCATGAGTTCCACCCTTAGAACTGCCAGCGCCTCCATGAGGTGGCTGGTTCCTGCCAGCACCTGCCTCCGTTAAAGGGAGAACCTGATCAATGCTAGCCCGTGCATTCCCTGGCTGTAATATTCGCGCTGCTGGTTCAGATTCCTCAGATGCGGAGGCTGCACATATGAGCAATGAGCTTCATGAATCCGGCAACCCTGACGGCAGAAGCGCTTCAAGCGCTCTGAGCGAAAGCTTCTTCGCCAGCAAGGAAGATGAGCTTAAGTGCAAAGAGGAAAGTACTCGGTTGTTTCGTGAACAAGCTCGCAAGATATCCAAGGGTATCCTCGAGGGCGAGTATGATTACGCACTGCATAAATCCAGGGTGCTCGAAGAAATGCTTGTCAACCGCTTGCTGACGCTTGAGTGCAAGACGGAACCAGGGCCGAGCTCCTCCATTGAATTGGATAAGGCTCTTCGTGCCCTCCACCCTAGGCTGCCTCGCATCATCAGCTGTCATTTGAACACAGTACAGCGTCTTGGGAACTACGGCTCGCATAGTCAGCCTGATCCTCCCACACCCCAAGACGTCGAGGTCTGCACAGCCGCAATCATAGCCGTAACTCGCTGGTACTTCAAGCATTACTTGAATGAAGCAATCGACGTGTTTCAGGACTCGACCGCCCCCAAGGCTGAAGGCCTGCAAGAGATGAACGGGACCAAACAGGCTGATGGACTTTCGGAGGAGCGGCTGAGAGCATCAGTCGAGTCTTTCCTTCGCGATCTGCCAGCGCCAAAGCGAGCCTCGATTCAGAGAATGCTTTAGATCACGCGTCAGCACGGTTATCTCGTCATAATATCAGACACCCATATCGCACTGAAGATTGCTGATGATGCCAAGCCGGAAGACAGGTGGATCCTCCCTCTCGCCCTTATCACTAAATGCGGTTCCATTGAAGTCGTGCTCAACTGGCTCAAAGAGGATCTCGGCGAGAAGCTCGAGAGCGAACTGACTGCAGAGCGGATCATAGACGATCTTCTGGAGGATCTCGATCCATACAGAACGAAGAGCTCCCGATTCACAGCATCACACTTCTATGAGATAACCGGCAGGGAGGAGGAATTCGCCGCCGCCATCGAGAAGACAAGGAACAGCATTCTGGCAGACCAGTCAGGCGCCTGAGAGCTTCTTATGAATCCCTGGTGAGCTTCGCGAGGCTCCTCTAGGGAACAGGATTGTCAGCATCCGTATGATTCGTATCTCCCTGTTGCAGGATCGTATGGCTGCTGATGCCCTCCTCCGCCTGTCTTGGTGGGACGATCATCGCATGAGAACAGGCCTGCGAACACCAGTATGAGAAGCAGCCGGGCAAACCACCTTGACAGCTTCACCGCGCCTCCCTTCAAGAGCCTTCAAGTCAGCGTGCCTGGCTCTGCAGATGAAGATGGAAGAAGTTTGAGCCACACGCCGCCGCTGACCCCGCATCATGGAAGCTGCTTCTTCTTCGTCCCGACCTTGGTAAGCTTTTCCCCTGTGCGAGGACGACCGCGCATATCCTTTCTCCCGTCCTTTGTCTTGCCCTGCCCATTGCGAGGCCGGCCCCGTCTTTCCTTGACCCGCTTGTCGACAGACATGATTCCTCCGCTAAGGACAGCGCCTGATGTGCCGATCCATCCCGTCATCGGCAGGCGCGCGAGCCTGGACGAGCTGGATGCTTCGGCTTCCATTTGATGTACAAGCTGTCATGGCACCTGGTTTGTCTCCACCGGGGGCTCTCATGTGCTATAACCTTATGATTCAAGCTCCCTGCACTCCTCAGGCTCCTGCTGTCTATTCCGGCCCGCTTGAGTCTCAGTCAGGCTCCGGCTCGAGCTCGCGCTCGTAGATGATCTCGTTGATAAGCTGATTGCAGACTGCCTGCACTTCATCATCCCTGATTCCGTCGGTGCAATCCCGCCCGTCTGCAAGAATGGCTAGGATCTCCCACTCGTCGTCGGTCATCGGCTTGTACTTCCATGGTTCCTTCAGATTGGAGGTAGCTCCTGCATAGAACTTGTCCTCCTCATCGCCATCAACGATCTGAACGAACTTCAGATACTTGCCGCGATGTGAGTTGTAGCGGACCTTCACGTCCCAGACTGCGCCTTCCCTGTCCTTCTTGGTTACAGAACCGTACTTCTCAACCGATTTATGGAACAGCCTCTTCAGCTTCTTTCCACTGCCTATCACTTGTCTTCCCTGATCGATCGCTCCGAGCAGCTTCACCAGCCCTAACATTGCAGTCTCCCTCCCCATCATACCTGACAACCTTGCATGAGCTTAACTAGTGCGCTGTCCTGCCAGCTCACGTATCCAAGGATCACCAGCTTGATGGCCTTGTACAATGCAGAACACTTGATGCAGCAGGCAATGCCTGAAGCAGCAGCATCAAAGGCGGCAAAGGCCCTGAGGTGCCTGAAGATGAACTCCATGTCCTCCTTCATGATCGGGAAACCGGGCCATCCCGGCCTGCCCAGGTGCCGCTCTACTGCCGCGTGCGCAGAACACGAAGTATCGCTGATCAGGAAGAGTCTGCCTCACAGGGCATGACGATCAGCCTGCTGCAGAGCTTCAGAGGAGCATCGTTTCTGTTCCGGCTTGTCCACCCATTCATCGGGTTGTATGAAAGCCACGAGATGAAAGCGGGACGATCGTCGATCATCATCTGCAGCAGGGTTCGCTGATGCGATTCGTTCTTTCGCTGCCGCTCGACACAGGATTCCTGCTTAAGGGACAACCCGCCTCCAGTGCCGTGTCTGGCATTCAGCTTGGAGAGCCATCCTGGCTGGTGAGCCTGCTGGAGAGCCAGCTCGGGCTGGCACCTTCCGACAAGTCAGAGATCATGCGCGCGGTCAGGCTGCTGGGCAGGCTCGAACAAACTGGCGCGTTCTGGGCGGAGTCCGCGGCCAAGGATCCCCTGGCGACGGCACTTCGGCTGCTGAGATGGAACGAGGAGCTTCGGCTGGCGGGTTGGCGGGGCCAAGGGGTATCGCAGCGGCTCGAGCAGCTGGCGAAGCTCATGGAAGACGCAGAGCCCGGGATCGCCGAGCGAACCTCCCGCGTGATCGAGGCCTTGAATGTCCAGGACGTGGACCTGGAGTGCGTCGAGCTTGTTGGAATCTCACGGGGCGAGCTGCCCGTGCTCTTCAGGCGATTGCTCGAAGCCCTCGAGGCCAAGGGCACCGCCATCAACGAGACGCCTGTCGAGCCGGCTGCTGGCAAGGGCGACCTGGCGGGGTGCCTTGCTCCAGGCTACTCGCCTGCAGGGTCCGGCGAGCTTCGAATGATCCGGCCGCAGGGGCCGCTGGCCGCTGCCGACCTTGTGGCGGCATGGCTGGCCGGCCAGGGCGACCTCGAGGGAACGGTTGTCATCGGCGGGGACGAGATCCTGGACAACGCCCTTCGCAGATACGGCCTGCCGGTGCTGGGCGCCGGGCGGGCCTCGGGCAGCGACCCCCTTCTGCAGATACTGCCCCTGGTGGTCGCACTCGGCTGGTCGCCGCAGGACCCGCATCTGGCACTGGAGCTGCTGTCCCTCTCCGAGTCGCCGGTCCCTCCGAGCATCGCATCGGGCCTGATCTGGGCACTCAGACAATGGCCTGCTATTGGCAGTGACGACTGGGACAGGCACCTGAAGGAAGGCCTCGAGCCAATAGCGGAGGAGGAAAGGCGCAAGCGGGTAGAGGAACGCCTGGGCATCCTTCTTTCGCCTTCGGCTGCTGGCGATGAGTTCCCCGCGAAGGAGCTGGAGCGCCGCATCGGCGCCCTGGAGACATGGGCCAGGGGCATGCAGAACAATGCCGGGGAGCAGGACGCCCGCTGGGACTGCATGCTGCAGCAGCTCGCCTCGTTCCGGAAACTATACCGTGAAACAGGGCTCGAGAGCCCTGGCAGGCCGCTTCTGCAGAAACTGATCAGGGCCGCCACCGAGCAGGCTGCCCTGCCGCCGGTGCGGATCGCCGAGGCCGGCATCGAGTCGGTCAACGAGCCCGGGGCGATCCTCTGCCCCGTTCGCAGGGTGGTCTGGTGGAACTTCACGGAGCGAAGCGCCCCCTCTGTCGAGCGACTCATGCTGACACCCGACGAGAAGACCAAGCTGGAAGCCCTTGGTTGCGAGTTCCCCGAGCCGGCGGCGCAGGCGGCACAGCTAAGCAGGGCGTGGCGGCGCCCGGTGCAGATGGCGACAGACGCCGTTCTGCTGGTGTGCCCGAAATTCGGACCTGACGGCGAGCCCGAGGCACCGCACCCTCTCTGGGACGAGATCGTGTCGGGCCTGGAGAAGGAGCAGGCGGTGAAGCTGACCGGCGAGATGCCGTGCGGCGTTTCTGCGAGCCGGAAGGTCGAGCCGCTGCCCGTGCCTGTGCCCAGGAAGGAATGGCGCGTCATCCCGCCTGTGAAGATCAGTTGTGCAAAACCGCTCTCGCCCAGCTCGATGGAAAAGCTGCTGGGCAACCCCCTCTACTGGGTGCTGGAGCATCCGGGCTGCCTGCGATCGGGACGCTTCGATCCCCTTTCCAACGGCCCGCTTCTGATGGGGAGCCTGGCACACAAGATCATCGGCGACATTCTCTCGGAATGCGTCGGCAGTGTGCTGCACGACCCGGAACACGCTTCAAGGCTGGCTGGCGAGAGGTTCGACGAGCGCGCCCCGCACATGGCGGCGGACTTCTTCATGCCCGGGCAGGAGAGAGAGCGGGCAAGGCTCAGGCACACCATCGTAAGCGCCGCAAGGGACCTGTTCAGGCACCTCCGCGATGCCGGCGCGACCGTGACGGCCGTGGAGACTCCCCTGGAAGACGAGATCGATGGGATAACGCTTACGGGCAGGCCCGACCTCGTTCTGACCCACCCCGACATCGTGCTGGACATGAAGTGGGGCCGAATGGCCGACCGCAGGAAGGAGCTGGAGGAAGGCGGCGCCCTTCAGCTCTCGGTTTACACCGCGCTCCTTCGCCGCCGAGTCTCCATAGGTTACTACATCACCGGGAAGCAGAGCCTTCTGATCCGCGGTTCCGCCGGGCTGGACGGCACGAGAGTAGAAGGCCCGGAGCCCGGCGAGACATGGGCAGCGGCAGGCAGAACCGTCAGGGAGCGCCTGGAGCAGCTCGGTATCGGCTTGGTGGAGGACACCTGCGCACTCGCGGCAGGCAAAGCGCTGCCGAAGAACAGCGGTCTGCAAGGCGACCGCCTGGTGATCGCGCCGAGGCCCGAATGGTTCCAGCTAAGCTGGATCAGCGGCGGGACGGTGGCGGAGTGAACCCCATCAAGATCGTCACCGCCAGCGCAGGCAGCGGGAAGACCTACAAGCTCGCGGCGGAGCTCTACGAGGCCGTGAAGAGGGGCGAGGCCCGCCCCGAAGCGGTGCTTGCCACCACCTTCACCGTGAAGGCCGCTTCCGAGCTGAAGCAGAGGGTGCGCGCCAGGCTGCTGGAGGCGGGGCTGTGCGCCGAGGCCAAGAGGCTGGGAGCCGCCAGGTTCGGCACTGTGAACGCCTTGTGCGAGAGGCTTGTCGAGGAGTACGCCTTCGAGCTGGGGCTGCCCCCGGGCATGTCCGTGCTGGACGAGGATGCAGCGGCCCGCGCGATGAAGGAGGTAATCTCCTCCGTTCTGACCGACGAGGAGGTCGAGCTTGCCGCAAGGCTGGACCAGGCCTTCGCGGGATGGGAATGGCGCGACGAGATAGGCGAGATCGTAGCTCTCGCGAGATCGAACGGCATCGGGGCGGAAGCCCTGGCCGGCTTCGCAGAGCGCAGCCGCGAGGGCTGCCTTGCCCTGCTGGGGAAGCCCGAGGATGACGGCAAGGCTCTGGACAAGGCGCTGATAGAAGAAGCAGAGAGGTTCTTCGCGGAGTTTCCATCCATCAAAGGCACAACGGATGGTGCGAAGAAGGCCGTCGATGGCTTCCGTCTCACCATCCGAAAGCTTCGGGATGGGCCCGTTCCCTGGAGGGAATGGGCGACAATGCACTCCGCGGGGATGGGGGCCGCCGCTACGCCATCCTACGCCAGGGTCCGGGAGGCAGCAGCGGCCTTCGACAGGCATCCAGGGCTTCGAAGCGACGTCGCCTCGGCGATAGACCTGGTATTCACCCTGGCCGAGCGCTCGATGAAGGAGTACCAGGCATACAAGCAGACGCACGGCGTGATCGACTTCCCCGACCAGGAGATGTACGCCCTCGAGCTGCTGGGTCGTTCCGACGTGAGGGAAAGGCTGTCGCACGAGCTGGACCTGGTGCTGGTTGACGAGTTCCAGGACACCAGCCCGATCCAGCTCGCCATCTTCCTCAGGCTGGCCTCGATAGCGAAGCGCAGCATCTGGGTCGGCGACCAGAAGCAGGCGATCTTCGGGTTCCGGGGCACCGATCCCGCGCTGATCGACGCCGCGATCGAAAAGGTCTGCGCGGGCGAGGAGCCGGAGTCCCTGCCGAAGAGCTGGCGAAGCCGTCCCGGCCTGGTCAGGCTGACATCGGAGCTGTTCGCCCCTCCCTTCGGTGCCGTCGGCATCCCGCGGAACCGGGTATGCCTGGAGCCGGCTGTCACGGAGCCCGCAGAAGACCTGGGTGAGATCCTAGAGCACTGGGCTCTGGAGTCGAAGAAGAAGGAGAACGATGCCCTGGCCCTGGCGGAAGCGGTCTCGAGCCTGCTGGAAGACGAGGTTCCCGTGCGCAACCCGGCCGACGGCGCAGTCAGAAGGCTGAGGCCGGGCGACATCGCGATCCTCTGCTGGAAGAACGACACCTGCAAGGAGGTCACGAAGGCCCTCGAATCAAGGGGCATTCGTGTATGCATGCCGCGCCCGGCCCTCCTCGCCACGCTGGAGGGCCGCCTTGCGACGGCAGGGCTCAGGCTCTGGGCCGACCCGGGAGACCCGCTGGCCGAGGCCGAGATCGCCTACCTTACGGAGTACCCCGGCAACGGCGACGCATGGCTGACGCGGGTAGTGGAGAAGGCCGGGAACGAGCCCTTCGAGGACTGCCCTGCAGTCGCGGCAATCAAGGAAGCGCGCAGAACCTTCCCGGGAGCCTCGCCCGTGGAAGCCATTGATGCAGTGATGGAAGCGGCGCGGATGGTCGAGACCTGCCACAGGTGGGGGAACACCGCCGCCAGGCTGGCCAACCTGGAGAAGCTCCGCGCCCATGCCGTGAAGTACCAGGCGCTCAGGCTGGACGAGGGCTCAGCCGCAACGGTCGTCGGGCTGGTGCAGCACATGGTGAGCCTCTCGACGGCCGAGAAGCCGGCAGACGACCAGGGCGAGGCTTCGGGGCCGGATGCGGTGACGGTTAGCACGTGGCACAGGGCCAAGGGGCTGGAGTGGCCCCTGACGGTCCTCTTCGAGCTGGACAAGGAGCCCCGGGATGATGCCGCCCTCGGCGTCCACGTGATCTCCGACGGCGCTGCGATGAGCCTGGAAGATCCGCTTGCCGGGAGATGGATCCGCTACTGGCCATATCCCTTCGGGAATGCATCGAAGGAAATCCCCTTCCTCGACCGCCTGAAAACTTGCGCGGAGAACGTGCAGGCAGTGGAACGCGAGCGCCGGGAGCACCTCAGGCTGCTTTACGTGGGGTGGACCAGGGCGCGCGACAGGCTGGTTCTTGCCGGGAGGAAGGGGAAGCTGGCGGATGGAATGGCCGGACTGCTGAAGGCAGGCGGAGCCGAAGGCATTGCCGAGCCGGAGTCCGACGAGGTGACATGGGCTGGAGTGGTGGTTCGCCTCAAGCGAAGGGCCGCTGCGCCGGCTGAATCCCCCGCCCCTCCCAGCGAGCCCGAGCCCATGCTGCCCGAAGGCGCGCCGAAGGAGCACCCGCCTGCTCTCGTATACCCCTCCGGCATGAAGGTCACAGGCACCACGGGTGAGCCCGTGATATTAGGCGACCCCTTCAGGGTCACGGGAACTCCGGTCTGGGCCGACCTGGGCAACGCCGTGCACGGGTTCTTCGCAGCAGACAGACAGAAGTACCCGCGCGAGCTGCGAGAGACGATCGCAAAGCGCTTGCTGGATGGCTGGGCGGTCGCTTCAGCCCTGCCGGCCGGCAACCTGCTGGAGATGGCCGACAGGCTTTGGAAGTGGATCGAGTCGACCTGGCCGGGAGCAAAGGCCTCGAGAGAGCTTCCTATGCAGATGAAGACAGATCGGGGCAGCATGATGACCGGCACTGCCGACCTGGTGCTGGACCTGGGCGACAAGCTGGTGATCATTGACCACAAGACGTTCCCCGGTGCACGCGACATCGCGCTCAGGGAGATCGCCGGCTACGCCGGCCAGCTCGACGCCTACCGGCAGATGCTGGAGGCCGCCACCGGCAGGAAGGTGGCGGCCTGCTTCATCCACTGCCCGGTGTCGGGCATGGCGGTGCCGCTGAGGGTGGAATAGAGCTGCCGGCGTATCGTAATCGCACTGACCGTTCGCTCGGTCAGCGCATACCCGGCCTGCAAGCTCACAGATCAGGCAGGTGCCTGATGATGAACTCTGCATCCTCCTTCATGATCGGGAAGCCGGCCTGGGCGGCCTTGTCGAACCAGAGCGCGGCTTCCTTCTCGTCCTTCGGCAGGAGGTCGCCTTCGCGGAGGTGTGACGCGAGGATGTACATCGAGCTCGGATTGCCCAGCTCGGCAGCCTGGCGGTAGCGCTTCATTGCCATCTCGGGATTCCTCGGCCCGTCCCACCTGCCAAGGTAAAGCTCGGCCACCGAGTGCATGGCATCTGCGTTTCCGGCGTCGACAGCTCTCTCGTACCAGTAGATTGCCTTGTCCACGCTCTTGATCGTCGTTTCCCCCAGGAACAGATCACCGAGATTGAGCATCGCCCCGCTGCAGCCCAGCTCGGCCGACTTCATCAGCCAGTCGTGGGCTTGCTGCTCGTCCCGAGGCACGCCGATGCCCTCCATGTAAGCCTTGCCGAGGCAGGACATGGCCTGGGGAACGCCCTGGGCCGCCGACTTCCTGAACCATTCGACAGCCTCCGCGGGATCGGGGGTCACCCCTTCCGCTCCCGTCATCAGGAAGATGCCCACCTCGTTCTGCGCCTCGGCATGCCCGGCCTCGGCCATCCTCCTCAGCTCCCTGTACGAGTACCGCCTTTTCTCCAGCTTTTCCACTGTCTCCCCCCTTCCGCTGCGGCGCACCTGCGAGGCGCGCAGCAGGCTTTGTTCAGGCTTCGCTACTTCTTCTTCCCAGGATCGTCCGGGTGCTCGCGGTCTTCCTGTTTGAATGAGAGGTCGTCCCTCCGGTGCGAGCGGTACTCAGAGGTGCGGCGGGCCAGAGACCCCCAGGCTCCTGTGCTGCCTTTGCCGGGCTTCTCTGAAGGCGAATGTCAGGGCATCAAGGCCAGGGCATTCCGGTCTTCTTCATTACGCCCCGCTCGTCCTGCCTGAAGCAGGGCCGACAGGCGAGGAATGACAGGCTGACGGGCGACTGCGCGGCTTGGATTGCCTGCCCCTTCTCCTCGGTCAGGCGGACGTACCAGATGATCTGGTCGTCAGGTAGATCGACGTCGAAGCGGATGTACTCGTAGAAGCGGTGCAGCCACCAGGTCCCACAGCTTGTGCATCTCAGGAGGCTACGGCTGTCGTGGTCGTCGGTGGAGAGCCGCTTCGCGACCTCCAGCGTGGGCTCCCCACAGCAGTCGAGAAACTCGGCATCTAATGCCATCAGCGACCTCCGTCCCGGGCCTGGACGGCAGACCGGCGTGGGAAGCGGGCGCACAGAGCCCGGCAACCCAGTGCCGCTGCGGTCAGATCGTCGTCGCTGACGACGAAGCGCAGGACTACGTCAGCGCTCCGCTCCCCTGCGGTATCGGGCGGGGCCAGCTCGCAGGCCAGCTGAACCTGCAGAACGGCCGTCCGGCTGGCGCGGCCCTGGTGCTGAACGTCGAGCGACAGGCATGGCTCCGTGAAATCCATGAACGGGAAGGCCTTGTCGTCGTAGGAGTGCATCTCGAGCCAGCGGGCCAGCTCCTCCAGCTCCTAGGTGAGGAGGCAGGGGTCGGTGGCCTGCCACTGGAGCCCCTCGGGGGTTCTCGCACGGATGCGCACCTCGAGCCAGTTCAGGTCCATCTCCGGGAGGGGGCTCTCGACATCGGCAGAGTACTGGTAGCCCGCTGCGTCCAGCTCGAAGAACGAGCCATCGGGATCTGCCAGCCTAATCATCGGGCGCGCACCTTCCAGCGTGTGTGGCCGTGCTTCCAGCGGTAGTACAGGAAGACCTCGTCGGCCCACGGGTGAGACTTCATCGAGCAGACCTGCTCCCAGGTCACGGTGCGGGTGTCGATGCCCTCGGCCAGCCACTTGTCCTCGATCGGCGTCTGCCTCGGGGTCAGCAGGAGAACGGCGAGGTTCTTGTACTCGGGCAGATTCGTGTTCTTCCCGAGGGTGGTGATAGTGCGGCCGTACTTCTGGAGGAACATCAGGCGCATCTCGATCTGGTCCTTGTCCTTGAAGCGGCCCTGGTTCTTCTCGACCTCTCCCGTCCACTTGCATTCGACGAGCAGCACGGTGTCTTCGGTGATTACCGAGAAGTCTATCTCGGGGCCATGATCGTGCAGGCACTGAGGGTGCGTCACTCTCCTCCAGAGGGCGATCTCGCTGTGCTCAGGCTCCTTCGAGGGCAGGTCGAGCAGGGCGAACAGCTCGCGCGTCCATGCCACGCGCACTGCCTCGTCGCAGTGGGCCACGGTGCCGGCGACCGACCAGGTGATGGCGTCCTCGCTGTCAAGCGACTGCAGTTCGCAGTAGAACCCCAGGGCCTCGGTCAGCCTCGCGTGATCCCTGCGGTGGAAGTCGGAGAGGTGATTGCTCCTGACCAGCTTCTGGATGATCTCGGCGGACTCTCCGACTGCAGAGCGCTGGATCAGGTTGCGGTGGTGAAAGCAGGCGGCCAGCACCCCATTCCTGCCTTCTGCGACTTCCATTTCGTAATCGTTCCAATCGAGCAGTTTCATCTATCTCCCTTCGTGCTCACTCGAGATACGAGCAAGGCGGGTGCCAGGAGCGGGGGAATGGGAGGGAAGGCTATACTGGAGCGCTTCCGCGGCAGATCAGCGGCGGCGAGGCTGGTTCCGCGCGGAGGTGCGTGCCGTCAGATAGTGACGGGGAACCGTCAGCGAAGCAGCAGAAGGAGGCAAGCTTGCGCAGCGATCTGCAAGAGCGAAAACTCAGACATTGCCCCGGCAATGATTCGTGTTCATTTTTCAGCATGACCATGAGAGCTGAACAGACCTCATGCTTCCGCAGTTCGAGACACCGAAGCTTATTCAATCGACGCAGCGAGGTGGATTCAGATGCAAAGATCAGGGTTCAGCCCCTCACATGGGTGGATGGTTTTACCCCACCCTGCTCCATTGACGCTTCCTAAGAAGAAGGACCGCCCATGAACCATCTGTCGCCTCTCAGCATCATCCAGAAGGACATCAGCCAGATGGAGAGCGACTTGGACTACATCGGCTTGCCTGCCTTTCAGGGCTTTCAGTACATGCAAACTGATCCTGGGGCATCTCTCTACAAGTTTCGCATTGCAGCAGAAGCGCTTGTGAAGCGCATCCATCAGCAGATCAGCGCTGAACTTGACCGAAGAATGCTAGACCGTGAACTGGACACGCTGATACATGATCTCGGGAAGCATGAGGAAGTACCTGAAACCATTGTCATGCATCTGAGGAACATCCAGCATTTCGGCAACTATGCATCTCACGATCAAGGTCCGGATGCTCACCCGCCAGTACCGAGGGATGCCATAGTCTGTCTCGAGGCTCTATGCACGGTTTCTGAGTGGTACTTCCAGCACTTCTACGGCGAGGAGACACTTAGCATCCTGGACTACAGGCCTTCATCCACAGCGCATGCCCAGAAGAAGGAAGAAGAAGCTGCGCTTTCGTCGGAAAAGCTTCGAGATGTCGGATACGAGTTTGAGAAGTCCGATGAACCCTGGGATTCAAGGGTTCGCTACTTCAAGGCTCCCAAGTTCCCGAAAAAGAAGCTCTTCGGAAAGCCTGAACCAGCCAGCCAGGCATCGGATAATCCCGGCCTAGATGCAGTTCTTTCAAGATACAGAACTCCGCTGGCTCCGGAACAGCGCGAGGGGGTTCTGTCAGCCCTTGAGCGTTCTGTCAGCCATCGGAGCCGGCTTCTCAGCTTGGCTAAGCCCCTGCTTCTGGGGCAGCTTCCACAGGAGCGCCGTGCATCAGTTGAGAAGATTCTGGAACTGGCAGCAAAGCATGGCTTCAGGCTATCGAACTCAGCCCGCAGCCTTGCGATCAAGATCCGTGAAGGAACGCGTTCGGACATGCTTTGGAGACCAACCCTAGCCTTGATCTCCCCTGAAGGCGAAGTCGAGATAGTGCCGAAATGGATTGTTCCGGATGTAGGCGTTGCTCTCAACAACGGCGCTCTTGCTCAAGCCATCCTTGATGAACTTCTTCAGCAACTGCAGCCTCTTCGCAAGAAGCACTCCAGGTTCCCAGGATCCTTCTACTACGAGATAGACGGCAGGGAGCAGGAGTTCATCTCTGCTCTCGCAGATGCGGAAAGAAGAATTCTGGAGAACCTCCCGGATCGCACACGCTGCCTGACCCGGCTAGAAGGTGAATCCGGGCAACAGCCCCCGCTGGAGACAGCGGCTGCGGATAACTAACCCGGAGTGGACTGAAGGCCTTCGAATCAGCATAGAAACTGAGTTCAGCTGAAAATCAGAACTCCTGAGTACAGGCACGCGTGATCATCATCATAGGATCTGCCGCTCTTCACTCGAGATGCCGCCTAACCGGCCTGCTGCTTCACTGCAGGGTCAGTCCTGCGCATCCGAATCTTCCGTGCGCCGCTCGGTCGCTGCCTCGCCGGTATCGGCGAGCAGCCCGGCCCGGCCTTCGAGGATCGCCCTCACGTCACCAGCCGTGCCCCAGCAGGGCGCCCCGGGAACGATCATCGGGAAGTTCTCGTCGAAGAACTGCCTTATCAACCCGTCCGCCTGGTCTTCGCAGCTCCTCATGACCTTCCTGATGCCGGCCAGCTCCTTCTGGTAGCTCCTTGCATCGATCTCCCCGCGCCTGAGAAGAGCCCTCAGCTCGAGCCTCCGCTTCCACTGGCTCTCCCGCACGTCGCTGATGTTGAGCCGGTCGATCTCAGCCATGACCGCTGCATACCGTTCCCTCAGCCCGGGAAGCTCCTGCTCGACGAAGCGACCGATGCGGTAGATGCTCCGGAGAGTGTCTTCGGCCCTTTCATCCCCGTACTGCCCCTCGAAAGAGAAGACCGCACTGGCCAGGTACATGATGTGCAGGCCCCCGCTGATGTTTCGGTAGGGGCTGGTGATGCTCACGTCGATGTCCGAGGCCGACCGGTGCGTGATCACGCCCCTGACCTCCACGCCGTCCACCGTGACCGAGATCTCCTGTGCTTTCCTATGCTCCGCCGCCCGCTCCTCCGTCATGCCTTGCCTGCCTTCTTTCGGTTATGCAGCCTGCCCACAGGCATCGATGCTTGCGATGCCCAGACTCCGCCATCAGATCCTTCCGGGGCGACCAGCCGGGGGAGGCCGGGTGGGTCTTCGCAGCCGGAACCATGTGCCGCTTCAATCATGCCCGCCGCCGGGGCTATCGATTCCGGCAAGCTGCTTGAGCGCGAACCAGACCTCGAAATAGATGTCGTGCCGCCTGACTCCCTGGCGCCGGCCCACCCGGGCCTTGAAGTTGTCGTAGCCTATCCCCCGGGTGATGCGCGCGACTGCCTCTCCAAGCTCGACTTCGCCTGCGCGCAGCCTGAAGCGGTAGTCGGCCTCGGGATCCTCCTCGATCGCCGTCGCCCCGGGGAGATGGCGGACCTTCAGGGCTTCGAGGTCCGCCCTCACCCGGGCGCGCACGGTCAGGGTTCCTGCATCCACATCCCAGGGCTTCCGCACGATGCTGAAGAACCCGATGTCCGTGAGCAGCCACATGCAGTTGCCTCCGTTACCGGGATGCCCCGACGAGGGGGAAGCGGGGCAGGCAGGGAGTCGCGAGCCACTCCCTCACCCTGTCCAGCGTGTTCTGCCACTGGGCGAGCACCAGGTACTCGCCGGCGGTGTGCTCCTTGTGGTACCCCACGCTGATGTTCACACCGCACACGTCGCGGCAGAGGACGGTGATGTCGGTGGAGCTGCCCCGGTCCTCCGAACCGTCGGCCCTCAGGGCGCGCCTGAAGCCCTTCATGCAGCTCTCGACGTACGCCAGGAACTCCTCGGTGCCTGCATAGTAGCGCTTCAGGTCGCCTGCGTTGCGCCTGTCGAGCTCCACCATGAAGCTGTGGGAGTGGTTCAGCTCCCTTGCCAGCTCGGGGTACGACCTCATCAGCAGGGAGGCTCCCCTGGCGCCGACCTCCTCGCCCGTAGTGACGAGCAGGGAGTGGCCGCTATCCCTCAACAGCCAGAGGATGGCGCAGCCGGCCCTGTCGTCGGCTCCCAGCACTTCCCGCCATCCCGTGCGTCTCACGACGCCGTTCTTCTCCTCGACCGGAGAGTCGGGCCTGCCCCTGTGCAGGCCGCAGCTCACGGTGTCGGCATGGGCAACCAGCACCACCCTGTCTTCCCTGCTGCCGGGCACGTACACGAAAGCTTCGTTTCCGCTTCCGCCTCTCACTGCACCGGGCAGGGCTGCGAACTTCTCCAGCACCACCTCCGTTTCGGACACAGGACACTCCAGAAACTCGACCAGCGTTCTTTGATCAGATTCGTTCATGCTGCACCATCCTTCCGCCCGGGGTTCATGGCCGGGCATTGTTAGAGAGAGCATCTCAGGTTCCAAGCTACTTTACTTCATTTATTCCTCCTTTCGTGGTTTCATGGCTTGTTCATGGCGACGAGCCATCAGTTTTGTACTTTCAGTGACTGACGGCCGTCAGTAACTGAAGCCGCCTGGATTGATCGTCAGAAAATGAAGCTTCCGGAAATGAAGAAGCAGGTATCGAGCGACAAGAAGGAGTGTTTCATACGCATAATATAATATTATAGCCTATCATTGTCAAGCCTGCTGTCTGGGAAGATGCCCTTCCGTCCGGCTCGACAACACAACAAGGCCCGCTTTCCGCACGGAAACCCGGCTCGATGACTTGACAAATCTTCATTCATAGCTTATATTAGAAGAGCCGATTCACCCCGACGGCTGATCACCATACAAGGAATAATCGGTACAGGCGCCCATCAAAGGAATGATGGCGCGCACGACACTTGCACTGATAATGGCGATAAACATAAGTATTTATGCTGAATGATAATATTTAGTGATATATTCAGGTGTATTTACATTCAATCTCGACCAGCTTGAGCTGCATTGATTTCTGATGGATCGACATCAGCCAGTGATCATGCATCTGACGGCCTCCGGCGTGCGGCCGAGGAAGAGGATTTCCGTTAAGAGTTGCGGTGCATTGCATTATGCCGATCATCCTGTTCTGGCAAGCGCAATGCTCAAGAAAGCTACGCAGCAAAGGAGGCTCGATGAGCGAACTCGAAGGACCCGCCCCGATCACACCCTTCCATTCCAACACGGAGTACCTCGAAGAGTACGGATTCATCCTGAGAGGCAGACTGTCCAAGCTTCTCGGCAGGAGAACCCCGTCAACCCGACCCGGGGAGACGGCCGAGCAGCTCGAAGGCACCGTCACGTCCTGCCTGACGCCACAGGGCACGCCTGTGGAGCCCGGCGACTGGGAGAAGCGCAATCGCGCCTTTCCGGCGAGGGTACAGGCGACCCTGCGCAGAGGGAAGCCCGGTCTTCCCCTGGAGGAGCTTGCGCGCTCGAACGGCCTCACTGCCATCGAGAAGGACATCCTGGCGGCGATGTTCCTCCTGTCCGACGATGCGGGCTTCAGGCAGCTCTTCGAGGATGCGGCAGGCACGCCTTCTCCGTGCGTGCAGAGCTTCTGCACGGTCTTCTGCAGCAGCCTGGCCGAGATCGCCGAGGCACGGGCCTCCTTCCTCTCTCCATCCCGCCTGATCGACTCGAGGCTGATCTGCTGGAGGGGCGACAGCCGGCTGTTCGAGACCGAGGCGGACTTCATGACGGAGCCCCTGGAGATGCCGCTGGAGATACAGAACCTCATCTGCAACCCGGGGCTCGGGCTGGACGATGCCGCAGGCAACCCGCGCCTCGTGATACCATCCCTGAAGCCGGAGGATCTGGTTCTCGGCGAGCAGAAGGCGGCAGCGCTGCGGGCGATCGCAGAGTGCTGCATGGAAGGCCCGCCTGAGTGCGAGCCCGGGGGAGGCTCCGGAGGGTTCTCGAAGAGCCCCCTCCTTGTCGTGTTCCGGGGGCGGACGGGCACCGGCCGGCGGTCGGCCGCCGAGGCCGCAGCCTCGATGGCGGGGAAGAACCTGCTCCGCATCGACGCCTCGGAGATAGCCAGGTCCCACGGCGAGCCGATCGCGACGCTGGGGGCCCTCGCCTCGCTTGCCTGCTCGAGCAGCGCCATCCCTTTCATCACGAATGCGGACTGGCTGTTCGCCGACACGCCGAACGGGAGGTTCGACCAGGAGGCCCTGCTGGACATCCTGGACAGCCGGTGCGGAGGGGCGGTGGTCTTCTCGGTGAGCGACTCGGCGCGCCTCGACGGCGTGATGGCGCACTCGGCCGACATCGTGGTCGAGTTCCACCCGCTGACAGCTCGCGAGCGGGCGGCCCTCATCGACAGGATGATCCCAGGTTCCGTCGAGCGTGCGCCGACACTCGACCTGAACGCGGCCGCTGCGATGACGAAGAGCCCGGTTCGGTGCGTCAGGAAGGCCGTGATCCGCGCCCTCAGGAAGGCGGCCTCGCGCCCACCGGGCCGGCGGGCCCTCCTGACTAGCGACTTCGTTCCGCCCGGGGGCCCTTCATCAGAGCCCTGGGAATTGGGAAGCACCGCCTCGGCAACCGTTCCTGAGATCCGCCTGGACGACCTGGTCCTCCCCACGAGCCTGCACGAGAAGCTGTACGAAATCGTGGCCTTCATAAGGAGGAGGAGCGAGGTGATGGGCACCTGGGGCATGGGAAGGCTGGAGGAGCCGGGGTCGGGCATCGCAGCCCTCTTCACCGGCCCCGAGGGCACGGGCAAGGCTGCCGCGGCCCGGGCGATCGCGGGCGAGCTGGGAATGCCCTTCCGGGTGGAGAGCATGCTCGATCTGCGCAACACCCGCGACGGCGAGATGGACGAGGGCATCGCACGGATGCTTCGCGCTTCGGCCGAGGGCGGCGAGGTGCTGCTGGTGGAGGACGCACGCCTGCTGGCCGTGCCGCCGGCATCCTGCAGACCGTTCCCCGGCTTCGGCGACCGCTCCAACATCCTGAAGACAGCCGGGGGCATCAGGAGCTTCGCGGGGATCGTGATCCTGTCCGAAACCCTGCTGTTCGAGCCCGACCGCGAGATAGCGAGGCTCCTGGGCTGGAGAATCGAGTTCCCCGAGCCCGACAGCACGGCCAGGGAGGCGATCTGGAGGAAGTGCTTCCCGCCGGAGGCCCCGGTGGCCGACGACGTGGACTTCCATGCCCTCGCCGGGCGCTTCGAGATGGCGGGCGGGAGGATCAGAAGCGCGGCAAGACGGGCGGCGCTTCGCGCCGCGGACAGGGGGGAGAGGATTACGATGGAGCACCTGCTCTGGGCGAGCGAGACCGAGCTGGACCAGTAGAGAAAGGGGGAGCCGCATGAACAAACGAGAGGAGGACAAAGCCGCAAACAACACATCAAGACCGTTCGATAGCAATGCAGAGTTCCTGGAGGAGTACTTCTCGGTTCTGGAGAAGCTGTGCTGGCTGCGAGGCGAGCGTGTGGAGGAGCACCGGAGCAAGTCCAGCTACTCCGAGATTCTGATGGCCGAGAAGCTCGAAGGCACCGAACCCGAGACCCCGCCCGATCCCGCAGCCGTGAAGGCCTTCCACCACGAGTCGGTCAGGCTGAGGAAGAGGGTCGATGCCACGCTCGACCAGAGGCCGGAGGTCGACCTTCCCCTTGTGAGGCTTTCACGCCAGCTGGGGCTGGACGACCTGGAGGAGACCGTTCTGATGCTGGTCATCGCCTACAGGTCGAGGCGCGGTTTCGAGAGCCTGATGGATGCCGCGACCTCGTGCGGTGACTGCAGTGTGAGGGCCCTGCTGAAGCTGGCGGCGCTTGCGGGATGGGACGCGGTAAGGGCTCGAAGCGTTTTCACGCCATCGTCGAGGCTTGCGGCATGCGGGCTGATGACCGTAGGCAGCCGCACCAGCTGGCGCAGCTTCAGCGAGAGCGACTTCCTGAGGGTTGTCCCGGAGGTGCCCCTGGTCATCAGCAACATGGTCATGGGCTACGGCCGGGTTCAGATCTCGGCGGACAAGACCTGCAAGGTTTTCGATGCCCCCGGAGACCTCGCATCTCTCGACCTCCCGCCCGAGCTGGTTCAGGAGCTGGAGAGCGTGGCCGCGCACGAGAGGCAGCGGATCGAGATGCTGGAAACCTCCGAGCCGGGCGAGTACTCCGAGCCCGGCATCATCCTCATGTGGGGGCCGGCGGGGTCGGGCGCCCTGGACGCCGCCAGGGCCCTTGCAGGCATGCTGGGAAGGAACCTCTGCAGCATCAGGACCCTCCCATATCTGCGGCATGAGTACGACGAGCCGGAGGATCTTGCCCGCACACTGGGCCTGGCGAGGCTGCAGAACGCCGTTCCCTGCTTCGTAAGCGCCGAGCGCCTGATGGACGACGACCCTGACGACTTACTCGCCACGGGCTTCGCCGAGGAGCTGGCCGGTTTCGGTGGCACGGTGATCCTTCTGGCGGATTCCCTTCCGGGCCTGGGCGGCCCGCTGGGCAGGCTGGTCGGTCACGTTCTGCAGATCCCGGTGCCGGGCCCCGAGCGAAGGGCCGAGATCATCAGGCAGGCCATCCCCGATGGTGTGGAACTGGCCCCTGATTTCGACGCGGCGAGGGTGGCCGGGAGGCTGGAGCTGTGCGAGAAGGCTCTGAAGGGCCTGGTGAAGAGCGCCTGCCGGAGGGTTTCGCTGCGCAGGGAGGACAGGGCCCTCCACAACGGAGACCTGCTGCCTGGAGAGGGCTCCGAGGGCAGGCACGGTTGGAGGTTCAGGAGGGACATGAGCGAAGACAGCCCATCCTGTGTCACCAGGCCGAAGGCCCGTCTGGATAGCGTGGTTCTCTCCGAAGCTCTGAAGCTTCAGGTATCGCAGATCATCAAGGCGGTGAAGGCGAGGGAGACGGTTTTCGAGAAGTGGGGCATGGGGGAGGTGTATGGAACGGGCCGCAGCATCTCGGCCCTGTTCTCCGGCCCCAGCGGCACGGGCAAGACGCTCACCGCCGAGGCGATAGCCGGCGAGCTCGACAGATCCATGCGCGTGGTGCGCATCGCGGGCATAATGGACAAGTACGTCGGCGAGACCGAGAAGCACATCGCCGAAGTCTTCAGGCTGTCGGCGGCCTCGGGTGACGTGCTGGTGTTCGACGAGGCCGACGCGCTGTTCGCCGCAAGGGTGGACGCGGCGGAGCATGGCAGCTACTACATCAACAGCCACATCAACACTCTGCTGAAAGAGATGGAGGACTACACGGGCATAGTGATCCTCACCACGAACCTGGCCCTCCGCCTCGACCCGGCGTTCGAGCGCCGCATCAGGTGGAAGCTGGTCTTCCCCGTGCCCGACGCGAAGGCGCGGGCCTCCCTGTGGAGGAAGCTCCTTCCCCCTTCAGTGCCGCTTGCCGGCGACGTAGATCTGGACGCCCTGGCTGGGGAACTGGAGTTCACGGGCGGGCTGATCAGGAGCGCCGTGCTCAAGGCGGCCTACGAGGCCGCGGCCGACGGCGTGCCTGTGTCCATGCGGCACCTGAGGGAAGCCGCGCGCGTGGAGAAGATCGCGGCGGACGGGGAAGCCCCGAAGAGCGGCATAGGCTTCGGAGTGACGGCGTGAGGCCGGGCGCGCATGCCGGGGGCTCCTGCGGCCCCCGGCGCGCCGCATCTGCAACCGCTGGGAAGCGGGGGTGACGCCCCGATGAAGCGCTACTTCACGGCCGACCTGCACTTCACCGACCCGGCGGTGCGCAAGAGGTGCGGCAGGCCTGCGAATGCCGACGAGCTGATAGCCGACAGCATCAATGCCGCTCTGAAGCCGGGTGACTTGCTGTACATAGTGGGGGGCCTGTACAGCGAGAGCGACAAGCCCACTGGATATGCAAGCAGAGCAGGGTACGGCTTTGACAACAGGAACGAGCTCCAGGCAAGAATCCAGAGCCTGTGCCGGATCGACCTCGACATCCGGCGGGCGCTGGTCATGGCAGGACACGACGACGAGTCGTTCGTGAAGCGCTTCAACCGCTACCTGTGTTTCCGGCCGATCATGCCGTTCCTGACAATGGAGCTGGCGGGGCGGAGTGTGATGCTGGCGCACGACCCGGGCTATGCGGCGGTGAGCCCCGAGCTGCCCCTTCTGTGCAGCACCCTGCATGCCCCGGGCATGCCACCCCCGCCCTCGGCGAGGCTGATCGACGTGGGCATCGACCGAAACGACCTGAAACCGTTCTCGGAGGAAGAGATCGAGGCGCTGCTGGAAGAGTGAGGGGGTTGTTTGCTCCCAAGGCTACGGTTACCCGGCTCCCATCATTCAAGGACCAGCAGTGAAGGTATGAAAATACAACATTGACATGTCTGCATATCATACGCATCTTCATCGAGAGCGAGAGGAGGCTGGAAATGGACCCTACCGCTGTCGGTGCGAGGGTGCGATCCCTGCGAGAGACCGTGGGGCTCACCCAGCGGCAGCTTGCCGAGAAGCTGGGCATGCAGAGGACCGCGCTGGTGCAGGTGGAGGCAGGCACCCGGAAGCTCTCCGCCGAGGAGCTGGTAGCCGCCGCCAGGCTGTTCAACCTGACCGTCGAGCAGTTCCTCGAGCCTGGCGAGCCCGTCGAAGTGAAGCTCTGCGAGGAGGCCCGCACGGCACCGAAGGAGCCGGTTCGCATCAGCGTGCCTGCACGCAACGCGGCCAAGTTCAGGGAAGTTCTGCTCTACATCCTCGAGAAGGTGGGGGCGCGCCCGCACGTCGGCGAGACGGTCATCTACAAGCTGCTCTACTTTGCCGACTTCGACCACTTCGAGAAGTACGAGGAACAGCTCACTGGTGCTGAGTACATTCGCAACCACCACGGGCCCACGCCGGCCAGCTTCAAGCAGATCATCGGGCAGATGATCCGCGACGGCGACCTGGAAAGGGTTAGCAGCGATTACTTCGCCTACCCTCAGACCAAGTATCTGCCTCGCCGCTCTGCCGACCTCGGAGCCCTCACGGCCCGGGAGCTGGAAACAGTCAACGAAGTTCTCTGCAGGCTGGGGGAGATGAACGCAACCCAGATCAGCGAGTACTCGCACGGCGACGTGCCCTGGAAGGTTACGAAGCCCGGAGAGCCGATTGCCTATGAGAGCGTCTTCTATCGCCTTCCCCCCTACTCGGTGAGGGACTACGGGGAGGAATAGATGCCTCCCTCCTCGAAGAGCCCCTCATCCCTGCCCGAGCCCGGAGTTGCGGGGCTGGCATGCTTCGATGCTGACATGAAGCGCCTGCTGCGCTCCTATCGGACTCTTGAAGAGGACCTCTCCGTTTTCATCTCCACCCAGGTGCGGCTGCTCGCCTGCGGCGAGCATCCCCCCGAAGCCCTGGCTTCTTTCCGGTAAGCGCCAGAGAGATCAGCGGCTGCGGTTTCTCCGTTGCAAAGAAGTTCGCTTGCAGGTCGCTGAAGGGCACCGGTGCGAAGTCAGGCATCAGGATCGTGCTGCAATGGCTGCCGGAGTCGAACGAGGTTCTCCTGATCGAGATCTTTCACAAGAAGCATAAGGAAGTGGAGGACCTGGAGAGGCTTAGGGCGATTGTTAAGAAGCGTTGAGCAGCTCATGATTCAATGAAGAGGAGCAGGCTCCGGAGCCTGCTCCTCTAGCTTCGGGTGGGGCTCTACTTGTTCATCTGAGCGAGAAGCTGCTGGCGCAGTTTCCGCGATCTGGCAAGCATCACCGACTTTGCGATGGAGCCTGCAATCCAGAGGAGCACTGTCGCTCCCAGCAGGCCGAAAACGATCCATTTATGTGCTCCAACCATCATCTGCATCCCGAGCATTGGAGGCACAACCAATGCTACTCCGGAAGCGATCAGTGCCAATTTACCTGGGAGGAGCAGTTTTTTCGCTTTCTTTATCCTGTCTGGATCTTGTGGGCGTTGGCCAATGATCCTCTTCTCGTTCAGCCCATCCACTATGCAGCGAAATGGCTTGCCCGAATAAACAAATGTGGTGATCCAGAAAGGAAGATACACGCGGTTGCAGTTCTGGGATTCGAGCTTGGTAGTGCAGATGAGGTCCTTACTCCTGTCTCCGGGAACAAGAGGCGAGGCCTTCATCTTGGCAATTGCATCGACTTCCTGCTCAACTCGTGTCATGAACTCGGTTTTGTCTCTCTCGAATGGCTCCAGTGTGTAGCCGGTGATCTGCTTGGGGTCGAACGATATTGCTGACGAGGGAGGGGTCTCTTCGCAGAACTGGGCGAGCTCCTGAGGGATGGCATCAGAAGCAAGAGTGTAGACCAAATACTTACCGTTGATGACTCCGTTGCTGGGTCTCCAGTCTGTCACGGTGCGGCGCTTCTTTACGAGCTTGCCGTCCTGCATCCCGAGGTACTCTTCCTGTCTGTCATATCCGGAGGAAGCAAACCAGTCAGCCTTGTACTCACCACTCCATGCGTAGAAGGGAAGGTATGTACCCTTCGTTTCGATCTCAGCCGTCAACACGTCATCAGGCGTATAGTCTCCATCACTGAGCCAGGCACGAATGGAGGCAAGAAACCTGTCTCGATTCACAGCAAATGGTGCAATAAGATCTGGGGCTTCGACGGAAACATCGATCGGACGGGTATCAACAGCGAACCTGGACCCGCAATAACCACACACAGTTACTTCGAGCCCCGGAAGATACTGAACGTCAGCCCCGCAGTTCGAACACTTTACCTCTTTCAGTGCCAGCTTGTCAGCCATTGCATCCTCCCTTCCAATAGTTCTGCTGATGATCTGAGCTACCTCTCTCGATGTTCCTACCTCCCGTTGCCCCGGGGCATGTCGCGGGGGGTGCGGGAGAAGCATCTTCCGGCCTTGG
>CAZMTK010000020.1:0-26623 GCA_964569245.1 uncultured bacterium | reverse complement strand
TCGTGAGGCTGTCAGCGAGATTCTTCACGGACGGATCGGACGACTGGATCATCGGGTCGTCCTCCAGCCAGGGCAGCATCCAGTCCTCGGCAGGAACCGGGAAGGGCGCCACTGTGTCGGGGATCTGCGCCGTTATCGAGACGACCGTTCCAGAGGCCGTCTGGACGGGCGGATAGGAAAGCTGGAAGCGCGACCAGTCGACATCGCCCTCCAGTCTGAATACCCTCTTCCCGAGAGTCCTCGGATTCGAGACCGGCGTCGAGGAGACCGCGAAGACCTGGTAGAGGTCCCTGCTGCTGTACACGTCTCCGCCCTGACCCGGGGGAACCCTCGTCATCAGCATCCCCAGGCCCGGATCCTCCTCGCTGAGGATCTGGCCCTCGGAGACCCAGACCTCCGTGGTCGTGCCGAGCTGTCTTATCTCGAGGCGCACGGCCGGAACCGTGTCGCCCAGCAGCACGGCATCCGCCAGCCCCAGGCAGGTCACCTCGGCCCTGTCCACGGTGCCGGAGGCCGGGTCGAACGAGGGGAAGATCCTCTCCTGCCCCTCCGTCCAGGCCATCCCCGCGCAGGCCAGATCGACGACGGCCGGAAGATAGTCGCCTTCGAACTCCGCCGAGCTGGTCATCTCCCTGCCCGCCGAGCTGAGAACGGTGGTCAGAGTGCCGCCGGTCCTTACCGTCCTCGAGCTGATCGTCGCCTGACCGTCGGACAGGCTGAAATCGAGGCTGCCGAGATCGAGGGTGCTGTCCGTCCTGGCTTCGAGGGTCATCTCGACCTGCCTGCGGTTCCCCATGAGAACGAGGTCCCACATGGTCTCTTCGGTGAGCAGGAGCGAATCCTCCCCGATGGGCTCCAGCCTGATCTCCATGTATCCGATGTCCTCGCCCTGAAGAGACACGGCGAACCTCTGCACGGACGGATCGGCCGCCGAAGGCGCGCCGCCTCCGCCGCAGGCCGCCGCAGCCGAGAGAACAAGAGCCGGAATGGCGCGGAGCACAGAGAAGGTCTTCATCTCCTGCATTCGAGGAAGCTCCTTATCGCAGATGCTATCCTGGGGCCGGCCGAGCCGTCCCAGAATGGTATGGAGGGGGGCGAGGCGGGTCTTGCGGCGACCCTCTCCTGAACAGCCTGCGCCAGGCCGGAGGGATCGGGGCAGAGGGCGTTCGTGCCGGCAGTCACGGTGATCGGCCGTTCCGTGTTCCCTCTTACGGTGACGCAGGGGACGCCGAGCACGGTCGTCTCCTCCTGGACGCCTCCGGAGTCGGTGATCACCACCGAGGCGGACTTCTCGAGCGAAATGAACTCCAGGTAGCCCATCGGCTCCAAGAGATCCACATTCCCTGGCACCCTGGAGGCCAGGCCCCACGCCTCGATCCCCTTCATCGTTCGCGGGTGCGCGGGGAACAGGAATCTCGTTCCGCTGAGGGACCCCAGCTCGTCGAGCATCGCTGCGAGTCTGCCGGGATGGTCCACGTTCGAGGGCCTGTGCAGCGTGACCAGACCGTAGGGATCACTCGGAGCGGGATGCTGCTCGACTGCGCGCGGAAGGAGTCTGAGGAGTGTGTCTATCATGGGATTGCCGACCATCACGATGGCATCGGGCGGCCTGCCTTCCGCGACCAGGTTCCGGCGGGCCTCGGGGCTCGTGATCAGGAGGAGGTCGGAGAGCTGATCTGTGAGGACCCTGTTTATCTCCTCCGGCATCGTCCGATCGAAGCTGCGGAGGCCGGCCTCGACGTGCACGACGGGGATCCCGAGCCTCGCCGCGACCAGAGAGCAGGCCAGTGTGGAGTTGACGTCTCCGACCACTACCGCCGCCTCGGGCGTCTTCGTGCCGGAGAGAACTTCCTCGTAGCGCTCCATGACCATGGCGGTCTGTCTGGTTACGCTCGCCGAGCCGACCTCCAGATTGAGGTCGGGCACGGGGAGGCCCAGGTCGTCGAAGAACGCCTGCGACATCCCGTGGTCGTAGTGCTGGCCCGTATGGACGAGCCTGGCCGCGATCCCCTCCGGCAGGCTGCGCAGTATCGGGTCCACCTTCATGAAGTTAGGACGGGCTCCGCAGATGACGTCTATCACGACAGGCGGTCTCCCGGCTCAGCCGTTCTGGCAGTCCAGCTTCTCGACCCGCCCGGCGTGCCGCCCGCCTTCGAACGCGCCGGCGAGGAACGCCTCGAGGATCTCGTACGCGAGGAAGGGCGCCGTGAGCCCGGCGCCCAGGACGAGCACGTTGGCGTCGTTGTGTCTCCGGGCCATGTCCGCCATTGTCGTGCAGAGGCACAGCGCGGCCCTGATGCCGCGCCGCCTGTTGGCGGCGATGCTCATTCCTATGCCGGTCTTGCAGACGAGCACTCCGCGCTCGGCTCTTCCTTCGAGCACGGCTTCGCAGACGGGCCCCGCACGGTCGGGATAGTCGACCGGCGAACCGTCGAAGGGGCCGGTGTCGAGGACCTCGTGCCCCTGGCCGGCGAGTCTGGCGGCCAGGTCTGACTTGAGGTGGAAACCGGCGTGGTCGGAGCCGATCGCGATCCTCACCTGGCTCCACCCTCGGCCGCAAGGTGTCCGGCGACCACTCCGGCAAGGGCCAGGGAGCAGAGCTTCGATTCGGCGGAGTCGGCCCTGGATGTGAGCACCACCGGGCACTGCGCTCCCATGATGACGGCGCCCAGCTCGGCGCGGGCCAGGAAGATGAGGGTCTTGTAGAGCACGTTGCCGGCCTCGATGTCGGGGGTGAGGATGATGTCCGCTTCGCCGGCGACCTCGCTCTTCACCTTCTTGATGGCCGCGGCCTCCTTCGAGACTGCGAGGTCCATGGCCAGAGGGCCGTCGAAGATCGTCTCTCCGAGGAGGCCCTTCTCGCCCATCTCCTTCATCCTCGCCGCCTCGAGGGTGCACGGCATCTTGTCGTAAGGGACCTCCTTCGCGCACACGAGCGTGGACCTGGGCCTCTCAATCCCGAGGGCCCTGGCCACCGTCACGGCGTTTCTGAGCATCCCGACCTTCTGATCGAAGTCGGGGGCGATCACCATCGCGGCATCGGTGACGATGAGGAGCTTGTGATACGTCGGGACCTCGAACACCGCGACGTGGCTCAGAAGGCTCCCGGGGATCCTTATCCCGTGCTCCCTGTCCACGATCGGGTGCAGGTACTCGCTCGTGGCCACGAGACCCTTCATGAGGGCGTCTGCTCTGCCGTCACGGACCAGATCGACTCCCATCCTCGCGGCAGAGGGATCGTCGGGGGCTTCGACGATCTCCATTCCGGCGATGTCCACGCCCGCCCGGGCCGCGCATTCGCGTATCTCCTTCCCCGGGCCGATCAGGATGGCTTCTATCATCTCGGACTTCACGGCCTCGCCCACGGCTTCGATGGTCTCGACCTCGTCCGCCCTGACCACTGCGACCCTGCGCGACGGCAGCTCTCTGGCCATTCTCTTGAGCTCGGCGAGACTGCGGACGGCTTCCATCACAACCCTGCCTTCCCTTCTTCATCCAAAACGCTGTCAGACAGACGGATTCAGATTCAGGTCAATATACCCGCGACGGTCTGCGCGGGGCAACCGCGATTGACAGCAAGAGCTTGCCCCGAGAGATTCCAGGGCTGCCCTCGCAGCGAGAAAGGTTTTTGCGCTTTATACTGTTGTTATATATGATGAATATACGCTAAACGGAAAAAAGGACGGTGCAGAATGAGACAGATACCGCCCGCAGATGTCCACTCGACCCTGTCGAGGCACATCCTCGCCGACGGCTTCGACCTCGTGCTCGACCTGAGAAAGAGCAGGGGGAGCCGGATCCACGACTCGAAGGAGGGGCGGGACTTTCTCGATCTCTTCAGCTTCTTCGCCTCGGCCCCCCTGGGCATGAACCACCCGAGGCTCATGGAGCCCGACTTCATGAGGCACATCGCCGAGGTGGCGGTCAACAAGCCCTCCAACTCCGATTTCTACACCGTGGAGATGGCCCAGTTCGTGGAGACCTTCGCCGAGACCGTCATCCCCGAGACCCATCCCCATCTCTTCTTCGTCGACGGCGGGGCTCTGGGCGTCGAGAACGCCCTCAAGGCGGCCTTCGACTGGAAGGTGAGGAAGAACGTCGCGGCGGGGCGTGGCCTCATCGGTTCGCGCGTCATCCATTTCCGCCACGCATTCCACGGGCGCACAGGCTACACTCTGTCCCTCACCAATACCGCCGACCCGAGGAAGTATCTCTACTTCCCGAAGTTCGACTGGCCCAGGGTGTCGTCGCCGGCTGCGCGCTTCCCGCTCGAGTCGCATCTCGAGGAAACCGTCAGGGACGAGAAGAAGGCTCTCGAAGAGATTGACGAGGCCATCGCCGCCCACGGCCACGACATAGCCTGCCTCCTTGTCGAGCCCATACAGGCCGAGGGGGGCGACCGCCACTTCAGGGCGGAGTTCCTGGGAGAGCTGCGCGACAGGGCCGACAGGCACGATTTCATGCTCGTCTTCGACGAGGTGCAGTCGGGCATGGGGCTGACAGGGAGCTGGTGGGCCTGGCAGTCGATAGGCGTCGCCCCGGACATCTTCGCCTTCGGGAAGAAGAGCCAGGTGTGCGGAATGGCCTCCAGCAGGAGGATAGACGAGGTCCCGGACAACGTCTTCCACGAGTCCAGCCGGCTCAACTCCACATGGGGCGGCAACCTCACGGACATGGTCAGGTCCACGCGCTATCTCGAGATCATGAAGGAGGAGGACATACTCTCCAACGTCAGGGCCCGCGGGGAGCAGCTCATGGCGGGCCTCCAGCCGCTGACCGCGAGGCACCCGCAGCTCACGAACCTCAGGGGGCGCGGCCTGATGTGCGCGATGGACCTCCCCGACGGCGCCACCCGGGACAGGGTCATCGGCGCGATCTACAGGCACGGCGCCATCATCCTGCCATGCGGCTGCAGCAGCATCCGCTTCAGGCCGCCCCTGAACATCACCGCTGCGGAGATCGAAGAGGCTCTCGACATCATCGGCAGGGCGCTTGCCGAAGTGCTCTGACGGGGGGAGCAGCACGGGCGTCGCGGAACCGGGGAGGCCTGCCGCTTGAGTCGGAGGCTCGAACTCAGGGGCGGGCCTTGCGGAGGCATGGCCCTCGGCATGGCGGACCTCGCTGCGGTCCTCGCCTCGCGCGGCTGGACCGAGGCCACCGGCGGGAACATCTCGGTGTGCCTTCCGGCGGGAACAGCCTGGCCGCGCCCCGCGGCGGCGCGGGTGGCTGTCCTTCCGGAACCAGTCCCGGAGCTCGACGGGCGCTGCCTGGCGATCACCGCCACAGGCAGCCGGTTCAGGGATCTCGGCTCCACCTGGCGCCGGGACGTCGTGTTCCTGAGGCTGCGCGACGGGGGCAGGTCGTGGGAGGGCCCGGATGATCCCCTCCCGACCAGCGAGCTGATCTCGCACCTGATGGCGCACAGGACGGCGCTGGGGCTTGGCTTGGCTTCGTCGGCCCTCGTGCATGCGCACCCGGCGTCGGTGACAGCCCTCTCCATGGCCCCGCTCCCGAGCAGGAGCCTTGACCAGCTCGTCCTCGCGGCGCATCCGGAGGTGGGGCTGCTCATGAGGGGCGGCGTCAGGTTCCTCGACTACCTCCCGCCGGGCTCGGCGGAGCTGGGCAGGGCCACGGCGGATCTGCTGGAGGGGACTGACTGCGTAGTCTGGCGCCGCCACGGGATCGTGTCACTGGGCGCCGATCTGGAGAGGGCCCTCGACTGGATCGAAATCGCGGAGAAGGCCGCGTCCATGGTGCTTCTGAGGATGAGCGCCTTCGGGGCCGGGCCGACCTTGCCTTCGCCGGCAGGAGGGGGATCGGAGGAGGGATGAGACTGGTGGAACCGGGCAGCGTCAGGCCGCCTGTCGGCGCAGCGGAGCTTTCGGCGATGCCGGAGGGATCCAGGGTAAGGTTGCACGGGATGGTCCAGAGGATCAGACGCCTCGGCTGGGGGGCGTTCGTCGTCCTTCGGAGGCACGACGGTCTCGTGCAGTGCGTGCTCGAATCCTCCAGTGTCCCGGGTGCCCTGGAGAGGCTTCGCGAGGAGCAGTCGGTCGTGCTGGAGGGCTCGCTGGCTCAGGCGGTCATCAAGGACGGCTCCATCAACCCCAGGGACCGCGAGCTGAAGGTCGAGTCGGTCGAGTTCCTGTGCACACCTGCCGAGCCGGTGCAGGTGGATCTCACGAAGAAGGTCCTCGACCTCCATACCGACACCAACCTCGACCTGAGGCCGCTGAGCCTGAGGCACCCGGTTGAGAGGGCGAGGCTGCGGATCGCGGAAGCGATTGCCGGCGGCTTCCGCGATTTCCTCGCCTCGAAGGGGTTCACGGAGATACATACCCCGAAGATCTGCTTCGCCGGCGCGGAGGGCGGCGCCAACATCTTCAAGGTGCAGTACTTCGACAGAGAGGCATTCCTCGCCCAGTCGCCCCAGTTCTACAAGCAGATGGCGGTCGCCTTCTACGAGCGGGTCTTCGAAGTGGGCCCGGTCTTCCGAGCGGAGCCCCACCAGACGTCGCGGCACATAAACGAGTACACGTCTCTCGATTTCGAGATGGGCTTCATCGAGAGCCACGAGGACGTCATGGCCTTGGAGATCCATCTCCTGCGACACATCGTCGAGAGCCTCGCGGCGGGCCGCAGCTACGAGCTCGAGCTGCTCGGTGCGAAGCTCCCCGCTCCGCCGGAGTCCATCCCCTCCGTCACTCTCGACGAAGCGCATGAAATAGCCAGCGCTGCGGCGGGAAGGGACTTCACCGGCGAGCCGGACCTCGAGCCGGAGGAGGAGCGTCTCCTCTGCCGGCATTCGGCGGAGCAGTGGGGCAGCGAGTTCGTCTTCGTCACCCACTTCCCGACATCGAAGAGGCCCTTCTACACGATGGACGATCCGGCGGTTCCGGGGAAGACGAGGAGCTTCGACCTCCTCTTCCGCGGTTTGGAGGTCACCACCGGGAGCCAGAGGATCAACGAATACGAGGCGCAGGTGGAGAAGATGAGGGCCTTCGGGCTCGAACCCGCCGCCTTCGAGAGCTACCTGATGGCACACAGGGCCGGTCTTCCCCCGCACGGCGGGCTTGCGATAGGACTCGAGCGGCTCACGGCGAGGATCCTCGACATCGAGAACGTGCGCCTCGCGACTATGTTCCCCCGCGATGCGAAGAGGCTGACCCCGTAGAGGCCGCCTCCTCCCATCCCTCCGCCCGGCAGGGTCCGTGCGGGAGACGTCGCCGGTCTTGCGGCGCTCGACGGGTGAGGCACCCCGGGCCGCCCCGGCGGGCTGCCGCTCGAGACCAGCGGTCTTCTCCCGGCCCTTCCTGAACCGAGAGGCTATCCCTCTCCGGGGATCCCTCCATCTGGGGCCTCCCCGTCGAAGCCGTCCCCTTCGGGCGGCTCGGGCTCCAGGGTCTCCATGGCCCCGCAGCCCGGACAGGCGAGCAGCGTGAAGCCCCTGTCGGTCATCAGCCACGCTCCGCACACCGGGCACTCGATGGGGGGATCCGTCCGTACCAGATCCTCGCCTTCGTCCTCCACGACGGGGCGGGGCGGAGGAGCGGGAGGCCTCCCCTCCCGCGCGAGCTCGGCGATGAGCGCGGCGTTCCTCAAGAGCCTGTTCGGAGTGCCGGTCACGCGGGCCAGCAGATGCTCCGCCCTGCGGAGCAGGTCCCTCGCGCTGGCGGATCCCTCCTCGAACCACTCCTCCCCGGGGACGAGCATGCTCTCGCTCCTCAGGATGTCTTTTCTCACGATGGATATCTCGAGCTGGTAGTGGCTGCGGCTCCTCTCCCGGAGCCGCTCGAGGGCCTCCGCAGAACCCAGCGTGAGCGCGTCCTCCTTCTCCAGCCGGAATCCCTCCTCCAGCCTCGCCAGAGATCTTCGCAGGATCTCCAGGTCGGACAGGATCGACAGGTTCTCGCGCTTCACTGGATCGTCCTTTGCTTGCCGACGAACCGGCATGCCTTTAGAATCCGGGCAGTCTCGGGCCTCACAAGAACGGGGGCGGCATGAAAGAAGTCTTCCGGATCCTGGCTATCAACCCCGGCTCCACCTCTACGAAGATATCCGTTTTCGAGAACGAGCGAGAGGCATGGAACCTCAAGCTCTCGCATTCCATGGAGGAGCTGGCGCCCTTCGACAGGATCGTGGACCAGTACGAGTTCAGGCGAAAGGTGATCGTCACCGAGGTGGAGAGGGCCGGCTACCCTGCGGGATCCTTCGACGCCGTCGTAGGCAGGGGCGGCGTCCTCTATCCTGTCGAGGGCGGCACGTTCTCGGTCAATGACATCATGCTGAGGCACGTGAGAGAGGGCGTCCAGGGAGAGCATCCCTCCAATCTCGGCGCGCTGATAGCGGATTCGTTCGCTCAGGAGGCAGGCTGTCCCGCCTTCATCGTGGACCCGGTCGTGGTGGACGAGATGGAGCCGCTGGCGAGATACAGCGGGCTGCCCCAGCTTCCGAGGAGATCGATCCTTCATGCGTTGAACCAGAAGGCCACCGCCAGGAAGGCCTGCCTCGACCGTGGATGGAGGTACGACGAGGTCAATCTCATCGTCGTCCACCTCGGCGGGGGCATCTCGGTCGGCGCACACAGCAAGGGGCGAGTGGTCGACGTGAACAACGCCCTGAACGGCGATGGACCCTTCTCCCCCGAGCGGTCCGGAGGCCTGCCCGTGGGCGACCTCATAGCGCTCTGCTACAGCGGCAGGTATACGCTCGACGAGATGAAGAAGATGAACAAGGGGCGGGGCGGCATCGTCGCCTACCTGGGAACGAACGACATGCGGGAGGTCGAGCGGCGCATCGATGAGGGCGACGCGAAGGCCGCTGAGGTATACGAGGCCATGGCGTACCAGGTCGCCAAGGAGATCGGCTTCCTGGCCCCCGTCTTCAAGGGCCTCGTCGACGCGATAATCCTCACGGGCGGCATCGCCTACGACAAGCGCTTCGTACGCTGGATAGAGGACCGGGTTTCCTTCATAGCTCCCGTCCTGGTCTATCCCGGCGAGAGGGAGATGGAGGCTCTCGCGCTGGGCGGGCTGCGCGTCATGCGGGGCGAGGAGCAGCCGAAGACGTACGACCCCGCCATCCCCTGACGGAGGAAAGATGTCCGGGAAGCTCGATGCCGAGAGGAGGCGCTGGGAGGAGCAGACGCTCGGCCCGGTGCTGAAGAGATCGCCGGAGCAGAGGGAGTCGTTCGCCACAGGCTCCGGCATCGAGGTTGACAGGCTGTACCTTCCGGAGTGCGAGTGCGGCGGATACACTGAGAAGCAGGGCTTCCCGGGCGAGTACCCCTTCACGCGGGGCGTCCAGCCCACCATGTACCGCGGGCGGTACTGGACGATGAGGCAGTACGCCGGCTTCGGAACTGCCGAGGAGTCCAATCGCAGGTACCGCTACCTGCTCGAACAGGGACAGACGGGTCTCTCGGTCGCGTTCGATCTCCCCACCCAGATAGGCCTCGACTCCAGCGACCCTCTGAGCGCGGGCGAGGTCGGGAAGGTCGGCGTGGCGATCGACAGCCTGGCGGACATGGAGATCCTTTTCGAGGGCATCCCGCTCGACACCGTCTCCACGTCCATGACCATCAACTCTCCCGCAGCCGTGCTGCTCGCGATGTACATCTGCGTGGGCGAGAAGCAGGGCGTGGCTCCGGAGAAGCTCCGGGGGACGATCCAGAACGACGTGCTCAAGGAGTACATCGCGCGCGGCACCTACATCTTCCCCCCGGCGGAGTCGATGCGCCTCATCACCGACGTCTTCTCCTTCTGCGGCACGAACGTCCCCAAGTGGAACACCATAAGCATATCCGGCTACCACATCAGGGAGGCCGGCAGCACGGCGCCACAGGAAGTCGGCTTCACCCTCGCGGACGGCATCGCCTATGTCGAGGCGGCCCTTCGGGCGGGCCTCGCGGTTGACGACTTCGCTCCGCGGCTCAGCTTCTTCTTCAACTCCCACAACGACCTTCTCGAGGAGGTCGCCAAGTTCAGGGCCGCACGACGCCTCTGGGCCCGCATCATGAGGGACCGTTTCGGAGCCAGGAAGCCCGAGAGCCAGATGCTGCGCTTCCATACCCAGACCGGCGGCTCGACCCTCACGGCGCAGCAGCCGGACAACAACATCGTGAGGGTAACGATCCAGACCCTGGCGGCCGTCCTCGGGGGGACCCAGAGCCTTCACACCAACAGCCGCGACGAGGCGCTGGCCCTCCCGTCCGAGGACTCGGTGAGGATAGCCCTGCGCACCCAGCAGATCGTCGCCAGCGAGAGCGGAGTGACGAACACGGTGGATCCTCTGGCGGGAAGCTGGTACGTCGAGCACCTGACCGACACCATCGAGGCCAGGGCGTCCGGGTACATAGACAGGATCGACGCCATGGGAGGGATGGTCAGGGCCATAGAGGAGGGATACCCCCAGCGGCAGATCCAGGAGGCGGCCTATGCCTGCCAGAGGGAGATCGAGTCCGGCGAAAGGGTCGTGGTGGGGGTGAACAGCTTCAGGATCGAGGAAGCGCCCCCGCGCGGTCTCCTCAGGGTCGATCCGTCGCTTGAGAAATCACAGAGGGCCAAGCTGGAGGCGGTGAAGTCCTCCCGGGACTCGGGAGCCGTCCGGGACGCCCTGGCGGTCCTCGAGAAGACCGCAGCAACCAGCAGCAACCTGATGCCTCCGATCATCGAGTGCGTGAGACGCTATGCCACGCTGGGGGAGATATGCAGCGTCCTCAGGCGGGTGTTCGGGGAGTACCGCCCCAGAGTCATCCTCTGAGGCGGCGATGATCGAGGGCACGGCCCCGCGGCCGTCTCCCACCCGGGGGGCGGCGGCGGTGGCGCTCGCACTGGCGCTCGCTTCGGCCTCGGTTTTCCCCGGGCTCTTCGATTTCACTCTGGCCTCGAGGCTGGCGGTCTTCCCTGCGCTCTCGTGCATCCTGCTGGCGGCGGGCTCTGGCGGGATCCCGGCGGGAGGTCTCGCCGCAGGAGCCATTCTCGCGCTGGTGCCGGCTGCATCGGTGATCTGGTCGGCCATCCCGGTCCAGTCGGCTCCCCAGATCGTGCGATGGGCGTCCTTCGGGATCATGACGGCTGGCGTTTCGGGCATCGCCGCCGCGGGGGGCAGGCGGAGCGCAGCCATCGGGGCGGTGGCAGGCGCACTGGCATGCGCGGTGCTCGAGCTCGCGCTCCCGGGAGATCTGCCCTCGGGCAATCCGAACAGGCCCGGCCCGATGCTCGCGGTCGGTCTCACAGCCCTCGCTGCGGGCATGACAGGCATGCCAGCCGTCCCTGCTGCGGCTATTGCGGCGGTCATATCGGCGGCTCTCGTCGCCAGCGGCTTCGTCACTGCGTGGATCGCCGCCGGTGCAGGGCTGGTCGCGGCCGCTGTCTCGCGCCGGACGCTCCTTCCCGGGAAGCTCGCCCCGGTCGTGTCGCTCGTCACGCTCTTCCTCTTCACGGCCTTTCCGGGCATCGCCGCCCGAATCCACCCCTCGCTGGAGCTCCGCGCCCGGATCTGGCAGGCGGCGGTGCACGACCTCGTCGAGGCGGGGCCGCTCGGGACCGGGGTAGGACAGGCGAGACTGCTCTCGAATCTCCGCGAGGATGCCGGGGTGGCTCGACTCGCAGGCCCTGACAGGCGTGTGGACGAGCTCCATTCGGACCTGCTCACTCCCCTCGTCGAGCAGGGACTGGCGGGAGTCGCGATGCTCGCCGCGATCGCCCTGCTTCTCCTGAGAGCGCGCCCCGACGGGGGCAGCCTCGCCATGCTTTCCTGCGCCTGCGTCTTCGCAGCGTTCGACCTGCCTCTGGCAACGCCAATGGGAGCCCTTCCTCTCGCCTGCGCGCTTGGCATCGCGCTCGGGCGGGCCGGCAGGCGGGTGAGGCTGCATCCGGCGCTTGTCGCATCGTCGCTCGCCGCTTCGGCCGTCTGGATGGGAATGCTGGTCGCAGGATACTCGCTCTTCGAGACAGGGAGGACGGCGGGTCTCTCCGGAGATCACGCCGAGGCAGGGAGGATGCTCGGCCGCGCATCGCGCCTGCTGCCCTTCGAGGAGAGGGTCACTCTCATGAGGGCGTCGGCGCTTCGATCCTCCGGAGCGGTCATAGCTGCCCTCGAGGAGGCGCGGCGGTTCAATGCGCTCTATCCGCTCTACTGGCAGGGCTGGGTGCTCGAGGCCGAGATCGCCTCGGAGCTGGGCAGGCCGGATCTCGCGGACTCCGCCTGGCTCGAGGCGATCGCGTGCGCGCCGGATTTCATCCCCGATCGGAACCTCATGGCCTTCAACGCATCGAGAACCACTCCCGCGGATTCTTCGCTGCTGGAGGTGACGGCCGGGGCGTTCCTCGCCTGCCCTCTTCCGCAGGGCTCGCCGGATTTCCTGCTGGAGTACGCGTCCAGGGCGGGTGCAGTGGCTTCGGCTCTCGCATCGTACGATCCCGACGTCGCGGGCGAGCTCGCCTTCCATGCCGCCTCGGTTCTGAACGAGGCCCTGGCGGCGGGGGCCGGCAGGCCGGCGGTCAGAGAGGTTGCGCTGCGACTCCCCGAAGCCCCTCCGGAGGCTGAGTACAGACAGCGCTGGGAGTGCCTGATCGCCTCCCTCGTCTTGCAGGAGTACTGAAGCCTCTGGGGGCTCGGGCTGTTCAGGCCCCTGCCGGTTGGCCTATAATCTTTGGAACAGGAAGCAGCCGCCTCGGAATGTCGAGAACTATTCTCTGAAACCAGGGGAACAGATGAGAAACGACGCAATCCGTCAATTCGCTCTTGCCGCCTCGATTCTGGCGGCCGTTCTGGCATCCTGCGGGAGAGCGCCGCGGGGCGATGCGTGGCTCGTGATCGCCGGTGAGGACACGCTGACCGTCGCCGACGCCGGCCGTGCATGGACCGAGCTCGAAGAAGGGCAGAGGAGGGTCTTCACCTCGGGCGAGAACCCGGTCGGGGACTTCGTTCTGGGAATGGCCCGGAGGATGCTCGTGGAGAAGGAGCTGGTCCGCCTCGGCTACCTGGAGAGCGAGGGGGTGGCCATCCCCGCGCTCGCCTGGGCCAGGACGGCCATGTTCATGGCTCTCCAGGACTCGCTGAGAGCTGCCGAGGCCCGTGCGGTGACGCACGAGGACATCGAGTTCTTCCGCAATCACCTGGGAACGACGGTATGGTACACGCTGATCGGCGAAGAGGGCGAGACAGCCCTGGAGCCCAGCCACCTGGCAGTCCTTGGGCCCGGGCGAGGAGGAGCGCTGGCTGAGCTGGCGCCAGGGGAGACCGCGCCCGATCCCCTGGGCGAGGGCATCCTCAGGCTCGACTCCGTTGCGTACACCGATCCGGAGCTTGTGGCCGAGACCCTCGCAGACACGCAGTACGTCCAGGAGTTCGCCACGGCAAGATTCGCCGAGTGGAGGGCCGGCAGAACCATCGACGCACTTCTGAGGTCAGCTTGGGAGGCGTCTCCTCCAGCCTTCCGCCTTCCGGCCTTCCGCGCCTTCGCATCCTGTGCGAGAGGGGAGGCCGAGCTCGTCCCGGACGATACCCTCCTGATCTTCGGCCCCCAGGTATGGACGGCCGGACAGATGTGGCAGGAGGTCGCATTCGAGGCCAGCCAGCGCCCCTCCAATCCGGCCGACACCACGTGGCTCTACGCATTCGCCAGGGTTCTCGTGAACCGCTCGATCCTCTCCGCGGAATACGAGATCGTCGAGCCGGAGGCGGCCGCAGGGCTTGTCCGTGAGTCGCGCAGGGTCGCACTGAGGATCGCCGCGGACAGCCTCTATGACGATTTCGTGCAGGACAGCATCCTCATAACAGAGGAGATGCTGGATTCGGCCTGGGCAGCTTCCCCTCCGGAGGTGCCGGAGATGCGGTCCGTCGTTCTGGCTGTGATGCACACAGAGCAGGAGGCGGCGGCTTTCAGGGAGAGTCTGCTGGCCGGATCGGCGGATGCCGCCGCATCGTCCGCCGACTTCCTGGGCTTCCTGTCCGGGGACGGTCCCGATCCCCACGTCACGCGCCTCCTGACGAAGGAGGAGGTTCCCCTGGGGCTGGGGGACTCGCTTTTCGCCCTCGACCCGTCCGACCGGAGCACCTGGCTGGGTCCCTTGCCGAACCCCGGGTACCCGGGATGGACGGCCTTCAGACTCGATTCGGTGGTCCCCGCGCATACCTCCAGCGCGGAGGAAGGCAGACTCATGGTCTTCCCCCAGGTACTCGAGAAGCTGAGGAACGACCGCACGGAGGCCTGGCTGGAAGCGCTGGAAGAGCGCTACGGGCTGCTGATCAACGAGGAGATACTGGACGACCTCCCGGAAGACCCCTCGCTCTGGGTCGAACTCTAGCCGACGGCCATGCTTGCATGTATATTATTTGATGGTTGTCAGTTTCTCTAAGGAAAGGAGCGAATAATGAAGTTCCTGGTTCTCGTTCTGTTGGCGGCCGGGCTGGTCCTGGCTTCAACCAACCTTACCGCCCCCGTCGCGGGCATCCCCGGAGAGGGCTCGCGCGCAGCCCTCACCATACTCGACTCCTTCGACATGGGTGCCCTCGGAGCAAGCGTCTACTGCGTCGGCCTCGGCTACGACGGAACCAACCTGTGGGTGTCGAACAACAGGTCCGTGGGCGGCCTGGGCACCAACCAGATCATGGTCATCACGATCACCTCGCCGCACACCCTGGTCACCTCTTTCGACCAGAACAGCACCTCGAGCTGGGGCGTCATCGACATGGCTTACGACGCCGCCAGCTCGCGCGTCTTCACCGGCCGCTACGACTCCACCAACATCGACTACTACAGCGCCTCCTCCTACGTGAAGCAGGGCTCGTTCGTCGGTCACTCCGGCGGCAACTACGCGGTAGCCTGCAACGGCATGGACTTCTACGTGGCCGGCGGCTTCGCAGGCACGAACATGTACAAGGGCACATGGAACGGCGTCTCGGGCAGCACCCTCACCTGGTCCACCTGGTCCACCGCCTGCCCGAACAACGGCCAGATCGGCGCCGCCTATGACGCCGCCTGGCCCTGCATCTGGCTCTCGACGGCCAGCGGCACCGGCATCCTCGGCCAGCTCGCGATGGACGGCTCGCTCATCACAACCTACGCCCTGACCCCAGAGGTCGCCAACGGCGGTGGCTGCGAGATGGCGCCGTTCTCCGCGCAGAGCCAGCTCTGGATGCTCGCCCAGACCGACCCCAACGACACGGTGTACTGCTGGGACGTCCGCTCCACCAGCCTCAGCCGCGACACCTGGGGCAGCATAAAGACCCTGTTCTAGCCGACACGTCCCTGGAAGCTCGAGGGGGAGGCGCAAGCCTCCCCCTCTCTCGTCTGCCATGGCCTTCCCGGCTGCCGCATCAGTCCAGGCGCACTATGCCCGCCGTTGTGACCGAGCCGTCGCTGCCCTCCAGAACGGCCCGGTAGAGGCCTTCGGGAAGGGAACCGAGGTCGAGGCTCGCCTCGCCGCCGGGCAGCGGCCCTCGCTCGAGAACGAGCCTGCCGCCCATGTCGTAGAGCGAGAGCGTTCCGGAGACGGGCAGGAGCAGCGCGGCGGAAGCCCCGCAGGGATTGCCCAGAACTGCCAGGCCTCCGGGCCAGGACGGAGGCTGCCCGGCACCGGGCCCGCCGAGCGACTCGGCCAGGGGCCTCAGAGTCGGGTCGCCTATGAGCACCATCCCGAGGTGCCAGGACATCTCGCCGGGGCTGAACCCGCCGCTCACGATGTGCTCCCACCACTGCCTGTAGGCTTGGCCGAGCGATTCGTCGTCGCCCAGAGGGCCGTAGAAGTACTCGAACTGCAGCATCGAACCCGACTTGGTGCTCCCTACGGAGGCCAGGCCGTAGTCCGTGGCGAAGACGTAGATGCTGCCCATGTTCCTCTGCGTGGTAAACCGGCAGTTCGAGCATGCAAAGAGGTTGTAGAACCTCGTCCGGGGGTTGATTCCAACCACTTCGTCCCATGTCGTCTCCGGACCTGGATTCCACTGGTGCATCGTGGGGCCGGAATGCACGAAGGGGCTGATCCAGCAGTAGGCGCCGGTGAGGCGGTTCTCCTCGTAGTCCGTGCCGTTGGTTTCCCTCTCGTCGCGGACGAGCTCGACGTCCGGGTACAGCTGCTGCATCGCCTGCTGGAACTCCGCTCCCCACACCGCCCAGTCGTCATCCACGTAGCAGAGCGCCTGATGGGCGCCGGGATCGCCCCATGTGCGCCACTGGTGGTTGCGCTCCAGGTAGGACGCGATCAGGCCGGCCTCCGTACCTGTCGTCAGGTTGGAGGTCTTCATCCGGGCGCAGTAGATCTCCGGCATGAGCCCCTGCCACGGTCCCCAGGTGTCGTACTTCCCGTCCGAGCCGGGGTTGCCCTGCGAGGGATACCCCACCCATTCGTCTCCCCATTCCCCGTCGAGATCCATGAAGAAGTAGTCCGCCGGGAAGGTTTCGCTGTCGCGGAGGAAGGCGTTGTCCATCATGACCCAGGCTGCGGGCAGGTCGCCCACCAGCACGGCCCCGTCGAGCCCCTCGGGCAGGAGCGATGCGAGCCACTCCCTCAGCTCCTCGGGAGACGAGTAGGAGACCTCAGCGAGGAGCACCTCCCCCACCCAGGGCGCCATGTCCGCCGCCCACTGCTCCAGCAGCCCCGCCGGCAGGCTGTCGGCGAGACCATCCTCCAGGACGATCACCAGGTCGGTACCCGCGCGCGAGCCCGGGACCCTCGCGAGCTCCCGCACCACAAGGGGGCCGGCGGGAGGCTCGGCGGCCGCCCACTCCTCGTAGGTTCCGGGGTCCGAACCTGTGAGATCCCTTGTCAGAACAGGCCCGTCCGAGGGGAGAACCGCCGCCAGTACGGGGATCAGCATTGCTGGTAGCATCCGGTGACTCCTTCCGGGACTTGCGGGAGCACGGCTGCCGGATCCCTGCTAGAGGTCCAGCAGCCTCACGACGAACATCTGCACCGATTCGAAGATGCCCGACGGCATGAGGAGGTAAAGGATCCCGAAGGTGATGAAGAGCCCGTACGGCTCGAGCCTCGAGTACCCGAGCAGCGCCCTGCCGCGCAGGAATCCTGCGACTATGCGGCTCCCGTCCAGGGGCGGCACCGGCATCAGGTTGAACATCGCGAGTATCACGTTGATGAGTGAGGACAGGGCGAGTGCGTTGTAGATCCATGAGGGGACCGGCGCCAGCGATGCCGAAAGGTGCGCGACGCCTGCGAAAAGCAGAGCCAGCAGGAGGTTGGTCCCCGGGCCTGACGCTGCCACGATCATCATGCCCCGCCGCGGGTTGCGGAAGTAGCGGGAATCCACCGGAACGGGCTTCGCCCAGGCGAAGATGATCTGGCTGCCGATGAGCTTGAGCATGACCGGGAGGATGATCGTCCCGAAGATGTCTATGTGGGGCAGCGGATTGAAAGTCAGCCGCCCCGCGCGCCATGCCGTCGGGTCTCCCAGCCTCCATGCTGCGAGGCCGTGCGCCAGCTCGTGGCATACCACGCTGAAGAATACCAGGACGAGGACCAGCGGCGCCGAGAGGTCCATCTACCGCCTTCTTCCCAGGAGGATGAGCCTGAGGAGGTTCGCCAGCGAAGCCAGAGCGGCCGCAACATATGTCATGCCTGCCGCGCGCAGGACCTTCTTCACACCCCCCAGCTCTTCGCTCGTGAGGCCGCCGGTCGCCTGCAGGTAGGACACGGCGCGGCTGCTGGCGTCGAACTCCACGGGCAGAGTGACGATGTGGAAGGCCACGGCGCCTGCGTAGAGGACAGCGCCTATGAGGATCAGCGTTCCCCCGAGCGCCCCGAACAACATGCCCGCGAACAGCAGCGGCAGGAGGAGCTGGGAGCCCAGGTTGGCCACCGGGACCAGCGCATTGCGCACCACCACGGGTCTGTACCGGAAGGCGTGCTGCACAGCGTGCCCGGCTTCGTGCGCAGCGACGCCCAGCGCGGATACCGACTGGCTGTCGTGGACGCTTTCGGACAGGCGGAGGACCATGCTCCGCGGGTCGAAGTGGTCGGTGAGCCGGCCCGCAACCCTCTCCACCGAAACGTTGGTCAGGCCGTAGTTGTCCAGAATCCTTCTCGCCATCTGGGCTCCTGTGAGCCCGAGCCTCGTGCCTACCCTGCTGTACTTCGCAAAGGTCCTCTGTACGCCAGCAGATGCGATCAGCCCGAGCACCATTGCGGCTATCACCAGGAGGAACCCCGGATCACCCATGTAGTACATGTGTCACCTCCCGGCCCTGCGGCGCAGGGCCGTCACCTCACGCGATCACCCGGCCTGGCACCGGCTCCGGGCTCCACGATGAATACCCCGTCGTCCCCCACCGAGGCCAGTATCATGCCCCTGCTCTCAACCCCTCTGAGAACCGCAGGTTCCAGGTTGCACACGACTACCACCATCCTGCCCGGCAGCGTCTCCGGCGGATACCACTTCCTGATTCCGGCCACAACCTGCCGCGGCGAATCCTCCCCGATGTCGACCATGAGTTTCAGGAGCTTGTCAGCCCCTTCCACCGGAGTCGCGGATAGGACGACCCCCACCCTCAGGTCCACCCTGCCGAAATCGGCCATGCCGAGCAGCGTCTCCCCCGGCGCCTTCTCGTTTCCTGCCTTGTCCCCGCTGCGCGGCGGGACCTCGGCGGGAGACTCGGCAGAGGGGGATGCCGGCCCGTCGAAGGACTCGTCGAGCTTTCCGAACAGTATCGCGGGCCTTCCGAGCACAGCGCCCTCGGAGAGCTCCGGGACGCCCAGGGAGTTCCAGCCAGAGGCTGCAGGGGGTATCATGGCGCCTATGGCGTCGGCTGTGAACGGCAGGAAAGGCGAGAAGGCGACCCTCAGCCAGTCGATGAACTGCAGGCAGGTTCTGATCGAGAGGGCGCAGCCCTCCCTGTCGGACTTCCTCCTCCTCCATGGCTCGGCGGAGTCGAAGTACCTGTTGCCCTCCCTTGCGAGCGCCATGGCTCCGGCGCAGGCGGCCTTGAGTCTGAATGCGGACATGTGCTCCGCCATCTCGTCGCGCGCTCTTGCCGCGGAGGCGAAGAGCGCCGCCTCGGGCTCTCCGGGAGACCCTCCCCGGGGCACCTCGCCGCCGAACTCCCTGTGGGCGAAGCTGACTGTCCTGTTGACGAGGTTTCCGAGAACGTCGGCAAGCTCGTTGTTCCTCGTGCGGAACTCCGCCCATGAGAACTCCGTGTCCCTGCCCTCCGGGGCGTTCACCGCGAGCGCGTATCTCATCGGGTCCGGAGGGAAGGTCCGGAGGTAGTCCCTCATCCACACGGCTGTTCCCCTGCTGGTGGACTGCTTCTGCCCGCTGATGTTCAGGAACTCGTTCGCAGGAACGTTCCAGGGGAGGACGAAGCCGCCCAGCCCGTGGAGTATCGCAGGCTCTATCACCGCATGGAAGACGATGTTGTCCTTGCCGATGAAGTGAACCAGACGGGTGTCGGAACCGTTCCAGTACTCCCTCCACGCATCGGGCCTTCCCCTGCGTTCGAAGAGCTCCCTGGTGCTGCTGACATAGCCGAGCAGCGCCTCGAACCAGACGTAGAGGACCTTCCCCTCGGCGCCCTCGAGGGGCACGGGCACGCCCCAGTCGATGTCCCTGGTTATCGCCCTCTCCTGGAGACCCTCGTCGAGCCAGCCGCGGCAGTAGTTGAGAACGTTGTCACGCCAGCCCTCCCTGCCGTCCAGCCATTCGCGCAGCCAGCCCTGGAACAGGTCCAGTCTGAGGAACCAGTGCCTCGTCTCTCGCGGGGCCGGGCGTGAGGAGCAGATGCTGCACCCGGGTTCCAGCAGCTCGAGGGCGTCAAGCCAGCTCCCGCAGGATTCGCACTGGTCGCCCCGTGCACCGCCTTTTCCGCATCTGGGGCAGGTGCCCAGCACGTACCTGTCGGGGAGGAAGCGGTCGCAGCTCGAGCAGTAGAGCTGCCTCATCGGCTTCTCGGTGATGTACCCCTTCCCGAGGAGGTCGAGGAAGACCTCCTGGGCGAAGCGGAAGTGCTCCGGGCGCGACGTGCGGCTGAAGTTGTCGAAGCCGATCCCGAACGACTCGAAGTCGCGCCGTATCACCTCGTGATACTCGTCGACCACCTCGCGCGGGGTTCTGCCCTGCCTCTCCGCGGTCAGCGTGATCGGAACGCCGTGCTCGTCGGTTCCGCAGACGAAAACGACATCCTCCCCCATCAGGCGAAGGAATCGTACGTATATGTCTGCCGGGAGGTAGGCTCCTGCGAGGTGCCCCAGATGCAGCGGGCCGTTCGCGTAAGGGAGAGCGCTGGTGACCAGATATCGTGCCATGCGGGATCACTCCAGTCCATGCCGGTCGCTGTCCTTCGACCGGCTTTCTTCCGCGGCTTCGCCGTCATCCTGAACGCCGTCCTGACCCGGCTCGCGGCGGGATCTCTGCTTTCTCCTGCACCTGTGGAACTCTTCTATGTCCAGTGTCTCCTCGGTGCCGTCCTCCCAGGCGACGCGCACGGTCTCTCCGAAGATGTCGGTACTCAGCACGGAGGCGTTCCGGTTCCCGAGCCTGTGCCTCGAGCCGTCTTCAGGGAAGATCCTGTCCGCCCGCCTGTAGAATTCGGCCTCGTAGGAGAGGCAGCACATCAGCCTGCTGCACGAGCCCGACACCTTGGCGGGATTCGGCGCGAGTCTCTGCTCCCTGACGGATTTCAGAGTCACGGACGTGAACTCCCTGAGGAACGCCGAGCAGCAGAGCCTCTGGCCGCATATGCCGGCGCCGTCACGGTGTCTGGCGTCATCGCGGACGCCGATCTGGCGCATTTCGATCCTGGCCCTGAACTCAGCGGCGAGGTCTCTGACGAGGGCCCTGAAGTCAGTGCGCTGCTCCGCGGTGAAGTAGATGCGGACCCTCCTCCTGTCGAGCTGCGACTCGCAGGCGGTGAGCTTCATCTCGAGAGCGCGCATCCTGACCCTCTCCGCGCAGTAGGAAAGCACCCTCGCCTCGAACTCCCTGTTCTCCCGGGCCCTCTCCATGTCCTCGTCGCCGGCGATCCTGAGCAGCGCCCCCTCCGGCTCGGAGGGAAGCTGCTCGCCTGGGAGGAGCTTGGAGAGAATGCGCCCCATGTCCTCCCCTCTGTCCACGGACACAACGACGAGGGACCCCGAAGGCGCCGGCAGCCCCGTCTGGTTGGCGAACACGCCTGTTCTTCCCGCCCTGAAAGCCACGACGAGATACTCGGAAACTCTCGGCCATCTCTGCTGGCCCTGCTCTCCGGCCCTCTCCTCGTCATGCATGTCCACCCAGCGCCTCCCGCGCGGCGAGCATTGCCGCGGCGATGGCGGCCTGCGGCATCACGTTGGAGCGCAGCCTGCGCTCGCATCTCGCGAATATCTCCACCGCCTCCTCCAGGCCGCGCAGCCCCCAGCCGGTCCCCATGTTCCCCAGGTCGGAAGGTGGATGATACAAAGGCGCGAGGCCGGACGCCCGCCTGGCCATGTCGTGCAGCAGGGCCGCAACAGCAGTGCAGAAACGGCCCGAAGACGCCGTGCCCAGCTTCTTCGCCAGTTCCAGCGAGAACTCCAGGACCGCATGCTCTCCGCCCTTTTCGAGGACTCCCATCGTCTCGAGCGCGACCTCCCTGAGTCCATCCCTCTCAGCAGCGGCCTCCAGCGCGGCTCCCAGGCTTCCGTCGCTCGCCATGGCGAGCCGCTCGGCCTCGCCCGCCTCCATCGAACTCCTGGAGACCAGGACAGCAGAGATGTCCTGCGTCGACAGCCTCCCGAAGCGGACGGTCTGCATCCGCGAACGGACGGTGGGAAGCATGCCTGAGGCCCTCACGGCGGTCAGGATCAGCAGCGTGCCCGGGGGCGGCTCCTCCAGCGTCTTCAGCAGGGCGTTGGCCGCCTCGGCCTTCATCCTGTCGGCATCGAGGACGATCTCGACACGGCCCCTGCCCTCGAACGGCTTGAGCGCCAGTCTGGACTGGATCTCCCTCACCGATTCGATCGGAATCCAGCAGTTGCCCGGCAGGACCACCGGCGTGACGCCGTCCTCGGCTCTTCTCGAGAGCAGGGCGAACACCTCTTCGGGCGTGGTCGAGCCGGCGACTGGAACGGTAATCCTTGCGTCGGGATGCTCGAAGCGCGACACTCTCCTGCAGTGCCTGCAGCGCCCGCAGTTGTCGCCCGTCTCGCACATCCAGGCGGCGGCGGTGGCCAGCGCGGCAGTCAGCTTGCCGGTTCCCCTCGGACCTGCGAACAGGAACGCGTGGGGGAGCCTCCCGCTCTCGAACGATGCCTCGAGAAGGGCTCTCGCGCGATCCTGGCCGATCAGGGAGCGGTATATCCCTCCGGCTCCGTCGCTGTCTGCAGGAGTCCTCGCCACGCTCACTGCAGGTAGTCCAGGGGGTTCACGGGCTGGCCGCCGCGCCTTATCTCGAAGTAGTAGCCTGCGGAGCCGTCCTCTATCGTACCGGCGGTGCCGATCCTCGAGCCCTCCTCGACCGAGTCCCCTACGTTCACGGAGACGCTTCCCAGTCGCCCGTATATCGTGTAGTAGCCGTCCTGGTGGTCGACGATCACCATCTTCCCCATACTGAGGAAGTCTCGCGCGTAGAGGACCATCCCGGAGCCCACAGCCGCGATTCCGGAGGAGGGGGTCGTCGCCACCGAAATGCCGTCGCTCGTTGTCTGCGTTCCGTAGACCGGGTGCGTCTCGATCCCGAACCCCCTTCGCAGATCCCCCCGGGCGGGCCAGGGAATGGTCCCCCTCCGCAGCTCGAGGAAGCTGTCGCCCGAGGGCTCGGGGAGGGGAATGCCGGCGGCGGACGCGGTGCTGGTGGACCGGAGTCCTGCCACGAGGGCCGCGACCCGCTGCCTCTCGGCCTCCAGGGCTTCTGCAGAGTCCCTGGCCTGCGCGAGCGCGGAGCCGAGCTCGAGCCTCAGGAGAGCCTGCCTCTCCTCCTCCTGGACTATGCGCCGGGCTATCTCGTCCATCTCGGACCTGAGCCTCGACGCGTCGTCGTGAAGCGCCTGCAGGGAATCGCGATACCTGTCCAGGCTCTCGGCGCTTGCGCTCAGGATCTCGATCTCCGCTGCCGCCTGCCTCGCAAGGTGGTCCAGGTAGGTCTCCCTGCGAAGCATCCTGCCAAGCCCTCCCGGGGCGAAGAGCGCCTCCGGGCCCAGGAATCTCCTGTGGGAATAGACATAGAGGAGATAGTCCTCGAGGCTGCCGGACAGGCCGGCGCGGACGGATTCCTGGGCGGCGGCCCGTGCGTCTATTCGGGCGATGGCGTTCATCAGAACGCCCTCCTCGAACTCCAGCCGGTTGTAGTACGCCCTGGCTGCAGTGAGGTGTTCATGGATCGCGACGAGCATCTCGGAAGCCCCGGCATGACCGGCCTCCAGCTCGGAGAGTCTCCTTCTGGTCTCCTCGAGGCGCTGGTCGAGGCTGTCTGGCGAGCCCTGCGCGAGCAGGGCGGCAAGGGCCATCAGGGCCGGGAGGGTCATCGGTCCACCGAGCCCGCCTGGAGGCAGGACGCGTCAGCCGACGCCGAGCGCCCGGGCGATCTCCCTTGTCCTGTCGGTCTTCTCCCAGGAGAATGATCCGTCATCTCCAGGAACCCTCCCGAAGTGGCCGAATGTGGCCGTTCTCCGGAATATGGGCTTTCTCAGACCCAGGTAGTCGATGATGTCGTAGGGTCGCATAGGGAAGATCTCCCTCACGAGGCGTTCGACGGCCCGGAGATCGTCCACGCGCTCGGTGCCGAAGGTGTCGATACGCACGGAGACGGGGTCGGGCTGGCCGATGGCGTAGGCGAGCTGGATCTCGCACCGCTCGGCCACTCCGGCGGAGACGAGGTTCTTCGCTATGTGTCTTGCCATGTATGCGGCGGACCTGTCGACCTTGGTCGCATCCTTGCCTGAGAAGCAGCCGCCGCCGTGCCTGCCGGCCCCGCCATAGGTATCGACGATTATCTTGCGTCCGGTGAGTCCGGTGTCTCCGTGGGGGCCGCCTATGGCGAAACGGCCGGAAGGATTGAACAGGAACTCGCCGTTCCAGGGGATCGAGGGGTTCATCTCTGACAGGACGGGCTCGACAATGCGGCGAACCACATCGGAATGCATGTCCTCGTTGCGGGCGTCGGACGAGTGATGCACCGACATGAGCACTTCGACGACCTTGACCGGCCTGTTCTCGTCGTACTCCACCGTGACCTGGCTCTTGGCGTCGGGCCTGGCCCAGGGGAGGGCTCCCGACCTGCGCTCGCTGGAGAGCCTCTCAAGGAGCCTGTGCGCGAGCTGTATGGGGAGGGGCATCAGCGCCTCGGTCTCGGTGCATGCGAAGCCGAACATCAGCCCCTGGTCTCCAGCGCCCTTGTTCCTGGAGACGCCGTGGTCGATGTCGCTGGACTGCGAGTGGATCCGGATCTCGTACTCGTTGGTGTCGTAGTGGAAGCCCATCTCGGGCAGGTCGTACCCGATCTCCCTTATCACGCGTCTCGCGAGTTCCTTGTAATCGACCTCGGTGCGGCTCTTGACCTCGCCTGCGAGCAGGCAGAAGTCGGTCGTGACCAGGGACTCGCACGCGACATGGGCGTCGGGGTCGTCGGCCAGGTGGGCATCGAGGACCGAGTCGGAGATCTGGTCGCAGATCTTGTCCGGGTGTCCCTCCGAAACCGACTCGCTGGTGAAAAGCTTGTGCATCTTGGTCTATCTCCTCGGGCGGATAGGGAAAAACCGCCGCGGACGGCGGTCTGAGGCGTGCGCAGCGGCTTTTTAGCTTTTTTTCCGCGTGGTTGCAATACGCCTCAAATCAATCCACGTGATTCATATATAGTGAATCCGGCGCCCATCTGCAAAGCCCCGACACCGGAGCCCGGATGGTAGACTGCGGGGGTGGCTGGACGTATCTTACTCCAGCTAGACATGCATGCCGTGCCGTGTCGAAGGCATGACCCGACGGAATAAACGAACGGAAGGGAAGGACGCAGATGAGACTCGACTGCTGCCTGCTGTCGCTGGCCGCGATTTTCCTGCTGGCTCCCGCAGCATCGGCCCAGTGGAGCGACAACTTCGACTCCTACTCCCTGGGCGGACTGGCCGGGCAGGGCGGCTGGGTGCCCTGGGACGACGATCCCTCCGCTGACGCGAATGTGGTGAACACCATTTCGCAGAGCTCGCCGCAGTCCGTGGAGATCATGATCACGACTGACATCGTCCAGCAGTTCGACGTCACTGAGGGGGCGTGGGTCATCACGGCCCACCAGTACATCCCGTCGGGCTCCACTGGCAAGACCTACTTCATCCTTCTGAACATCTACAACCCCGGCCCCACGTCGGACGACTGGTCCCTGGACATGGAGTTCGACTGCGACCTCGGGCTGGTGCGCACGCTGGAAGGAACAGGCGCCGCATTCATCGTGTACGACCAGTGGGTCGAGATCAAGGTGGAGTTCGATCTGCTGGCCTGCACCCAGCTGGTTTACTACAACGGCGTGCTGATCGATTCGCTGCCCTGGCAGACCTCCGGGGTGAACGAGCTCGCCGCCCTGGACCTCTTCTCCGACACCGGCAGCTCGGTGTACTACGACGACATCTCCCTGGAGGAGTGGATCGGCCTCGCACCCACCACCTGGGGGCAGATCAAGACTCTCATGGAGTAGAGGAACCTGCCGAAGAGCCGTGGGGGCCGGGCGACCGGCCCCCCCTTTTCGTGACAGTGTCAGGCAGCGCCGGGGACAGTACCTACAGCCGGCGATAGCCGGCGCTACACCGTATCAGCAGCGGACTGTCCCCAGCGACTGCCACCGGCACCGCTAGATGTCCGTGTACTCCGCGGCTTCCTTGATGAGGGCGTTGGTCGAGGGGTCCTCGTCGGTGCTGAGAATCGACATGGCCTCGGAAAGGTTCTCGCTGAGCGCCCCCATGGAGTCGGAGAACCTGTTCAGGACGGCCTCGTCCCTCATCTTCTGCATCTTCTCGAGACGAGCCCTCTCCCTTCTCTCCTCCTCCTCGGCTATCCTGTCCCCGTATCTCTCCCTCGTCAGCTTCTCCAGATACGCCTTGCCGGAGCTGTCCGGGAAGAGATAGTAGAGAAGCCGCTCCTGCTCGGATTCCGCGATCGGGAAGTCCGTGCCGGGGAGAACCGGGATGATCCTGTCGAATCCGGAGGCGTCGTACCGCCTCTCCTCCCGGTGCCCGCAGACTCTCAGCCTGTATTCCGGGTCTATGGGGAAGGGAGTCTCCCCGTATCTGCCGGCTATCAGATTGATGTACTGGATGGGATCGGCCTCCTTGCCCAGGGCGACGAAGTAGGCCTTCACTCCGACTATCTGCGAGGTGGGTGTTACCAGAGGCACCCAGCCCGCCATCTCGCGCACCTCGCGGACCGCCTCCAGGGCGCGATCCATGTATTCGGACTTTCCGTCCTTCGCGAGCTGGTTCTTGAAGTTGCTGTACATCCCGCCCGGGATCTGTGATTTCCTAACGGCGTCGTTCGGCGGAGGGAAGCCGCACAGCTCCTCCATCCGGTGCACGGATTCGAGGGCGGAATCCACCCTTCCTGCGGCCAGCGAATCCAGCGTGCTCTCCGCCAGCGGAGCAAGAGCGTCCCTTCCCGGCCACTTCGAGCGGTGGACCTTCGGGAGGGAGAACTTCGCCTCGCACTCCTCGACGGTCTTCCTGAGCTTCTCGTG
>CAZMTK010000019.1:18379-27843 GCA_964569245.1 uncultured bacterium | reverse complement strand
GAGGAGAGCCGCTCCGTTATCGGGGACGGTGCCGCCGACGCCGCCATTGCCGCGCTCAGGTCGAGGCTGGAATCAATCGGAACACCTGTAGGCCAGATGCCTGTCAGGAGGCAGGCCACCATCGTGTTCGCCGATCTGGTCAGCTTCACGGCCCTGTCGGAGAGAATGGACGCGGAGGAACTCACGGAACTGATGAACGCGCTCTGGTCGAGGATCGACTCCTGCGTGGAGGAGCACGGGGGTATCGTCGACAAGCACATGGGCGACTCGGTAATGGCCGTCTGGGGAGCCGGCGGCACCAGGGACGACGACGCCCGGATGGCGCTTACGGCGTCCGTCGCAATGATCTCCTGCGTAGAGCAGATGGGGCGGGATAAGGGAATGGACCTCCGGCTCAGGGTGGGCGTGAACACAGGCCCCGTGCTGTTCGGCGGAGTGGGCTCGACCGGGGAGACTACGGCTATGGGCGATACCGTCAACATCGCCAGCCGGCTCCAGAAGGAATCGCCTCCCGGGCGAATCGCCATGTCCGGGGACACTGCAAGGCTCGCAGCAGGAGCCTTCGAGCTGGAGGACCGCGGCAGTATCACCGTCAGGAACAGGGAAGCCCCGGTGCAGGTGTATCTGGCCGGAAGGATGCTCAGGAGACGCTTCGGGGACACTAGCAGAGGAATAGCCGGAGTGGCGACCCAGCTTGTCGGCAGGGACGCCCAGCTCGAAAGCCTCCTGTCGAGGTCCATTCACCGCGCTGGAGGCGGAGGAGCCGGGCTCGCCCTGATCACGGGTGAGGCGGGCATCGGAAAGTCGAGGCTGCTCCTCGAGTTCGAGTCGAGGCTGCAGGGGCTGGATGCTCCCCCCAGGATTCTCAGGGGAAGGGCGACGCCCGAGACGGCGAACACGCCGCGCGGCCTCCTACGCAATGTGTTCAGCGAAGCTTTCGATCTTCTTGAGTCTGATCCGCCTCCGGTGGTACTGGACAAGATGGCCGTTCCAGGCGCCGAAGAGGCTGGGCGCGATAGCATTGCCGTCCTGGGCCACTACCTCGGGTTCGACCTGTCCTTCGTGCCTGCCGTGAAGAGGCTGCTCGGCGGCCCGTCCCTCATCAGGAGCGGCAGGAGCGAGTTCCTGGCCTTCTTCGATTCGCTCTGCCAGAAGGGTTCCGTGGTCATGCTGCTCGAAGACATGCACTGGAGCGACGAGAGCTCCATCGAGCTGGTGATGGATCTGCTGCGGACATCACCGACAGCTCCTCTGTCGATCGTCTGCACCGCCCGGCCGGAGTTCCTGGAGTCGAATCCCAACTGGGCGGAGGAAGGCAGGATAGAAGTCATCGAACTCAAGCCTCTCACTGCCGAGAACAGCGACGAGCTGGTTTCCCAGATCATGAGGAAGGCAGGCGAACTTCCAGCCTCTCTCAAGGAACTGCTCGTGAACAGCGCCGAGGGCAACCCGTTCTATCTCGAAGAGCTCGTGGGCATGCTGATACAGGATGGCGTGATAACGATCGGCTCCGACTCCTGGAGCGTGGAGCCCGCAAAGCTCGGGAGGCTGAGGATCCCTCCCTCTCTGAGAGGATTGCTCGAGGCCAGGCTCGATGCGCTGTCGCCCGGAGAGCGAGAAGTTCTGCAGAGGGCCAGTGTGGTCGGGCGGACCTTCTGGGACATGGCCGTATCGGCGCTGCTGACAGAGGACGACAGGGTGGAGAGCATAGACGGCTGTCTGAGGACTGCCTGCGCGAAGAACCTGCTGACAAGGAACCCTGCCTCTCGCTTCGAGGGGGCTGTCGAGTACGCCTTCAGACATGCGCTTCTGCGGGATGTCGCATACGAGACGGTTCTCCTGCGCAAGAGGAGGACCTATCACATGCAGGCGGCAAAGTGGCTCCAGTCCAGGGCGGGCGATCGCATCAGCGAATACAGAAGCATCATCGCCACCCATCTAGAGGCTGCCGGAGACAGGGTCGGGGCGTCCGACATGCTGTCGGCGGCGGCATACGACCTGAAACACGCAGGCTTCGCCCTTGAAGCCGTCGCGAAGTACGAGAAGGCGCTGGAGCTTCTCGAGCCAGCCCACCCGGGACGGGTCGCCCTTCTGGTGGATATAGCGGATGCGCTCGGTGGGGTGAGCCGTTTCGATGAGTCGCTGGCGAAGCTCGAAGAGGCGCATGCCTGCGCTGCCGAATCCGGCGACATGATGGGGCAGGCCAGGGCGCTCGGCGGGCAGGGGTGCATCTATGCAGCGACGGGAAGGCTGCAGGAAGCCGAGCGGAAGCTGATGGAAAGCCTCGAGATGATGCGTGAGTTGGACAACAGCGCGGGAGTCGCCATCGCCCTCAACAACCTGGGCAGCGTGATGAACGCAACCGGTCGCCTGGAGGATGCGAGGAGGCTCTTCGAGGAGAGCCTGGAGCTTCGCAGGGCTTCGGAGGACGAGTCCGGGGTCGGGACCTGCCTCAACAACCTCGGCACGATCACTCACCTGCTGGGCGATTACGCCGCATCCATCTCCTACTACGAGCAGAGCCTCGAAATCGTCAGGCGTGACAGGAACCTGCGAGGCATCTCGATCGTCCTGTCGAACCTCGGCGGAGTGAAGCAGGCCGCGGGGGATTTGGACGGGGCCCTGAAGCTGCTGGAGGAGAGCCTCCAGACAAGGAGGCGGCTCGGAGACCGCCACGGTATGGTCATCACCCTGGCTCATCTCGGGAACACGCTCAGGGGGCTCGGTGACGCCGAGGCTGCCGAGGAGGCGTACAGGGAGGGGCTGGAGCTGGGAAGGGAGACCGGCAACAGGCGAGGCACGTCGATGTGCCTGCTCGGTTATTCCGACATCGCCATTGAGAAGGGGGACTTCCTGTCTGCCTCGAGGCTCGCTCTCGAGTCGGCTTCGGAAGCGAACGCTGTCGGGGCCGCTCTCGAGATGAGGAGGGCTTTACACAGAATTGCGAGAGCGTTGCTCCAAATGAAGCGGAACCGCGAGGCCGCAGTCGTTGCAGGGTGGCTTCAGTCCGAGGCTGCGGCCGCCGCCCGTCCGGAACAGGCTTGTGTCACGCTGATGGACGAGCTGAAGTCGGCAATGCCCGCCGAAGACCTGGAGCGTGCCCTTGCCCGCGGCCGCTCCTCGCACATTTCCGATCTTCTCAGAATCATCTCGGACGCCTTGGAATAGTGAATAGGGGACAGACTCCTATATTTACATAGGTAATTGCTTTTAGTAAACTTGTGAGTTAACCGATCAGGCTCGAAATGGACGGAGCAGAATTGCCAAGGGGCCCGCGTCTCGTCGTTCCAGGCCTCGCCCATCACATCACGCAGAGAGGCAACAGAGGTCTCGATATATTCACAGCGAAATCGGAGATGACGCATTATCTCGAGTGCCTGACCCGATACGGCGAGGCGAGAGGGGTGAAGGTGATCGCATACTGCCTCATGCCGAACCACGTGCACGTGGTTGCCGTCCCCGAGCTGCCCCTCTCGCTTGCCCTGGCGTTCAGGGATGCGCATACCGCCTACTCCACGTACTTCAACCTCAGGCATGGCGAGACCGGCCATCTCTGGCAGAACCGCTTCTTCTCGTGCCCGCTTGACGAGGGGCATCTCCACGCCGCCGTCAGATACGTCGAGATGAACCCCGTAAGAGCCCGGATTGTATCCGAGCCCGGTGACTATGAATGGTCGAGCGCCCCCGCGCACCTCGGTATCGCGCCTGCACACGAGTTGCTCTCCGATCTCCCGGGCAGCCTGCCCGGCCCCGGGGAGTGGAGGGAATTCCTCGCGAGTTATGTCTGGGAGGACGAGCAAGTTGTTCGTATCGCGACACGATCGGGAAAGCACTCGAGGATTGCAGCCGAAGAGTGGAAAAATGTTAACTCAAGAATGCGTAAGACTAGATATCTACATTGATATGATTTACTCTTATACTAAAATATAGGAGTCTGTCCCCTATGCGGGATGTGGTCGTTGTGGGTGGAGGACTTGCGGGTTGCGAGGCCGCATGGATGCTCGCGCGCCGGGGTTTCGGCGTCGAGCTGTGCGAGATGAGACCAGCAGTCCAGACCCCCGCCCACCGCACAGGCATGCTGGCCGAGCTTGTCTGTTCCAACTCCCTGAGGTCGGCCAACCCGCTGAACGCCGTGGGCCTCCTCAAGAACGAGATGAGGGCGCTGGGATCGCTCGTCCTCGAGGTAGCAGACTCCTGCAGGGTGCCCGCCGGGGATGCACTCGCAGTGGACAGGGAAGCATTCGCTGCCGGGGTGACGCAGAAGCTCTCGGCGCACCCCCTCGTGACGATCACCCGGGGCGAGGTGGAGACTCTTCCCCGGGGCAGGCCGGTGATACTCGCCACGGGCCCGCTGACCGGCGACAGGCTGTCTCGCGAGCTGGAGTCGCTCACCGGGGCAGGCCACCTGTACTTCTACGATGCAATCGCCCCTGTCGTGGCCGCCGACTCCCTGGACACGTCCGTGGTGTTCGCCCAGTCGCGCTACGGGAAGGGCGGCGACGACTACCTCAACTGCCCCATGGGCGAGGGCGAGTACGACGAATTCCGCGATGAGCTGACGGCGGCGGAGACCGTCCCGCTCCGCACCTTCGAGAAGGAGCTGCACTTCAGCGGGTGCATGCCCCTCGAGGTCATCGCGGCCTCGGGGCGGATGGCGCTCGCTCACGGGCCGCTGAAGCCCGTGGGCCTCACGGACCCGAGGACCGGCAGGCCCCCCTTCGCTGTGATACAGCTCCGGAGGGAGAACGCTGCCGGCACCGCCTGGAACCTCGTGGGCTGCCAGACCAAGCTCAAATACTCCGAGCAGAGGAGGGTGTTCAGGCTGGTTCCGGGCCTGGAGCACGCCGAGTTCACGAGGCTGGGTTCGATGCACAGGAACACCTTCGTGAACGGGCCCGCGGTGCTCGACCCGACCCTGCGCCTGCGCTGCCGCGAGGAGGTTGTCCTGGCCGGGCAGATCACCGGCGTGGAGGGCTACGTGGAGTCAGCGGCCTGCGGCATGCTGGCGGGGCTTTTCGCAGCGGCAAGGCTTTCAGGAACCGAGCCTCTGCCGCCTCCTGCGGAAACCGCCCTCGGGAGCCTCCTGCGCCATGCGACCTCTTCGGAGTGGAAGCACTTCCAGCCCAGCAACGTCAACTACGGCCTGTTCCCTCCGCTTGGAAAACGCGTATCCCGTCGCGAGAGGAACGCTGCGTATGCAGCCAGGGCTGCAGTCTCCCTGGAAAAGTGGCTCCGGAACGTGACAGCGCTCCCGTCGCGCGGCAGGTAGCGGGACGTCACGGGGCCGCCGTCCGCTTCGCTTGCCACGGACACCATATTAGAAGCGAATTCCAGCCCATCATCCTGGATGAATCGAAACGTTTCGGAGGATCGTCATGATGCTTTCGCCCCTCCTGGCACTGGCGGCATCGGTGTTCGACTGCAGTCAGCTCCCCGGGGTCTGGCACAACTCCACCTGTGTAGGCTCCGGGTATTCCCAGCTATATGCCCTGTACCCCGACAGCTCCTTCAGGTGGAGGGAGAGCCAGATGGACGGCGTTGCGCGCACCAGGGAGCGGTGGGGCAGGTGGAGATTCGAGGGCGACTGCCTGATTCTCCTCGTGGACTCGACCCTCGTCTGGAAGGGTGGCGAGAATGTACCCGCCGAATGTTCTGTCGGTACGGACGAGATGCTGGTCGGATTCTCGGAGGAGATCCTGCATGCCGTGCCGCCCGAGACCCTAGAAGTCAGAATCACTGATCTAGAGCTGGACACCGCGGACGAAAACGAGGATCTGCCGGCGGACCTCTGGGGCATGGATTTCGACGGAGCGCGGTTCTGGCGCATCGGCAGCCCAGGAGCCGACATGGACTGGGTCTTCGAGTACTAGTCAGCTCCGGGGACTGTCAGCAGGCGCAGCCGCCCCTCTTATCCGAGGCCATCTTCTGCACGCACCCGCAGAACGCGTGGAAGTTTGCGCAGATGCCCCCGAAGATCGAGAACAGCCCCCAGAAGAGGGGCGATCCCAGCACCTGGAGCCAGTTGGGAGCCGAGCCCTCGACCATCGCGAGCCTCACTCCCCAGGCTGTCAGATAGCACCCTACCACTATGCATGCGTGCCCGAATACGACCAGCCCCTTAGGACCCCCTCTGAATCCCAGATATGCCAGCGAACACCCGATCACCAGCGGAATCACACCTCCGGTGATGCCGCCCGCCCCCAGGCCCAGCACGCCCAGGACCGCAAGGGCTATCCCCAGCACAACGGCGACGACGCTGACCTTTCTCATCCCCATCTCCCTGCTAGAAGGCACCCGCCAGCTTCAAGGCCATGGCGAGAACAGCAGCGGCCAGTACGACCCTGATCCACATGTCGCCGGCTCGTACGGTGAAGTGAGTGCCCAGCCAGCCTCCCGCAGCGTGGCCCGCCGTGAGGACGGCTGCGGGAAGCCATGCCACCTTGCCCTCCGCTACGAAGACGATCAGGGAGGGGATGGTGTACACGCCGACGACGAACACCTTGATAACGTTGGTCCTCACCAGAGGAAGGCGGCCCAGGCCGTGCAGTGCGGCGATGATGAGGAAGCCTACGCCTGCCTGTATGAAGCCGCCGTAGAAGCCGATCAGGGAAAACGCGATCGAGAGCAGCAGGCCGTGACGGGGGCCCTCGCACGGCGAGCTTTCCTCGCCGGAGCGCCTGAGGAAGCTGGCGGCTGAGGCCAGGATCATCACCGCAGAGAGGAGCTTCCTGAAGATGTCGTCAGGCACCCTGACCGCAGCCATGCTCCCGACAAGCGCCCCGAGAGCCGCAGGAACAGCGAAGCGGATCGAGAGCGCGATCTCCTTGTAGCCCTTCCTGCGGAACGTCAGCACCGAGGAGATGCTCTGCCCCATTACCGCGACCCTGTTGCTGCCGTTGGCTACCGCCGACGGGAAGCCGAGGAGGATAAGCGCGGGCATGGTGAGCAGGGAGCCGCCTCCAGCCACCACATTGAAGAAGCCCGCTGCAGTCCCCGCAGCCGCAAGCAGCAGGAAGGCCAGCGGTTCGCTCATGGACACCTCCGGGTGAAGCTCACCAAGAATACCCCCGGGCCGCAGCCCCAGCCAGGCTCCTGCTTCAGCGCGCCTCCTGCCTCCTCTCGGCCGGCTTCTCGATTCCCAGCTTCTCGAGCCGCATCTCCACCGCGCGCCGGCTGCGGCCCGTCGCCGTTTCCAGCTCCTCCAGGGACAGTCCCCCGGCGGCTGCCGAGCGCAGCCTCTCGTCCTCCTCTTCGGTCCAGCGCTCGAACGCTCGCGGCATGGTTCTGTGCACATCCTCGAGGTCGTTCTGGCGCCTGGCCGCGGCCTCGGCAGAAAGAACCTTCATTGCGCTGCCAATCGCCTTTCTCAGCGGCACTGCCGAGTCGGGGAAGACAGTGATCCTCTGGCGGTCCCACGTACCGCCCCCGGAGGGCCTGCCCTGGGTCAGGGACAGGAAGACCCTTCCGGAAGCCGATTCCCGAACTTCGATGAAATAGGTCACGCTTCTGCCGCTCACGCGCTCGCTGAAAAGAGGCGCCCTGGTCTCGTCCATCTCCGCTCCTTCCGGAACAGGTGTTCAAGCGGATTGTGGACGGAGCCGGGATTGATTTTCAAGGGAGGAACTGGCTTCGTGCATCCGGCTTCGAGCGGCGCTGCGCGGCAGAGCCTCGCGGAAGGGCATCGGAGAGACGCAAAGCATGAGCGACAGAGTCGGAGACAGTGCTTTCGACCGGAGGCAGCCGGTGCGGCTCTCCGTCGGCAGTGGACTGCTCCGGTGCGCTTCTTCCTCTCGTCTCCGCTACAGCAGGAGAAGCTCCAGCACTACCGTAGCCTTCCCAGACACGAGCTCCAGCATGTAAAGCCCCGGAGGCAGGCCTTCCGCAATGCCGCCAGGGACGGGGCCGGAATACGGAACGGCGAAAGGCGTCGACTCGCCGACGAGCCGTCCCTCGATGGAGTACAGGCGGGCCACCGCCTCCTGTTGCGGCGCGAGCTCAACCGTGAGCGTCGGGACTCCCCTGCATGGGTTGGGCGAAGTGCCTGCGACTATGGCGGAGGCGCCGGGAGCGCCGCCCTCCTCCACGCCGGTGGGATCGAGGATTATCGTGAAGTCGGCGTCTGAGACGTCCTCGTCGCTCGCCGCACCGTTGCCTGCGACTATCCTGATCCTGCACTCCTCGGACGACACAGGCGACTCGACGGTCCACTGGTAGTGACCGTCGTCCTGCGTTCCGGATGCGATCTGCGTCCAAGGCCCTGCAGCGCCCGTTACAGAAAGATAGATGTCCACCGAGGCGTCCGGCTGGGCCGGTGGAACGGCAGTCGCCCATCTGATTTCCGTGACCGAGCCGGCGACGAGCGTCTCGCCTCCGTTCATCCTCACCACCCTGGTCGAGAACGACGAAGGCTCGAGCCATGGCGAGAAGAGCTTCAACTGGTTCCTGTCGAACATCCCGCCCGCCATCTCGGCCTGGACCACGATGTCCTCTCGGCCGTCGTGGTCCGTGTCGCCCTCGACCCGCATCGCCGAAGCGGAGCCGGGCGCAGGCATCGTCCAGGATGCATCGGCCGTCCACCCGCCGGATCCGTCGCCCAGGAACACCTGCCCGGATGGGTCGGCATAGGCCACTGCGTCCTGGAAGCCGTCGCCGTCGATGTCGCCCATCTGCACCATGTCGAAGTAGCCGGTGGATGGGAGGCCGGTCGAGAAGTCCTGCCACTGGCCAGTTCCTGTGTCGAGCCTGAAGCAATGCACACCGGAATCGGATCCGAGGGAGCACAGGATGTCGTCGCGTCCGTCACCGTCGGCGTCGCCCGCGTCAACGGAGACCAGCTGGAGATCGGGGATTCCTGCAGAGACGGGTGTGAATCCGAACGCGCCGTCGCCCAGGAAGGCGCTGACGTTCGGGTACCATCTCGTGCAGACGAAGTCGGGAAAGCCGTCGCCGTTGAATTCGCCCGTCTCTACGGTGTAGTTCGCGTTGCCTCCGGTCAGCGACCATGCAGGACTCCAAGTGCCGTCACGGTTGTTCTCGTACACCCGCACTCCGTTGCCCGAGCCGAAGGACTCGCAGACGATGTCCAGGTCGCCGTCGAGGTCGAAGTCGGCGAGGTCTGTGGCGAACATTCCCCAGTCCTCGCCGCCGCTGGCTAGGCCCGTGTCCCACTGGGTCCATCCCCAGCCGGTGCCGTCGCCCAGCGCAGCGCCCATCAGCTTGTCGCCTATCTGCCCCGCCGGTGCGTAGTCGTGGTGTATTCCCCATGCGAGGTCGGGCACTCCGTCGAGGTCCAGGTCCCCCACCGCGCAGCCGCCGTAGCCGAACTCGCCGGTCTGGTACAGGGCGAAGGAGTCCGAGCCGTCGTTGATCCAGACCATGATCCCGTGCTCGTCCGAGTTCACGTAGGGATTGCCGTGGTCGCCAACGCTGATGATGTCGAGATGACCGTCGAGATCGATGTCGGC
>CAZMTK010000019.1:0-18279 GCA_964569245.1 uncultured bacterium | reverse complement strand
TCCGCCGCCCCCTTCCTGCCGACCAGCCGATCCGAGATGGACGCGCTGGGCTGGGACGAGTGCGACATCGTGATCGTCTCCGGCGACGCGTACGTGGATCACCCCTCTTTCGGGGCGGCGCTGATCGGAAGGCTGCTCGAGTCCATGGGCTACCGCGTCGGCATCATTCCCCAGCCCCGGTGGGACTCCGTGGAGGACTTCCTGGCTCTAGGCAGGCCGAGGCTGTTCGCCGGCGTCACCTCCGGCTCGATGGACTCGATGGTTTGCCACTACACATCCATGAACAGGATACGTAGCGACGACGCCTACACCGAGGGGGGAGGCGCAGGAGCGAGGCCGGACAGGGCTGTGCTGGTGTATGCGAACCGAGTCAGGGAGGCCATGCCCGGAGTGACGGTTGTTCTGGGGGGGATAGAGGCAAGCCTCCGGCGCCTCAGCCACTACGACTTCTGGAGCGGAACCGTGCGCAGGCCGGTGCTTCTCGATGCGAAGGCCGAGATCCTGGCCTTCGGCATGGGGGAGCGCCAGGCGGTCGAGATCGCGAGGAGGATCGAGCGCGGCGATCCGCTCGCGGGCATACCCGGCACAGCCACCTGGGGCTCGGTCGCTTCCGTCGGAGCAGTCGCCCCTGAGAACGCGCTCGAGCTGCCGGCGCACGAGGATGTCGCCTCCTCTCCTGCTGAGCTGCTCAGGATGACCATGGCCGTGGAAGCCGAACTGAATCCGTGGTGCGGCAGGCCGCTGCTCCAGAAGTGCGATTCCCGGGCCGTTCTCGTGCAGCCTCCGGCCGAGCCGCTCTCGACCGGCGAGCTCGACGCCCTGTACGACCTTCCTTTCGCGCGGGCGCCCCATCCGCGCTACTCCGGCAGAATCCCTGCCTGGGAGATGATCAGGGATTCCATAACGGTCGTTCGAGGCTGTGCGGGAGGATGCAGCTTCTGCGCACTGAGCCTTCACCAGGGCAAAGCCGTGAGATCGAGGAGCAGGGAATCCGTGATGCGAGAGGTCGAAGCCGTTGTCGAGGCAAGGGGGTTCAGGGGCACGATAACAGACCTGGGCGGACCGACCGCTAACATGTACGGTCTCGGATGCGACAACCCTTCGGCTGAGAGAGCCTGCCGCAGACCCTCCTGCCTTCATCCCTCGATCTGCAGGCACTTCCGCACCGACCATTCGGAATACTCGGATCTCCTTTCGGAGGCCGCCTCGAGGGCGGGAGTAAGACACGTGTTCGTGGGGAGCGGCATAAGGCACGACCTGGCGCTGGAGGATCGGGGGTTCATCGAGAGGCTGGCCGCGATGCACACCTCCGGTCACCTGAAGATCGCGCCCGAGCACTTCTCCGACAGGGTGCTCGCCCTCATGAGGAAGCCGCCCGCCTCTCTCTACAGGAGGTTCGAGGAGACCTTCCGGAGGGCTTCGCAGAGCGCGGGGAAGGAGCAGTATCTGGTGCCCTACCTCATAGCGGCCTTTCCGGGCTGCACCGCGGAAGACATGGCTGAGGTCTCTGCCGCGCTTTCCGATGCCGGCATCAGACCCCGGCAGGTGCAGGTGTTCCTCCCCACCCCCATGACGGTGGCCACGGCGATGTACGCAAGCCGCACGGACCCCTCGGGAGCCCCCATCGAGGTGGCCGTGAAGCCTTCGGAGAAGCGCGCACAGCTCGGAATGCTGCTTGAGCCGAGGAAGAGGAGCGACTCGTCTGCGCGGCGCGGGAACAAACCCCGCGGGAGCGGCTAGAGGCGGTTGCGGGAAGAGAACGGGCGGCCCGCCTGAATCAGGGAACAAGGCACCAGGAGATTGCAGCACGCGGATACCGATCTCCAAGAGGCTGCCCGGAAAGGGGAGGGGCGGTGGAAAGACCTCTTCCCGTCATCCGGCCGGCTGTCAGAGGCCAACCCTCCTAGCCGCCCCTCCCCGCCTCTCCGATGTAGTTTCCGATCGTGGCTAGGCCCGGAGGATAACCTCGTCCACCAGGGGCTGGATGCGCTCGGCGGCATGCTCGAGATAATCTCTGGGATACGGCGGAATGCCAGTGAACTCGGGCGAGAGGGTCTTCTCTCCGCGGAAGCGCTGAAGGGCGTACCGTCTCACGCGCCCGGTCAGAGCGAGAACCGCCTCCAGGTCCTCGATCGTGACCAGGCCCGGGACCATCGTGGATCTCAACTCGTAGCATTCGAGCCGCCTGACCGTCTCGACCGACTTCAGCACCGGCTCTATGCCTGTCCTGCCGCCCGATGCCTCCATGTACCTCACGGGCGAGGACTTGATGTCTATGGAGACGTAGTCCAGCAGAGGAACCAGCTCCACCAGCATGTCGGGGAGCGTGCCGTTCGTGTCTAGCTTCACCGGGAGATCCATCTCGTCGCGGATTCTGCGCACAAGCTCGACTATCCGCGGGTAGAGCAGCGGCTCCCCGCCGGTGATGCAGACGCCCTCTATGAAGCCCGAACGCTCTTCGAGGGAGGCCAGCACCTGATCCTCCGAGAGGGCGTACTGATCCTCCAGGAGATCGGGCAGTACCAGCTCCGGATTCTGGCAGAAGGGGCAGTGGAGGTTGCATCCTCCGATGAACACCACCGACGAGATACGCCCCGGATAGTCGATGAGGCTGGTTCCGAGGAAGGCCCTTATCAAGCGCTCCCGCCCTCTCCGGGCGATTCGGCGAGGTCAACGTACTCGCGCTCGGAGAACTCCTCCTGCTTTCCCTTGTTCCAGTCCTGCACGGGCCGGTAGTAGCCGACCACCCTGGAGTAGATCTCCGTCTTCACGGCTCTCACCTTCCTCGGCCCGATGCAGTCGTCCTGTCCGGTCATCTCTCCGCATCTCCTCCCAGATGAAGAAACAGACCCCCGCCCGCGGGTTCCCCGCCGGCCAGCTCCCTGTAGCTGCCCTCGGGAAGCTCTCCCTCGACCTCCACTACGTCTCCATAGAACTGGAGCTCGGCATCCGTATGGGGGTAGGGGCACAGCGCGGTCTCCCCCGTGATGTACCCGTGCACCGGACAGATCGAGAAGGTCGGCGTGAAGCTGAAGTACGGCAGCCTGAACCTGGTGACGATAGACCTGGCGAGCTTGCGCACCATCCGCCAGTCGGTGATGGCTTCGCCGATGAAGATGTGCACGACCGTGCCTCCCGTGAACATCTCCTGCAGGGGATCCTGGTGCGAGAGGAGAGTGAAGATGTCCACCCTCTCGTTCACCGGGAGGTGCACCGAATTCGTGTAGTAGGGATTCGAACTGCCCATGGTATGGCAGCCCGGAAACTTCTCCCTGTCCTTCTTCGCCAGCCTGTAGGAGGCCCCTTCGGCGGGCGATGCCTCGAGGTTGTACAGGTTCCCCGTCTCCTCCTGGAACTCCGCAAGCCGCTCCCGCATGAACTCCAGCACCGACACGGCCCAGGCCGACGCCTCTGGATCGCGGATGCCCTTTCCAAGGATGTTCATGCACGCCTCGTTCATTCCCACCAGGCCGATCGTGGAGAAGTGGTTCGCCCAGTAGGATCCCGAAGAGGCGCGAATCTCCCGGAGATAGTGCTTCGTGTACGGGTAGAGGCCCTTTTCCGTGAGCTCCTCCACCGCCTTGCGCTTGAGCTCCAGGGAATCTCTCGAGACCTCCATCACGGAGCCGAGTATGTCGAAGAAATCGCCCCCGCCGCGGGCCAGCCAGGCGATGCGCGGGAGGTTTATCGTCACAACGCCGATGGAGCCCGTGAGAGGGTTCGAACCGAACAGGCCTCCGCCGCGCTTGCGCAGCTCCCTGTTGTCCAGCCTGAGGCGGCAGCACATGCTGCGCGCGTCCTCGGGGCTCATGTCGGAGTTGACGAAGTTGCTGAAGTAAGGGATGCCGTACTTCCCGGTCATCTCCCAGAGGGGTCTGAGCTCGTCGGTCTCCCAGTCGAAGTCGCTCGTCAGGTTGTAGGTGGGTATTGGGAACGTGAAGATGCGTCCTTTCGAGTCGCCCTTCATCATGAGCTCGGCGAAGACCCTGTTGAAGACATCCATCTCCCCCTGATACTCCGAGTAGGTGCAGCCTGCCGGGGAGCCTGCGATCGTCACCGGGTCGGAGGCGATGTTCTTCGGCACCCTCAGATCCATTGTGATGTTCGTGAACGGAGTCTGGAAGCCCACCCGCGTAGGGATGTTCACGTTGAAGAGGAATTCCTGCAGGGCCTGCCTCACCTCGTCGTCCGACAACGAGTCGTTCCTGAGGAACGGAGCCAGCAGCGTGTCGAAGTTGGAGAACGCCTGTGCGCCCGCCGCCTCGCCCTGCAGCGTGTAGAAGAAGTTGACGACCTGCCCCAGAGCGGTCCTCAAGTGCTTCGGCGGGGCCGATTCGATCTTCCCCCGGGCGCCTCGGAAGCCGTCGCGGAGAAGCTCGGACAGGTCCCACCCCACGCAGTAGGGGCCGAGTATCCCCAGGTCGTGTATGTGGATGTCGGCCGAGTCGTGCGCCTCCTTTATCTTCGGCGTGTAGATCTTCCCCAGCCAGTACCGGGCCGTGATGGAGCTGGACAGGTAGAAGTTCAGCCCCTGGAGGGAGTAGTTCATGTTGGAGTTCTCGTTTACCCTCCAGTCCTCGCGGCCGAGATAGTCGCCCACGAGGCCGTCGATGCCGCTGAAGAGCCTGTTGACGTCCCTGGCCTCGTTGCGCTTCTCGCGGTACAGGATGAACTGCCGGGCCGCTGCTGTGAGCTTTCGCAGGACCAGAGTCTCCTCCACGAAGTCCTGCACCTGCTCGACCGTTGGGATGGCGCCCCTGCGGAAGAAGCTCATGTAAAGGGCGGCCTCGACCTGGTCGGTTATCTCCGCCGCGTTCTCACGCGTCTCAGACGCGGAGAGGGCGCCCTCGACGGAAATCAGTATCTCACTCCTCCGGTAGGGCTCTATGTCGCCGGAGGATCTTCTGACCAGCCAGTCCATGTATCCTCAACCCCAAGCGTAATAAGAAGCTGACAACAGCTCGGTGCCAGGAACGCGCCCGGGCGGCTCTTCTCCGGCACCCTGCGGAAGATACCCGGCGCGAACCGCCCGTCAAGGCGTTGAATGCACGACATCTTGTGGTCTGACCGGTGCGGATGACTATATGTTGCACATTCGCCAGTCGCCGGATTGCCAAGGACACAACAGGTCGTACCGGAGGCCGAATGAAGCCCTCTGCGAAATCCACCGCCTTCGGGCTCGCCTCTGTGGCCCTTTGGGCCACGGCCGCCAGTGCATTCAAGCTCACGCTGAACGAGTGCACACCCTTCCAGGCCGTTTTCGCGGCCTCGGCCGTGTCGGCCCTGCTTCTGTGGACAGTTTCCGCAGCAAGGCGCGCGCGCCCCGGCATCGGGGACCTGCTGGGCGCCCTGCCGCGCGGATTCCTGAATCCATTCGCATACTACCTCATTCTTCTCGAGGCATACGACAGGCTGCCTGCACAGGTGGCCATGGTCATCAACTATCTGTGGCCGGTGGCTCTGATACTCCTCTCAGCCGCTGCCTTCCGCAGGAGACTTTCCGGAAGGAGCATAGCCGCCTCTGCCCTCAGCTTCTCGGGAGTGGTTGTGCTCGCCGTCGGAAACGGCGCATGGAGCGGCAGGCTCGATGCGGCAGGGCTGGCGCTGGCTCTTGCCAGCACGTTCATCTGGGCCTGCTACTGGGTCCTCAGCATGAAAGGCGGGGGGGACCCCGTTACGAGGCTCGCTCTCAACTTCGCCTGGGGGCTTGTCTTCCTGGCCGCATGGGGCCTCGCCACGGGGTCGTTCGGGGGGATGTCCCCTGCCGCGCTCGCCGGTTCGGCGTGGATAGGCATATTCGAGATGGGGCTAGCCTACATCCTGTGGCTCGCTGCTCTGACGCATGCAGAAAGCACCGCGAGGGTGGGGAATCTCGTATTCCTCACGCCGTTCGCCTCTCTGGCGCTCATCGGAGCGGTGGTGGGGGAGCCCGTGACGGCGGCGACGCTCGGCGGGCTGGGGCTCGTGATAGCGGGTCAGGTGGTGCAGAGGGCCGGGGCGGGGGAGGGATCCTGAGGAGGCGTCGAGCCTCGGGCGCCCCTCAGCCTCCGGGGCCGGCGATGGAGACGAACTGCGGCCCTCCAAGCCAGCGCGAGCATGCGCTCCTCACATCCTCCGGGGTCAGCGAGGATACCCGCGACAGCTCGGACACGTCGTGCGAGAGAGGCCGCCCGAAGAACGAGCATGCCGCCAGATACCCCGCTATGGGCTCGTGGTCCATCAGCGACATTGTGTGCTTGGAGAGAAGCGAGGCCTTCGCCAGCCGCAGCTCCTCCTCCGTCACTCCCGCCTCGGCCATTCGCGCGAGCTCGCCTCTGACGAGGGCGAGAGAGTCGCCCGTGCCGTCCCCCGAAGTGGTTAGATAGACAAGAAGCCTGCCCCTGGCCCGTGTGGCGATCACTTCGCTTCCCACCTCGTAGGCCAGGCCCCTGCGCTCCCTCACCGCCGCGCCGAGCCTCGATGACATGCCGTCTCCGAGGATGGCGTTCGCCAGAGCGATCGCCGGAGAATCGGGGTGATCTACGGGAGGCGCAGACACCGCCACGAGGACGGCAGACTGCGTGCGCCCCTCCATGGCTGTCCTCCGCTCCGCCGGCTCGCGGGGCATTGCCGAGAACCTGGGCGCGGGCGAAGGACCTTCCGGTTCGATCCAGCCTCCGAAGACCTCCTCGACCATCGCCGAGGCGGCCTGCCGGTCGAAGCACCCTACCAGGGCCAGCCTGGTCCGGGATGGGCGGCAGGAGACCCTGTGGAACTCGCGAACGGCATCAGGAGTGATGGAGCCTACGGATGCCTCCGTAGGTATCCCGGCCGTCGAGGGAGGATCGCTGGTCAGACGCCAGAGCTCGTCCACGGCCATGGAAAAGGGCGATTCCCTCCGGCGCCCCAGGGCTACGAGCTTCTCCTCGACCACCCTGACCACGTCCTCTTCGCGGAAGGCCGGCCTTGCGAGGAGGTCCGAGACGAACGAGACAGCCTGCTCAAGGTCGGCGCCCACGAGCATTATCGAGCCGTGGGAGTACTCCGTCCCGGCTGTGAAGTCCAGGTCGGCGCCCCGCTTCTCCAGCCTCCCGTTGAACTCGACGTACCGCTGCTCGTCGGTTCCGTAGTGCATGGACTCCACCGTGACGTCTGCAAGGCCCTCCAACCCCTCCGGCTCCGCCAGCGAAGCGATCCCCGTAGCGAATGCGACGCACGCAGTGGGGAAAGTGCGGTCCTCGAGGAGGAGCACCCTCATGCCGTTTTCGAGAGTCATGTCGCAGCAGCCCTGGGAGATGCTTCTCGATGGAGGCTGGAGCATGTCCCCGGGTATCTCCACTCCGAGAAGGTCCAGCTCGTCGGGGACAGCTACGTCAATGCGCATGCCCTGACCACGGACGAACACCCCCGGCTTTCCTTTCACGCCGGTCGGCACGAGCCGGGCGACGACCTGCTCGCCGGGATCGAGCCATCGTCTGCACGCTCTGGCCATGTCCTCCGCGCCGGCTCGGTCTATCCTCTCGATCATCTTCTCGTGATACCGTGGGTCTCCGTACATGGCCAGACCCAGAGAGACCTCTCCCGCCAAACCCGCCGGCCCCGAAATGGAGATGATCCTCACCGAGCGGTGCTGGACGCGGATCTCCTCCGTCTGCGCCTCCGTGAGAGGTTCGGTCGCGAGTGCCGCCGTCTCGCGCTCGATGATCGCCAGAACCTCGTCGGCGTCGGTCCCGGGCGAGAGAGTGGCGCGTACCGCGAAGAGCCCGGGTCCGGCAGAGGCGGGAAGCGAGGCCGAGACGCTGAGCGCCGCCCCGGTCTGGACCAGCAGCTCCTCCAGCCTGCTCGACCTGCCTGCGGCCAGCCATGTCGCCGCCATGTCGAGCAGCGGCCAGTCCTCGTGTGTGCCCGCGGGCGCACGCCACGCCACGGAAAGCCGCGGCAGATTGGAAGGATGCTCGAGCGTGACGACCCTCCTGCCCCTCGCGGTGTCGTCCGCTTCCATCTCCTTTCGGCCCCCGCCCGGCGGGACGCGCGAGAAGAACCTCTCGACCATTCTCATCGCCTCGTCCGGATCGATGCCGCCAGTCACCACCAGGAATGCGTTGCAGGGGGAGTAGAACTCCTCGTAATGCCTTCTCAGAGGGCTTTCCTCGAAGCCCGAGATGTCGCTCTCGTAGCCCAGTATGGGGTGCCTGCACGGGTGGCTGTCGAAGGCTGCGAGGTGCAGGGCTTCGTCGAGGGCGCCGGAGGGGCTGTCGACACACGAGGTGCGGCGCTCCTCGAGAACCACGGATCGCTCGGACGCGATGTCGGACGGGTCCAGAAGGGCGTTGCACATGCGATCGGCTTCCAGATCCAGCGCGTCTTCGAGCCTCGATGCGGGAACGACCTCGAAGTACGCGGTGGCGTCCCTGGTGGTGTATGCGTTGGCTATCCCGCCATCGCGCTGGATGATCTGCCAGAACTCGGAGGACGTCCTTCCCCTGGTGCCCTTGAACAGCATGTGCTCCAGGAAGTGGCTGTATCCCCTGTTGCGCTCGCACTCCAGGCCCGAGCCCGCCCTGTAGGCCGTGACAACCGCAGCGACGGGCGCCAGCCCGACCCTCTCGACGAGCACTTCCAGCCCGTTCGGGAGCACTTCGCGGATGCTGCTCAGGTTCTCACCTCCGTGGAAACGGTGAAGGGCAGCCTCACGCCTGCCCCGCGGGAACCGCATGCGGCAGGCTCTTGTGCGCCCGTCTCAGTGCAGTATGACCACGGACGCCGATGCCGCGGGCAGGCCGGGTGCCTCGGCTCGTATCAGATAGATGCCGGGAGGGAGCTGCTGCGCCTCCCCGACGAGCATCGTGCACTCACCGCCGCCGTCGGTCACGGCAGCAACCTCGACGGCCAGCCGCCCTGCCATGTCGAAGACCGCTGCCTCGACAGGCGAGCCGGGCGGAGCGCCCTGCACGGAAACCTCCACCGGTGCTGCGCAGGGCGAGGGGAAGGATAAGGAGAAGGAGAGCCCCGCGGGAGGAACCCGGTCGTTGCGCCCCTCTCCGGTTCCGACCAGGGTGAAGTCGATGACCAGCTGGTGAATCCCCGGTGTCAGCCCGTCGATGTCCGCGAACAGCCTCGTGCCGCGGATCTCCCACTGCGCCGGCACACCGTCGAGATAGACCTGGTCGACCCCCGAGCCCGTCTTCAGCAGGGCGACCATGGTCTCCCCGCGGGAAGTGCCTCCGGTGAAGGTGACGCATGCCTGTCCTGGCGTTTCGGAGCAGTCGTCGAAGGCGATGGAGCCGGTTTCGTCGAGAAATGCCCCATACTCCTCGGGAAGAAGCCAGCCGAAGTTCGCGTAGTCGTTCTCCAGCGAGGTGCAGACGCTGTCGATTCTTGCGTATGCCGCAGGGTTCCCGTTTCCCCACATCTGCGACGGATGGCCCCCCAGAAGGGCATGCTTGCCCCTCTGCATGACCGTCGAGAGGTACTCGTACGGGTATGCAGACTGGTAGTCGCCCCACCAGACCGTGTTCGAGCCCCGCATGTCACCGTCGGGCGTCACGTAGTACGACAGGTACTGGTCCCAGAAGGGCTCTCCGCCCATCCACTCGTACCACCTCACGCCGTTGCAGCAGAAGTCGAAGCCGTAACGGATGGCGGCATACAGGCCGCTGAGGCTGGTCCTGTGGCCGGGGTACCTGATCGCGCTGATGCGGGAGGTGTCCAGGCCCATCGCCGCGAAGTCCTGCCTCGCGACCAGGAAGCGTTCCATGTGCTCCTCGGGCTCGAAGGTTATGAATTCGTGGTATGGGTCCCACGCCGAGTCGGGTGCCGGTGTGTGGTGGTAGCCGTGCGAGCCCAGGGAGACTCTGGAGGCCCAGGGATACACGCCGTTCTGGATGTTCTGCAGCCATAGCAGGAAATCCGGCGGAGCGAGCGTCGCCACCCTCCAGGTGCTGTGCCAGTGCGACCAGCTGTCCTCGAACCCCGGCTCGGCCCACATGGAGTCGCAGTTGGGGCCCAGAATCCCGTCAGGCAGTATCACCCAGTTCATCTTCATCCCCGGGTGCGCCTCCAGCAGCGCGATGAGCCAAGCGCTGCAGTACTCGCCCCCGCCGGAAGTTTCGCTGTAAGCCCAGAGAGTGGTGTCGGGCGGATGACGGAATGGTATGTCGTCGAAGATCCAGGAGGCCGAGCGCTCGAGCCCGCTGGGATGCCCTGAGAGGAACATCTGGGTCTTCTCCCCGTCGAACGAGAGCCTGAAGAAGGCGCGGGCGGTGAAGCCCGCGGGCAGGATCGAGTGGAGCCACGGGCCTTCGCAGTTCTCCCGCGGCGGCTCGGTGTCGAGGAAGCGGTATGTCAGATACCTGGAGGTGGGGACGGGATCGTCGTTTAGGACCAGTGGGCCGCAGGAGGGGTTGGGTGCGAGGAACTGGGCTGACAGGAGCCCGTCGGAGCGGTTCATGGATACGAGCTGGTCGCCCGAGATCCGGAGTGTGCCGTGCGTACCGTCGAGCGCAATCGTTCGGTCCGTCCCCGACTGGTTCACGAAGGCGGCATCGCAGTACCCGGCCGCAGAGAAGTCCACTTCCAGAGGGTTCTCCAGCTCCGTCTCGGCGGTGGCCTGGATAGTGAACTCCATCTCTAGAGACCTGCCGTCGAGCCTGTACACGATTGAGACCGAGACCGGCAGCTCCTCGAGCGTTCCGAGGTCGACCATGCCGGGGGACGAGAAGACCACCTCGCTGTCGGAAAGAGCCAGCACCGCGCCGTTCATCGTCACGAATGACCCGCACTGCACGCCGCCGAACTGGTACCCGCCGGCGAGGTCGATGCCCGTCGAGAGGTCGACGAGCTGGAGGAGGGATCCGGCCCTCACCCCGCTCAGCACCGGGGTGACCGAAGCCTGGATACTTTCGTTGCCGAACTGGACCGCCGAGGCAGGGGCGTTGACGGGAGGCCTGAGCAGGGGCATGCCGGACTGAAGCCCTGCGAGGGCTGAAGCGAGAAGGGCGGCCGCGACAACCCTTATGGCTGACCCTCCATCGGCTCGAGGTTCTCGTCGAGGCCGCCGGCGTAGGCGAAGAACCAGTTGTCCTTCGTGAAGTACTTCTCGGCCACGGCTCTGATGTCGTCTGTGTCGAGCGCCAGGACGAGCTCCTGGAAGGCTCTGTCGAAGTCGGCGGGGAATCCGCGCATCATGTTCGATACGAGGATGTCTGCCTGGTCGTCGTAGCCGGCCTGCGACAGCGCCGAGCCCGCCACCCAGCTCGCCTGTTCGAGCTCCAGCTCGATGGGCAGGACGTCTTCGCCGGCGATCCTCATGCACTCGTCGTAAACCGATTCAGCAGCCCTCGCAGCGTAGTCGCTCTTTGTGGAGAGCATGGCGGTGAACATGCCCTGCGTGCGGTCTGCCGCGAGCCTGCTGCCAACGTAGTAGGCCAGCCCCTGGTCGTCCCTAACGTAGTGGCCGAGGCGCGAGCCGATGCCGGAGCCCAGTATCCCGTTCATCACCTGGAAGGCGGCGTAGTCCTCCGAAGCGTAGCCAGGGGCAGGCACGCCAGCGAATACGGCTGCCTGGCTCCTGCCGGGCATCGGAACCACGGTGTCGCAGGCGGCTGCGGATACTGCAGGGACGGAAAGAGGGGGGATCGGCTCGGAGGGATCCCTCCAGCCTCCGAGCAGTTCCCGTGCCAGCTCTTCGACGCGTTCTACGCGGACGTCGCCAACGACGACCAGCATCGAACCCGAGGGCCTGCAGCACAGTCGCCAGAAGTTCCGCGCGTCATCGAGATCTATCGCGTCGAGGGTCTCCTCGGTTACTACGCGCGCCTCGGCCGGGTTCTCGTGCGCGACGAGGGACAGCGCTTCGCCTGCCCTCGAGAACACGCTCTCACTGCGCTGCGAGAGGGCGGCCCTCTGCTCGTCCATCACGCGCTCGAAGTCGGAGGCCCTGAATGCCGGGCCGGTCAGCAGGCCGGCGACCGACTCGAGTGCGATCTCGAGATCCTGGGACAGAACGGTGACCGCGCCCGTACTGAACTCCCTGCCCGGGTAGAGCCTCAGCCTGGCCCCGCGTGACTCCAGCCTCTCGTGGAACTCGGCGTATTCCAGGTCGTCGGTGCCCCTCAGCATCATGTCGGTGGCGACGCCGGCGAGGCCTGCCTGCTCCACGGGCACCCTCATGCCGCCCAGGGGTATGCCGAAGGCTACCGCGGCAACCGGAAACGTATGGTCCTCCTTCACGAGGAGCAGCAGCCCGTTGTCCAGGATGAAGCTCTCCACTCCGTCCGACACCGATGTCTCGGACGGCTGTAGGAGCTCCGCCGGGATGTCCAGGCCTTCGTAGTCGATCGCGGAAGGCTCCTCCATGTCCACGGGGGTCCGCTGCCTGTCGCGCGTCACTCCTCCGAACCCACCGCCCACCGGGTTGAGCACGGCGACGGTGGAGTTGGAGGGGGAGAAGTACTCAGAGGCGACCCTGGCGATGTCCTCGGGGGTGGCCGACTCCATCCTCTCGAGAGCCTTCTCCGAAGCCTGATGGTCGCCGAAGCAGGTCTCGTCCATCGAGTACCTCATCGCGAGCCCCAGCGGGCTCGACTCGCCGAGGACCATGCCCGCCCTGAACCTCCTCTTGAGCGAGGCGAGGACGCTGTCCGGGATTGGCTCTGTCGAGAGCCTGCCTATCTCCTCCCAGATCACGCGCTCGACCTCGCACGGCTCCACCCCGGGCATCACGGTCGCGTAGAAGGTGAAGAGGCCGGGATCGATGCCGCCGTCGTTCCAGGCGCCTACGTCACTGGCGAGCCCGGTCTCCACAAGGGCCGCCTGCAGCCTGCTGGACCTGCCGCCGGAGAGGTGTGCCGAGATGAGGCTGAGGATCGGGGAGTCGGGATGGGAGCCCTCCGGGGTGTGGAACGCTATCGCTATGCGCGCGAGATTCGACTCGTGCTCGATGGCCACCCTGCGCTGCTCGGTCTGCGGAGGCTCGACGTACGCCGCCGGCATGGTGTGAGGCGGGCGGGGGATGCCGCCGAAGCAGTCCTCGATCTGCTCGAGCAGATCCTCCGTCTCGAAGTCGCCTACCACGGAGAGCACTGCGTTGGCGGGGTTGTAGTAGGCCCTGTAGTAGGCGAGGGCCGACTCGCGGGAGTAGGAGAGGATGTCGCCCTCGAAGCCGATGACCGGGTACCTGTAGGGGTGCACCGTGAAGGCCGTGGATGCGAGCGCCTCGAAGAGCGCTCCGTCCGCGTCGTCAACAGAGGACATCCTCCACTCCTCGGCTATCACGTTGCGCTCCGACACCACCTCGGCCGAGTCGAAGAGGCAGTTTGCCATCCGGTCGCTCTCGATCTCAAGCGCGTCCACGAGCCGCGAGGCGGGCAGCATGAGATAGTAAACGGTGACGTCGTTCGAGGTGAATGCGTTGGCCCACCCTCCGTCGCGCTGCACGATCTGCCAGAAGCGCCCCTTGGGCATTCCGGGCGTGCCCTTGAACATCATGTGCTCGCAGAAGTGGCTGATTCCTCTGATCCCGTCGCTCTCGTTCCTCGATCCCACCCGGTAGGAGATGGCAGTGGCCGCCACCGGGGCGTAGTGGAGCTCCTGGGTGATGACCGTGAGGCCGTTGTCGAGGACCGTCACCCTGGGCTCGGCGGGGGCTTCGAGGAGAAGCAGGGCGGTCAGGAGCAGGTGCAGCATTCGTTCACCTCTCGGTTCATGCGTTGCGAACCCCGGACAGGGGATCCGTGGAACTCATGATGCCGGAAACGCCGTGGCTCGTGCGAAGGTTCCCCTTTGCGCGACTGCGGCAGTTGCGGGTATATTCCATTTTCTTTTCACGGGGAGCCGGGGGTGGGCCATGGCCGGGACCAGACTCGTGTTCATCACGGGCGGGGTGGTCTCGTCTCTCGGAAAAGGCATCACTGCAGCCTCCATAGCACTTCTGCTGCGAAGGAGGGGATACAGGGTCTCCATCCAGAAGCTGGACCCCTACCTGAACATAGATCCCGGTACGATGTCCCCCTACCAGCACGGGGAAGTATACGTCACCGACGACGGCGCGGAAACTGACCTCGACCTGGGCCACTACGAGCGCTTCGCCGGGGTGAATTGCACACGAAGCAGCAACTTCACGGCAGGCCGCATCTATTCGGCGGTCCTCGGCCGGGAGCGGAAGGGCGGCTATCTCGGCAGGACCGTGCAGGTCATCCCCCACGTCACGGACGAGATCAAGGCCGCAATCCGCGAGGGCTTCGGCGAAGACACGCACGTAGCCATAGTCGAAGTGGGCGGAACGGCCGGCGACATCGAGTCCCTGCCCTTCCTGGAGGCGATCAGGCAGCTCGGCACCGAGGCCGGCAGGGACAGGACCGCGTTCGTTCATCTCACGCTCGTTCCCTATCTCAGGGCCTCCGGCGAGATGAAGACGAAGCCTGCCCAGCAGTCGTCGGGAATACTCCGGGAGATAGGCATCTTCCCCGACATCCTGATCTGCCGTACAGAGAAGCCCATGCAGGAGGAGCACTTCGACAAGCTGGCCCTCTTCTGCAGCCTGCCGCGGAGGAACGTGATAGAAGAGCGCGACGTATCCGGCTCCATCTACGAGGTTCCGGTGGAGCTGGCGGCACAGCACCTCGACGAGCTGATCCTCGAGAAGGTTGGCCTGCCCCCGGGGAGGCTCGACCTCTCGGACTGGAAGGAAATGCTGGGCAAGGCGCTGTCCCCTTCCGGAGGCAGGGTCACGATAGCCGTGGTTGGCAAGTACATGGCCCTGAGGGACGCCTACAAGAGCGTCTTCGAGGCTCTGAGGCACGGCGCCATCGCCTGCGATGCTGACCTGGAGATAGTCGGCGTGGAGTCGGAGGAGGTAGCCGACGGTTCGGGCATGGAGAAGCTGGACGGTGTGGACGGGATACTGGTGCCGGGGGGCTTCGGCTACAGGGGCATCGAGGGCAAGATTGCAGCGGTGCGCATCGCAAGGGAGCGGCGTCTGCCCTTCCTCGGCATCTGTCTGGGGATGCAGTGCGCGGTGATAGAGACGGCGCGCAGCCTGGCCGGCATGGACGACGCGCACAGCACGGAGTTCGAGCCGGGGACGAATCATCCCGTCATTGACCTGATGGCCAGCCAGGCAGGCGTGACCGACCTGGGCGGCACGATGCGCCTCGGGGCCTGGCCCTGCAGGCTCACGCCCGGCTCGAGAGCGGCGGCCTGCTACGGCTCCCTGGAGATCTCCGAGCGGCACAGGCACAGGTACGAGCTGAACCCCGCCTATGCAGCCGAGCTCGAGAAGGCCGGCCTGGTGCGCACCGGCCTCTCGCCGGACGGGGCGCTAGCCGAGATAGTGGAGAGGCCCGACCACCCGTGGTTCGTGGCCTGCCAGTTCCATCCCGAATTCAAGTCGCGGCCGCTCGCCCCGCACCCGCTATTCGAAGGCTTCGTAAGGGCGGCGATGGAGAGGAAATGACCGGAATCAGGGAGAGCTGCGGCCTCTGTGCGGTCGCAGGCGACAGGGAGGCCGTAGCCTTCGTGGCCGAGGGCCTGCACGCGCAGCAGCACAGGGGGCAGGAGGCGGCCGGCATGCTGGTCTCCTGCGGAGGCGCGCTGGAGCTGCACAAAGGGCTCGGGCTGGTTAGCGAAGTGCTGGCCTCGGTGCCGGAGGAGTGGCGCGAGCGGGGGATAACGGCCGCCATGGGCCACGTGCGCTACGGCACGTTCGGAAGCGGGAGCCTGGCCAACGCCCAGCCGATTCTCGTGGAGATATCCGGCAGGCAGGTCGCCATAGCCCACAACGGCACGCTGAGCAACGCATCCGTCCTGAAGAGCGAGCTGACCAAGCTGGGCGCGATATTCCAGACCAACAGCGACACCGAGATAGTCCTGCACCTCATGGCACACCAGATGGAGTCCACGGGCTACGATGTTAGACACGCCCTGGAGCTGGCGCTGGCGAGGCTCGAGGGAGCCTTCTGCCTCCTGGTGATGGTGCCCGAAGGAATCTATGCCGTGCGCGATCCGCTGGGCTTCAGGCCCCTTAGCCTGGGACGGATCGGGTCTCACGGCTGGGCCTTGGCCAGCGAGACTATCGCCTTTCCCGTGTGCTGCGCCGAGTACGTGCGCGAGGTCGAGGCGGGAGAGATGCTCTGGCTGCCCGCCGACGGGGGCGACCCTGTGAGCTGGAGGTTCGGCCCGCAGGAGAGCCTGTTCGGAAGAGGAAGGAAGCTGGCCCAGTGCATCTTCGAGCATGTTTACTTCGCGCGTCCCGGGAGCATCGTCTTCGGCGACAGCGTGTACGAGGTGCGGCTGAGGATGGGCGAGAGGCTGGCTGAGGAGGCGCCTGCGCCGTGCGACGTTGTGATACCCGTGCCCGACAGCGGGATGTTCGCGGCGCTGGGATACTCGCGCCGCATGGGAGCCCCCTTCGACATGGGCTTCACCAGGAACCACTACGTGGGGCGCACCTTCATAGACCCCGCCACCGCTCGGAGGGCTGCCATGGTCACTCGCAAGCTCCAGCCCATCCCCGAGGCCGTGAAGGGCAGGCGCGTGTGCGTTGTGGAGGACAGCATAGTCCGCGGCACCACAAGCAGGGCGCGCATCAAGGCCCTCAGGGAGGCTGGAGCCAGCGAGGTTCACATGAGGGTGAGCTGTCCGCCGCACAGGTTCGGCTGCTACTTCGGGATTGACTTTCCCCAGCCATCAGCGCTCATCGCCAACAACATGAGCCTCGACGAGATCAAGAAGACGCTCGACCTCGACTCGCTCTCCTACCTCTCGTGCGAGGGCATGCTCTCGTGCGTGAGGGCTCATGCCCCAGGCGACTACTGCACCGCCTGCTTCAGCGGCGACTACCCGGTAACCCCGCCGGAGGGGTTCCCCCCCCGCACGTGCGGCCAGTGAGATGAGCGCTCGCGGCGGAGTCGCCATTCTCGATTTCGGGTCGCAGTACAGCCAGCTCATAGCCCGCGCCGTGCGCGAGCTGGGAGTGTACTGCGAGCTGGTGCCAGGAAACGCGCCTGCGTCCGAGGTCGCCAGGCTCGAACCCTCTGCCGTCATCCTCTCTGGCGGTCCCAGCAGCGTGTACGAGGAGGGCGCGCCGATGCCCGACCCCGCGGTGCTGGAGACGGGCCTGCCCCTCCTGGGCATCTGCTACGGCATGCAGCTCGTAGCCATGTGCGACGGGGGGCGCGTCGCGGGCGGCCACCAGAGGGAGTACGGACCTGCGAGGCTGCGCCCCTCGGGCTCCAGCGCGCTGTTCAGAGGCGTGGGTGACGGCCTGCAGGCCTGGATGAGCCACGGCGACAGGGTGGTCGAGGTGCCCCCGGGGTACTCCGTCTCTGCCTCGACCGAGTCGCTGCCGGTAGCGGCGATGGAGGACCCCGCCAGGAAGCGCTACTGCGTGCAGTTCCACCCCGAGGTGAGGCATACGGAGTTCGGCAGGCAGGTGCTCTCGAACTTCCTGTTCGGCATCGCCGGCCTTTCGTCCGACTGGAACATGACGCGCTTCCGCAGGATCGCTGTGGAGCGCATCAGGGAGCGGATGGCCGGCGGGGGGCACGTGATACTGGGCCTGTCCGGAGGGGTGGACTCGTCCGTCGTCGCCGCGCTTCTGCACGAGGCGGTGCCCGACAGGTTCACGCCGATCTTCGTGGACACGGGCCTCCTGAGGGCCGGCGAGCGCGAGTCGGTGGAGGAGACGTTCCGCGATCACTTCCGCATGCGCCTGGTGACGGTGGATGCTTCGCAGGAGTTCCTCACGGCGCTCGACGGCGTGGAGGACCCGGAGCGGAAGAGGAAGATCATCGGTGCGATGTTCATCGAGGTGTTCGAGAGGGCCGCGAAGGGCATAGAGGGCGTGACGCACCTGGCACAGGGAACGCTTTACCCCGACGTGATCGAGAGCGTGTCGTTCCGGGGGCCTTCGGCCACGATCAAGAGCCACCACAACGTGGGGGGCCTGCCCGAGCGCATGAACCTCGGGCTGGTGGAGCCGTTGCGTGAGCTGTTCAAGGACGAGGTAAGGGCGCTGGGCCTGGAGCTGGGCCTGCCGCGGCACATCGTGATGCGCCACCCGTTCCCCGGGCCGGGCCTTGCCGTGCGCATACTGGGGCCGGTGAACAGGGAGGACCTGGAGGTGCTGAAGGCGGCCGACCGCATCTTCACGGACTACCTGGCCGACAGCGGCATCTACGACGAGATCTGGCAGGCCTTCGCGGTGCTTCTGCCGGTGCGCACGGTGGGCGTGATGGGCGACCAGCGAACTTACGACAGGGTGATCGCCCTGCGCGCCGTCACCTCCACCGACGGCATGAC
>CAZMTK010000018.1:0-29693 GCA_964569245.1 uncultured bacterium | reverse complement strand
CCGTCGAGCTTGACATAGCGAGCTGTGCGTTTTCGCCGTCGGGGCGGTACGTGGTGGTCCATGACGGGGCAGAGGTCTACACCGGGAGGAACGCAGCCCGGATAGATACCCAGTCGGGTGAAGTGAGGCTCTTCGACTCGCAACCGGATGGAGAGGCAGGGCCGCGAGGGATCAAGGTATCAGATGGCGGGATCGTAAGCTGCGGGTATCATTTCTTCGGAGAGAACCTCGCATTGACCGGCGAACTGGATCTTCTGGGAGCGAGGTGGAACCGAGGTACGTTATCCCCATCGGGCGATTACTATGCGGTGGAGAGGATGACATCTCTCATATGCCTGTTCAGCACTGATGGCAGTCTTCTCTGGCAGAACGAGGCACATCCGCCAGCCTTTGCCAGTCTAAGCGGGGACATTGTCTTCTCTCCGGATGAGCGATTCCTCGCAGTCCCGCTTCAGACCGGGCTGGAGGTCTGGGACGTTGCCACCGGTGATGTCGTGTGGAGGGATGAGAGCGGATCGCCTGGGCGTGCGCCAATCTTCGATGACACAGGGACGACCATGTGGCTGCGAGGGCGTGTCTTCGCCCTGCCTGAAGCTCTTGTTTCAGACAATCCAGTGCAGGCTCTTGTTGGATATGAAGGCCGCTACAGGACTTGGAGAGTCGTTGCTGCTTCTCGGGTTAGAGCCATGCTTGAGATGGAGTGCGCACAGCCCCATCTCCGCAGGAGGGCAATTGTATCCTCTGGGAACATAGTCATCTGGGCTTCTGCTGCATCCGAGGTCATTCCGCTGGGACCGATCGAGCAGTCTGGCAGGGCCTTCAGGTTCGATACTTCCAGTGTCCGCTTCATCATCTCCCAGTCGGGATCGTGCATCGGTCTGGCTCCTGGTGAAACAATGACGATCCTGTCGATCCGGAGCCTCCCCTGATGCCACCGCTGCTTCTCCTGCTGGCTGGTCTGGGCTACCAGTTCCCGTTCACGCACATCAACGTGTGCAGGGGATACGGGGATTGGAATGACTGGGCTGAATTCCACACCGGACTGGACTTCAGGTGCGGTGTGGATGAATGGGCTATGAACCCGTACTGGGATACACAGACACCAGCATATGTGTTGAGGTCATTCTACAATGAAGCGGCTGATGAGTGGATCGTTTTCATGGTCCCCGATCTGAACGACGACACCGGCTGGGCGTATGAGCATATGTATGAGGACTCCATTGGAATGTACGAACCGGATTCGACATTCCTGCCGCCTTTCCCCAGCGATCCGCCCTCCTTCTATTCCACTGTCGGTCGTTGCCAGGACAATCCACAGCTTGGGCGTCACCTCCACATGTGCTTGATGGATGAGACGAACTGGGGCACCCCTCCTCCAGGCTATGTGAATCCCCAGCCTGGCTACTTCAATCCGTTCGATGAATTGCCTGTACCCCTCGGATATGACACTGCGCTGTTCGACACGGTTTATACGTACTGACCCCTGCCCCTTTTTCGGACACGCTTCAGCCTAATAGGTCCCTGCCTGTTCAGGTGCATTTGACCTTCGACCACGTTCTTGCAGCATACTCGTCCGGCGTAGGCTGGCCTAAGGAACTGTGCGGCCTGATGGCGTTGTAATCGAGTCGCCAAGCCAAAATACAGGAGTCTGTCCCCTACCTGCGAAGCTCCAGGAGGCGCCTGATGGAGCTCACGATGGCGAGCACCCAGCCGACCGGATAGGGGATCAGGAGCAGGGCCCACCACATCGACCGGCCGGTATCCCCGCCGAGCCCGCCCATCGCGCTCATCCCGAACATGACCCCGACCCCGAGCAGAACGAGCCCGAACGCCCACAGGAGGAGCTTCCTGAACCGGCTGCCTCCCAGCACCGCCCCGACGGCAGCCATGCCGACTCCCGGGAGTATCAGCATCGAGCCCTCGAGGGGATCGATCGCCCCTATAACCATCAGAACGAACCCAGCCCAGGCAAGTATTCGGGACCGGAGATTCCTGTCCATCGCTCCTCCAGGTTCTCCCGGCTCCAACAGGAGCTCCGTACCGGCAGGATAGCCCTTGGAAGAGGCTCAGGCAAGGCCGGCGACGATAACGAGGAGGCAGCCGTGAGACCGCCCCCCGAGGAGATCTGTTCCGGTGCGAACAGGACCTCCTATTCCACCGCCTCCTTCACCGCGCCCCATGTGGCGCTCTCCAAACCCAGACCCCATATCGCAATCTGAGTCATGGTGACGAATTCGTGCTGGGTGGTGTAGTTGTCCGCTCCATCCGGTCCGTGTGCGAGGAGGACTGTGTATGTCTGACCTGCATCCAGCGGCTTGTCGTACTGGTCTCCCGAGTCCAGCGGGATTGTGAACCTGATCTGCGTCTCTCCACCCCCTTCTCCTCCACCGTCTATCTCCACGTCACTTGTTCCTCCCAGGAGGGTGTCGTCACGATGTGACGTGAGCTGCCAGCCGTAGTCGTCCCTGATGTAGGTGCTGCCGCCGGAGTAGTAGCCGATGATGATGTTCGCCCCGAGCATCATGCTGTCGGGATCGAAGCCTGCGGCCACCCAGCCGGTGGTCGGCCCCGTGAGCTCGACCGAGAGTGCGTCAGTTCCGGTGGTGGCCCAGCGGAGCGTGAACCCGGCGACCTCCTGCTCCTGCCAGCCCTGTGCTGCACTCTGCCCGGCTGCCAGCAGAGCAACCACGAGCATCGTCTCCCTCATCTCCCACTCCCTCCGGGAACAAGGTCCTGCCGATCAGCGACCGCCGAACAGCTTCAGAACCCGCGACCGGGGCGGAGGTTCCTCGGGTGCCGACACTGGGCGGGCCTTCAAGGGAGTTGCGGCGGCATCGGGCAGGGTGTATTGACTGACTCATGAAGGCTTACAGCCGGTTTCACGGCTGCTCGTTCCGTGGAGGCGTGTCGAGATGATCCACGAGCTGCTGTTCGTCCTCTGCCAGACACTGGTCGCGACGACCCAGGTGCATGTCGCCCTGCCGGAAGGTTCGGTCGCCATCCAGGATGATCAGCTCGGCTTGGAGATGCCCATGCTCCCGGGCTGCTGCATCGGCTGGACCGAGGGAGAGCCCGACCTGCCGGTGTGGCCTGCCTGGGTGGAACTGGAGCAAGGTGCGTCCGCAGTCGGCGTCGAGATAGCTGCACAGCGGTGGGAGCCGGTTCCCGGGATTCACGGGGTGCGCCCCCTTCCGGAACCCTCCATACCCTCGCGCGAGGCTCTCTGCTCCGCGCCTGTCGAGCCCTCGCCCGCATTCTCCGTCGACCGCTTCTGGCCCGAGACGCCCGTGGAGCTTGCCGGAACCGGATTCCGCGGCGGTCGCCCGTGTGCCGAGCTGATCGTCCATCCCCTCAGGTGGAATCCCGTGACGGGGGAGATGCAGCGCCTTGCGGACCTCGAGGTGTCCATCGAGACCCGCCCGTCTTCGAGGGCTCATTTTGTCAACCGGGATTTCGACGAGCGCATGCTCATCATCACCGACGACGAGATCCTGTCGCCCATGCAGGAACTCGCCGGATGGCGCACCGAGGCAGGCATCCTGACAGAGGTCGTGACCACTGACGAGGTGTACGCCTGGCCCGGAGCGGACGGCCCCGAGAGGATAAGGAACTATATCACGGACAGGGTGGCTGCGGACGGGATCGACTACGTTCTTCTTGGCGGCGACACTAAGTACGTTCCCTGCAGGTACGCCTTCGCCCTCAGCTACGAGACCGGAGGAGGCCGCGACGACAGCCTGCCCTGCGACCTCTACTACTCCGACCTCGATGGCTCCTGGAACCTCGACGGCGACGACATCTGGGGCGAGGTGGCCGACAGCGTGGACCTCTACCCCGACGTCCTCGTCGGGAGGGCCCCCGTGGAGAACCTCGACGAGGCGTGGGCGTTCGTGAACAAGATCGAAGCCTACGAAGCCGCAAACATCACAGAGCACGTTGCCCGCGCCCTGCTCATCGGCGCCGTGATGTGGCAGAACCCTTACACGGACGGCGGGGTACTTTGCGACTATCTCGACGAGCACTTCATCCCCGACTTCTACTCCGTCGAGAAGCAGTACGAGTCGCAGGGCTACTACGGGGCGGGTCTTGCGGTGGCCGCGATGTGCATGGGCACCAACTTTCTTGACATCACGGCGCACGGCTGGATCACGGTCGCCGGCTGTCTGGGGATCCCCGATGTCGATTCCGTCAACTCCTACGGGCGCTTCTTCGGGATGGCTGCATCAGACGGCTGCTGGACGGCGGCATTCGACTTCGACGCGATAGCCGAGCACTTCGTGACCAATCCCCAGGGCTGCGGAGTGAGCTACATAGGGAACTCCAGCTACGGCTGGGGCTCGCCGGGCAACCCGCTCTACGGATACTCCGACAGGATGACGATAGCCCTCTTCGACGAGCTGTTCGAAGACCCCTCGTTCAGCCTGGGCGCTGTCATCGCCGGGGCGAAGACGGGATTCATCCCGTTCAGCCGCGAGGCGAACACCTATCGCTGCCTCCAGTACATGGTGAACCTGCTGGGAGATCCCTCGATGGTGCCCTACCGGATGACGCCGCTGAATCCCTCGATCGACCTCCCCGGGATGGTCACGCCATCCACCACGGAGGTCCCTGTGACGGTGTCGGCCCCCGGGATAGGCGTCGAGGGGGCCAGGGTGTGCCTGCTCGACGCAGGAGGCCTTTACGAGGTACAGGAGCTGGACGCATCGGGCCACGCGATCATGCCCCTGTCCCAGCCGCCTTCCGGCGACCTCACGGTGACGGTCACCGGAACACACCTTAGAAGGACTGCTGTCACCATACCGTACGGCTCCGGGCCTTCCCTCGTGCTGTCGTCGGTCGTGATCGACGAACCTTCGGGCAGCGGCCATCTTGTCCCTGGGGCTCCTGCGGAAGTACATCTGACCCTCCACAACCAGGGGACCGTCGACCTCACGGGTGTCGAGCTGCTGGCGGTGCTGGAGAGCGGACCGGCTTCGATGGAAGTCTCGACGATCGCATACGGCGCCCTTCCCTCGGGCGCCTCGGGATCCGGCTCGAATCCGCTGGCCCTGAGCGTCGACCAGTACGCCCAGACCGGCGAGATCGTCCAGCTCCAGCTCGAGATAGCCGGCGATCAGGGTTCGTGGAGCTTCTCCCTGCCGCTTCTCGTCTATGCTCCGGGGCTCTACTTCTCGACCTACGAGGTGGATGACTCGGCGGGAGGCAACGGGAACGGCTATCCGGAGGCCGGCGAGACCTTCGAATTGATGGTGAACATAGCCAACATGGGTCTGCTGGACGCAGAGGACGTCTGGGTCTGTCTTCAGACGCAGCCGTCCTACATCGACTGGACAGCCGACGAGTACACCATACCGTACATCGGGCCTGATTCCACCGGCACCGCCGTCTTCTCGGGCACGGTCGAGGTCTCTGCTCCAGCGGTCGATTTCCCCAATGTATTCTTCGACATCTTCTGCGAGAACCTCTGGTTCAGCCTGGATTCGCTCGTTCTCGTAGTCGGCGACGTCGGCATCTCCGAGGACGTTGAGTCTGGCGCAGCCGGGTGGACCCACTCCGGTTCCGGCGACCTCTGGCACATTTCGACATCCAGCTCCCACTCGTCGAGCCACAGCTGGTATTGCGGCTCGGAGCCCGGAATGAGCTACACTCCGGGAATGAACTGCGGTCTCTTCAGCCCCGATGTCTATCTCGCCCCGTCTGCCGAGCTTACTTTCTGGTCCAGGTTCGATCTGGCCCTTTACGGCGCCGACGGGCTGTACGTGCTCCTCAACCGTACCGGCTCGCTGCAGCCCGACACCCTCGACTTCATCGGCGCAGGCGGGCTTCTTGGAGCGGGCGGGCCGATGCCTCTCAACGAGAATTTCAACTGGCTCCCCCGCACCTATGATCTCTCGGGTCTCTGCGAGCCCGGCACCCAGGCGAGGATTGAATTCTGGTTCCATTCGGACACGGATGATCAAGTGGGCGGCGGCTTCTGGCTGGACGACATCTCTCTCACCGGGACCTATGTCGGTCCCGGCGGGACGGAGGAGCCGCCTCCGCCCGGAACCCTATGTGCGGGCCTGCCCTTCCCCAACCCGTGCGCCTCTTCTGTCTGCATCGAAGTAGAGGTGGGTACGGGGCCGTGGACCGCCACGGTCTTCGACTTGGCCGGCAGGATCGTTCTCTCGGAGGCGCATCCGGAGCCCTGGTGCGGAATCCTCGAGATCGATCTGGGCAGGATTCCGCCCGGCATCTACATTATCGCAGTTGACAGCCCTATAGGATGCGTCTCGCAGAGGATGGTGGTGCTCAGATGAGGAAGGCCACGGCCAGATGAAAAAGCCGTCCCGGGACATCTCGAAGCCGCTCGTGGCTGAAATGCGCTCGGCTCTGCTACTGGCTGTTTTTCTCGGGTCCTCGTGCCTGTTCGAGCCGGTTGACCTGGGACAGCACGATGAGTTCGTCGCAGAGTTCGACCTGGTCTGGCAGACAGTCGATCAGTCCTTCCCGGGCGGCTTCTTCACGCCAGTTGACTGGGACGAGACATACCGGGACTTTTCGCCCTTCGTGGACACGGTCACGACTCAGATGGGCCTCGTGGAGCTGCTCGCGTCCATGACTGCACCCCTGGAGGATGCCACGATCAGGTTCATGTCCCCTGACGGCGGGATCCTCCTCCAGCCTTTCACTCCCCAGGTCGAGCCAAACTTCGACATGGACGTGCTGTGGGACTACCTCGAGCCGGCGGGGTTCTCCTGGTTCCAGTATGACGTCTGGGGCGCCTGCATGTTCGACTCGGTTCCATACGTCATGATCCAGAGCTGGTCGGCGGGTATGTCTCTTCCCAGCCTGGATGGCTTCCTCGACGCCCATCCCGCAGCGCCGGCCGTCATCATCGACATCAGGATGAACGCCGGCTCCGGAAGCGGCCAGCGCATTGCGGAGATTGGCCGAAGGTTCAACGACCAGACAAGAGTCGGCTATTTCTCGGTCGGGCGCGACGGTCCGGAATGGGACGACCTTTGCGATCCGGTCCCCCGGCTCGTCCATACCAGGACGAACTGGCACCAGATCCCGCTGATCGTCCTCGTCGGAGAGAACTGCGGCTGGGTGAGCGAGGAGTTCGCGTGCATAGCCTCGGAGCTGCCCCTGGCCGTACTGATGGGCGACACCACCCTGGGGCAGAGCAGCGACTGCACGGCCTACGGGCTCGCCGGCAGCTGGACGATGTGGCTTCCCGACTCGACCATTCTGATGGCCGACACCGTCACCTGGGTGCAGGGCAGCGGCATTCCTCCGGACATCTTCGTGGATGCGACAGAAGAGCAGTTCTCGCAGGGCATCGACCCGATCCTGGAATACGCGATCGAATGGGCCCGCGAAAGTAGGGGACAGACTCCTATATTTAGGTAATTGGAATAGTATAATAACAGGCTTTTGATTAGAACCTTCAATACGTTTATCATTGGAATTGCCTGTATATTTATAGGAGTCTGTCCCCTACTGCCTATGTGGAGGTCAGGATCAGCAGGTACTCGCCGTTGGCGTGAGCGGCGAGATCCCAGGGGTAGCCCGGCACGTCCAGTGTCCGCGTTATCGTGCAGTCGAAACCGTCTATCTCGTATATCCGGGTGTTCGCATCGTCAATCAGGCTTGCGACGTAGAACGAATGCGACACCTGCTCGCTGCAGACGTACATAGGCTGTCCCGAGAGGGGTATCGTCTCCGTTCTCTCGATCATCGGATAGCCCGCGTAGATCGTGGCCGTGGCCGGGCCCGGACCGCCTTGAACGGTGCAGAAGATGGTCGTGTCCTGGAAAGCCGCTATGTCGGTGGGGAGGGACGGCAGGTCGATGGTCGACGGCAGCAGATAGCTCATCCACACCGGATAGGCGGCCGGTTCCACAGCCGATATCGCGATCTGGAGCTCGCCGGGTGAAGTCACCCAGGGCACTATCGCTGACGCCACGGACGGCAGCGCTGCCTGCCTGATCATGCTGTTGTCCTGCGTGTCGAACTCCCTGATGCCGGCGTCCTGTCCGTCGATCACAAGGATGCTTCCGCCATCGGATGCCCTGCTCAGGCCCACAGGATCGGGCCCGGCTGAAAACTCGTCGGCCACGGCGTTGGTCGTCAGGTTGAATTCCACGACATTTCCGAAGCCGGCTACGAGATAGAGGCTCACGGCTGAGGACCGGACCATCGAACCGTACCCTGAGGTGAAGGGCGCTCCCACCGAATAGACGCCCTCGACCGTCATGTCATTCGACGAGACCCTGTAAAGGAGCCCTTCGGTGCTGGCTACGACGAACTCCGTGTTTCCCAGGGAGCAGATGGACCTCGGAGCCTGGAATCCTCCCAGCGACGACTCTATGGACAGCTCCGACAGGTCGACCTTGAAGACCGCATACTCTCCCTGTTCGGAGTACTCCGTCACGTCGTGGCAGGCAAGGCAGAACAGCGCCAGGAGCAGGCAGCCGGCTGCCGCACGACGAGTGAGTCCGGGCGGATGACTGCGGGTGCCCGGCACACTCTCCTCAGTCCGTGGTGAGTACGGCAACTCTATCCTCCCCTATGGCTTCTACATCCCAGGGATAACCCGGAAGGTCGACCGACCCGACGACCGACCCTGTGAGTCCGTCGATTGCGGTTAGCCGGGTCCATCCTTGCCCCAACCAAGAAGTTACGAAGAACATTCCGCCCGCCCTGCACGCCCGGAGCGGGTTCCCGTCCAGCTCGACGAACAAGTGCCAGGGTCCGACCGGAGGCGGTGCGTAGAACACGAGCGTCGCCCCCGACTGCCCATCGTACAGGCCGCTCTGCACCGCCAGGTAGACGGCGGTGTCCTCCAGCGCCGCTATGTCGGCCAGAGGGCCGGCACCGAAGCCGTCGTCCTGCTCGAAGATGATCGTGATGTCGCTCACCATGATCACGCAGGTCCTGCCGGTGTCCGCCGCCGCCGCAACGAAGGAAGCCCGATAGGGCATGATCTCGTTGCGCGGATCGAAGGGCACCATGCTGCCGATAGTCAGAAGGCCCTGCTTCTCCCGCACTATGCCGTTGGTCACGGTCAGCACCTCGCGGAGCTTCAGGTCGGTCCCGTCGAAGACATACAGGAAGCTGTCCTGCGGCTGGATGGCGAAGGCCGACGGCTGGGGGCCGGCCGAGAACTCGTCGAGAACGATGCCCGATCCGGGGCTGAACTCGGTTATCGAGTTGAATCCACCGATGAGATAGATGGTTCCCTCCCGGGATTCGGACATGGTGAAGTAGCCCGACGAGAAGGGCTGGCCGACAACCTTCGCCTGCTCGACCGTCATGATGTCGGGATCCACCCAGAACACCATTCCTGTGTTCGCAGCGACAAGGAGTTCGCCGGCGACGTACAGCATGCTGCGGGCGCCCTCGAATCCGCCGATCACCCCTTCGACCGTGAAATCGGCCGTGTCGACTATCTGTATGCCTGCGGTGCCGGAATCGCTGTACTCCATCACCTGGTGGCAGGCGGCGGAGAGCAGGATTCCGAGAGCGGCTGCACATGCTCCTGCGATGGAATTCGAGACCCCGGCGGGGAGTGCGATAGTCACCACGAGACCGAGAGCCTGGCGAACATGTGCCGCGCAGGCGACCAGGCTCCGGGGTTGCCCATGGGGCCGCCCGGGGAGTCGGTCTCCAGGAAATAGCCCGTGTCGAAGATCTTGGCGATGTTTCTGCGGTTGAATACGTTGTACACGATGATACCTGCGTCGATCTCCAGGCCGCCGAGCCAGAGCTTGCGGCCGATGCCGACGTCCGCCAGGATTGTGGCAGGATATCTCTCCGTATTGATCTCGGGCTCCACTGAGCCGCCGGGCGGAGGGCTGAAGGGGAATCCGCTGCCATAGTATGTGTCCAGCGTGATGGAGGATCCCTCCAGCGCGTGGCGGCCGCCGAGAACCGGGCCCGCCCCCCGCGGTACGGAGAGGACGATGCTCGCATCGGCCGTGTGTCTCTGATCCCAGTCGAGGTAGTTGTCGGTGGTTCCGGGAACGACCATCCCGCCCGACTCGTACTCCCAGCCCTCGGTCGAGGACGAGTAGCGCCCCCGCGCGATGCTGTAGGAGTAGCTGGCGCTTCCATAGACCCAGCCTTCCGGCAGCTGGAGGAACTTGAGCTCGAACCCCCTGACTGTGCCGTGGCTTTCATCGTTCTCGTAGAGGAAGTAGTAGTCGTAGGTCTCGCTGAAGTACTCGCTGGTCCTGACCAGCCCGGTGATGTCCTTGTAGAAGGCCGACAGGGCCAGTGAAGAGGTGTCGGTGAATCGGTGCCGCAGGCCAGCCTCGTACGCCGCCGTGCGCTCGGCCGCGAGATCGGGATTCCCGACTATGGAGTACAGGCCGGAGATGTTGTAGTCGGTGCCGTAGAACAGCTCGTTGAGGTTGGGCATCTGGAAGTAGTGGCCGTAGGTGGCGAAGAACACGTCCCTGTCGGTTACTGGATGGGTTATGCCAATCCTTGGGCTCAGCTGGCTCTTCGCAGGAACCCTCGTCGAACCTCCCGCGTCCAGGTCGAACATGCTGCAGTTGGGATTGAAGATGTCGAACCTGAGCCCGCCGTTGAGAACCATCCCGCTCCCGAGATGAAGGGATGTCTGGGCATAGGCGGCACCCGAGCTGGGATATGCCCTCCAGAGACTCGCGTAGGCGTTGCCCGTGCCGGCTACGTAGACGCTGTAGTCGTAGATGTCGTAATAGCAGCCCTCCACGCCGGTCTTGATCTCCACAATGCTGCTGAGCCTCGATGAGAGGTCTATCCTCGCGTTGCCGACCGTGCTCCGCGACTCGAGCCAGACCTCGGGATGGATCCCGGAATGAAAGAAGCCTAGAGAGTCCGTCACTCTGGGCACAGGGTAGAACATCGTGTTCCATTCCTGCGGGGAGTATCCCTCGCCGAAATAGCCGCCTTCGGGATCCTCGATCCTGCGCCAGTGACAGAAGCGGTTCTGGTTCAGCCGGAAATCGAGGAAGGTCTCCTCGCCGAGCATCTGGGTGAGCGACCCGGTCACCCCGCCGGTCTCCTGGAACCGTATGGGAATCGCGTAGTCGGGATCGACGCCGAGGAAGGGCTCGCCATCTATGTAGGCTGGCTGGTCTATCCTCGACCAGGCCCACTCGTCCCAGCCTGACTGCCTGTAGTTGTAGAAGCCCAGCAGCGAGATCCTGGTGCCTCCGGGCAGCCTTGAAGTCACCTTCATCGAGCCGTTGAAGCCGTTCTGCCAGTTGTTCTCCCAGTAGCCGCGGCTGTCCTCCAGACTGCGGCCGCTCTCGAGGAAGCGGGCGGAGCCGAAGAAGGTGACTTCTCCGGGCACGTCGAGCCCGATGGCGGGCAGGATGTACTCGGTGAGGGGTTCGGGGCCTCCGAGCGAGGCCTCCAGATCAATGCAGCCGTCGCGGTAGTTGTCGTTCTCCGAGGGCTCGGAGTAGTTCCGCGAGATCTCTTCGAAGCCGAACTCCTCCAGGTCTCCCCCGCGGGAGACGACCTCACCCTCGTAGCCGTAACCGCCGTCCCGCGAGACCATGTTCACAACGCCGGACATCGCGTTGCCGTACTCGGCCCCTATTCCGCCCGTGATGATGGAGGCTTCCGACAGGGCAGACGCGGGAACCACCGAGGCGAACGAGTTGGTGACCGGCGAGCGTACTGGAATGCCGTCGAGCAGGTAGGCAACCTCCCCGGCCCTTCCGCCCCTGACGTGTATCGCCCCGCTCTGCGCTATGATGCCGGGTTGTCTGCGCAGAACCTCCAGCATGTCGGGGACGGGCATGGTTCTCATCTCGGCGAAATCCACCACGTGTATCGTCGCGGGAACGTTTTCAAGGACCAGGTTCCTCTGGTCCGACACCTGGATCACGGTATTCCCCACGGCCGCTGTTCCAAGTTCGAAGTCCATCCTCGTTACCTGGTCGGCGATGACACGCACACCCTCCATGGAGACGGATTCGCGCCCGATCATCCTTGCAGTGACAGCGTATGTGCCCGGGGCGAGCGCACAGATGAAGTACTCGCCGGCGGCATCGGTCATGGCGCCGAACTGGGTGCCCTCTATGGACACGCTTGCGCCGACGAGCGCGTTTCCGTCCTCGTCCTTTATCGTCCCGACCAGCGATCCCGTAGTTCCGGCGATCGCGCTCGAATGCGCAAGAGCCAGAAGGACGGACAGCACGATGCATCCGCGCGCCAGGGCTCCCGGCATGGAGGCACCTCCAGTTGGAGCGGAACTCAGGGCTTTCGATGCATCAATGCTAGGCACTTTCCGGCAGCGAAGCAAACCATCCGGGCATGAATTCGGAGATCAGGGCTCCACGACGATGGTGTCGCTCTCCACCACTTCGCCGGAGGAGACCAGGCAGAGGTAGGCGCCTGGCTCCAGCCCCGACACGGCAAGCTCGTACTGACCGGGCTTCAGATGCAGCAGTATCTCCTCATCGAAGAGGCCGGCATCGAGGTCGCATAGCGCAACACGGATCTCCTCCATTCCGCCGTCGACGATTCCTATGGAGGCCGAGCCCGAGCAGGGATTGGGCATCGCGGGAAGCACGAGGAACCCCCCGGGGGAAGGCGCGGGGGAGGGCGACGGACACAGCGACCAGCAAGGGCCGTCGGGAGGCTCTAGCCACAGGAGCGAAACAACCGCGAACAGAACCGTGACTGCCATGTCCGACTCCTCCGTTGCTGCGGTTGGAACCCCGTCATGTGCGATTCGATCAAGCAACGGGCTTGCCAGTCTCAACCGAGGGAGAAAGGGAGCTCAGAGCAGTGCAGATGATTCAGCGACAGGGGAATTCGCGAGAGAGCCGGCTTCGGCCGGGTTCGGGAGGCCCGACAAGTGTCGAAAACAGGACACTTTCACGCCCCTTGAGCAGCCTCGAGAGTCCCCAGTCTGAATGCCTCCAGGCCGACCTCCGACGCTCCCGTCAAAACCTGCGGGATCGCCGCCTCGATATGGGATCTCCCCACAGGGAAGCCCGGCATCGCCGACAGTGCTCCGAGCAGGACCATGTTCTCAGCCACTGCTGCTCCTGCCCGAACCGCGATCCCTCTGCAGTCGAGTGGATGCCCCTTCGCAGAGACAGCGGCCAGGCGTGCCGTCACGTCCTCGACGGTCCAGTAGGCAGTTGAAGGCGACTTGACCTTCTCCGCCGTCTCGGTCACAGGGTGCATGAGGAGGGTGCTGAAGACGACGCTTCCCCCTTCCTTCAGGTACTCCAAATACCTGAGAGCTTCCAGAGCCTCCAGTCCCGCTATCAATTCTGCGGTTCCCCGAGGTATGAGAGGAGAGTGAGCGCCCTCTCCGATGCGAAAATGGATGGATACGCTCCCCGACCTCTGAGACAGACCGTGCTGCTCGCCGGTGACGGCGCGCAGCCCTTCCATTGCGCAGGCAGTCCCGAGGACGCGTGACATGACGACAAGCCCCTGTCCTCCGACGCCGCACATCAGGATGCTGTAGGGACTCCTCATTCCTCGCTCTCCTTCCTGTGTGCGATGGCCGCGTTGGGGCACAGGGCGGCGCATTCCAGACACCCGTCGCACAGGTCGGGCGAGATATCCGCCTTCCCCTCTCCGTCGAGGCTGATTGCAGGGCAGGCGAAGTCCCTGATGCAGGTGAGGAAGCTCCTGCATGCCTCTCGGGAGACCTCGCTCACAGGGATCCTCTCGCCTCTCCTCCGCCTGTTCCTGTCGTTATGGAGGGCGCACTCGCGCCTGAACACGATCGCTCGGAAGCCGCTTCCGGCAAGCGCCTCCTTCACACGTGGAAGCGCATTCTCCCTGTCGTACGGATCCACAATGGTGACGGACCCGGCGCCCAGGGCGCGGAGGACCTCTTCGGGGGCGATCCTCCGCGAGCCGGGAGGCTGCTGCCCCTCGGGAGTGCCCGGGTGGAGCTGCTGCCCTGTCATCGCCGTGACGCCGTTGTCCAGCAGGACCAGCACGAAGTCCGTGCCGTGGTATGCGGCGTTGGCCACTGCGGGCAGCCCGGCATGGAAGAATGTGCTGTCGCCGATGATGGCTATCACCTTCTCCTCGAGCACCTTCGCAAGCCCGCATGCGATGCCGGCAGAGGCCCCCATCGCAAGAACCGAATCCCCCCATGCCAGGGGCTCCAGCGGCGCCATGGAGTAGCAGCCGATGTCGCTGGAGACCACATGCGGGGTGCCTCGCAAGGCTGTTCTCAGGATGCTCATCGAGGCCCTGTGCGGGCATCCCGGACAGAAGGTCGGCGGCCTGGAGGGCAGCCCTTCTGCCGCTGCAGTGGCCCTTTCAACTGCTCTGGCAGCCTGCCTGTCGCCAGGAATGCCCAGAACGCGCACCAGCGCATCCGCCACGATGTCCGCGCTGTACTCGAGCGACTCGCTGAAATGGCCGCTGTGCTTCCCGGCTATCTCCACGGAGAGGCTCTTTCCTGCTGCTGCGCGGATCACCATGTCCTCGAGGAACGGCGAGAGCTCCTCCACAACGATCACCATGTCCAGGTGTGACAGGAACTCCTCAACCAGCTTCTCTGGCATTGGCCAGGCTGTGGCCAGCGTGAGCAGCGACACCTGCGCTCCCGTCATCCGGAGAGCCTCCCTGACATGGCCCTCGCACGATGCCGAAGCTATCAAGCCCGTCTTCGAGCCACGCCTTTCCATTCTATTCAGGGGGCTGTCCTCGAAGGCTCCCCTCACCTTCTCGGTGCGCTCGAGCGCGGCCTTGTGGAACGCCCGGGCCGAAGCGGCGACCGTGACGAACCTCGCGGGACGATGCTTCCAGCGCATCCTTGCGCGGCTGGAGGGAACGGCCTTGTGCACCTCCACCACTCCGCTCTGGTGGTTCACCCTGGTCACGGTGCGGACGATGACGGGGACTCCGAAGCGCTCCGAAGTCTCGAAAGCGGCCAGCACCACGTCCCATGCATCGGCCGGACCCGAGGGCTCCAGCATCGGGACGAGAGCGGCAGGAGCGTACAGCCTGCCATCCTGCTCCGACTGAGAGGAGTGGGCGTGAGGGTCGTCCGCGACGACCAGGACGAGACCGGCCTCGACCCCGGTGTACCCCAGGGAGAAGAGCGTGTCGGAGGCTACGTTCAACCCGACGCTCTTCATCGATGTCATCGCCCTGACTCCGGCCATCGCTGCGCCCGCGGCAGTCTCCAGAGCCACCTTCTCGTTGGTCGAGATCTCGGCTGTGAAGCCCGCACCGGGGGCCATGTCCAGCATGCTTTCAAGTATCTCCACGGTGGGCGAGCCGGGGTACCCGGCATAGACGCCCACTCCTGCGTGGACAGCCGCACGAGCAATCACCTCGTTGCACATGAGGAAAGCCCTGCCGGGCTCAAGGTCGAGAAGCGCAGTCCTGCCCATCGTCCCCCCTTCCAGGGTCAGCCGGTATCATATTCCATCGAGGTGGGTCGGCGTGCGCATTGCAGGGGGGGTTGAAATGCTCGATTTCATAATGGACCGCCGCAGCATACGAAGGTACACCGAAGAGACCGTTCCGGAAGGCATGGTGGAAGCCATGGTCAGGGCGGCCATGTACGCCCCCTCGGCGGGCAACCACCAGCCCTGGCACTTCATCGTCGTGACCGATAAGAGCCGTCTGGAGGAGGTCCCCGGCTTCCATCCACATGCGGCCATGGTGCCGGGTGCGGCCGGCATGGTGGTGGTCTGCGGGGATCCGGCGAGGCAGAGGCACAGCGAGATGTGGGTGCAGGACTGCTCGGCAGCGACCCAGAATCTGCTCCTCGCCGCGGCGGCGCAGGGTCTCGGGGCTGTGTGGCTCGGAGTATATCCCCGTGAGGACAGGATGAGCGGATGCAGGAGCCTCTTCCTCATTCCGAATGAGATCGTCCCGTTCTCGATGGTGCCGTTCGGATGGCCTGCCGAGAATCCGCCCAGGCCCGAGAGGTTCGACACCTCCAGGATTCATCGCGAGCGCTGGTAGGGAAGCGAGCCCCTTTAGCGAGGTCGGGAGCACTGGGAACGCGCTCGGCTATGGCGCCTCTTGCGGCTGCGATTGCAGCGCCTGCTCTGCTGCTGCTCCTGTCGGGAGGTGCTTCACGGGCCGGCGCTCCATTCTCGGGGGATTGCGGAGTGAAGCTCTGGCAGGCCTCCTCAGCCGCATCTCTCGATCGCGACCTGGAGAGGGCAATGCCCTCCGGAATGCCCGCATCGGAATTCAACCCGCCTCTTACCAGAGCCTATGGGAGCTCGCTCCGCGCAGTTTTCCCCTGGTCATTCGCGTTGGCGACAGGTCTGTCGGGGATGGGCGACACTCTCGGCATGCGGCTCTCAGTGCTGCTGTTGACCGCCCTCTCTGTTCCGCTTCTGGCAGCGGTCACCGGGGGCGGCTGGAGGGGGCTGGGAGCCTTCGTGATCGCAGGGCTCCCCCCGTACCAGCTCGTCTTCTGGGAGCACGGCCCGGCTGTCACGCTGTTCCTCGCGTGGCTCCTCCTGTTCACCAGAGCGCTCGACAGTCCGCGCAGCAGGGCGCCCTGGTGGGTGATCCCGCTCGTTCCGGCGATCTCGTGGCGTCCGGAGATCGCGATATCTGCGGCGGTCACCGCAGCAGTGCTCCTTCTGCACGAGCGGGATCGCCCGGGTCGCCGGGTCGTGCTCGTCCAGTGCATCTCGGCTGCGGGGGCTGCCGCCCTCCTGCTGGCGCTGTCGGGAGACAGGCTGTTGCCCGATTCCTTGAGGGCTTCTTTGGCAACGGCAGGCCGGCAGGACAGGCTTTCGATCCTTGCCTCGTGGTTCGCCGATCCATCCGCGGGGCTGGCCTTCACAGGGTTCGCCTTGTGGCTCCTCGCGCCGTTCGGCTGGCTGCTGCCCTCAGCCTCCTGTGGGCGAGTCTGCAGGCTTAGAGGGCCCTTGTCGCTCGTTGGCGCAGCTATCCTCGTCTACTACTTCTCGCGGGGCTCACTGGGCCTGATGTCGCTTTTCATGCTCACTCCCGGCCTGGCCCTGGCCTGGGCGTCGGAAGCCGTGCCCGTTCCCGGAAGATCTGGTGCGCTCGTGCGCGCAGGTCTGCTGTCGGGACTGGCGATTCTTCTCGCAACTCCCACCGACGGCATGTTCCAGTACGGGCCGAGATTCCTGCTCGCGCCGCTCGTTCTGGCATCCGCAGGGCTGGCTGAGATCCTCGCAGGGCACTCCAATATCCGTGGAAGAGCCGTTCTTGCAGCCTCGGCGATGCTCTCTCTCTGGGGCGGAGCGAGAGGCGCGCTCTACCAGGAGTGTGTCCGAAAGAGCCACCAGGAGCTGACCGAGGCCTTCCGAGCCCTTCCGGAGGGAGTCGCAGCCGCGACTGACGAGGGATGGGTGCCTTTGGCGGCCTGGGAGGTCTGTCGCGAGAGGCCTCTGCTGTGGTCCGAGACGGGAGCGGAAGAGGTTGCGAACAGGCTCCCTGAAGGCTGCGAGCTGGTATGGCTCTCCTCCCGAACCTGCATTCCCGGGGGAGCTTCGCCCGCCGGCTACCGAGGGCTCAGATGGAGCGGCGCTTATGCGGAAAGCCTGCCACCGCCGGGGAGAGCCCGGGAGATGAGCGCATTCCCCCTGTCCTTCTGAGTCGCTGCAGGATCAGAGTCCGGAGATGTTTCCCTCTTCGTCTATGTCCATGTGCAGGGCGGCAGGGTCTTCGGCCAGTCCGGGCATCCTCATTATTTCCCCAGTTATGGGGATTAGGAATCCCGCACCAGAGGCTATCTGCACCTCGCGCACGGTCACGACGAAGTCCTTCGGGCGTCCCAAGAGGTCCGGGTTGTCAGAAAGGGAGTTCTGCGTCTTCGCGATGCAAACCGGCAGGCCCGAGTAGCCGAACTTCTCGACAATCTTCAGGTCCTTCTTCGCCTGCGGGCTGTAGTCGATATGCTCGGCGCCGTAGATCTCGCTCGCTATCGTCATGATCTTCCGCTCGACAGGCCAGGCCCAGTCGTAGAGGGGCTTGAAGGTTCCGTGGCAGGCCACGGCGGTGTCGCGAACCAGCGCGGCAACCTCCGTCATCCCCTCGCCGCCTTTCGCGAATCCTTCGCCGACGGCGGCGGGCACGCCCAGCTCCCGGCATCTCTCCAGCACGACTGCGATCTCCTCGGGTGTGTCGCCGGAGAACCTGTTGACGCAGACGACCGCAGGGAGACCGAACTTCCCGATGTTCTCTATGTGCTTCTCCATGTTGGAGAGGCCGCCTGCCAGAGCACCGGTGTCGGGCCGGGCCAGATCCTTCTTCTTGACGCCTCCGTGCATCTTGAGGGCCCTGCAGGTCACCACGAGCACGACGGCTGAAGGGCAGAGCCTCCCGTACTGGCACTTTATGTCGAAGAACTTCTCGGCTCCCAGATCGAATCCGAAACCAGCCTCGGTTATCGCCCAGTCGGCGAACTCCAGGGCCATTCTGGTCGCGAGCAGCGAGTTGCAGCCATGAGCTATGTTCGCGAAGGGTCCTGCGTGGACGAATACGGGCCCCCCCTCCACGGTCTGCACCAGGTTGGGGCGTATCGCCTGCTTCAGGAGGACTCCCATGGCGCCAGAAACGCCCATGGATCCGGCGGTGACCTGACCGCCGTCGTAGGTGGTGCCGATGAACATCCTGGACAGCCTGCTCTTCAGGTCCTCCCTGCTCTCGACGAGAGCCAGTATCGCCATGACCTCGCTTGCCGCCGTGATGTCGAAGCCCGATTCCCTCGGCACACCCTGTGTACGCCCTCCCAGGCCCATGACTATGTTCCTGAGAGCCCTGTCGTTCATGTCAATCACTCTGCGATAGCGTATCGTGCGAGGGTCGAGGCCCGTGCGGTTGCCCCAGTAGATATGGTTGTCTATGGTGGCTGCGAGAAGGTTGTGAGCCGAGGTCACCGCATGGAAGTCGCCGGTGAAGTGGAGGTTTATGTCCTCCGCGGGATGAAGGCTCGCAAGCCCGCCACCTGTGGCGCCGCCCTTGACGCCGAAGATCGGTCCTAGAGAGGGTTCCCTCAGCGCGGCACAGACTCTGAGGCCGAGCCTGGCCATGCCCTGTGCGAGCCCGATTGTGGTCGTCGTCTTGCCCTCGCCTGCGGGGGTGGGGGTCATCGCAGAAACCAGAACGAGGCGTCCCGGCCCCCGGCCGCGCTTCTTCAGCGCGCTCAGCCGGACCTTCGCCTTGTCTTCTCCGTAGAGGATCAGGTCTTCGGACGAAAGCCCCAGCGATGCAGCTACCTCGGAAATCGGCCTTGTCGACGGAGCCGCCGGGGATCGGGCCATGGGCAGTCCTCTCAGGCCCGGGAGCAGGCTAGTAGGAGTCGTCCTCTATGTCTTCGGGAGGTTCGATCTCGACGCGCTCGATTCGCGGGTTGACCACGTCCTCGAGAACCCATCCCTTCGGGAGCCCGAAGCCCTCCATGCAGGCGACCTTGAACTCCTTCGCGCCAGACTGTTCCCGGGATATCACGCAATAGGCGACGCCCTTGAGATCTGCCAGGCGGCCTGCCTCGTGCTTCGCCTTCTCGAGATCAGTCATGGCGGTTCCTTTCGTCTGCGTGCCGGGCCACCTTCCCGGCGGGGGCATACTATAATTCTAGAACGCCGCAGAACAAGTCCCGGCATGGCGCGGGCGGGGGAACCCCGCCCGCGTCTCAGGAGTCAGGCCGGGATTCTAGCGCCAGCGGCCTCCCAGCCTCTCGCGCATTCCGCAGAAGTCCCTCTCCGCGAACTCGCGTATGCGCTCGAGCTGCTCGTCGGTGAGGATGTCGTGGATTCTCACCACCGCCTCCATGCCCGCTTCGCGGATCCTCTCCCTCATCGCGTCGACCCTCCCGGCCAGTTCGGCGAGGTCCTCTTCCGTCAGGTCGGGAGAGGAGAACAGCAGGAGGAAGTCCCTTCCCGGCTCGGAAAGGCCGCTCTCCTCCCTGATGGCCTCGATGCGCTCCCTGGTGTCCTCCATGATTTCCTCGACTGCTTCGCGCTGGTCATCCGTAAGGTCCAGCCGCTCCAGGAAGCGCAGGACCATGCCCGGCCCGTCGCCGGGACCCTCTTCCATCCCGGGCATTCCCGGCGCGCCACCCATGCCGGGGCCGGGGCCGGGGCCGCCGCCCGGAACCCCCGGCTGCGCCCATACGAGTCCGGCGGACACCATCAACACCGCTGCCGCTGCGATTCCTGCTGCCGATCCGGTCTTCATTTCCAATCCTCCGTTCCAGAGGGCGGGCGCACGTCGTCCCTGCCCTGCGGCATGAACATGAGGAGCTGCTGCAACAGCCGTCTTGCAGGAATGTAACAGAATGTATCGGTTCAGGGAGTGTCAGAAACCGTTTGCGCTGGTCTTCTCCGGGGGCTCGGGCTCAACCTTCTCACGGCAGGGCATCACGGAATCCTCGAGCGACCAGCCAGCGGGCAGGCCGAACCCCCTGAGAGGCAGCACGCGGTAGACCGCATGGCCGCGCTTCCGGGAGAACTTCGAGATGATGCAGAAGGCCTCGCCCCGGACCGCCGCCAGCATCGAGGCTTTCGTCGAAGCCTCGGAGACTGTCTCGTAGAGCGGATTCGATTCCTTCCTCATCAGAGCTCCTCTGCCCGTCGCATGCGAACCGCAAGGGCGGCCTCTCCGGAAGGATCGCACACTCGGGGGCCGGTGACAAGAGAGGGGCCCCCGCGGAGGGGCCCCTTCGGGCGGAACGGAAGCAGGTCAGATGCCGACGTAAGGGATGCTCCAGGCCCCGGAGTCGTAGTCCTGCTCCGTCTGGTCGGCGAAGGTGTCGGCGTCGATCACATCTGCGGCAATCACTCGCGGGTCTATCGTGTCCTCGGCGTACCACTCGTAGGTGTAGATCCCGTCTCCGGCCGCGAGGTCGCCCATCGTCCCGTCGTCGTACATCAGATGGCGCTGCCAGGTGGGAAGCGGCCCGTGGGCGTAAACGAAGAACGGCGGGGTCTCCACCGGGTTCGAGTGGAGCACCGTGACCTCGAGCCTGCAGAGTCCTCCGAGCTCCACTCCGGGCAGGCCGTCGGGCACCGGATAGAACTCGTCAGGAGAGTCGCACTCCCAGGCCAGGCTGTCCTCCGTGTAGAGCGCCATGGACTGCACGAAGACCTCCTGCTCGAGGCCCGAGGCCAGGGTGAACACCGCCGGCGTGACGGCGCCTACCACCCAGCCTCCGTATGGGTCGGACGTGTCCCCGGTCCTCACCACAACCACACGCCTCGTTCGCATCACGTCGATATCCTTGGTTCCTGGCGCTAGCTGTCCGTCCCAGACCACGTCGATGTTCAGCTCGGCGATCAGCGGCCTCCGGACAGTGAGCGTGCATACGCCTGCCGCCGGGTCGTTCTCGAACAGCAACGTCGGCTGGCCGGCTCCAGTCAGTTCTCTCCACCATGCCTCCGGCAGGCCTACGTCGTCCTGTCCGCTGCCGCCCTGCCCGCTTAGCGAGCCGTCCTGTGTGTAGGGGCTGGCTGCGACCAGCGCCGTGATGTAGTCCTCGTCGGTGAGAACGGGCTCCTGCCCGCACCCGGCGAGAACCGCGACTGAAGCGGCTGATGCAGCGATGAAAGACGTTCTCTTCATGGGGCTCTCCTTCCCCGCACCGATCATTCCGATGCAGGATCAGCGACTGGTGAATCCCCGGCAACGGCATGTCCCGGCTTCCCCGCTCTTCCGGCCGCCGCCAGGGACCGCCGGACCCGCAAGGAGCCGGACACTGCGGCGAACACAGTGCCGGCGCAAAGCACTATGGATGCCCCTGCAGGAAGGTCGAGCCACCAAGACACGGCGATGCCCGCCAGCCCCGACAGGGCGCTGATGACGGACGACAGGAAGATCATCCCGGGAAGCCTGTGTGCAAGCAATCGCGCAGTAGCCGGAGGGATCGAGAGCAGGGCGATGACCATCACCAGCCCGACCGAGCGCATCAGAACCACCACGGTGAGGCCCGTGAGGCAGAGGAACGCTCCGAAGAGCACGCCTGATGCGATACCTCGGGCGCGGCTGAACTCGGGGTCGAACGACACCGCGACGATCCTGCGGTACTGGAGCGCGACGAATGCGATCGAGGCGAGGCAGACGGCGGCGGTCAGCGCAAGGTCCTCCCGGGTTATCGCGAGAATGCTGCCGAACAGGTAGCCCATCAGGTCGCCCTTGTAGCCGGGAGCGAGCGAAACGAACACGAGACCCAGCGACATGCCCACGGACCACACGGCGGCAACGGCCGCGTCGGCCCTTTCGCGCTTCCTGGCGGAGATCCAGCCCAGTGAAAGGGAGGCGAGCACGCTGGCGGAGGCCGCCCCGACAAGCGGATGCACGCCGGCCAGGAGAGAGAAGCCCAGCCCGCCGAAGACCGTGTGCGATATCCCTCCGGCGAGGCTCGAGAGCCTGTTCACGAAGAGGAGGCTGCCGACGATCCCGCAGGCGGCCGCCCCGAGCAGAACCGCCGCCACCGCATTCTGCAGGAATTCATACCTCAACAGGGCGTCAAGCATCTCCGCCCCGTTCTTCGTGTCTTCCGAGAACCCTGTGCGGGGTTCCGTGCGATACCAGGTCCACCGGACAGCCGTATGCCCTTGTCACCGCTCCTGTCTCCAGCGATTCTCCGTGGCTCACCATGACTGTGCTCAGACAGGCGATGGTCTTCACGTGGCTGGACACCGCGCCCACATCGTGGGTCACCATCACGATCGTCACGGTGCGGTTCAGCTCCGCCAGCAGCTCGTAGAAGCTCTCCTGGCCGGCTGGATCTACGCTGGCTGCGGGCTCGTCCAGAAGGAGGATCTCGGGTGAGCCGACCAGCGCCCGCGCGATGAAGATCCTCTGCCTCTGGCCGCCCGAGAGGCTTCCGGCATGGGTTCCGGCAAGTCCCGCGATCCCGAGCCTCTCCATCATCGAGAGGGCTTCTGCCCGAGCCCGCCTCGCGCTCCGGCTGCCGGCAAGGCCCATCATCACGACGTCCAGCGCGGAAACGGGGAAGTCGGGGGCGCCTCCGGAGTATTGAGGCACGTATCCGATCCTGTGTCTCGCCCTGGCAGGCGGCTGGCCGAGCACTTCCACCGTGCCCGCCCAGGGTTCGAGCAGACCCAGCACGATCTTGAGCAGAGTGGTCTTCCCGCCTCCGTTGGGGCCTATCACAGCGGCATAGCCACCGGTCTCGACCTCGAAGTCCACCTCTCGTAGGACAGGTCTTCCCGGCTGGTAGCCGAAAGTCACCCCGCGAAGGCTCAAGGCGCTTCTCATCTGGTTCCGGCAATGATCGAGGCTAGGGACTCCATGCTCCCGGGCCAGTCCGCCGAGAGCTGATCGTGCGGAACGACCGGGATGCCCAGCTCCATCGAGACCGCTTCTGCCGAGCCGATAGCGAATCCTGGCGACGCCACCACGGCTGATGCACCCGACTCCCTGGCGAGTTCGATCGTCTCAGCAAGCTGGGCAGGCGAGGGCTCGGCTCCCTCAATTTCGAGCGCCACCTGCTCCAGATCGAACTCAGCCGCGAAGTACGAGTATGCCGGGTGCAGGGCTACGAACACCCTGCTGCCTGTTCCGGAGAGGATGGCTCTCACGCGGACCTCCACCGAATCGATCTCCGCGAGCACCCTCTCGAGTCCCTCCGCGTGCGCCCCGACGGACCCGCTGTCAACATCGTCCAGCAGCGTTCTCACGTTACCGGCCATCAGGCGCATGTTCGAACAGGACATCCATACGTGGGGGTCGGGGCGGCCGTATTCGGCCAGCGCCGGGCCTTCACCTTCGCCATGAACATGTCCTCGACCGCTTGTCATCAGCTTCGGCACCCCTGAGTCCATGGGCTCCACCCTCATCCCGGGATTCGCCGACTGCAGCCGGGGAAGCCACTGGTCTTCGAAGGGAAGGCCTATGGAAAGGTAGAGGTCGGCTTCGGCGAGAGCCCTCATGACCTCGGGGCCCGGCTCGTAGCTGTGGGGGTCGGCTCCGGCGGGAACGCACACGACTACTTCGGCGTTCTCGCCGGCTATCCCCCTTACCAGCCAGGCCTGCGGAGCTATGCTGACGCCGATCACGAGCCCTTCCCGATCCCCGGCTCCGCCGCAGGAGAGGAGCAGCGCAAGAACCGCGAGAACAGAATGCCGGCTCATGTCACCCTGCCGTTCCTGCAGGCGCTGCATTCTCCCGTGAGCCTCAGTTCTGCGTCCTGCACATCGAAGCCGGTCACCCTGCATATCTCGTCAACGAGCCCCCCTATGGGGGAGCACTCGAAATGAAGGAGGCGACCGCACTTTCTGCACTCGAAATGGTTGTGGTTCAACGGACGGGACGGCTGGAAGCAGTACACCGCAACACCTCCGGACCCCCTGCTGGCTACTAGCAGGCCCTCCCGAGCCAGCGATTCCAGAGCCCTGTAGACTGTCGAGAGGCTGCACGCCCCCAGTTCCCGATGAGCTTCCGCAGCCGAATAGGGGCCCTTGTTCGCGAGAAAGAGCCCCAGCAGACACTTACGCAGTGGCGTGGCTCTCATCCCCCTGCTCCGGAGAAGCTCGGCTGCCTGATTCATCCATTGCCCCTCAGACGCAAATCGTTTGCGTATGGTTAAGCGGTATCTGCTCTGGGGTCAAGCCCCTGCCCCCGCTCTTGCGTTGATGGATTCCAGAACTTCCTATGGCATTACTTCGCAGAACTCGTACACGTGATCCTCGACGAGCTTCCTCCGCTCGCGCAGGGGCAGTCGGGCGAACCAGGACGCGGGATCGTGCCTGTCGATCTCTTCGCCCATGAAGCGAATCAGGCTGCAGATGGGCTCGGTCACCTTCGTCCTCCACTCGTCGTCCTTCTTCACATAGGCGAGATAGAGGTTCTTCATGCAGTTGCCCCTGCAGAAATGATGCGCGCCGCATTCCCGGCAAGGCATGTCCTGGGTCGGCTGCAGCGGACTGCGACTCACCCAGTTCTCCACCACATCGCCCTGGAGCAGCTCACCCGCATACAGCATGTCGGGACAGGGATAGACCTTCCCGTCAGGCATCACGTTTATGAGATTGGTCGAGACGCGACACTGGGTCATCCCGGCGGAAAGCTCGGTCAGGCGGCTGGGAACCAGCTTGTTTCTCACGGCACCCATGATCGGCACTACGGGGTACAGCCTGTCGCCCTCGAAGAACCTGTCGACCAGCCTCGAAAGGACGACTCTGCGGCTTTCCACCGAGCCCGGGGGATAAGCCGACCTCTCCTGCGCGAACTGGAAGTACACGTAGTCGAAGTGCTCGGTGAGGCCGTCGATGTCCTCGAAGGAGGTGCCTCCGCTCCACCACGTGATGCGCGCAGTGATGGTGCCCGGCATCCTCGGCCTGATGGCGGACACGTTCTCTATGACTCTCCTGTAGACCCCTCTGCCTCGGGTGCCGTCGGTCACCTTCTCTCCGCCGTCGATGGAGACCATGATGTTGGACAGCCTGCCGAGAAATTCGTCCGGCAGTGTGCTCAGGAGGGTTCCGTTCGTCTGCATGTTGAATCTGAGCAGCGGGAAGCGCTGCATGAGGGCCAGCCCGAACTCGGTGTTCAGCGTCGGCTCGCCACCGTACAGCGTTATGTACACTTCCCTGTCGGGGAAGTGCGTTTCTATGAATGTCGCGAGCTGTTCGGGGGAATAGGTGGCGTTCCGCTGAGACGCGAGAACGTCTCCCTCGCCCAGGGAGCAGTAGGAGCACCGGAGATTGCACTGCAGGGTCGTGAGCAGCTGCAGCTCAACGCGGCTGCACACGACCGCCGGCTCGGGCGTGGCGGTCTCGATCGTCTCGGGCATTCTCTCTGGTGACCTCCCGTTCGGCGAAGGGCCAGGGTCGAAAACAAGCACGGAATGACAGCCGGGACGGCCCCTTCCGTGCCGGTGTTTCCGGGCGCGGGGAACGGGCAGGCCTTCACGGCGGGGGGATTCTAGGGAATCGCGGGGGGATGGTAAAGATGCCCGAGGCAATGCGCGGCGACGCTGCCTTCCCGCCGGGCGATGAGTTTTCTGATGGAGCCTCCCCGGTTTTCGGGGCTTCGCCGGAGGCACCCCTTTGCCTCCCTGTTGCAGATCAGCTATATAAGAATCCTGCGAAGACGTTCTCGCCGGCTCGGATGGAAACCTGTCCAATGCGGAACTGGGGATTTCTCTGCAGCTTCAGGTGCGCAGAGCTGCGCCCGTGAAGACACATCGATCGCCGCTGCATCGCGGCCGTTTCTTTCCCACGCGTCCGGCGGGTAGAGATTCGAAACAACAACCCGGACAAAGGGAAACGATGAAAGTACAGACAGCAGACGCTCAGCAAGTTGTCACTCCTCACTCCGCACCCCGGCCCAGACAGGACTGTGCCCGCGGAGTCTTCGAGGCGCTCATCCCCGCGCTCAGGCGGGCGGTGGCCGAGGAGGGATACACGATCCCCACTCCGATCCAGGAGCAGTGCATCCCCCTGATCCTCGAGGGCAGGGACATCCTCGGAACCGCCCAGACAGGCACAGGCAAGACTGCGGCCTTCGCCCTGCCCATTCTCCAGATGCTCTCGGGAAGACCCCGCAATCCCGGGAAGGGCTCTCCGAAAACACTCATCCTCGCTCCGACCAGGGAGCTGGCGGCCCAGATCGACGACAGCATCCGGGCCTTCGGGAGGCACCTCTCCGTCAGGCACACCGTCGTTTTCGGCGGTGTGAACCAGGCCCGCCAGGTGACGGCCCTGGACAGGGGAGTGGACATCCTCACGGCGACTCCCGGCCGACTGCTAGACCTGGTCGAGCAGGGATACATCCACCTCGATCGTGTGGAACACCTCGTCCTAGACGAGGTGGACCGCATGCTGGACATGGGATTCATTCCGGACGTTAGGAGGGTGCTCTCCCTCCTTCCCGTCCGCAGGCAGACCCTGTTCTTCTCGGCCACGATGCCGCAGTTCATGGAGGACCTGGCCCGAACCGTCGTGCACGATCCGGTGCGGGTCGCAGTGGCTCCCGGCGTGCCGGCGGTCGAGCTGATAGACCAGAAGGTGGCCTTCGTGGAGAAGAGGAACAAGGATGCCCTGCTGGTCCACCTGCTGTCGGATCCCGGTGTGACCAAGGTGCTCGTCTTCACCCAGATGAAGCACACCGCGAACAAGCTGGTGAAGAAGCTCGCGGCCCAAGGCATCCAGGCCACGGCCATCCACGGCAACAAGAGCCAGTCTGTTCGCACGAAATCCCTGGACGAGTTCAGGAGGGGCGGCATCAGGGTCCTGGTGGCCACGGACCTCGCAGCCCGCGGGCTGGACGTGGACGAGATCACCCATGTCATCAACTACGACCTCCCGGTGGAGGCGGAGACGTACGTGCACCGCATCGGGCGCACCGCCCGTGCGGGAGCCTGCGGTGACGCAATCTCGATATGCTGCATGGAGGACATGGATCAGTTGCGGGCGATCGATCGCCTTCTGAAGGCCCCAGTGCCGGTTCTCGCCGAGCATCCGTTCCACTGGGAGGAGGCTCTTCGCCTTCGCGCGCCTGTTCAGGCGCCTTTCGGCAGGAATGTAATGCGCACCCGGAGGCCGCAGACCGCTTCACGGCCTCGCCCCTCGCTCCCGCACCGGAGATAGGCAGGGCGGCCCCGGCAGGCGGGGGAGGCAGAACGGCGATCGAGGAGTTCGGGCTGAAGGAATTTCAATCCGCTAGTAGTACTCGAACATCCTCTCGAGCATCTCCATGAGCTTCTCGCCGTACTGTCTGTCGGCGGCCCAGGTGCCTGCGAGGCCCATGATGTCGGGGGACTTCCCTTTCGGGATCACATAGCCGTACCGGGGATCGACCTGCTCGCCCACGAGGGGCTCTGTCGAGGCGTAGGCCTTCAGATGCTGGACATGTGCCCGGACGCCCGTGCGCTCGTCGGGGAAGTACAGACCGGGGTGGGCGGGGTCGGTCGCGCCCAGGCCGCAGAAGTTGTTCATCTCCTCGGTCACGAGTCCGCCGAAACGCAGGAATCCTGTCTCCACGCACATCTGCGCGAAGGCGACGTCGGAGTTCACGCCCTCGACGGCGCATTCCTCTATGTATAACTCCGCCAGCAGGATCACCCTCTCCTCGTCGGCCGATGCGTTGTTGTCCATGAAGAAGGCCGTGAGCTGGTCGGCGGTCATCGAGCCGGATCCCATTATGAGGGTGGGCGGCTCCCCTGTAGTGTACCCCGGGTACGAGACGTCCGGCATGGAGCCATCGGACGGGGATGCGAAGACTTGCGAGGCAATGGCGATCATGGGCACCAGCATGGCGGGCTTCATTGCACCCCCTCGGTTCTCACGATGCGCGAACATAACCCGAGACAGGCACAGGGGACAGACTCCTATAATTTACAGATATTAATGGCTGATAATTTATAGGAGTCTGTCCCCAACCCAACGACTTGACCTCATGCCCGCTCCTGTCAGCCCGGCGGTGGAACAACCGTCCAGGTTCCGATCGAGCCTGACATGGAGTAAGGGCTGGAGCTACAGCCTGACCAGCCGGATGGATGACACCGTAAGCTTCCCCTCTCGGCGGACACAGGATAGAGTAGATGCCGGCGCTGTCCGGGAGGTGCTGGATGAAGTCGTCGCGGTTCACGGAGACGCAGATAGTGGCCATTCTGCAGCAGGCTGACGCTGGGCTGACTGTGCGGGACCTATGCCGTCAGAACGGGATCAGCGAGACGACGTACTACAAGTGGAAGACGAAGTACGGCGGGTTGGAGGCATCTGACCTGAAGCGGCTCCGGGAGCTCGAGACCGAGCTCAATCGGCTGAAGAAGATGTATGCGGACCTGAGCCTGGAGAACAACGCTCTGAAGGAGCTCATACGAAAAAAGCTCTGAGGCCACCGGAGCGGCGCGAAGCGGCGGCGTTCCTGGTGGCGGATCAGAGGCTCACGGTTGAGCGGGCGTGCAAGGCTGTCGGGATATCGAGATCGGCGTGGTATGAGGAGCCCGAGGACCGACTGGAGCGCGACAGGGCGGTCCATCGAGGCTCTGAACGGGCTTGTGACCGATCATAGTCGCTGGGGCTTCTGGAAGTGCTACCAGAGGCTGCGGCTTGATGGCCGGGGCTGGAATCACAAGCGGGTGTACCGGGTTTACCGCGAGATGAAGCTCAACATCCGCAGAAGGGCGAAGAAGCGGATCCCGACGAGGGATCCGATGCCGCTGGATGCGCCTCTGCTGCCGAACGAGATCTGGTCGTTGGACTTCATGCACGACACGCTTTACGTCGGGAGGCGCTTCAGGACGCTCAACGTCCTGGACGAAGGCGTCCGCGAAGTGCTGGACATCGAGATCGACACGTCGCTGACGGGTGAGCGGGTCGTCAGGGTGCTGGAGCGCCTGAAGCTGTGGAGAGGGCTTCCTCGAGCCATTCGCTGCGACAACGGGCCGGAGCTCTTGAGCGAGGTCTTCGTGAGCTGGTGCAGGGAGAACGGGATCGAGATCAGGTACATCCAGCCGGGCAAGCCCTATCAGAACGCCTTCATAGAGCGCTTCAACAGGACCTACCGTGACGAGGTGCTGGACGCATGGCTGTTCGAGGATCTGGACCAGGTCAGGGAGATCAGCTGGGAGTGGATGCAGAGCTACAACGAAACGAGACCACATGACGCCCTGGGAGGGCTGCCGCCGGCCGTCTACCGGGAGCGATCAACTGGTCGGTGTCTACACTTATCCGTGTCCGGTTGACGGGGAAGCTTGCGAAGCTATCCTGCGTCTGGCCAGTTTCACCGAAGTGTTTGATCCGCTCTCGCAC
>CAZMTK010000017.1:0-32112 GCA_964569245.1 uncultured bacterium | reverse complement strand
CGAAGCTATCCTGCGTCTGGCCAGTTTCACCGAAGTGTTTGATCCGCTCTCGCACATTCGCGAAGCGAATGTGCTGTCGCGGCGTTGTTTCGCCCGAAGCGAAACAACGGTGGCGGTCCGGACGGGATCAGTCCCCGGAGGACCGGCCGCACGCGGTAACTTCAAGTCGAGAGGCGTGCGGCTTCAACCGTGAGTTCGCTCGCGAACCACGGTTGACCCAGCCGGCGCATTCATGCGGCGGCTGGCGGTCCGGACGGGACTCGAACCCGCAACTTCCGCCGTGACAGGGCGGTGCTCTAACCGAATTGAACTACCGGACCACCAGCGAGCGGGATTCATACGACAGGGAGCGTCGGAGTGTCAAGAACTCGATTCCATGCTCTATCGTGCTACCAAGGCTTGCTGGCAGAAAAACATAGCGATATATTCGGAAATTCCGTTCGTCACCGGAGACTTCCGGATGAACTGGAATCGACCAGGGGAGCTGGATGGTTTGCGCCGCGCAGGTACTGATTGGTTATATTCCGAGGGAATCCGCTACTCGAGGGGGTGATGAATGAGAAGCCTTCTGCTGACCGTTCTGATCCTGGCCGCCCCGGTGCTGGCCGCTACGATCGAGATCGGCGCTGACGAGACGCCCAGCAGCTCGCCCTTCTGCGGCGATTGAACCTTCGACCTGCGCTACCAGGGGGTAGTGCTGAACGACCAGGTGAGCAGTGCGATCCAGGTTCAGAGCATCTCGTGGAAGAGGAGCCCCATTGGAGAGCCCGCTGGCACCTTTTTCGACTTCAAGATCTACATGGGTTACTCTGATCTCGACCAGCTTGGCATGACATTCCTCGACAACTACACCCCGGGCACCAGGACTCTTGTGTTCAGCAGCTCGCCGTACATTGTAAACGTTGGCGCGAACGAATGGTTCACAACGACGCTGAACACCCCGTTCTGGTACAGCCCCGCCATCGGGAATCTCATAATCGAAGTCGAATGGAGCTCAGAGAGTTTCGGCTCAGTTTACCTCTGGCACTACAATGCCGGGACGAACAGAGCAATAGTGGGCGCCTACGGCAGCCCTACCGCCTATACGACTGAAAGCACCCTTCCGCACATCATGCTGAACGGTGTTCTCGATCTGGAACCGGATTCTTTCGGCTCGATCAAGGCGTCTTTCAGGTAGCTGCGGCTTGTACAGGATCGTGCAGCGGCCCGTTGCGGCGGGCCGCATCTCTCTGACGGCGACCTGGACTCCGGGAGGGTGGGCTTGAGGCTTTCTGCGGCGTTGATCCTGCTGATCTCCGGATTCGCCCTCTCGCAGTGCCCCCTGGGTCTCACCCCCGAAGAGGCTTGCGAATCATCCTCGCCCATCTGCAGGCTATTCAACGACACTGACGGCGATTCGTTCTGCAACAACCCGGCACCTGAAGACGCAGAGGGACCAGATACGTCGTCCACCCCTCCTGTGGAGGAACCTGATACGATATCGACACCAGGATTTCCTGATTCTGCTGTCACGCCTTCAGAGAATTCTCAGGATTCCAGCGGTACTACATGGGGCAGCGGAACGGTTCCCAACCCGCCGATCGAGCAGAACGGCACTTCTGCCACAGGTCCGGAGATAATCTCATCAGACACTCTGGCGGCAGGATCTGAGGGAGAAGAGGAGGATTCTCTCGCCGCTTCACCTAACAGGTGCCCGCTGGGCTACACGCCCCCCGAGGCCTGCCATTCCTCCTCTCCCGGCTGTGGATTGTTCATGGATGCCGATGGGGACTCACTTTGCGACAATCCCGGCCCTCAGGCTCCCTCTGATTCGGTCGAAGCGCCTTCCGATGCGACAGCACACAAGGCCGTCACGGCAAACGGCTGCCCTCTTAATCTGCCGCCTGCGGCCGCGTGCCCCTCCGACCGGCGCCTGTGCCCGCACTGGCTGGGTAGAACCGTCACCTCGACGTGCCTGAATCCTTCACACGGCATTGCCAGGGGGATGGCCGTGCTCGGCTTCACCGCCGCGCTCCTGGTGCCCTCGACCCTTCTCTCGCGGAAGATCCGCGGCAGAAGAAACAGGAGGAAGGCGAAGACAGCTAGAACGATCGTGCTTGCCGTCTCGATTCTTCTCCTGGGATTCGCGCTTCAGGGCTGCTACTGCCCGCTGGGTCTCTATCAGTACATGCTTCTGCCCGGCATGCTGACGGGCCTGCTTGGGTGGATCGGCCTGGCTATCCTGCTGCTGCCCGTTGCCCATGCCCTTCTCTTCGGAAGAGTCTACTGCGGATGGGTCTGCCCGATGGGTGCTCTGCAGGAGCTTCTGGGCAGGCTCCCGGTGAAGGGGCGCCCGGCAGTTCCCCGGAGGGCTGACGCTCTGCTCTTGAAGCTCAAGTACATACTCGCCCTGCTGTTCACTGCCGCAGTGGTACTCGCCGGCAGGGGGCTGATAGATGCCCGGTGGGAGGCTTTGTTCTGCACGGTCGATCCCTTTCATACCGTGTTCTCGCTGTTCATCGCAGGAAGCCTTCTCGCTGCTGCACTCCTTGTCTCCCTCTCGATCTTCTTCGGTCGGTTCTTCTGCCGCTACCTGTGCTTCTACGGAGCGATCCTGGGACTAGCCTGCCGAGCCGGGCTGTGGACGAGGCTGTGCAGGCTGTTCCGCTCGCGCGGGATGTCGTGCGCCGAGCCTTCCGGCGAGCAGTCCTGCGAGGTGGGGTCGGCGGAGGAGTAGCTGAAGCGCTCTTCTTCGTGCCGAGCGGGGCGGCAGTGCCGCCCTTTCTCCTCTTAGGCTGGCGGGCATATGGGCTTGACCGGGATTCGATCTCCCGAGACAATACGGCATTACAGCCGAAGGAGGGGAAATGGCAGCAGGCAGGGAGACCTGGAGCAGCAGAACCGCTTTCGTACTGGCTGCTATAGGATCGGCGATCGGACTCGGAAATGTCTGGCGCTTTCCCTACATCGCCTATCAGAACGGCGGCGGCGCATTCCTGGTCGCCTACGCGATCTGCCTTTTTCTCGCGGGCATTCCGCTGCTCATGCTGGAGTTCGCCCTGGGGCACAGCACCCGGCAGGCCGCACCGGGAGCCTTCGCGAAGATACACCCCAGGCTGCAGTGGTTCGGCTGGTTCGCCGTGGGTGTGGGCTTCGTGATCTGCACCTACTACGCAGTCATCATGGGCTGGTGCATGAACTACACCTGGGAGGCCGTCACCCTGGGCTGGGAGAGGCAGACCCCCGTCGTCGCCGACACATCGATCGCCCTCTGCAGGACAACGCTGGAAGACACCCGGGTTCTTGCCCCGGTGCCCGACTCCCTGGAGGGGATGCCATACATCTCGCCTTCTGGAGCTTCAGGCACCGTTGCCTCGGAGCCTACCACACTGGTAGCCTGCGCTGGATCGATCTACGCATTCCCAACGAGGGCGCAAGCCGAGTCTTTCATCAAGAGCCCGTTCATCCCCGCCGGTGGAGGTCTGGGAGCGGCTGAAACAAGCGAGACGACGATTCTGCCGTCCATACCGGACGAGCTGCTGGGCAGACAGTACGTTTCCCCCTACTCGTCACCCGAATCCGGGGAGTCGTGGATCGTCGCCCGCACGGCAACTCTGCTGGTGGCTCACGGCGGGTACCTCTACGCCTTCCCCACGGTGAGCTCGGCCTCCACATATCTCGGCTCGCCCGAGGACTTCTTCTACAACCGCTTCCTGGGCCTTACCAGCCGTCCGTGGGACTTGGGAACCTTCCGCTGGCCCATCCTGATCGGCTTTGCGCTTTCGTGGATCTGGATCATCGCCAGCATCTGGAAGAGCACGAAGACCGTGGGCAAGGTGGTCTTCTTCACGGTGACGATTCCCTGGGCGCTTCTGGTCGTATTCATGATAAGGGGCATGACACTGCCCGGCGCTTCAGAAGGGCTGAGCTACTATCTCACGCCGGTGTGGTCGAAGCTGGCCGATCCGCAGATATGGCTGGCGGCTCTTACCCAGATCTTCTTCAGTCTCAGTGTGGGCTTCGGCATCATGATCGCATATGGCAGCTTCCTGCCGGGGAAGACAAACATCGTTGCGAACGCGATGATCATAGGCATCGCCGACTCGCTTACGGCTTTCTGCGGAGGAATAGCGGTTTTCTCTGCGCTGGGGCACCAGGCTCACCAGTTCGGCGTGCCGGTTTCGGAGGTGGTGAGGTCCGGGCCCGGGCTTGCATTCATCGCCTACCCGCAGATCATCAGCAGCCTGCCTCTGGCACCCCTGTTCGGAGTGCTGTTCTTCGTCATGCTGCTGACACTGGCGATAGACTCGGCCTTCAGCCTTGTGGAGGCGGCCACCTCGGCTGTAAGGGACAAGTGGGGAGTGTCGCACCGGAGGTCGAACCTTACCGTTGGCATCACGGCGTTCATCCTGGGTCTGCCTCTCATCACAGGCTCGGGGCTCTACATCCTCGACATAGTCGACCACTTCATGAACTACTGGGGGCTGTCGCTCGTCGTGCTGGGGCAGGTGATCATCATCGGCTGGGCCTACGGCTCCGACAGGATGCGCAAGCACATCAACCAGAATTCGAGCTTCCGGGTAGGCGCCTGGTGGGACATCTGCATCAGGTGGGTTCTCCCGATGAGCATCATCTGGATGCTGTACAGCGAGATTCGCGAGCGCGCAACGCCTTATGGCAGCTTCGGACTGCGCAGCCAGGAGTTTCTGTTCGGCTGGCTAATAATCATCCTGCTGCCGATCGTGGCTGACGTGTTCGCCATGCTGCCCGGGAGGAAGCAGGAGAAGTAGGGAGTACGCTCCTCGATGCGAGGGGGCGGCCGCAGGGCCGCCCCCACATCACTTTCGTGCATCGGGCTAGTGCGTGCGCACCAGCCTGAGCACCTGTTCCTCTCCCTGGGAAGTCACGCACCTTGCGACGTACACACCCGAGGGAACGGGAGCTCCGGAGCTGTCGGTCCAGCCCCAGGTCGTGGAGGCTGTCGCGGAGCCTCCCTGTACAGACGGGGCAAGCGTCGTGACGACCCTGCCGGACATGTCGAACACCGTGATCTCGGTGCCGGGCGCGCCGCCGGTGACCTGGAGGGTGACGTTGTCGTACGAGGGGTTCGGGAAAGCCTGGAAGACAACCGGCGGAACGGGGCTCGACCCGCCGGGCTGCTCAACGCCGGTCCCACCGGTGACATGAATGTCGTCTATGTACCAGCCCTCGCGGGTGCCTGCATCGTCGCTGCCGAAGACGAACCGTAGCTGCCTGGGGCCGGCCAGCGAGTCGGGCAGGTCGATCACAACAAACTGCCAGCCGCAGGTGCCCGAAAAGACACCGGTGCCTTGTGCGAAGGGGCCCATTGTGCTGACTATCTGGTACGGATAGCCTCCCGATGGCTCGAGCTGTGTCCAGTTGTCGAACTGCCCGATCCTTATCAGACCGCCATCAAGTGCGTCGCTCGACGCTTCGGCGAGGTATTCCTGGGCGTCGATCCACATCCAGAAGCCGAGCTCGCCCCCGATCGGTACGTTGAACCACGGGCTCGTCTCGGCGCAGTAGAGGAGGTTGTCATAGTCGCCCGATCCAGTATCCCCGCACTTGAAGCTGTGAGTCCCGCCGGGAGTGTGGTTGCGAAGGTTGCTGACATGCCAGTTGTCGAGCCAGCTCTCGGTCAGGGCGCTGTGCGTCCAGTCGTCGGGGGAGGCGCCCTCGACGTTGCATGCTATCCCGCACCCGAGAGGCAGAACGAAGTCGAGCTGCTCGCTGAAGCCGCCGTCGGCGAATACCGTCAGTCTCATCGGGTATGCCGTGTTCTCCGTGGATGCAGGGGAGCAGGTGACCCCGAAGTCGTCATCGCATGAGAGTACCTGGCCGGGAAGGAGGTCGGGATATGTCTCGTAGTTGTCGGTCACTACCAGGGTCGGGCTGAGGGACTGCAGGACCGCCGTCACGCTGGTCAGAGGTGAATTCCCCGATGAGGCCAGGCCAATCGAGAGCTCTATGGTCTCGCCGGCCTGGAAGGCCATGTTCCCGTTCCCGCTGGATTCACCGGTCATGTCGTCGTCCGTGGCAAGACTCTCGACTGATACGCCTGAGATGCCGCTCGCGCTGAACCAGTCGAAGCTCGCATAGGGCTCTTCACCCGCTGCGAGCCCGACCTCACCGGGCTGGGGTGCAGGGTCGGTCGCCTCCAGGATCCAGGACTGCCCGGTGGAGGGCACGTCGATGTAGAGGGTGAGATCGCTCCCCTGGCAGACGAGTTCCAGCTCGTAGTAAACTCCCGAGGGGAATGCGGTAGTGAGAGAGCTGTAGATGGTCGACGTGACCCCTGCGACGATCTTTCTGATCCGGGCCACGTCGTGGTCGGGGGAGACATAGGCATAGATGCCTGTGTCACCCTCATCGAGCCGGGCGACCACTCCCAGGACATGGGTTGCGGTACCGCGGATGGAAACCGAGACATCCTCGGCCACGAGGTAGCCGGGGCATACGAGGGCGGAGCAGGTATTGCCGGTCTGGCAGTGCGCCTGTCCCGACGAGGCCGTCCAGTTCCCGTAGCCGCACCTCTCGGACCAGTCGCCGATGTAGTTGTCGTTGAAGCTGTCATAGTACATTGTCTAGCAGAGAGCGGGTATGGCGGCAGCCAGGAGGATTGCAACGAGCATCTTCATCTCGGCACCTCCAACTGATCTTGCTCTTTGTTGTTTGATATGCTGTATCTGATCTTCGGTCAATAGATCGCGACATGACAGCATCTGGAGGGCAGATTGTCCGAGAGCCGCCGCAAAGGTGAAAAGGGGCGTGGTGTTCTCAGGGAGGTTTTCGGTGAGATGCCTCTCCCCTCGACAAGCAGAACCTTCGACACCTCGTACGAAGCCTACTGGGAGGAGAGGGAGGCGACAGGAGTCATTCCCGAGCCGGCCAGGAGGAGGGCTAGGCGGGTGCTGCCCTTCCTCTCACCCGGCGACACAGTGCTCGATGTGGGTTGCGGCACCGGGGAGACCCTGGAGGTGATCCGGGAGGTTTCGGGGATCGAGGGAACCGGACTGGATGTGTCCCAGAAGGCGCTTTCCAGAGTGGCTTCCAAAGGCTTCCCCACGCTCTCCGTCGATCTCACCGCAGAAGATGCCTGTCTGCCTTCTGTTTACGATCACATAATCCTGTTCGAGGTTGTCGAGCACATCGCCGATGCCGAGGCGATGTTATCGAAACTCAAGGGGTGTTTCAGGAAAACCCTGTTCATAACAACACCGAACCTGGGCTACGTCGCTCACAGGCTGAGGATGCTGTTCGGCAGGTTCCCAGTCACATACATGCTCGACCCTCGCGAGCATGTCCGATACTGGACTACTCGCGATTTCAGGGTTTGGCTGTCCTGGCTGGGGTATTCTGATGTGAAGATTCTAGGACTGCGAGGAAAGCCCGCTTCCCTCAAGCTCTACAGAGCCTTTCCTTCGCTCTGGGCCAGCGAAGTTCTCTATGTGATCAAGCCCTCCGTCATCGCACGAGAAGCGAATGATGGCGCCTGATCGCAGTGGCGAAGGCTTCAGGTTTTCAGAGCAGCCCGGCCGGGCAGGTGTCGCAGGCGGCGGGGTCGCACTCCAGAGTGTTCAGCATCAGGAACGAGAATCCGGAGTCGGGCGCGACACTGAAACTGTACCTCTCGAGGAATGACCGGATCGCATCCGCCCTGTCGGTGCACCAGGGCTCATACTCGACGGCGAAGACTCTCAGTCGGGCCTCCTTGATCCGGGAAGACAGGGCCAGGTGCCAGCCGGGGCCCCGGTCATCGGCGCGATCGTCGGTCCACCAGGGGGCGACGACTCCCGAGAGCGCCGGCACCGATGCAATGCCGGCGGACCAGCGCGTTGAGTCTACATCCAGAATGATCATGACAGGACCCAGCTCGGAAAGAGCTTCCGCCAGCTCGGTGCCGTGATCGGCCGGATCGCGCGGGTCGGTGACGATGTAGAGCGTCTCCTGAGCCGCTGCAGAGAAGATTTCGTCGCCTGTCGAACCCCCGGATGCGCCGGTGGGAATCGGTTCGGGCGAGAAATGGAGCACGAGCATCCTCGTCCCGAACGCGATGAAATACACCGCGACCAGAACGGACAGCACTCGAGCCGCTTTCGTGAACCAGGCCCTGTGAGTCAGCAGACCCAGGAATGCGAAGGGCAGCATGTAGACTGTGGTGCCGGCGTAGAAGCCCATGAAATGCAGCATGCCCCCGACCGCGCCGCTCGACTCGAAGGCGCTGGTTAGAGCGATGAGGAATGCGGGGCAGATCGAGAAGCCGGTCAGCACTCCGAGCAGGAATGCACTGCGCGTGAACGAAAGAAGCCGGGATGTGGAACAGCCTCCGCAGCTCTTCTGTACCCGTACGGCCGAAAGGATCAGATACGTTGCGAAGAGGATGTAACCGGCGGCCGACAGCGGTATTCTGAACTCAGACGGAACTGCTCCTCCCAGCAGCCCGGCCGCTGCTCCGAATGCGGCGTATGCTGCGAAGCGGCCCAGGTTCAGCAGCAGGATTATTCGAACCGATCCCAGGGCGCTGCGTTTCTCCCCGAGGAGATATGCGGCATACACAGGCCCGCAGGAGGCGAGACACGTGACCCCGGTGGCCAGCCCCAGCGCCGCACCTCGCACAAGGGATTCCGTCATGGTTCGTCCTGACTGGCTGCGCCCGGAACAGGCCCCGGGGCGGATGGCACAGGGCGGCGGGAGTCTTCCGCCGCCCTTCCAGAGACAACAATCCCTTCGCTCCCGGGTTCCGGGAGCGGAACGCTACGGTGCAATCTCCAGCCCGGCCTCCAGCCGGGTCCAGTTCTCGACCTGGGCGAGCTCGGTCCGTTCCTGCTCCACCCGAGCCCAGATCACGGCAGTCGTGCCCAGCCTGTATTCGAGCCCTGTTCCCAGAACCATCCTCCGTCGCGAGGCGGGAGCGCCGGGATAAGTCGTCGGTCCGGATCTGAAGTCGCCCGAGAGCAGGGCGTACAGGTCTCGATAGAGCTTCACGCGGGATGATGCCTCCAGCCTCGACGTGGAGAAGGCGGAGGAGGTGTACATGCCTCCTAGCATGAGCGACGATGGATTCAGCGCCGGAAGACCGAAGAAGAAATTCACCCTGGCGATCCCGGCGCCGAGCGATCTGCTCCACTCTCCCTCGCGTCTGTCGAAGCACGCTCTCCCTGTGACATTGAGGCTGATCTTCGGCGTCAGCCACCTGACGGCCCTTGCGCTGCAGCTAACCCTCTGCCCCAGGTCCATGCCCAGGTAGTCTTCGCCTTCCCAGCCGGTGAAGCGGAAGTCCGCGAGCACCTGCGTGCGAGCCGGCAGGCTCACCGGGCCGGAGCGTACCCCGGCGTCGAGCCTGCTCCAGTCACTGTTCCAGCCCAGGTCGCCTGCATCGGTTGAGCTGGAGTATCCCCCGGCGTACATCTCGAAACCCCGGGGTGCCTTCCACTCCAGAGCACCTCCGTACTGCGCGGCGGACCAGCCGGGACTGCTCCCGTCCTCCATCTCGAGCGACCTGTCCAGCATGCTGCCGGTGGCTGACAGGGAGAACCCTGCGGGCAGGCCGGCATGGGCTGTGAAGGTCGGCCTCATGAAGCCCCTGTCGAAGGCCTCGCCAGCCTGCACGGGCAGGATCGTCATCGGGCCCTCGTCGATCTCGCTGCTCCACCTGAAAGAGGGGTTCACGGTAACAGGGCCGAGAAAGGCCCTGGCTTCGGCCTCGAGGTCGCTACGCCCCAGAAGCCATCTCGGTACTACTCCTCCGCTGTCGGAGAGGAGGATCCTCTCCCGCAGGCCGAACTCCCACCGGCGGCCTTCGAGCAGACCGCTCCACTCGGCACGCCGTCTGCCGGGGTCGAGGCCCAAACTGTCTGATTCCAGCCGGAGGGCGGCATGCTGGGAGAATTCCAGGGATGACGCCAGGCAGACGGCTGCCAGCGCAACAATCGCCATCATCTGCGCGCGCATCAGTAGATCGCCCCCTTCGGGCACTCTTCTACGCAGCGCATGCACAGGTGGCACAGGGCCGGATCTATCACTGCGTCGCCGTCTATGACCTCGATGGCCCCGTAGGGGCACACTTCCTCGCACTTCGCGCAGCCGATGCACAGTTCCTGGTCCACGAAGAGCTGAGTATTGCCCTCGGGGTTGCTGCAAGAAAGCAGGAGGAGGAATGCCGCGGTGAGGAGGCTAGCGTATCGCGTCATGAGTGCATACCCCCAGACACTGTCCGCAGCCGATGCAGATCTCGGGATCGATACTCGACTTGCCGTCGACGACCTCTATGGCTCCCACAGGGCAGATACGCTCGCAATCTCCGCAGCCCGAGCAGTTCGCCGACTCTACCCTGAATCTGACGCCTGCGAAGGCGATCGCAGCGATGACCAGAAGAAGCAGAGGGAGGTGGAAGCGCCGCGGCATCTCTAGTAGATCTCCAGCATGGTGCGCCTTCCATCGGCCGTTACTCCAACGAGAGCGAAGTGCGGCCCTTCGGAGGTCGGGGAGAAGATGGCTCCCACAGGGCACGAGGCTACGCACAGACCGCAGGCGATGCACTTGTCGGGATCGATCACGGCGGCTCCGTCAACCAGCTCGATGGCCCCTACAGGGCACCTGGAGATGCAGAGCCCGCAGCCGATGCACACCTCCGGATCGACCACGAACGAGCCGGGAATCTCTATGCTTGTCGGCATGGAGCCATCACGCTCGGGCAGGATCTTGCGAAGAACGGAGCCTTTCCCCACGTCGCCGTCCTCGAAAGGCGACATGGAAACCCTTAGCTCGAGATGATCGAATACAGTATCGGACTGCATCCAGGACAGTATCGCTGCCCCGTTGTCCGCAAAAGACAGCGTCAGATCCGCCGAGGCAACCGCCGCGACCGCCAGAGATGCGAGAAGGAACCTCTGCAAGACCGCCCCTCCCTCCGGCCGATCATCTCCCATGGGGAGACGCCGGTCCCGATAAGACCTTATCCGCTTCTACTCGGCCTCCACGTAGTTGCTCAGCGAGAAGAGGCCGTCGGTTCTGCAGTGGATGAAGCACTGGCCGCAGTGGATGCACTTGTCGTAGTCGATCAGGACGAGGAAGTCATCGAGCAGGTAGAGTGCGTCCACCGGACATGGCGGTTCGTTGATCACAGCGAAGCAGGTTGACTGGCCTGTCTGGTAGTTGAAGCAGCGCGCGCATCTCGACGGATCGTTCTTGTAGATCATCCTGTAACGGCCGGCAGTCGCTGCGATTTCTTCGGACGGAGTGCCGGAAGAGGAGTAGGCTCTCAGCGCGAAGTGGTAGAACTTGCCGTAGTGGTTGTCGGAAATGGCGGCCACCGGGCAGGCAAGCACACACTGCCCGCAGGAAGTGCACAGATCGAGGTTGATCACGGCCCTGCCGTCGATAAGCGTTATCGCATCATGGGGACAGGCTTCTGCACACAGACCGCAGCCGATGCATGTGTTGCTGAATACCTCGGGCTGGAGAGCCACCCATGCGGAATCCTGCCCGGAGGGAATCGTATCGATGACGACTGCCCGGTCGAAGTTCTCCGCAGTTATGGGCTGGGGGGAGACGGCTGCCAGATAGTACTCGGCGTTCTCAGCGGGCTCCCAGTGCAGGACGAACACAGGGTACTCCCCGAGCGCGAAGGCGTAGGGGCCCGGTGTAAAGCCTGTGTCAACCAGGAGAGTCGTGGAGCCCAGAACCGGAGCCGGGCCGTATCCGTCGCTCGCGGACAGACAGGCTGTGATCGGGAGAAGGAGCATAAGGACGACCTTTATTGCAACCCTCGTCATGTCCGCAACCTCCCGGGTATGCGACGACTTCTGCGAACCTCATCCCAACGGAGCTAATACCCTCGATCAGGAAGAGGTTCCAGATGTTCATGCCGTCAATAAATACGGCACCGAAACCGATCGGACAAGTAGGACAGCACCAGTATCAGGTTAAAGAAACTTAAGAAACCCCGATCTCGTTACGAAGACCACAGTTCTCTCGAACTAGGGCATCTGGAGCAGACAGACCTTCTCGGCAGCGTTCCCGTTTCTTAAGTTTCTTCAACCTGATACTGCCGTCCCGTTGCACAGGGGAGCGGGCGGGGCGATATTCGGGGGCCTTCGGCGGAGGGGTGCCAGAGAGGTCGATCGGGGCGGTCTCGAAAACCGTTGACCTCCTTTCGGAGGTCCGTGGGTTCGAATCCCACCCCCTCCGCCACCGTCGTCCAATCGGAGACGGAACAGCCCGGCAGGGGTCAACCTGCTAGCGCTTCCCGGATGTTCATGTTGCGGGGAAAGGGAAGGCCGCCCCAGCAGGGGCGGCCTTCGTTCGAACCGGATTTCTCAGTCCAGGACGGTGCACCTCTCGGTGACCACCTGGCCGTCGCTGGTCTCCAGTCTTACGAGGTAGACCCCCGTCTCCCTGACGTACTCGGTCTCGGGTACGGAAGCATCGAAGCTGTCGATCACCCTTCCGGACATGTCGTAGACCGAAATCGTCCCGGTAACGCCCTGGGGCATTACCGCGCCGATGCTTAAGAAGCCGGTAGTGCTGGGGTTGGGGCCTATCAGGAGTTGGGCTGTCTGCGCGACTGGGGCGGTGCCGTCTTCATAGACGCCGGTGGCCGTGGTGGGCATGTCCATGTAGAAGGCGTTCTGGACTTCCTTGTTGCCCGTAGTAGTCTGGACGTAGGCTATGATCCTGAGGTTATTGAAGTTGTGTTCGGCGGGATTCAGGGTGTAGGGGAAGTTGAAGTTCAGCGTCTGCGGATAGGGACCAGTGAAGCTGATGGTAGTGCCGGTTGCTCCCGCGGGCCACGCCCTGGGCTCCCACATGAGAACCTGGCCTTCGTAGACGCCGTAGGCCGAAGTAGCTATGTCGTTGTCCTCGATGATTGCGGAGTAGAGCTTCAGCGACGAGGCCAGGGCCTGCTCGGCGGTGATGGTGTAATAGGCCGTGCCGCCGGAGGCGTTCCCCACCACTGTCACTCCGATGTTGCAGTAGGAGGGGACAGCCAGCCTGCTGTTGATGTAGTTCTGTACGTTCGTCTGGCTCCACCCTAGCTGCTGGTTCACTCCGTCGATCTGGAAGGTGGGTGTGGCGTTCCAGCCGTAGAACGACTGGCGGCCGGAGTTGTATGCGTTTGCAGCGGGACCGTTGTAGAACAGAATCTGGGGAGCGATGTCATTGGTGGCGAGATAACTGTTTACGAGCGTCTTCACAGCTGACCAGCTGCTTCCGCAGGAGCCTCAACCGATCTGTGTGAATTCCTCGAACAGCACCACTCTCTCAGCAGAGAAGGCGACGCCAGCAGCAGCCAGAAGACAGAGAGCCAGGAATTTCTTCATCGAACCACCTCCTCAAGGAAAGCTGCCCAGACAAACCAAACTGCTGTCGGAAAGCCGACAGTTAACCTGCCTCACCAATACATGAGTATTAAGGAAGGTTTTTCTCGATGTCAATAGCTGGAGGATGGAGACAAGGCTTGCATTCTAGACGGAGGCATGCCGGCATCCGAGCAGGATGCCGGCTGCGACTGCGGCATTGAGTGATTCGACGGACGGAGAAATAGGGATCTTCACCCGCATGGCACACGAAGCCAGCACTTCGTCGGAAAGCCCTTCGGCCTCGCTTCCGATCACTATGGCATGCCTTTCGGGTGCAACGAGATTCTCGAAGGGCGTTCCGTCAAGCACGGCGGCCACCAGGGTGACTGCTTCCGCACAAGCCCATTCGGAGAGCATCTCGGGTGTAACTTCCTGCACTACCATCATCTTCGCCGCCGCCCCTGCCGAAGCTCTGACGGCCTTGGCCGAGTAGGCCTCGCACGATCCCCTTGTCAGTATCACGGCCGGACAGTCGAACGCGGCCGCCGTGCGGATCATGGTTCCGACATTCCCGGGGTCGGCGATCCTGTCCAGCACAAGGCAGGGCCTGCAGGTGAGAACGACATCCTCCAGCCGCGGGGAAGGCAGAGAGCAAACGGCGACTATCCCCTGCGAGTGGACTGTGGCGGACACCCCGGAGAACAGCCGGTCAGGCACAACCAGCACACGCTCGGCCTTGCAGCTCGACAGGTCTTGATGCTCCGCGGCAAAGCTCTCGCTGGCCATCACCTCGACCACGCTTCCCGGAGAAGTCGCCAGGATGTCCATCACGACGCGGAATCCCTCGGCAAGATACAGGCCCTCGCGCCTCACACCCGACGGAGACGAAATAGACCGGGCCCGTTTCAGGGATTGATTCGATGGGCTGGAGATTCTCGAGAGGCTCAAGCCTGCGGAATCCCGCTCGCGAGAATCCTGTCTATGATCTCGTCGATGCCGGCACACGGCGCAATGCCCGTCAGATTCTTCAAGCGGCTCACGTCGGGCACGCGCCTCTGCATGTCCTCGAAATCCTTCGGATAGGCCTCGTCGTAGGGTACGATGCGGATCTCGGAGGACGAACCGGTTCTCTCCTTCACCCTGGCGGCGAGGTCGAGTATGGATATCTCCTGGGTCGAGCCGATGTTCACCGCGAGCCCGACGGACCTTTCGGTCGCGAGCAGCGCGATGATGCAGGAAACCACCTCGTCCACGAGGCTGAAGCACCTTGTCTGCCTGCCGTCACCGTAAACCGTTATGGGCTTGCCTGATGCTGCCTGTGCGATGAACCGGGGCAGGACCATTCCGTATCTCCCGGTCTGTCTGGGACCGACTGTGTTGAAAAGCCGTCCGATGGTGACGGGAAGCCCCCTGTCCTTCGCATACGCGAGAGCGAGGAATTCGTCTATCGTCTTCGAGCATGCATAGCTCCAGCGGCTGCGGCTGGTGGGGCCGAAGACCAGGTCGCCCTCCTCCGAGAAGGGTACAGCCTCGCCCTTGCCGTACACTTCGGAGGTGGAGGCAATGAATGTCCTCATGCGCTTCCTGCTCGCCGCACGGAGGACGTTCTCGGTGCCCCGCACGTTCACCTCGATCGTCTCCACGGGCTGCCGGATGATGTTCTCGACGCCCACCGCGGCTGCGAGGTGGATGATCGAGCAGCACATCGCGGCAAGGTCGGAAACCCTTCCCTCGTCGCACACCGACCCCTCGGTGAAGCCGAACGACCTGTTCGAGACGCAGTTCTCTAGGTTGGCCATGCTGCCAGTGGAGAGGTCGTCGAGCACCATCACGCTGGCACCGGACGACAGGAGCCTCTCGCACAGGTGCGAGCCTATGAATCCGGCCCCTCCGGTCACCAGATAGTCGTACTCGCGCACTTCGGGCTCTGCCTTGCAGATCTCAGTGGGGTATCATTCCGAGAAGGAATCCGGCCGCAATCGCGCTGCCGATCACCCCTGCGACATTGGGTCCCATGGCATGCATGAGAAGATGATTGTCGGGATCGTAGCGGCGTCCTTCGACCTCGGAGACCCGGGCCGAGTCGGGCACTGCGGACACCCCTGCCGACCCGATCAGCGGGTTGATCTTGTCCTCGTCCTTGAGGAAGAGATTCATGAACTTGGCGAAGAGCACGCCGCCGGCCGATGCGACTGCGAAGCTGAAGGCGCCCAGCAGGAAGATCTTTATGGATTGCGGAGTGAGGAATCTGGATGCCTGCGTGCTGGTCCCGACCGAGAATCCGAGAATCATGACGACGATGTTGTTCAGCGCCCCCTGTGCGCTCTCCGCCAGCCTCTGTGTGACACCGCTCTCCCTGAGGAGGTTCCCGAAGAAGAGCATTCCGAGAAGCGTGATGGCTCCCGGCGCGATGAATGCCGTCACGATGAAGGCGGCGACGGGGAAGACCAGGCGCTCGGTGCGCGAGACCTTCCTCGAGGCCCTCATCCTTATGAGGCGCTCCTTCTTCGTAGTGAGCAGCCGCATGATGGGCGGCTGTATCACCGGTACCAGGCCCATGTACGAGTAGGCCGCTATCGCTATCGCCCCCAGAAGGCTCGGCGCCATCTGACTCGCAACGAATATCGAGGTCGGTCCGTCGGCGCCTCCGATGATGCCGATCGAGGCTGCCTGCTTGAGGTCGAACCCCAGCAGAAGGGCGCCCAGCAGAGTGACGAAGATGCCGAGCTGTGCGGCGGCGCCGAGGAGCAGCAGCTTGGGGTTCGACAGCAGGGCGCTGAAATCTGTCATCGCTCCTATGCCGAGGAAGATCAGAGGGGGGAACAGGCCGGAGGATATGCCGAAGTAGAAGAGCCTGAACACGGACTGCTGGCCGCCCAGCACATCCTGATAACCGATGGGCATAAGCCCCGGATTGTAGGGGATGTTTCCCGCGATTATCCCGAAGCCGATGGGGATCAGCAGCAGCGGCTCGTAGTTCCTTCTGATGGCGAGGGAGATCATCAGGAGCCCTATGACTATCATCACGATGTTCCCGATGCTGACATTGCCGAAGCCGGTGACCCCTGCAACCCGGTTGAACCCCTCCAGGAGCCCGCCGGCTTGCATGCCAAAGACGCAGTAGCAGATCAGACGACAGGGCAATTCAGGACCCGATCTTCATGATGAGGTCGTTTTCCAGGACGTTCTGCCCTTCGGACACGGCCACCTTGGAGATCACCCCGGTCACGGGAGACTCGATCTCGTTCTCCATCTTCATCGCTTCCATTATGGCCACGGTCTGCCCGACGGAGACCTTGTCCCCCTCCTTCACGAGGATCTTCAGCATGAGCCCGGGCAGTGGCGCCAGCACGTCTCCCTTCCCGATGGAGGCCGCCACACCAGGAGGGGAAGTCTTGTCGGGGGATTCTGCAGCACTGACCACGTGAGGCTTGGTCTCGATGCGCGGAGTCTTTGATGCCGAGCGCTGCGGAATCTCGATCTGGACATGAAGGCTCTTTCCGTTCACCACGACATCGACCTTGTCGTCCACCATGCGGCCGATGTTCACGTCGAAGTGCTTCCCGTTAACGGTCACCTTGTATTCAGGCATCTATCAGCTCCTGTTCCTGGGCCTGGCCTGGACGCCCTGCCTTCCCATCATGAACTCGGCCCGGCCTGCCAGCCTCCAGGGCTTGTAGGGCTTGTCATACATCCCCCACGTGAGGTGGAGGTGCTCCATCTGCTCGATCTGCGTCAGGTGGGAGTGGAGTGCGCATACCACCGCCGCGATCTCCTCGTCCGTCGGAGGAGCAGGAGAAACTTCGACCTGCGGCTTCTGAGCCGCCTCCTTCCCAGCCCGGCGCTCCAGCATCTTCCGAAGAAGAGGCAGGAAAAGGGCCAGAAGCACCAAACCGGCGAAGACCACCAGCATTCCCTCGAGACCGAGCAGGAGCCCGCCTCCCGAGCCGCCATCTCCGGCAGCCCCGGAAACCAGCGAGATGAGCGCCGCCGCTTTCACAGCGGGATGTTCCCGTGCTTCTTCGCTGGCAAGGTCTGCCTCTTGCCGGTGAGCATCTCCAGCGCGCGAATCACCCTGAAGCGAGTGGTGGAGGGAACTATCACGTCGTCCACGTATCCCCGCTCGGCAGCCGAATACGGGTTGGCGAACCTTTCCTTGTACTCTTCTACAAGCTCGCGCTTCCGGGCGGCAGGATCGTCGGCCTTCTCCAGCTCCCTGCTGAAGATGATCTCCACGGCTCCATCGGGCCCCATAACCGCTATCTCCGCGCTCGGCCACGCATAGTTCACGTCGGACCTGAGGTGCTTGGAACTCATGACGTCGTAAGCTCCTCCGTAGGCCTTTCGAACGATGACGGTGACCTTGGGCACCGTGGCCTCCGCGAATGCATAGAGCAGCTTCGCGCCGTTCCGGATGATGCCGCCGTATTCCTGCTTGGTGCCCGGCATGAAGCCTGGAACGTCCACCAGGGTAACCAGCGGCACATTGAATGCGTCGCAGAAGCGGACGAAGCGCGCGCCTTTGATCGAGGCGTCGTTGTCCAGCACGCCGGCAAGGTAGGAGGGCTGGTTGGCGACGATCCCGACCGGCTTCCCGTTCATGCGGGCGAACCCGACGATAATGTTGGGCGCGAACATCCTCTGGATCTCGAGAAACTCCCCTCCGTCTACCACCGCCTCGATTATCCTGCGCATCTCGTACGGCTTGTTGGGATTGTCCGGCACGTACTCGTCGAGCCACTCCTCCGTTCGCTCCGGGGGATCGGTGGGGGTGAGCGCCGGGGGATCCTCCATGTTGTTCTGCGGGATGTAGCTAACGAGCTTCCGCACCAGCAGGAGGGCCTCTCTTTCGTTCTTGCAGGTGAGGCTGGCGACGCCGCTCCGTGTAGCGTGTATGTGGGGGCCGCCAAGCTGGTCGACTGTGACCTCCTCGCCGGTCACCGCCTTCACGACCTTGGGGCCGGTCACGAACATGTAGCTCGTGCCCTCGACCATGATGGTGAAGTCAGTGATCACGGGGCTGTACACTGCGCCGCCGGCGCAGGGGCCCAGTATCACGGATATCTGCGGGATCACCCCCGAGTAGATCACGTTCCGCAGGAAGATCTCGCCGTATCCAGCAAGGCTCTCGATGCCCTCCTGTATCCTTGCGCCGCCGGAGTCGTTCAGCCCGATTACCGGAGCGCCGTTCTCGGCTGCCATGTCCATGATCTTGAGGATCTTCTCCGAGAACGTCTCGGAAAGCGATCCCCCGAACACGGTGAAGTCATGCGAGAACACATAGACTAGCCTGCCGTCTATCGTGCCGTAGCCGGTCACCACTCCGTCGCCGGAGATCTTCTTCCCTTCGAGCCCGAAGTTCGTGCACCTGTGGGTGACGAACATGTCGAACTCCTCGAAGCTGCCTTCGTCGAGCAGGATTTCGAGCCGCTCCCGTGCCGTGAGCTTGCCCAGAGCGTGCTGCTTCTCGATCCTGTCGGGGCCACCGCCCTCCAGAGCCTTCTCCTGCAGTTGCCGGAGCTTCCTGAGCTTGTCAGCCGATTCCATAGGCAGCCTTTCTACTCGGTTCCGTTGTCACTCGTGTCCATTCTCGCACAGCTCGGTGAGGACCTTTCCGCTGGACTTCGGGTGAACGAAGGCTATCATGCTGCCTCCAGCCCCCGGGCGGGGAGCCTTGTCTATCATCTCCACGCCCAGCCCGGTGAGACGCTCGACGGCATCAGCCGCGCTGTCCACGCGGTATGCGACGTGGTGTATCCCCTGCCCGCGCTTCTCCAGGAAGCTCGCGATCGGGCTTTCCGGGCTGGTAGGCTCCAGAAGCTCTATCCGGGCCTCTCCCACTGCGAACATCGCCACTCTCACCTTCTGGGACGGCACTTCCTCCTCGCCCAGGCTCTCGAGTCCCAGCATGTCCCTGTAGAAGGGTACCGCCGCATCGAGGCTCTCTACGGCGATTCCAATGTGATCTATCTTCCTTACCATCACCTCTCCAGTTCCCTGATTGCCGCCCCCGTGATCTCCTCTCCGATCATATACGGAGAGGTTCTGCCGGACATGACGAGATCGACCGCACGGTCCCAGCCGTACAGCCGCTCCAGCATCATTCTGCCGATTGCCGTCCCTCTGCCGTCCACCACTCTCGCGATGGCCGCTCTCACCCGCTCCCTGCGCACCTCCTCGGAAGCTCCGGGCCTGTCGAGCAGGACGTCAATGGAGTGCGCGACCTCGTCCACGCCCTCGCCCGTCACGGCGGCGCAGCGGATCACCGCGGGCCTGGGCGCTCCGGCGGGAAGGAGGTCGAGCACCGAGCTCACCGCCGACTCCAGCTGGTCCATGCCAGGGCGGTCGGCCTTGTTCAGGACTATCAGGTCTCCGATCTCCATGATCCCGGCCTTCATGGCCTGGACGTCATCGCCGAGGCCCGGCACAAGAACGAGAACGGTGACGTCGGCCAGGCCTGCGACCTCCACCTCGCCCTGCCCGACTCCGACCGTTTCCAGGACCACCGGATCGAATCCGGCAGCCGCCAGCACCTCCGCGACCTGTGCCGTCGCGTCGGCCAGCCCTCCGACATGGCCCCGGCTGCCCATGCTCCTGATGAAGACCCCGGGGTCGCAGGCGTGATCCTGCATCCTCAGCCTGTCTCCCAGCAGCGCACCTCCCGAGAAAGGAGAGGAGGGATCGACTGCTACGACTCCTATGCGACGCCCGGCCTTCCTCCAATGGAGGAGCAGCCTGTCGACCAGAGTGCTCTTCCCGGCGCCAGGGGGGCCCGTGACGCCCACGGTCCTGCCGCCGCGGCCGGGATCGAACAGGCTGTGGAGGAGCGCCGCCGCCCGGGCTCCTCCGTTTTCGGCAATGGTCAGAGCCCGTGCTAGTCCTCGCTGGTCGGACCTTCTCACGAGCTCTGCGATGTTCTCCATTGACTGGGCGGGCACTGGACCTCCGGCCGGGCGGGTCTCCAGAACACCTCAGGCCTGTTTTCGTCCGCTCTCTTCGAAAGCCTTTCTAACGAAATCCACGACATCCGTGGCGGAGGTTCCTGGCGTGAAGATGGCCTTGAAGCCGGCTTCGAGAAGACCCGGGATGTCCTCCTCCGGAATCACGCCGCCGCCGAAGAGCACTATGTCCGAGGCATCCTTCTCCGCGAGGCTCCTGGCCACCTCGGGGAACAGCGTGTTGTGCGCGCCTGAGAGAAGGGAGAGGCCGACGAAGTCAACGTCCTCCTGTATCGCGGCGGAGGCAATGGCCTCGGGCGTCTGCCTTATCCCGGTATAGATGACCTCCATGCCGGCGTCACGGAGTGCCCTGGCGATATACTTGGCTCCCCGGTCGTGTCCGTCGAGGCCTGGCTTTGCGATCAGAACCCTGATCTTCCTGTCGTTCATCGCGAGCCTCCGCGCTTCGTTGGAGAGCTATCCTGCAGGCGGAATCAACACAACGAATTGCCGTAAGTCAAGAAGCGGGGCCTTCCCACGCGGCGAGCTGCGGCGCAATATTCGCACGGGCATCCTCGCGAGGGTGCCGCCCTCTTCGCCGGGAAGGGCAGGGGTATCCGGGGGCATGCCTTTCGGCATTACGCAATCGAGAGGTGCAGGTCATGTACGGCAGCATCGCGATCTGTTTCGGACGCTCCGGAGACACTCTAGGGAAGAGGATCTGCGGGATTCTCGGCGTGGAGCCGGAGCCGGTGGAGTTCGTACAGTTCTCGAACGGAAACCTGATGGTGAACTTCATCGGCGGCACTGTGCGAGAGAAGGATGTCTTCGTAATCCAGTCCGGCGAGAGATCCCTTTTCCAGGACAAGCTCCAGGCCTACCGCACGGTGTCGGGTGACATCATCGAGATGCTGCAGATGATCTATGCGATAAAGGATAGCGCCGGGCGCATCACGGCGGTCACCCCCTACTTCCCCTACGCCAGGAGCGACAAGAAGGACAAGCCGCGCATTGCGATAACCGCCAAGATGATGTTCGACCTGTTAGCCGCAGTGAAGGCCAACCGGGTGCTGACGATGACCCTGCACTGTCCTCAGAGCCAGGGCTTCAGCGACATTCCCGTGGACCAGCTCTATGCGCAGGGGACTTTCCGTGACGAGATTCTAACTCTGGGCAGGGAGAGGCTGGCTTTCGTAGCCCCCGACTCGGGCAGCATCCTGGCGAACGACTCTCTGGCGATACACGTCTCTAGGGCGATGCGGGAGGCGGGCGGCAGCCCCGACATCGTCACCGGCTATGTCAAGAAGGTCCGGCTCGACGATACTGAGAATCCCCACGTGAAGACCGTGGAGGGAGTGGACGACCTCACGGGGCGCACAGTGATCATGTGCGACGACGAGATCCTCTCCGGCAAGAGCCTCGTGCTCTCGGCCCGTACGGCAGCGGCAAGGGGTGCCACCGAGATCTATGCGTTCGTGACGCACGGCGTGATGTCGGGACAGGCTGTCAAGATCATCGAGGAGAGCCCTCTGACAAGGCTCTACATTACCGACACCATCGAGTTCGACCAGGCAGCCGCAGAGGCGATCAACGGGGAGCCCCTGAAGAAGATACGCTCCATATCCGTTGCGCCCGTGTTCGCCGAGGCGATACAGCGCACCCACACCGGCCAGAGCCTGAGCAGCCTCTTCCTGTAGCATGCCCGGATCAGTTTCAGGTTTGAGAAGCTTGAGAAACCCGGGCATCTACAGCAGGTCATAGAAACACTACTTGGAAACCGCCCGTGGCCGATCCCCTGTCAAGGCGTGTTATATGAAAAGTTCTTATCTCAAGATAGTCAGAATTGGTGTTTCTTAAGTTTCTTCAACCTGAAACCGTGCTGCTGGTGCGGGCTGCCTGGAAGAAGCTGCGGAGGAGGCTGCCGCAGGTCTCGGGGGCGACGGGGCCCTCCACCTCGGGGTAGTGGTTCAGACCCTCCATCAGCCTGACGTCCGTCACTGACCCGAAGGCTCCGAAGCGGAAGTCAGGCGCCCCGTACACGACTTTGTCGACGCGCGATAGCACGCAAAGCCCGGCGCACATCAAACACGGCTCCAGCGTGGATACCAGGACCGAACCCGCCAGCCTCCAGTCGCCGCACGCCGAGGCAGCGGCCTCCATGGCGAGAAACTCCGCATGCGCCGAAGCCCGGCTCAGCGCCGCCGTTCGATTCCTGCCCGTGAACCTGCGTCCGTCAGCCGTCAGCAGAACAGCGCCGACAGGCACCTCGCCCTCCGCCAGAGCAACTCCTGCTTCGCGCAGAGCCTCGCGCATAAGATCTTCAAGGACGGAATCCACCTCTAGCGGGACCTCATAAGCCTTTCGACTTCGTCGGGGGCTTTCGGTATGCAGGAGGACAGCACCGTGTTTCGTTTCACGCCGACCAACACGTCGTCCTCGATCCTCACCCCAACACCCTCCTCCGCGATGTAGAGACCGGGCTCGACCGTGACCACCATGCCGGCCTGAACCGGAACGTCCGGCAGGGACTCGTCGTGAGTATCCAGCCCCAGGTGATGCCCGATGCGGTGATAGTAGACCTTATCGAGGTCCTTCTCTTCGGCGATAACTCCCGCTGCGACCAGCATGGCGGCATAGCGTTCGTTCACCGCGGCATTCCACTCGCCCAGGGTGATGCCTGGCTTCAGAAGACGGATGGCCTCCGACTGGATGCGGATCACGATGTCCATCAGCTGCCTCTGTCTCCTGGAGAACCTTCCCCCGACCGGCAGCGTTCTCGTGATGTCGCAGGAGTACCAGGCGAAACTCGCTCCGAAGTCGGCCAGGAGCAGCGAGCCCTTCTCCATGACCTGCCCGTTCTCGCTGTAGTGAAGGCAGGTCGCACGGGGACCGCCGGCGGCGATGACGGGGAAGGCCGGATGCGCGCCGGAGGCGATGAAAACCCTGAGCAGCTCCGCTTCGAACTCACACTCCCTCATTCCCGGCTTCAGAGCCTTCGCAGCGGCTTGGAAGGCCTGCCCTGTGATCTCGACGGCCCTCTTCATCGTGTCTATCTCGCCTCTGTCCTTCACCATCCGCATGAGATGGATCCGCCCCGAGAGCCTGTCATGCATCAGATGGGGATACGCGTCGCGCAGGTCCAGCGCAAGCCTGTGTCGGGTTCCCGGGCGGCCCCCCAGACCGGAGAGGGGGAAGTCCACGAAGACGTTCCTGATGGACTGCCGCGCGATGGCGGACTCGATGGCCGACCGCCACGCCCTGTCCGTGCGCACGACGGGCACTCCGGACGTAGAGGAGGCTTCTTCCACGGTCAGCCGCCTGCCGATCCACTTCTCGTACTCGGGATCGAAGGGCTCCACGAAGAGAGTCTCGCTGCGCTCGTCGCCCTCCGTTCGGGACATGACGAGCCATGTGCCATCCTGAGCGATCCCGGTGAGGTAGTACAGGTTCCGACTGGGCTCTACATGCTTGGCATCGGCGCTGACAGTCTTGGGGCTGGCGGGGGGCACTATCGCCAGGCTCCTCGGTGGAAGAGACTCCATCAGCCTCCTGCGTCTCTCGATGAACACCCTGCTCCCCGGCATCGTCTACTCCTTCGTTGTTCTGTGCGAAAGCAGAAGGTCGTCCAGAGCGAGCTTCGGCACGTGATGCCGCCCCGCCCCGTCACGCCAGTATCTCACGTCTCCCCCGGGCTTCATCGGTTCTATCGTCACTTCCTCGGCTGCCTTCCCCACGGCCATGACGAGCATCGCGCCCATGCCTTCGGGACTTTCGACGACTTCGGAGATCCTCTCCCTGTCGAAGCTGAGGAGAAGGCATGACGACAGGCCGGATGCCCTCGCGGCGAGGGTCAGGTAGCCTGCTGCTATGCCGGCGTCGAGCCTGGTGAAGGGCTTCTCCTGCAGGGGTGCATGGATCACCAAGTATGACGGCGGGCGCTCGCCTGGAGAGGGGCCATGCCAGTCTTCCAGATAGGCGGCCCACCTTAGAAGAGGGAACAGCTTCCTGCACGTCTCTTTGTCATTGACGATAGAGAACCTTAGCTGCTGCAGGTTCGCGGCGCAGGGCGCCAGCCCGGCCGCCTCGACCATCCCTCTCAGCGTCTCGGCGGAGACCGGTTCGTCCTCTCGGAATCGGCGCACGCTTCTCGCCGCGCGGGCCAGATCGCCTACCGGGTTAGTCATGTCCCTCCCCTCCCCACGCCGGCATTATAAGGCCGTGGAAAGGCGAAGGGCCGCCCGTGGGCGGCCCCGACCGGATCCTGCGAAGGGGAGGAGGGGTTCCCCTAGCCCTGGATCTCGATCTTCTTGTGGATCGCCTTCTCCTCCTTGGGGAGCACGATTGTGAGCACGCCGTCCTTGAAGCTGGCCTTCGCGGAATCGGCCTTCACGTCCACCGGAAGAGCGACGGAGCGCACGAAGGAGCCGTAGCGCACCTCCCTGTGGTGGTAGCGCTTCTCCTTTTCCTCGCGCACCTCCTTCTTCTCGCCCTTGATCGTGAGCACGCCGTTGGCAACCTGGATGTCTATGTCGTCGCGGCTCAGCCCAGGAAGCTCCCCGTGGATCTCGATGGTGTCCTTGGTCTCGACCACGTCGATGGCAGGAAGCCAGTCATAGCCGTTCACAGCGCCGGGGAAGAAATCCTCCAGCATCCTGTTCATGGCAAAGTTGGCCCAGTCCATCGGGGTCGCATACCTCTCGCGCCTTCTGTCGGGCAGGTTTGCCATTTCTCACTCTCCCTTCCTTCTCCTAAAGAGAATGGCACTGCCTGGTGAAGCAAGGCACATGCCAGACGATAAGGCGAGATATAAGTTGTTGGCAGAGATTATATTGAAGGGGAGGGCCAGGGGCCGGCCTCTCCCCCTGTCGCACACACGGGAGCGCGTCAGATCGGCGCGCTCAGCAATTCCTCCCTGTGACGCTCACATCCTCGCAGGCCACACATGGGTAGCGCACCAAGCCGCATGGATTGAAGGGGCCGTCCTGCACGGCGGATACGCTCGACAGGACCTCGAATGCGTTGCCCGCCAGCATGCCGTCCTTGATCCGTCCGACGATCCTTCCGTTCTCGATGTACAGCCCCGGATCGGCGCCCACGGAAAAGTCTCCGTTGACGATGTTGCCCGAGTGGGCTCCCAGGACTCCGAAGAGCAGAAGCCCCCTCTCGGTGCCCGACACCATCTCTTCGAACGACGCTTCGCCGGGGAGGATCTGAAGGGCCTGCATGTCGGCACCGGGCATCGAAGCGACAGGGTCGGAGCCGCCCATCATGCCCCCACCTCTCGTCCCGTTCCCTGTGGGTTCCATGCCCAGCCGTGCGGCATAGTCCAGGTTGTTGTAGATGCCGCTGAGAACGCCTCTATCGAAGATGGCGCGCCTGGAGCACGGCACACCCTCGTCATCGAAGGGACGCGCACCACTGACGCATGCTGGATCCAGCGGGTCGTCCACCAGGGTGAAGTTTTCCGACAGGACCTTCTTCCCCATCCTGTCGAGGAGCGGGGTGGTCCTGGTGTAAAAGGCTCTGCCGCCGGTGGCCGCCTTCAGCCTCCAGATGAGCGTGTACATGGTCCACGGAGTGAAGATCACCCGCATCCTCCCGGGCTTCACTTCGATCTCCGGAAGGCTCTTTTCGAACAGGTCGGCCAGCCTGTCGACCAATGACAGGTCAGGCTCGATCCTGCCCCGGGCCAGGAAATGCTCGCCCATCGCGCTCTCGGTTTCCGGGTAGTGGATGAAGCCTCCGACGGCCCAGCCGGAGATGCTGTACGAGGCGTCGAACCCGTTCGAGTTGAGGATTCTGATCTTCGAGGTGCCGAAACCGCCGCTTGCCGACACCTGCGCTTTCACTTTCCCCGACAGCCTGTTGTGTATCAGAAGGGCGGGCTCAAGTATGTCCCTGTACCCCATTCTCTCGACCGAATCGTCGAAGGGAGGGGCAGGCGGCATCTCCGCCCGTCCCGGGAAGACATAGCCGGCTTCGACGCTCCCGGAGAGCGATGCCTGCGCGTTGCGCACAAGCTCAGCCCTGTCGGCGAGGTTTTTCGTATAGGCGAAGCCCATCCGCCCGGACCTGATGATCCGAAGCGCCACCCCAGAGCTTATCGAGGAGGAGGCGCTGGTCACCCTTCCGTCCCTGGTGGCGAGCTCGGTGCTCTGCGAGTCGTGGCAGAAAACCTCGGCCTGGTCGGCTCCCTCGAGGGCCATCCTGAGCAGCTTTTCCATCACACACCTCCCACGACCATGTCGGTGATCATGACATGGGGCCCGCCCAGAGCCGATTTGATGTTGGTCTGTCCCTTGCCGCAGCCGCCGCGCTCGCTGAGCTCGAAGTCGCTGGAGACGTCCACGATGCACTTCAATGTGGCGAACAGGTTGCCCATTATGTTGATGTCGCGAATCATTCCGCCGACGGCCCCGCCCTCCACGAGGAATCCGTGACCGGCTCCGAAGGTGAAGTTCTCGCCGCTGGTCTGCCCGCCCTTGCTGTCCACGAGGTAGAGGCCGTCGCCGAGCTGCTTCACCAAGTCGTCGAACGGACGGGAGCCCGGCTCGATGAAGATCGTTCCCATCCTGATGATCGGTTCGTACCTGTAGTCCTCCGCCACTGCGTGTCCCGTCACGGGCTCGCCGAACGCAGCCGCCGTGGCTCTCGAGTGAAGCCTGCCGGACAGCACGCCCCTGTCCATGAGCTTCACCCTGCGCACAGCAACGCCCTCGTCGTCGTACCTGTAGTATCCCAGCTGGTCTGGCATCGGTGAGTCCGCCACTATGTTCACGGCGCTCGAACCCAGTTCCGCTCCGAGCTTCATCGCCCTGCGGAGCGACTCGTTGTCCTCGATGCAGTCGGCCTCGCTGAAATGGCCGAAGGCCTCGTGAGTGAAGACCCCGGCGAGAAGCGGGCTGAGGATCACGTTGTACGTTCCAGCCTTCACCGGCTCGGCATCGAGCAGCCTGCCGGCCAGCCTCGCTCTCTCTACGAACAGGCCTTCACGGTTCCGCAGCTTCTCCCAGCCGTCGCTGCCGCCAACAGCCACTCGGACGTTCTGGAGGAAGCCGCCCCTTCCGGCGATGACCTCGCCGGCTATCGAGGTGGTGACGAGCTCCTCCGAGATGGCCGTGCCCTCTGTGTTCACATAGTGCTTGTCGCGGCATGTCTCATTGTAGGAGAGCTGTGTGCTGACGATATCGGGCTGTTCCAGCAACAGCCCGTTGTATCTGCGCACGAGTTCGATCTTGTCTTCGAGAGGCACCTCGCGAGGGTCGCCCCTTAGCCTGGCCTTGACAGTGTCGACGACCACGGGGACTTCAGCGAGCCGTATCTCCTTGCCGCCGGTGCTCCTCATGAGGTCGGCCCCCTCGGAGGCCAGCCGCAGAGCCTTCGGAACATCCTCCTCGCGCGTGACGGTGGCGCTCGAGAACCCGGTTCCCTTCAGCACCCTCACCACGAAGCCATCGCTCGAACACGAGGCGACCGCCTTCAAATCCTTCCCGGTGAAGGACACTGCGGTGTCCGTCATCCTCTCGTAGCGGATGTCGACGAAGTCGGCCCCGGTCGAGGAGATCAGCCTCTTCAGTCTGTCCAGCATTCACAGCCTCCCGTCTCGCGCTGACACTTCGTCTGCATGCTTCCGGCGTTTTCCATGGAGGCGATGCCGCTGAACCCTTACCAGTCCCCGGGACCGCCCATCCTGCGCTTCATTGCCATTCCGAACAGCCACGACGCGACAAGCACTGCCAGCACCACATGGGCGCTCGCTACGAGAACGTCGCAAATAGAGACCCTTCCAGTTACACTCCCTGCGGCCAGCGCCCCCACCGGTGGAACGAAGATATCCCACGCAACTGCCCTGCCGGCGTGGATCTCCAGCGGAGCGAAGGCCGGCACTAGTGAAGCGGCGAACACGCACGAGGCTAGAACGGCTGCAGCGGCCGGCTTCGCGAGCACTCCCGCAAGCGCTCCGTAGGAAACGGCCCATGCAACAGGTACGAGACAGAGGAGCAGAGTGGGGATCCACGGGAAGCCCTCTGTCCAGGGCATGGCGGCGATCACGGCTGCGTTCGTGAGTACGAACACGAGGCTGGCAACGACTGCCTGGGCGGTGAAGCTGTCCCAGAACGGGCTGCACCTCTTCACGGGGATCACGACCGTTGACCTGAACCAGCCGGCCCCGAAGGTCGAGGAGAAGAAGATGGAGCTCCTGACAGCCACGATCAGCGAAGTTGACAGTGCGGCGTTCCAGAGCGCAAGCGCCACTCGCGCGTGCAGAGGGTTCTCCACGGGGCTGGAAAGGAAACCCGCGCCCGTTCCGTGATGTGGCAGCGACTCGAGCCAGACCAGCACGGAGAGAATCACCGGGATGAAGAGGTAGGCCAGCAATCCGGTGCCGGAGATGAGCCTCTCGTAGGCTTCAGATGAGAAGAGCCGGCAGCGTCCGCTCATAACGCGCTCTTGCCGGAGCCTTCGGCCCGAACAGCCATTCTGGCTGCACCGGGCTCGAGCCTCATGATCCGGGCCCCGCTGCCCTGGAAGCGGATCGGATCGCATGTCAGCACCAGAACAGCAGCCCGCGATGCAGCAGTGCACACCGACCTGACTGCTCGGGCTGCAGCGGTTTCTGGAAGGCCCTTCAACGGCTCGTCCAGCACCGCGGCATCGAACTTCGACAGATCCACCATCGAGAGTACGAACTCGCCGCGAGTACCCGATGGAAGGTCGCCGGCCTTCCTCTTGGCAGCCTCGACGAGGCCGGCTCTGTCGCACCAGCGCGCAAGCACGTCAGCCAGCTCCTCCCTCGGCCTGTCGTCTCGGGAGCAGAGGCGGCTCAGAACCTGGCGGAACACTTCACGGGAAGGATCGAGGAACGGTGGTTGGAGGAGGCACAGGGTCGAGGACACGGCCTCTCGGGAGCCGGCAGGCGCTCCGCAGATCAGCAGCTTCCCGGAGCGAGGTCTTCCCAATCCGGCAAGGCGCGACGCGAGCTGTGATTTCCCGGAACCGGGGCCAGACGCCAGCACGACGACCTCTCCCGAAGATACGGAGAGGTCCAGCGGCCTGTCCCTGCGCGTTTCCGCATAGCCCGTGATGACGATGGATCCGGACAACTGGCGACCTCCATGCCTGAGGAGGCATAGATACGGCATGCGGAACCGCCTGACCACCCTGCCTACTCTCTTGCTGGCTCTCTCGTGTGGAACGGGAGGGCCAGTGCTGCAGGAGTGCATGACGGCCTCGCGAGTGGTGTTATCGGAGGGAAGACCAGCCGTGATCACAACACCGGTCCCTGCCGGCTTCGATTACCTCTCCCTCGTCGGAGACGCTCCGCGTTTCGGGATGTCGGTGCTGGAGATCAGGTGCACGAGGAGTGATTCGGCCAGAATAGCCGGCAGGCTTTCGCGTTCGAGCGCGGCGGCACGCTGGACCATCTCGATTCTGCCTGACACAGCCGGCCCCGAGGTTACGGTTCAACAGAAAGGTCTTTCCTGGAGGCCTTCGGCTTCGGTGGATTGCCAGGGAGACACATGCACGGTCACGCTGTCGGCAGAGATCGAGAACCTCGCGGGGCGAGGCTGGCTGTTCGAGGAGCTGTCGCTCCTGGACGGTGAAGGCGGAAGGGCGGCATCAACGGGGGCCGGCAGCCTGCCCCCGGGAAAACACTCGTACCCGTTCTGGACCGGGACGGGCCGGATGCTTGATCCCGTGCTGGCCTACGATGCGCTGGAGCCGGGGAGGTGGAGCCTCGCCCGCCCTGCAGTGTTCCGGGATATGGCGCTGCCGCAGCTGCTGGGCGGAGGATGCGAACCGGTACTGGCCGTCTCCGGTGACACGCTCTGGCTCGAGACGGAGGACCTCGACCTTCGAGAAGTCACCCGCACAGTGCAGCGTGACCGCTACGAATACACTCTCATGGTCACGAGCCGCTGCTATGTCCCTTTGATGCTGGTGCTTCCTGCCACCATGCAGCTTCCGTCGGGTGCCGTGCTGGAGGTGACCTCGCCGGCCGGAGGGGTCGCTTGCGTTCCGCCTGCCGGCACTGTATCGGTTACTGCAACACAGACATATCCCAGGGCGCGCAGCTACTCTCCTTGACCTGCGTCACCCCAGGCCGTAGTGTTGCTAGCCGTTGCGAACAATGCGGTGCGCCCGTAGCTCAACTGGATAGAGCGACTGGCTACGGACCAGTAGGTTGCGGGTTCAACTCCTGCCGGGCGTACCACGTTGTACCCCTTAGATTTGCGAACGAAGTGATCCGCGCTCCCAAGCACTTCCATCTGCATTGCATGCGGTTGGCAGGATCCGCAGTTACGGACCACTTTGGTAAGGGCGGCCTTGAGTTTGGGTGCTCTGGATGCCGCTAGTGGAGAACCACGACCTTCGCGGTGGATGACAAGGCTCCCGACTGCAGTCGGATCGTGTAGACACCTGCAGGGCTGCCACTGCTATCCCAGATCAGATCTGCCCCTGAGCCCGAAGCATCAAGAGAAGCCACAAGCCGGCCTGCCGTGTCGATGACCTGGATCTGACCCTGCATTCCATCCGGGATCTCGATATAGACCTGCCCTGAGGTCGGGCTCGGGATGACGGTGATCCAGCTCGCCGGCGCATCCGGATCCTCTGGCGAGGATTCCTGGACATCCCCTCGGGCAAAGAACACTCCTCCAGTGATCTGGTTGTTCCAGCACATGTAAACTGTGCCGTCCTGCTGATTCCCTGACAAGGCGCAGGTGTTCGCCTCACCGGTTCCCGGATTTGCCACGGCCGGTGTACCGCTCCAGGTCGCCCCTCCGTCCAAGCTCATCGAACACAAAGCGTACGATGGATATTCCAGTCCTGTGTATTCACACCAGGATGCGAAGACAGGGCCACCAGGGAGTGCAAAGACCCCTCCGAATCTGCGCCAGTTTTCCTCACCATCATCCACCCGTCTCGGTGATGGCAGCCAGGATAGACCACCATCGGATGACTGTTGATAGTAGACATACGAATGGATGGCGTCAGTCCAGAACTGAGTGGTCCAAGTCAGATGCAGGAGGGTTCCATCATATTCTGCTCGCAAGCTCCTACTCTCTATCCCGTACCCATCGGTTGGAACTGGAACATTAGGATGGAGCCATGATAACCCGCCATCCTCGCTTCGTGAGCAATAGATTGTGCTATTGCCGCCTGTTGGTCTGTAGTCAATCCAAGCCGCCACGAAGCTTTGCCCGCCCGTCCATGTGATGTCAGCGGAGTACTGGGGCTCTGTGTCATCTCCCACAGCGGTGCCGATGTCCCAGTTCAACCCGCCATCTGTGGAGCGGGAGGAGTACATCCTCCCGTTGTCATCCCAGTTGCGGTAGACACATGCAAGAAGATCACCTACCTCATTGCAGGCTATGGCTGGAAGAGTGCAACGCGCTCCCTCGATGCTGATCCTCACGTTAGGTTGAAGCCAGGTGGCTCCACCGTCCACGGACCTGGAGTAGTAAGCTGCATATGGCTCGGGGCCTCTGTAGTCCTCCCAAACGGCGTGAAGAACGCCAGCAGCATCAGAACAAATCCTGACGGCAAAAGGGCTGGCATTCTGGTCACTCACGCAGCATGGAACTCCCCATGTGTATCCTCCATCCATGGAGGTAGAGCTCCAGATTGACATCGGATCTGCTGCATTGCGGCCATCCCACAGAACAGCCAGCTTGTCAGTGCTGTTCGAGGCGATATCTGCATTGCCGATTGTGGGATCTGAGAAGGTGTCCAGCCTCACAGGAGTGCCGAACCAGAGTGTCGGGTCGGAGATCAGCATCAGAGTAAGGGCAAGAAGTGAGCTATACACGCACAGCCACCGATCCCTGATAGGGCAGATGGCCCTCCTTCGTTACCGTTACCGTCATGGT
>CAZMTK010000016.1:0-32466 GCA_964569245.1 uncultured bacterium | reverse complement strand
GGATCGGGCTCTCCAGGCCAAAGCGTTAGCAACGCCCATCCCGCCTACGCCCCGATAAGGTCATAGATCTCCGCGAGATGGGCCAGATCGGCAGTTTCCGAAGTGGAAACTGCCCGCGTCGCCAGCAACGGTCCCGAAGGGACCTTGCGAGAGACCATGGCTCCGGGAGCAGCCGGCGTGAAGGAACCTCGCCTGCAGGACTCAGGCGCTGAGAGCGTCGTATAGCTCTGCCAGCCTCGCCATATACGGCATCAGGGTGCTCCATGTCGTCAGTCCCGCCCGTTGTGGCGGGACTGCCAGCGTCGCCACGCTCATTCCGGCCCTGCCGGAATGAGCAGCCCGACAGTACATTCGCGTGCGAATGTGCGAGAGGGTCGAAGACGAATCCATTGAAATCTGGCTCCGCGTGACGCGGAGATGAGCAGCCCGACAGTACATTCGCGTGCGAATGTGCGAGAGGGTCGAAGACGAATCCATTGAAATCTGGCTCCGCGTGACGCGGAGATGAGCAGCCCGACAGTACATTCGCGTGCGAATGTGCGAGAGGGTCGAAGACGAATCCATTGAAATCTGGCTCCGCGTGACGCGGAGATGAGCAGCCCGACAGTACATTCGCGTGCGAATGTGCGAGAGGGTCGAAGACGATTGTTTAGATATCTGGTTCAGGCCCTGCGGAAATGAGCCTGCGAAAGCAGTAATACGACTCGAACGAAACAATCACTACAGAAACCGACGCTGCGGGTATCGCGCGGTTGTGCTGCGCGCCTGCCGGTTCTCGCATAGCCGGGGTCTGGGCTGGGGCCTGTTCAGGCAGAGTCCTCCACGGAATGTTCCTCTCGGACGGAACCGGGGACTAACGCTGGGAAGGAACGAAGCATGTCCGCAGCGGACATCATCAGGAGCCTGATACAGGCCGAGCTCGAGCTGATGGACGACGACGTACTGGAGAAGTTCCGGTTCATCGACGGCAGGCATGTCGCCGCGACGATCGGCACCAAGGACGGTGCCCTGTGCGGGCCGGTTCTCTACTATCGGATCAACGGCGAAGACTCAGTCGAGATCAGAGACGACGGAGGGAGGGTGTGGTTCCGCTGGGAGCGGCTAGTGCTCGACGGCGGGACGCTGCACGTGACCTGCGGAGGCGATTCAAAGGACTTTTCGATTGCCCGTGCGCCGGGTACGCAACTGGATTGAGCTGCCGACCGGAGCCTTCAGGGATCAATGTTGCGGACCAGTTCCGATGCTGTACTCCTGGCTTCGGGCTGGTTGACCGCTTTGCCTTGTGCGCTGACTGTAACGAGCAACCCTGCAGCTCCGCTGCTTCGCCTCACGAAGCAGCGACCCGGCAGCAGGTTGTCCCCGGCAACCAGCGAGAGGGGATTCACCGCGAATGTTCGGGAGCGCAGGCTCGCCTCCTGCCCGATCTGGCCCATGTGCATCGGCCCCCCGGCGAAAGGTAGCTTGCGCTTCAGCCGTTTCGAATGCATTATTACCCCGTGTGAATTGAAGAATCGTTGGAAGATTCTTCTATGGTTATGGAACAGTTGTGGTTGCATAGGAAAGGGGGGTACATGAAACTGTTGGTTATCCTGGCGCTCGTGGTTGCCATCCCGGTCTTCGCCTCGGAGAACGTGGATGACATCTACACTCCAGTTCCCGATTGCATCAGCATTACCTACGGCGGCGGCCCGGTGTGGAACGGCCCCAACGCCGTTCTCTACACCACAGGCCCCTTCATGAACAGCCCGGGCACCGGTGCCGGTGGAGCGGACGAGTCCCTGATGACCTCGTCCGAGCAGACCTACGGATGGGGCTGCCAGTATGTCAACAACAACAGGATGGCCGACGACATAGTGGTTCCCGCCGGTGAGACCTGGAACGTCACCTCCATGACATTCTTCGGGTATCAGACCAACTCCGGCACCAACCCCACGATCAACGCCATCTATGTGACGATCTGGGACGACTACCCGACGACAGGCGCAGTTGTCTACGGCGACTTCACCACCAATCGCTTCGCCAGCGCCGCATGGACGAACTGCTACAGGGTTCTGTCCACCGAGTCGGGCACCGGCACGGCGCGCCCGATCATGGCGGTAGTTGCAAACGTCACGGTCACTCTCACCGCCGGCGACTACTGGGTGGGGTACTGCATGGCGGGTACCGGGGCCAGCGGCCCCTGGGCTCCTCCGATCGTCAACAACCCGCCCGGAGGAGCGACTGGAAACGCAATGCAGCAGACCTCCGGCGGAGCCTGGAATCCCGTTCTGATGCAGGGGACAAACACGCCGGTGGGCATGCCCATCATCGTCGAGGGCACGTCCACAGCTCTGTCCCGGGACACCTGGGGTTCGATCAAGACCCTGTTCTAGGTTCTTTCCGGAACCGCATGGGGCGCGGCTTGGCCGCGCCCCTTCCATTTCGGCCAGGGAACAACTGCAACCCCCGCAGGTATCACATTCAGAACCTCGACCGGGGAGGACTCGATGGTTGTGCAGACGCTGGCGCTGATTTCGCTTTCCTGCGGCTGAGGCTCGACCCCCGAGCCCGCGGAGCGGGACTGGCAGGTGCTGGCCGAAGGCGACCTTGCCGTCGTCAGCGTGGAGGAGGGAGTGCTGTACGAGCATGCCTTCTCCGACCACCTCTTCCTGAAGGTGGCCGTTACCAGCAGTGTAAGCGAACCGATCGGGCTCCAGGTCAGGGACTACTGGTCTCTCGTATCTCCCATGTACTACATGTGGAGCAGCGAGCAGGAATCGTTCCTTCTCGACTACCTGTCCCGGGTGCCCCCCGCAGTGACCGACTCGATGGTGCGGGAGTGCTCCGCCATGTTCGAAGAGGGGCTCCTGAAGGTCATACCCCCCGGAGGAGAAGCCGTCTATTTCGCGGACTTCAACGGCGCCAGCGCCGAAGAGATGCTCGAAGGGCGCGACTCCTGGCTTCTGTTCTCCATGTCGGGCTGGGTGGTCGTGACGAACGGTGATGAAGTCGAAGTCATCGAAGCGCCAGGCGGGCTCCTCGACGTATCGTTCCCCGCGCCTCTGAGCGTCGAAGCCATCCCGGCGGGCTCGATCGTCGCGCAGAACGGTGCTGAGGGCCCGATGGTAGGCATCCTTAAGCCCTGGGGACTGATGCCCCAGCCCGGAGCAAGCCCCCGCTGAGGTCATCCAGACCGATATCGCGGCTTGAAGAAACTTGACCGAATCGTGGAGGCGCAAGCATATTTGCTTATTGGTACAAATAAGCAAGGAGGTTGTGATTGCCGCCATCTAGACAGGAACTGGAGGCCAGGGCCAGAGTGATCAGAGCCCTCGCCCACCCGACGAGGCTGATGGTCATGGAGGAGCTTCAAAGAAGCAGAAGATCCGTAGGTGATCTGGCGGCGAAGGCCGGATGCGACATCTCCACCATGTCGCGGCACCTCTCTGTGCTCCGAAACTGCGGAATCGTCGCTGTGGAGAAGTCCGCCAGCACCGTTCTGTGCAGACTGGCCACCCCGTGCATCATTGACTTCTTCCACTGCATCGACAGGGTGCTGTCCGGTGATTCCGAGCCCTGTGCCGAAAATGCGCCAGAGAAGGGATGCAGGGCATGAACTGGAAGCGCGACTGGAAGGTTCTTGCCCTGATGGCCGTGGTGTTCCTGGCGGCCTGGTTCGTCCCGGTAGGACGAGAGAGGTTCGACACGGCTGTTCTGCAGTCCCTGGCCCTCGTGAGAGACTATGCCAGGCTGCACGTTCTCATGTGCCTGGTCCCGGCCCTGTTCATAGCCGGGGCGATATCGGTCTTCCTGAGCCAGGCTTCGGTGCTCAGGTACCTGGGAGCACAGGTGAGGAAGATCGTCGCCTACGGCGTCGCATCGGTCTCCGGAACCATTCTCGCTGTCTGCTCCTGCACGGTGCTGCCCATATTCGCGGGCATCTACCGCATGGGCGCCGGTCTCGGCCCCGCCTGCGCATTCCTCTACTCCGGGCCGGCCATAAACGTGCTCGCAATAGTCCTCACGGCCAGGATCCTGGGGCCGGAGCTGGGGATTGCCCGGGTCGTTGGAGCCGTGGTCTTCAGCCTCGTGATCGGGCTCTCGATGCACTTGATATTCCTCAGGGATGAGCGGAGCAGGGTGGCCGCCGCAATGGCGATGCCACAGGCGGCACCGGCCCACAGCCTGGGCCGCAACTCGCTCTTCTTCGCCCTGCTCGTCGGGATACTGCTTTCTGCAACCTGGGCGGGGTGCGACTGCACAGGGGGAACGATCAACTCCATCTTCGGAATCAAGTGGTATCTGACCTCCGCCTTCGCTGCCGCCCTCGGCGTGTTCCTGGTTCTATCCATGAAGGTCCCCTGGTGGAAGGTCGTCCTCTCGGCTGTGCCCGTGTCGGTTCTGGCGCTCCTCGTGCCCGGAAGACCGGTCTATCCCTTCACCGCCGGGGTTGTCTGCCTTTCGGCGGCTCTCACTACGACCAGGGGCGAGGCTGCCGAGTGGTTTTCATCAACCTTCGGACTGGGCCGCCAGATATTCCCCCTCCTCATCGGCGGAGTGCTCGTCGCCGGCTTCCTCATGGGCGGCCCTGGAGGCGAAGGCGTGATCCCCGCTCGCTGGATAGCGGACAGCGTAGGAGGCAACTCACTGGCTGCGAACCTCACCGCCTCGGTGACAGGAGCATTGATGTACTTTGCCACCCTCACCGAAGTGCCTATTCTGCAAGGGCTTCTACGAATGGGCATGGGAAGGGGGCCGGCGCTCGCCCTTCTGCTCGCCGGCCCCGCCCTATCGCTGCCCAGCATGCTGGTCATCCGCAGCGTCATCGGCTGGAGGAAGGCCGGGGTGTACATCCTTCTAGTTGTAGCCATGTCCACTACGACCGGGATGCTGTTCGGCAGCACCGGCCTCTGAAGGGAGCGGCAATGCGCGACATCAAGGTGCTGGGAACCGGCTGTCCCAAGTGCATCAAGCTTGCGGAGAACGTGAGCCAGGCCCTGGAGAAGGCCGGCCTGACGGATGCAAGGGTGGAGAAGGTGACGGATTTGAGCGAGATCATGAAGTTCGGCGTGATGATGACCCCAGCGCTCGTAGTGGATGGGGAAGTCAAGGCTATGGGCAGGATCCCGGGAGTCGAGGAGATCGTAGGCATCCTCGCCGAGCGGAAGAACTGACCCGAGGAGTGAGAGGTCCTGATGAAGACTATGGGCAGGATAGCAGTCGTCGCGGTCGTAGCTGGACTTGCAGCCGCAGCCGTTCTCACCCGGGACAGGGGGGGCGGGCAGGTCACTGCGGCAGACTCGTCCTCCACGGCCCCGCTCCCGAAAGTGGTGGACCTGGGATCTCAGATGTGCATCCCGTGTCAGACCATGATGACCGAGCTGGCGAGGCTGGAGGAGATGACCCGGGGAAGCATAGAGATCGAGTTCATCGACGTGAATGAATATCCCGCCTCCGCCCGGAGCTATGGCATCAGGGTCATCCCTACGCAGGTTTTCCTCTCGGAAACGGGTACCGAGCTGTGGAGGCACGAGGGAGTGATCTCCGCCGAGGACATGGTGTCGAAGTGGCGCGAACTGGGATACGAAGTAGTGCGGCAGACGCCCGATGAATGAGCTCCTCACGGGACTCGGTCACGCGGTAGAGAACTCCCCTCCCGTCATGGGACTCGGTGCGGCGCTGCTCTGGGGTGTTCTCAGCATCGTGCTCAGCCCCTGCCATCTCGCCGGCATACCGCTCCTTGTGGGATACATCTCGCGTGACCCCGGCACGTCCACGTCGCAGTCGTTCAGGATATCGGCCTCGTTTTCCGCAGGAGTCCTGCTGGCAGTGCTCTCGATCGGGGCGATCACCCTGGGAGCCGGCAGGATAGCAGGCGATACCGGCCGTGCAGGGGGGATCGTCCTCTCCGTGCTGATGATGGCATTCGGGCTCAGTCTGATGGATGTCATAACGATCCCGCTGCCAGCCCTCTCCATGCCCCGGACAGGAAGCCCCGGACTCGGCGGGGCAGTCCTTTTCGGGCTCGTCTTCGGCGCTGCGGCGGGTCCATGCACGTTCGCTTTCATAGCTCCGATGCTGGGAGTCGTGCTCTCGACACAGGCCAGCCGGCCGCTCTTCGCTGCAGGGCTCATGGGAGCCTTCGCCCTGGGGCACTGCGGAGTGATACTTGCCGCTGGCAGCAGCTCCGGGGTCGTCTGCAGGCTTCTCAACTGGAACGAGAAGTCGAAGGGGCTGATCCTGTTCAGGCGCGTGGCCGGAGCCCTGGTGATCCTGGCCGGGCTGTACCTTTTGAGAAAAGCCGTCTGAAGGTCGTCATGGAACCGATGAGCTGCTTCGAGCAGCCAAGGAGCTGCTTCTCCAAAGGAGGGTGTGAGATGCCCGAAGAGAAGGCTTGTGCCTGCTCAGCTTCACCTGAGCTGGTATTTTCTTGTTCGGGTGCTTCAGACGTAGGCGCGCTGGCCGACCTCGCGGCCAGAAGAATGTCCTCGGAAACCTGCTGCAGGATGGCCTGCCTGGCTGCAGTCGGCGCCGGGCTCAGGAGCTTCATCGATGCTGCGGGATCGGCCTCTGCGATCATCGCTATCGACGGCTGCCGATCCGATTGCGCCAGGCTTGTGCTGGAGAATGCCGGAATCGGGGGGATCAGACACGTGAGGGTCACCGACCTGGGCTTCGAGAAGGGAAGAACACCTGCGACCGGAGAGAATGTCGCTGCACTGCTCGAGCGTTGCAAGAGCCTGGTCGGCAGCTAGAGCCTGCGGAAGGTCGCCAGGAATGAACGAGAAATCCGGCAGGAAGGTCACCGGCTTCGAGCGCAACCTGACACTCTGGGTAACGCTGTGCATCCTGGCGGGAATCGGCCTGGGCAGGCTTGCCCCGGGGCTGGCCGGAACCCTCGACGGGATGTCCATCATGGCAGGTGGTGCGCCGGTCGTATCCATCCCGATTGCGATATGCCTCTTCTTCATGATGTATCCGATCATGGTAAAGATCGACTTCGCCTCGGTCGTGAGAGCGGGCAGGAGCGGGAAGCCCGTATGGCTGACCCTGTTCGTGAACTGGGCCGTGAAGCCCTTCACGATGTACGCGATCGCCCTGCTGTTCCTGGGAGTGCTGTTCAGATCCTTCATCGGGTCCGATGCTGTGGACCTGGTGAAGATGCCCTTCGGCCTCGACCTGCCGGTCGGCGCGACCCACGGTGCCGGCATCGTGGTCATGCAGGACGGTGTGAAGATGCTCCAGGTGCCTCTCTGGAGGAGCTACTTCGCCGGATGCATCCTCCTGGGGATCGCCCCGTGCACGGCGATGGTGCTGGTGTGGGGTTATCTGGCCCGTGGCAACGACGGGCTGACCCTGGTCATGGTAGCCATCAACTCGCTGACCATGCTCGTCCTGTACGGGCTGCTCGGGGGATTCCTGCTGGGCGTCGGCAGGCTCCCGGTTCCCTGGCAGGCCCTGGTCCTCTCCATAGCCATCTACGTGGCACTGCCGCTCGTCGCCGGGTACCTGTCCCGGAGATGGATCATCAGAGCCAGGGGCGAGCAGTGGTTCAGGGAGAAGTTCCTGCACAGGCTCACCCCTGTCACGATCGCGGCACTCCTGATCACACTGGTGCTCCTGTTCAGCTTCAAGGGCGAGACGATCCTGTCGAATCCCCTGACGATACTGTGGATCGCCATCCCGCTGTTCATCCAGACCAACCTGATCTTCTGGCTGGGCTACTGGCTCGCGAGGATGCTGAGATTGAGATACGAAGATGCCGCGCCGGCTGCGATGATAGGTGCGTCCAACCACTTCGAGGTTGCCATCGCCACGGCGACAATGCTGTTCGGCCTTTCCTCGGGAGCAGCCCTGGCGACGGTCGTGGGTGTTCTGATCGAGGTGCCTGTCATGCTCATGCTCGTGAGAATCTGCCTGCGGACGGCACACTGGTTCCCCCATGAGAACCGGGCGCCGGTTCCACGGATTGCAACGGGTGGATCCTGCAATGACCTCTAGGGCCTCCGGACAGCCGACGAGGGCGCTCTTCCTCTGCACAGGAAACTCGGCGAGGAGCATCATGGCGGAGGCCGTGGCCAGGTCTCTGGGGGGGAACGTTCTGGAAGCAAGAAGCGCCGGTACGAAGCCTGTCGGGGTCAACCCCCTGACGCTCAGAGTGCTCCGGGAAGCCGGGTGCGATACGGAGGGACTGCGTTCGAAAGCCGTCGCGGAAGTGGCGGAAGTCGAGTTCGATCTCATAGTTACCCTCTGCGACTCGGCGCGACAGGAGTGCCCGTTCCTGCCGGGAAGGGCGCGGAGGCTCCACTGGGATCTGCCCGATCCGGCAGCGGCCGTTGGAGACGAAGCTTCGAGGCTCCAGGTGTTCCGGGAAGTCTTCGCGAGCGTGCGGAGGCTTGTCTCGGAGCTCGTCGAATCCCTCGACGAGGGAGGCGGAGTCCGGCAGGAGGCGCCAGGAGACGGCAATGACGGCCGTCGAGAAGAAGCCGGGCGGAGCGTGATCGCCGCCATGTCGCCCCGCGAAGTGCTGGATGCCGTCGGCAGGCGCCAGGTGCTCATTCTCGACATCAGGCCGGGGCACGAGACCAGCTACAGGCAGTTCGATCTTCCCGGGGCGGTGATCGTGCAGGAAGGAGACCTCGCGGATGTCGCAGCCTCCCTCCCGCGGGACCGTCTTGTCGTCGTTGCAGATTCGGTCGGCCTGAGAAGCAGGGCTGCGGCCGCCCGCCTGCTCGATGCGGGCATCCCTTCGGTGGCCGTGATGACGGGAGGAATGGTCGAATGGGAGAGGGACGGGCTGCCCGTGATGAAGGATCCTGATTTCGAGCTGAGGGGCCAGTGCGGATGCAAGCTGAGGGCGCGCGGCAAGAAGCCCCTCACAGGGACGGGACGGGGGCATCCGGAGGTTCCGGAGAAGGAAGGGATGACCAGTGACGGATCGGTGCAGGCCCGGTGAAGACGGCGAGAAGGTGCGCGAGGAGGTCAGGAAGAGCTATTCGGCGATAGCACGCTCCGGCGGCTCCTGCTGCGGTTCGGGCTCCTGCTGCGGGAGCGGCATGGCCCCCGACGCCGTGGCCGAATCGCTGGGCTACAGCCGCGAAGACCTGCAGGCTCTCCCCGAAGGCGCCAACATGGGCCTGTCCTGCGGGAACCCGGTTGCACTCGCCACCCTCAGGCCCGGGGAGGTGGTTCTCGACCTCGGGGCCGGGGGAGGATTCGACGTCTTCCTCGCAGCCAGGGCAGTAGGGCCGGGCGGCCGGGCGATCGGCGTGGACATGACACCAGAAATGGTAGCCAGGGCCAGGGCGGGAATCAGCGCCTTCCGGACATCCACAGGGCTCGACAACGTCGAGTTCAGGCTGGGGGAGATAGAAAACCTGCCTGTCGCGGACGCCAGCGTGGACGTGGTGATATCCAACTGCGTCATCAACCTCTCGACGGACAAGCCACGGGTCTGGAGGGAGATCGCCAGAGTGCTGAAGCCAGGCGGGCGTGCGGTCGTGAGCGACATCGCCCTCCTGAGGCCGCTTCCAGAGCCGCTCAGGGCGTCTCTGGAGGCCTATGTCGGATGCGTGGCCGGCGCTGTGCCGGTGGAGGAGGCCAGGGCTGCGGCTGTCGCGGCGGGGCTTTCGGTGACCTCGCTGCACACAGACTCTTCATATGCCGCGAACATGGAGGCATGGTCGGATCCGCTGTACCGGGAGATCGCACGGCAACTGCCGGAGGGAACGGGACCGGAGGATTTCGTGACCAGCCTGGACATGAAGGCTTCAAAACCAGTCTGAGGAAAGGATCGCCATCGAGCTGCAACGGGCGGGCCATCTCCGCAGAGGCGGCCCGCCCGCAAGAAGGCGAACATCGGGCTACTCTCCAGCGAACAGCGTCTTCACCTCGCCGAACGTGCAGGCTTCGAGCGCCGACGATCCAGTGAGCTGCATCCATGGAATGATGCTGGTCAGACTGCCGGACGAAGCCGAATAGAGGCCCGATGCGCAGCGCATGGCTCCGGTGTTCCAGTGCCAGGTATAGACGCACTCAGAGCCGGTCTCCTCGCCCGAGCTCCAAAGGATCTCGATCAGGAGGTTGTCCTGACCGTTGTACCAGTATGGCGTATCGAGGTCGAGAGTCAGAAGCTCGTTCGGGTTCACCTCGATGTGCAGCGAGTCCCTCGAGAACAGCAGCGTGCGCGTTCCCGGGACGAAGTTGGCATCGAAGTTCGCTCCCAGATAGTCGTTTTCGCAGAGACCCATGTAGATGGCGAAGTCGAACAGGTCGGTCGGGGCCGGAGTGCTTCCGGCGCTGTGCCTCTTGAGCGAGAAGGTCTCGATTGTGAAGGCGCTGCCGATCTCGTCGTCAAGCACTACCGCCTGGTAGCGCAGCGACGGGATTCAAGAACAGCAGAACGGCTCCCCCGACGACAGTTCCTCTGTTCCGATCGTCAGCACGTCGGATGCTGCAGCCGAAGCAATGATCACCGCGATCGAGAGCCACCGCGGCATGTCAGTTCCGCTCCGGCGAGAAGGAGTACTTCACGCAGCCGAACGTGGCGGCATCCAGCTCCAGCGTTCCTGCGAGCTGCAGCATGGACATCTTCGTGGAGAGGATGCCGGTCGCGGACCCTAGATTGGTGGCGTACACGGCTCTAGCCGCTCCGGTTTCCCACTGCCATGTGTAGAAGCTGTAGCTGGGGTTCGCCGAAGCCCAGGAGACCTCGATCAGGAGGTTCTGCTGTCCGTTGTACCAGTAGGGATCGTCGAACTCTATGGGCTCCCATTCGTTGGCGCCCGCCGACAGGTCGAGCTGGTCGGCGGCGAAGACCAGCGTCTTGGTTCCGGGGATCCAGTTGTTCTCGAAGCTGGCGCCGAGCTGATCCGATGCGCAGAGCCCGACGTATATCTCGACGTCGTAGTAGTGGCCCTGGTCGTTGCCTGACGGAGCCCTCTGCCAGGCGATGGACGTGATCTCCATGGCTGTGCCGATCTCGGAGTCCAGCGCTACCACCTGGTAGCGCATCTGGGGGCTTCAGGAACCGCACCAGGGATAGCTGGAGGCCATCTGCGGAGAACCGATGGTGACAGTCGCAGCCGAAGCCAGGCAAGCCGTGCAGAACAGAACTGCGAGGTTCTTCATGCGTTCTCCTTCCTGAACAGTCGCGACGATATCTATCATGCGAACCAGCGTCCGGCAAGGGCTGTCAACCTCCTCGGAAGCCTTGACGCCGGGACTCTCTTTCCGGATTCTCCGTTCATGCAAGAAGTCAGATCTGCTGAAGAGAGCTGCATGTTCCGCGACGACCTCGCCTGGAGGAGAACCGCCCTCGCCAACGAGCGGACCCTCCTCGCCTACCTGCGAACGGCTCTCGCCCTCGCAGCCGCCGGCGTATCTGCGGTCAAGCTGCTCGACCAGCCGGCATGGCAGGCTGCCGGGCTGGCGTCAGTCGCCGGAGGGCTCTTCACCGGAGCGATCGGCATCATAAGGTACAGGTCTGTGAAGAGGTCGCTCGGCAGCCCTCCCTCAGGCCCCGTTTGAGCTCCATCACCGCGGACACATGACCGAATGGCTGTACGCGAAGACGGGCCGCTTCTTCGCGGTCTGCGCCGACGGCCTCGAAAGCCTCCTGGCCGAGGAGCTGTCGGAGCTGGGTGCTCGTGAGCCGCACGAGTCCTTCAGAGGCGTGTACTTCTCTGCGGGTTTCGACACCCTATGCCGTGCAAACTACATGACCAGGCTAGCCACGAGGATTCTGGCCCCGCTGGCGACATTCGACTGCCACAGCACGAAGTACCTGTACAGGACCGCGAGGGGCATAGACTGGCCTTCGCTGTTCGACGCGGAGAAGACCTTCGCGATCACCTGCAACGTCACGGACAGCCTGGTGACACACTCTCAGTACGCAGCCCTCTGCCTGAAGGACGCGATCGCAGACACCTTCAGGGAAGCCTGCGGCAGGCGTCCCGATGTGGAGCGCATATCCCCCGACATCGGGCTCGACCTGTTCATAAGGAGGAACAGGGCGACCATCAGCTTCGACACCTCCGGAGGCTCGCTGCACCGGAGGGGATACCGGATCCCGGGCTTCGAAGCGCCGATGCAGGAGACTGTGGCGGCGGCTGCAGTGAGGCTGTCGGGCTGGGACGGGGAAGCTCCCCTGCACGATCCCATGTGCGGGTCGGGCACTCTGCTCGCCGAGGCGCTGATGAGCTGGTGCCGCATACCCCCGGGCTTCCTGAGGGAGAGGTTCGGATTCGAGAGCATGCCGGGCTTCGACAGCTCGGTTTGGAGCGCCTCGAGGGCTGAATGCGACCGGCTCGTCCGTCCGCTGCCCGAAGGCCTCATAGGAGGGAGCGACATCTCCCGGGAGGCCGTCGGAATCGCGAGAAGGAGTCTCCAGGCTCTGCCCGGCGGAAGCGAGGTCAGCGTATTCCGCTCGGACTTCCGCGATCTCGACGGATTGCCCGGAAGCGTCATCATCACCAACCCGCCCTACGGCATGAGGCTGGGCGGAAAGGCGGAAGCCGAGGGCCTTGTGCGCGAGCTGGGAGACTTCCTCAAGAGGCGGTGCCCGCGAGCACGCGCATACATCTATTTCGGCGACAGGTCGCTTATCGGGAAACTGGGATTGCGGCCGTCCTGGCGTAAGCCTCTCAGGAGCGGGCAGCTCGATGGCAGATTGATTCTTGTGGAGATTCGTGACTCCCCCTGCATCCGGGTGAACTCGTCGGGAACATAACCTACTGGTTTGGTATATATTTCCAGGAACCACCTGCTTGACAGGGGTTCGAATCGCAAGCCGACGAACGGGAGGTTTCAGGTGAAGAAGCTCATGATCCTCGCCCTGGTGGCTGCCGCGGGGTTCGCCATCCCCACGGTGCTCTCCGGGACTACCGAGACAGGGACCTGCGCCTGCGGGGACGACTGCTCTTGCGACTGCGGCTGCGCCGACGGCTCGGCCTGCACCTGCGGTGACGACTGCGCGTGCGACTGCGGCTGCGCCGACTCGCAAGTCTCGTGCGGCTGCGGTACTGCCACCGATTCCGCCCTCGGATGCGGAATGGGCGGGTGTTCGCCTCGCGGCATGCAGGGCGGAGCCTGCGGCGGCGGCTGCGGCAGGTAGCCTGCCAGAGTGCCGACGGAACGGCCGGTCTGCGGACCGGCCTTCCGTCATGTTTCGTACCGCCTCCCTCTCCAATCCCTTCGAGCCCCTGCCAGGGTCCTCCTTCCTCCGGGAGGGCTCCTCCGCACCTGTAGCCTCTCGGGAGATCATCCTGGATCGCTTCCGCTTGCCTTCGTCACCCGGAAGCGTGACATTTGCAGGTAGTCTATGAGCAGTGCGACCGGCCCTCACGACCTGGAGGTCACGATGCCAGTCATCATCGACGGATCCAGCCTTACGATCGAAAAGGTCAACTCCATCGCCCGCAGAGGCGACATGGTCGCTCTGGCCCCGGAAGCTCTGGAGAGAATGACCGTCTGCCGCCGCATGGTCGAGCGGAAGATCGAGGCAGGCGAGGTCATGTACGGCATCAACACGGGCATCGGCGAGTTCTCGGAGACCAGACTGAACGACGACGAGGTGCGCCGGTTCCAGCGCTACCTGGTCTACAACCACTCGGCCGGCATCGGCGACCCTGCGCCGCTCGAGCACGTGCGCGCTGCCATGCTTGGCAGGATAAACGTCCATGCGAAGGGGCACTCCGCTGTGAGACCCGAGATAACGCTCCTCGTCCTGGAGATGCTCAACCGCGGGGTGACCCCGCTGGTGTGCAGAAAGGGATCAGTGGGAGCCTGCGGCGACCTCGCGCCCATGTCCATGATCGCTCTGGTTGTGATGGGAGAGGGCGATGCCTGGTACGGCGGCGAGCTCCTGCCCGGAGCCGAGGCGCTGCGAAGAGCGGGGCTCGAACCCATCGAACTCCACGCCCGCGACGGTCTGGCGATGATAAACGGCTCCAACTTCCTCAACGGAATGAACGCCCTGATGCTCTTCGACGCCGACAGGTGGCTCAGGCAGGCCGAGATCGCAGCCGCCATGAGCCTGGAAGCGCTGTACGCCAACATGAAGCCCTACGACGCAAGGCTTCACGAGCTCAGGGGCTTCCGTGGCGCTGTCAGGAGCGCGAGGGCGATCAGGAGATGCCTGGAGGGCAGCGATCTGCTGGCCGGCAGGGTGAAGCAGAAGGTGCAGGACGCCTATTCGATGCGCAGCACCCCCCAGGTCATCGGCGCCGCGCACGATGCAGTGGCCTATGCCCGCGAACAGGTGGAGACCGAGCTGAACGGCGTAGGCGACAACCCGATCTTCCTCCCCGAAAGCGACACCGTTCTCACAGGGGCCAACTTCCAGGGCTCTCCCGTGTCCCTTCCCATGGAGATGGTGGGCACGGCGGTCACCATGGTCTCGGTGCTTTCCGAGCGCAGACTGAACAGGCTCCTCAACCCCGCTCTGTCGGTCGGCCTGCCGCCTTTCCTCGCCGAGAAGCCCGGGCTCTTCAGCGGCCTGATGCTGAGCCAGTACACTGCAGGGATGCTCGCCGTGGAGCAGAGGATCCTCTCCACCCCCGCCGCCTGCGCATCGATACCGGCTGCGGCCGACCAGGAGGACTTCGTGAGCATGGGCATGAACACCGCCCTGAAGAACGAGCAGATCCTCGAGAACGCCCTGGGAGTGCTGGGCATCGAAATGATCGCTGCCGCCCAGGCGCTCGACTTCAGGGGGCACACGTTCGGCAGGGGCGTAGGAGCTGCGCTCTCGGTCATCAGAAAACATGTCGAGCATCTGGGCGAGGACAGACCGCTCTACCCAGACCACAACAGGATGGTCGAGGTGGTGCGGTCAGGGGAGGTCCTCGATGCGGTGGAGCGGGAGGTAGGACCGCTGGACGGGGTGGAACCATGAGAAGGCTTTTCGTTCCGGCAGCGCTGATTGCTGCCGCTTCGGCATTCGCGACACCGGAGGGCGTTCCCATCCAGTACATGGACGGGCACGACAGACAACCCTCGCCGGCATCTCAGTCCCCGGCCTTCTCGACTGGCGAGGCCGGGTGCGCGATCGAGATGCCGGCCTCCTCCACAAGAGGAATGGCCGACCGGGTGATCGTCATCGTGGAGGACGGCCTGGACGAGGAGATCGAGCCTTCGCTGAGCGTTTTCCTTGCCGACCTGTCCGCCGACGGCTTCACACCCGAGCTGTGGATCCTCACCGGCGGCAGCGCGACCGGGATCAGGTCGTACCTCCAGGCCGAGTACGCCGAGGGCGGCCTGTCGGGCGCCATCCTCGCAGGCAATGTCCCCGCAGGCTGGATGGAGGGGTCCGAAGGGGAGTATCCCATGGACCTGTACCTCATGGACATGAACGGCACGTGGGTTGACGCGGACGCGAACGGGCTGTTCGAGTACGCGACGAACTGGGCTCCCGAGATCTTCGTCGGAAGGCTTACCCCGACTTGGCTCTCTGCCGGCACTTCCGCGGAACTCCTTGCCGGCTACTTTGCGAAGAATCACGCGTACAGAACCGGCTCGCTCACCCTTCCCGACAGGGCTCTGGCCTACGAGGAGGCGTTCACGGGACTCACGGGCTACCTCGGTCTGGTGTATTCCGATGTCACTACGAAGAGCGATCCGGCGGGCACCACGGCCGACGACTTCAGGGCCGAGCTCCTGAACGGCTATGAGTGGGTCCACCTCATCGCCCACTCGAGCCCGTGGGGATCGAGCTTCCACGTAGGCGCCCCGCCCGGCGGAGCCGGCACGCTCAACAACTACGAGATCCTGCCGCTCGACCCTCATGCGTTCTTCTACGTTCTGAACTGCTGCACCAACGGACGCTGGACCGAGATGGACAACCTCGCGAACATGTACATCTGGGCCGATTCGTACGGCCTTGTGTCCATCGCGCAGGCCAAGACAGACTACACAAACGACTTCCAGGAGCTCTACACGCAGCTTGCGTCGGGCGAGTGCGTCGGCGAGGCCTTCAGGCAGTGGCTGGGAGCCAACCTGGAGTACGAGCACGCCGCAGTCCTCCTCGGAGACCCGACATTGAAGCCTCACGGAAACGGGCTTTCGGCTTCCATCCCCGGCCGCAGCCAGCCGGGAGAGCTGTGGAACTACTGGCCCGCATCCCAGCTCACCGGCGGAATCCACTCCGAGGGTGACGCAGACGCCGTGGTGGATCCGTCCACCGGCGAGGTCTTCGCAGTGTTCGGCACCTCCAGCACCGTGAGGGCGAATATCCTGGGCACGGTTTCCACGGGCGACACCTGGGTCGTCCCAATGCAGATATGCGAGCACGAGTACTGGGACTGGCACCCGGCGGTGGGCGCGAACGGCCAGGGAACCGTATGGGCAGCCTGGCAGTCGATGTACGACGACATAGGAGGATACGACATCTTCGTGTCCCCCTGGACCGGCTCCTCCTGGGGCGCTGCAACCCGCCTCACGCAGACACCGGCCTTCGAGGTGGAGCCGGCGGTCGCAGGCGGCGCGGGCAGGGGATGGGTGGTCTGGCAGCAGTGGGACGGGGGAGAAAGCGATATCGCCGGGCGGATGTGGACCGGCAGCGCCTGGACGACCGCATCCGTCCTGTCAGGTCTCGAAGGCGACGAGCGGGTTCCCGATCTAGCCTTCTCCTCAGGCGAGTACGGCCTCGTCTATCAGGCCGAGCGCGACGGGAACCTCGTCATCTGCTACCGGGATGCCCCCGACTCAGGTCCGTTCTCGTCCGAAGCCGTCATCTCCGGTGCGGGCGGGGATTGCAGGGAGCCCGCAATCGCTGGAGCCGGGGACGGCCGCTTCTGGGTCGCCTGGGAGCAGGACGGCCAGATCAGGGTCAGGTTCAGGGAATACCCCGGCTGGCAGCCGGAAGTGACGGTTTGTACGAGTGGAACAGCCTCCAGGCCCGCGGTCGCCTGTCTCGGTGGAGAAACCGTCGCCGTCGCATGGATAGATGGAGGGACGGATGTCGAGTACAAGCTCCACACCTCGGGCGGATGGGGGCCTGCGGTCACGGGCGCGGTCTGCCCGGCTGTGGAATCGGTCGTGCTCGCGTACAGGAATGCCGCCTCCCTCGTGGCATTGTACGGTGCCCGCGACGAGTACCTCCACTGGGACATCTGGGCTGCCTCCACCGACCCGTCCGGGCTGGAGGAGGGGGAAGCACCCGGAGCCGTCTCCATCCGGCCCGAGTTCAATCCCGCACCCGGTGTCTGCATGTTCGCGGTCGAAGCTCCCGGCCCCGTGGAGATAGGCATCTTCGATCTCTGCGGCAGGCTGGTCAGGAGACTGGACACCGACCCGGGGCAGGTCGAATGGGACGGCTGCTCCTGGAGCGGCGCGGCTGTGCCCTCGGGAGCATACCTGGTGCGCGTCTCGTGCGGTCCGGCCTCCGCATCGTGCCGGCTGACCGTAATCCGCTAGGAGGCCGTCAACCGGCCAGCCTTCATCCCTCGCTCTGCCGTCCCGCCGGAGCCGCCTACGCGGGAAGACGCTCAGAGGGAACCGGATGCAGGAGCCGGAGCCGCCTCCAGCGAGGAGAGCAGGGAGGGGAGCTCTGAGAGCGTTTCCAGGCGATGGACCCTGCCCGGGTCCAGGATGTCCTCCTTCTCCGCCTGCCAAAGCCTCTCCCTCGCGCAGAGAACCGCACTTGCCCCGACCTGCAGGGCGGGATTCACGTCGGACCTCGGGCTGTTGCCTATCACGAGGCTGCGCGACGGCTCGACCCCCTTCGAGGAGAGGAGGGCCGAGAGGGCTTCGGGAGTCTTCCTCTCGACCACTATGCATTCCTCCACGAGATCCGACAGCCCCGACCTCGAGAACTTGCTGAGCTGGTGGTCATGTTCACCCATGGTATAGACGATTGCCGGCAGCTCCCGCTCCCTGAGCCACTCCAGCGCCTGTCTCGCACCCGGCAGCAGGATCACGGGATGGTGCAGCAGGGCTCCGGAAATCTCCTCGAAGGCCGAATCGGCCCATGCGGGCCTGCGCGGGCAGAGCTCGTCGAGCACCGAGCGCAGCGTGCCGAGGTAGGGCCTGGCCCCGTAGCCTGTCAGCGCCAGCCGCTCGATGTCGCGTGAATGGACGAGTCTGCGCACCGCAGGCGGGTCGAACCCGAGGGATCTCGTCAGCAGGACGAAGTCCTCCTCGGCCCGCTCGAAGAAGAGGGCGCTCTCCCAGAGCGTGTCGTCCGCGTCGATGACGCACAGGTCGAAGCCGGGCCTGCGAAGGGTGCTCGATTCCATGATGCGCCATTATAGTCCCGGAGCGGGAGGGAGGCCATGAGGAAAGGGTTCGACAGGACGGGAGCCCTCGTCACGGGATTCGCCCTGTTAACGCGAGTCGCCCATCTCGCCGGCTTCCTGGCCGGGAGAAACACCGCCCTCTACTACTGGCCGGTGCTGGCGGCCGAGAGATACCACGCAGAGGCCGCAAGCCTGGTATCCGGGTTGAAACTTCATGGTGGTTTTGCATTTGCAGATCCAGCATATCCTTACATCCTGGCGCTCTCCCTTCTGACTGGCGCGGGAGAGTGGCCCCTGTTCGCACTCCAGCTCTTTGCTTCCGTTGCTGTGGCATGGATGGTCTTCAGGCTTGCGTTAACAGCGGGCGCATCCAGAGCCGCCGCCGCTGTTGCCTCTCTCGCATGGAGCTTGTATGCCCCCGCGTCCTTCTACGACCTGACGATGCTCTCGGTGACCCTATCGACTCTGGCGGTGACTTCCATCGTCCTGCTGGCTACCAGAACCCTCTCGGGAAGTATTTGCGCCCTTGCGACTTCGGGCACTATCTCGGGGATGCTGGCCGGTCTGAGACCCCAGATGCTGCCCCTGGCTCTGCTTCCCATCAGGTCCGCTCTGCGGAAGTCGCCCGTCGTGGCAGCCGCAGTTGCCGGATCAGTAGCAATACCACTGCTCCTGCTGTCGTGGCAGCAGTCGGCCAGGGGAGGACCATTCAGCCCGCTGGCATCCTCCACCGGCCTCAACCTCTATCTCGGCAACAATCCTGACGCAGACGGCTTCAGCCCCGCCGCCCCGTCTGAGGGCATATCCGAGGACCTCAGAAGGGACATCCACGAGGCGGCCCGCGACTTCGCGGCCGAAAAAGGGTTCGGAACCCCGGGCGAGGCGGACCGCTACTTCCTGTCGCTCGCGCTTGACTACATGTTCCGAAATCCAGGCCGGACCGTGCGTCTCATGCTGGTCAAGTGGGCCGCCTTCTTCGGCTTCCGGCCCTTCGACTCGTACTATGAAATGGGCCGCGTTAACAGATTCGGGCCTGTTCTCGCCATTGGACCTCCCCGCTGGCTCTACATCTGCACGTTCGCAGCGGGGCTGGGAAGCTTCCTTGCCCGCTGCAGGTTCAGGGCCGTGCTGCTGGCGCCCGTTCTGCTCTCGCTGGTGTCCGATGTCCTTTTCCTCCACACAGAGCGCTACACACTGCCTGCGCTGCCGTGCATGTGCGCAGTGGCCGCTGCAGGGCTGACAGCCGGGATCAGGGCGGCCCTCGCCGGAAAAGCCGTCAGAAGCGCTCTTTCCGTGATTCTAGGAGCCATGGTTCTCGTGCCGTCCGTCCTCTTTCCGGTGCCGCGGATACCCGACTGTCTCTACTATCAGTCCCTCGCGGTCAGAGCCTACCAGATGGGCGAATACGACCTTTCACTGGACCTGTTCGAGCACTCGGCGACCACCAGTCCTCGCGGTTCGACCGTCTGGGTTCTCAGCCATTCCGAAGCAGCCAGAATAGCCTCCGCCCTTGGCGAAGTCGAAAGGGCGCTGGAGCATAGAAGAATGCTAGAATCCATTGGAGATCAATAGAGTTAACAATTAGATCGCATTGTGTTAACTCAAAAGTCGCATGTGTGAAGTTCAGAAGCCCGGACATCCAGGCAGTCCGGGCTTCTGCTTCGCTCTCCGCTAGCCTTCCAGAGTGAACTCGTAGATCACTGCGGTCCATACCGCCACCGGCATTCCACCCTCGCTCTCGGCAGGAGCCCACCTTGTGGCCCATGCCGACTCCACCGCCGCCGAATCAAGCGATGCGACTCCCGAGGACTGCATGACGACGACTTCTGCGGGAACTCCCTCGACCGTGACCCAGACCTGAAGAGTGACCCTTCCCTCGATGCCCGCAAGCCTGGCCATCTCGGGATACTCCGGAGCCGGTCGGAAGGTGCACCTGGGCGGCACCGAGTGAGGTATGAAGGTGCCCGGCGAGGGTATGCCGCCGTCCATGGAGCCGTTGGGATCCGACATGTCGGTGTTGAGGTCCACGGTTCGCACAGTGTCCAGGCCCGCGGTGTTCCCGTCGAGGTTCAGCACCACTTCAGGCACGAAATCCGGAACGGCGTTGTCCAGGACCCTGTCGATGTCGACCGGGGGTGTCTCGGGAGGCTCGATCACGGGCACGTCGTAGGCCAGCGGAGCGTCCACTCCGACGAGCTCGTCTCCCGAGGTCCTCACTGCAAGGGCCTTCCATGTCGCACCCGGGGCGGTCTCGAGAACGGCTAGGAGAACTGAGAGCGCGACCAGCACGCCCACGTCCTTGTAGTCTCTGGCTTCTTCTCTGGTTCTCATTTCGCACCTCCCTCTCGACCGTTATACGGGCGGGAGGAGCGATGTATTCCAGACGGAGGACGAAGTCCGGGGTGCAAAAGCCCTCCGGGACGCTCCCGGAGGGCCGGTTCCGTCTGTTGCGATGCCGTTCCGGAGGGGCTCCCGTCAGTCCTTCCTGCAGCGGAGCCTGAGGAGGAGGATAAGGGCAATGGAGTCCAGCGAGACGGTGGTCGCCAGCGTCTGCGCGTCACCGTACCAGTTGAATCCGAAGATGAAACGAAGCACCAGGAATACTATCGTCCCCATGTCGCCCTCCCTTTCTCAGTGCTACAATAACCTTCGACGCGATGGAGCCGCAAGGAGCCGTGCCGGCCGGACGCCGCGCGGGGAGTTGGATTCGGAGGTCTTCACTGCATATTCTCCGGGCAGCGTGGATGCTCGTCGGAACGGACGGGAGGGGTGATGGCCCTTCGGACAGGGACGGAGCCAGGAAGGATCGGCATCGAGGGGATGCTGGTCGCTGACGACGTTCCGGGGCTCGCCGCCGCACTGGGATCCTCGGGAGAGGGCGATCTCGAGATAGACCTGGGCTCCTGCACCGGTGCCGAGCTCCTGGCAGCCGCCGCCCTCCGCGAGTGGGTCGCCGCAGCCAGGAGCTCCGGGAGAAGCGTCACGCTGAAGGGCGCGTCGCCCGGCATCGCCTCGATCCTGGACGGATTCGAGCAGCATGCCGCGGGATACCGGCCGCCCAGGTCCTCCTGGACCCTCAGGAAGCAGTTCGAGGACATCGGAGAGAGGGTCGCGGAGATGGCCGGCATTGCGTCGGGACTCAGGAGCTTCGCCGTGAGGACCTTCTTCGCGACGGCCGCCATCGCCGGCAACAGGAAGCTCCTGAGGACCAGGCTCGCCATGTACTACATGGAGCAGTCGGGGGTCAGGGCCATCCCGATAATCGCGACCCTCTGCTGGATGCTGGGCGTCGTGCTGGGGTTCCAGGCCGGCTACCAGCTCAGATCATTCGCAGCCGAGATGTTCATGCCCGACCTCGTGGCCTATGCCATGACCTGGGAGATAGCGCCTCTGCTCGCGGCGGTGCTGGTAGCGGGACGATCCGGTTCCGCGTTCGCCGCGGAGCTCGGCACCATGAAGGTGAGGCAGGAGATCGACGCCCTCAAGGTGATGGGCTTCGACGAATGGAGCTATCTGGTCACTCCGAAGATGCTAGCACTTATGGTCGTGATGCCGCTTCTGGTGCTGATAGCAGACTTCTTCGGCCTTCTCGGGGGCCTGCTCGTGGGAGGGTGGTACATAGGAATGCCCTCGAGCATGTACCTCTCGAGGCTCGACCTGGTCCTGCTTCCCCTCGACATCTACTGGGGGATGCTCAAGAGCGTGGTCTATGCCGTGATCATCGCCAACGTGGGCTGCTTCATGGGCATGAGGGTCCGGGGAGGGGCTGCGGAGGTGGGCAGGGCGACCACTTCGGCGGTGGTTGCCAGCATCTTTCTGGTGATAGTCGCGGATGCTCTCATCTCGCTGATATTCGTCCACATACGACCGACGGTGCCGCTGTGAAGCAGGGCCGCGAGGTTCTGATTTCGGTCGAGGGCCTCGCAGGAGGCTACGAAGGGCTGGAGGTGCTGCAGAACGTTGACATGGAGGTCTACCGCGGCGAGGTGCTCGTCATAGTCGGCCGGAGCGGATGCGGAAAGAGCACTCTCATGAACTACCTCCTGGGCCTCAGCAGGCCCTGGAGGGGCAGGATCCTGTTCGAGGGGAGCGACATCTGGGCTGATCCCGACGCTCTTCCGAAGGCGAGACGCCGCTGGGGAGTCCTGTTCCAGTCGGGGGCGCTGCTGGGCAGCCTCTCGATCCTGGAGAACGTGATGCTCCCGCTGTCCGAGTTCACGTCCCTCTCGCCGGCCAGCATCGACAGGATTGCGAGGCTCAGGCTGGCGGAGGTCGGTCTGTCCGCCTTCGCGGACTCGCCCCCTCTCGAGGTCTCGGGCGGCATGCAGAAGAGGGCCGCCCTTGCCAGGGCGATGGCCCTCGACCCCGAGGTGCTCTTCTTCGACGAGCCCTCGGCGGGGCTCGACCCCGTGACATCGGCCGGACTGGACGAGCTCATCCTCAGGATAAACAGGCGGTCGGGCACCACCATGGTCATCGTCACGCACGAGCTGGCGAGCATCTTTGCCATTTCCGACCGGGTTGTTATGCTTGACGAGACAGCGAAGGGGATCGTCGCGGAGGGGACTGCGCAGGAGCTCTCGGACAATCCTCCCGATCCCCGGGTGGAGGCCTTCTTCAGGCGCTCGGGCGCCATCTTGCCGGAAGGCGGTCTGTAGCCGTGTCCTTGGAGGCCAGCAGATTCAGGCTGGGGCTGTTCTTCACGCTGGGGACCATTCTGTTCGTAGCCATGATGGTCTGGCTCACGGGCTGGTTCCGCAACCCGGACACCAAGCTCTACGTCTGCTACTTCTCCGAGTCGGTCCAGGGTCTCGAAGCCGGCAGCTCCGTGAGGTACAGGGGGGTTCCGGTAGGAACGGTGGAGAGGATCGAAGTCGCTCCGGACGGGCGCCTTGTCGAGGTCCTGATGGAGATCGAGTCGGAATTCCCGGTGAGGGACGACATCGTTGCCAGGCTCGACCTGGTCGGCATCACGGGTCTCAAGGCGATCAATCTCAGGATTCTCGGACCGGGGGAGACCGCCTCCGGAACCGTTCACGACTTCGAGCCGCCCTGCACGGAGATCCCCGTGATGAAGTCTTCCATGGAGAACCTCGAGGTGGGCCTGGAGCGGCTCGTGGAGATCGTGACGGTGATCGACTTCGAGGGCATCTCCCAGAAGACCGTGCAGCTCCTGGAGAGCCTCAACGACATAATGGACAGCGACAGCCTGTCTCTGCTCATATCGTCCCTGACGAGGACCTCCAGCAGGATAGACACTCTGGTCATGGTATATACCGACGTCGGGCGGGATCTGCAGGCAATCGTCGACCGCTCGGGCGGAGAGATATCGGGCATGGCGCACGACCTCCGGAGCCTGACAGTCCAGCTCGACCAGCTGCTCGGGATGCTCCAGCCGGCTGCCGACGGTCTGGGAGCCCTGCTCGTACAGACCTACAGCCTGATGGACGACATGAGAGCCATGATGGATCTGCTGAGGAACCATCCCGAGGAGCTCCTCATGCAGAGCGGAGGCGAGGACAGATGGCCGTGAGGAGACTGCTGCCGATCGTTCTGATGGCCTGCTGCTCGTGCATCTCCGTCTCTCTCGGGGGCCGCTCGAGCCCGGCCGTCGTCTACGAGGTGAACCCCCCGCCTCCCGGGCACGCCGCTTCAGCTTCGTGCCTGGTGCTGAGGATCGCCGACTTCACCTCCAGCCCCGCGTACGACAGGACCGACATGGTGGTGGTGGACTCCACCGGCAGGGTGGTCAGGGCCTCCGGCCACCGCTGGGCCTCTACGCCTGCCTCGCTCCTCTCCGATCTGCTCACGAGGGACATCATGGCTGAGGGGCGCTTCGAGTCCGTCTACCGAAGGTACACGCTGTTCGGCGAGGATATCCACCTGGACGCGCACGTGAGGGAGTTCGGCTCGCGCTACTCCGGGGGATCGTGGGCGGCATGCATAGAGACGGACGTCACGATTCTCGACTCGCAGTCGGGAACCATCGTCTTCCAGGGAACGATAAGACTTCAGGAGCCCATGCCAGCCGGCGGATTCGGCGAGCTGGCGAAGGCCATGGGCGTCCTGGCGGGCAGATGGTCATCCGAGGTCAGGGCCGAACTGGACGAGATCTGCACCGCGAACTGAGGCATGCGGACCGCATGACAGACTGCCGCGATCCGAGCGGCCCGGAGATCCGAGGAATGCCGTCAGCCAGCAGCATGAACAGGGATTCGGCATCGTCCGGCAGGCCGAGCCCCGCGCCAGGCCTCAACAGCTTCGTCCTGCTCGTTCTGGACAGCTGCAGGTACGACACCTTCATGGAAGCACGGCCCGAAGCGATGTCGGCGCTGGGCCCGGTCGAGCGGAGGTACAGCTACTCGTCCTGGACGGCGCCCTCGCACTACAACCTCCTCATGGGCCTCATGCCGCACACCAGCCCCAGGCGCACCTTCGCGAGCGACTACTACCGCAGTGACTTCCTGAAGTTCAACGAGAGGCTGGGCTCGAAAGGGATCGAGTTCAGGAGCCTGGTCCCCGGGCTGTATCTGCCGCCGTTCCTCAGGGACCACCTGGGCTACCAGACGACCGCGATGGTCTCGCTCCCGGTTCTCAACAGCAGGACGCCCATCAACAGGGGCTTCGACATCTACAGGCTGATGCCGAGACACAACGACCTCGCAGCGATGCTCGACCTGATGGTCTTCCCGCCCGGCAGACCCTGCTTCTACCTGCTGAACGCCGGGGAGACGCACTATCCCTATGCCCTTCCCGACGAGCCGGAGGACCGCTGGCCGAGGATAAGCGGCGTCCACGGCGTCTTCAAGCACCTGGACGACCACGCCGCGGGGACGGACACTGAAGATCGGTCCCCCGGGTTCTTCGACGATGCACAGCTCGCGGAGCTCAGGGCGAGGCAGGTAGAGGCGGTGAGGTACCTGGACGGAGTGTTCGAACGGCTCTGTTCGATTGTGCCCAGGGGCACCTGGATCACTGTGACCTCAGACCACGGGGAGCTCTTCGGGGAGGACGGCTATTTCGGGCACGGCCCGGTCTTCCACGAGAAGGTGTTCGAGGTGCCTTTCGTAGAGGGCAGGGTTTAGCACGCGGGACGGCGTCCCGGAACTTTTGGCATCGGGAGGTGCAGGGCGGGCGGCAGCCCGCCGGACGAATCATGCAGCAGAAGCGTCACAGGTTCAGGACCGAGACGAAGCGCGTTCTCGACATAGTCATCAACAGCCTCTACTCGCACCCCGAGATCTTCCTGAGGGAGCTCGTCTCCAACGCCTCCGACGCCCTGGACAGGCTTCGCTTCGAGTCGCTCACGAATCCGGACGTCCTGGAGGACGGCCGCCCTCTGGAGATAGTCCTCGAGCCCGACCGGGAACGGGGGACGCTCACGGTGAGGGACACCGGAATCGGGATGACGCAGGACGAGATGGTGAGCAGCCTCGGGACCATAGCCAGGTCGGGCACGAGGAGCTTCCTCGAATCATCGTCCATGGAGGGGGGCGACAAGGCCCCGGATCTCATCGGTCAGTTCGGCGTGGGCTTCTACTCGGCCTTCATGGTGGCTTCGAAGGTCGAGGTCAGGTCCAGGAGGGCCGGATCGGGCCCCGTGGGTGCGGCATGGTCGTCGGACGGGTCCGAGACTTTCACCGTGGCCGAGCTTCCCCTCGAGCTGCGGGGAACCGAGGTCGTGCTCACGCTGAAGGCCGGGATGGAGGAGTATCTCGACCCTGAAGTGCTCCGGCATCTCGTCGAGAGATACTCCGACTACATCGTCCACCCGATAGTGATGCAGGTCCCGGGAAGCGGAGACAGGCCGGTTCTCAACACCCGGGTGCCCATATGGACCAGGGCGGAGAAGGAGGTGTCCGACCAGGAGTACGACGACTTCTACAGGCACCTCGCTCACGACTTCGATCCTCCTCTCGCCAGGCTTGTCTTCCGCGGCGAGGGGGCCGTCGAGTTCCAGTCGCTCATCTTCATACCCCGTTCAAGACCTGTTCTGGCAGCCCTTCCCGAGCAGAGAGGCGGGCTCGGGCTGTATTCGCGCAGGGTGATGATCATGCCGGAATGCCCGGACCTCCTCCCGCCGTACCTGAGATTCGTGAGGGGAGTGGTCGAGTCGCCCGACCTTCCGCTCAACATCTCGAGGGAGATGCTCCAGAAGGACGGCTCGGCCAGGCAGATCAGGAGAGCTCTCACCCGCAGGATCATCGACTGGCTCGAGGAGCTCTCCGCCGGCAGCCCGGCCGTCTATTCGTCGTTCTTCGCCGAGTTCGGCGAGCTGGTGAAGGAAGGGGTGTTCACGGATCCGGAGCACAGGGAGAGGCTCTCCCGGCTTCTCAGGGTGTGGACCACGCTGAGCCCCGACGCGCCCGTCAGCCTCTCCACCGTCGCGGAGAGGCTCCCGGAAGGCTTCCCCGGCATTCCCTACATCACCGGCAGCGACAGGGCGCGCATGGCCGCCCACCCGAGCATGGAAGCCGTCCTCGCCGCAGGCGGGGAGGTCGTCCTCTTCGACAGCCCGCTCGACCAGCTCATGCTGCAGTTCCTCTCCGAGTACGAGGGGAAGAAGCTCGTGCCCCTGGACAGGGAGGGCGGATGGGAGCCCGTGAGGGACTCCGGGGCCGGTGCTGCCGGGGAGCTGGAGACGAGGTTCGCGGGGCTGGTCGAGTATCTCCAGGGAAGGCTCGGGAAGCGTGTTTCCGAGGTGAGGCTGTCGTCGAGACTGAAGGAGAGCCCCTGCGTCCTCATCTACGACAAGGCGGATCCCGGCGAGGCGCTGAGGGCCGTGCTGAAGGCCGTGAACCAGGAGGTTCCCGAGTACACCGGCATCCTGGAGATCAACCCTGGTCACCCTCTGATCCTGGAGATGGCCGGGCTGTTCGAGAAGGACAGGGCCGGCAGCCTGCTGGAGCTCCATGCCGAGCTGCTGTTCGACCTGGCGGCGATCCTCGGCGGCGGCCGGCCGGAGGATCCCGCGAGGTTCGGGAGGATCCTCACCAGCCTGCTCTCCGGAAGGGGGGCGGGCGATGAGGCTCGCGGCTAGCCTGGCCGCACTTGCGGCTGGGGCTGTCATAGGTGATGCGGGATACCTGGGCTCCCTGACGCAGGGGCCCTCCCCCGCACTGCCCGGCACGGGCGGCACCGGGGTGAGGATGGCTGCGGAGGACGTGTTCATCAGGCTGGAATCGTGCTCCACAGCCGTTGTGTCCGCGGCCTTCCTGTTCGAAGCGGACGCGGAGGAGACTGTTCTGATGTGCTATCCGATCGAGGTGCGGACCGTTTTCCATGCGCTGTGGAACGCCCTGTCGCACGACGCAGGCGGAGAGAGCGCCGCACTGTCTCCCGCTTCGGGAACGCTGGTGTGGGTGGACGGAGCCCCCGTCGAGACCTTCGTCCTGGTGCAGTGCGAGAGCAACGGGGAGGAGGAGGTCGAGAGCAGCCTGATGGAGCGCTACGGCTGGGACGGACCAGGCACCCCCCGGGGGGGCTTTCTCGTCTCCATGATACCTTCCTCCGACAGCGCGGCGGCCGGAGCAGCGGTGGAAAGGGCGCAGGCGCTCCTCGTCTGCTGGGAGGTCGGGTTCGCCGCGGGCGGTCGCAGGCTAGTCGAGATCGAGGACCCTGTCCGCCCCACCTCCGACTACTCGGGGAGGCTCCGCAGGATAGCCTACCCCCTCGTGACCGGTGCGACCTGGTCAGGAGCGATCGGCAGGGGGAGGATCAGCGTCACGGGAGGCCCCGCCTTCGACTGGGACGACATGAGGTGGTGGAGCGGAGTGATGATGCCCCCTCCCGTCGAGGCGACCCGCTTCACTCCCGCCCTCGTATCCGGCCTGGAGGATTCGCGCCTGCTGGAGGATTTCATCGGTTCCGATCTAGGGAGGGCCCTGGTCTGGGAGTTCGAGAACTTCGAGCCTGTTGCCGGGCGGCGGGATTCATACACGTACTTCCCCGACATCGGGGACATCGGCGGCCTGGTGGAGTCGGCCGCCCTCGACGGAGGACAGGCGGACAGCCCGTGGGAGTCGTCTTTCGTGTACCTCTACACGGGCCCGGCTCTCCCGGGGGCGTTCATGTGCATCCGCTCGGGAGGCCTCGGGCTGGAGGAGAGCCCGGGCGGTCCCGTCTCCTCCATTGCCATCCCCGGGGAGCGACTTGCAGTGCTCGATCGCAGGGGCGACTGGCTGCGGGTCGAGCGCGATCACGCCTTCGAGGGTGGCTCCGGATGGCTGGAGATGCACGAGGTCGGCGGAGAGGGCCTCGTCCTGCCGTCCGTCATACCGCTCCCGGAGAGCTACTGGGATCCCTGAGGAACCGGGCCCGGCACCGGCGGCGGAAGAGTTCAGAACCTGTTTCTCTATGGATGATCCTCACACCCTCGCGAAGGGAGCACTCAGTGACAGCATCGGACAGCGTGAGGGAGGGCATCAGGCGCGGGATCGACGCGGCGGTCTCAGCAGGCGCGGAGTACGCCGACGCGCGCCACTTCACCGAGGACCTCTCGGAGAACCTCGTGCTCTACGACGGCAACCTGGAGGCCAACGACACGGGCTTCCAGAGCGGTGTCGGCGTTCGGGTGCTCTGGGGCGGGGCATGGGGCTTCGCAGCAACGAGTGATGCCGGCGCGGTCGCCGCATGCTTCGACAAGGCCCTGCAGAACGCCAGGACGGCCTCCCAGCTCGTGAAGGTGAAGCTGAGGATGGGCAGGAAGCCGCCCGTCAGCGGCTCCTACGCCTCGCCCGTGGAGGTGGACCCCTTCGCCGTGGACCTCGCTGACAAGCTGGGCTTCCTCACCGCCCTCGACTCCAGGCTGAAGGAGGACTGGGTCCTCCGCAGGATCGTGAGCGCCGAGTTCCACAAGCGCCGCATCCTGTTCATGAACAGCGACGGCAGCGAGATCGAGAAGCGTCTCACGAACGTCTTCGCCACGATGATGGTGATGGCGCTCGACTCAGACGGCAGGATGCAGAGGCGCAGCATGCAGCTCTACACTACAGGCCGGGGCACCAGGGGCTGGGAGATGCTCTGCGAGCCGGACCTGTTCGGAGCGCATGCCGAGCGGATCAAGTCCGAGCTCTCGGAGCTGATCAAGGCGGACCAGCTCGAATACGGCACCCGCTCCGTGATCCTGCTCCCCGGCCAGGGCTTCCTCCAGGTCCACGAGACGATAGGGCATCCGCTCGAGCTGGACAGGATACTAGGCTACGAGCTGTCGTACGCAGGCGGCTCGTTCGTGACGCTGGACTCGATAGGCAAGCTGCGCTACGGGAGCGAGAAGCTGAGTGTCAGCTCCTACGGCTCCATCGAGAACTCCCCGGGGACCTTCGGGTACGACGACGACGGAAGCCCCGAGCGCGACTACCTGCTCATCGACAGGGGGATCCTCGTGAACGTCCTGACCTCCAGGGCGATGGTGAACGAAGCCAACGACAGGGCCGGCAGGGAGGTCTTCTCCGACGTGGGCGGCGTGGCCAGGGCCACCGCCTTCTACAGGGCGCCGATAGACCGGATGACCAACGTGAACATACTGCCGGGCCGTGACGGCACGCTCGAGGACATCATCGCCGCGACGGAGAACGGGATAGTCGTGGACAATCCGACTTCCTGGTCCATCGGCTCGAACAGGGAGCACTTCCACTTCGGGTGCGAGATCGCCTGGGAGGTGAAGGACGGGAGGAGGACCAGGGTCCTCCGCAACCCGACCTACCAGGGGCACACCCTGGAGTTCTACGGATCCCTCAGCGCCGTGGGCGACGAGAGGACATGGCGCGTGGAGCAGGTGGACAACTGCGGGAAGGGCGAGCCGAACCAGGTGATGCAGCTCGGCCACGGCGTGCCCGTGGTCAGGTTCGACAACGTCATAACAGGAGAGCGGGGTTAGGCGATGCTCGACTCCGGGACGAGGGAGATGATACTGGAGGCGAGGGATGCCGCCCGCAAGCGCGGCCTCCGGGCCTCGGTGATGCTGCACCGTGAGGACAGCCACCTCATGCGCATCGGCAACAGCTCGGTATCCCTGAACACGTCGGAGAAGCTCACCAGGCTCGACATCAGGGTGCTGGACGGCAACAGGGAGGGCACGCACACCGTGCTGGGGGAGGTGCGGTCTTCCGCGCAGGTGCTGGAGTCAATCGAGCTCTCGGCGAAGAAGGCGGCCGCGGCCGTTCCCAAGGATTACACTCCCAGGCTCGCCGAGGTAGAGGAGTCGGTGGACGAGTCGCCGCAGTACGATCCGGCGCTGGAGGAGCTCGACCCTGACGTGAAGGCAGGCGTGTACGCCGAGGTATTCGAAGGCGCCGGGAAGCGCTACAACTACTCCGGCTCCTGGTCGAGCGGCTCTACGGAGCTGTACCTGGTCTCGACCGCGAACGACAGGGAGGCGTACCACAGGGGTACGGACCAGTTGTTCTCGATCGTGCTGAAGCACCCCGACGCGAAGTGGGAGCTGCAGGACGAGCAGACGGGCTGGAAGGCCGGAGACGTCGCCGCGGAAGCCACGATCGACAGGCTGAAGCGGTATGCGGACCTGTACGAGAAGGTGCCTGGAGTACGGATAGAGCCCGGGGAGTACACGGTGGTCTTCGGACCCTCCGCCCTCGCCGAGCTGGCCGGCATGGCGCTGATGACCGGCGTGAGCGGCAGACTGTACGAGGAGAAGATGTCGTGGACCGCGCAGAACGCCCTGGGGGACGCTGTCCTCGGCGGTAACGTCACACTAGTGGATGACCCCGGGAACCCCCTGACGTTCATGTACGGGTTCGACGCGGGCGGAATCAGGCGCAGGAGGTTCCCCCTGATCGAGAACGGCAGGCTGTCGGCCCTCATCTACGACATGGCCACCGCGGCGAAGTACGGGAAGGAGCCGACAGGGCACGAGTGCGAGCCCAGCCTGTCGATGAGCTGCGGGACCGGTCCGGAGGATCCCCTGGAAGCCGTGAAGGGGATGGGGAGGGTGCTGTTCGTCCCCGCCATCCACTACATGAACCTGCCGAACATGAGCAAGGGGATATTCACGGGAAGCTCCAGGTTCAGCGCGGTGGTGCTGGAGGACGGCCGGATGGCGGCCCCCATGTTCTCCACGAGGATCACCGACAGCTTCCAGAACGTCTTCGGGAACATCGCGGCGCTGTCATCGAAGCAGGTGTCGGTGAACGGCTCGAACACCTACGGCAGGCGCTCGCCCGTGGCCGCCGCGGTGCCGTCCTACGCGGTCGTCGAGAAGGTCAAGATCACGGACTGCGCTGAGAGCTTCTAGGGTTGCTGGCGGATCTCCAGAAAGGAGCCGCTGTTGTAATACAGGAGTTGACTGTATCCAGTCGGATGATCCATGCGCAGTTCTCGTCCTTGAGCCGTAACTCGGATGTCTTGACTGTTGACCGAGCAGAACTCCTCTTCGAACGGAAGTGAGATTGTCAGAAGGGATTCCGAAAGACCCAAGGTGATGGAGTCGGTTTCGGATGAGATGCTATGTGTCGAGAGAACGTGTATGCTGGTGTTGCAGATGGCAGAATTCTGCAACATCCATACGGCTTCGATGAACCCGTTTCTGAAAACATAGGCACCATTCAGGTTGTCCGGGATGTTCAATACGAGGATGTCTGCCTGCTGGAACCTCGATGCTTCACGAGCTAGATCGTCACACAATCTTCCCGCGCGCTGCCAGTTACGGACTGCTGTAATCGAATAGAACAACATGGATGAAGTGATCACAGTCGCGATCACCTTCGATCGCAGTCCGGAACCTCCGATGGCGTGAACCAAGAAAGAGAGAAGCATGCACGCGATCGTTCCTGGAAAGAAGAGAAGCCTCTCGAGCTGCGTATCGAACATCGACACCTTCATCCTTATCGCGGGCAGGAGAGATACGAGAAATGCCGCTATCAGAATAAGGGCCGGTTTGAAACCATGCATCCCAACCCGTCTGATCGCCATGATCATCGCTACAGACCAGAGTATCACTGGACCCAGAGCTAACAACACGCTCCTTTCGCGCAGCGCTGTTTCCAGTGAGCCCGGCAAGGGAGGCAGGAATACTCTGAACAGGAATCTGAACAGGTTCACGAGAAGCTCACCGGGTCCAAACCCCACCTGACTGACCAACATGGAGATCGTCCTCGTGTAGTGCGGGTCAAGTGCGATCCGGATTGCCGGGTAGGCGGCGGGCAGGAGAACCAGTGCTACGACCCACGTTTTCGAGTAATGACCTGCCCCCCTGGACCCGGTCCATGCTGAGGTATCAGTATGGACGTGGTGA
>CAZMTK010000015.1:0-37132 GCA_964569245.1 uncultured bacterium | reverse complement strand
CCCTGTCGAGATCGTCCAGGGCCGCCCGGGTGGGCAGGCCCGTCAGCCTGTCCTGAGGAGCGTCGGACCCCATCGATACCCCCAGTGACCGTGGAAGCTCCGGAGATATTACGGCACTGCAGCGAAAGCAGGTAGTCCTCGCGTCAGAAGTCCTCGGGCTCCCCGCTCGGGGGGAGAAGGTCGCTCGACGGCGTCTCGATGCCCTCCCTGGAGCACATCTCCAGAAGCCTGGCGACGAAGGGGGTTGCGAGGAAGTCCGCACGTACGGCGCGGCTCTCGATGCCTTCCGCCAGCTTTCCGGCCAGGTCGGCGGCCGAGGAGAGGGTGCTGCGCAGCTCGTCATCCCTCTCCAGGCGCCGGAGGCACTCGGCCTCGTAGTACATGGCCTCCAGGAGGTCCAGAGGCTCGCCGCCCGCCGGGCTCGAAAGCCTGGACTCCCTGAAGAGCCTGAGTGCCTGCTCGTTCTGCTCCTCATCGACGACCGTGGCATCCGAGTAGAGCGCCACTCCTCTCGCGAAGAGGAGGGAAGGCATGTACAACTGTCTGAACTCGGCCTTCTCGAGCATGCTCTCCGCCTCCCTGAGGAGCCCGTCCGCTCCAAGCGGCTCTCCAGCGGCAGAGAGGGCCAGTGCACTTTCCAGCAGGCAGCCGACCGCCAGGGGAGCCTGCCCCGTGGCCATGGCCATCTCGAAAGCCTGCCTCGCGAGATCCGCCGCCCTGAGGTTGTTGCCGCGCCGGCGCTCAATCGCAGCGATGGCGGACATCGCACCCGCCTGTCTGGGGATGCTTCCCGAACCCTCGGCCAGCTCCAGCGCCCTGTTCGCGAGGTCCTCCGCCATGTCGAGCTGGTTCAGAGACCTGTGCACGACCGAGAGGTTCATGCATGTGATCATCACCGACTGGGCATCGCCGACCTCGGTGAATACGCCGAGACAGCCGCGGAGCAGTCTGACCTGCTCGTCCCATCCGCCCGAGCCGCCCAGCATGGCGGCGAGGTTCAGCTGCACCCTTGCCATGCTGATGACGTCGCGGGCTTCCTCGTAGATCGCCGCGGCCCGCCTGATGGAGTCCAGGCTTTCCTGAGAACCGGTGACGAAGTGCTCTATGACGCCGCTGAGGTTCAAGCAGGAAGCCTTCAGCCGATCGGCGACGGCCCTCTCCGCGATTCCTGCAGCGGCGTCCCGAACTCTCTGGATCAGTCTCTTGGCTGAATCCACCTCTCCGGCGAGATAGCGGACATAGGCGAACCTCAGAAGAGCCCTGGCCTTCTTTTCGGGCTCCAGGGGGGATTCTACAGCCCTCTCGAACGCCTCGGCCGCGCGAAGCAGGTCTCCACTGTCCGCCAGGAGGTAGCCCCTCGCTGCCATGACCTCGCCGAGACGGCCGGGAGACGAAGCCTGGCTCTCGGCCGTCTCGAGAACTGCGGATGCCTCTGCATACTTCGCATGCATGATGTGCAGATTCGCGAGTTCCAGCCGAGCACGGAACACTTCAGCCTCGTCCGCTCCGCCCCAGGCCTCGGCCTGATGCAGAAAACTCTCCAGCCAGCTAGCCTGTTCGAACGTAGCCTGCCTGTCCGCAGCTTCAGCCGCGACTCTAAGTGCATAGCGAGCGGCCTTTCCGCTGGGAACTCCCTCGATGTAGCAGTAGGCGACCTTCTGCAGCAGCTCCGGATGCCCTGACTCGTGCATCTCCTCGAACCTGGCCGCGAGTCTCGAATAATGCTGCTTCCGGAGCCCTGGAGAGACTTCGGAGACCAGAACGCTCCTCACACAGTCGTGGACGAACCTGTACTCGGGAGGTTCGTCCGATCTCGCGATGGCGGAGATCAGTTCCGTCTTCAGCGGCCCCTCCAACGCCCGCTCGGCCTCGACCGGTTCCGTCTCCATCATGAAGGCGACGTCGCAGGCGCAGAAGCTCCCAGGGACGAGGGCCCCCATCCGCAGGGCTTCCCTCGACGGCCTCTCGAGCTGGTCAAGCCTCGACTTCACCGCGAGGGAGACGCCCTCGGGCAGCTCCATCGAGTCGTCGAGCCTGTAGGACCACCTGCCCGAATCCGGGCTGATCGCCCCGCTCTCGGCGAGCGACTTGAGGATCTCCCTTATGTAGAGAGGATTCCCGCCGCTTGCCGAGGTGATCCTGTCGAGGAGGCCCTGGGGCATCCTGGGGTCCTTCAGCGCAAGCAGCACAAGGCTGGCCGCATGCTCCTGCTCTAGAGGATGCAGGTCGATCCGCTCCACCGCGATCAGGCGCATCAGCCCCTTCATCCAGTTCCATGCCGTCTTTTCCTCCTCTACGGGGCTCCTCATCCCGAACAGGAACATGATCCTGCTTCTGCTCGCGGTTCTGGCCAGAAACCCGATGAGGTCCAGATCCTGCGGATAGGCCCACTGCAGATCGTCCACGAAGAGAGCAAATGGCTTCGCCGCAGCGATTCCGCTGACTATTCGGGATATCTGCTGGTAGAAGGTGCGCGACCTTGCCCACTCGGGAGGAGGCGCTTCGCGCGAGACCGCGAGGCGGGAGGCCTTGAAGAGCGCGTCTGTCTCCGGGAGGACCTCTCCCACGAACTCCCTGAGAGCGTTCCCTGCCGGAAGGTCCATTCTCTCCACCAGAGTGTCCAGAGGTGCGGTCAGCGTGGTGAAAGGACCCGGACCGCCGATCTCGTCGTATTTCGCCACGACGAAGGAGCAATCGCGATAGCTGCAGTAGTGCCTCAGCTCCGAAGCCAGCCGGCTCTTCCCAACCCCCGGTTCACCGGTGACGAGGACTGCTCTGCCCCCCTCCTCGAGCACCTCGTCGAGAACGCTGCGCAGCTTCCTGAGCTGGTCCTGGCGGTCGATGAAGTGATCGAAGGAAAGCCTGCCTGCCTGCCTCGACCTCTCCCGGAAGAAGGAGAGTCTGTTCTTGCCGAGGGCCTTGGCCTCGTACAGGGCGCTGTCAGCCTTGGATACGAGCTGGGAGATCTGACGGTCCGTGTCGGCCGACTCGGCGAGTCCCATGCTCACGCCTACCCTCTGGCCATGCTGGAAGACCTCGCGCGAAACGTCCTCCAGGAAGCGCTGGCATACGTTAGCCGCCTGAGTCGCAGTGGTGTGCGGGAGCACGGCGACGAACTCGTCGCCGCCGAACCGGACGACCTGGTCGGTCTCACGCACGGTCCGCAGAAGCAGGAACGAGACCTGCTGCAGCACCCTGTCGCCGGCAAGATGGCCATGGATGTCGTTTGTCATCTTGAAGTCGTCAATGTCGGCCATGATGATCGACCAGGGAACTCCCTGCGGGCGAACTCGGAATGTCTCGTCGAGCATGTCCAGGGCGTCTCTGGTGAGAAGCCCTGTGAGCCTGTCCACCGGGAACTTGTCGGTCAACGCACACCTCCCGTTGCCCGGTCTTCCCGAAAGAGATGATTATCAGTGCAAAGACTCCAGGCGGGGAGGGGGCCCTGCCGGAGGGGACGGTAGGCCCTGCCGCATATGTACCGGTCGAAAGGGTGCGGCAGGAGGTCTCCGGTCGTGTAACCCGCAGGCAGGGTTCTGAGTCGCTGTCTCCATAGACGGCGGAGTCCTTCTCTCGCGGGGAGAGCAGCGCTGGCAGGGCACGGGAGGTTTTCATGAACAGGACAGCTTGCGCGGCCGTACTTTGCGTGATCGCCCTCTCCTGCGGGGATGCGCCCCCGGAGGGGCCTCCCGCCGAGGAGACCGTACAGCTCGCGATCTCCGATTCCATCGGCGTGGAGATGGGCGACAGCAGCTACATGTTCGGCTCGATCATGAGCATCGATTACGGTCCGGACGGCCTGGTGTACGTGCTGGACAGGGCCGTCGGCAACGTGAGGGCCTTCACGCCGGAAGGGGAGCTCGCCATGGTGATCTCCCGGGAAGGCAGCGGTCCGGGCGAGCTCCTGAGCCCCTTCGCCATGGCGGTTCTGGGGGACGGGAGGATATCGGTCTGCTCGCCCTTCAACGGTGGAATCCAGCAGTTCCTGCCCGACGGGACCTGGGAGGGCCTGAGCGCGGAGTTCACGAACAACCCTCCCCTGATGATGGAGGGCGCCGACTCGAACGCCTACGTTGCTCTGAAGCTCGATGTCGCGCCCCCTGCCGAGGGCGGTCAGGAGCCGGTCGTCAGCGTAAGGATCTGCAGGTACGAGGAATCGAGCGAGCCGGCGGCAGTCTACTACGAGAACTCCTTCCCGTTCGACCCGCTCAACCTCACCATGCTCCTGAGGGAGTCGATGTTCGGTTACGCCTTCGACGCAAGCCGCGGCGGCATGGTGGCCCTTGCGAAGCGCAGCGGCGACCTGTACGAGGTCCACGTGTTCGATCCAGCAGGGACCGAGACCGCCCTCCTGACGAGGGATCTTCCCGTAGTGCCCAAGAGCGAGGAGGAGATCCTCGACGAGAAGACTTTCGTTGAAGGTATGATGCAGAGCATGGGGGCCAGCGGCGTGGTGATGGACTACACCCCGGAGCCGAACTGCGACCAGGTCATAGGAGTGTTCTTCGACAGGCAGGACAGGATATGGGTCCAGAGGGGGGCCGCCGCGACTGCCTTGTTCGATGTCTGGAGCCCGTCCGGCGAGCTGCTGTTCACGGCCGGGATCGAGGGTGTGGGCCCCGAGGGCAGGTACTGGGACTTCGAGTGCGGCGATTCGGCGATTTTCGCCTACTCGCTCGACCCGGAGCTCTACCAGCAGGTGTTCGTAATACCGATGCCCTGAGCTGTCACGCCGGCGGTCCGGCCAGCCCCCGGAGCGCCTCCATGGCCTCCCTTCTCCTGTCCAGACGGGATGCCCTGCCCTGGTAGAGCGGGCCGCTGCCACCGCCGCGCCCCTCCAGGATTCTCTCGGCAACCGGTCCGGCCGCTCTCGTCCATTCGACCGGACCTGCGACCAGGAAAACCCCCTCAGAGCGGCCTCCCGTGAGGAGCAGCCTGCACTCGGGCGAGGCCGAGAGCGCTGTGTCTGCTGCGATCCTCAGGAACTCCATGTCGGATTCGTCCCTGTGCAAGTGCTGGACTCCTCCAGGCCCGGATGCGGCTCTCGCGCCCAGGATTTCGGCCAGCTCCCTGGAGAAGGCCCTCGCCCGCCTCTCGGACTCCCTGAGCCGCCCGAGCAGCCTGTCCACCGAACCGGACAGCTCTGCCGGCGAGCAAGTGAGCATGCGGGACAGCATCCGCTCGCGCAGCAGGGCTTCCCTGGTCCATCCCAGCGCACGGTCCCCGGCGAGATAGAACACCCTGGTGCCCCCGCGGAGCCGTTCTGTCGCGGTTATCTTCACCAGCCGAACCCGTCCGGTGGAGCTGACGTGCGTCCCTCCGCAGTTGTTGCAGTCCAGGCCCTCTATCTCCACGAGTCTGATCCGGTCCACGCGATCCTTCGGAAGTCTGCGCGACCTTATCCTGGACATGTCCACGCTTTCAGGCGCCGCATGCCGCCATGTCACTCTCCTGTTCTCGAGGATCGCTTCGTTGGCAGCTTCCTCCAGGGGAGCGAGGTCCTCGAACGACAGCGCCAGGGCCTCCAGTTCGATGTCGCTCCGGGATTCCCCCATATGGAATGCGGCGGTCCTCCAGCCGAAGCGGGACAGAGCCAGACACGAAAGAATGTGCTGGGCAGTGTGCTGCTGCATGTGATCGAGCCGTCTCGGCCAGTCCAGAACCAGCTCCACCTCCCCGGAGACCGGCGAGGGCAGGAGATGCAGCACCTCGCCGCCGGTTCCGCGCAGGACCCCGGCCACCTCGACGCCCGCAACGGTACCGCGGTCTGAAGGCTGCCCCCCCGACTCGGGGTGGAAGATCGTGTCCTCGAGAATCGCGCAGAAGAGGCCGCTCTCACCGGGCTCGCAGGAGACGACGCGGGTTTTCAACACTGTCAGGCAGGGATCGGTGTCGAAACTGTGGATCCCCTTCATGCCTCAAGCCTCCCTTGGAGATGCAATCGACACTCCCTTGTGGATCCCCCTAGCGGACGCCTCCCGCAGCCGCCCTGAGTATCATGACATCTGTCATCAGCTCAACAGGAGCCCTGTTGTCCGTCAGAACCGTGCCTCCCTGCGGTCGGAACGGTTCCATGAGCGGCTCGAAAAGCCTGGCCGTCTCCTCCAGGGCAGGGTTCCACAGCGCCATCGAATCCGCCGCCGGCGGCTCCAGGGGCAGGTCGGACGCTATCAGCATGAAGTTGTAGCCGTCAGAGACGTGTGCCGCGTACACGTAGTCGAACACCTCCGCCAGTGTTCTGCCGACAGACTGCAGGAGCGCGGAATCCATGTCCAGTGCGTTCACGTTCATGGCGACGATCCCCCCCGCGGACAGCCGTCGCTCCAGAGCCAGGAAGTACTCCCGTGTGGCGAGATGGAACGGGATGTATATCTGGTTGCTGTAGGTGTCCGAGATGATGATGTCCCAGGTTCGAGAAGAGCTCTCGACGAAGACTCTCCCGTCAGCCACCGTGAACCTCGCGTCGGCCGGCCCCGTACCGAACCACTCGTAGCCGAGCTCGACCGCCCTGCCGTCCAGCTCGACCGCATCTATGCTCATGCATGGAAACCCGGGCCTGACGTATTCGGCCAGCCAGTGGGGTATCGTGCCCGCCCCCGACCCGATCACCAGGACATCGGGGCCGTCGGAGCATCTTGCCATGTAGGGAAGGAGCAGGTAGCTCTCGTAGTAGGTGCTCGCGGGGCGGAGGCTGTCCCCTTCGCGGGCGATGGACTGTATTCCACCGCCTTCGTTGACTATGAGCACGGTCGACCCGTCGGGCCTGTGCTGGACCTGGAGGTACTGGTACGGCGTCTCCTCCTCGTGCACCATGCTGGAGCCGGCCCTGACAGGGCCGCCCGTGGCGAGCCACGCAGCCGGCGGCAGGAGCAGCAGCGCGATCACCGGCCGCGGCCTGCCGGAGAGTCCCGTCAGGCCCAGGACGATCAGCAGGAGCGAAGACAGCAGCATCGTCTCCCTGGTGCCCAGGAAGGGTATGGTCGCCAGTGCCGGAACGAGCGTCCCGGCGATGCTTCCGAGCGTCGAGACCGCATAGAGCGATCCTGCGGTGCGACCGGTGGTTCCCTCGCGGGCGAGGAGGCGGATCACGAAGGGTCCGACCATGGCCAGGATGAGCACGGGCGGAACGAAGACGAGTGTCGCGCCGGCGAAGGACAGGGCTATCATCTCCACGGGGGTTCTCATTATTCCCCCCGTGAGCCCTGAGAAGACGGTCCTGCCCGCGAGCGGGACGAGGGCGGTCGTCGTCCCGGCAGCGAGGGGCAGGACATGGAGAAGCCTCCACGACGGCCTTCGGTCGGCCAGCCTGCCGCCGAGCCAGCTGCCCAGGGACATCGCCCCAAGTATCACGGAGATGAGCACTGACCAGACGATCATGGAGGTTCCGAACCAGGGGGCGAGGAAGCGCGAAGCGCACATCTCTGTCGCCATCACCGCGGCACCGGTGCAGAATACGAAGAGGTGGATCCCGACGATCCTCGCGCGTTCCCTGTTCATGTCGAGCTCCTCTCCGTCTCGGGGGCGCCTGACGCGACTAAGGCAGCCTCTTCAGTACGGCGGCTCCCGGTGTCTCCATGCCGGGAGAAGGAGAACCCGCGATCACGAGGATGTCCAGCTCCTCGAAGTAGGTGTAGAAGAACAGGGGCAGGAAGTACATGTCGGTGTTCTCGCCGATGACTCCCTCGGCGACATACACCCAGGTGTCCTCCTCGGAGTTGGGGAGCATTCTCGCGCCCGACATGCAGAACTCGTCGGACGATATCTCGATGTCGGCCGATCCTGTCGGCTCGAAGGTCTCGTTCTCGATGTCGTACAGGCGCCACGTTCCGACCAGCGCATCGTCCACCACGGGGCAGCCGGCCCTCGGCGCCTCGAGCCCTGTATCGGCTTGGGTCCGCACTGCGGGGATTGCCGCCGAAAGCAGCAAAAGCATGGCGAATCTCATCTTTCTCGCCTCCATGATGCATTCATATCCGGGAATGTCCGATCGGGTCGTCTCCCATCCTGCAGTCACCGGCGCTGCCACTGAGAGCCGCATTCCTGCTGCGGGGCAGCGCCTTCCTGACTAGAGCGCTGAAAGCGGAACGGGCCATCACCGACGGGTCGGTGACCGTCCTCGCAAGAACTCCGCAGGGCCACATGCATCGGCGGCAGCCCCTGATGCCGAGCCTGAACCTGCGCGCCGCCTCTCCGGCGAGCACCCTCTGCAGGGAGTATCCATGGTCCTGTATCCTGCCCAGAGAGAACCTCACGTCCTCGCAGGGGAAGACTTCGCCATCCTCCGCTATCACGCATATCGAGTCCGGGCCCGGGCAGAGGATGGCCCCGGTTCCCTCGCGGATGCGCCTCATCGTCGCAGCGGCTTCGAGCTGGACCGCAGAGAAGACCCTGTCCATCAGGGCGCGAGACCTTCCGACCTCTTCGCTGTAGACCTCTTCTGCCGCCGCCGAGTACAGCGGGAATTCAAGGGACCGGATCTCGTCCTCGACCAGGCCGGCACCGTGCGGCGGAGAGAGGACCACCCTGTCGGCTCCGATCTCCTTCCTGCCGAATGTGACGATATCGCGCAGAGAGGCCTCGTTCGAATGCACTGCCGTAGTCACGGTCTTGATCGCCAGCCGCCCGCAGCACACGTCTCTCATGCCCCTCAGGCGCTCTGCCGTTCTCATGAGCCTGTCGAAGCATCCATCCACGCCTCTTATGAAGTCGTGCGCCCGGCCGATTCCGTCGAGCGAGAGCTCTATCTCCAGCCTGACTCGCCTCGGCAGCCTGCCGAGCATCTCCGACACGCCTGAACAGATGCTTTCCGTGAGGGTTCCGTTGGTCGGGATGCTGACGATCCTGAGAGACTTCGATCGCGAGAAGGCCGCTGCGATGTCCGCGATGTCCTCTCTCATGAATGGCTCGCCCCCGCTCAGAGAGAGGTTGACGACGTCCCTCGAGGAGGCCCCGATCATCCTCCATTCGTCACCCGAGAGCTCCGGGATTTCCCGGGAATTGAGGCGATCGTGGTAGAAGCACATGCGGCATTTCATGTTGCAACGAGAGGTGATCGAACATATGAGATAGGGGGGGCGGCCTCTGCGCACTCTCGAGAGCATGAGCCTCAGCGCAGTCGGCATCATCTTTTCGCCCTGCTCTTCGATCTGGCGGCAGCCCTGCGGCGGATTGTCTCGGCAAGACCCTCCTCGAATCCGGTCCTGCTGGTTATCGCGGCCATTCTCCCGGCGTTGTATGCATAGAGTGCCGTCGCGTGATGAAGCGCCGCCGCAGCTACGAACAGAATCGTCTGTCTCAAGCTCAGCCCTGAGCGCAGCCCTTCGGCAGCCATGACGACCGCGTAAATCGGGATGGAAAGCGGTGCTGCGAGGATCGCTCCCGCAACCAGCACCGGGCTCCAGTCAGCGGCCGTGATGACGGGGATCTGTCTGTAGATGTCCGGGAAGAGCTGTCTGCAGATGCCGGTCCATCTGTGCCTCTCGAGGTTCTTCCTGAGATAGGGGCGCCAGAGACCTGTGAATTCATGCCTGATCTCGAAGCCGTTGTCGGCTGAGAGAGGAACGCCCAGGATTTCGCACAGGTGGAAGAACTCCGTGTCGTCCATGGTGTAGGGGGCTTTCTCGACGAACCCTCCGACGGCCTCGAAGACGTCACGCCTTATGCAGGCGTTGCAGAGAAAGATGTCGTAGAAACGGATCCTTCCCTCCAGCGGCGCGAGATATCCGGGCCCTCCCGCCACGATCCTCGAGCCCAGCATGGCATGCAGTATCCTCTGTCTGTCGTCTCCCGCCGCCGGAGGCACGGAGCGCCCCGCGACCACTTCGCGCTTCTCGCGGCAGATACGCACCGCCGATTCCATCCATCGCGAATCGGGCAGAGTGTCGTCGTCGATGAAGAACAGGAAGCGGGCAGTGGTCCTCGCTGCTGCGACGTTGCGCTTGTGCCCGGGGTGCCTCGAGCGCGTCCGGACGAAGGAGGCTGCTGCGAAACCCCCCGGCAGCATTTCCGGAATGTTCTCGTCGGCGGCAATGGAAACTTCGAGCTGGGAGGCGAGGTCGGGTCTTTCTGAAGCGCAGCGCTGCAGCGCACCCACGCAGGCCGGGAGGGCCCGGGGGTTTCCCCCCGCTATTATGATCGCGCCCCTGGGCTTCGCCTGGGCCTGCACGGAACCTCCACGATTTAGGGTCAGCCTGAAGGATCGGCCCCAACCCGGTCTCCGCCGCCTGCAGACGCACCCTCGCCGGCCGCCCGAGCCGGCTGCACGCAGGGCCCGGCAGCGACAGGGAGCGGCGGAATATACCCGGCATCCCATCCGGAGACATCCGGGGCGCGTCCGTGGCTCCTTTCCGGCACCCCCGGCATATTCCACCATCCGGGTAGCGAAAGCCAGAGGCGGAGGGGTGGTCATGCCAGCCAGCTACATTGCGATAGGCCTGTACACCGCGGTGATAGTATTCATAGGGATTCGAGGGATGCGACGTACGAAGTCCTTCGACGACTTCCTGCTCGGCGGCGGGAAGGTCGGGCCGTGGATGACCGCTCTCTCCTACGGTACCGCGTACTTCTCGGCGGTTCTCTTCATCGGGTTCGCCGGCAAGATCGGCTGGGGCTTCGGCCTCTCCTCCCTCTGGATCGCTTTGGGAAACTCGGTGCTGGGCGTGCTGGGCGTCTGGCTGCTGCTCGGCAACCGCATCAAGGAGACCACTCGCTCACTCGGCGTCAAGACCATGCCCGAGTTCCTCGAGGCACGCTACGGGAGCCCCTTCTTCAAGGGCTACGCCTCTCTTGTGATATTCATCTTCATGATCCCGTACACGGCAGCCGTCTTCATCGGGCTGAGCTATCTGTTCGAGGCGAGCTTCCACCTGCCGTACAGCTACATCCTGCTGTTCATGGGGGTCTTCACCGGCATCTACATGGTAATGGGCGGCTACAGGTCCATGGCCATGATGGACGTGGTGTTCGGCCTGATAATGACGGCGGGCGTCGCGGTCCTTCTGTGGTTCACGCTGAAGGCTGGCGGAGGCCTTTCGGAGATCGTCTCCCGCCTGCGGGCGGTCGAGCCCGCCCTCGCGGGACCGATCGGGCCTCCGGGCGCCGTGCCGCTGTTCTCCCTGGTATTCCTCACCAGCGTGGCGCCCTTCGCCATGCCCCAGCTGCTCATCAAGTTCTATGCGGTGAGAGACAGGCAGGCCGTGAGGGTCGGAACCGTCGCCTCGACTGCGTTCGCTCTCCTGATCACCGGGGTCGCCTACTTCACAGGGAGCCTGACCCGGATCTTCCTGACCCCGGATACCGCTCCGGCGGCTTTCGACCATGCAGGAAAGCCGATTTTCGACAGGCTGATGCCGGAGCTTCTCGCGACGGTGGTCCCGTCAGGGCTCATCGTGATCCTGCTTCTGCTCATACTCGCAGCATCGATGTCCACGCTGGCCTCGCTGGTCCTCATCTCGAGCTCGAGCGTGACCAAGGATTTCTATCATGGATTCGTGAGGAGGAACGCCTCCGACAGGTCGCTCACCACGCTCGGCCGGATAACCAGCGCCTTCTTCATAGCGCTATCGATGATCCTCGCCTGGCAGAAGCCGGCCGTGATAGTCACCCTTCTCTCCATATCGTGGGGCGCACTCGCATCTGTCTTCCTCGGCCCCTTCCTGTGGGGGATGCTGGGCAGGCGAATCTGCAAGCCGGAGGCTCTGGTTTCGTCCGTGCTGGGCCTTGCCGCATGTCTCTGCCTCTTCTTCGCCTGGGGGGCGGCCAGGGCTCCCCAGGCAGCCTCAGTCGGGATGATCGTCTCGCTGGCGCTGCCTGCTGCAGGGCTTCTCAGGAGAAGGGCTGAAGCCTGACACCGCCGGGGGACGCCTTCGGTTCGCCTCCTTCGGCCAGGGCATGACCTGTCCAAAGTGCGGGGCGCCCCGCGAGCCCTCCTGGACCGAGTGCCCCAGGTGCGGCCTGATCTACGCGAAGTACGCAGCACGCCCTGCCTGCCGGCCCCCGCGTGCCGATGCCGTGATCGAGGACTCCTCCGTAAAGGGATTCCTTCTCGACTTCAGGAACCGACCCGGCACTGCCGGCATCTACGGACGGGCCGTTCTGCTGGCCCTCCTGTTCGTCTGGAGCTGGTGGTTCATTCTCAGCCCGGTCGAGAGCGGGTACGCCGGTAGGTCGTTCATGCACCTCGTGAACCTGCCTTTTCACGAGGCGGGACACGTCTTCTTCCAGGTCTTCGGTTCGAGGCTGCTCACCTCACTCGGGGGCAGCCTGATGCAGCTTTCCATCCCTGCCCTCTGCTCCGGGGTCCTCCTCTTGAAGACCAGGGACCCGTTCGGAGCCTCGGTGGCACTGTGGTGGCTGGGGAACAACTTCATCGACCTGGCGCCGTACATCGGCGATGCCCGCTCGATGAGCCTCCCGCTTCTCGGGGGAAACACAGGGGCGACGGCTCCATACGGCTTCCACGACTGGAACTTCATACTCACGGAGACGCACCTGCTCGAGCACGATCAACTGCTGGCAGACCTCTCGCACGCGTTTGGATCGCTGGTCATCCTGGCTTCTCTGGCCTGGGGGGCGGCATCGCTGCTGGCCGCGAAAAAGAGGCCGCCGGGCTCGCTGCAGTCGATCGCCCGGAACGTGTGAAGCCACTAGAGAACAGGCTCTCGGCCCGCTGGACAGGAGTGAGGTTCGAAAGACGCGGCGTTGGAGCCCGCCGTCGGGCCGCCAGGAGTCGGTGTTGCGCTTGCTGCTCCGCATCTGCGAGATCATCACCGGTTCACGATGTTGCATCCCGCCCCGGTCCGGATTGGAGGCGTCGTCCAGAACTCCGGAATGAGAAAGCCTGCCGCCCCCGCTGCGGCGGTTGTTCTCCTGATCTTGGGCGGAGGAGCGGCATCGGAAGCCGCTGACGGAACGATAGCAGCCTGGGGATCGAACGATTGCCGGCAGTGCAGCGTCCCTCCTGCAAACCAGGACTTCTGCGCAGTCGCCGAAGGACCCGTGCACAGCCTCGGTCTGAGGAACGCGTCCGCTTGCACCCCTCTGGAAGAAGCACCCGAGTCCCCTCCATCCGGAACAGCGCTGTCCGCCTCGCCCAATCCCTTCTCGAACATCGTCACTCTTTCAGTCTCGATCGATGAATCCGGTCCCGTCGCTATCGAGGCCTTCGACGCCACCGGCAGGCTGCTGGAACGCGGAAGCGTCGGCCATCTCCAGACCGGCAGGCGCTCGCTGCAGTGGTGCGGATCGCTTTCCGACGGAACTCCTCTTCCTTCCGGGGTCTGCATCTTCAGGGTCGTCTGCCCGTGCGGCCGCTCGTCGGTGGCGAGGCTCGTGCTCGCAAGATAGGCCGGCGCCTCTCGCAGAACTCCCTGCGAGAGCGTTTCAACCCCCGGGAAGACCTGCGGGGAAGGCATCTTCGACCTGTCGCAGACTCAGGGAGGGTGCGTCAGCTCTCGACATTCGCGGCAGGAGGGGATCTGCCGGCGGCTTCGCCGGAAGGGGAGACCTGTGGCGAAGGGAGGAGTGTTTCCGAAGGCCGATCCAGGAGAGCGACGGCATGCCGTCAGCTTAGGAGGATGCACCGGTCATGGAGCCGGAATCCCTGGAAGGAGCCTCCGGAGGATCAGGGCCGGCCACGGCCGTCCCGGCAGGCAGTGCAGGAGGGAGGGGTCTCACCCTTTATCCAGCGGTATATTCCGCGGCAGAGCAGCAGTTCGCGCAGGAACTCCTCGATGGCTCCGCCGACACCCCAGGTACCGCCGGAGGGACATTCACCATGAGAAAGAGCGGTTCTTCGATAGCGACGATCATGCTGCCGGCGCTCATCACCGGTGCTGCGTCTGCAGGGAGCGTTTCCTTCTACTACCGGCTTCCAGACGGAGCGTTCGGCCTGTCCGCGTTCGAGACCTTCGAGATGGTGACATGCGCCGACGGAGGAACGGGCTTCGAAGAGGGCCAGCCGAACCTTCCGGTCGTGTCGCTGTGCTTCGTGATCCCCCAGGGGACTGAAGTCTCCGGGGCATCGTTCCGGATCGAGACGGAAACCCAGCTGCCGGGCTTCCACGACATAGTCCCGGTCGCCATCGTCCCGGTCGGAGAGCTTCCCGGTCCGTTCCTCCGGAATGCGGAAATCTACCTCTCCGACGAGGTGTTCCCCGAGTCGCCCGTGATCTCGATCTCTTCCGGGACGCGCACCGGATTCCGCCTGGGCACTGTCGCGTTCTCGCCATTCAGGTACAATCCGCTTTCCGGAAGGCTTTCCGTGGTCCAGGCGGCGACACTGACTCTGGAGTACTCGCCGGACTCCGCTGTCCCATGCCTCGCCCTCACCGAGGACCAGGTCCTGATCGCCCGCGACATCCTCGAGCACATCGTTCGCAATCCTGGTGACCTGGATGCGTTCAGTCCGCCGATCCACTCGCCGAGCGACGTTGTGCAGTGGGTGGCGGTGGGCTCGGCGGCAATGCAGCCCGTTCTGCAGCCTCTTGTGGACTTCAGGAACTCCCAGGGCATGGCCTCGCAGTATGCGACACTGGAATGGATCTGCTCGAGCTATACCGGCTATGACACTCAGGAGAAGATCCGCAACTTCATAAAGGACTGGTTCCTTCATCACGGTCTCATGTATGCGCTCCTGGTGGGAGACTGGGGCGAGACCCAGCGGATATCGAGCCTCAGGATCGGCGCCGACAGCCTTCTGCTGGGAGAGACCGCGGACCTGTACTTCTCCGACCTCACGCGCATGTGGGACGGCGACGGCGACCACCTTTACGGCGAGAACACCGACTGGATAGACTACTACTCCGACATCGCCGTGGGGCGCTTCAGCTCGGACAACCCGAACCTCGTGGCCACCCAGGTAGAGAAGACCATCCTCTACGAGACGGGCACCCCGGAAGGACCCTGGCGCACCAGCGCCCTCCTCTGCGGAGCCGGGCTCTGGCCCGACGTGGAGCCCGACGGATACTGGGGCAGCTTCATCTGTGACTCGATCTCGAACAGGATCCCGCCCGGATGGACCCAGTACAAGCTCTACGAGTACTGGGACGGTCATCCCACGAACCAGATAGATCTCGTCAACACCGGGGTCAGCTACGTCAGCGCCCAGGGCCACGGGGCCTCGTCAGGCGTCTACTGGCTCTACGAGCCCGGCAACATGTTCACCAACCAGAACTACACCGGCATGAACAACTGGGGCATGTTCCCGATCTTCCACTCCATGGCCTGCAACCCCGGACAGCTCTCGGTGAACGGGTGCAGCGCCGAGCGCCTTATGATGTGGCCCTATGGAGGAGCCATCGCGGTCGGCTACAACTCCAACTACGGCTGGGGCACGCCCCCTGCGATGGGTCCGTCCGAGGCTCTCGAGCTCCATTTCGCGAACATGCTGTTCGTGAACGGCGTCCAGAGGATCGGCGACATGCAGGCAGCCGCGAAGGATGCGTTCAAGGCCTCGGGGTCGATGGCGTGCCAGAACTGGGTCCTGCAGGAGAACAACCTCCTTGGCGATCCTGCGGCTCTGTTCCTCTCCTACCAGACAGGCACAGGAGGAGCGGAGCCTCCCGAACCGTCCGGCGCACGAATCGGGAACGCCTTTCCCAATCCGGCATCCAGCTCGTTCTCCGCGGCATGGAGCCTGCCTGCCCCGATGGAAGCCTCGATCGAGGTCTTCGACATCTCGGGGAGGATGGTCAGGAGATTCGATCTTCCCGGCTCCCAGACGGAAGGCGTCATCACAGTTGATTGTACGGAAGGCGGAGGGGCCCCGCTCCCTTCCGGCTGCTACCTAATGACGATCCGCTGCGCTGAAGGCGAGGCTTCTTCGAGGGTGGTGCTCCTAGGGCGCTGACAGCGACCTCCCCGCCCGCCGAAACGCGCATCCGGCAGTGGAGGGGCTTCAACAAAGCCGCTTCTGAGCCCTGCCCGATTCTCCACGCTGCCGTTCGGGATGGAGCATTCACCGACTTGCCCGCAGTATCCCGGAAGCTTCCGAGACCCTGGCCAGCAGTCCCGGAAGCTCCGCCCGTCTTTCTGCGGATGCCCCCTGTCGCCCCGAAGCGCTCATGGCCGGGGCTACGCCGCTGCAGCCCGTCGTGGGCAGTCCGGCCTGACGAACCGGTGTCGTCTTCATGAAAATCAAACAATCGTGTCGTATCAAGGAGCGTTCCGACAGCAGGGAGGCGCGCGAATGGAAAGGACAAGGGTGCTGTTTCTTTGCACCGGGAACTCTGCCAGGAGCCAGATGGCCGAGGCGTTCATGAGGAGCCATGCCGGAGACAGGTTCGAGGCGCATAGCGCCGGGCTGGAGCCCCGGGAGATCAACCCGCTGGCCGTTAAGGTAATGGAAGAGGTGGGTATCAGCATGGAAGGCCAGCGTTCCAAGAACCTGATGGAATACATGGGAAGGATGCACTTCGGCTACCTGGTCACGCTCTGCTCGCATGCCGAGGCGAACTGCCCCGCGGTCTTCCCGGGAATCGGCCGGCGACTCCATTGGGACCTTGAGGATCCGTCCGCCGTCACGGGTACCGAAATGGAGAGGCTTGAGGCCTTCCGCAGGGTCCGCGACCGGATAATGGACCACATCGTGCGCTTCGTGGAAGAGGCCGGAAACGGCGCAAGGAGATGAAAGGGCCGGGTTTGCACAGAAAGCTGCGCAGTGCGATAAATCCGGCATGAAACAGACCGGAATGACTATTGGCGAGATGCCCGGAAGAAGGAACGTAGTCGCCGTCATCGACGACGAGCGGGACATCCTGGATCTGGTGGACCTGCATCTGCGCCGCGCAGGATACGAGACCATGCTTTTCGAGAGGTCCAGGCCCTTCCTCGACTCGCTGCGCGCCGGCATGCCGGACCTCCTCGTGCTGGACCTCATGATTCCCGACATACATGGACGCGACGTACTCGCCTCCCTTCGATCCTCCAGCCGTACAGCGAGGATACCCGTGATAGTGCTCACAGCCCTGGGCTCCGAGACCGACAGGATATCGGGCCTCGACGCGGGCGCGGACGACTATCTGCCGAAGCCGTTCTCCCCTGCGGAGCTTGTGGCCCGGGTCAAGGCCGTGCTCAGAAGGACGCAGTCCGGCGATCTGACCGGAGTGCTGGAGCTGGCGGGCATCCTGAGGATAGACCTCGACAGATTCGAAGTCACAGTGGCTGGAGAGCCTGTGAGTCTCACCGCCACGGAGTTCAGGCTGCTGCGGATGCTGGCGGAGGGCAGGGGCAGGGTCTTCAGCCGCCAGAAGCTCCTGGAACTGCTCTGGGAGGGCGAGAAGTTCGTGTTCGACCGCACCATCGACGTTCATGTCACCAATCTCAGAGCGAAGCTCGGACAGGCAGGCAGACTGGTGCAGAGCGTGCGCGGCATAGGATACAGGGTCTCCGGGGAATGAAGACGCCGCTGCTTCTGGCTTCGCTGCGAGGCTATGCGATCATCATCGCGGTACTGGGCGTTCTCACCCCCCTGCTCCTGTTCGAAGGGCTGAAGCCCGTGCTGGCGGACCAGGCGATGGAAGACCTCTCGACAACCGCCGCAATGCTCCGCGGTGCGCTGGCGCCCAGTCTGCGGGAGGGCGACATCTCCCGGGCCGACAGCATCGCCAGGCTCCTGAGCGCGGAGACCGGGGTCAGGATAACCGTCATGGATCCTGAAGGGAGAGTCATCATCGATACGGATGCCGTCCCGTCCGCCATGGAGAGCCACAGAACAAGGCCCGAGGTCATCTCCGCACTCAATACCGGCAGGGGAGCGGCCATTCGCAGAAGTGCGACCCTCGATTCGGACATGCTCTATTCCGCCGTCCTGGTCGGAGGGCCGGACGACCCTGCAGCGGTCGTACGCGCCAGCAGGCCCTTCAGAACCCTCTCGGCAGTCCTGTCGGGAATCGGGTTGAAGATCGCGATCCTCGCAGCAGTCGCAGTTGCGCTCTCGGCTCTCGTCGCATGGCACTTCTCGCGCTCCATCGCCAAACCGGTCGGAAGGCTCGCCGAGGCATTCGAGGCGATCGAGGGCGGCGATTACTCGACCCGGCTCGAGCCGTCGAGGATCAGCGAGCTCGACTCCCTCGCATCGGGTTTCAACCAGGCTGCAGACAGAACCGGCTCGCTGGTCTCAGAGCTGTCCGAGAGGAATTCGCAGTTCCGCGCCACGCTCGAATCCGCTTACGGGCCCATAGCAGTGCTGAGAAGGGGAGGGAGGCTGGCGTTTGCGAACAGGTCCTTCAGGAGCCTTGGAGCAGGTGTTCCGATGGAAGACAGGGACTACCGAGAGGTCATCTCCAGCTCCGACCTGCTGTCGGCCCTGGGAAGGGCACTCTCAAGCGGGGAGCCGGGTCAGGACAAGGTCCAGACGGGGGGCAGGATCTGGGCATTCGCGTACGCCCCCGTCCCCGGACTGGACCAGGTGATCGTGAGCATGGCGGACGTCACCGAGATGGAGAACCTCGCAGCGACGAAGCGGGACTTCGCAGTGAACGTGGCGCACGAGCTGCGCACGCCGCTCACGGCGATAAAGGGCTTTGCCGAAACCCTCTTCGAGAGGACCGACGCCGAGGGCCGAAAATACCTGGAGACCATTCTTCGGAACACCGACAGGCTCATAGCGCTGGTGAGAGATGTCCAGACCCTTGCCCAGATCGAGAGCCCCGGCTTCCAGCTCGACCTCCAGCCTGTGGACCTCCGCCCCGTGCTGGGGCTGACAGTGGAGCTGTTCTCCCACGCCGCCGCTGAAAAGGGGCTGGAACTGTCGCTGGAGACAGGGGAAGTCCCGCCTGTGGCTGGCGATGTCTTCCGCCTTCAGCAGGTGTTCATCAACCTGCTGGACAATGCCGTGAAGTACACGGAGACGGGAGCGGTGAGAGTCTCGCTCGCCGAGCAGGAAGGGCAGGCCGTCGTAGTGGTGGCCGACACAGGGCCCGGAATCCCCCCGGAAGCAGTCCCGAGGCTGTGTGAGAGGTTCTTCGTGGTTGACCAGGCTCGCTCGCGGCAGGTCGGCGGAACGGGCCTCGGACTTGCGATCGTCAAGCACATACTGATGCTGCACGGCGGCTCCCTTTCGATAAGAAGCGAACCGGGAAGAGGCTCCACCTTCTCGGTTCGGCTTCCCCTCCACGAGGACGCCGGCGGGGCGTCTTAACCTGTCCTTAACCGTCGCTTCATAGAATCCCAACGCTGAAAGGCTATTCTCTCCTCGTGAATCCTCCCGCCCGGTCGGGCGGGCAGAACACCGGAAGAAGGAGAGAAGTATGAAGATGCACCTGTACAGACTCGTGTCTACCGCACTGCTGCTGCTCGCGGGAGTAGTCCTGGCGACCATGGCTCGCGCCGACGGCATTTACGGTGATTTCGCCGTGGACTGGTACTACATGGCCGGACACCACATGGACGGCGACGTCATGGAGGGCGACACGCTGGCAATAGACGGCTACAACGCCTTCCAGCTCAGAAGAGTGAGGATGGGGTTCAAGAGGTCTCTGGCTTCGAATCTCGCGATGGACTTCCGTCTCGAGGCCGGAATGACGGACTTTCTTTCCAACATCCAGGGCAACTCCGCGGTGGCTGCGCCGTTCGTCAAGGACGCGCACATGACATGGTCTTTGAGCGACGATGTCAACGTGCGTTTCGGCCTGCAGGGGAACCTGATCAACGAGAACCCCGAAGCCTGCTGGGGCTACAGGTCCGTCGAGAAGACCATTCTGGACCTGCAGAGGATAGAGCCCAGCAGGGATCTTGGCATCTCGCTCAACGCCTCAATCGACGACTTCAGGTTCAGGATTCTCGCGGGCAACGGCAACGGCGACAAGAGCGAGAGCTACGAGGGCAAGGAGATCTTCGCAACCGCCGGCTGCCAGTTAGCCCCCGGGCTGATGGCTGAGGCGGGGGTCTGCTTCGAGGCGGAGAACGACGAGGACCAGACCCATTCGACGATCCTCGGATTCCTCGGCTGCCAGGGAGCGTCCTTCCACGGCGGTCTTCAGTACGCCATGTACAAGCAGGCTTACGGTGACGACACGGAGGACCTCGACATCAACCTTCTCTCCCTCTTCGGCGCTGTTCCCCTGAGCCCCGGGCTCGAGGTCCTGGCGAGGTACGACATGGCCGATGCCAATCCCTCGGCAGACGGAATCCAGTACTTCCGGATGGCCGACTTCGCCCCCACTAACACCATCGTAGCCGGCGTCGCCTACTCCCCGGTGCCCGACTTCCAGCTCATTCCGAATGTCGAGTATGTGTCCTACGGTGACCCCGAGGAGGAGGGGCTCGAAGCTCCCGATTCCGACGCGATCGTGAGGCTGACGATCTGGAACAAGTGGTAGAGAGACGGCGCGGGCCGGAGGCGGAGGTCGCCTCCGGCACCGCCCCGGACCATCGAGAGGACGACTAGATGAGAAGAGGATTAGAAAGGCTGCTGTCCTGCGGCTTGGTCCTGCTGATCGCCGCTGGGTGCGGTGAACCCGGGGGAGAATCAGGGAATCGGGGCTCCACCTCCCCCGGCACGACCGGAGACCTCAGAGGCGAGCTCACGCTGGTCGGCTCGACCACCGTCCAGCCAGTTGCAGAGCTTCTCGCCGGAGCATACGAAGCCCTTCAGCCGGAGGTCCTGATCAACGTCCAGGGCGGCGGGTCGAGTGTCGGCGTGACTTCGGCCGGGCAGGGCACCGCGGACATCGGCATGGTCTCCCGGGACATCAAGACGAGCGAGTTCGAGGAGTTTACCGATCTCGTGGTCCATACCATCGCGAGAGACGGCATAGCGATCATCGCCAGCCCGGACGTGACTGTCGGCGATCTGACGCTCGAAGAGATCAGGGGAATCTTCGCCGGAACGATCGTGAGCTGGCGGCAGGTGGGCGGGCCCGACCGCCCCATCGTGGTCGTCTCGCGCGAAGAGGGTTCCGGAACCAGGGGCGCCTTCGAGGAGATGGTGATGGGCGATAGTGCGGTGATCTCGGCTGCCGCGATCCTCCAGCCCTCGAACGGGGCCGTGCTGACCACCGTGGCTGGAACGCCCAGCTCGATCGCCTACCTCTCGTTCGGCTACGTGAACGGCTCTGTGAAGACGATTTCGATAGGCGGGGTCGCACCGACTCCCCAGAATGCCTCGAGCGGGGCGTATCCCGTCGTACGTCCTCTCAACATGGTCACGAAGGGCGAGCCCGGGCCTCTCGCGAGGGATTTCCTCGATTTCATCTACAGCGCGGACGGCCAGGCCATCGTTGCCGACGAGGGATACCTGCCCGTCCAGTAGGCTGGAGTGTGACGTAATGAGCCTGGAGGTCGGTGGAGTCTGGATTCCGAATGCGGCGCTCGTGAGCTGGTACCCTCCTCGTATCCGCTTGGCAACGGCCGGGAACGGACCATTCAGGAAGCACCGTTCAGGAAACCCGGTTCTGCCGGCCTCCCCCCGCGAGGCCTGCACAGGATGACGGCGGAGATGACGTCGACGAATTCAGCAAGAAGCTCTCTGAAGCGCTTCACCGACAGGGCGATGGGCGTGGTTCTCCTGGGATCCGCCCTGGTATCCGTGACCATCGTCCTGATGATAGGCCTCTTCACGCTGAAGGAGGCTATGCCCGCCTTCAGGGAGATAGGTTTCGTACGGCTTCTCACCGGGACCGAGTGGAGACCCGGGCAGGAGCTCTACGGACTGCTGGCCATGATAGCCGGATCGGGCCTCGTCACCCTCGGTGCGATAGCCCTTGGGCTTCCCCTCGCGCTGGGCTGCGCAGTGTTCCTCGCCGAAGTGGCGCCGGGGTGGGTTCGCGGTGTTGTGAAGCCATCGATCGAGCTCCTCGCCGGGATCCCGTCGGTGGTGTTCGGCCTGTTCGGCATGGTGGTCCTCGTGCCGATGGTCCGAGGCATAGACGTGCCCGGTAACGCAGGATTCGGGCTGCTGTCGGCTTCGATGGTGCTCGCCGTGATGATACTGCCCACGATCGCCAGCGTGGCCGAGGTCGCCATACGCTCGGTGCCAGAGGAGTACAGGCAGGGCTCGCTCGCGCTCGGAGCCACCCGCTGGGAGACCCTCAGGCGTGTCACGGTGCCCGCAGCCCGGTCGGGAATCCTCGCCGCTGTAGTTCTGGGTCTGGGGCGCGCCCTCGGCGAGACCATCGCGATGATCATGGTGATAGGGAACTCCGTGATGATGCCCGAGGCGGCTACGTCTAACCCCCTCACGATCTTCCTGAGCAGGGCCCGCACGCTCACCGGGAACATCGCGGTGGAGATCAACTACGCGACAGGCCTCCATGCCGACGCCCTGTTCGCGACCGGCGTAGTGCTCTTCGTGCTGATCATGATAGTGAACGCATCTGCAAGGGCGCTCCTCGCCCGGGGCATGAGGAGGGGCTGATGGCCTCCCGCAGCCCTGCCGGCAGGAAGATCTCGCAGGCCGCAGCCCTCTCGCTCCTCTGGATCGCCGCCATGCTCAGCGTGCTTGTTCTGGCCTCCGTTGTCGGATACGTCATGGTGAAGGGCATCCCCCAGCTCAGCCTGTCCTTCTTCACTACGCCGCCCCGTGGCGGGCTCTCCGGCGAGGGCGGAATCTCATCCACAATAGTCGCCACTCTCTGCCTCGTGATCATGACCCTCGCCGTCGCCGCCCCCCTCGGAATCGGGGCAGGGGTCTTCCTGGTCGAGTATGCTGGGAGCATGCAGAACAGGTTCATGAAGCTGCTCGTGAGAACCTCTAGGTTCGGCGTCGAGACCCTGGCCGGAGTGCCGTCGATCATCTTCGGGCTGTTCGGATACGCACTGTTCGTGACGCTCATGCACTTCGGCTTCTCCCTGCTCTCGGCTTCTCTGGCCGGAGCGTGCCTCATACTGCCGGTTGTCATCCGCACGACCGAGGAGGCACTGAAGGCGGTTCCGCAATCCTACAGGGAGGGATCGCTTTCCCTCGGTGCGACGAGGTGGGAGACCGTTCGAAAGGTTGTCCTGCCATCCGCGGTTCCGGGAATCACCACGGGCATGATCCTTGGCGTAGGCAGGATCATCAGCGAGACCGCAGTGTTCTACGTCACGCTCGGGGGAAGCTATCGCACCCCGACTTCGATAACGTCCTCGGGAAGAACGATGGCCCTTCACGTCTACTACCTCGCGATGGAGACCAGGGCCTTCGAGAAGGCCATGGCCACCGGAGCCGTGCTCGTCGCCTGCATCATCGCCATCAATGTCGCGATAAACGCAGCCTCGAGAAGACTCTCCGCGGGGGGCAGGAGCTAGGATGCCGGAGCACAGGATCAGGACGATCGACTACTCCCTGTTCTACGGGAGCTTCCGTGCGCTGAACTCGATCACGATGGACATCGAATCGAACATGATAACAGCCGTCATAGGTCCTTCCGGATGCGGGAAGAGCACTTTCCTCCGCAGCTTCAACCGGATGAACGAGCTCATCCCCGGAGTGAGGGTCACCGGAAGCATCCTTCTCGACGGAACGAGCATCTTCAGCCAGGATGTCGTCAGCCTGAGACGCAGGGTCGGGATGGTGTTCCAGCGCCCGAACCCGTTCCCGAAGTCTGTCTTCGACAATGTGGCCTACGGTCCCAGACTGCACGGGACCAGAGACGGCAGGTCGCTTGCAGCCATCGTCGAGCGAAGCCTTCGGTCGGCAGCGCTCTGGGACGAGGTGAAGGACGATCTCCAGAAATCGGCGCTCTCCCTCTCGGGTGGTCAGCAGCAGAGGCTCTGCATCGCCAGAGCTCTTGCGGTAGAGCCCGAGGTGATCCTGATGGACGAGCCCGCGTCGGCGCTCGACCCCATCGCTACAATGAAGATAGAGGAGCTTCTCCAGACGCTCAAGGAGAAGTACACCATCGTGATCGTCACGCACAACATGCAGCAGGCGGCGAGGGTGTCCGACTTCACGGCTTTCCTCATGACCGACGATAAGAGGTCGGGGAACCTGGTGGAGTTCGGGCCCACGAAGCAGATGTTCACGACGCCGAAGGACAGCAGAACCGAAGACTACATCTCGGGCCGTTTCGGCTAGAGGGGAAGGCTCATGCACAGGGAGCACCTGGAGCTAGGCATACTGGAGATACGGGAAGAGGTCGTGACGATGTCGGGCCGGGTGGAGCGCGCCATCAGGGATTCGATGAGGCATCTCGTCTCCAGGGATGTTGACGCATCCGGAAGGCTCGTCGAGGCCGACGAGGAGATCAACCGGATGCGCTACGACATCGAGGAGAAGTGCCTCATGCTCATCGCGACCCAGCAGCCGGTGGCGGGCGATCTCAGGGCGCTCTTCTCGATCCTAGAGATAGCTACCGAGATAGAAAGGATAGGGGACTACGCCAAAGGCATAGCGAGGATCAACATCGCCATGGGGGCAAGGCCGCTCTGCCGCCCGCTGGTGACGATACCGATCGCGGCCGAAAAGGTCTGCCTGATGCTGGAGGATTCCATGAAGGCCCTGATCGAGGGGTCGGTGGAACGCGCGAAGGAGGTCGCGGCGAGGGATCGCGAGATAGACCTGCTGAACGACAGGATCCAGCGGGAGATCATGACCTTCGTGATGGAGGATCATCGCGGCATCGCCGAGGCGCTGCATCTGAACTGGATATCCCACAACCTCGAGCGTGCAGGCGATCGGATCGTGAACATCTGCGAGCGGATAGTCTTCACCGCCACCGGGGAGTTCCGCGACCTGGACGAGGAGATCTTCGCGGGAACCTGATCATGCTCGGCCCGATGCTTCGACGCCCCTGATGCGACTGCCATGGCTGGCCTGGGCATGGCGGCCCATGTTCACAAGACTGCATTCATTCTGCCGGGCGCTTCTGGGACCGAGGCCGGTCGAAGCACTGCGGCATCTGCATGGACCTGCCGATGGACGGCGCTTCGGGCGGGCGACGGATGAACCTGTCGCATCCGTCCCAAGTGATCACAGCTGGATCGGGGGCCCCATAGAGCCACATCGCCAGCTAGGCCAGCCCCTCGTCCATCCAGCTCGACTCGTTCTCGTCACAGAGCCAGTGGATAATGTGCTCGAACTCGTGAGCAGCCACCGCCAGCATCATCTCGCCGCTCGGTCCGCCGGGGCTCACAGGATTCAGATGGCAGACCTCGCACTCGTTGCTGTGGTAGCCAGGGAAGGTTCCCTCGGGGTACTCGTCGAACATGAAGAACCAGCCGCCCGCGATCATGCCGGCGTTGTGACGGAGCAGGTAGATCCTGGGGTCCCTGTCGAGCTCGTCGGGCGGCGCACCGAAGGCGAGGCTGTCAAGCTCGTATATGCCCTTCGCCGGCCACGGGCCGATGCTCCAGTTGTCCCAGCTGCCGATGATGACGTTGACAACCTCCTGGGCGATGTCCACGAGCCACTCGTCATCTCTCATCACGACGTAGCATCTGTCCCCGATTCCTCGAACCGTGCAAGGGAGCTGCCTGAACTGCGGCGGCCATGTCTCTCCCATCCATAGCCACCAGAGCCACGAGTCACCGCTCTGGGGACCGTCCGGAGGAGAGGTGGGCAGACCCGGGACGGGCCCCGGGATGTCAGGCCCCATCTCACCGGGAGGCGGCATCACTATGTCGCGCGGCATCGGATCCGTTGTCGCCGAGTCGGCCTGGAATGCCGCGAGACAAGGCTGAAGCAGAACCGGAAGAATCAGCAGGCATGAGGGGACGACGCATCGGGCAGGCGCCGCACCATCCGATCTGCCGGGTCGAGTCATCCGGCTCCATGATGCTCTCGCCCCGCAAGGCGGTTTCTGAATCATCAGGAAGCCATGGCCGGCGCGCCTGTGATTCTCCCGTCCGCGTCTCCCGACAGCCTGAGGCCGGTCTTATCACGAATCTTCTGCTCTTGAGGGCAGCCTCGGGCTGCCCCTCTTTACGCATTGACGGCGTTTTCCTATAACTGACCGAACGGTCAGTCAGCGGGGGGGCGAGGCATGTCTCTTGCAGCAGGCAGGGAGAGGATTCTGGAGGTTGCCGAGGACCTCTTTCTCGAGAAGGGCTTCGCGGGCACATCCATGAACGAGATCGCCGAAAAGGCCGGAATTGCCAAGAGCCTCATCTACCATCATTTCGATTCCAAGCAGGCCCTGTGGCTCGAGATAGTGAAGGGATACCACGACAGGGCCGGCGTCCTCGAGAAGCTCTATGAGACCATTTCCGCCGACGATCCCGAAACGATCGCCCAGCTCGTCACAGGGCGGAACGGCTTCTTCGAATTCTTCAGGAATCATCCGAGGCTCGTGAGGCTCTTCGCCTGGCTCGACCTGGACCAGGAGGTCGAGATCGACTACCCGGAGGAGATCCTCAGAAGAAAGGTTCTGGAGCGCATCAGGGAGCTTCAGTCGAAGGGTCTTATAAGAGCCGACGTAGAGCCGGGGCTGATCCCCGTCATCTTTCTCTCGCTGATTCTGCACTGGTTCTCCGCGAAGCGCTATCTCGCCCGGTGGATGGATGGCGGGAGCCGGGGGAGGAGCCTTGACGACAGGTTCATCGCCGGAGCGATGGAGATACTGACGAAGGGGCTGGGCCTTCGATGAGAAGAGTCCGATCACCGGCCATCGCCATGGCGCTGGCGTTCTTCCTTGCCGGGTGCGGAGACGGCGGCGCAAGAGAGCCGGGAGCCGTCCCGGTGAGGACGCAGGTGATAGAGCCTTCCCCGATCTCGCTCATCGTCATCGCGCCCTGCAGGCTTGAGGGTTCCGACGAGGCTGTCCTCAGCGTGTCCGTTCCGGCAGCCGTGGCAGGAGTGTTCGTGACTGAAGGCGATCATGTCCGCGAGGGCGACCTTCTGGTCTCCCTCGAAACCGACGGGATGCACGAGGCGGAAGTGGCCGCCGCAGCGGCGATGTTCTCCGCCGCGGCAGCAGCCGCGGACTACCAGCGAACCCGCCTGGACAGAACGGCCGCCCTTTTCGAGTCTGGAGCCGTGCCGCTGAGTGCCCTGGAGCAGGCCATGGCCGACGAGAGATCGGCCTCCGCGTCGGCAGGGCTGGCCCGGGCGGGCTACAGCCGGGCCGTGTCCGAGGCTTCGACCGGCCTTGTACGCGCGCCGTTCGACGGCACCGTGTCCAGGGTCTGGGCAAGGGTGGGCAATCCCGCGGCGGGAAGCCTGGTCGCCCTGGCCGGAGGCGGCGTTCTCGAAGCCGAACTGCTGCTTGCGCCATCCAGGCTCGGTGATCTCGAGCCCGGACTGCCGGTGGTGCTGGAAACCCCCGTCTTTCCCGGAGAACTCTTCGCGGGGTCCATCTCGTCCGTCTCGCCCTCGGCTGATCCTCTGTCCGGCCTTGTTTCGGCGAGAGCGCAGTTCGTTGACCCCTCGGGCAGACTGAGGCCCGGAATGGGCTGCACGGCGATCGTCGCTCTGCATACGGTGTCCGACGCCATCGTCGTTCCCCAGTCGGCTCTTGAGAGAGCCCCGTCCGGGGAGTGGAGGGCCGCTGTCGTGGAGAATGGAATCGCCAGGTTCAGGGAGGTGACCCTGGGAATCAGGAACGGCTTCTCCTGGCAGGTCCTTTGCGGGCTGAGCGCGGGTGACACGATCGTGACGACAGGCATCAACAGGATTGCCGACGGCAGCCTTGTCAGGGAGGCGGGGAGATGAGCCTTCCCGGGCTCGCCGTCAGGCGCAGGATCGCCTTCCTCATGGTCTATGTCCTCATGGCAGGTGCAGGCGCGTTCGGCGCGGCCCGGCTAGGCCTGGACTACCTCCCGAAGGTGGACCTCGGAGTCATCAGCGTCATCACCGCGCTCCCGGGAGCTGGTCCCGGCGAGGTAGAGACACTTGTGTCGGAAGAGATAGAGAAGGCTGTCAGCGGGATAGAGGACGTGAGCTCCGTGGAGTCGGAGAGCAGGGCATCCCTCAGCCTTGTCACGATCGAGCTCGGATCGGGTGCGGACATCGACAAGGCCATGGAGGACGTCAAGGAGATGGTGGACCAGGTACGGGCCGCCCTGCCCGGCAACGCCACGGACCCCTACATCTTCGCCATGGAGAGCAGCATGAAGCCTCTTCTGGTGGCGAGCTTCTCCAGCGGCACCCTGGGTTCGCCGGAGCTGCGCAGGCTGGTGGAGGACGAGATACAGCCCGTGCTCAGCCGTGTTCAAGGCGTTGCCAGCGTGGCGGTGTCCGGCGGCGAGGTTCGCCAGGTGAACGTGCTGGTGGACCCTGTTCTGATCTGGGAGAGATCGATCCCTCTGTCCCAGGTGTACGGAGCGCTCGCGGCGGCTGACGCCGACATGCCGGGAGGCCAGATAGACGACGACGGAATCGAGGTTCCTGTTAGCCTGGCCAGCGGGTTCCACAGCCTCGAAGAGATCCGCTCGCTGGTCGTGGGCGCCTCGGGGGGCGTGCCCGTGCGGCTGGGCGACGTCGCCCAGGTCGAGGACGGCTTCGAGGAGAAGACGAGCATCACGACGCTCGACGGCGTGAACACTGTACTTCTTGTCGTCAGGAAGAGCGCCGACGCAAACTCGGTGGACACGTGCGACAGAGTATCTGAGGAGCTGGACCGGATCTCTCGTGAATACGCCGGAAGGCTCGACGTGGATATCGTCTACAACCAGCGGGACTTCGTGCGTTCCGCCTCGGATTCGCTGGTTCAGAGCGGCATCCTTGCCATGTTCCTGGCTGCCGCCGTGCTGGTGCTGTTCCTCGGCTCCCCCGTGAACGCCGGCATAGTGAGCATCTCCATGCCCCTGTCCTTCGTCACCACGTTCTTCGCCATGTACGCGCTGGGCGTGAACCTCAACATCCTCTCTCTCGCCGGCCTCTCCATTTCTATTGGAATGATACTCGACAACTCCGTAGTGGTGCTGGAGAACATCCACAGAAGGAGAAAGGGCGGCGAGGGCACGCTGGAAGCCGCCGAGAGGGGAGCCGGGCAGGTCGCTGGTGCCGTGGCTGCCTCCTCGCTGACGACGGTGGCCGTGTTCATCCCCATGCTCTTCGTGAGGGGGCTTACCGGCCAGATCTTCAGGGACCTGTCGCTCACGATCATCAGCGCGCTTTTCATAAGCCTGTTCGTCAGCCTGAGCCTCATCCCTCTGCTGGCGGGGCTGTCCGGACGCCTCGTGAAGACTCACAGGAGGGGTTCGCCGCTGCTTGCGGTTCAGAAGGCGATAGAAGGGCTCGAGGAGTTCTACGCGAAGGCGCTCGCGTGGTGCGTCTCGCACCGGAGGAGGACCGTTCTCTCGACCCTTTCGCTCTTCGTCGTGTCTGCGGTCATCATGAAGTTCCTGCCCACGTCGCTCCTGCCCGACCTCAAGGAAGGCGCCATCACGATAACGGCTTCGGCGCCTCCGGGAACATCTCTCGGCACGACGGACAGCCTCGCAGCCGCTCTGGAGGATTCGCTGACCGCAGTGTTCGAGCCGGGGGATCTCCTCCATTCCAGGATGGATGTCGGCAGGTCTTCCGGTCTCGCGGCCGCGTTCGGGTCGGACGCTTCGAGCAGGCTCGAGCTGACGCTGTATCTTGACAGGGAGTCTCGTTTGAAAGCCCCTCCCGGGGAGTACATGGACCGGTGCCGCGCGGTCCTCGACGAGGTTCCGGGGCTCTCCTACAGCATCTTCGACGGAACCCCCATAGGCACCGAGCATCCCGTCATGCTCGCCGTGTACGGGCAGGACCTCGACAGTCTCAGAACCCTGGGCGACCGGCTGGTGAGCGCCCTGTCCCAAATACGGGGCACTGTGGACCACACCTCCTCGCTGGACGAGTGGGTAGGGCAGATGGAATTCGTCCCCGACCCGGCAGTGCTCTCGCAGCGCGGCAGGAGCCCGGCCGCGATAGCCTCCGAAGTCACCATCGGCGTTATGGGAGTGGATGCCTCGACATATTACGAGTCGGGGCGGGCCATGGACGTGCACATCTCCTTCCCGGAGAGGAGCGTCTCCACTGTCGAGAGGGTGATGGGTCTGCCCGTCTTCGGGGCGCCGCTCGAGAGCTGGGGCTGCTTCGTGTCCAGCCAGGTGCCGCAGATGATATGGCATCGCGACAGGAGCAGGGCCGTCCTCGTATCGTGCGGGATCGAGGGAAGACCCCTCGGGGATGTTGGAAGAGACATCCTCGCCATGATGGACACCCTTGATCTCGGAGGAAGCCGATGGGAGCTCCTGGGCGACATACCGGAGCAGCAGGAGTCCTTCGCCAGCATGACCATCGCCATCCTGGTCGCCGCCGGACTCGTGTTCATGGTGATGGCCGCACAGTTCGAGTCCCTGGTCGAACCCTTCCTCCTCATCTTCGCAATCCCCATGGGGCTCATAGGAGTGGTCGCCATACACCTCGTCACCGGTGCGACCGTAGGTCTGACCTCGCTCATCGGAATCCTGATGCTGGCCGGCATCGTCGTGAACAACGGGATAGTCCTCGTGGACTTCGCCAACCAGCTCAGGCGCCAGGAGGGAATGGACCCGGCGGCAGCGGTCGTCGAGGCTGGCCGCAGGCGCATGAGGCCGGTGCTGATGACCTCGACGACAACGGTTCTGGCCCTGCTTCCGCTCGCCCTGTCGACAGGGGGGAACTCGAATCTCTGGTCGCCCATGGCGCTCACAGTGATCGGCGGGATGGTCGTCGCCACCCCGCTGACCCTCCTGGTTCTCCCGGCGATGTACGCCGGACTTATGGGTCGGAAGGAGGGGAGGGAGTGATCAGGAGGACGGAACTTGCCGCCTTGCTGCTGGCCGCCGCGGCCTGCGGCGGAGGGCCAGGCGCCCCCAACAGCAGGCCCGGCGACGCGGTCTCTTGCGACCATTCCTCCTCTGAGGCCGACACCATTCGTGTGAGCGCCAGGCTGGAAGCGGCGCAGGAAGCGCTCCTCTTCGGAAGCGGGAGGGTGCAGACAGTGAATGTAGATGAGGGTGACAGCGTCCTTCCCGGCCAGGTTCTGGTGTCGCTGTCCGGGGATGCGGTGGCGGAAGGCGCCGTTTCGTCGAGCGCCCGGGTGGTGGAAGCTGCCCGAGTCGCTGCTGAGAATGCGAGGCTCGACTACCGGAGGTGCCTGAGTCTCTTCGAAGCCGGTGCGATCAGCGAGCTTGAGCTTGAGGGGGCGCGCACAGCGTTGGAGGCCGCCGAGGCCGCGCTTGCAGCTGCCATTGCCGGCTTGTCCGGGGCTGTTTCGGGGCGGAATGCCTCGGTCGTGCAGGCACCATTCGAAGGCGTCGTCGGCAGGGTATGGGCTTCGGAGGGAGGCATGGCCGGCACAGATCCCATCCTTATGCTCACCGGCGGGTCGGGTTTCGTGGCCAGGGTGCTCCTGCCGGAGTACAGCATCGGATCCGTCCGGCCCGGCGCAGAAGCCTGGTTCGAGACTTCGGCCCTGCCCGGCGAGCGGTTCGCGGGGGTGGTCACAACGGTCTCGCCCGGGATAGACCCGGTCACGAACCTGCTGCCGCTCACCGTCTCTATCGAGGATCACGGCAACCTGCTGGTGCCCGGGCTCTACGGAACTGTGAGCATCGTGCCCTGACCCTTCTGCGTTCAGTCCAGCGGGCAGTGCTCTCCAAGCTCCATGGCAGGAACTGCTGCCGCAGAATGGCTGTTCATTGACAGCAGGATTGTCCGACTGCATCTAACCATGCTTGCAGAAGAGTCTTGCATCGATTCAACCCCAGATCAGACGGAGTGGAAGACAAGACAGCACCACACCTTGTAGTCGGCCTTCTGCTGTTCGGCTCGGTTTTGTCGTTCGCAGACGAGGGACATCCCGGCTGGGAGCCAGTTCCTCTCGCTGACGGGGAGAACGCGGCAGCTTCCTGGCATCCGCTCGGAGGCGGCTGCAATGACTATGTCATCTCGGTCGCAGTTAGCGAATCGAATGTGTACGTGGGCGGCGAGATGACCCTTGCCGGAGGCGGTTCCGCCAGCTACATCGCCCGCTGGGACGGAAGCGCCTGGCATTCCGTGGGAACCGGCGTGAACAACCAGGTGAGAGAAGTCGTCGCGAACGGCACCGATGTCTACGTAGGAGGGTATTTCACACAGGCCGGGGGCGTACCCGCCAATCAGATCGCCCGTTGGGACGGCGGCGCCTGGAGTGCGCTGGGGAGCGGTGTGAACAACGCCGTGCAGTCCATCGCTGTCAGCGGTGCGGACGTGTATGTCGCGGGCTTCTCTTCACACAGGCCGGGGGCAGCTCCGCGAACTACGTCGCCCGCTGGGGAGAGGCTGTCGGCACGGAGCCTCCCATGGGCGACATCATTCCCGGCAGCAGCCTGTCTCTCGTCGTCTCGCCCAACCCGGTAGTTACCGGTGCGAGCCTGACTTTCCAGAGCACCGGGTCTTCTCCGGTGACTCTCGAGATCTATGACACGGCGGGACGTCTTGCAGACACCCGGGAACTGGGCGTGCTGCAGCCCGGGTCCAACAGCCATTACTGGGACGCTCGTGACGAAGGCGGCTCGGCTCTGGGCTCGGGTGTGTACTTCGTCCGGGTGCGGAGTGCGGACTTCCAGTCCGTCACGCGGGTGGCCGTCACCAGGTAAGCTCCGGGTCGAGGTGTGGGAGGGCCGCTGCACCAGCAGCGGCCTTTCTCTTGAAGGGTCATACGGAGTCAGATCAACCGGGTACAGGGCAAAGTTTGTAAAGTAACTCGGTTGGATCTCCTGTACAACATCATATTATCGAAATATTTGACGCTAAATCTACCAAATAATCGACGAGAACATGACTCTATAATAAGATGACAGATAATGAGTTACGATCATTTCTCAAACAGTTGCTTTACATACTTTACCCTGACCCCGAAGTCCCTGATTGCGACGAGAGACGAGTGGTGACGGAGCGGGAGCTTAGGGGAGGATGGTGCTGACTGGACGAAGGAGCAAGTCTCGTTCAGAAGAATCCGGTCGAGATCCGGTCATGGACCACGAGTAACTTGATCGCAGCCGTCGAGCCCTCTTCAGTTCAGAAGAAGGATCTTCGCAGAGGCAGACTGCGCCCCGCAGGTCAACCGGACGATGTAGCAGCCCGAGGGCAGCCCTTGCGAAGACCAGATCGAGGAGTGCTCGCCGGCGGCCAGCATTCCCATGCCGGACCTGCCGACCACCCTGCCTGAGATGTCGAACACGGTGAGCTCGGTATCGCCCGGCCCGGCCGAAGTCCAGTTTATCGAGACCGAGCCCCTTCCCGGATTGGGTACGCATGACCCGATCGCAAGGAGGGGAGCAGGCTGCTCCTGTTCACCGACCCCCGTCTCGGGCTCGAAACGGACGAGGTAGAATAGGCTAGGTACCGGCAGATACCTTCCCACGGCGATGTAACCACCCTGTGGCAACTGAATAGCATCTCTGAATTCGCAGCTTTCGTCTTTCTCTATGCTTACGGTCCACATGGTCTCCCCTGTGCTGGACACGCGTCCCAGGTATGCATTGGGATCGTCCTCCCAGGGCTCTATCCTAGCATCATCGTATCCCGCGACGATGAACCCGTCCCAGATTGCGGGCTCGATCGCGTACATCTCCCAGCTCTCGCCATCGGCCGGGATGTTCCTCTCCCAGAGGATGCTCCCCAATGGATCGAGTCGATAGATGGTCTTGTCCACGAGCATGGCATATCCATCGGGCACGGCCTCGCACATCCCGCCAGGGGTTCCAGTATAGTTTTCGTACTCCATCCACTCGATCTCGCCGTCCATATCGTACCTGACGAGATGCGGTCTTCCGCCACCGCTTTCCGGGAGCCGTCCCTTCATGAGGGCTGTCAACCCATCGTTCGAATAGAAAACGGAAACCGCAGCGTCGTTGTAGATCCATCCCCACTGGACGGACCAGAGGGTATCGCCCTGGCTGTCGGTGCGCATGACCCAGGCGTCCTTGTCGCCGTCGGTCTCGGTGTAGCCGCACACCGCGAAGCCCCCGTCAGGCAGCGGATCCACGTCCAGCCCGCGGTCTTCGGCTCCCGGAATGTCGTAGGACCGTGCCCAGAGGCAGGTTCCGTCCTGTGCGAATCTCGCGAGCATGAGCACTTCATCGGGCGACGACTCGACCGGGTATCCCCATCCCGTCGCTACCACTCCCCCGTCATCCAGCACCTCTAGAGAAAGTATCCCGGACCTGTACCAGGGAGTGTCGCCGGAGCCCAGGGTGTCCCCGTCGAGATCGAACCAGCGGAGCACGGTGATGTCGTTCGAGGCGCTGAATCCCACGACGAACTCGTCGGAGCCTCTTGTGCGTATGCTCCAGGGAGTTCCAAAACCGTAAAGCGGGTAGTAGCGCTCCCACACTATGCCCGGGGCCTGGGCGAGGGCCGCGGAGGCGGAGAGGAAGGCGGCCAGGATGTGCAACACCCGTCTCATCTCCCTTCCTCCTCTACTCCGTGAGCCTCACCCGGCCGATGCGGGCCGCAAGGCCCTCCTCGGCAGCGTCGTCCCTGAACCCTATCCAGAGGTCCTTCAACAGACTATCGGGAAGGCTCCCGCCCATGTCAAACGGCCCGCGCACCCCCCAGCCGGCATCCAGCCCGTCCACCAGACAGCTGTCGGCCCGGTCGTTCTCCGACACCCAGCCCAGCCACAGCTCGCAGGTCGCACCCAGCCATGCCGCGAGCTCCAGCCGGTCGTACACCGAGGCGTCTATCCAGCCGGACGAAGGCCCCGGCACCGCCAGGTGCAGCCGGTTGCACGCCATGCTGTCGGCGGCGATCACGCCCTCGAACATCCCCCCGACCGAGTCGGTGAAGCCTCCCCAGCCCTCAAGCGACTCCACGTCCCAGGTCTCCCAGCCGGGCGCGCCGGACGAAGCCTCCGTCATGTCCCAGGCGTCCCCGCGGACCTCCGCCGCCCAGTCCGGCGGATCAAGCAGGAACACCACCTCTACGTAGTTGTCCCGCCCGTCCTCGCCGTCCAGCTCCTCCGCCGCTATCCGCAGGCGGTGCACTCCGGCATCTCCGGGCGAGGTGTCCCAGAGGTACGAGGCCGTGTCGCACGCGCAGGCGTAACCTTCCGTGGAGAGCCCGGGCAGTGACACGGCACAGGCGTAGAGCGACTCGGCCTCCGTCAGGTCGTACAGCTCCGTCGCCACGCGCCCGGCGCTCTCCGTCCCCAGGTTGTAGAACACCGCCCGTATGTCCAGCTCGTCCCCCGCGGTGAACCGGAAGTCGCGCACGGGTGCCTGCGGGCCTCCCGGGGCGACGTACACGTCGGGGCGGGTGATCCGTATCTCCGCATCCGTCTCCTCCGGCACGAACTCCACCAGCCGCCCCTGCCCGGCCTCGAGGGTGTCGAGGAAGTGGAAGGTGCCGCCTTCGACCGAGACCGGGATGAGAAGCCTGCGACCGTGGTCCAGCGCCAGCTCCGACAGGGCGCCCTCCGGGAAGTCGCCTTCGTCCGCGCTGATCTCGAACTCGCAGTCCGCCTCCCTGCAGTAGCGGTTGACGTAGTAGAACCATGCGCGGCTCTCCCCGCCGTCGGTGAACACCCTGATCTCCGGGGAGAGATAGAGCACGGGAAGCGTGGTATCGGGGTGGACGATCTCCGCCTCGCCCTCGAAGCCCCGCCACCACCACAGGCCGGAGAGCTCGGGTGCCATGACGGCTATCTCCCCCAGGGTGCCCCGCAGGCCCTCCCACAGCCTGCCGTACGCGTCGAACTTCCACTCGAGGTAATCCTCCTCGCTGCGCTCTCCTGATGTGCCGGGCTGCTGCGGGAGGTCGCACAGCGGGTCGAAGCCGTCGCGGAACGGCGGGATAAGGTCGGGAGGGGCGTAGTGGAAGTCGTCGTGGCTGCGCCCGGAGTAGTACCACTCCTCGGGGGGCGCCCCGAAGGGGACGAGGTGTTCGTCGAGCAGCCCGGCGTCGAAGACCACCGCGCCCTCCGAGTAGCTCCTGATGCTGTAGGGGAAGATGCCCCTGGCCTGACGCAGCAGGGCGAGGTGGCACAGCATCCGGAACTCCGCAGGCGAGGGGAGGCGATAGGTGTATGAGCCGTAAACAAGGCTGTCCGCAGATGGGCTGTTCCATATCTGTGTGCCGCCTACCCTTCCGAACGCCTGGGGATGGTAGTGGACGGGGAAGGGGTTGCCGAGACTGTCGAGCTCTCTCGAGGCCGTGACTATCGTGGAGTCCAGAGCCTCCTCGTAGTGCTCCAGCATCCACGTGTGAAGGCTGTCGCCGAGAGAGGTTTCACCACTATCCGCCTCCCACTCTACGCCCGCCTGCCGGAACGGGTAGGCGTTGCATCCCAGCACTTCCGGCCGGTTGGCGACGGCACCGGGAATGGGTGGTGCAGGATCGTACACCTGGTACATCGTGCCGATGAACGCCCTTACCGAGCTCGCCTGCGTGTGGAAGTCGGGGCCGAGCGAGTCGGGCTGCTCGGGGAACCATGCCCATCTGTCCGGCCAGAACCTGTGCATCGTGCTGAACGTCGAGGTTAGGGGGTGCTCCGAGCCCAGGCTGTCGAGCATCCAGCTCGTCCACGACCACACGCCGGTGTCGAGGGCCTCGCTCATCGAGGTGTCCTGGGTGAACATGCCGGGGTAGTAGTCGTCGTAGTCGAAAGCCTCCGAGACCATCCGGTTCCTCTGCCAGGCCGGCGCCTCGTTCCATGTGTCGTAGTACCACAGAGTCTCCCAGCCGCCCTCGTCGTCGATGAGCGCCCGGCAGTAATGGATCAGGGTGTCCCGCATCGCTGCGGCGTCCTGCGCGGCCGTGATGCTCTTCCCCGAGTCGCTGCTCTGTACGAAGGCGTTCACGGCACCGATCGCCGCGGAGCCGCGCGCCCAGTTGTCGTCGCAGAACAGGTCGCCCAGGTGCCCGATGTACATGGGCGACACCGTGGCGTACATGCCGGTCCGGTCGCACATGTCGGCGACCGTCGTCATGGGCTCGCAGCCCGTCCAGCCCTGGATCTCGATGCCGTCGAAGTAGTGCCAGGAGAGCATGCAGAGGAAGTCGAGGGTGATGTCGCCCATCGTGGAGTCCTGACCGGACTTCATGGCGATCACCGGGATGGAGTTGGAAGGCGGGGAGCCGGAGAGGGCGACACCGACCGCAAGGAGGATGAGGTTGAGCGACCGCACCTTGCACCTCCCTCGGGCATCAAGTGCTTCCTCGAGATGATGGGCCGGGGGTGGTGCGAAGTCAAGGAATGTACAAGGTGCCGGGAACCGACGACGTAGCCACGCTGATAGACCTTTTGTTCCCCGACGGCCTGTACTACGAAAACGG
>CAZMTK010000014.1:0-40411 GCA_964569245.1 uncultured bacterium | reverse complement strand
CATGGAACGCCGAGGCCGCGGAGAAGGCGGCCGGCCTCGGGAAGCTTCTCTCGCGGTAGGGTGCCGACGGGAGAGATCGGAGCCGGTGTGGACAGGGTCACGCGCTTCCTGATCATTGCATCACTTGCGGTCGGGACGGGCATGCACCTCTGTGCGATCTTCAGAACCCGCGACATGCTGACCGACAGACCCTTCAGGGACGACAGCTTCTATGCCCTGACCGTTTCGCGCAGTCTGGCGAAAGGAAGGGGGCTCTCAGTCTCGGACGGCGAGATCCCGACGAACGGCATACAGCCGCTCTTCGTATTCGTCTGCGCTCTTCCCTACCTTGTCACCGGCGATCCCTGGACCGCACTGCGGCTGGTGCAGGTCCTGCACTTCGTGGTGCACGCCGCGAGCATACTGTTGATGTTCATGCTGATCCGTGTTACAGGGGGGGGGGGGAGGGCAGCCTGGACCGGTGCGGCGCTTTGGGCATCCTCCTACGGAGTGCTCACCCAGATGTCGAACGGGCTCGAGACTGGTTTATACCTGCTGGTTCTCCAGGTCATCGCGTGGTTCTACGCGGCTCGTGCCGGCCTTGAGCCTCTCAGGATCCGCGACTCGCTGGGGATGGGGTTCCTGTTGGGCGTGGCCACTCTTGCGAGGATAGACGCCGGCCTGCTCTGCGGAGCCATGGGGGCGCACTTCGCGATCGTCCACCGCGGCAGGGGATTCATGAAGAACATGCTCCGGGGGCCGGTGCTATGGTTCTCCGCCTGGCTTCCCGTCACGCTCCCCTGGTGGCTCTACAACACGAGCCTCACGGGAAGTCCCCTGCCGGTCTCGGGGCTTGTGCAGACGCACTTCGTTCCCGACAGCACTCTCAGCATCCCGATGGAGATCCTCGAAAACATCTGGTATGCGGCTCAGGTGCTCCTCGACCATGCCCTCCTGGTGGTCTTCACTCCGCTCAGACTGATTGACGGACTGACTCCGGCCTCGATCGCCGTGTTCCTGATCAAAGCTGCGATGGCCGCCGGGCTCCTGGTACTCCTGCGCAGAGCATGGACGGCGGAGAGGCTCCCGGAATCCCTCTCATGGCGCAGGACTGGCTACTTCCCTGTCTTCGTCGCCGCGCTCACTGCATTCTATGTCTTCGTGTTCAACGCGGAGTGGTACATGAACAGGTACCTGATTCCGTTCGCGCTGGCGTCGGCAGTCGTCATCCCGATGTCGCTCGAGCGGCTCCGCCCCGCCGCCGGGCAGATCCTCATGGGCTCGTCGATCCTCTTCACCCTGGCATTCGGCGGGTATGCCTACACACGCAACGCAGACACGACATTCGAGGACCACTGCGGCTGGGTCTTCTCGAACGTCCCGGAAAGCACATGGGTCGCTGCATCCCAGTCGGGGACGCTGGGCTACTTCCACGAGAGGACCATCAACACCGACGGCAAGGTCAACACCGAGATGTACGGCATGAGGCTGGGCTCGTTCGGGAACTACCTCGCTTCGAGGGATGTCGAGTACTTCATCGAGTGGGACGGGGACCTCATGTTCTTCGACAGCTCGTTCAACGCTCTCTACGAGCAAGTGGACATCTGCGGCCGGAGCAGGGTCTTCAGGAGGATTCAAGGGCTCTGAGGCTCCGCTAAGAATCTGAACCAGAGACAGCGGTCACTGCCCGGGCGGCGGGGAGCTTTCGTCAGCGTGCCGCCGGGGATCCCTCCGCCTTTGTCCGGCCCCACGTCCCGGTATCGAGGTTCTGCTCGAACTCTATCATCAGCATCGAGGACACGTCGTCGAGATAGCCTGTCACAGCGCCGGGGTCCGTTGCGGAGAGGGTCCTCATGCCCCTGGTGTACCACCGCCAGGTGAAGAAGAAGCCGTCACCGCCGTTCCGCGAGATCTCGATCAGCAGGTTCGCCCCTTCGGGGACAGTGAACGGCTGGGGAAGCTGGGCGGGGGAGATGTTCGAGAGGGCTTTCGCCGTCAGCGCCCAGACCTCCCGCGACTACTTCAGGTCGCTGGTGCTGTCGGCCAGGCACAGGTACAAGGAGGCGCTCGAGGCGGCGGAGGCGGCGGTGCGCGCAGCGGAGTTCCCGGGGAGGACCCTCCAGCTCGAGAGCGGGACGCTCCTGACCGCCCGGGACTGCCATGTCCAGCTCCATCGTGCGAGGATCGAAGCCAACGTGCCGGGCGCGATGGAGAGCCTGGAGGGGCTTATCCCCTCCCTCTCGGGCAGGAGCAGGCTCAGGGCTTCCCGCATCCTTGCCTCCTCCCTCGCCTCGAAGGGGCGCACCGAAGAGGCCGATGCCTGCCTGCGGGTAGCGCTAGGCGACCCGGCGGCACGCCACGAGACCCTCGAGCTGTTCCTCCTGTATCAGGCCTGGAGCGCATGGAACGCCGAGGCCGCGGAGAAGGCGGCCGGCCTCGGGAAGCTTCTCTCGCGCTAGAGAAGGAGCGGCAGCTCCGCAGCCCTTCCGTGTATGCTCATCAGACCGGCAGACCCTTCTCGATCTCCGCCGTCAGCGTGTCGAGATCCTCGGGCACCATCCCGGCTTCCGATCCGCCGGAGTCCGCCCGGGCGCCCTGGCGCATGCTGCCGAGGGCGGATAGCGCAGCCTCCTGGCAGTGCCCGGGCAAGTCCCCGGAGGAAGCCAGCCAGACCAGGATCCGTTCCGCGAGATCTGACCTGCCGCCTTCCGAAGCGAGACGTGCGATATGCAGGAGACTCTCCCCGACCGCGGAACGGTCGCCCTTCTCCCTGCCCCGGAGAAGCGCCTCCCTGTGGCACCTGGCCGCGGTCAGAACGTTCCCGGTCTCCTTCTCCGCCATCCCCTGGAAGTTCAGGATGTCTGCCAGGAAGACCTGGCAGTCCCTGCTCCGCGCACGGGATGCGACCTCTGCGCAGTATTCTCTGGCCCGGGCCCATTGCCCTGAGATGCAGAACATCTCGGCGATCGCTTTCTCGCAGATCGCTTCACCGAGATCGTAGCCGATTCGGGAGTACATCTCCTTGCTCCTGCGGAGAAGTGTCTCGGCTTCCGCGTATCTCCCCCGCTTCATCTCGACGGCTCCAAGAGCTCGTGCGGCGCTCCCCCTGCCGAGATCGTCATCCAGGGATTCGGCGCATTCGAAGCTCTCTCGTACTAGCTCTTCGGCTTCGTCGAGCCTTCCGGCCTCGATCTCCGTGAAGGCGAGGTTTGTGTAGGCAAGGGGATGGTTAGAGATGTCGCCCGATTCGGAATACAGGCGTATCGCCTCCTTGAAGCGCGCCCTGGCCTCCGCATGCTCCTTGCGGAGGTAGTGCCCCAGTCCCATGCCGGTCTCGGTCCGGGCCAGGAGGTCGGGGAGGCCTGATCTGGCGGCAAATGCGCCGGCCCTGCGGAAGGTTTCCATGAGCGCGTCGCTCTGCCCGAGGGAGTAGAGGATGAGACCCTTCCCGCAGAGGGCGAAGCAGGTCTCGCCCGGCTGGTCGAGCGGCTCCAGAACAGCCAGGGCCTCCTCCAGGATTCTCCCGGCGATGGTGTAGGATGCTCTGCGGTAGGACATCCAGCCGTGCCATGTCTTGATTCTTCCGATGAGTACGGGTGCGACCCCGGGGGTTCTCCCGGCGAGTGATGAGAGCTCCCTGAAAAGCTCTTCCCCCTCCGAATAGGCGCATGTCGAGTCCAGGAAGCTGAAGAGGCCTGGTGCGGCGCCAGCCAGCTCGGCAAGCATCGAACACTCCAGTGCTCTCTTCCAGGCTGATCTGATGTCTCCGGCCCTCGAGGAGGCGGCCTTCAGGGCGTTGCTCTTGTCACGGCCGGTCGAACAGAGGCCGGAGGTCGACACCCAGGAGAGCATGCTGCGGGCGTGCCGGTCGAGCGTCGCAAGCTCGTCTGCCCCGTCGGTCGAGAGTTTCTCCCTTGCGTACTGCCTCACAACCTCTACCATCTCGAAGGATCCCGGCGAGTTCGCCCGGACGAGCGACTTGTCGAGAAGCCCCATGAGGACTGGCAGATCCGCCAGAGCGACCTCGGATGCGGCGGCTCTGTCGAACGCGTTCCTGAACACCGACAGCCTTGCCAGAGCCTGTCTCTCCCCGGGGGACAGCAGCAGCCACGAGTACTCGAAGACGGCCCTGAGACTCCTGTGCCTCTGCGGGACCCCCTTCTGGACGCTCTCCAGGAAGTCCAGGCTCTTCGTGGTCTCCTCGAGTATCTCGGCAGGCCTCATCAGCCTCGCCCATCCTGCCGCGAGTTCCAGCGCAAGAGGCATGCCCTGCAGGAAAGCCGCCAGTCTCGAGATGCTCTCCAGTTCCGGACCCGACGGCTCATAGCCCTGTATCTGCGCCCTGGCTCTCTCGAGGAAGAGCTTGACCGCTCCGAAGCTCTCGCTGCCCTCGAAGGAGCCGGGGGGCGGGCATTCGAGACCGCTTATCTCGAAGACATGCTCGCAGGATATGCCCAGCCGCTCGCGGCTGGTGACGAGGAACGTCACGAGCGGCGCGGACTCGACGAGGCGCGAGACGACATCGGCAGCATCCGCCAGGTGCTCGAGATTGTCGAGGACCAGCAGCATCTCTCTTTCGCGAAGGAACCGCTCCACCTGTGCGAGAGGCTCGTCAGGTCCGTACATCCTCAGCCTGAGCGCTCCCGCGAGGGCGTCTGCGATGCTGTCGGGCCTGTCCAGGGGAGCAAGGGGGACGAAGCAGGAGCCGAACCTGAATTCGGGGTGGATCTCAGCCATCACCTGCTGCGCAAGGCGGGTCTTCCCCATGCCGCCGGCCCCCACGATGGAAACCAGCCGTGCGGAGCGGGCCAGAAGAAGGCCGCACAGCTCTCCCAGCTCCCTCTCGCGGCCGAGGAGTGGAGCGAGAGGAGGGAGCGGAGCTGCGGCTCCGCGGCTGTTTCTGGCCCTGAGAGGAGGGAATTCGACTGAAGGGAGTCCGTCGCCCTCGAGCTGGAGGATTGCCCGCGAGACTTCGAAACTGCGAAGGATGTGGACACCAAGATCCTTGATCGCGGCACCCGGCGGCAGCGTGAGCTTTCCAGCCGCTTCCTCGGTCAGGAGAGTCTGGCCGCCCCATGCGGCTGCGAGGAGCCGTGCCGTCAGGCTCACTTCTGCGCCGAACAGGTCTCCGCCCCTGGAGACCGCCCGGCCCGCATGCACGGCGATCCTAACGCGAAGACCGCCGGCTTCGGACCAGTCCGCGGCAGCCATGTCCCTCTGCACCTCGATGGCGCAGCGAAGGGGCTCGCCGGCCTCGAAGCAGGCAAAGAAGCCGTCTCCGGTGTGCTTGACGACTCTGCCCCCGTTGCGCACCACAGCTCCGGCGATTATCCGGTCGTGCCGCGCGAGGGCCGAGGCCATCGCTGCCGGTCTGGTCTGCCAGCGCTCGGTTGAGCCCTCGATGTCGGTCATGAGGAAGGCTGCCTCGACTTCCCCGGCAGGTTCGCACACAGGAGAGCATCCGGGAGACTCGTCGGGCGTGGCAGCGCTCAGTCGGCGATCCCTGCCTTCATCGCCCCCCATGTGACCTCCGAGGTCTCCTGCTCGAACTCTATCATCAGCATCGAGGACACGTCGTCGAGATAGCCTGTCACAGCGCCGGGGTCCGTTGCGGAGAGGGTCCTCATGCCCCTGGTGTACCACCGCCAGGTGAAGAAGAAGCCGTCACCGCCGTTCCGCGAGATCTCGATCAGCAGGTTCGCCCCTTCGGGGACAGTGAACGGCTGGGGAAGCTGGAAGGTGACCCACTCGTAATAGCCGGTGGTAAGAACCATCGTGTCCGCAGCCAGCACCTGGGTCTTCGTTCCCTCGATGAAGTTCAGATCGAAGAAGGGGCTCAGCACGGTGTCCGGGCAGAGGCCGAGGTACATCTCCGTGTCGACGTACCAGGCCGTCGTGTCTCCCTCGTGGCTGTGCTGCCAGGATATGCTGGATATCTCCATGGGCGTCTCCAGCTCGAACCAGGGCACTACCAACTGGTAGCGCAGTGATGGGAGTCAATCGGAGCACCAGGGCATCGTAGTCGAGGAAACAGGCTGCCCGACAACCAGCACGTCCGAGCCGGTGATAGCGGCTGCGAGCAGAACCGCGGCCGTGGCTCTCATCACTTGCCGTCACCCTTCCCGCCGCCGGCGGTCATGCCGGACTTCGCCGAGGTTATAGCCTCCCGGGCCCTCGAGAGAAGCGCCTGGATGGAGAACGGCTTCTGAAGATAGAAGGTGCCGTCCTCGAAGACTCCGTCCCTTGAGACCACCATCCCCGAGTAGCCGGATATGAACAGAACGGCAGCGCCGGGGCAGACGCGAAGAACCTGCTCCCTTACCTCATGGCCGCTCATGACGGGCATCACCATGTCGGAGAGCAGCAGATCCACCGGCCCCCTGGAGGAGGCAAGCCGCGCCGCGTCCTCCGGCTGAGGGGCCTCGATCACCGAGAAGCCGGCGTTCTCGAAGACCTCGCACATCAGTCTGCGGAGCGGCTCGTCGTCCTCGACCACCAGAACGGTCCCCGTCAGGGGGCAAGATGCCTGGGCGGCGAGATCCTCGGACTCGCCGGCGGATTCGGAGCGGAGATACTCCCCCCGATCGAGAGGAAGCAAGACGGTGAACGTGCTGCCGCGGCCGGGCTCGCTCTGCACGCGGGTCTGCCCGCCGTGCTGCTTGACTATCCCGTAGACCATGGCCAGTCCCAGGCCCGTGCCCTTCCCCACATCCTTCGTTGTGAAGAAGGGCTCGAAGACCAGCTTCTGGGTCTCCTGGTCCATGCCGCAGCCGGTGTCTGCAACCGACAGGACGGCATATTCGCCGGGAGAGACGTCGGGGTCGCAGTCGGCGCAGTCAGGTCCTATCCTCCGGCTCGATGTTCGCAGGATTATCCTGCCTCTCCCGGAGATCGCATCACGAGCGTTGATGCAGAGGTTCATCAGAACCTGCTCTATCTGGGACTGGTCCGCCCTCACGGGGCCCAGGTCCGGATCGAGGTCGGTGACGACCTCGATCTGCTCGCCGATGAGCCTGCGGAGCATGGTCGAGAACGACGATATGAGCGCGTTGAGATCGACGCTCTCGAGATTGAATATCTGCTTCCGCCCGAATGCGAGGAGCTGGCTCGTTAGGCTCCTGGCCTTCTCCGCCGCTTTCGAGATCTCGGCCAGGGTCTTGCCGATGCTCTCGTTCCCGGAGGGGAGGTTCCTCTGGAGCACCTCGGCCCTTCCCAGGATGACGGTGAGGAGATTGTTGAAGTCATGCGCTATGCCTCCGGCAAGCCTTCCGATGGACTCCAGCCTCTGGGCGAGGGCGAGCCTGCTCTCGAGGTCACGCTGGTCCTTTATCGCACGGATCCTGTCGGTGATGTCGCGTGCCACGCCTAGAACGGAATCGACTCCGCCTTCTGGGCCCTTCAGCGGCACCAGCCATGTTCCGAGATAGCGTTTGGAGCCCGGGAACTCGGTCTCGGACTCCCTGTACTCCGGCTTCCCGGTCCTGAAGACCTGCTCTAGTGAGGCGAGCTGCTCGGCCGATCTGACGGGGTCGAAGAGCTCCGTCCTGCGCAGCCCGATCAAGGCTGCCGGAGTGACCCCGAAGGCCTTGGCCGCCGTCGTGTTGAGGTACTTCACCCTGTCGTCCCGGCCGATGACGAAGATCATGTCCTGGGCGGCCTCGGCCAGCGACCTGTATCGCTCCTCGCTCTCGCGGAGGGCTTCCGTGGCCTCCTTCATCGCCGTCGTGTCCTCGGTGATGATGACTACCCTGTCCACGTCTCCTGCTTCGTCGGTAATCGCGTAGAAGTGCTGCGATACGCACTTCGCAGAGTTGGGACGCCTGCGAACCGGCTTCAGCTCGGGGACGTGGAGGGTTCCCCCCTGTTCGTACACCCGTCTGACGGCATCCACCCACTCGCCGAGGTATCCGTCGCGCTCGTCGAGGACGAGGCGGGTGCGAGGGGTGTCCATGTCCCTGCGAACCTCGGCCGGGGGTATGGCCCAGATCTTCCTCCAGGCGCTGTTGCAGAACAGCAGGCGGCCGTGCCTGTCCCTGACCGAGATGCCGAGGGGAGACTCGTCTATTATGGCCCTCGCGAACTGCTCGCTCTTGAGGAGCTGCACGTCCACTCCGTAACGGTCGAAGGTGGCAAGCACTCCCTGCACGGTACCGTTCTCGTCGGTTATCGGGACTGCATTGACGGAGAGCAGGACCTTCCTGCCGTTCGGGAACGTCACTGCGAACCTCTCGGCCTCCACTGGCTGCTTCGAGACCATCACCTTCGTGAACGGCGTGTCGGTCAGCGGGAGGGGGACTCCCTCGACGGAGTGCATCTCCCAGTCTGACATGACCGACTTCCCCATCACCTCGGCCTCGGAAAGGCCCGAGATGGAGTATCCCCTTCGATTGAGGTATGTGATCCTGGCATCGCTGGAGATCGCGATGATTCCCACGGGGCTTCGCTCTGCGATGTACTGGAACATGTTCTGCCCGCGGTCCAGGGCGATGGCTGCCGTCTTCATCATCGTGCTGTCGCTCGCCAAGCCCTCGAAGACTGTCGTCCCGTCCTCGAGGACCCGCCTGGAGCGGCGGTCCGTCACCCAGTGCAGCCCGCCTTGCCGGTCGAGGATCCTGTACTCCAGAGTCACACTCTCGGCGTCACCCGAGGTCAGCCCGGACAGCGTCTTCCTGTACACCTCGACATCATCCGGGTGCACCAGATCAGCCCACGATACGGCACCGGCTAGGAAATCCTCCCGCGTCCAGCCCGTCATCTCCCTGACACGCCCGATATGCTCGATCCAGGGCCCGTCGGGCTGCACGGAGCAGAATGCAATGCCGTGCATGTTCGATTCCAGGGTCTGGAAGAGGATGTCGAGACATCGCTTCCTGCTGGGACGCCTGCCTGGCATGCTTCCGTCCTCGCTCTCCGGCTCAGGCCTGGCCTGTCTCTGCCGATGAACCGCCTGCCGCTCAAGCGAGATATAGAACGACGGGCGTCAGAGGTCACGGAAGCGTCTGCGCCGGGGCGACGCCGGGGATGAGCCGCATCCGACGCCGGGCCGGCTTGACGAGCTCGCGGTCAGGATTTCGATTAGAGAGCTGCGGAGGGAGGCATCCTTGCAGGTTCGCCAGTTCTTCGTCGAGCACATCGCGCACAGCTCCTATCTCCTGGGCTGGAACGGTGGCTGCGCAATAGTCGATCCGGCCAGGGATGCCGGCATGTACGTCGAGGCAGCCTCCGACATGGGGCTGCCGATAACGCACGTCCTGGAGACCCACCTCCATGCCGATTTCGTTTCCGGCCACACGGACCTTGCCGATGCCACGGGAGCCGCCATAGTCGCACCCGCTGCAGGGTCGTGCTCCTTCGATCACATTCCCGTCAGAGGCGGCGACCGGCTCGACCTGGGCGAGCTGCGTGTCGAAGTGATCGACACGCCGGGCCATACGCCGGAGCATGTATCCTATGTAGTCACGGACGTCTCCAGAGGCGGCTCTCCTGCAGCCGTCTTCTGCGGAGACACCCTTTTCGTCGGTGATGCCGGACGCCCCGACCTGTTTCCTGGCATGGCCGGGGAGCTTGCATCCAGGCTCTTCGACAGCCTTCACGAGGGCATTCTCGCCCTTCCGGACCACTGCATCGTTTTCCCCGCACATGGGGCGGGATCCCTCTGCGGCTCCGCGATCGGTTCCATGAGATGGAGCTCCGTGGGGTACGAGCGGGTGTGCAACCCGCTTCTCTCCCTCGACAGGGATTCGTTCGTGACGAGGCTCACAGAGGGCATGCCTCCGGTCCCCGACCACTTCGCGAGGTGCAGCTCGCTGAACGCGGCCGGGCCCGTTCCGGTTCGCGAACTTCCTGACCCTCTTCCGATGGGCCCCGGGGAGTTCCTGCAGCGGATCGAGGGCGGAGCGGTGGTTCTCGATGCGCGCCGCTACGAGTCCTTCGGGGGCATGCACGTACCCTGCTCGATCAACATCGACATCACAGGCAGCTTCCCGGTGTACTGCGGGTGGCTCCTTCCTCCTGACAGGGACGTGGTCCTGGTCGCGGAGAGCCCCGGGGCTGTCCGCACAGCCGTCGCATGGCTCCGAAAGGTGGGACTGGACAGGACTGTCGGCTTCCTGGAGGGCGGGCTCCAGTCCTGGGCCGCCTCGGGGATGCGGGTCGGACGGCTGAGCCAGATGAGCGCTGCAGAGGCTCTCGACGAGATGCGCTCCGGCAGGTCCTTCGCCCTGGTGGACACAAGGCCCCTCCGCGAGCGGACCGGCTCGGAGATACGGGGAGCGATCGCGATCGAGGTGCAGGACCTCAGACATCCCGGCGGGCTGCTCGATCCGGGAACACCGACTGCGGTGCTGTGCAGCTCGGGGCGCAGGTCGAGCATCGGGGCGAGCTTCCTCCTCGCTTCCGGCTTCGAAAGGGTCTCCAACGTCGCCGGGGGGATCAGCGCCATGAGGCGTCTCCCTGGCTTCGAAGCGGCCGTTCCCGAAGCAGGCGGCGCTGGCATGGGCCCCGCCTCGCGTGGGACCGGAGAAAAGGCGGCTCCGTGAGTCTTCAGAACGGCCTGCACTGGTCACCCTATGTCGCGGGGGCCGGGATAGGGATCCTCAGCTGGCTTGCCTTCCTGCTTTCCGACAGGTTCCTCGCGTGCTCTTCGGCGTATGCGAGAACGGCCGGAATGATCGAGAAGCTCTTCCGCGGAGCGGCAGCAGAGAATGACGAGTATTACAAGGAGTTCCAACCGCGCGTCGACTGGGAATGGATGCTGGTTGCTGGGGTTTTCATCGGAGCGCTGATCTCTTCTGTTCTCGCCGGAGGGCCGGACTTCGCTGCTGTTCCGTCCGCATGGGCCGACTGGTTCGGAGAGTCCGCGCCGCTCCGGATTGCGGCTTCATTCGCAGGAGGCCTGCTCGTGGGATTCGGAGCGAGGTGGGCCGGAGGCTGCACGAGCGGGCACGGCATAAGCGGTACGCTCCAGCTGGCCCTGAGCAGCTGGATCGCCGTGATCCTGTTCTTCGGAGCCGGCATCCTCTCGGCAGCACTGGTCTCGTCGCTGGCCGCATCAGGGGGGCAGGGTTGCTGACCGGCCTCCACCGCAGGAAGAACGCCCAGATGCTCCTGGGACTCGCAACGGGAATCGCTTTCGGCTTCCTCCTGCACAGGGGGCGTGTGACCGACTACGGAGTGCTCGTAGGCCAGCTGCTCCTCGAGGACTTCACGGTACTCAAGGTCATGATGTCGGCAGTGACAACGGGAATGCTGGGAGTTCACGCACTGGTTTCGCTGGGGTTCGCCAGACTGCATCCGAAACCGGGGTCTCTGGGGTCGACCGTGATCGGGAGCCTGATCTTCGGGGCTGGCTTCGGTCTGCTCGGATACTGCCCGGGGACTGTCGCGGCGGCGGCGGCGGGCGGCAGGCTGGACGCCCTTCTGGGAGGACTGCCGGGAATAGTCGTGGGGGCAGGACTGTTTGCCCGGGCGTACCCCGGGCTGAGGAAGGCAGTCCTGGGGCGGGGCTGGTTCGGCGAACTGACGATTCCGGAGATGCTGGGGGTGGGCAGGTGGGCGGTCGTCGTCCCGATGGCTCTCCTGCTTATCGCTTGTCTTGTCCTCGTGGAGGTCCTCGGGCTCTAGACCCCCTTGTCCCTTCCCGTCGCATCCCGGCCTTCCGCCGCGACGGAGTCCAGCACGGCCCGGGCGGCGGGCACCTCGGACAGGAATGATTCTATGATGCCGCAGCCGGGGTACTCTTCGCAGGCTCCGCAGCTGCAGAGCCCCTTCCCGGTGCAGCACCTCCTGACTTCGCACTCGTCGCAGTGACCGATGTGCACTCCCTCCGCCGTGCACCCGTCGCAGTCAATCTGCGAGGGGCTCAGCACGACACCGTACATCCTCGACCACTCCTGCGCGGTTCGCGCTCGGAGGCCGTCGTCGGAGGTCCGGCGCGCCACGTTCGCCGGGCAGTCGCTGCACGTCAGCCCGCAGCATGCACGAACGATCATTGCCCGTCACCTCCCGGAGCGGTCTGTGCGGCCAGCTCTCCCGGCGCCGCCCGGCGCCCTGTCAGCCTGATCCTCTTCCATCTGCCAGACGCATAGTACAGCACCGTTGCTGTGCATCCCACGGTCCACCCGACCGGCATGGCCCACCACACTCCGTCCGGTCCCATGAAGGACGAGAACCACGTCGCGCAGGGCACCCTGACCACCCATAGCGCGAGAAGCGTCGTGAAAAGCGGGACCATGGCATCGCCCGCCCCCCTTATCACCCCGTTCGTCACGAACATCGTGGTAAAGACCATGTAGAATGTCCCGGCCACGAGCAGGTATCTCTCTCCGACAGAAACGACCGCGGGGTCGCGGTTGAAGATCGACACCAGGCCGCCGCCGAAGAGGATCATCACGAGACCGGCCAGCGCCGCGATGGTTAGGCCGATCAGGAGCCCGGCCCTGAATCCCCGTGAGACCCTGTCGGTCCTTCCTGCGCCCATGTTCTGCCCGGTGAAGGTCGAGAGCGCCTGGCTGAGGTTCATGGCAGGCATCATCGCGAAGGAATCCAGACGCATGGCGGCGGTGAAGCCCGCCGTGACGTCCGTCCCGAAACTGTTGACTATCCTCATGATCACCATGTGCCCGCTTGCGACGAGGGTCTGCTGGATGCCCGTGGGCAGACCTATCCTGATCGTTCTTGCCAGCATGTCCCTGTCCAGGCGCAGCTCCCGGATCGACAGCCTCACGTAGCTGTCTCGCCTGTCGAGCAGCAGAAGGGCGCCAGCGAAAGAGACGCCCTGCGAGACGACTGTAGCCAGCGCAACTCCCGCCACGCCGGCGTGGAATCCGAGCACGAGAACCAGGTCGAGGACTACGTTGAGAAGAGTCGAGAAGATCAGGATGTAGAGAGGTGTCCTGGAATCGCCCAGCCCCCTCAGGATGGCGGATACGGCGTTGTAGCCGAAGGTCGCGAGCATTCCGGAGAAGAGTATCCGAAGGTACGTCAGGGTCATCGGAGCCGCATCGGCGGGCACTTCCAGCGCCTGCACGATTCGCGGCGCCACAAGGATGCCTGCGGCGGTCATCAGGGCTCCACTGACGATCAGGACCAGGTAGGCGGTGTTGACCGCCGCTCGCACGCTTCTGAAGTCCCTGGCCCCGAAGTACTGTGCCACCAGGACGGTGGTTCCCATGGTCACGCCCATGATGAGCGCAACCATGAGGAACAGCACGGGAAAGCAGGCCCCCACCGCAGCGAGGGCGGCCTTGCCTACGAAGTTGCCGACTACGATGCTGTCGACCATGTTGTAGAACTGCTGGAAGACGTTTCCTATGAGCATCGGCAGCGAGAAGAGGACGATGGCCCTGGCTTCGCTCCCGGTGGTGAGATCATTCACGACAGGATTGCCGGTCCCGGTGTTCCACGGTCATGTAGCCGCCGCTCGCGGCTCCTCGCTGAAGCGGCGCCGGCAGCAGGGCGTTCTCCGCCCCGGCAATGACGCGGCATCAATGCGAGCTGTCCCGCGATGCCCGGGGTTTCCGCCCCGATCCGCCCTCGAGGCATTCGTGCGGAATGGTTATCTCGAATCTGCACCTGTCCCCGCCCTGCATGACCGATTCGAGCAGGCGGACATCCACTGGGACGCCGAGTATGCCCTCCCAGAGCATCTTGTCCCAGCCCAGGCCGCAGTTGCAGAAACTCTCCGGAACGGGGCCGGTCATCGCCTTGGCGAACGGGCAGCGGCAGGCGAACCTCCTTCTGTCGGCATCCGAGGAGGCCGTCCTCAGGCCTTCCCTGTCGAAGGGCGCCTTGATCGTCTCGATGATGTTGCCTCGGAGCTCGGTGGGACCGTAGGTCGCCCGGTCGGCGTTCATCAGTCCGACGATCCCGGCGACACCCGTTCCGCTCCTGTACATTTCCCTGAACTGCTCTATCCTCCAGCCGGGGAACTCGCAGGAAACGCAGGTCAGGATCCTCTGCCTGGCATCCGCATCCAGGTGCTCCTCCATCTCGAGTGAGGCTGAGCGAAACCAGTCGGCAATGGCGGGCAGGCCGGCGCAGGGGAAGAGGTCCCTCATGCCCCTCAGGATGTTGGCGGCGGCCATCGGGCTGGCGTGCTTCTCGACGAAGTACGCCCACTTCCTGATCCTGTCCTCGTACCACCAGTCCATTCGCGGACCGGAGATGCCGTCATCTCCCGAGGGCTGGAACTCCCGCCTCGCCCGCATAAGGTCGGTCTCTGTATCTATCCCCTCCCAGGGTATTCCGGTAACGTCGACGCTGCGGATCTCCAGAACCCGCTCCTGGGCAAGTTCGGCAACGACTTCGTCGAATCCGGCCCGCTTCCCCGACATCGTGAGGAGCCTCCAGCCTGCCTCCCTGACGTGAGGCAGGGCCCTTTCCCTTATCAGGAAGATGCCCAGGGCTTCGCCGCTGGCCTCCATCTCCGAGATGTCACGCGAGAGCTCCACGTGACCGTATCCGGACACCTTCACCTTCAAAGAGCCGTCGCTCATCGAGTCCGAGTCGAAGGGGATGACTACGTCACCTGGTCTGCCGATCGCCGCCATGCAGACGGCAGGATCCCATATCAGGTCGCCGTCGATGACGATCAGGTTCGTGGAGTCGTTGCAGAGCATGAAGCTCGCGAGAGAGCCCGTAGATTCGTACTCGGGGTTCGAGAGATAAGTGCATCCGTCAGGCAGGGAGGCCCGCACCTGCTCTCCGCACCAGCCTCCCACGACTGTCACCATCTCTGGCGCCAGCCCTATCTCGGCGAGGCTCCTGAAGTGTCTCTCCAGCAGCGTAGCCCCGCCGACGTCGAGAAGGATCTTCGGCAGGCCTCCGGAAGCGCCGGCCAGGCGCGTGCCCTTCCCAGCGGCGAGGATCACCGCCCTCATGCCTCTGCTCCTCTCCATCCGAGCTTCGCTGATCCGCGCTCGCCGGACTCGGCCGCAGCCGGGCCGCTCCGGGGGATTATAGGAAAACGACGGCGCGGAGGCGCATCACAGGGCCAGCCTGCGCCTTATCGTGAGGCCCATGCGGATCTCGTCGTCTGCGGCGCCGGCGGCCATCGACCTGGGGCCGAGCTTCCAGCTGTTCCCGAACAGCAAGCCGAACTGGTGTCCCCAGGTGCTCGCCCTCAGACCGAAGCACCATGCGTCAGCCGAGTCGGCGGGAAACTCGTCTCCGCCGTCGCGGGCGGGCCAGTACTCTCCCTGAAGCGAGACGCTCTCCGTGACCGCGCCGTCCAGACCGAAACCCAGCCCCAGTCTCTCGGCCCTGGAGTCGTACGCGGCATTGGCAGTCACCGCGACTAGATCGCCCAGCCTGCCGGCCTCGATCGAGGCGATTCCACTGAAGCCGCTCTCCCTTTCCTCCTGGTTCGTCTCTACGGTGAACCAGTGCGCGGAGACATGGAACGATACGGGCGATCCATGGACCGACGAGTTGAATCCCGCCCCCGCGGAGTACTCGCCCGCAGCCCTCGTGTGCGACAGGTCGAGCTCGACCCCCGGGGCGACGAAGCTCCTGAGGCCGATGGAGATGTTCGCGCCGAGGTCGGCTCCCAGGAAGTCGTCGATGGCGTCGTCGAAAGCCTCGCCGTAGAAGCGGTGCTGTATCGTGACCTCGGAGATCCCCGGCTCGAGGAAGTAGGGTGAGACCAGGTTCGGCATGCCCTCCTCGTAGCCGGCCGCAGCGGCCGAGGCGGCCGCCATCAGAAGCGCTATCGCTCTCATCGGCGCATCTCCCTTCCGGGCTACTCCTGGAGAGTAATGGTCGTGACGGTCGCAAGCTCGTGCTGGGTTGTGAAATCATCGGCTCCGTCGGGGCCGTACGCCAGGATGACGTCGTATGTGGATCCTTGCTCGAGAGGCTTGTCGTATGCGTCTCCAGTATCGAGGAGAATGGTGAAGGACAGGGTCGTCGAGCCGGCATCCTCCAGTGCGTCGAAGGACCTGACGTCCTGCGTGCCTCCCATCGCGAGGTCGGAGCGGTGCGATGCGGGAGCGTTGCCCCAGTCGTCCCTGATCGCCGCAGAGGAGGAATCGGTGTCGAAGTACCCTATGAGGATGTTCGCGTCCTGCATGCCGACCGAAGGGTCGAACCCGGCGGCAACCCAGCCAGTCGTGGGAGCCGTTACCTCCACCTGGAGCGAGTCGCCCTCGGCGAGCCATGCCAGGGTGATCCCCTCTGCCGTCACCTCCTGCCAGCCTTCTCCAGAGGGGCCTGAGGGTTCGTCTCCGCAGCCGGGAACGAACAGGAGCATCGGCAATGCCAGCATCAATAGGCGCTTGTCCATGGTCCTCCTCCTGGGTGCGGGTTCAGGCGCACCGTCAATGCTATCGCTCCGGGCGCCAGTCGAGCAATGTCTCGCGGGGAATAAGGTTCCTCCGCCTGAGGTAGAAGCGTTGGAAAAGGCGCAACACCCGGAGGTGGAACGATGAATGCCCTGCTCGCGATCATGGCGGTCCTGGCAGCTCCGAGAGCCGTGAGGATCTACGACGAGGTGGTCAGGTCCGTCGCCGAAATGACGTGGGACTCAGATGTCGTATCAATGGCAGGCCGCTACGGTCTTGACGTGGTAAACGTCACCTGGGAGGACACGGGCCGCTACTACGGTTCCTGCTGGGGACCGAACATCAGCGACCTGACGATACAGGTCCACCACGAAGACCCGGGCACCGGCGAGACCATGCTGACCTGCATGCCTGTGATCCGCTACCCCAACTTCTACGATCTCTCCGCCGACCTCGACCCGGACGAGTTCTACCTCCTGGTAGGCAACGAGCACGGCGACGACGACCTCGAGCCGGTCAGCCTGACCGAGTACATCGACAACTTCAGGAGCTACCTGCACGATCCGGATTCCTGGCGAGGGCGCGGGAACAGCCTGTGGGCCGAGAGGGACAGCGTGGTCCTCGTGAGCGCGCAGGCCGTGTTCCTTCCGATACAGGAGAACGGCGAGGCCGTCTTCAACCCAGTCCTCTTCAACTACCAGTCGTACGAGGGCAATCCCGCCGTGCTCGCGATCCTCTGCACCAGGGAGGGCACCAGCGCCACAGTCATCGACAATACGCGCGATCCGGTCCCGGGAGCCTGGTCCTGGGGGCAGAGGCTCTTCTTCAACGCCGACGGCGAGCGCGCCTGCTTGACCGGCGAGAGGCTCTCGGACTTCGTGGACTCGGGCGAGTACATGGGCCCGAGCATAGAGGCGGCGGGTGAGGAGGGCCTCAACATGGTGCTGCTCATTCAGGTGCCGCTCAAGCAGAAGCAGCCGGCCCAAACCTGGTTCGAGGGGTATGACTGCTGCTGCGAGTCGGCGCCGATGGCCGGCGGGGGCGCACAGTCCAGATCGGACGTGGAGGCGGCGGTGGTCGGCCACGGCGAGCTCGAGGGTCCCTTCACCGAGATCGACGGCCTGAGGATAGAGCGCGATCCGAGGTTCCCGATACGCGTCACAGTGCAGTTCTACAAGGCCACATCGAACGGCGTGGCCACCGAGGAGGACATCCGGGAGATACGCGATCAGATCCAGCGCGTCTATGACGACGCATCATATGTCGGATCGCTGGTCATCCCGGAGTACGGAACGCACAGGCCCACGGATTGGGACCGCAGCCTGGTCGGCCGCCACCTGAACAGATACTGGGAGAGCGTGAGGCGCGATCTCCTCGTCAGCATCGGCAGGCCCGACCTGATAGACGGCAATGCATGGGACGTATGGGAGGACGACTGAGGCCCTGAGTCCTGACCCACGTCAGAGGGCCGGCACCCGCCGGCCCTCCCCGTCAATGGGGGTCGGAGTCAACTTCGTTGACTTTGACCTTGCATGATCATCTCCTGCAGGGAAAGGACGGCCGCCGGTTCGGGGCTTCTGTGAGGAGCGGACGGGCGGGGGATGTCGCGACAGAGAAAGCGGCCCGGAGCATCGAAGCCTCCGGGCCGCGAAGGGCGGGGGCGAAGCTAACGAAGCCTGCTCTGACCCCGGGAGCGCATCAGACTATGCCGCGCAGCTTTGCGGCGGTGGCCACGCGCTCGATGGCTATCATGTAGGCCGCGTCGCGCATGTATTCGCCGCGCTTCTCGGCGAGGTCCGCCACCGCGTGGAAGGCGTTGGTCATCTTCGTATCCAGCTTGGCGAGCACCTCGTCCTTCTCCCAGTAGTAGTTCATGTTGTTCTGCACCTGCTCGAAGTAGGAGCAGGTGACTCCGCCTGCGTTGCAGAGGAAGTCCGGGATAACGAAGATCTTCCTCTCCTTCAGGAACGCGTCGGCTTCTGGAGTGGTGGGTCCGTTGGCGCCCTCCGCGAGGATCTTCACTCTGCCGCTGATCTTTCTCACGGTTTCGGCGTTCACCTGGTTCTCGAGCGCACCGGGCATGAGGATGTCGGCATCGGTCTCGATCCATGCCTCGCCGGGCAGCTTCTCGTAGCCGGCTTCGACGGCCTTCCTTCCGTCGACGGTTCCGAACCTGTCGGTGATGCCGCGGATGAAGCCGAGGTCGATCCCGTCCATCTTGCGGTATGTGTAGGAGACCTGGTCCTTCTGATCCCAGCAGGAGAGGCAGAGGACCTTCCCTCCGTAGCGAGTGAACAGCTCGGCCGCGTACTGGGAAACGTTTCCGAAGCCCTGCATGGCCATGGTGGTGGACTTGATGTCGATACCCATGCGCTTGAGAGCCTCGCGCACCGTATAGACGACGCCGTAGCCGGTCGCCTCGGTCCTGCCCAGGGAACCGCCCACGCCGAGCGGCTTGCCCGTAATGAAGCCCGGGTACTTGCCGCCGGTGAGGTTCTCGTACTCGTCCAGCATCCAGATCATGTGCTGACCGCTGGTCATGACGTCGGGCGCAGGCACGTCCTGCACCGGGCCGACGTTCCTCCATACCTGCCTTACCCACCCTCGGCAGATCGCCTCCTGCTCGCGCATCGATATCTCGTGCGGGTCGCAGATGACGCCGCCCTTGCCGCCGCCCAGGGGGATGTCGACGACGGAGCACTTCCAGGTCATCCAGGTGGCGAGCGCCCTCACCGTGTCGGCCGTTTCCTGGGGGTGGAACCTTATGCCGCCCTTGCAGGGGCCCCGAACGTCGCTGTGCTGCACTCGGAATCCCCTGAAGACACGGACGGAGCCGTCGTCCATGTGGACCGGGATCGTGAAATGATATTCGCGCTGCGGCCAGCGCAGGAACTCGCGGACACCCGGCTCCAGCCCCAGCTTCTCCGCAACCGCGTCGAACTGGGCCTGTGCCATGGCGAACGGGTTGAACCCCTTCTCCACTTTGACCTCCCGGAACGCTGTGAAAATGAAGGGTGACAGACAAAACTGGGCGTCCCGACCCTTCGCCGTGGACGGACCCGCAGAATCAAACGATCCTCTTTGATTATATCCCGAAGCGGACTACGGGGCAACAGCCTCGGGGAGGCAGGATCCGAAGAGCGCCCGCGGCGCGAGGCCGGCCAGGCGGCCAAGCCTCTCACGGCTCCCGGCGAGGTTCTCCCATGCGGCAGCGACTCCCGACCACGCCCTTTCCAGCACCTCCCCCGCCGCCCCCGGGGCGGTTACGAGGAATTCCTCCAGCCCGGCCTCCCTCATGAACCTCGGGCCCTTCGAGGAGTAGGGCACCATTACGGGGAGGGGTCCGCAGACTACGGACAGTATGGCGCCGTGAAGAGGCGCCGTCAGCATCACCCTGCATTCCGAAAGCGCTCGCATGAACTCCTGCAGCGACCCGGCCCTCACTATCTCCACCGCGCCGGGGCGGCGCATGCGGTCGCGCACCCTCTCGCAGACCAGGTCGTCAGAGTTCGAGAGGACGCCGGTATGGAAGGCGAAGAGACGTATCGCGCCTCCGTGCCTCTCGAGGTGCCCGTCGAGGAGCGCGGCCCACCAGGCGGCCGCTGCTTCGTCAGCGGGCTCTCCGGCAAGACCCAGCCTGCGCCTTGCTTCCAGGGGCAGAAGCCTGCCGCGCCGGTTGGAAACGTCGCGCGGCGCGGCGCCGAGGAGGTCGGAGAGGACCGGTCCCGCGCTCCACTCCTGACAGAGCCCGAAGGCCGCATCGGAGCCTCTCAGTATCCTGTACCCCGGTATCCCGAGGCTCTCGAGCAGGTCGCCTGACTGGCAGTCACGCACGACCGACATCCTCGCGCAGCCGACGCACCTCCTGATCATGCCGGGGGTCCACGGAGCGAGCTCCCTGCCCTGGCCGAGGCCTATGCCCCAGCAGAAGGCCGGCCTGCCGAACAGACGGGCGAGCAGGAGAGGCAGGAGGTTGAAGGGGGTATAGAGCAGGGAGGAGCGGTCCTGCACGAGCTCTCCCCCGCCCACGATCACGACGGACGACCAGAGCACCCCCGATGCGAGGCCGCGGAGCCTGCAGCCCCCGGCAGGGATTCCGCGGATTCCGAGCGTGCGCTCGGTGGCGGCGGGATCTGCTGACAGGACACCCAGCCGGGCCCTTCCGGAGAGCGCCCTGGCCTGAGCGACGAGAATCGCCAGATCTCCGATGTTGGAGCCGCCTGCCTCCAGCTGGCCCCAGCTGCTGGTGAATATCCGCGGCCCGCTCAAGGCCCTGCTCAGTCCCCCCTGTTGAAGCTCCTGACGATCGAGGCCATCTCCCTCAGCCTTGAATCGACCAGGGCGTTCACCGTGCCCTCGGGGAAGCGGCCCCGGGCGTCGGGCAGACCGGCTTCTACGCCTGTGAGAATCTCTATCCCCTCGTCTATGGTGCTCACCGGGTAGATGGCGAAGCGACCCTGCTCGACGGCCTCGATCACGTCGAGCTCCAGCTGGAGGTGCAGGGCGTTGGCGACGGGTATCAGGACGCCCTGCGTCCCGGTCAGGCCTCTCTGGCTGCACACCTTGAAGAAACCCTCTATCTTCTGGTTCACACCGCCGATCGGCTGTATCTCGCCATGCTGGTTCACCGAGCCCGTCACCGCGACGTCCTGCCGAAGGGGCAGGCCGGACAGGGCGCTGAGAATCGCATAAAGCTCTGTGGAGGAGGCGCTGTCCCCCTCGACGCCTCCGTAGCTCTGCTCTATGGCAATGCTGGCGCTCAGGGACAGGGGGAAGTCGCGGGCGTAGCGCCCCCTGAGGAATCCGCTGATGATCAGCACGCCCTTGGTGTGGATGGCTCCTGACAGTTCGGCTTCGCGCTCGATGTTTATCAGCCCCTCACGGCCTGGCGAGACCCTGGCGGTGACCCTCATGGGAAGGCCGAACGAGTAGTCCACCTCGGAGAGCACGACCAGCCCGTTGACCTGGCCGACCCTGGAGCCCTCCGTGTCGATCATCATCTCGCGCTTCGCTATGCTGTCCAGGGCGTACTCCTCGCTCCTCGAGAGGCGCCGGTGCTTCTCCTCCACCGCCTGCCTCACATGCCCGGCTTCGACCACCGGGGAGCCGGCCTGCCTGGCCCAGTAGGCCGCCTGCCTTGCGTAGTCGGCCAGCCGGCTGAACTCGATGGAGATGCGGTCGCGCCTCTCCGTCAGCCGGACGGCCTTCTCGGCCAGAGCGCCCATCGCGGCGGAGGTGAACGGGGGCATCTGCTCGCTGTGGGCGATGTAGGTTATCACCTCGGCGAAGTCCTTGAGGTTGCTGGGATTCAGCTCCATCTCGTCGTCGAAGTCGGCCCTGATCCGGAACAGCAGGTTGAACTCCGGATCGCTCATGCCGAGAAGGTTGTACAGCCAGGCCGAGCCCAGCAGGATCACCTTCACGTCTATCTCTATCGGCTCCGGCTGGATGTCCGTGGGGAAGAGATTGAGCGGATCGTGCGTACGGATCACGACGGTCTGGCTCCTGAGAGTCTGCATGAGCATCTGCCACAGGCCGGGCTGCCTGATGACATCCATGGCATCCATGATGAGATAGCCTCCGTCGGCCCTCAGCAGCGAGCCGGCCCTGATCATTGTGAAGTCGGAATAGGGCTTGTTCTCCACCATGATCCGCTCGATGCTGCCGAAGAGGCTCGCGTGGTCCGGGAAGTGCTCTATCACAACCGGCCTTCCGGCCTTCCTGCTGTTGTCGACGAGGAGGTTGGTCGCGAAAAGGTAGTACGGATCCTCGTCCTCCCCGGGGTTCAGGTAATCCTCGATGTTGTCCAGGATTGCCTCTGCGAGTGAATCCACGTAGGCGGCCACCTTCGGAACCGCCCCCTCCTTGAGCCTCGCGAGAATGCCCTCGATGGTCGGCCGCATGATGTCCTGGAGCAGGCGGCGCTGTTCCTGCTGGGACTCTATCTCCATCTGTCTCGTCTTGCGGAACGCGTCGGTGAGCTTGATGAACAGGTCCTCGTGGACGGCCATGAGCCTGGAGTGCTCGGCCTCGTCGAGCTTGCCCTCCTTCTCGAGCTCCTCCAGCCTCTCGAAGGTCACTGGCTGGCCGTCGATCACCGGGAGGATGTCCGGCCTCGCCTGGTCGGGCCCTATGGCTATGCTGACGACAGCGAAGCCCTTTTCCCGAGCGAGGCTCTCCATGGCCTGCATCACCTTCTGCTGGCCGTCCCTCAGCCTGTTCAGAACGGCCCTCCGGTCGCGGGAGGTCTTCTCGCTGTTGGTCACGGTTGGGATGTTGCTCTTCAGCAGCTGGATGCATTCCTCGAGGTCGGCTATGAACCGCTGCCCCTCGTCGGCCGGGAAGGTCAGTGCGATCGGTCGCTGGGCGTCCTCGAAGTTGTGGACGTAGATTATGTCGCGGAGGTTCCTGTCCTCGAGGTCGAGCGAGTCGAGGATCCTCTTCACTGTCGTCTCCCGGCCGGTTCCGGACACGCCCGTCACGAACATGTTGTAGCCTATCGCCGGAATCTCGAGACCGAGTCTTACGGCCCTGACAGCCCTGTCCTGACCTACGATCTTGTCCGTGGGTCTCGCGTCCGCCGTGGTGGCGAAGTCGAAGGCGTCCTCAGGGCAGCGCCACCGCAGATCTTCGGGCCTAAGCTGGCGGGGCTTCATCGCAACCTCCCTGATGAGTACCGCTGCATCCCGCTGGCAGTGCTGCCGGTTTTCATACTAACGCGGCGCAGCGCGTCAATGGCCCGGGGCGCACCTCCACGGCCCTGTACCGGCCTCCTCGTGCCGGCACCACCCTCGCGACCATCGTCATCCCGGGCCGCCTCAGGAGGACGACAGCCTGTCCGAAAAGCCCGTCCGGGACGAATGCGTCAACCACTCCGGTTCCGTCCTGGAGCATGAGGAAGCCCCCTGCGCCCAGCCGACGCCACGCCGCGACCCGTCCCCAGACCAGCGCCGGAGAACGGCCGTCGAGCGACGATGCCTCGACTGTTCCAGGAGGTCTCTCCACGGTCGCCAGGAGGCACAGAGATGCAGGTACGCCGAGGCTCTCCGCCTCCATCGCGGCCCTGTCCTCCGGTGTGTGGTCGGGCAGGTCGGGGACGCTCCACCCAGTCTCGCCGAACAGCCGGGATGACGGGCACTCCGCCCCCCACAGCGCCTGGGATCGCCTCAGCCCGAGTTCGTCGAAGCATCCCCCCCTCGCCATGGTCCGAAGCAGCTGCTTCCCGCATCCGGCCTCCAGCAGATCCGCCGGATGCCTCACGGGCCTGGCCGAAACCAGGCGCTCGAACTCCGCCCTCCCCATCCCGCGGACGCAGGACATGCCGAGCATCACGCCGCCGGGCACCGGCACGGCTCCCCACGATGAGCTGTTCACCCCCGGCGGAAGTATCTCCAGTCCGAGCCTCCTGGCCTCCTCCACGTAGGTGGCGGCATCGTAGAAGCCTCCGCCTCCCGCCAGAACTGCCGCCATGAACTCCGCGGGAAAGGCCGCCTTGAGGAACGCGGAAACGCAGGCGGAGGCTGCATATGCGTAGGCGTGCGCCTTGCAGAACCCGTATCCGGCGCTTCCCGACAGAGCCTCCCATGCCGCATCAGCGTCGCGCCCCCGCAGCCCTGCGGCTGCGCACATGCCGTCGAACTCGTCCCGCCCTACGCTTCGTCTCTTGAGACGTCTGCGCAGGAGGTCCGCCTCGGCCTCGTCGAGCCCGAAGAGGCATCTCGCCGCCTCCGACACGTCCTCCTCGTACAGCATCACACCGAAGCTCTCCCTGAGGACCTCCCTGAGCTGCGGGAGCGGTGCTCCGCCCCCGCGGGCTGCGGCGAGGAATCGCTCCCTTCCTCCCCCGGCCGATGCTCCAGGCCTCACGAGCGCGAGAGCCCTTGCGACGTCGTCCAGCGTCTCGATCCGCATCTCGCGGAGGAGCGCCCTCATCGCCGGTGACTCGACGTGGACGACCCCGATCGTCATGCCTTCGTCCAGCAGCCTCAGCGCCGACGGCTCGGGCTGCGACGCTCTTGCGAGGAGACCCCGGGCACTCTCCCCCCGCGCCTCGCATACGCGGGATATGACCGTGAGGCCCCTCTGCCCCAGCAGGTCCATCTTCAACAGGCCGAGACGCCCGATTCCCTCCAGGTCGAGCTGGATCACCGGCTCCCCCCCTGAGCCGGTCTCGACAGGCGCTACGAGGTCGACCGGGGCGCCCGGCGCCACGATTCCGCAGGGATGCCGCGTCAGGTGCGACGGCAGCCCTCTGAAGGCGTTCGACATCTCGAGGAGGGAGGAGGCGCCGCCTCTCGTCCACGCCTGGCTGCCCGGCTCCGAGACCAGATCCGACAGCGTGTCCACATCGGACGGGCTCAGCCCCGACGCCTCTGCGACCAGCCTGAAGGCCGATCTCCTCCTGTACCGGACCACGGCGCCCACCCAGGCCGCGCCCCGGCCGAACCCGGCCAGGATCTCCGCGACGAGCCCGTCGCGCTTCTCGCTGTCCACATCCAGATCTATGTCGGGGGGATCGGGGCGCAGCCTGTTGAAGAACCGTGCGAACGAGAGCCCGTATCTGACAGGGCACACGGGCGACATCCCGAGGGCGAACGCCACAAGGCTGCCCCCGGCGGAACCGCGCGTCGAGGCGGTTATCCCGAGCTCTCTGCACCGTTCTGCGATTCTCGAGAAGGACATGAAATACCCGGAGAGCCCCGCCGAGGCTATCGCGCCGAGCTCTTCCTCAGCTCGGGCGAGCACGCCGGGGCTGCCGCAGTAGAGCATCTCGATCCTCGGCATGACCACGCCCCTCAGAGCTGCATCATCCTCGCTCGCCCGGGCGGCTGCGACCAGCGGGCCTCGCGGAGCCATGCCCAGGCTGCATGCGATCTCCTCGCTGCCTCTGAGCGATGCCGGAGCGTCCCGGAAGAGGTCTTCCAGAGCCTCCCTGCGCGGCATGACCTGCCGTTTCGGCAGGAAGGCCGATTCCGGAAGCGACGACGCCGGGCGGTGAAGAGCGGCCGCCCGGAGCATCCTGTGCATCCAGTGCCGCTCCGACGAGGCGAGCAGTACCGGGACGAAGGCGATGGGGGTGAAACCCGCGGAGAGGGCGGCCGCCTCCATCGAAGAGGGCTGGAGCGGGCTCCATCCACGGGGAAGGACGGCGCATCGGATCCAGCCGGCGTATCCGGATTCCGCCAGCTCGGCCGCATCGGCCGGACTCCTCGCGACTGCCGCCGTGTCGCGGGCTCCCGACAGCGCCTCGGAAAGACAGGCGAACGAGGGATTCCGCACGGCCGTGACGAGCGAGGAGAGCTGTCCCCAGCCTCCCTCGAGGCAGACGAAGACGTAAGGACGCCCCCGCAGCACCAGCCGCGCGCCCGCCCCCGCGGTGATGCCGCTTCTCTCTGCCGCTTCGGCCATCTCGAGCTGGCCGTAGAGGCCACCTTCGTCGGCGAGCACGATCCGCCCGTGGCCTGCGGCGAGCGCCGATTCCACCAGTGCGGCAGGGCTCTCGACACCGCATCCGAACGAGTAGAAGCTCCTCGCGAATATCATGCCGCACCCCGCCCATACATACAAATGTTTGTAGAAATGACAAGCCTCTGTTGTCATGGTGCGACTACTTCGCTATTCTGTTTTAATGACGATCAACAGAAGGAGAAGCATATGAAATGCCTAGTCGCAGTCGCTCTAGCATGGACGCTGGCCTTCGCGGCGGATCAGAACGGGGCGGAGACGCCTGGACAGGAGGCCGGCCTGCCTCCGGCTTCCGACGACATCTCGATCACGATACTCAACACCTGGCAGGCGCCGTACGCATCGCACATCCTGGGTCTCGAGTACCGGGACGATGTCGGCGACATCCTCTTTGTCAGCAGCGCGAACAACAAGATCTTCATGGCCGACCCCGATGACGGAACCCAGCTCGGCTCGCTCGACCGCCCCGGCGGCATGTACGGCTTCGACGTGGCCTGGGACGGCACCGAATACTACATAAACGGCTGGAACACCAGCGTGATCTACCACGGCACCGGGAGCGGATGGACCTCCTATGCGAATCCCGCAGGCATCAACGGCAGGGGGTTCGCGTTCGACGGGGCTCAGCTCTGGGAGTCCAACTCGTCTTCAGGCGCTTACACCTTCAATACCGACGGCACAGGCGCCCAGCCCTGCGCACTGCCCGGAGTCACCGTCCAGATAAGCGGCCTCACCGCCTTCCCCCTCCCGACCGGGAACCAGCCGTGCGGCCTGATGGCCACATGCTACAACCAGCCCACCTTCTTCTTCTACACCTTCAACGGGTCTTCGATCACGCCGATCGGCACCAGCTCATGCCCGACGACCGTCACACAGTCCCTCGGCCTGACCTACTCGGTGACCCGAGGCACCTTCTTCTGGAGCTACTCGTACGGCGGAGCCTACTATGTGGCCGAACTGGACATCGACCTGGGGCTGGCGCTCGAGAGGCAGACCTGGGGAGAGATAAAGACGGGATTCTAGGAGAGCAGGGACAACCGGTCTCCCTGCGGGCGGCGCGAGCCGCCCGCAGCGCTATGAACGGCCGGGCCCCGCCGGTCAGCCGCCACGGACCGGTCTCCCTCGAAGGCAGCTCGTGCCTGAGGCGTCTCGCCGACGCTCTCGCCGGAGGCATCTTCGACCGGCTGGATGCGGTGTTGTGGGCGCATCCGTTTTTATTACAATACGAGAGCGGCTCGATGGGATGCGATGTGCCCGATGTCTTCCACTGGAGGCATCTTGAGGGATTCCGACAGGACCTGCTGGGAGAGCTTCTGGAAGCGCGGGAGGAAGCCCTCGGAAATCTATGACAACGCGGGCCGCGTGGTGGAGGAGATCTCCTCGCGGATGGACCCGGCCGGCCTGCTCGTCCTCGAGGTCGGAGCCGCCACCGCGAGGGACAGCGCAGAACTCGCCGCGAAGGGAGCCGTCGCGGTGGGGCTCGACTACTCCCCGGCCGCCATCTCCCTCGCGCGGGAAGCCACTGGAGATGCTGTGCTGCTAGTGCGGGGCGACGCACTGGCACTCCCCTTCCGGGGCGGATCGTTCGACCTCGTGTTCCACCAGGGAGTCCTCGAGCATTTCAGGGATCCCGCCCTCCTCCTGCGGGAGAACCTCAGAGTGCTGAAGCCGGGCGGACACCTCCTCGCGGACGTGCCGCAGACCTTCCATGTCTATACGCTGTTCAAGAAGGTGCTGATGGCTGCCGGCGTCTGGTTCGCCGGCTGGGAGACGCAGTTCACCCGCCGCGGTCTGGAGCGGCTGCTCCTCTCGACGGGTCTGGAGCCGGAGAACGCCTACGCACGGTTCTTCAGCCCGTCTCTGGCATACAGGGTCCTCAGAGAGGTCCTCCTCAGGGCTGGCGTCAGGCTGCCCCTCCATCCGGTTCTTCTGCCGCAGCTCCACAGGCTGAGGGGCCGCATCCGCCGCTCCGTGGAGCGATCAGCGCTCGGAACGTCGCTCGGAGCGGTCATCGGCGTCTTCGCCCGGAAGACCTGTCAGCCATGAGGATGCTCGTTCTCAACTGGCGGGATCCGAGGAATCCCGATGCAGGAGGCGCCGAGGTCCATCTCCACGAGATCATGAGAAGGGCGGTCGCGGCGGGGCACGACGTAGTGCAGGTCTCCCACTCCGTGCCCGGGCTCCCCGCCGAGGAGGAGATCGACGGCGTCCGGATTCTGCGCCGGGGCGGGCGTCTCACTTTCAACATCGGGCTGGCCGGCTTCTGCAGGAAGCTCGGCCTCGACTCCTTCGACCTCGTGGTCGAGGATCTCTGCAAGCTGCCGTTCTTCGCGCCGAGGTGGTCGGGCAGGCCGGTGGCCGTTCTCGTCCCGCACCTGTTCGGAACGACGGCCTACCGCGAGGTAGCCCTGCCGCTGGCGCTGTACGTCAACCTGCTGGAGGCGGCGATACCGCGGGCGTATTCGAAGTGCCTCTTCGTGGCGATATCGGACAGTACGAGGAACGATCTCCTGCGCAGGGGCATAGCACCCGGGAGGATTGACGTGGTCCCCTGCGGAATAGACACGTCGTTCTATTCACCGGACGAACGCGTCCAGCCTCGGCCCGGCAGGATCCTCTACATCGGCAGGATCAAGAGGTACAAGGGAATCCAGTATCTCCTCGAGGCGCTGGCGATCCTCCGGGAGAGGGGGGTCGAGGCGGGGCTCGCGGTCGTGGGCGCCGGAGACTACCTGCCGGAGCTCGTGAGGCTCGCCGGGAGGATGGGGCTGGAGCGGGAGGTCGAGTTCACGGGGTACGTCGGTGACGAAAGGAAGCTCCTCGAGCTCCGCAGCGCCTGGGTGGCGGCCCTGCCTTCGGAGAAGGAGGGCTGGGGCCTCACGGTCATCGAGGCGAACGCCTGCGGGACTCCCGTCATCGCGAGCGACAGCGACGGTCTCCGTGACTCGGTTCGCCCGGGTGAGACGGGGCTCCTCGTCCCGCACGGCGATCCCACGGCTCTGGCCGACGCCATGCAGACCATCCTCTGCGACCGCGGGCTGCGCGCCCGTCTGTCCGCCGGGGGGCTGGCCTGGGCGCGCACCTTCACCTGGGACCGTGCGGCCGCGGACACTCTCGCATCGCTCGATAGGGCCGCTTCCGATGCCGTGGAGGGCTAGCGCCCCAGCAGCACTCCGGCTCCGTTTCTGACGAGGTTGGACAGACCGGCCGGGGTGAGGGATCTGCCGATCAGCCCCAGAAGCCTCGAGGGCTTCGAATAGAACTTCAGGACCGCCCGGCGCCTCATCCGCTCGAGCTCCTCCGCCGGGATGCCGCACAGCGACCTGCCCCCGGTGGTGCAGTCGAGACGGGAGAGGTCCGATTCGTGAACTGCACCCGATGCTACCATGGCCTCCCTGAGGCTGCTCCCGAGCCTGGGCACCATGAGGTTGAATGAAGCGAAATCGCTATCCAGGGAGGCCGCCGCCTCGACGGTCCTTTCTATCGACTCTCTCGTGTCTTCTGGAAATCCGATGATGAAGTGCGCCAGAGTCGAGAGTCCCGCCCTCCTGGCGGCGCGGAACACCTCCGAAGCCTTCGAGCCGGTGCCGACGCTCTTGCCCGAGCCCCTCAGGATGTCCGGGTCGGCGGTCTCGACGCCCAGCATGACCAGGTGGCAGCCGGCCCTCTTCATCTCCGACAGCAGATCCTCGTCCACCGTATCGAGCCGGGCTTCGCAGGACCATGCCATCCTCCTCCCCGCAGAGAGCGCCCTGCACATGTCGAGCGCACGCTCCCGCTCGGCTCCGAACGTGAGGTCCCTGAGGAAGAACTCCCTGACGCCCATCGATGCCACCGCCTCGTGCTCCGCAAGGAAGTCGGAGAGGCTGCGCGGTCTGTACCCCAGCCTGCCGGAGGCGCAGAAGGTGCACCTGTAGGGGCAGCCGTAGGAAAGCATCATCGTCGCCACGGGGCGGTGGAGGCTGTAGGGCATGCAGTACCGGCGAAGCGGGAAAAGGCCGTGCCGGGGTATGCCGTACGACAGTTCGCCCGACGGGCGGGACCTCCGGTCCACGAGACGCGGACCCTCCCGGAGAAGCAGACCGGAGGCTCCTCCGCGGTCCCCGGCGAGATACGGCAGGAGCCCTTCGTGCGTGAAGTCGGGAAGCACTGCATCCACGAATTCCGCGGACTCCAGGACGCCCGGAGCAAACGACGCGACGTCGCCCATGACGGCGATAGCCGCCCCGGTGCGGGACTCGAGCTCCGACAGGAACCGCAGGTCTTCTTCGAGGCTGACGGCCGCCACCAGCGACAGGACGAGATCCGGAGCCGTTTCGCAGGCCCTCACTAGAGCGGCGGAGGCGGACAGGCGCTCAGCCGTGGCGTCGAGCACCGAGACCTCCGTCCCGGGGGGCATTCGCGCGCTAAGGACCAGAAGGTCTATCGGCTCCCAGTAGTAGGACGCCTTTGCGGTCTCTCCGCACGACAGATCCCTGAGGACGGGGGGCTTCGAGGGAGGGTTGAGCAGGAGCGCCCTCAAGGCGTCACTTCCAGGAAAGGCGGCTCCACGAGCAGATCGCGACCGTCGAAGCGCAGCATTCCCGAACCTTCCGGGACCTGCGCCGCGTCTTCCGCGAAGTCGAACACGGCCTGCTCGGAGCGCTGATGGTAGTGTACGTACCAGGGGATCATCTTCTCTGCATGCCCGGGCCCCAGGAGGACCGTCCATCTGGAGCCGGGCTCTATCTCGCCAGACACCCTGCCGACCGCTTCGAAGAGCGCGCGCTGCTCCTGCGTGGATTCGGCGTATGCGGCGTTCATCCTCCCGCCGATCAGCGAGACGGGCACGAGCAGGGCGGCACAGGCAGCCGCGACCGGCCAGGGTCCGGCCTTCCTCCTCGACAGGAGCGAGTCGGCGGAGCATGCAGCCATGAGGGCCAGCGCCGCGCAGGCGCCGTATTCGTAGTGCTGCGGGCCGGGGTTCAGAATGGACTGGCTCCCGAGGAGGATCCAGGTCGCCGCGAGAACCCCCAGACGCGCCAGGCCGTTCTCGGACGCCACGACCGGAATGCATGGGAGCGCGGCGGCAAGCAGAGCCGCGGCAGCCCCGGCTGCGGCGTGCGGGATCCATGCCGTCCCGGTCACGTTGCTCAGGAGCCGCAGCGCGTTCAGGGGCATTGTCGAGAGCGGGCTGTACTTCTGATATCCCTCTACGAAGTCGAGCACCATCATCCTCGAGGCGACCGCCAGGGCCGCCGAGGCGGCGAGCACAGCCGCCAGCCTCGCAGGGCTCGGCCTTCCGGTCCTCTCACCGGGCCAGGCCAGACCGAAGACGAGCACGAGAGGGAAGGAAGCGAGACCCATCTCCTTGCTCCACGCGGCCGCCAGACAGAGGGCGGCGGCCGCAGCGGCTCTGCCGCGCCCCGTCGGGCGCCGTTCTCCCAGCACGGTCCCCGAGGCCATCAGAGAGAACATGGTCGAGAGGACGTCCGGCCTGCAGTTGATCATCCTCACGGCGAAGACGGCCCTGGGATGCGCGGCAAGCACGAGCGCAGCCACCACGGACGCCCCCCTCGACAGCCCCATCCTCGAAGCCAGCCATCCCGCCGTCAGACAGCAGAACAGGTGCAGCGCGACATTCACTGCCGTGTACCCCGCGGGGCGGGCGCCGAAGGCGAGGTGCTCGGGGATGTAGGTCAGGCTTGAGAGGGGCCTGAAGAAGCCTCCTAGGGATCCGTCCGGCAGATAGTAGACCCATCCCTCGGCCAGGTACTTCCCGAGGTTCCATCCGACGGATCTCGGCACGAGGAAGGTAAGGAAGTCCTGTGGATCGAAGAAGGCGCGTCGGAGGGGAAGGTACTCTATCGCAAGGAGCAGCGCGAGGAAGGGCAGGGCAGGGGCGGAGAGGCGCATGAAGCGGAGACCGTCATGGCGCTCTCCTGTCAACGCCAGTCCTCCGGCTCGGGCAGCCTCCATTCGAGGCTGTCCAGCACCGCCGACATCTCCACGGCGATCCAGTCGCCCAGCAGGCGGTAGCCCTCCGGAGTGAAGTGGCAGTTGTCGACCATCTGCGACCTGTCGGGATGTATGGAACGGGCGGCGTCGAGGAAGAACACCCTCCCCGAAGGGGCAAGCTCCGCGGCGATGCTGCGGGCTTCCTCGTTCCTCTGCTCGACGAGCCGGGCGAGTTCGTCGGAGCCGAACTGCTCCACGGTCAGCTCCGCCATGTGGAACTGGCTGACGACGAACACCGTCGTGCTGCAGTTCAGCGCTACGGCGATGATGTTCCGCAGGTTGCTGCCGAAGGTGTCGAACGGCGACTCGAGCATTCCTGGCTCGTAGGCGTATCTGATGCCGCATCTGCCGAGCATTCCGGGATCGGTCCCGGAGAGAGCCGCTCTGTTGAGGGCATACCTTGCGAGGCCCACCAGCCTCGATCCGTCGAGACGCCCGGGAAGCAGGTCCCAGACCGGTCTCGGAAGCGGGTTCCACCTCGTGCGCCAGTGGCTGTAGTCGGGCTGGGGCGAGATCTCCTCCGGATGAAGGCTGGCATAGACATCGTTGATGGCATGGTACACGACGATGATCCTCGGACCTGCATGGACGCCCCGCACGGCGTAGTTTATGAAGCTCTCCGTGGTGGTCCAGGACTGCGCTCCGAAGTTCAGCACCTCGCAGCTGTCGAACGGGGCGCCCAGGCTGTCGATCAGCTCGTCCATCCTGTCTTCAAGGGCTTCGGGATACCAGTCGTCCCATGTAGTGGAACCGCCCAGGCATGCTATTCTGAGAACTCCAGGCCGGCAGTCCCACGTGAACTCCTCCCCCCTGTACCCGAGTGAATTGACGCCCTCGGAGAGCGGCCTGGGCCTGTACGGAAGCAGCGGATGGTCGACCTGGTAGTCGGCAGGCAGACCTGCCGTGGACGTCCTGTGAACCCATTCGTTGTAGCTCCTGAACTCCGAGTAGTCACGGCCCGTGATCACCAGGGCAAGGCGCGTCAGGAGCTCGAGTGCGACAACCGCCAGCGCCGCGCCGGTCGCGGCGAACAGAATCCTCCGGCCCGGCCTGGACGAGCTCATGGAGACCCGGCGCCGCAGGCTGAGTCGGAGCTGCCCAGGCCGCGGAAGATCTCCCCTGCTATCAGCCGGCCCAGGCGCCTCCCGCCCTCCGGAGTGAGGTGGGACTTGTCGGCCATCGTCGTCGAGTCGGCAGGTATCAACGCTGCGGCGTCGATGAAGGAGACGAGCCCGCCCGCCGAGTGTCTTGCAGCAACCCCCGCCGCCGCGAGATTCAGGTCGTCCACTGCGGCTGACATCGCGGGGCTGCCGGAGAGCGAGCGCTCCTGGAGCTCGCTGACGATGAACACTCTCGTGCCCCGCGCTTCGGCGATGGCGGCGACCGCCTCCAGACCGGCCACATAGGAACCGAAGCCGGTATCGAGGACCTGCTCCGGATCGTACTCGTACCGAAGCCCGAGTCTCCTCGGCGGGGCGTCCAGGAACCGGGGGTAGAACAGCCTGTCAAGGGCGTACCTTGCCAGCGCGACTGCCCTGGAGCTGTCGGCCCGACCCGGAATCCCGTCCCAGGGAGCCGGGGCGACCGGCATCCACCTGGAACGGTAGTGGCTGTAGTCGGGCTCGGCAGTGACGCTGTCCGGGCGGCTCATGGCGTACACGTCGTTCACCGCCACGTACACGACTATCGCATGAGGCCGTGCGTACACACCCCTTACGGCGTAGTAGACCAGGTTCTCGGCGGTGGTCCAGGTGGGAGCGCTGGAGATCAGCGCCTGGCACGAGTCGAACCCGGAGGCCCCTCCAGCGAGCAGCGAGTCGAGGCAGGCGTCTGCTGCGGCGGGGAAGAGGCCGTCATAGACCATCGAACCGCCGGCGAAGATCACCCTCAGGGCTCCCGGAGGGGGTTCCCAGCCGGTCTCGGGTCCGACGAATCCGATGCTGTCCACGGGAGTGCCTGAAGGCATTCCGGGAGCCGGCCTGAACGGGAGATAGGGGTATTCAGTATCGAATCCGGCGGAGGCGGCGGCCCTCCCCTCCCTCAGCGCGGCGGTCGCGGAGATGTATCGGCTCGCGGGAATGCCCCTGACCAGCAGATACCCCCTGGCCGAGAGCTCGGCGGCGGCGGCAAGGCCGAGCACGGCGAGAAGCAGTCTCGCTGGACGGCCGATCGGTCTTGACAGGCGCATGCAGCTCCTCGCTGGAGGCCGCGCGGCGGCCGTGAACGGGCTTGACGGAACGCCGGAGGAAGATAACATTCATGGAGAAGCCGGGCAATCGAGATAAAACTTTGTCCAGCATTATCTTCAAACGGGCGAGGTCCTGACGGGCCCGGGTCCGGGAGGGTTCCGGCCGCCTTGGCAGCAGGAGAAGGCATGTCCGACCGTGCGGTGGCGGCGCTCAGGGTCTCTGCGGGCGCCGCGGGCATCCTGCTGCTTGCCTTCGGGCTTCTCGGCGATGCCGTGGGAACGAGCTCCGGCCCCGGCTTCGGCAGCGGGCAGGCCATCATGTGCTGCCTCGGGACTCTCCTCGCTCTGGCGGCGCTTCTCGGCCGGGCGTTTCCTGCATTCTGGAGAAGGCTTGCCCTGATCCTCGTCAACGCTGCGGTCCTCTCCGCGGTTCTGGAGCTCGCTGCGCTCGGTCTGGAGAAGGCCGGCGCAGGAGGGGCGCGCCGCAGCGGCGGAATGCAGGCCGACCGTCCTGTTCGGCTCCAGCTCCCCGCAGTCTATGAGCCCTACGTCGGCTGGAGGAGCGCTCCCGGGGCGGAACCCGGGATGACCGTGGGCGAAGACGGACTGCGCCTCACCCCTGGCGCTTCGGAGGACCCTGATGCCTTCACCGTATTCGTGACGGGGGGTTCCACGGTCTGGGGCTTCGGGCTGGACGATTCCTCGACAATTCCGGCAGGGATTCAGCAGAGCCTGAGCCGCATGTCAGCAGGACCCGTCAGGGTGGTCAATCTGGGGCAGGTGTCCTGGGTCTCCACCCAGTGTCTCATCGAGACCGTCCTCCGGCTCCAGGCGGGCGACAGGCCGGACCTCGTGATCATCTACGGCGGCTTCAACGACATCAACTCGCTGCGGTCCTACGGGCGCGCGGGACTGCCCTTCGGGGTCGAGAAGATCCGCGCTCTGATCGAGCGCAGCGAAACCGGGGCGGCGGGTTCGGAAGGAGTCGGCTCCCTCCTCCGTTCCAGCGCTCTCTTCCGGCTCCTGTCAGGCGGCTCCGGCGGAACGTCCCGTACGAGCTTCCTCCCTGACGATGCAGCGCCTCCGACAGGCGCCCCCGATTCGGCGCTCATCCGGGACGCCCTTTCTGTCTGGGCCTTCAACTGCTCCCTGCTGGACTCCCTCGGCCGCTGCTACGGCTTCGCTACCGCAGCCTTCTGGGAGCCCGTCCTGGCCGTCTCGAACGGGGGGGAGAGGACCGAGGCGGAGTCGCGCCTTCTCGCGGCCGGGGACCCGGTTCTGGCCGGGATCCTGCGCTCCGCATGGGGCCAGGCGCGGAGGCTGGAGGGAACCTTCTACCTGGGAAGCGCCCTCGACGGGTTCGAGGGGCAGGCCTTCACCGACGAGGTTCATCTGACTGAGGATGCCGCGCGGGCGGTCGCCGGGGCGATGACGGATTCTCTCCGGGCCTCGGGGCTCCTTGCGGGGCTGGTCGAAGAGAGCGGCCCTCAGGAGGCCTCGAGCCCGGGGAGCTCCGAGCTCTGAGGCGGCTGCCGCCCTTCCGCGTCAGTATCCCACGTAGAGCCTCCGCCAGAGGACTTCTGGCAAACCGGCCGATCTTATTCCGCTGGCCGCCCTGTCGATGTCGTAGGGCGTCCTGCAGTGTCTCCAGGTGAGCGCTTCGGTGTCTATCAGGAGCCAGGCGGCCCTCGGGTCCCCGTCCCTCGGCTGGCCTACGCTGCCTGCGCTGAGCAGGCAGGGAGCCCGCAGGCGGCCGGAGGAGCCCGCAGCCCGCCTGCCGCCGTCTTCCCACAGAGCGGGCAGGTGCGTGTGGCCCGTTATCATCACTCTGTCGGGAAAGGTCTCCAGGCATGTCCTTGCGACCGCGCGATGCAGCACGTAGACGAAGCTGGAGGGATCAGGAGGGAAGGAGTGGCACAGCAGCAGCCCTTCGAAGTCCGCCGAGAGGGGAAGCGCAGCCAGAGAGCCGGTCCTGTCAGACGAGAGGACGGACATCGTCCATGCCGCTGCTGCACGGCCGGCCGGATTGAACCTCTCCAGCGGCTCGGAACCAGCCACGCAGGCGTCGTGGTTGCCCTGCACGCCGGCGCCGCAGAGCGGCAGAACGGCATCGACGCACTCCGCGGGCCAGGCTCCGTATCCCACGATGTCCCCGAGACAGACTGTCGAATCGCAAGCTCCGCCCTCGGGGTCCCGAAGCACGGCCTCCAGCGCCGGAAGGTTGCCGTGTATGTCGGAAAGAACACGGACCAGCACGAGAGGATCAGGAGGGGTGCCCGGCGGAGGCGATAGCCCTGTCGAGCACGGCGTTGACGAATCCTGCAGCCTCGTCGCCCTCGAACTCCCGGGCGAGGTCAACGGCCTCGTCTATGGCGACGGGAGCATCAGTGCCGGCGTACAGAACCTCAGCGAGAGCCTGCTCCATCAGGAGGCGGCTGAGGGGATTGAGCCTCTCGAGGCTCCAGTTCTCCAGGCATCCCTCGATCAGCCCGTCTATGCGGCCCAGGTTCTCCGTGACGGCCCGGGCGATGCCCGAGATCCAGACCCTCTCGGGAGGGGCGAACCTTTCGGACAGCCCGAGGATCTCGAGATTCTCGGGCAGCGGGTCGCCGTTCATCATAGCGGCGTACCGCGCCTGCAGGAGGAACTTCCTGGCCCGGTTGCGTATCCCCACTACTTCTGCTCGGCCTCGCCGGCCTCCTCCTCCTCGTCCAGCTCGCCCTCCTCTATGTACCCGTAGAGGGCAGCGAGCTCGAGGGCCGTCATGGCGGCGTCGAACCCCCTGTTGCCGGACTTGGCTCCGGCCCTGTCGATCGCCTGGTCCACGGTGTCGGCGGTGACTATGCCGTAGACAACTGGCACGTCGGAGCTCATTGCGACTGCAGCCACGCCCTTCGCGCTCTCGGCCGCGACGTACTCGAAGTGCGGCGTATCTCCCCTTATCACCGCCCCGAGACAGATGATCGCGTCGTGTTCGCCGGCGAGCGAGAGCTTCCTCGCCACGGGAGCTATCTCCCACGCTCCTGGAACCCGGAAGACGTCTATGTCGTCGGTGTCCACTCCGTGGCGCTCGAGGCAGTCCATGGCCCCTTCGAGCAGGCGCTCCGTGATGAAGCCGTTGAATCTGCCGAGCACGATGGCAATGCGGAGGCCCTCGCCGTTCAGATCGCCCTCATGAATCCACGCCATTCCCGACTCCCTCCAGCATGTGTCCGAGCTTCTCCCTCTTGGTCCTCAGGTATCTCTCGTTCTCGGCTCCAGGCGCCACCTCCAGCCTGACCCGCCCGGTGACCTCCAGGCCGTATCCGCTCAGCCCGACGATCTTCCTGGGGTTGTTGGTCAGGAGCCTGATGGAGGTGAGACCCAGGTCGGAGAGGATCTGCGCACCGATGCCGTAGTCCCTGAGGTCGGCCGGGTAGCCCAGCTCGCGGTTTGCGTCGACCGTGTCGAACCCGTGATCCTGCAGGGAGTAGGCCCTTATCTTGTCCACGATGCCGATTCCCCGGCCCTCCTGCGACATGTAGAGCAGCACTCCCCGGCCCTCCCTCTCTATCATCTCCATGGCCATGTGGAGCTGGGGGCCGCAGTCGCACCTCCTGGAGCCGAACACGTCCCCGGTGAGGCACTGGGAATGGACGCGGACGAGGACGTCCGACTCTCCCGACACCTCGCCCTTCACCAGGGCCACGTGCAGCTCGTGGTCCATCGTGTTCTCGTAGATGCACAGCCTGAACAGCCCGTGGTCGGTAGGGATGGAGGTTTCGGCGGCGAGCCTCACCAGCTTCTCGGTGCGTCGCCTGTAGCGGACAAGCTCCTCCACCGTGGTGAGGAGCAGCCCGTGTCTCGCCGCGAAATCCAGCAGCTCAGGCAGACGGGCCATCGTACCGTCCTCGCACATTATCTCGCAGAGGACTCCGGCGGGCTTCAAGCCGGACAGCCGGGCCAGATCCACGGCCGCCTCGGTGTGTCCCGTGCGCTGCAGGACGCCTCCCTCTCTGGCGCAGAGGGGGAAGACGTGTCCCGGTCTCGCGAGGTCGGAAGGCTTCGATCCGGGGTCGATAGCTACCGCTATGGTCCGCGCCCTGTCGGCGGCGCTGATTCCTGTGGTCACCCCCTCGGCAGCATCGATGCTTACCATGAACGCAGTGTCGTGCAGGGAGGTGTTGTGCCTCACCATCTCCGATATCTCGAGCCTGTCGAGATCCTGCCTGGTCATCGCGAGACAGATCAGCCCCCTGGCCTCCCTGGCCATGAAGTTCACCCCGGCTGCGTCGCAGCACTGTGCGGCGATGACCAGATCCCCCTCGTTCTCCCGGTTCTCGTCGTCCACAACGATCAGCATCTCGCCCCGGCCGAACGCCGCGATGGCATCCTCCGCCCGCGCAATCCCTCTACCTGCCAAGATACTCCCTGATGCGCGCCTCGCGCGCGGACAGGTCATCACGCCTGATGACGTACTTCCCGAGGATGTCGAACTCGAGGTTGACCGCGCACCCAGCCGTCCATAGACGGGCGTTGGTCCTCTCGAGCGTGGCGGGCACCAGCACCGCCTCGAGCCAGCCGACTCCGGCGGCCGAGACGGTGAGGCTTATCCCGCTGACCGCTACCGACCCCTTCTCGACCACCAGCCGGGACATGTCGGCGGGGAACGAGATCCTCGATACGAACGACCCTTCGCGCCTGCCGGCCGATTCCACCTCGCCCCTGCAGTCCACGTGGCCGGTCACGAAGTGTCCGTGGATCCGCCCGTCGGCCGCCAGAGGCCGCTCGATGTTCACCAGGGTTCCCGCCGAGTACGCGCCTGCGATCGTCCGGTCCAGCGTCTCGCCCGAAAGGTCGAAGGCGGCGGTGCCGCCCTGGAACGACGCCACGGTGAGGCAGGCGCCGTCCACGGCGAGGCTCTCCCCGGGGCGGAGCGGGATGCCGGGACATGAGACCTCCAGCCTGGCGCCGGGCCTCTCGACCCTTCCCGTCGTCTCAACGAGCCCTGTGAACAAACCTGCCCTCCACGAACCTGTCCCTTCCGGTGGTCCCCGAGCTCGAGATCTCGAGCTCCAGGGCCATGGAAACCTCGCTCACTCCCAGCCCCCGGAAGGCCGGCAGCCCCTCCGCGCCAAGAAGCACCGGTGCATAGTAGAAGACGAACCTGTCCGCCAGGCCAGAGGAGACCAGCTCTCCGGCGAGAGCGGGTCCTCCCTCGCAGACGATGTCGCCCAGACCCCTGCAGGCTGTGAGCCGGAGGAGCTCCTCGAGGTCTGCTCCTCCAGCGGCCGGGGGCACCTCCCAGACCTCGGCACCGGCCGCCTCCAGGCTCTCCCGCACTGCGCCCAGACCTTCCGGGACGGCGACGACGACGGGAGCACCCCTGTGGAAGAGCGCCAGCCCCGCATCGAGGAGGCCGCTGGCGCTGGCCACTATCACCGTGCGCGCCCTTGCCAGGGAGGGGTTGTCCCGTCTGACCGTCCCGGCTCCGAGCAGAACGGCGTCGCAGGCAGAGCGGGCCTCGTGCACCCTGGCTCTGGACTCCGGTCCGGTTATCCACCTGCTCGATCCGTCCGCAGCGGCCGCCATCCCGTCCGAGCTCATCGCCATCTTGATCGTCACGAGACTCCGTCCGGTGGTCCTGTGATGGATGTACGCCCTGTTCAGCTCGCGCGCCTCAGCCTCCATCAGCCCGGTCTCCACTTCGATGCCATGCTCCCTGAGCCAGGCTATCCCCCGTCCGGAGACGCGCGGGTCGGGATCCTCCATCGGGCACACCACCCGCCTCACCCCGGCCCTCGCAATGGCCTCGCAGCAGGGGCCGGTCCTGCCCTCGTGACAGCAGGGCTCGAGGCTCACGACCACGGTCGAGCCGCGCGCGGAGCTGCCGGCCATGTCTAGAGCCACGGTCTCCGCATGGGCTTCGCCGCAGCAGGCGTGGAAACCCTCGCCGACGGGCTCGCCGCCGGCCAGCACCACCGCGCCGACCATGGGGTTGGGGAAGACGCGGCCCCGCCCCAGCCGGGCCAGACCGAGGGCTCTCTCCATCGCCTCGCGCTCAGTCATCCGTCTCCGCACCGAGCTCCGTCACATGGAGCCTCCCCATAACCGACGTGATCACATACTGCGATTCCAAGCTGCCTTCCGCCAGGATCACATGGGTCGGATCCGCCACCGTCTGCCCGAAGGTGGGGTCCATGGGCACCCACTCTCCGACCCATACCAGGGGCCATGCGTGATATCCGAACGAGCCGCTGAGATAGACTATCCCCGCGCAGACCCTGGCGGGTATGCCCGCCGCCCTCGCCAGAGCGGCGAACAGCACCGTGTGCTCGTTGCAGTCGCCCCTGGCGCTCTCGAGAACCTCGACCGACGACGGGAGCGAGACCGTCGGCGTGTTCTCCACATAGGCATCCACGAACCTCGATATCGCGCAGGCGGCTTCCCATGCGTCCGAAGCGCCTGTCGTGAGGCTGTCAGCGAGATTCTTCACGGACGGATCGGACGACTGGATCATCGG
>CAZMTK010000013.1:14979-60119 GCA_964569245.1 uncultured bacterium | reverse complement strand
TGGCTGGGGAGCAGGGATTCGAACCCCGATAGGCAGATCCAGAGTCTGCTGTCCTGCCATTGGACGACTCCCCAGCAACGCGCGGGAAGATAGGCTCGGTTGGAGCTTGCTGTCAAATAGAGCCCAAGTCTCTCTTCCGGCCGGGATGACCCCCGGAAGCGCCTATGAACGCCTTCCAACCACCTCCGAGACGTCCACCGTCGCCTCCGAACCCGGGCCCAGCTCCAGCCACCTCGTCCAGAGCCTGACCGTGCCGTTCCCGAGGCGTTCCGTGACCTGCAGAAGATACCTGCCGACGCCGAGCTCGACCGTGCTCTCTGTCGCCGGGTCCACCTCCAGCCAGTCCAGAGGAATGAGCCTCCCCGGTGCCTCCACCGAGAGCCAGATCATGAAGTCCCCTGCCGAGGTGTCCGGTGGAAGCACGACGAGCGTGCCGCAGGGAACATAGTCCTCAACCGTGTTCCCGTTCCCGGCCCATGTCATGGAGAGGCCGGCGTAGTCGGCCGGGATGCTGTCCGAAGCCAGCGGCATGGGGTGCCAGACCCCCTCCGACCAGACCTCCAGCCACCCGGCCTCCCTGCCCCTCTCCCCCTGGAACCAGGCGAGGACCGGCCTCACCGGAATGCCCAGCGCCCTGAGACTCGAGCCGAAGAGGACACGGAGCTCGGTGGGGGTTCCGGCGCGCGCCTGAAGAACGTCCAGAGGGGGCGAGACTCCCCCGAGATACTCCCGGCCTCGCACGGACATCGAGGAAATCGCTTCTCGCAGCAGTTCCGCCGTCTCCACCGAACCGCCCTCGAGAGGAAGCTCGCGCCCCCAGTAGACCGAGAGAGGGGTGCGATACGCCGTGACTGGCTCTTCGCTCATCCTGTAGTCCAGCAGGAAGGGCTTGAAGATCGAGTCGGGCATGTCAGGGCAGAGGCTTTCACGCGAGTCGAGCGCACCGAGGACGTGGTCCATCAGGGCTGTCTCCGTCATCTCGAGCCTGTCGAGACGCGGTATGGTGGTGAACAGGTACTCGATGCACTCGAGACGCACGCCGTCCGAGCACTCCAGCATCCGGTCCCACATGGCCTCGTTCCCCTGCGTATCCGCAAGGAGGCTGTCCCTCGTCTCCGGCGAGAGTGACAGTGCAGCGAGTATCGCGATGATGCTCACAGGTCGCCCACCTCCTTGTTCATCTCGCAGTAGCCGGGCAGCGAGGATGGCAGCGAACAGTCGAAGACGAGCGTGTCACCGGGCACCAGCGTCACCACCGCCATCTGCAGGGGCCAGCCCCAGGAGAGCGTGTACACTCCTCTGCCCAGCCTGACCTCCCGCACGGGAGGCCTGAGCGTGGTCAGCGTGCGGAGAGCGCCCCAGTTCACCACGTTGACTGCGACAGCGGTGCTGTCGTCGGACACCCTGAGGACCGCGAAGTCGGCGTAGCTCTCCGTGACGTTCAGGATGGAGACGCCGCCCCTGAATGCCAGCGCGCCGGGAACGGAGTCTGGCGCGATCGCAACGATCAGCCCCGCCCTGGAGGCATTCTGCGCGAACCAGGGAGGCGTCCCCAGCGAATCCACGCGGGCGGCCGACTCGCCGAACTTCCATCCTCCAGGGGTCCACACCTCGGTCCAGGCGTGGTTGTCGTCGCACACTGTCCACCAGGGCGTGTAGACCTGCCTGCAGGGAATCCCTGCGCTCCTGAGCGCGTCCATGTAGAAGACCGTGAGCTCCTCGCACCTCCCGATTCCCGAGCTCCATGTGACCAGAGGCGACTGGTCCCGGTTCTGAGTCGGCCTGTAGTCGCATATGCTGTCGCACCATGCGCCGATCCTGAGAGCGGCGGTCTCGAGGTCGGGCGATGACAGAGCGATGGGCAGGGTGTAGCGGAAGTACTCCCGCCGCCATGCGACCAGGGGCTCCTGGCTGACCCTGGCGGGGAGGACGTACCTGAGGAACAGCGATTCCGGCACGGAAGACGCCCAGGGGATCGTGTCGCGGGCGAGCAGGGCCAGCGCGACGTTCTCCTCCAGAATGCCCTCGTAGGCGGGAATGAGATCGCAGGCGGGCGACCGCTCCCTCAAGTGTTCCAGGCAGGATGCCGGGTCGAGCCCGGCGACGACCGAGGACAGGGCCAGCGCAGCGACCACGGGTGTTGCCAAGGCGCATCCTCCATGTTCATAACTGCCGGCGGAATGCCGGAGGTCGTTATATGAAGAAATTCGTCGTCTCCTGGGTCGTCAGCGGGCTGGCCCTATGGGTCGCTTCGCTGGTGCTCGGCGGAAGGATGGAGTTCGCCTCCTTCTGGTCCGTGGTGTGGACCGCGCTGCTGCTCGGTCTCCTGAACGCCGTTCTGGGCCCGATTCTCAACCTGCTGACCTGCCCCCTGTACATCCTGACGCTGGGGCTCTCACGCTTTCTCGTGAGCGGAGCGTTCCTACTGCTGGCCGACTCGATGGTCCCGGGTTTCGAGATCGCGGGATTCCTGTGGGCGGTTCTGGCTGCGGTCATCGTATCGGTGGTGACGACAGTGTTCTCTTCGCAGATCCGGGACGACGCGAAGAAGTAGCACGGCCCTCACTCGCCCGGAAGCCCGCATATCCTCCTGAGGAGCCCGAAGGGGGTGCCCTGGGCGCCCTGCCCGAGGGGATTGTCCGAGAGGGCGGCGAGGATGACGGATTCGTCGAGCCCCGGCGGCCAGGAGCCGAGGATGTTGCCGCCGAGGTCGTTTATGTCAACCACTGCGGCGGCGCAGCCGAACCGCTCTGAGATTCTCCTGGCGACGCCGCGCGGGTCAAGCGGAGCCAGGCTCACGGCCCTGTCGAACGGCGGGATCGTGCCCCTCGTCGGCCCGTCTATCGAGCGCGCTCTGGGACCGGCAACCCTGTAGAAGTCGCCCCTCCTGCCGAAGAGCCTTCCTGCGGCCCCCACCGCGGCTGCAAGAAGGATGCGGGGGACGCCCACGTCGCGCAGGGCCGCCTCCATGGTCTCGGGCATTCCCAGCCCGATGCCTGCAGGAGTCCTCGTCACGAAGCGCGAGAGCCAGACGGCGAGGCGGCGCGGCTTCAAGCCGCCCTCGTCGAGCAGGTAGTACCTGCCCTGGCTGGCACCAACGGCCTTCTCGCTCGCGAACAGGACGTCATCGTGGCGCGGCTCCGCTCCGGTGGCGGAGAGACTGTCGGCAATCGCCCCTAGGAGGTCGTCCCCCTTGAGTATGAGGCGGGACCTGAGCGCGATCCTCTCGTACCTGCACCCGAGGGCCTCGATGACTCCGCTCGTCACTTGTGATCCTCCCCTCGACAGACTATGTCCCCGGCGGCGACACCTGAAAAGTGCGGAGGAAACTTCATGGAGCTGGTTTCGATGACCACCGTCGAGGTTGCCGAATACCTCCAAAGGAGACGTTTCGCCCTCGTACCCGCAGGGAGCACCGAGCAGCACGGCCCGCTGGCTCCAGTCGGGTGCGACGCGGCAGTCGCCTCGGCCGTCTGCCTGCGTGCGGCGGAGAGGGCAGGCGTCGTCTGCGCTCCGTGCCTCCACCTCGGCATGTCCTCCAGCCACATGGCCTTTCCGGGCACGGTCAGCCTCGAGCCCGCCACCATGTCCGCGGTGGTGAGGGACGTGCTCGTGTCGCTGGCCGCGCACGGCTTCCGCGAGGTGCTTGTCCTGAACGGCCACGGAGGAAACAGGGGGCCATGCGTCGCCGGCATGGCCGAGGCATCGCTGCGGGCCCCGGGCCTGCGGTCGAGGTTCATGGGATACTGGGAGCTCCCAGGCGCAGCCGGGATGGAGAGGGAGATGTTCGGGCCGCACAGCGGCTACCATGCCACCGCTGCCGAGGTCTCCGTCTATATGCACCTGAACCCCTGGTTCCGGCCGGCCTCCTCGGCTCTGAAGCTCTACCCTCCGTCCCCGGAATCGGGGAAAGTGCTCGATCCCGAGGAGTGGAGGCGCCTGTATCCCGAAGGACCCGCCGGAGTGGATGGGGGAATGATAGATGCAGGCCGCGGAGCTGCCTTCCTCGATTTCCTCGTCGGGGCCTTGGAGGGCGTGATCGCCGACTGGGAGAGCGGGCGTGAATGAAGCCCCTGCGGTAGTCACCAAGGGTCTGACGGTCCGCTACGGCCCTCATGCGGCGCTCGACGGACTGGACCTCGAGATTCCCGCCAGGGGCACCTTCGGACTGCTGGGCCGCAACGGCGCGGGGAAGACGACCACGATCAGAGCCATCGCGGGGCTCGTGCGACCGTCGGAGGGCTCCATCACCGTACTGGACAGGAACCCCTCCAGCGATTCCTCGCTCAGGAGGGACCTCTCATTCCTGTTCGCCGAGGACGGCCTGCTTCCGCTCCTGAGCCCGAGGTGGAATCTGGAGGTCTGGGGCCGGATGGCAGGGCTCAGCTCCTCCGAAGCACGGAGGCGATCGGAAGAGGCGCTGGACCGGGTGGGGCTTGACGTGCCGCGCGACTCCCCGGTCAGGGACCTGTCATCGGGGAACCGCAGGGTGACAGCCCTGGCACGGGCGTTCATGCTACCGACGAGAGCAGTCGTTCTGGACGAGCCGACGGCATCGCTCGATCCCTTCCGTGCCGCCTCGGTGCGCCGGCTGCTCATGGATCTCTCGAAGGACCGGATGGTCATACTTTCCACTCACGACCTTGCGGAAGCCGAGGAGCTGTGCGGCGAGGTGGCGATAATCCACCACGGTCGCACGGTGGCCTCGGGACCTCCGGGCCGCCTGGGCTCCTCGCGCGCCACCCGGTTCAGGATGCGCACGGAGGACGGCGGCGGTGTGGTCTGCGGCGAGCGTCGGTTCGAGCCGGGAGAGGACGGATGCGTCGAAATGGACTTCGACGGCCCCGCCGCCGAGCTGCTTTCGGGGCTGATCTCCTCCGGCAACAGGATAGTCGAGTTCGGACCCGCCGGCCGCAGCCTGGCCCGGGTGTTTCTCGACCTGGCGGGAGACTGAAGTGCGCGGCCTGCTCCTGCGTGAGTGGCTCCAGTTCCTCCATGCCCTCGGCCGGGGCGGAATGATCAGACTGGCCGTGATCTACGGACTCCTCATGGGCTGGCTGATCCCCTCCGGCCTCGCCGCCGGCTCCAGCGACGCCCCCGCGATTGTCTTCGCGGTGATACCCGTGTTCCTCGCAGGCCCCCTCTCGATAGACGCGTTCGCCGGAGAGCGGGACAGGATGACGCTCGAGACGCTTCTTTCGTCGCCCGTCGGCGACGGGCAGCTGCTTGCCGCCAAGGCGCTGTTCCCCGTGCTGGTCTCGCTCGGAGCCTCTGCCCTCTCGTGCCTCGTGTTCTGCTCCGTCTCTCTTGCCCGGGGAACAGGGCTGCCCTCCGGCGGATCCCTTTTCTACGCGGTGGTCCTCGGGCTGGCGCTGACCTCGCTCGCAACCGCGATCGGGCTCCACATCTCGCTGCGGGCAAGGACCTCCCGCTCGGCGCAGCAGTGGTACTCCGCAGTACTGGTCGGACTGAGCGTCGGACTGCCGCTGCTCGCCAGGGAGCTGCTGGAGGCGCTGGGGCCGGCAGCCTCGCGTGCGCTGTACGGGCTGTTCGAGGGCGGCTGGCTCTCGCCCGGAGCGCTTGCGCCGGCGTTCGCGCTGATGGCTGCCGGAGCGGCAGGCATGGCTGCCGTGAAGAGGAGGATGGCTGGAATGCGGATATTGAATTCGGGCACCTTCGCGGGCAGGTATGCCGGCGGGGAAGGAGGCGCTCCGTGTCAGACAGAGCGGTAGAGATGGTCGTCACTACACCCGACGAGGAGTGCGCCGTCCGCCTGGGAAGAGAGGCGGTCAAGGCGCGCCTCTGCGCCTGCTCCCAGATCTCGGGTCCGGTGACCTCCGTCTTCGTATGGAAGGGGGATCTCCGGGAAGAGCGTGAGTGGCGGCTTACGATGAAGACCCTTCAGCGGCTTGCAGACCGCCTCGAAGCTCTGATACTGGAGGGACACCCTTACGAGGTCCCCGAGGTGATCGTCCGCGACCTGTCGGCAGTATCCAGCGAGTACCTCGAATGGATGAAGGCCGGCGTACTGCCCTGAGGGGCATCGAGCCCTGAGCGAAGACCCACGGACAGCCTGAGCCCGGCGGAAGCTTGACATCGCGGCCGCGCGGCCCATATTATGGAATTAGGATACCTTATTCTGAAAGGAATGGAATGAGCTGCAGGCTAAGGTTCACGGAAGCGGCGAATCTCGCGGTCCATGCCTGCGCCATGATCCAGGCCGGCGGATCGGGGAGCAGGCTGAACCACCGGGAGATCGCCGGCGCGCTTGGTGTTTCCGAATCCCATCTCAGCAAGGTAATGCAGAAGCTCGTTCACCGCGGGATACTCGCGTCGGAGCGGGGCACGGCGGGAGGTTTCACGCTGGCGGCCGACCCCTCGAGACTCACTCTCCTGGAAATCATCGAATGCATCGAAGGGCGGGACGAAAAGCCCGCCTGTCTCCTCGGGAGGCCGATCTGCGCGCGTGGCGGATGCATTCTGTCGGACCTGTCGCTGAAGGTCTCGTCCCTGGTGGAGGACAGGCTCGGGGGAACGACTCTGGAGGAGTTCGGCAGCAGGCAGTCTTCGAAACGGAAGAGGAAGGAGTAGCGATGTTCTGCTACCAGTGCGAACAGACTGCCCAGGGCAGGGGATGCGAGCGCGTGGGCGTGTGCGGTAAGGACCATGTCACAGCCACGCTTCAGGACGCTCTTATCCATCTGCTCAAGGGCATCGGGTATCATGCGGCTGCCGCAGGCGAGAGGGGCCTCCGCGACAGGGAGGCCGGGATATTCGCCCTGGAGGCGTTGTTCACGACCATCACGAACGTGGATTTCGACCCGGACAGGATCGAGCCGATGATCCGGAGGGCCGCCGCCATCCGCGACAGGCTCGCTGCCATGCACTGCGCATGCTGCTGCGGAGCAGCTTCGCACCTGCCGGTGGACCCCTCGACGTGGAATCCCCCCGCTGCCCGGGACGACATCCTCGCCGAGGCGGAGAAGTTCTCGATTGCGAGAAGAAAGGAAGCCTGCGGGGAGCGGGAGACGGGCCTGGAGGAGCTGGTGACGCAGGGCTTGAAGGGTGCCGCCGCCTATGCGGATCATGCCCACGTGCTTGGATTCGAGGACTCCTCGATTCTCGCCGAGTTCCTCTCGGTTCTCGGCTTCCTCGCGACAAGGCACGATACGGGCGAGCTCCTCGAGAAGGCCCTCGCGGTCGGCGAACTGAACTTCCGCGTCATGGAGCTCCTCGACAAGGCGAACACGGAGACCTACGGGCATCCCGAGCCCACCGCAGTAAGGGTCACACCGAAGAAGGGGCACGCTATCCTGGTTTCGGGCCATGATCTGAAGGACCTCGAGACCCTGCTGGAACAGACCGCGGGCAGAGGCATCAATGTCTATACCCACGGCGAGATGCTCCCGGCCCACGGCTATCCCGGCCTCAGGAAGCACCCCCATCTGGCGGGCAACTACGGCAGCGCCTGGCAGAACCAGCAGAAGGAGTTCGACGAGTTCCCCGGGTCGATTCTCATGACTACCAACTGTATACAGAAGCCCAGACCAGCCTACATGGGACGCATCTTCACCTCCGGGCTGGTTGCGTGGCCCGGTGTGCGCCACATCTCCGACAGGAACTTCGCCCCCGTGATCGAGGCCGCCCTCGCACAGCCGGGATTCGCCGAGGATGAGCCGGAGCGAACCATCACGGTAGGCTTTGGAAGGAACGCCGTGATGTCCGTTGCTCCAGCCGTGATCGACGCCGTGAAGGCAGGGGCCATACGCCACTTCTTCCTCATAGGCGGCTGTGACGGCGCGAAGCCCGGCAGGGACTACTACACGGAGTTCGCGGAGAAGGTACCCCGGGACTGCGTGATCCTCACTCTCGCCTGCGGCAAGTACAGGTTCAACAAGCTGGATTTCGGGAGCATCGGCGGAATACCCCGGCTCCTCGACATCGGGCAGTGCAACGACGCCTACTCGGCCATCAGGATCGCACTCGCCCTCTCCGAGGCGTTCGGGGTCGACGTCAACTCCCTGCCGCTCTCCCTCGTCCTGTCCTGGTACGAGCAGAAGGCCTCGGCGATACTGCTCACCCTGCTGCACCTCGGGCTCAGGGGAATCAGGCTCGGGCCGACGCTTCCGGCATGCCTGACACCGGACGTTGTGGCAGTCCTCCAGGAGAAGTTCGGCATCATGCCGATCACCACGCCCGAAGAGGATCTGAAGGCGATCCTGGGATAGGAGAAACGGGATGCACGCGATACACAGGAGCGAGGGGAAACCTCTCGATACTTCCCATGGAATAGAGGGGCGCAGGCTCCACGAGACGGACCATGTCCAGGCGACGCACGTGACTCTCCAGCCCGGAGCAGCGATGCAGCCGCACTCATCCCCGTCGGACGCCTTCTTCTACGTTCTAGAAGGGCGGGGGGTCATCGAGGCAGAAGGCGAATCGTTCGATGCCTGCGAGGGAACCCTGATCCACAGCGACGCAGGCACCGCGCATCTCTGGAGGAACGAGGCAGAAGCGCCCCTGAGAATCCTGGTTGTGAAGACCCCGAACCCCGGCCCGGCGACACCTCGCTGAGCGGCCGACACAGAACCGGGGCGGGAGGCTCGCGGCGGTTGCCTCCCGCCCTCCGGCATGAAGCCGCCCCGGTCAACCGGACACGGGGAGACGGTCGGCCTGCCGCACCCCGGGCAGCGGCTCCCGATGCCAGACTCTAGAAACCGCCGCGGCCGAACAGGATCACTGGAATGGTCTTCAGCAGAAGCCTCGTGTTGAGCCCCGAAGAGCGCTTGAGCGCATAGCAGAAATCGAGGAACTGGGCCGCATCGAACGGAAGCCTGCTGCGGCCGTAGACCTGCCATATGCCGGTGAGGCCCGGCTTCACGGTGAAGCGGATCCTGTGCCAGTCCTTGTAGTACTTCAGCTCGTAAGGAATGCACGGGCGCGGCCCGACAAGGCTCATCTCACCCTTCAGGACGCACCAGAGCTGGGGCATCTCGTCGAGCGAAGTCCGCCGCATCAGGCGGCCCACCGCCGTTATCCTGCCTGCATCCGACGCCTTGTACTTCTCGCCTCCGGCGCCGTCCGCCGCCTTCCCTTCGACGTACCTCGCGAAGTACTCCTTGTGGGCTTCCACGTTGCCCCGCAGGTCGTCCCTCATCGATCTGAACTTCGGGAACAGGAAGGTCTCCTCGTTCAACCCGACCCGCTTCTGCCTGAAAAGCACGGAACCCGGGCTGGTGAGCTTTATCGCAAGGGCCAGCAGGATGAACAGAGGCATCAGAAGCAGCAGGAGAACCGCCGACACCATGATGTCGATGAAGCGCCATGCCGCCTGAGAGAAGGCCGACATCGGCGGCGTGAAGAAGACGACGACCGGCCTGTCGGTGAAGCTCAGCCAGGGGTCGTAATAGCCAAGCTGCTCGAAGAGCTTCGAGTAGAAGCTCAGTGCGATGCCTTCGTTCCTGCACCTGTGGACGAAGTTCGCCACCGTTTCGAAATCCGTGTCGTCCATGGCCACGCAGAGGTCGTCGCAACGAGCCTCATCGAGCATGCGCCTGTAGTAGTCGAGGCGGCTCGCGGGCTCGGCAGGGCACGTCGCCCCTGCGCAGTCGACGAATTCGATCACCTCGCGGTAGAGGGGAGAGGAATTCACCGCCTCCCTAACCCTGGCAAGGACGTCGGGATCCCCGCAGGCGAGGATGCGCACCTTGTCGAACCTGACCACACCGATGCGCCTCAGCCACACCACCAGCCGGGGCATCAGCATTATCCTCACTGCCACGGCGAGGACGAGCCAGAACACCAGCCCCAGAAGTATCACGAGGCGGCTGTGGATGAAGAAGACGCTGGGGAGCCTCAAACTGAACACCGCGACGACGTAGACGGTCGTGACTGTCAGGGCTATCCTGATCAGACGGAAGGCGAGCATGGAGCGGTTCACCGACGTCCTTGCATAGTACACGCTCTCCATGTCCGACAGGAGAAGCGTGGCTATCGAATAGACGCCCCACGTGCCGAGGAGGCTGTAGAGCTGAGTCTGGCTGATTCCGCCGAACCTGACGAGCATGGCCGCGAGGAATGCAGATGCCAGGATCGCCAAGTCGGCGGACATGCTGAATAGCATGTAGACGGTATTGACGGTGTCCCTCGTGCTGCGCGCCGGGACAGTCCGCCCCCCCTGTCTCGGAATGCGACCAGGCCTGCCTGACGCCATGTCCTTACGACTAGCGGACACCGCATCCTCCGGATCGGCATGCCGTGCCTCCTGCCCGGCTGCCGAAAGCCTTCTCCAGTATGTCTGCGAATATCTCCCTTGCCCTTCGAACATCGTACCTCTCGAACGCATAGTCACGATTCGCCCTGCGGGCCTCGAGGGTTTCGGGCCAGCGGGCGACGGTGTCGTCCACGGCCTCGGAAAGCTCGCGCGCCGTGGTGAAGGTCTTCGTCAGCGACGGCTCGTCCACCGCCAGGTGGCTCCAGGGCGACACAAGGGGATAGATGCCCGAGGCCTGGTACTCCGTCACCTTCATCTGGAACACCCTTCTGCCGATCCTCGCGCAGGTAGCCACGCCGATCTGGAACCCTCCCAGCAGCTCCGGCAGCTCCAGCCTCAAGACTGGAGGATGCCAGGACACCCTGCCCGAGGTCTCGGCGCACATCCTCCTGACCGCCGGCAGCAGGGGGCCGTCTCCTACAATCGTGCCCGGAATCCGGGAGCCCGCAACCCCCCTGATGAAGATCTCGGGCATCTCGACGTCCACCAGAGTCGCAACCTGGACGGCCCTCAAAGCCTCTGGGTGCTCCACGTAGCGGAACCTGGAAAGATCCTCTCCGTGAGGAATCACGACCGCACCCGGGATCTCGACGCTGTCCACGCAGGTGGCGAAGATAGCGCCCTTCACGAGCCTTTCCAGAACAGGCTGAGGGGTTGTGGAATGACTGACGTGGAACCTCAGGGCATAGGGCACGCCCAGCCGACGGCACTGCATGGCGGAGATCACGTCGAGGCACAGGACGAAGTCCGCCCCGAAGGACCTCCACGCTCTCTGCGCCGCCCTCCCGAACCCGTTCTCGTTGATTCTGCGCACCGCGCGCCCGAGCAGGCGCAGATTCTCGCCAGCCGGAATGACCGGGCGGGGGCAGATCACCTCGATCCCCTCGAGGACGTACCTGCCATGCCTGCCGCGTCTCGCCAGATAGGTGACGCGATGTTCTTCCTGCAGCAGGTCCAGAGGGGTTGTCCAACCTCCGGAGATGCCGGGAATCCCGTGGAACGAGGCTACAAGAATGTGCAGAAGGACCCGCCCCTCTTGCGGCAGAGCGATATGGCGCCCAGCAGACCGATCTGCAACCAGAAGACCCCGTTTGTCTGCGGCCACTTGACCAGGTTGTCCACCAGCTGATGGAACGCGAAGGCCGCTAGACCTGCAACGATGCTTGCCGGCATCACTCCGACAGGGCGGATCAGAGCCACGTAGGACGACCTGAGAAGGGCGAGGACGACGAAGGCCAGGGCGACCACTCCGAGGATTCCGCCCTTGACGGCCTGGTTGAAGAAGACGCTGTTGAGCCCTCCGAAGTGCGGGATGTCCTCGGTGCTCACCGCATGCCGGACGTCCCAGAACGTGTATATGGGGGTACCGCCCCAGAAGAACTCCTGGGCTCCCCAGCCCACTCCGGTCCATGGGTGGCGCGAAAAGACATGCCAGAAGCTGTCGTAGGTCAGCGCCCTGTGGAGCAGTGTCGGCTGGGTGATCACGTCCCTCGGCTCCGTGACAAGGCTGAGCTGGCGTGCGAAGGTGTCCGAGTTGGTCGCCATCATGTAGATGAACAGGGCACCCGCGGCCAGCGGAACGACGGGCTTCCTGCGAAAGCTGTAGACCAGGACCGCTGCGTTGGCTGCCACCGTCATGAAGAACCCGCCGCGTGAGAAGGTGAACAGCACGCTCAGGAAGCCCGTGACGAAGGCCAGCAAGGAGATCACCCTCCAGCCTTTCGACTTCTCGCAGAGCAGCGAGGCCAGGGCCATCGGCACCATCATCTCGAGATAGCCCGCAAGCACGTTCGGCGCGGGGAGCGTCGAGAACACCCTGAGCCTGTAGGTGTAGCCTATCGACATGTCCAGCCTGGAGATGGACGCGGTGCCGAAGTACTGCGCCACTCCCACCGCACCGACGACAAGCAGCGCCAGCACGCTCGCGCGGATTATCCTCGCGATATCCGCCTCGTCGGTGAGGTGCTCGGGCAGGATCATCGCCAGGGGAAGGAACAGGAACAGGTTGCTCCCCTCGCGAATCGCATTCCAGACATGCTGCCCGTGGTAGTGGACCGATATGAACACCGACGCCGTCTGGAAAAGGAGCCCCGCGACCGCCAGCCTGAGCCCGATTCCCCTCGGGAGGGTCGGAGATCGGTTCCACACGATCTTGTCGAGCACCCAGAAGAGGATGAGGACCAGCCCGGCCAGCGTGGCGAGGGTCGGCTGGAACGGAGGGATGGCGAGCTCGTAGAAGCCGAGCCCTAGAGCGAAGGGAAGACCTACGAGCATCGTTTCGATGCGGGGACGCGAGATGAAGATGGCGAGCGCTGCGAGACAGGCCACGAGCGTCAGGCGGTGGGGCTGCTTCGTCCAGGTCATCAGCATCAAGTAGAGCAATGCCATACCGGAGAGCAGGAGCATCACCGGCAGGCGCGTCTTCAGGGGCGGGGCATGGAACTCTCTGTCCTGGTGCAAATTCAGCCCTTTTCGCTACTGCCGCCACCGGCTCTGAACAGGTCCGTGAACCTGCGGGACGCCTCGCTTTCCCGCCCTGCCTGCCTTGCTGCTCCTCCAGGGCAGCCTGCCGGCTGGAACTCCTCGCAGAAGTTGCAGTGCTCCCTGTCTCCGGGCTCCTCGGCGGTCGAGGAGGAGCACCGGCCTGACGTCGCGCTGTACAGCCTGCACTGGAGACAGCTGTGAAGGAATCTGCCGCAACCCTCGCATACGGCCTTGAAGGCGCCTCCGGGCGCCTCGCTCTCCCTCCCGCAGAAGGTGCATCTGATCGGGCTCAATCCTGCATCACCTCGGGCAGGATTTCGATCCTGTCCACCGTCACCTCTCCTTCCTCGCCGGGGAGTACCGCGGAGTCTCCCACGCCCAGGCCGAGCAGGGCGGCCCCGAGAGGAGCGAGGTAGTTGACGCGGTCGTCCTCCGGCCGTGCATCTATGGGTCCCACGAGGGAGATCTCCCTCAGAGACCCATCGGGGGCTCTCAGCGTCACTCTGGTTCCCGGAGATGCCACGGAGGACTTCACGTCGTGCATCGGATATGGACGGGTCCTCTCGAGCTGCTCCGTCCAACGGCGTATCTGGTCGAGTATCAGGTCGCGCTTCTCGATTGCGGCCTTGTGCTCTGCATTCTCGGACAGGTCTCCGTGCGAAGCCGCCTCGCCGATCGCCCTGGCGGCGGCAGGGAGTTCGACCGTCTTCAAGGCCTCTATCGCCTTTCTGCGGGAGGCGATCGCTTCGGCGCTGTCGTAGATCGTCCTCCCCTCCCAGAAATGCATGTGACGGCCGGTGGAGCCCTTCCTCGCCGAAAGCGCGCTGAGCACCACGAGGAAGAGCCCGGTGTCGTGCGCGGAGCCGATGTCCGCCACCTGCGTGGAGTAGGCTTCCAGCCTGCGCTTGTCCAGCCTGTCCAGAAAGAGCGCAAGCCCGTCTCCGTGACGCTCCACCAGGGCCTGAGCCAGCCGCCTCTGCGTATCCGCCCGGGCTCTCGGCAGGGAGTCGAGGACGAGGCCTATCAGCCTGCCTTCCCTCTCTCCGCCCGGCTCTGCCGAATGCAGCACGCTCTCCACCGCTCTCAGATGGAGCTCCACGTCGTTCCTGTCCGACAGGAGACCCTCTATGTAGCTCTCCACGGTCTCGGGGGAGAATTGGCGAAGCGCATCGAGGGCGTGCTGCCAGAGCGATCTCGGGAGAAGCCCGATGAGCTCGCCTGCCTCCTCGGGCCCCAGAGCGGCCAAGGCCTCCTGCAGGTATGTCCGCCTGCACGCTCCCGCCCCGATTTCGCCCAGAGCCCTGGCAATGCGCGACGGTGTCTTCTCCACGAGCCCGGAGGCCTCCCTGGAGAATGCCGGGGCTGCGGGCTCCCCCGACAGCATCCAGACCAGCTCGTACATCGCGCCCGTCTCCACGGTGTGCATTCTCGAAGGCAGCCTGGCCAGCGCCTCGCGGGAGGCCGCCGCAGCCTCTCTGCGGTCGGCCGCCCTGAGCAGGGCCGAGACGACCCTGTTCCTGTCCGCGAGCGGCTCGCGGGAGGAGAGAGCGTCGAGGATGCGCTGCGTCAGGCTCCCGGTCCCCGAATCCCTGATCTCGTCTCCCACCTCGATGGCGCCCGGCTTGTTTCTTGCGGCCTCCCTGAGCTTCTTCCAGATCTCCGCGACCTCCTGCGGCGAGCCCATCCAGGACAGGTCGGCCTTCCTGATGCTGCCGCCCGATTCCGAGAGGAGGCTCTCCAGCAGCGAGGCGGGGTCTGCGAGGAGGGATGCGAAAGCCTTCGGATCGGTGCGCCGCAAGACTCTCGCACTATCACCGGCCAGAGGCCTGGACGAGGAGAGCAGGGTCTCCAGCTTCATGTCGTGAGTGCGCGAGGATTCGAAGTCCACCGTCGCGGACGATCTTGTTATCCGCGCTATCCGCCCAGGCCCCATGGATTCGTGGAGAACCCAGGCACCCTCCTGGTAGCGCAGGAGCTCCGTGAGACGAGCCCATGCCTGCGAGAGAGCCTGCGTCCTGTCGGAGAGGCCGGAGGCCTTGATGAAGCCCTCGAGCGGCTCGTACATCAGGTGCTCGTCGCGCAGCTGCTCCAGAAGCTGGGCCCTGAGGGCGTCGGACCAGTCGAACAGCGGGGCGCATGCCTTCACGAAATCTCTCAGGGCAGGGCTCGATGCGCGTTCCATCTCTTCGAGCGCCAGCTCGAGGAGAGCCGATGCCTCTTCGCTCCTGCCCGATTCGAGAAGGGCACGGAGGGCCCCGACCGCATCAGCCGGGTCCGCGCCTGAGCCCGCCGTTTCGAGCCAGGCGTCCTCCAGAGCGCCTATGTCCCCTGCTCTCGCAAGCTCTGTCAATTCCGGCAAAGTGCTCCTCCAGCTCCGGGAAACGGTCACAGAAGATAGCACCGCGGCATCCCTGGAGGGAGAACCCCGCTGACTGCAGGGCCGGCCGGCATCCTCCACCCGATGGGGACGCCGAAGCGGGGATTTTCTTATGTTCCCCGGAAAGGTTCGTGGCAGAAGGCTGCTGCGAGCTCCAGATCATCAGCATGCGAGGGAGGCCCGGGGTGGCGAGGAAGATCAGCAGGCGTCAATTCTTCGGGGACATGGGGAGGATCGGGGGAGCGATGGTGATGGGCTCCATCGCAGGGAAGGCGCTCGCCGGGGAGTGGGAGCAGGGTGAGGCCGAGTTCTGGAACGGAGAGACCTTCAGGCAGGACAACATAGACGTGTCGCGCGAGGCGGAGGGGATAGTGCGCGGCCGCATCGCGGGCGAATGGAGGGAGTTCTCGACCATCCGCCTTCCCGATGCCTTCCTGGAGTGGAACTTCCAGGCGCGCATCGAGATGCTCGACTCCATAGCCGCGTTGATGCGCGGCGGGAGCGGGGCCGGTCCCTCGCTCGCCGGGCCGCACAACGCCGCCATGGCGACATGGGGGGGGCAGCGAAGGGACAGCCTGCTGACGGTGAACAACGCCTTCAAGGGCATGGGCATGTGCCCCGCCCGCGAACGGATAGGCGGCCTCATCGAGCGCATGCGGAGCACCTACGACGCGCCCATGCCCGAGAAGGTGGCAGGCCTGAGGGAGCTATATTCAGACGCCTCCAACTTCGACGCGACCAAGCTGGTTTCTCTGGAGCTCTACGCCACGCCGACCTTCGAGACACACACCTTCCTCAACCTCATGTCGAACCCCTCGACCTCGCTGGTATTCCTCGACTCCAAATCTTACGAGGTCAGGGGGCTGGCCGAGCTGGTGCACCCCTCCGACAGCGAGGCCTCGGCCTACGGCAGGGACATCATGACCTATACGAACCTCGCCCATTCGTATTTCCACGGCGATTTCCCGAGACTCTTCCCCGCGATCGTCGTCCACGTGGTCGAGGTGTTCGATAACAGCCCCGGAACGGGCCTGGGCGTGAGGATAGCGCCGTCGCTGTCCTGAAGGAGCCGGTGCCTTCCTGCGGAAGCGTCCCCCGCGGACGCCTGGCCTTCGTGGACGTGGACGGCACTCTCCTGCCCGCATCGTCCGAGAGGCTGTTCCTCAAAAGGGCAATCGCCAGCCGCCTCGTCTCCGCAGGAGGCCTGTTCCGCTTCGCCGTTCGCTACGCGCTCCACCCGGTGCGTACCGCGACCGGAGGGCTCGGCTGGAACAGGCGGTACCTCGAGGGAGCGCCGGCCGGGAGGTTCGCCTCCGCCGCTGAGAGCTTCTCCCGCGACTTCCTCGTCCCCCGCATGCGCGAGGAAGTCCTGTCAATCGTGCGCAGCCTGGCATCGGAGGGATTCGGGATCGTCCTCGTGTCAGCGTCGCTCGCCTGGCTCGTGACCCCTCTCGCCGGGCCGGCGGGAGCCTCTGCCGTCTTCGCCAGCGAGCCTGAAGCGAGGAACGGGAGGCTCACGGGAAGCCTCTCCGGAGGACGGCCCTACGGAAAGGCCAAGCTCGAGACAGCGGAGGCCGTCGCTGAATCGGCGGGCACAAGCCTGCCGCAGTGCGCCGCCCTGGGCGACTCCTGGTCTGACAGGTTCCTGCTTTCGGCCTGCGGAAGGCCGGTCGCGGTGCATCCCGGGCGCAGGCTGAAGGCGCTGGCGCTCTCCAGGGGGTGGAGGATTGCCGGCTGAGAGGGCCGCCCGGGCCATCGGCGCCTTCTCCGGCGGGCTGGACGGGATTGTTGCCGCGGTGCTGCTGGCAGAACAGGGCGTCGAAGTGTCCCTCGCGACCTTCTCCAGCCCCTTCTTCGACGCCGACAGGGGCCGAGAGGCGGCTGCCCGGCTGGGGATGAAATGGCGGGAGCTGGATTTCACCGATGACATCATCCGCCTGATCGGATCCCCTCCCAGCGGCTTCGGGAAGCGAATGAACCCATGCATAGACTGCCATGCAGCAATGTTCGCGAGGCTCGGCTCGGTGATGGCCGAGGAGAAGCTCGACTTCGTCTTCACCGGCGAGGTGCTGGGCCAGAGGCCCATGTCCCAGGGGGTCAACTCCCTGAACAGGGTCGCACGCCTCTCCGGCCTCGGCGACAGGATTCTGCGCCCCCTCTCAGGCAGGCTTCTTCCGCCCACGGCTCCAGAAAGGGACGGGCTGATCGACAGGGAGGGGCTGCTCGCGATCAGCGGCAGAGGAAGGAAGGAGCAGATCGAGTTCGCCAGGATCCGCGGGCTGTCCTTCCCGCTTCCTTCGGGGGGCTGCCTTCTCACCGATCCCGGCTACTCCGCGCGTCTGAGAGTCCTGGTCTCGGAGGGGCTGCTCACCGCAGTCAACGCGAGGCTCGTGCGCACGGGAAGGATGATGAGGCTCGGGAGGGGGTCGGTAGGGATCGTGGGGAGGGATGAAGCCGAGAATTCGAGGCTCGAGTCTCTTGCGGACCCGGCCGACGTTCTGCGTCTCGCCGGCAGGCCTGGCCCCTCCGCCGTCATCGTCGGAGGCAGGGAGGGTGTCGGCCTTCTGGCCTCGGCGGTAGCCCTGTACGGAAGGGTGCCCGAGGGGGAGGCGGCGAGCGTGGAGACGGGTTCTGATGGACCCATCCAGGTCCGCCCCATGCCGCGGAGCGTCGCCGACGCCCTGCTGGTGCGTATCGAGGAATCCCGCCGCACTTGACGACGGGGCGGAGGATTTGATTAGATTGCCCCGCTTGAAACATGGGGGTGATGCTGAAGAATGATCCTGTCGGGAAATCGCTGACACCCCCGATCTGCACGAGACCGGCCTGACCTCTCCAGAGGCCCGCTGCTCCGGCAGAACGGGGTCCTGACGCTGGCCGCGACGCGGCCGCTCCCGGGGAGACGCCCCGGGGAAACACTCGAGAAGGTCGGGCTTTCATGTTCTTCGAGGACGATTTCACAGAGGAGGACGCGCCGCGCAGGCTGCCCCTGCGCGTGCTGATACGCGGCATGTGGCCGCTGGTGCGTCCCAGGATGCCCGCATTCGCGCTGGCTGCGCTGCTGCTCCTCGCTGCAGTGGGGGGAGAGCTCTGCGGACCTCTCATCCTCAGACAGATCATCGACAGGGCCATACCCGCCAGGTCCTTCGGATGGGTGGCGTCGCTGTCGCTGGCATTCGCCGGGGTCTTCACGGTGACGATGCTGCTGGCCTACCTCCAGGTCGTGCTGGCCACGAAGCTCGGGCTGGGAATAGTGCGCGACCTCAAGGAGAAGGTCTTCGGGCACATGCTCACCCTTTCGCAGTCTTTCTTCGACGCCTTCCCTTCGGGCAAGCTCATGGCACGGGTCGAGAGCGACGGCGAGCGTGTGAGGATGCTCTTCAGCGAGGTTTCGATGGCGATCCTCAGGAGCCTTGCGATGATGACAGGCACTCTCGCCGTGATGGCATTCACGAATGCAAGGATGACGGTCGGGGTAGTGGCGCTCGTGATTCCCGTCGCGCTGCTGACGGTTCCGGTCCTGCGCTACATGCGCAGGCTTTGGGGGCAGGTGCGGGCGTCCTACTCCCGCATCTCCGGGCACGTGTCGGAATACGTGAGGGCTGTTCCCGTCCTGCAGGCGTTCGATGCCACGGAAGTCGCCAGGAGGAGGCTGCATGCCGAGGCGATGAGGTTCCTGAGGCTCGACGTCCGCGCCTCGATCTGGGAGTACGGATTCTGGAGCTTCATAGGATCGTGCGAGATCGCCGCCGTTGCGATCATCCTGGGCGCCGGCAGGGGGGGAGTTGCCGCGGGGGTCGTCACCGCCGGCACGATCGTGCTCTTCGTCGAGTACACTCGGAGGCTCTTCGGGCCGATAGTGCAGTTCTCCGAAACCTTGAACCAGGTGCAGAGGGCCTTGGCATCGGCCGACAGGATCTTCGGAATACTGGGAACGCAGACGCTGACGCCTGACGGGGACTTGGGCGAGGAGGACTTCCCGGAGGACTGGATGGAGATCCGCTTCGAGGGAGTCTGGTTCCGCTACGCGGACGAGTGGGCTCTTCGAGACGTGAGCTTCTCGCTCCCCAGGGGCAGCATGACCGCTCTCGTGGGGGAGAGCGGCGGCGGCAAGAGCACGATCGTCAGCCTGCTGATGCGTTTCTACGAGCCTCAGAAGGGCCGTATCACGATAGGCGGAACTGATATACGAAGATTCAGGCTGGACGTGTGGAGGAGGAGGCTCGGGCTGGTTCTCCAGAACGTGAGCCTCTTCTCCGGCACTCTGGGAGAGAACCTGACCGTGTTCGACCAGTCGTTCGACATCCGGGAGCAGGAGCAGGCACTCGCCACCGTTGATGCTGCAGACCTGCTGGAGAGGATCCCCGGCGGGCTGTCGGGCGAGATCGCCGAGGGCGGCCAGAACCTGTCCATGGGCGAGAGGCAGCTCGTGAACTTCGCGAGGGCTGTGCTCAGGAAGCCTGAGATACTCCTGCTCGACGAGGCGACAAGCTCGATAGATCCCGGCACCGAGAAGAGAATACAGAAGGCGATGGAGAACGTTCTGCGCGGCAGGACCTCGCTGGTTGTGGCGCACAGGCTCTCCACGGTGGTCCACGCTGACGCGATCCTTGTCGTGCGATCCGGCAGGATCGTCGAATCGGGGACGCACGAGGAGCTGCTCTCGAGGGGCGGGCTGTACTCCGGGCTGTGCCGGCTCCAGCTCTCGGGGGAGGCGATGGCGCGTGCGTAGGTACTTCCGCTGGATCTTCGGGTTCTACCGCCCTCACAGGGTGCATCTGGCCTTCCTCGTGCTCCTCACCCTGGTTTCGGCGACGGTGGCGCTCGCGTTCCCGCTGGTGTTCCGATACCTGCTCCAGAACATGGAGCGGGTGCTCACTGCCGAGGGGGGGGAGTTCTCCCGCTTCCTGCAGATACTGGGGGCTGTGGCGCTCGGGAGGATTGTCGCCGGGTTCTACCCCGGCGCTCGCGCCTGGCTGAACTCCAAGATCGGAGTCGCCGTTCGAGACAGGGTCTTCGCCAGCACCATGGAGAAGGACTACAGGTTCTTCAACCGCTTCAGGCCCGGAGACATCGCTACGAGGCTGACGGACGACATAACCGAGTATCCGCGCATCGCCTGGTTCAGCTGCAGCGCGATCTTCCGTGCCGTGGAGTCCGTCTCCCGACTGCTGTTCTGCCTGGCCGTCATGGTCTGGATGAGCTGGGAGCTCACCCTGCTCGCACTCGTGCCTCTTCCCCTCATGCTCTTCATCTTCTACAGGGTCGAGCACAGCCTGGGGCGTCGCATCGACGAGAGCCGCAGAGCTACCAGCCGCACCGGGGAGCTTCTGGACAGCACCTTCGCGGGCATTCCCATCATCAAGGCGTACAGGGCGGAGAAGGGGCAGGCCGGAAGGCTGAGGAGGCTGCTCGACAGGAGGTTCGAGATAGATCTCGGCATCACGAGGCTGGTGATGGTGGTCGAATCGGTCTATGTGCTCATCGGAGAGATCGGGAAGGTGACGGTTCTCCTTGTGGGCGGGCTGTTCGTCGTGAAGGAGCGGCTGGGCATCGGCGACCTCTATGCCTTCTACGTCTATCTGGACATGCTGCTCGCCCCCATGATGGACATACCGAACCTCTTCGTGACCTCGAAGCAGGCATTCGCCTCCATCGACCGCGAACAGGAGATACTCGACTTTCCTTCTGGAAGGGTGCGGGCGGAGGGGGCCGACCCCGGCCGCATCAGGGAGGTCTCGCTCGAAGGCGCGGGGTTCTCGTACGGTCCCGGCTGCGGCGTGTCAGGAGTGAGCCTGTCGGTGAAGACCCCTGCGACCGTTGCCGTCGTTGGCGAGGTGGGATCTGGCAAGTCCACCCTGCTGAGGATGCTGGCCGGCCTACTGCCTGTCACCGAGGGCTCCGTGAGACTGAACGGGCTGCCCATCGAGGACATCGGCGCAGTCCATCTGGCCCGTGAGACTGGATACGTCCCCCAGGAGTCCATGCTCTTCAGCGAGTCGGTCGAGGACAACATCCTCCTAGGCAGGCCGATCTCCCGGGAGATGCTGCACCGCGCGCTGGAGCTGGCGGATATGCCCCCCGAGGACTTGTCTGCCGGCATCGACACCCGCCTCGGCCAGGGCGGCTCCGGAGTGAGCGGCGGGCAGAGGCAGCGGGTCGCAATAGCGAGGGCTCTGGCTGCAGGGCCTTCGCTGTGCCTTTTCGACGACTGCACCGCAGCCCTGGATGCCGATCTCGAGGAGAGGTTCTGGAAGGGAATGGAGGGAGGTGAGAGGATCGTGTTCGTTGTCACGCACAGAGAGGCTACCGCAAGGCGGGCGGACAGGGTTCTCTTCCTCCACGAGGGCCGGGTGAACGACGAGGGGACGCACGAGGAGCTGCTTCGCCGGAACGGGCTCTATCGCATGGTGCTTGCCGCAAGGGCGGGTTGAGGGCATGCCCCGGGTCCCGCTGCGGGTTCTGGAGGAGCGCGGTAGAGCCGCGAAGGAGCTCCTGCGCTCCTGCCGCCTCTGCCCTCGAAGTTGCGGCGTGGACAGGCTTGCAGGCGTAACAGGGTGGTGCGGTGCCGGGGCGGTGCTGGAGGTGGCTTCGGTCGTCGTCCACAGGGGGGAGGAGCCGGTGCTGGGCGGCTCTGCCGGGGTTGGCAACGTGTTCCTCGCCCACTGCAACCTCGCCTGCGTCTTCTGCCAGAACCACCAGATCAGCCAGACCACGAAGCGGTTCCCCGTGGAGCCGGCCGATCTTGCTCAGAGACTGCTGGACCTGCAGTACGCCGGGTGTCCGACGATCGGATTCGTCTCGCCCTCTCACTATGTTCCGCAGATACTGGAAGCTCTCGCAGCCGCCGTACGCCGCGGGCTTGACCGGCCGCTGATCTACAACTCGAACGGATACGACAGCGTGGAGACCCTCGAGCTCCTGGACGGCATCTTCGACATCTATCTGCCGGATTTCAAGTATGGCGGCGACGAGGAAGCACTGGCCTTGTCGGGCGCTCCTCGATATGTGACTGCCGCCCTGGCGGCGACTAGGGAGATGTTTCGCCAGGCAGGCCCCCTCGAAACCGGCCCCGGAGGCACTGCCGTGAAGGGGGTGCTCGTGAGGCACCTGGTGCTCCCGAACGACATGTCACGGACGAGGGAGGCTCTTCTCCTGCTGGCGCGCGAGGTTTCGCCCGACGTCTCTGTAAGCCTCATGTCGCAGTACCTGCCTATGCACAGGGCATCTGAGAACCCGCTGCTCTCGAGGAGGCTCAGGGAGCGGGAGTACGAGGCGGCGCTCGAAGCGCTGGAGGAAGCGGGCCTGCGGGAAGGCTTCGTCCAGGATCCCGTGTCATCCCCCGACGAGTACCTCCCCGACTTCGACAGGCCTCACCCCTTCGGATAGTTTCAGGTTGAAGATACTTAAGAAACCGCAATTACATCCCCGACTGCCAGATGCAATTCATCCAGCAGTTCAGTAATGGTGCCAGAAGGCAGGCATCCCCAGGGTTTCTTAAGTATCTTCAACCTGAAACTGTGCTGCGTTGCAGCAGGCGGCAGGCGGCGGGGATGTCGGGAGCGGCCATGATGGCGGATACGACTGCGATGCCGTCCGCACCCGCAGCGATCACCGAAGCCGCGTTCTTGGCATCTATGCCCCCGATCGCCACGAGCGGGAGGGCCGTGCTCGCTCTCAGCCTTCTGACGCCGTCGAGACCCAGCGGCTCGCCAGCATCTGTCTTGGTCGCCGTGGGGAATACCGGGCTGGCCGCCAGGTAGTCCGCGCCCTCCGACTCGGCCTTGCGGGCCTCTTCCGCAGTCCTCACCGAGACACCGAGAACCATGTCCGCACCCAGCAGACTCCTGGCGGCTATGGCAGGCATGTCGCCCTGACCCAAATGGGCGCCGTCCGCCCCCGCCTCCAGTGCCGCGGAAACGTCGTCGTCGAGGATGAGAAGAGCTCCTGCGGGACGGGTGAATTCCAGGAGACGCCTGCCCAGCATGACGAGCTCCTCGTGCGAAGCCCCCTTGTCCCTGAGCTGGACGCAGCGTACGCCCGACTCCACTGCCTGCCGCACGGCTTCCTCGACGCGCCTGGGCCTGCCGATCACCGGGTCCGTGACCAGGTAGATCCCGAGGAGCCGCCTGAGCTCCCCAGGGGCCGGCCTCATTCCTCGAAGTCCTTCTCGCCCAGCGAGGCCAGGGCGTCGAGGAAGCGCGGCACGAAGGTTCCGGGCCCTTCGGCCAGCCTCGCCGCCACGCTGCCCGCAGCGCCGTAGGCCGCCAGGGCTCCGGCCGTCCTCTCGACGAGCCTTCCGCCGAGCGCCGCGAAGCAGGCTACCGCAGTCGTCGCTCCGCAGCCGGTGCCTGTGACCCTCCCCATCATGGGATGACCGAACGGGACCTCGAATGCGGCGTGTCCGTCGGTCACGTAGTCGACCGCTCCGGTGACCGCCACGACAGCGCCTGTCATCCTCGCGAACTCGTCGAAGATCCTCCGGTCGGGCTCGCCTGTCTCGAGCGAATCCACGCCCCTGACACGGCCCCCGGCACCGGCGCATTGGAGAACCTCCCCGGCGTTCCCGCGCAGGACCGCTATCCTCACCGACTCCAAGAGCCTGAAGACGGCTGAGGATCTGAGGGCCGTGGCGCCTGCACCGACGGGATCGAGCACCACGGGGATGCCCCTCTCGTTCGCCCTCCTGCCGGCCACGAGCATGCTCTCGAGCTGGAGAGGAGAAACCGTGCCTATGTTGAGGAGAAGGCATCCCGCCGCGGAGGCCATCTCCGCGGATTCCTCGACTGCAGGCGCCATGACCGGGGCGGCGCCGAGGCAGAGCGTGACGTTCGCGGTGAAGTTCGTCACGACGTCGTTTGTGATGTGGTGGACCAGGGGCCCTGTGCGCCTAATGGCTTCGAGCCCCTCGAGGGCCATGGATGCTACGGCCCTCCTGTCGCTGCATACTTCCACGGGAACCCCCTTCGAGGGGCGGAGGCGGGCTGCGCGCCCGGACGGGTTTCCTTCCGCCGACATTACTCGGATCAAGTTCGCGGGGTATGTCTCAGGCCCGCATGGGCCACCCCCAACCCGCCGCGGCTACCCTACGACCGGAGGCCGCGCCGGGTCAATATCGCCGGTTCATTGACGATTGCTGCGCCTCCGGAGATATCCCGGCAGAAGCAAGCTCGAAAGGGGGTCCGGGACCATGCTGCCTGTGATGATCCTGTCAGCCCTTGCCACCCTGCCGCATCCCGGGCTTCCCCCAGGAGCGGACTCGCTGCTCGCGCTCGCGCTGGACAGCCTCGATCTCGAGCCGTCCCAGATGAACTTCGACCGGAACTGGGCTCCGACCGTAAGGCTCCCGGACAGCATCGCCATCCTCTGCCTGCAGGACATCTTCGCCATCCCCGGAGTGCTTGCGGAGCATGTCGAGGCAGCGCACGACCTTCTCGAGCCCCATCCCGGGGACGAGGGCCTGACAGACCTGGTCACGCTGGTCGCGCAGAGGGAGCAGGCATACCGCACGGCCTTCGAGACCCTCACACCGGGAGGGCGCGACACCCTGGCAGCGATCGCCTCCTCGCTCTGGGGCGACACCGACAATCCGGGCGAGTGGGGCGAGTGGGGCTCCTTCCTCGAATCCAGGGGCATCCAGCCCCCTCCGGAGTTCGTGGCGCACCCCGACACACTCGCCCTGTGGCTGGAGAAGTGGCCGACGGTCGAAACCATGGACGCCTCCCGGCTGACGGCCCTTGCCCTCGCCTTGCGCGAGGTCGAGTGGCACGAGCCCTCCCTGCTGGAGATCTCGGGAGTGGAGGGCACCGTCTGCACGCTGGAGTCGGCCTCGGGCTACATCGTCGGCGGTCCGGGGGACAACAGGTACACGGCGGACACTCCCTTCAGGATCATCATAGACATAGGCGGGAACGACACCTACGAAGATCTTGGCGGAGCCTTCGGGCCGGACGGCGGGTTCGCCGCGGTGATAATCGATCTCGAGGGCGACGACAGGTACTTCTCCTCCGTTCCCGTTTCGTGCGGCGCAGGACTGATGGGATTCGGCGCTCTGGTGGACCTCTCCGGCGACGACTGCTACGAGGCCGGCCCCGCGTCGCTGGGCGCCGGACTCCTGGGAGAGGGCATCCTGGCCGATCTCGGGGGCAGCGACTACTACTCTTCGGACTTCTTCGCCCAGGGCGCCGGCTTCCTCGGCAGCGGCCTCCTCCTCGACTGCGCGGGTGACGACACCTACAGGTGCGCGATGTTCGGGCAGGGCTTCGGGGGGCCCCACGGATACGGCCTCCTGGCCGACGGGGCGGGGCACGACTGCTACCTCGCCGGCTTCAGGTACTCGCACGCCCCGCTCAGGCCCGATGACAACAGGGCGATGTCGCAGGGGTTCGCGATGGGGCTGCGGCCCGTGGTAGCGGGCGGTCGGGGCCTGCTGGCCGACTTCGGAACGGGCAACGACACGTACCGCGCCGAGATCTTCGGGCAGGGCGGGGCCTACTGGTACGGGCTGGGAATGCTCTTCGACGAGGGAGGGCAGGACTGCTACAACGCCGCGCAGTACGCGCAGGGCTCGGGAATACATCTGGCGGCCGGCTGTCTTTGGGACGGCGGAGGCGACGACGGCTACTTCTCCCGCTTCGGCCCGTCGCAGGGGGCGGCGCACGACCTATCCACCGGCTTCTTCTACGACGCTTCGGGGCTCGACTGCTACATGTCCGACGGCGCGCAGGGCTTCTCCATCAACAACTCCGCAGTGATCTTCATCGACTCGTCTGGCACCGACCGCTACTTCCCCGGCGGCGACGGCCTGGGCCTGGGCTCCTGGGCCCGCGGCTCGGCCAGCGTCTGCGCATTCATAGACATGGCAGACGACGACCTGTACTTCCACAGGGGGGCCGACTCGCTCTCATGGACCGACGGAGCCTACGGGGCGGGCGTTGATGCGGCTGCAGTCATCCCGCCGGAGGAGATCACGCCCGAGCAGATCGGCAACCCCGAGGATCTCGATCTGGACTCTCTCTTCAGCGTAGCCTCGGAATGGGAGGTGGGAGAGAACCAGGCGAGGGTGCTGGCGCACCGCGAAGAGCTTGCCAGGCGCGGCGCCCCGGCTATCGACTACATCGTCGAGCGGCACATGAACACCACCGACGGGCTCGCGCTGAGGGCCATGGAGGTCGCCATCGAGGCCAATGCCGAGTACGCGCTGCCCAGGCTGCTGGCGCTTCTGGACAGCCTGTCGGGGAGGAGGCTCAGGAACTGCATCTACCTCCTGGGCGTCACCGGCGGCGAGGAGGCCCGCCTGCCCCTCGAGGCGATGATCCCGTCCGACAGCGCGGCAACGAACATCTCCGTGATCTCCGCCCTCGGGCAGATAGGGAACCCCGCCTCAGTGCCGGTGATAGAGTCCCTCGCGGGCGATTCCTGCTCGAGGACGAGACGGGCGGTGGCCGTTGCCCTCGGCGACATCGGCGACTCGACCGCGGTGGATGTTCTGGAGGCTCTGGCGGAAGATCGCCAGCTCGATGTCCGGTCGGCCGCCGAGAACGCCATCCGATTGCTGGAGAATGAATAGCGGAGCGGTTTGACAGGGGTTCGATGGGTCCGTATGTTGAGCACGTTGCTTGGGAAAACCCTCTGAAAGGAGAGGCGATGAAGAGGTTCGTCATAATGGGTCTTGCCACCGCTCTCGTGCTGCTCACGGCTTGCGAGGGCGACAACCCCGAGGGCGAGGGCGGCACCCTGCCGGTCGTCACCGGGCTCACAGTGGACTGGGCGCAGTCCGACGGCGTCTCGATCAATCTCGACTGGGATGCCGTGTCCGACGTGGACGGCTACAACGTGTACTTCCGCTCCACCTCCTCCGGCACCTGGACCGAGGTCGGCGACGTGACCACCACCACCTTCGACCATGACGCCCCCAGCGCCGGCTACTACGCCGTGGAGGCCTATAAGGGCAGCGACACCTCCGAGGCCCTTTCCTCCGAGGTCAACACCATGCCCAACATCATCACCACCGAGTACGAGATCTACGACAACTACGCCCCCGCCGACTGGCACTCCGGCTTCATATTCGGCCTCACCGCCGGCGAGACCGGCCTTGCCGGCTCCAGCGCCTTCGTCCAGGACATCTACGCCTACGACCCGTGGACCGATCCGGGCAGGCTCGCCCTCTACAGCGGCGACTACGGCCCCTTCGGCGACGGCAACGAGACCTGGATGATCGGCCTGGGCGATCCGGGCTGCGACAATGCCGGCGCAGCCCCCGACGGCAGCGCCTCCTGGTGGGACAACGGCGAGATCTGGGAGGGTGACGTAATCTTCTGCGAGCTCTACGACGGCTACTACGCGAAGATGTACATCAACGACATTGAGGGGCCTGTGGGCGGCTCGTCCAACGGCACCGGCGTCGCCTTCACGTACGAGATCCAGCCCCAGGCGGGCATCAGGCTCTTCACCACGAACCAGTAGAGCCTTTCCGGGTATAGCACGGGGCGGGAGGCGATCTCCCGCCCCTTTCCGTTCCCGGCTCTCCCGGCGGGGTCGGGAGCGGGAATCGGACAACAAGCCAGGAGGTGTCCGGATGAAACCCATCGCGCTGTGCGCAGCCGCCCTGCTGGCAGCCGCCTGCGGCGACCCCTCCGACGACCTCCATGTCGAAGTCACCGCCCCGCCCGCCGGGGGCGCCGTCGCCGACCAGAGCTACATCATCCAGTGGCTCGTGGAGGCCGACGACTGGCAGGATCCCAGGGTGGCGCTCTACGCCGACACCGACACCGACCCCTCGACGGGGCTGATCCTCCTCGTGGACTCGCTCTCCATCGAATCCACGGGCTGGCTGTGGGACTGCTCGGAGTTTCCTGAGGACGGGTACTACGTCAGAGCAGTCCTGACGCAGGGCGGCGAGGAGCGTTCCGACTACAGCGACGGAGCGCTCACGGTGAGCCACTCCCCGCTGGGCAACGTGCAGGGCCTCAGGCTGGACGAAGGCGCCTGCTCCGGCACCACGGTGACCCTGGAATGGGATTCTCTGCCGGGCGCGCAGGGCTACCGGGTTTACTTCGCGGCCGACTCGGCCGGGCCTCTGCTCCTCCTCGGCGAGACCGAAGAAGTCCAATACGTCCACGAGGCTCCGGGTGCCGGTGCGTACGGCGTCACAGGCTTCAACTGGGAGTCGGAGTCGCCGGGATTCGACACCCTGGCGTCCACTATGCCGGCTCTCAACGACACCGTGTACACGATCTGGGACGATCTCGCTCCGGCCGGCTCCAAGCATTCGGCGAGCCTGACGCCCTGCGGGTGCTATCTGTACGGCTATTCCGACAGCCTGTACAACATCTACTCTAGACAGTCCGGCGGGCAGCCGGAGCCGGCCTGGCTCTTCTCAGGCGATGCGCCGCCTCTGGGGAACGGGTGGACCACGCCGCTGGTCCAGGCTGCGGCGCCGTGGTCGGCTGCCCCTTCGGGCGGCTACTCGGACTCAACCGCGATCGAGCCCGGGACCGTTCTGTTCGCCCACATGGCGGAACAGGGCTTCTACGCCAAGGTCCTGGTGGACGACGTGCCGACCCATCCTTCGGCACCCGGCAGCAGGGGAGTCAGCTTCCACTTCGAGTTCCAGCAGATTCCGGGGCTGAGACTCTTCACAACGGCAGGGGAGTGACCTCCGCCCGCCGTCGAAAGGACTCTTATGACGATCTTCCTCGCGATGTCGGCTGCAGTGATCGCAGCAGCTTCTCCCGGCTCCACGAAGCAGGGCTCGACACCCTCGATCCTCGTGAACCCCGACACTGTGATAACCGCAGCCTCGGTCAATCTCGACAGGCTGGAGGACGCCGCCGAGGACGCGATCGCCATGAGCGGGGGACACTTCGGCATCGCCGTGCGCGACTTCTCCACCGGCGCGGGATTCGTCAAGACCGAGGGGGGCACTTTCGACATCGGCAGCCCCGAGCTGATCCTCGCAGCGATGGCCATCGACCTCGACCGCACCGGCAGGGTACCCCTCGACACCCTTTCGTCACGGCACGAGACGCTCGCCGACCAGTTGATAATGGCCCGCGAGGGCGACCTCGAGGCCACCATGAGGATAGGCGAGAGAATGGACGACGTGGGCGTCGCGGAATGGCTCGCACGCAAGGGGCTCAGCTCCACGACATACTCCGGCACCCAGCTCCTCTGGCCGGGTGCACCGGCCGTCGATCCCAACATATCCACCCCGGCGGACTGCATGGAGCTCCTCGCCGTACTCGAGAGCAGGCTGGACGACCCGGACGTGAGGCGGCTCGCGAGGAATCCCTTCACGCGCACTCCGCTGGAGGACCTGCAGACAGGCTCCTCACCCATCTACGGGTTCTCCTCCCGAGGAGAGGGCGGGCGGTGCAGGGCTGCGGTGGTGGCCCTGACCGCAGGGCGGATGCTCGGCATAGTGGTCCTGGCCGACCAGCTCTCCAACCCGGACCTGGCCGACATGGCCTTCCGAATGGTCTGGGAGGCGCTCAGATAGGCTGCTCCGCACGCCGGACCGCTTCGAAATCGGGCATGCCGACCGTCACGGGTCTCCTGGCTGCCTTGCTGATCGAACCCGTTCCGCGTCCGGGCCCCCTGCCGATGCCCGACGAGCACCCTCTGCCCAGGCTGGACATGGACAGGGTGGCCGATGCCGTAGAGACGGCAATGGAGCTGCCCGGCGCCAGGTTCGGCATCGCGGTGGCCGATCTCGGAACTGGTGACACATTCGTGAGGAGCGACGGAGGGCTTTTCGACGCCTGCGGAGTCCGCCTGGTCGCTGCCGCGATGCGCACGACGCCCGCTTCAGCAGGTGCGGCAGAGGACCCCTTCCTGCCCGGTGCCGCGGAGATCGAGCGCTGGCTGGAGACGGAGGGGCCGGGCAGCACCTTCCTCTCGCGTGCCGGTTCAACTCCCGGCGCCCCCGTCACCGTGATGACGATTCCGGGTGACGCGCTGGAAATGCTCGGAGCGCTTGCGCGCGGCCTAGGAAGCCCCTCCGTCAGGGAGGAGTTTCGGAACCCCCTGGGGGGAACGCCCCTGGAGGATCTCGAAGGAGATGGCACGCGCGCCTACGGGGTCGTGGAGCACAGCGAGGGTTCTGCTTCATTCGCGGTTGTCGCAGTTATGCCCGGCGGCCGCATGGCTGGCATCGTTGTCCTGGCCGACATGCTCTGCTGCCCCGAGAAGGCGGACCTGGCGTTCCGGCTGATCTGGGAGTCCCTGTGAGGGCCGGGGCTTGGCTTTTGGGCCCGGTTTCATGTAGCTTCCGCACGACAACCAGAATGCCCGAAGGGCAGGAAAGGAGAACAGGATGAGGCTAGTGGCGGCTGCTCTTGCGCTCGCGCTCGCCGGCACTGCGGCGGCCGGTGGCTTCTCGCTCGGCTTCAAGCAGGTCGATCTGCCAGTCTACGTGGAGACGGCCGGCGACGCCATGATGACCGACGTAGCCCTCCTCAGGCTCGGCAGCGCCCTTTCGCCGGACTTCCGCATCGAGGCGCTCCTGGGCTATGCCAAGTCGAGCTTCGAGGACGACGAGGACTGGGATGCCAGCATGAGCACGTTCGCTATCGGCGGCTCGGGATTCTACGTTATCGCCAACCCGTCGCACACGGTATTCAGCATCGGCGGCACTCTTCTCTACGCGAAGACCTCCTCCGAGGAGGACGGCGAGGACGGGCCGGAGACCAGCGATCTCTCGATCCTGCCTCTCATGAGGGCTGACTTCGCGGTTCCCGGAATGGACAGGGTCGCCTTCTTCTCCGAGTTCGGCTTCAGGTACGACAAGGCCACGACCACGGTCGAGGTCGGCGGAGAGGACTTCGAGACCAGCTACAGCCACCTCGGCACCTTCAGCTCGCCCAACATACTGGGCGGAGTGTACTACAGCTTCTAGACCTCGGGAAGCCGTTTCTTCCGGGCGGCGGGAGCCCCTCCCGCCGCCCTCCAGGTATCAGGTTGAAGAAATTCGAGAAACCTCTTCTTCATCCTGCCCATGAACTTATCCGGCCGCACACACTGGTTCTGGAGGCAGATGTACAAGAGGCCGCGCTTGTTTCTCAAGCATCTTCAACCTGATACCGTCCGCGGTGTGCAAGAGGCAGCGGTTGTTTCTCAAGCATCTTCAACCTGATACCGTCGGGCGGGCGCTGACGACAAGCCGTGGGGAGAGTATCTTCGGCGCACTCGGCGGGTTTCTCCGTTCGAAGCATCAGTCGGAAAGGAGCCGTTCATGGGCGTGAACCTCAGGGGCCGCTCTCTGCTGACACTTCTCGACTTCGAGCCGGAGCAGGTCAGGTACCTGCTCGACATTTCCCACACCGTGAAGGCCGAAAGGCTCACCGGCCAGAGACACCAGAGGTTCCGGGGCATGACTCTGGCCATGCTGTTCGAGAAGCGCTCGACCAGGACCAGATGCGCCTTCGAGACCGCGTTCGGCGAGGAGGGAGGGCATCCTGTCTTCCTCTCGAGCAGCGACATCCAGCTCGGGGCGAAGGAGAGCATCGAGGACACGGCGAGGGTCCTCGGCAGGATGTTCGACGCGATCATGTTCAGGGGCTTCAGCCAGGAGACGGTCGAGACCCTGTCCGAGTACGCAGGCGTCCCTGTCTACAACGGCCTTACCGACAGGTTCCACCCCACCCAGGTGCTCGCCGACATCATGACGATCGAGGAGAAGCTCGGAGATCCGTCCGGCCTGAACTTCGTCTATGCCGGCGACGGCCGGAACAACATGGCCAACAGCCTCATGATCGGCTCGGCGCTTGTCGGAATGAACTGCACAATCCTCGCGCCAAGACAGCTCTTCCCCGAGGAGGAGATTCTCGGCGCCGTCCGCGGCCTGGCCGAGGACAGCGGCTGCGAGATACGTGTCACCGACGACCGCACCGAGGCTCTTCCCGACGCCGACGTCATCTACACCGACGTGTGGGCCTCGATGGGCGAGGAAGACAAGATGAAGGAGCGCATCGACCTCCTCACACCATACAGGGTGGACTCGGAAATGATGAAGCAGACCGGCAATCCCGGCTGCATCTTCATGCACTGCCTTCCGGCGGTGAAGGGCAACGAGGTGACAGTCGAGGTCATCGAAGGTCCCCAGTCCGTCGTCTGGGACGAGGCGGAGAACAGGAAGCACACCATCAAGGCGCTGATGATAGCGACGCTGCTCTGACATGGAGCACTGTCAGGTTGACAGCAATGCCGTTCAGGGGTAGTTTGGCCGGCGAATGACGATGTTTCTGACATCTCTCGTGTTCGGCCTGTTCCTGTGGACGGGCACTGCCGCGGCCCAGCAGGGCAGCGGCATGATGGCGTCCGTGGAGTACGAGGCTCCAGCGCCCGCAGTGATGTCCGCGCCCGTCGCCCCAGCCGAGTACGTGATCGGCCCCGGCGACATCCTCTGGCTGTCCGCGGAGGGGGGGCTTCCGACCGGTTTCTTCCCGGCCGGGGGCGCTTCGGTGGTCTATCTCCAGGTGATGCCGGACGGCTCGGTGGTGATCCCCTTCGTGGGAGGAGTTCAGATCGGCGGACTCACGCTCGAACAGGCCTCCGAGGAGGTCGTGGCGGCGGTCTCCGCCAGGTTCCGGGGCGTGAGGCCCCAGGCGGGCCTGGCCGGCGTGAGGGTTTCGAGGATTCCCGTGACCGGGGAGGTGCTGAACCCCGGCATAGTGAGCGTGGCCGGCACGAACAGGCTCAGCGATGCGATAACATCGGCCGGAGGCCTGGGTCCCGGCGCTTCGCTGACCAGGGTGGAGATCCGCCACCAGGCGGGAGACTGCACCGTCGTGGACTTCTCGCGGTTCAGGACCGACGGGGACATGTCCTGCAATCCGCTTCTCGCTCCCGGCGACATGGTCCACGTGCCCCCTGCGACGGCCTTCGTGGAAGTGTCCGGCGCGATATTCGCGAAGGGGCCCTTCCCTCTCGACAGGGCCGAGAGCGGCTCCTGGATCGAGGGCTCGCGCACCGTCATGGAGTACCTGGAAGGCGAGACGGTAGCGCAGTGCATCGCGCGCGCGGGAGGCATCGCCCCGTGGGCCGTTCCGGACAGCGCATACATAGAGAGGCGCTCCGTCGAAGGTTCGCTCGTCCGGCTGCCCGCCGGCGAGCACCCGTCTCCGATGACGCTACTCCCCGGCGACAGGATCGTCTGCCCGGGATCCACGAACAGCGTGGCCGTAACCGGATTCGTGGAGCAGCCAGGCGTGTTCCCGTGGGTCGCAGGCAGCGATGCCTGGTACTACATCGCGCTAGCGGGAGGCCTCACCAACGAGGGCTGCCGATCGGGCGTGTCGGTCACATTGCCCGACGGAGAAGAGGACGATCCGGACGAGGCCGGACCGCTGCCTCCGGGCGCCGTGGTAGAAGTGCCGCGGAAGATTCTGGTCTGGTGGCAGGACTACCTCGCGGTGATCACAGGCGTAGCCAGCGTGGTCATCGCCTACAAGAGCATATTCTGAGATGAAGCCCGAGCGGTCGGCCTCCTGGTACCTCTTCGTGCTGCTGCGCAACAGGAGGTTCCTGATCGGGGCGCTTGCCGCCGTGATGATCCCCACTGTGATCGTCAGCTTCCTTCTGACGAAGAAGTACACGGTCACCACAGTGATAATGCCCCCTGAGGAGCAGATAGACATCGGCCTGTCGATCGGCGGATTGGGCATGTCGGAGTTCGCCGGCTACTTCGGCGGCGGGATGGGATTCTCTCTCCCCCTCATGACGACACTGTCCGACGTCTATGTGGAGATCCTGCGCAGCAGGACCCTGATCGACGAGGTCATCCTGAGCACAGGCTACATCGACTCCGTCGATGTCAGGGACAAGTACGAGAAGGACCCGAACGTGGGGATGTACTGGGCCCGCAGGGAGTTCAACAACAACTACACTGCCAGCGTCACGCCCTCGGGCTTCATCGAGATCAAGATGACCACCGACGATCCCTGGTACTCCGTGCAGGTGTCCGAGCGGGTAGTGGAGGTCCTCGACAGTCTGAACACCTCCATCTATCTCAGCAGGGCTCAGCGCACGCGCGAACTGCTCGAGCTGAAACTGGAGTCCGCCGACAGCATGTTCACCGCCGCCAGCGCCGCGCTGACCGCCTTCGAGACCGAGCACGGGGTCATCTCGCCGGACGAGGAGCTGTCACACCTGATCTCCACTCTGGCCTCTCTGAAGCAGCAGTACCTCGAGCTGAAAGCAGGCGCCTCTGCCCTGTCTTCGGGGTTCTCCGCCGGGGGCACCATGGCCGCTATCGAGATGGAGAGGCAGGCCGCGGCTCTCCTGCGCGTGATCGACGATCTCGAGAGCGGCAACGGCGCGGGCTCGGACAGCCTCTTCCCGTCGGTATCGCTGGCAGGCTACGCGGACATACAGTTCGAGTACGCGAGGCTCAGGAGCGATTTCGAGACGGCACTGGTCCTCTCGAGCACGCTCAGGGCCAGCCTCCAGCAGACCGCCGTCGAGGAACGGCGGCAGGACCACGGGGTTCGTACCCTGGATCCTCCGGGGCATCCCGGCTGGAAGAGCAGGCCGAAGAGGATCCTCATCTGGCTCGAGGTCTTCGGCGCTTCCCTGATCCTTCTCCTGACGTTCGTCTTCGTGAGGGAGCGGGTCTGGCAGTTCCGGACTGCGCATCCCGAGGAGTGGACGGAGTGGAGCGCTCTGCTCCGGGACCTGAAGAAGGACCTCGCCTTTCCGTTCCGCAGGGGTCAGCCCCGGGACACCTCGTCCAGAAGGGACCTGTAGGCGGCGTAGCGCTCGGCGGACAGGGCGCCGTCCTCCACCGCGGTCGTCACCGCGCATCCCGGCTCCCCGGAATGAAGGCAGTCCCTGAAGCGGCAGGCAGCCCCCAGGCTTGCGATCTCCGGAAAGCAGCTCTTCATCTCTTCACGAGGGATGTGGCTTACGGGCAGCACCTTCAGTCCGGGTGTGTCGATCAGGAATCCACCGCAAGCCATGGACATGACCCGGGCACCGACGGTCGTGTGCCTTCCCTTGCCGGTGCGGTCGTTCAGAGCCCCCGTCCTCAGATCGTCCCTGCCCGAGAGGAGCCGTATTAGGGTTGTCTTTCCCGAGCCGGACGGGCCTGTCATGACCACCGACCTTCCCGAGACCGCCTGCCGCACGGCGTCGAGCCCCGAGCCGGTGACGCAGCTCGCGAGGCCGAAGGCGAAGCCCGCCCGCCCGTAGTCGATCTCCAGGCGGGCCAGCATATCCAGGTCCTCCGCGAGTGCTAGGTCCATCTTGTTCACGAGGACCATCACATGGATGCCCGACCAGGTCGCGGAAGCGGCGCTCCTCTCCACGAATCCCCTGCGGAGAGGCGGGTTGCGCAGGCTCACGAGCACCATCGCCAGGTCGATGTTGGCGGCTATCATCTGCATTCCCGACAGGACGGGGCGCTGGAGGCAGTTCCGGCGGGGCAGCATCTCGACGACGTGAGGCTTCCCCTTCCGCATCTCGACCGCCACGATGTCGCCCGCAGCGGGCGTGCCCTTCAGGAAGACCTTCCCGGACACCGTCGCGGCGGTCTCCCTTCCATCCACGAGAACGGTCATCTCGCGTCGGTGGACCGAGCACACCCTGAGCTCCATCCGCTCCGCGCTCATCGCAGCGGTCCGATGGTGTCCACCGGCACTCCGTGGTCCTCCGCAAGCCAGTCGGAAGTTCTTGCCGGCAAGTAGATTCCGTAGGTGCAGACGACGATGCGCCCTACCCCGAGCTCCAACGGCTCTCGGCCCTCGTAGATCATCCTGTCGAGAGCGACGAACCGCTCGGAAGGGTCGAGGATTCCAGCTGCGAGAGCTATCCTCGGCACCAGAAGCTCATTGGCCGCAAGCCTGCCCTCGAATCCCTCCGAGCCTGTGCGGTCGAGCTCCCGCCCTAGCAGGCTTTCCGAGCGGATGGCCCCGGCGGTTTCCGCCCAGAGGCCTGTCGTGCCTGCGAGGGCCAGCCATGTGACTGCAACTGCCCGGCGCCCTCCCAGCCTGACCGTGAAGTCCCCAAGAGCCCCCAGAGCCCAGGGTATCGAGAGAAGAAAGATCTGGTCCACATACCGCGGCAGAGCAAGCGATCCCGCCGCGAGAGAGAGGCACAGCATCAAGAGGTGAATCCCCGCAGCCGGTGCATGAGGCCAGGATCTGATGCGTAGGAGCAGGGTGCCGAGCAGAACCGGGCCGGCCACCAGCAGCCCCCGGAGAGCCGCCCAGGGCCAGAAACCCACCGGACCCGGAGTGGGAAAGGGCATCGCCGCAACAGCGTAGATCACCTCCCGCGCCGACCATGTCGCGGAACCTGCCATGAGGAGGTTGACGACAGGCCATGACAGGAGAGCCGCGGCGAGCACGGCAATCGCGGCAGGAGAGCGCCTCCGCAGCAGCGCGACGGCTGCATAGGCGGCGCCCTCGGGTCTGAAGAACGCGGCGGCCGAGCAGGAAAGCGGGTTCGATAGGAACAGAAGGGCCAGAAAAGGAATGGAAGGGCTTCCCCCGAGAGCAAGCAAGACGAAGGCCGGGTGCAGGCCGATGACGAGCCCGGCGGCTACCGCTCCACGAGGCCCGCCCGCCGTCCTCATGCCGACCGAGGCAGCCGCAAGAACCGCCGCAGCAGCGAGGAGGATCCTCAGGATCGCATGGGCAGCACCGCCCCCTGCCAGCTCGGCGAGGGTGACGAGCAAAAGCTGCGCGGGCTTGGGGACGGTGTCAGGGTAGTAGATGGAGCAGTCGTCCACAGCGGCGTCTACGGAGATTCGGGGAACCGTTCCGGCTGCCGCGAGCCTGCCCCAGAGCATGTGCGCGCAGTAGTCCGGGTCGGGGGCCGGGAGCGCCAGCTCGAGTGTCGCGAGAAGGGCGCAGGAAGCGAGCACCGGAATGGCGAGCGCCCCGGCCCTACTCAGCGTCTTCCTCCGATGGCTCGACGATCCGGATGATGAACTCGTCAGGCCTTCCCCAGCCCAGTATCTCCCTGACCGCCTTCTCCATGAATGCCGAATCGGACTGCAGGCGGATCGTCTCCTCCCGGAGCGAGTCTGCTTGATGCCGCAGGCTGTCTATGGATGCCCTGAGCGTGTCCGAAGAGTGCAGCAGGGATACGACCGCCATCAGCCCGTTGCGGTTGAAGACGAGCGAGGCGGCGAGGACTGCTATGACCATGAGGGCGAGCATGAAGGTGAACCTTCTGGAAGCTCTCGCCGGTTTCGCCATCGCCTCTCTCCGACTCAGCTCATGGACAAGGGCGGTGCGCCGGCTGCTGCGAAGACGACGCCACTCCCCGGGCGGACTCGATCATGAGCAGCCCGCTGCGCTTCGCCGTAGGGCCGGTCCTGCAGGTCGAGCAGCTTTCATCGGCCCAGTGCATTCCGTTGCGCTGAATACGCCCGCAAGCATGTCCTCGGCTGCTTCGATCCCGTCGGCCGGGTTCAGGGCCCCGTCCGTGACCGTCTGGGCGCCCGAGCAGAGCCCCAGCGCCGCGTTGGTGATGATGCCCCGGCTGCAGGAGGCCGTTCCGGCCATCGCCACTGCTCGTCCAGTCGCTACCGCCGTAGATGAGCCAGGGGGCTTCGTCACAGCGGGTCTGAGAACCGCTCGCGACCGGGGCACTGCCCGTCGAGCCGTACCGGAGGACCGCGTCGGCCTCTGCGGTTGGTTACTACCGGCACCGAGCATCTGGCGCACGAAGAGTTCGACGATGTCTCCCAATCAGCCCCTTCCGCGTTCGCCGTGGCTCTCCATCGAAGCGGTCATCGTGTCACTTCCTGATCGTAGTCGCTGAGAATCTCGGCCGGGCCTCTGTCGGACAGGATTTCCAGGAAGGCGCCGACCAGCTCCGGGTCGAGCTGGGTTCCTGCGTTGGAGCGCAGCTCGGAAACGGCGTAGTCGAGCCCGGGGGAGGACCGGTAGGTGCGGTCGGATGTCATGGCGTCGAACACGTCGGCGACTGCAAGGATGCGGGAGTGGTAGGGAATCTCCTCTCCGGTGAGCCGCAATGGGTATCCTCCGCCGTCATAGCGCTCGTGATGGTGTCTGACTGCTACGGGGATGTCCGCAAGGGCCGCTACCGGCCTGAGAATCCTGTACCCGATGTCGGGATGCGTCTTGATGATGTCGTACTCGGCGCTGGTCAGCGAACCGGGTTTGTTGAGGATGTTCTCGGGCATCCCGATCTTCCCGATGTCGTGAAGCAGCGCCGCGTTCCTGAGATCCTCCCTCTCGCGGTCGGCCATGCCCAGGTAGTCCGCCATCGCGAGGCAGTAGGCCGTGACGTTCCTGGAATGGTAGTGGGTGTAGGGATCCTTGGCATCGACGGCGCCGGCGAGTGCCGCGATCGTCTGGAGATAGTTGCGCTCACCGGTCTGGTGGAGGTATGCGTTGCCCAGCGCCACGGCTGCCTGCCCCGCCAGAAGCGGGAGATAGCGCTGGAGTCTGGGCAGCGCCCCGGCGTCGTGAGTCCCCGCGATGAGCATTCCCTGGAGTCTGCCCTGCTCGCCGAGGTTGAAGACGAACCAGGTCGCCTTCTCGCTGTCGAAGGAGGCTCCCGCCGGGTCGAACTTCTGGAATATCCCCGCCTCCCAGGCCTTTTCTAAGCCTGTTTCGCCGGTTATCTCCGCGATCCGCCCCTCCAAGGCTCTCCTCAGCGAGCGCTGCGATATGCCGGAGCGCGCGAGGACGTAGACGAGCGGGGCCGCCCCCTGGGCGGAAAGGAAGGCTCCGAACACGTCGAAGGGGATCACCTCGTGAAGCCCCTTCGAGATGGCGTCGAGGACCCTCGAAGTGTCGAGGCTCGCAGAGAAGCCTGCCGAAAGCGAGTTTATCCGTTCGAGATCCCTCGCGGTCTCCCTGAGGTCGTTCGCGAGGTCGAAGCTGGTGAGCTGGTTTCCCGCCTGCGCGGCGAAGAGGCCGAGCAGCTTCAGGTCGCGCTCCGTGAAGGGGAATCCCGCCCCCAGCCGGACCACGACGCAGGATCCGACTCTTGCTTCCTTGCCCTGGAGAGGACGGCACATGGCTGCCGCCTGCCCTCTGGGCGTCTGGAGCTCGGGGAGCGAGCCGGGCTCCATTATGGATCCTTCCGGAAGGAGGCTCACAGAGCGCGACAATACGCGCCAGGCGGGATCCTCGAGAATGTCGTCGTCACCCGCTATGGTGAGTCGGCCGTCCTCGAGGACCACGGCGGCGGCATCTGCTCGGAAGCTTCTCTGGAGGGCCGAACACAGCTTGTCGAGATAGGACTCCGGCGTGTCAGTTGTTATGCTCGAGGAGGTCGTGAGGGCATGAAGCTCGTACAGCTCGTTCCTCAGCTCGGTGGTCTGTCTCTTGCGGACCTCCAGCGCCCGTCCGATGGTGGACGTGAGCTCCGAAAGCTCGAATGGCTTCACGAGGAAGTCGAACGCACCCTTCAGGATCGCGTCCTTCACCATGTCTATGGAGCCGTGGCCGCTGAGGAGGATCACCAGCGTGTCGGGATGGTGCCGGACGACATGGTCGAGTATCTCGGTACCGCTCCCCCCGGGCATGACGACGTCGCTCAGCACCACGCTGAACGAGAGCGCCTCGAGGAGGGCGATCGCCCTCGCTGTGTCCCCGGCCTCGTGGATCTCGCAGCCGTACTGCTCCAGAGCCTCCCTGCATACCTGCCTCACCATCGGCTCGTCGTCCACGATGAGTATCCGCGGCAGGCTCATGCCCTAGGAACCTCCTTGCACGAGCCCGAGGCTCTTCATCCGCGCGAGCAGGGTGGTCCTCTTCATGCCGAGCAGGGCGGCGGCCCTGCTTCTGACCCCTCCCGCCCTCTTCAGGGCGGACAGGACATAGTATCGCTCGATGCGCTTCAAGAGATCCTGAAGGTCGACCGCCTCGCCCTCCCTGCCTCCCAGGTCGGGGGGGATGTCGGCATGGCCTCCGAGGCGGACGGGGAAATCCTCCGCCCTGAGCACGCTGCCCGTCGCCATCACCGATGCGTGCTCGATGGCATTCTCCAGCTCCCTCACGTTGCCCGGCCAGGAGTGGCCCATCAGCAGCGCCACGGCATCTGCCCCGAGCTTCCAGCCCTCCGCGCCTGTCCTTGCGGCTATCCGCGACAGGAAGTACTCCGCCAGCGGGATTATGTCCTCCCGTCTCTGTCGCAGCGGAGGGAGATGGATCTCGATCACGTTCAGCCTGTAGAACAGGTCCTCGCGGAAGCTCCCCGAGCGCACCGCCTCCTCCAGGTTCATGTTGGTAGCGGCGATGAGCCTAACGTCAACCCTGATAACATCGGATCCTCCGACCGGGGTGATCTCCTTCTCCTGCAGCACGCGGAGAAGCTTCACCTGCATGGCGGGGCTCATGTTCCCGACCTCGTCGAGGAAGAGCGAGCCGCCGTCTGCGAGCCGGAAGCGCCCCAGGTTCGCCGCGACCGCTCCTGTGAAGGCTCCCCTTACGTGACCGAAGAGCTCGCTCTCCAGAAGACCTTCAGGAAGCGCTCCGGAGTTGACGGAGATGAAAGGCTGCGCAGAGCGCTTGCTGAGGCTGTGGATGGAACGCGCTACGAGCTCCTTGCCCGTTCCGCTCTCTCCAGTGACGAGAACCGTGCTGTCGGTCCTGCTGACGCGGCGCACGAGATCCATCACGTCGCCCATGGCGGCCGAGCGGAAGGTGATGACGGCCTGCTGCCTGTCTCCGGGCTTCTCGCTGACCGCCCCGGCAGCCAGCGCCTGCTGAATGGCGGATGCAACGGAGTCGCTGGTGAAGGGCTTAGGTATGTAGTCCACGGCGCCCCTGCGCATCGCGGTAATGGTGCTGTCGACGGAGGCGAAGCCCGTAATCACGATGACCGGCAGCCAGCGATACTTGTCGCGCACGAGCGTGAGCAGGTCCAGCCCCGACATGTCAGGCAGCATGACGTCCGTTATCATGACGTCGAAAACCGACTGGCGGAGAAGCCTCAAGGCATCCCTGCCGGTGCCGACGGTCTCTGTGGAGTAGCCAAGAGCGGGAAGCATCTCTCCCAGGGCGCTCCTGACTGCAGGCTCGTCATCGACCACGAGTATCCTGTGCGCCTTTGTCTGCTTCTTCGGCATTTCCGCATCACCCGACCTATATTGCCCCGGTGAGCGTGTGGATGTCAATATCTTGACGGGAGATGCCCCTGTCGCGTTTCTTCATCGTCATCGTCCTCCTCCTGGCCCTTGCAGGATGCAAGAGACCGTCCGGGGAGCCCGACCTGATCCTGCGTGCTGACGACATCGCAGGAGGTCAGGGCGCCTCAGCGGCTGATTCCGCCGGCTGCCTGCCGACCGGCTCCTTCCCGCCGGAGGACTCCCTGCCGCGGGACACCATGCCTGTGGACACGCTGCCGGAGCTGCGGGCGGACCCCCTTCCGGGAGCGCGCTGCGTGAGGCTCGAACTGCATGGATCACTCTACGCCTCGCTGGCAGAGATCATGCCGGGCGAGGATACGGACATTCTCGGCGCGCATGCTGTCAGGTGCATGTGGTGGGACGTCGATCCGTGGAGGGGGCTGTCCGCCGGCGATTCACTGGTGATCCTCTTCGGAGAGGGAGACATGGGGCTGGAGAACCGGACAATCGCGCTGAGGTATGTTCCTGTCGCGGGATCTTCGAACAGGGCCTTCTCTGTCTATCTCTTCAGGAAGACGGGGGACAGCTTCCCTTCGTACTTCTATCGGGACGGAGTCGAGGCCGTGAAGCTGCTCGACGTGATGCCTCTGACGACATTCGAGGAGGTGACAGGCATCTACGGGGAGCCTCGGGGCAGTCACGACCATGCCGGCATCGACTTCAAGGCGCCCGAGGGAACCCCTGTCAGGACTGCTCATGGAGGCGTTGTCTCGAGGACCGACTGGAACACGGAATACAACGGGCACTGCGTGGAGATCCGCATGGGCGCCGGCTACAGCGAGTTGTTCCTGCATCTCCGCGACATCGCCCCGGCGGTAGTGCCGGGCGCGTTGATCCCCGCCGGGGCGACGATCGGCACGGTGGGAAACACCGGACGATCCTTTTCTGCACATCTGCACTACCAGATCAACGACGAATGCGAGCGCCCCATCGATCCGGGGCTCTTCTTCGGCACGCATCGGAGATCCCTGGACGCGCGCGACATGGCCGCCTTCCAGGAGTTCGCCTCCCTCTGCGATTCGCTTATGCTGTCACGGGGTGCGGAGCCTTGAGAGGCATCTGCGTAGTAGCCCTCAACTGGAACGGCCGAGAGGTCCTTCCCGGCATGCTCCGCTCGCTCTCGGCCGAGGCTCCAGCAGCCGGAGCCAGGGTCCTTCTCTTCGACAACGGATCCACCGACGGCTCCGACCGGGAGGCAGAGGAGGCCTTCGGAGGCTCTCCCTGGTTCTCGATAAGGAGGTCTCCCGTCAATCTCGGCTTCGCCGCAGGCGCCAACGCTGCGATTACCGGCATCTCCGAGGACATCGTGGTACTGGCCAACACGGACACGGTCTTCCTGCCCGGCAGCCTGAAGGCGCTCTGCGAAGGACTGGAACGCCACCCCAGGGCGGCGGCGGCCGGACCCAGGCTCCTGTGGCCCGACGGCTCGCTGCAGAGGTCCCTCAGAGACTTCCCGTTTCCCTGCAGGCTTGTCAGGGAGCATCTCCCTCTGCTCAGGAGGTCGTCCTCCAGGTGGGACGACCACGAGACCGAGCGTCGCGCCGAATGGCTGGTGGGCGCGGTGCTGGCGATGAGAACCGATGTGTTCAGGCAGGCAGGCGGCTTCGACGAGGATTTCTTCTTCTATCACGAGGAGACTGACCTCCAGTACAGGTTCCACAGGATGGGCTGGGAGGTCTGGCTCGTGCCGTCGTCACGGGTCGTCCACATCGAGGGCGCTGCCGCCGAGAAGCTGTATGGACGGGATACGCGCCTCCGATATATTCCGGCGAAGCTCCGCTTCCTGGAGAAGCACGGAGTTCGCGGCAGCAGAACGGCTTTCAGGGTTCTCATGTCTGCTCTCGCTCTGGGTCGGATGACCGCGGGGATCCTGTCGCCTGCACGGGCCGCTTCGGATGCCGGTTTCTCCCGGTCCTACTGCCGCCGGGTACTCTCGACCCTCTGGCTGTGCCGGGACTCCCGGAAAGGTCGGTGACGATGCCTGCGGTACTGGGTCTGAACTGCTACAAGCACGATGCTGCGGCTGCACTGATCGTAGACGGCAGGCTCGTCGCGGCTGCCGAAGAGGAGAGGTTCAGGCGCATCAAGCACTTCGCGGACTATCCCGCCATGGCCATTGACTTCGCGCTGAAGCAGGCCGGCATGGAGGCGCGCGACATCGATCACGTGGCCTACTACATGCTGCCGGACCTCGTATTCCGGGAGAACCTCCAGTACAGCAGGAACTACATCCTGAAGCCCGGGGGGGCTGCCTTCCTCGCCGGACAGCTCGCTGGCGCCAGGAAGATGGCGGGAATCGGCTCGAAGCTGGCCGAGCATCTGGGCCCCTCGCTGAAGGCCAGGCTGCACTTCGTAGAGCATCACGTGGCTCATGCCCTCGCTGCCTGGTACTGCTCCGGGTTCGACTCCTGTGCGGTGCTGACAATGGACGGAGTGGGAGAGAGGGATACAAGCCTGCTCGGCTCCATCGAGGGGGGAAGGCTCCGCCGGCTTGCCGGGTCCAGATACCCGAACTCCCCCGGGGTTTTCTACAGTACCCTCACCAGGCATCTGGGCTTCGCCCCGGACAGCGACGAGTACAAGGTCATGGGACTTTCGAGCTACGGCCAGCCCGAGTTTCTGGACCTGTTCCGGAGGATGCTCTCCACCGACGGCAGGGGGGGCATAAGGCTGGACACGCGGATGCTGGACGTCCACCGCGGCGTCCATCATGCATGTTTTTCCGACCGTGTGCTTGACCTGATCGGTCCTCCGAGGGGACGAGGCGAGCCCGTGATCTCGAGGCACGAGAACGTGGCCTGCTCCGCCCAGCGGGCGCTGGACGAGCTGGGGCTCGCGCTGGCCAGGCTTCTCCGGGACAGGACCGGGCGGGACAGACTGGTCATATCGGGCGGGGTGGGCCTGAACTGCGTCATGAACGGCCTGATCGAGCGCGAGGCGGGATTCGAGGAGGTCTATCCTCTGCCGGCTCCGCACGACGCAGGAACCTCCGTCGGGGCGGCGGTGTCCGTTCACCTCTCGGAATTCCCGCAGGTTCCTCTCGAGGGCCCGACCGACATGTACCTGGGCCCGGGCTATTCGGAGCAGGCGGTGGAGTCGGTGCTGACCCAGGCCAAGCTGACCTTCGCGAAGCCGGAACGGCTGGTGGAGGTCGCTGCGAAGCTCGTCTCGAAGGGCATGGTCGTCGGGCTCTTCCAGGGCAGGATGGAGTTCGGCCCCCGCGCCCTCGGAAACAGGTCCATACTGGCTGACCCCAGGAGGGCCGAGATGAAGGATCTGGTGAACAGCGTCGTGAAGCAGCGCGAAGCCTTCAGGCCCTTCGCCCCCGCTGTGCTTGAGGAGAGGGCCGGCGAGTACTTCGAGGGCTGCGGCAGGTCGCGATTCATGATCAGCACCTACAGGGTGCCCCCGGTGAAGGCGGAGCAGATTCCCGCTGTAACGCACGTTGACGGCACCGCGAGGGTCCAGACGGTTCCCCGCGATTCCAACCCGTTCTACTACGACGTGATAGAGGCCTTCGGCCGGCTGACGGGAGTTCCCGTGGTGCTCAACACCTCCTACAACGTGAAGGGCGAGCCGATTGTGGAATCTCCCTCGGATGCCATCCGCTGCTTCTATGGCACGGGGATCGATGCGCTGGTCATTCCACCGTTCCTCGTGGCCAAGCGCTCGGCAGCCGAAGTGCTGCGCAACCGCTAGTATCAGGTTAAAGAAACTTAAGAAACCGGGTTGTTTCCCGGTTCTCCCTCCTCACGGCAGCGCAGAAGGGCTGTTACAAGCAGATGCTGGAGATTGGATTGCCGGTTTCTTAAGTTTCTTTAACCTGATACTGTCTGTCACTTAAGAAACCGGGTTGTTTCCCGGTTCTCCCTCCTCACGGCAGCGCAGAAGGG
>CAZMTK010000013.1:0-14879 GCA_964569245.1 uncultured bacterium | reverse complement strand
ACTTAAGAAACCGGGTTGTTTCCCGGTTCTCCCTCCTCACGGCAGCGCAGAAGGGCTGTTACAAGCAGATGCTGGAGATTGGATTGCCGGTTTCTTAAGTTTCTTTAACCTGATACTGTCTGTCAGCTAGTGCCGCCCAGACGACGCTGCAGAGTCCTGCGGCCGAGGCCCAGGAGCTCCGCCGCCTTGGTGCGATTCCCCCCCGTGAGCTCGAGCGTCTTGTCTATCACCACATCCTCGATCTCGTCCATGGTCATGGGGAGGTCCAGCTCGATCTTCGCCGTTCCGGCCGGAGAGACGCCCGTGACTTCCGGCGGCAGGTCGGCTGCGGTTATCCTCTCACCGGAGGTTATCAGCAGGCTTTCGACGAGGTTCTTGAGCTGTCGCACGTTGCCGGGCCACGAATAGGAGATCATCGCCTGTAGGGCTTCCTGCTCTATCAGCGGGATGGGAAGTCCGTGCTTCTCCGCCGACTGCCTCAGGAAGGCCATGACCAGCAGCGGAATGTCCTGCTTCCGAGCACGAAGGGGCGGTATGTGCAGCTCGACGACCTTCAGCCTGTAGAACAGGTCTTCCCTGAAGGAACCCTCGCGAACCCGCTCCAGGAGGTCGCTGTTGGTCGCGGCGATCAGTCTCACATCGGTGGGCACCGGCGTGTTCCCGCCCAGCCTGGTGACCTTCTCCTCCTCGAGCGCCCGCAGGAGCTTGACCTGCGTTGCCGGCGGTATCTCCCCTATCTCGTCTAGCAGCAGCGTCCCCCCGGCTGCGGCCTCGAACCTGCCCTCTCGCATCCTGTCCGCGCCCGTGAAGGCCCCCTTCTCGTGGCCGAAGAGCTCGTCCTCGAGAAGGGTTTCGGGAATCGCAGCGCAGTTTAAGGCCAGATAGAGCCCCTTCCGCCCGCTCAGGGCGTGGATCTGTCTGGCCAGGACGTCCTTGCCGGTTCCGCTCTCCCCGGTTATCAGCACGGTTGCCTTCACGGGGGCCACCCGCCTGACTTTCGTCATAAGCTCCTCCATGGAGCGGGTGCGGTAGAGGAAGGCCTGATCGGGCTTCTCCGCAGACTGCGTCGAAGCCTCGACGAACGATCTCGCGGAGAGCGTGAAGGAGCGGGAGACCGCTTCCCTGATCGCCTGGGCGTTTTCCACGTCGAGGAGGATGTCCACGGCGCCGCTCTTCATCCAGGCGACCGCATCCTCCGCGGAGACGTTCCTGCCGTAGATGAAAACACCCGCCGCGAGATTGGTCCTTCTGAGCGAATCCAGGAATGTCGTCATGAGCATGTCGGGAAGGTCCGAAGCGACGGCGAGAACATTGACCGACCTGGAGCTGACCCTCCTGAGGGCCGAGCGGCCAGACGGCTCGATGATCACCATGTAGCCGCCGGCGGAGACGGCTTCGGCCACTTTCGCGGCCCTGCCAGCGTCCCTGTCCACCACGAGGACTGTTCCCCGGCCAAGCACTGTGACCATCGGCTGCTCCTAGCTGGAACGATTAACATAACTCCGCAAGGCTCGGATGCGTACAGCCACTCTACCCTCTGTCCGGCTTGTGGTATATCCCCCCAGCGGAAGGAGGCGGCGAATTGAAAGCAGTATCACCAGGCGATCCTGTCAGGCGGCTCGGAAAGGCCATTCTGGTCGTTCTGGGGCTGGTATGGCTGATCTTCGGCGGCCCGCTGTACGTCGTCGGCCCCGAGGAGGAGGGCATCGTCCTCACGATGGGCAGGCACACGGCCACCACGGGCCCCGGCCTGCACCTCAAGGTGCCCTGGCCCGTCCAGAGGGTGTATACACCTGCAGTGAACGTCGTTCAGAGGGTCGAGATAGGCTTCCGGACCCTTGACGACGGCCCGCCACCGGAGTTCATCAGCTTCGAGAACGACCAGGAAATGCTTCGCGAAGGACAGATGCTCACCGGCGACGAGAACATCATAAATGTCGCGGCGATAGTTCAGTACAGGATCTCCGACGCGCACGCCTACCTGTTCAACCTCAGGGCTCCGGAGGAGGCGCTGAGGGACATCGCCGAGGCGGTCATAAGGCAGGTTATAGGGGACAACGCGATCGATGCGGTCCTTACCACCGGCAAGGCCGACATGCAGATCCGGATCGCCGACCAGGTGCAGCAGATGAGCGACGCCTACGGCATGGGCATAGACATCGTCGCTGTTCAGCTGATGGACGTGCAGCCCCCCGCCCAGGTCTCGTCCTCGTTCAAGGACGTGGCCACGGCCCGAGAGGACATGCAGGCATACATCAACGATGCGCAGGCCTATAGAAACGACGTCCTTCCGTCAGCCCTCGCCGACTCCGTGCGCATGGTGAACGAGGCTCTGGGCTACCAGGCAATGAGGGTGGGCGAGGCGATGGGTGAGGCGAACAGGTTCGCCGCTGTCGCGTCAGAGTACGCGCGCGCTCCGGGGGTCACGGCGACCAGGCTGCACCTCGAGACGCTGGAGACGGTTCTGTCTGCGGTGACCATCACCGTAGTCGACGGGGATGCCGGGGCTCTCACCCACTACAACCTCTCGGAGGGACAATGAAGATGAGGAGGATAAAGCAGCTCGTCACGGCGTCCCTCCTGCTGGTCGCTTTCCTGGTGCTTACCGGCTCGCTGTTCGTAATCAGCGAGACGGAGCAGGCGGTGATACTCCAGTTCGGAAGGCCCGTCCGTGTGATAGTCGGCGACAGGACTCCGGAGCAGATGGAGCAGATCGAGTCCTGGATGGAGGCCAATGCGCCTGACGTAGTCATCTCGCACGGCCCCGGCCTCTATTTCAAGGTTCCCCTGCTCCAGCAGGTGAGGGTGTTCGACGACCGCATTCTGGAGTACGACGACGAGCCCGCGGACGTAGTGACCATGGACAAGAAGCACATCCAGGTGGACTGCTACGCCCGCTGGAGGATCATCAATCCGTTGCTGTTCCTCCGGAGCATCCAGACCGAGGGGGCCGCCAGATCCAGGATAGACGACATCGTCTACTCCGTGCTGAGGCAGGAGCTCGGGCGCAGCAGCCTCATCCACATAGTCAGAAGCACCAACAGCCCCATCGGGCTCGGCGAATACGTCAGGCTGGTGAACAGCGTCTCCTACTCGGACACGCTCGCCGATCTCGTGATGGAGGAGGGCGAGCTGAGCGAGGACGTGAGCCTCGTGAGGGTTCCGGAGGGGCAGGGCAGGATCGCCATCATGGACAGAGTCGCGAGGACCTGCAGGCAGATGCTCCTGGAATACGGGATCTTCCTGGTAGATGTCCGGATCAAGAGAGCCGACCTGCCCGCGGAGAATCAGCAGGCCGTGTTCGCAAGGATGCAGGCCGAGCGCAACCGCATATCCACCCGGTACAGGGCCGAGGGACGCAGGGTGGCGGCCAACATCGTCGCGGGAACCGACTTGGAGGTGGACTCGATCCTCGCGGGAGCCACCAGGGCCTCGCTGACAATCCGGGGGGCTGCGGACAGCGCCGCTGCAGCCATCTATGCTTCCGCATACAGCTCGTTCCCCGACTTCTACCGCTTCCAGAGGTCGCTCGAGACCATGAGCGAAGTGATGAAGGACGACGACAGGATAGTCACGAGCACGAGCGGGGGAATATTCCAGTATCTGGTCGGCAGGCCAGGAGATCTGAGGTGACTGCCTTCAGGAACGACGGATACTGCTTCGTCTGCGGTCAGTCCAATCCGTTCGGGCTCAAGCTCAGGCCCGAGGGCCGGGAGGGAGCCTGCTCCTTCACCTGGACTCCCCTCAGGGAGCACCAGGGGTGGGAGGGCGTAGTGCACGGGGGCATACTGTCCGCCGTGCTCGACGAGGCAATGGCCTACTCGACCATGAGCCTCGCCGGCTCGACGGCGACCGCGTCGCTTCGGATCGAGTTCAGGAAACCCGTACTGGTCGGCACGCCTGCAGAAGTAAGCGCGGAAGTCGTGTCTCGGCGGGGCAGGATACTCGATGCCAGAGCACGGCTGTCGCAGGAAGGGGTCCTGAAGGCCGAGGCCGAAGCACGGTTCGTTGCCGTCCCAGGGGGAGGCGGGCAGGTCTGAGGCTCTTCCTCGCGGGTCACAACGGGCGGCTGGGGAGCGTTCTGTGCAGCCTTTCTGCCGCCCGTGCCGACATGGAGATCTCGAAGATGGCCCCCCCCTCGTCAGGGGGCGTGGATCTCGGCGCATGCGACCCCTTCGAGCTGCTGGACCTCGTCCGGCCTGACGCCGTGGTGAACGCTGCTGCCATGTCCACGGCATCGGAATGCAGAAGCGCTCCGGAATCGGCCGTCCGGATCAACTATCGCTGGCCGCGAGGCCTCGCGAAGGCCTGTGCGCGAAAGGGAATCCCCCTGGTCCACATCTCGACGGACCTGGTCTACAGCGGCGGAAACCCTCCCTATTCCGAATCTTCGCCCGCGGTGCCCCTTTCGCTCTACGGGTGGACGAAGCTTCTCGGAGACCGTGCGGTGCTCATGGAGCACCCCGGAGCCGCAGTAGTGAGAACGTCTGTTCTCTTCGGCCTCGCCGGTGCAAAGAGACACACCTTCTCGGAGGAGATTCTCGCGGGTCTGGTACGGGAGGTGCACACCGATTCGTTCAGGAACCACACCCCGATACACTGGTTCGGCGGAGTCCTTCTCGACCTGCTGCCGCATAGGGTTTCAGGTCTGGTGATTCTCGCTGCGGCCTGGTCCCAGTCCAGGTCGGCCTTCGCGGAGGCTCTGCTCGAACACGCCGGGATCACCGACCTCCCGCGTCTGGGAAGAAGGCCTCCAGGTACGCCCTGCGATCTCACGCTCGATTCGTCGCTTGCGAGCTCCCGCTGGAACATCCCCCTCCCCGACCTCAGAGCATCCATAGCCATGGAGCATCCTCACAGGACAGTTTCAGGTTGAAGATGCTTGAGAAACGGCTCGAACCCCGATGCGAGGGGCTGGCGAAGTGTTCGATTAGCAACGCATTCAAGTAGAATCGGGTTCAGTCCGTGCGAGCAGTTCCCGTAAGCTGAAAAGTCTTGTTATCGAGGCTTTTCGGTCTGCCGCTGTTTTAATCGAGTCGGTTTCTTAAGCTTCTTCAACCTGAAACCGATTCCAGTTCGGCGCGGAGGTAACGGCCGGTGTAGGAGGCTGGCGTTGCCGCCACGTCCTCGGGAGTGCCCTCGGCGATGATGCGCCCGCCCTCCTCGCCGCCCTCAGGGCCCAGATCGATGATCCAGTCGGCGTTCTTGATGACGTCGAGGTTGTGCTCGATCACGATGACGGAGTTCCCCGCCCCGACCAGCCTGTCGAGGACGTGCAGGAGCTTCCGCACGTCGTGGAAGTGGAGGCCGGTGGTCGGCTCGTCGAGGATGTACAGGGTGTGCGACGATCCGGGCCTCGCCAGCTCCCGCGCCAGCTTGATCCTCTGCGCCTCCCCGCCCGACAGCGTGGGAGCCGGCTGTCCGAGGCGGATGTAGCCGAGCCCAACGTCGTCGAGCACCTTCAGTATCCTGGTCACCGACGGTATGCGCTCGAAGAGGTCCATCGCCTGTTTAACCGTGAGATCGAGCACCTGGGCGATGTCGTGGCCTTTGAAGGTCACCCTCAGCGTCTCCCGGTTGAACCGGCGCCCCCTGCAGGTCTCGCACTCGACGAAGACGTCGGGCAGGAAGTGCATCTCGATCCTCTTCACACCCGCCCCCTCGCAGTCCTCGCACCGGCCGCCCCGAACGTTGAAGCTGAACCTGCCGGGCCTGTAACCCCTGACCTTCGCCTGGGGAAGCTCCGCGAAGACTCCCCTGACCAGGTCGAACAGCTTCGTATAGGTGGCCGGATTGGACCTGGGAGTCCTTCCTATCGGGTCCTGGCTGATGTTCACGACCTTGTCCACGAGCTCGACGCCTTCCAGCGCCCCGTACGGGCCCGGGACGGCGGAGGCCCCGTTCACCATCTGGGCGAGCGCCGGATAGAGCGTCTGCGCAACAAGTGAGCTCTTTCCCGATCCCGACACCCCGGTGACGCAGACGAACCTCCCCAGCGGAATCCGCACAGTGACGCCCTTCAGGTTGTGGAGCCGGGCCCCCGAAAGCGTGAGGAAGCCCTTCGGTCTGCCCCGCCCCCTCCTCGTCCGGAGTATGCTCTCCCGCCCGGTGAGGTACCTACCAGTCAGAGACTCCTCGCACGCCTCGATCTCCCGAGGCGTCCCGCAAGCTACGACCCTGCCGCCCTCCGCCCCCGCCCCCGGGCCGAAGTCCACCACGTGGTCGGCTCTGAGGATGGTCTCCCTGTCGTGCTCGACCACCAGGACGGTGTTGCCGATGTCGCGAAGATGCTCCAGCGTGCGGATGAGCCTGTCGTTGTCCCGCTGGTGCAGCCCTATCGTGGGTTCGTCGAGCACGTACAGCACGCCCGTCAGGCCGCTGCCGATCTGGCTCGCGAGCCTTATCCTCTGCGCCTCGCCGCCCGAGAGAGTCGGAGCGGACCTGTCCAGCGTCAGGTAGTGGAGCCCGACGTTCCGGAGGAAGCCGAGCCTCTGCCTGATCTCCTTGAGAAGCTCGCCTGCAACAGACGCTCTGAACGGTTCCAGCTCCAAAGTGTCGAAGAACTCCGCAGCTTCGCGGACCGTCATCGAGCTCAGCTCGTGTATCCCCGCGCCCCCCACGGTGACAGCCCTCGCCTCGGCCCGCAGCCGAGTGCCGCCGCAGCCGGAGCAGGGCGTCTTTCTGAAGAACCTCTCGTAGCCCTGCCGGGATTCTTCGCTGGAGGTGGTGATGTAGAGACGCTCTATCCTCGGGACAACCCCCTCCCAGGGCCCCTCCCAGTGTCCCTGCCCGGTCTCGCCCGACCAGGAGTATCTGATCCTCCTGTCGCCCGACCCGTACAGGATCGCGTCCTGACTCTCCTTGGAGAGCCTCTTCCAGGGCATGCCGAGCGAGAAGCCGTATTCCCTGGCCAGAGCCTCGGCAGCCGAGGCCGCCCATCCCCTGGGCTCGCCCCAGGGGGCCACAGCGCCGTCCTTGATCGAGAGGGCCGGCCTCGGGACCACAAGCTCGGGATCGACCTTGAGCTCGAAGCCCAGCCCGGAACAGGCGGGACACATGCCCAGGGGGCTGTTGAAGCTGAAGAGCTGTACCGTCATGTCCGGCAGAGAAATGCCGCAGTAGAGGCAGGCGTTCTGCTCGCTGAAGAAAGTCACTTCCATGCTGTCGGCGTCGACCGAGGCCATGGTGCCGGAGCCCTCCCTGAGGGCGGTCTCGACCGAGTCGGTCATCCTGCTCTCCATGCCCGGCCTGACGACCAGCCGGTCCACCACCACATGTATGTCGTGCTTGCGCTTCTCCTCCAGGCGGATGTCCTCGTCGAGCTGCAGCACCTTCCCGTCGACCAGAACGCGGACATACCCCTTCCTGCGAAGGTCGGAGAACAGGTCGGCATAGGCCCCCCTGCGGTTCCTCACGAGCGGAGCGGTCACGAGAATGCGCGACCCCTCAGGCATGACGGCGAGCCTGTCGACTATCTGCTGTGCCGACTGGCTGCTGACCGGCCTTCCACAGGAGGGGCAGTGGGGCTCGCCCACCCTGGCGTAGAGCACCCTCAGATAGTCCGCAATCTCCGTCACCGTGCCGACAGTGGACCTGGGATTGTGGCTTACGGTCTTCTGTTCGATGGAGATGGCGGGGGAGAGGCCCTCGATGCTTTCAAAGAGGGGCTTCTCCATCTGTCCGAGGAACTGCCTCGCATAGGCCGACAGGCTCTCCACGTAGCGCCTCTGCCCCTCCGCGTACAGGGTGTCGAAGGCGAAGGAGCTCTTCCCGGAGCCCGACACGCCGGTGAGCACGACCAGCCTGCGGCGAGGTATGACGACGTCTATGCCCTTGAGGTTGTGCTCGCGGGCTCCCCGCACCACTATCGCTTCCACTGCCATGCACATCCTTCCGGAGGCCGGGATAAACCTAGAATATAGTCACTCCCGCATCGCAGGCATGAAGCCCGAGGCGGGACGCTCCTGCGCCACTATTGCCTCGGACGTGTGCCGCAGCACGGGCCTCTGCGGGCCCGGCAGACGCTAATCCACTGTCGAGCATGGTCTTTCGCCGCTGGAAGCTTCTGGCAAGCCTCTTGCTCGCCCGAATGGCGTAACACCAAGGGGGTGATGTGGTGACGCACTGCCAGACGCTGTTTCGGGTAGACGGGTTTCAGGCCTTCGGGCTCTGCTGCGGCTCACAGCAACCCCCGATTGACGTGTACGAGAGGGACGGCGAACTCGTGATAGTCGCCCAGGTGCCGGGCAGGCGCCTGGAGGATCTCTGCCTCGAGCTGGACGGCGAAACGCTGTCCCTGAGTTCTCCCGGGTCTTCGGGTGCGGACGAGCGCGGTCGCAGGATACTGGAGGAGAGGAGGAAGGGCGGCTTCGTGCGCAGGATACGCCTCCCTTCCGGAATCGATGTCGACCGGGTCACAGCGAGGCTCTCCGACGGTCTGCTCCGGATCCATGCCCCGGTCAGGCCCGGGTCGGCAGTGGAGTGGATATAGGGAGATCCCCAACCGGGTCGCGGCGCAGGAGCCCCTGGCCGGGCCGGGATGCCGGAGCAATCCGAGGAAGGAAACAGCCGTGGGCAAGGTAATAGGAATCGATCTGGGAACCACCAACTCCTGCGTCGCCGTGCTCGAGGGCGGGGAGCCGGTGGTCATCCCCAATGCGGAAGGTTCGAGGACGACCCCCTCGGTCGTGGCCTTCGCCGACTCAGGGGAGAGGCATGTAGGCATAGTTGCGAGAAGGCAGGCGATCGCCAACCCCACCAGTACGATATTCTCGATCAAGCGCTTCATGGGTCGGAAGTACAGCGAAGTGGGCTCCGAGATAACGAAGGTGCCCTACAAGGTGTCCGAGGGCCGCAACGGCGATGCCATAGTGGAGGTCCAGGGAAGGAAGTACACGCCCCCCGAGATATCGGCGATGATCCTGCAGAAGATGAAGCAGACCGCCGAGGACTACCTCGGAGACAAGGTGACCCAGGCGGTGATCACTGTTCCGGCGTACTTCAACGACAGCCAGCGCCAGGCGACCAAGGATGCCGGAAGAATCGCGGGGCTCGAGGTGCTCCGCATCGTCAACGAGCCGACAGCCGCCTCGCTGGCGTACGGGCTGGACAAGAAGGGCGGCAGCAAGACCGTGGCCGTGTACGATCTCGGAGGCGGAACCTTCGACATCTCCATCCTCGAGATCGCCGAAGGGGTGTTCGAGGTCAAGTCGACCAACGGCGACACCCACCTCGGCGGCGACGATTTCGACCAGAAGATCATGGACTGGCTGCTCGAGGAGTTCCGCAGGGACAACGGGGTGGACCTCTCGAAGGACGCCATGGCGCTTCAGAGGCTCAAGGAAGCGGCCGAGCGCGCCAAGTGCGAACTCTCGACTACACAGTCGAGCGACATCAACCTCCCGTTCATCACCGCCAACGCATCCGGGCCGCTTCATCTGAACACGAAGCTCACCAGGGCGAAGCTCGAGCAGCTCGTGGACGATCTCGTGGAGAGGACGAGACAGCCCTGCCTCGCAGCGCTCCGTGACGCGGGCATAGGGCCGGAGAAGATCGACGAGGTCATCCTCGTGGGCGGGCAGACGAGGATGCCCATGGTCCAGAAGATGGCCGCCGGCATCTTCGGCAGAGAGCCTCACAAGGGCGTCAATCCCGACGAGGTGGTGGCAGTCGGAGCGGCGATACAGGCGGGCGTCATCACTGGAGACGTTCGCGACGTGCTACTTCTCGACGTCACACCGCTGACCCTGGGGATAGAGACCCTCGGCGGCATCTCTACGGGCATCATCGAGCGCAACACGACGATTCCCACGAGGAAGAGCCAGATCTTCAGCACCGCGGCGGACGGCCAGACGGCCGTCGAGATACACGTCCTGCAAGGCGAGCGCAAGATGGCCGCCGACAACAGGACGCTCGGACGCTTCATTCTGGACGGGATTCCTCCCGCGCCCAGGGGCATGCCGCAGATCGAGGTCACCTTCGACATCGATGCGAACGGGATCGTCCACGTGACCGCGAAGGACATGGCCACGGGCAAGGAGCAGAAGATCCGGATAGAGTCCTCCAGCGGTCTGAGCGAGGCGGAGATCCAGCGCATGGTCAGCGAGGCCGAGAGCCATTCCAGAGACGACGAGGAGCGGCGCGAGAGGGCCGAGCGCCGCAACCAGGCCGACTCGCTCGCCTACGAGATAGAGAAGAACCTCAAGGAGTACGGCGACAAGCTGGATCCGGGCTTGAAGGCCAGGCTGGACGACGCCGTGGCTGCGACGAGGTCGGCCCTCGAGAAGAACGACGATGAAGAGATAGCCTCCGCACTCGGACGAATGCGCGATGCATGGAACGAAGCCGGCGCCGCCCTCCACGGCGCCCACGCCCAGAAAGGCTCCCAGGGCTGCGGCTGCGAAAGCGGTGCCGGCACAGGCGGGGCGCATGAGAAGGGAGACGATCGCACCGTGGACGCCGACTTCAAGGAGGTCGACTAGTGACTCCGAAGGGTGGCGATCCCAGGCGAAGCAGCTCCGGGCCCAGAAGAGAGCCCTGCAGCAGCCGGAGGTGCGAGCCGCCGGTGCCCTTCGGAGAGCCGGCCCGGAGCGAGGCGGAGCTGCCTGCAGAGATCGCGGGCGAGCCTGCCGCCGGAGAGCGCGAGGCAGTCGAGGCGACGGGAGAGGGTCTCTGCGAGGAGCCCTGCGAGGCGGGGCCTGCGGAGCCCGCAGAGGCTGCTGCAGCGGATGGGGATGCGTCTGCGCGTGACGCTCTCCGTGAACAGGTCCTGAGGCTGCAGGCGGAGTTCGACAACTACAGGAAGAGGCAGGCCAGGGACTTCCACAGACTCTGCTCCAAGGGGAAGAGGGACCTGATAGCGGAGATGCTGGTCGTCCTCGACAACTTCGACAGGGCCAGGGAGCACTTCGAGTCCGGCACGCAGCCCTCGGAGATACTGCCCGGCCTCTTCCAGACCGCCGGACAGATGACCGCGATCCTGGGCAAGGAAGGGCTCGAGGCCATGGATCTCGAGCCGATGATGCCCTTCGATCCGCACCAGCACGAGGCCGTGGTGGCCGAGGATCTACCGGGTGCCGTCCAGGACGTTGTTCTCGAAGTGTACAGGCGGGGATACACCTACGAAAAGGAGGTCCTCAGACCGGCCCTGGTGAAGGTCGGCAGGGCTCCGCACGACGGCGAGGGCGCCCCGAGTCCTGCGGAGGGCGGGCAGGCGCCCGCGCAGGAGGACTGATCCCGGCCGTGGACAAGGATCTCTACGCCGTGCTCGGTGTTCCCGAGAGCGCTTCGCTCTCCGACATCAAGAAGGCGTACCGTGCTCTCGCCAAGAAGCACCATCCCGACGCCAACCAGGGGAGGAAGAGCTCCGAGGAGAAGTTCAAGGAGATCTCCGAGGCATACGAGATACTCAGCGATCCTGAGAAGCGAGCGAGGTACGATGCTCTCAGGCGGGGCGGCTACTCGTTCGACGGAATGTCCGGAGGGGGCTTCGACCCAGGTGCCGGTTCGGAAGGCCTGGACGACCTCCTGAGCTCCCTCTTCGGGGGTTCGCTCTTCGGTTTCGGTCGCGACAGACGCCAGGAATCCCGCTCCTCTCCTCAGGTGGAGGTTCTGGTTCCCTTCGCCACCGCTGCCCTGGGCGGCACGATCGAGGTGGATGCAGCGGTTCCTTCGACATGCGCAGCATGCGGCGGCAGGGGGGGGACCGGCGAGGAGCAGTGCAGGGCATGCAAGGGAACGGGACGCAGGACGACCGGGCGCGGGGCCTTCTCGACCATGCATGCCTGTACTGCCTGCAAGGGCTCCGGCAGGACCTACAAGTCTCCCTGCAGGACCTGTGGAGGCTCAGGAAGCGTCTCCCGAGCCGAAAGGCTGGCCGTCACCGTTCCGCCGGGGGCGGAGGAGGGGATGCTCCTGAGAGTCCCCGGCGCGGACGGACACGGGGTCATGGTGCGCCTGAGGATCGCTCCGGACAGCTTCCTCTCCAGGGACGGAGCGGATGTCCACTGCAGGATCACCATCTCGGCGGTGAAAGCCGTGCTCGGCACCAACGTAATGCTCAGAACCCTCGATGGAAGGATCCAGCTCAGGATCCCGCCAGGGACCCAGCCGGGCACTGTCTTCAGAGTGAAGGGCAGGGGGATCCGCGGCCCGCACGGGCGGGGCGACCAGCTAGTCGCCGTGGATGTGACGATCCCCGCCGACCCGGGGGCGGAAGAGAAGGCTCTGTGGGAACAGCTGCGGACTCTCGAGAGTAGAAGGCATGGCAGGAGCTAGGGCTCAGTCGGCCCGCATCGTCCCGGAGGTTGTTCCGATGCTAAGGACCTTGCTCGTCGCCTCGGCGGCGGTTCTGCCGCTTTCTCCGGCCTGTGCCTCCCCCGCCGGCGAGACCGGCGGCTCAGCGGCCCCGGCAGCCCCGGAGACCGTCTATGTGGAGGTCTTCGACCCGGCCGCGCTAGGAAGAGCCTTCGCCGGCATAGCCGAGAGAGTGGGACCGTCGGTCGTCACCATAACCTCCCGCACGACGATGACGATCTCCAATCCGATCTTTCCACCCTTCATGTCGCCGTTCGGCGGCGATCCCTGGCAGTGGTTCGGCCAGCCGCGCGAGCAGGAGTACGTAAGGGAGGGCCTCGGCAGCGGAGTGATAGTGACACGTGACGGTTACATCGTCACCAACAACCACGTCGTGAGCGGAGCCGACCAGCTCGAGGTGATCCTGCAGGACGGGAGCACCTACCCTGCGACCCTGATCGGCGGTGACGACCGCTCGGACATCGCGGTAGTGAGGATCGACGCAGATTCCCTTGTCCCGGTGCAGATCGGGGACAGCGACAGCCTTCATGTGGGGGAGATAGTCCTTGCGATAGGATCCCCCTTCGCCCTCACACAGACGGTGACGCAGGGCATCGTGAGCTATCTCGGGCGCTCCGGCGTCGGGCTGGCCGACTTCGAGAGCTATATCCAGACCGACGCGGCGATCAACCCCGGCAACAGCGGCGGGGCGCTAGTGGATCTGGAGGGCCGCCTCGTCGGGATCAACAGCGCCATCGCGAGCAGGTCCGGCGGCTACGAAGGCGTGGGATTCGCCATTCCGGTGAACCTCGCCAGAATCGTAATGGACGATCTCATCGAGCAGGGATACGTCTCCCGGGGCTGGCTGGGGATCATGCTCCAGGAAGTGAATGCCCGGCTGGCAGGCGAGTTCTCGGCCCCGATGGGCTCCATACTGGTCTCGGACGTGGAGGAGGGAAGCCCCGCGGATGACTGCGGTCTGGAGACGGGAGACGTCATCACCGCACTGGACGGACAGCAGGTTGTCTCCGCCTCGTGGTTCCGGAACAGAATAGCGGCGCTGGACCCGGGAACGGAAGTCACGCTGTCTGTGCTCAGGGAGGGAAGGGCTCTCACCGTCGAGGCGGAGCTCGGCATGGCTCCGGGAGACGGCCCGAGCGACACCGGAGCCGCGGCTGCAACGATATCCAACCCGGGATGGACCCTGCGCAATCTGGATGACAGGACTGCCGCGTCCCTGGGCTTCGAGGGCGACGGCGGAGTCCTCGTGACCGGAGTCGAGCCGGCCGGGAGAGCGGCCGAGGCAGGCCTCTCGCAGGGCGACGTGATCGTGGAGGTGGACAGGACTCCCGTGTCCCAGGTTGACGAGGTGCGCCGACTGGTAGCAGCTTCTGGCAGCGAGGCTCTCCTGCTGGTCTGGCGTGAGGGCCGGACGCGGTTTCTGGTTCTCGATCTCGACTAGAGCCGTGGAGGAGGGGCTGTGGACTACAGGTACCTGGCGCTGGTGGCAGCCGGATTCATCCTGTCCGTCCTCGGGTTCGTCATGCTCGGCAGGCGAAGGCGAGGGCAGCTCGCCTCAGGGATTGTCTTCGTCGGCGGAATCGCAGTTCTGGTGCTGGGAATACTCCTGACCTGCGTGCCTGACTTCTTCAAGGGCTGAGCCCCGGAACCGTCTGCCGGGCGCCGGGGCTGCTGACGCCGGGACAGTGCTACGATTCTGTCGAGGCGTCGTCTCCGGACTGATCCCTGGCGGATACCGACCGGTTGCGGCGTCAGCCCCGGGAGCCCCTGACTGACGGCATGCGACGGCCTCTCCGCTACTTGGGGAGAAGCCCCATCCTGGAGAACTTCTCAACGAAGGTTCTGAGAAGGACGTTGTCGGGGAAGCGGCTGAGCCCCTCCGCCGCGATCTCGGCGGCTGCGGGGAAGGCGCTCATCTGTATCTGCTCGCGGACTCTCCGGACATAGTCGTCGGCCGAAAGGTTCGCCGACCTCTGCGGAACGCTCCTGGGTGCCGGCGCCGGCCGGACAGGTCTGGGCGTCTGCTCCTCGTCTGCAGCCCGGCCGACCGAGTGGCGGGCCTTCGTCTCCTCCACGGGCTTCTCCGCCGGTATCTCCCTGGAAGGCTTCGAAGCGGGTTCAGAGGCCTTCTCCAGCCTGGCCGCCTCGGCCTCCAGGGCATCGAGAAGAGCATCGAGCCCTTCGGTGGCCGGCCAGAGCTCGAAGGCCTCCTTCAGCTTCGCGAGAGCCTCAGCAGGGGCGCCTTGAGAGAGCTTGCGCTTCGCGACCCCGGCAAGAGTCCGCGCCTTGAACTGCTTCTGCAGGTTCCGGAGCCTCGCCGCCGCCTCCTGGCTATCCGGGGCCAGCTCGCGCGCCTTCCTGAGGGCGGTTATTGCCCCGGCCTCGTCGCCTGCCGCGATCGCCTTGTCCGATGACGCGAACAGAGCCTTCAGGAGATCCTCCCGGGAAGCCGATGGTGGAGCCTGCAGAGGCGCCCCCGCTGTTCTGCCTCCAGCGGGCACGGCTCGCTCAGGCTTCTCACGGGGCAGAGAACTCGAAGGCGCAGGCTGAGGCTTCGCCTCGGG
>CAZMTK010000012.1:27795-68414 GCA_964569245.1 uncultured bacterium | reverse complement strand
TCTTCAGTGTCGCGGGAACTTCTCCCCCGAACCCTGTTCGAATTACGGTGTGGCAAGGAAATTGGAGCGGGAAACGGGACTCGAACCCGCGACATCTACCTTGGCAAGGTAGAGCTCTACCAACTGAGCTATTCCCGCTCCGCAAGGCGCCGGTTATATCGCCCCGGCCAAGCGCTTCTGTCAATCCCCGCCGATGCGGCGGACCACCCAGGCGTCGGAGTAGCCTAGCGCCCGCACCTCTGCCAGTCTGGTCTCGGCCTGCTCGCGCGTCGCGAAGGCTCCCAGCCGCACCTTCCACCAGGGAGACTCGAAATCAACGGTGCATTCCAGTTCCGTGAGAGGATCGGCCTGGGCGGCTGCGCGAGCGGCATCCGCCTCTGCAGAGCATGCGGCTATCTGTATGCACCACGGTCCGCGGTCGGAGGAGGCCGCGGCGACCACCGGCGATTCCGCCGTGCCCGCGGAATCCGAGGCCGTCGAATCCTCCGCCGGGAGTTCGATAGTCCTGACCTCGAGGAACCCGGCGAAGGGATCGCCGGAATAGGTCCTCGGATCTCCGTAGGGATCAACCGGCCCTGAGGATCGCGCATCCGTCCCGGCCTCAGGCCGGGTAGTCTGCCGTCCGCATGACGCCAGCAAGAGGGCTGCAAGCATCAGGCATGCAGTCTCCCTCCCCTTCATCCGCCCTCCTCTTCGGCAATCCTCAGGAAGAGGTCCAGCAGGGGCAGCATGACCTCGTGGTGTCCCGTCACTGCCAGCCCCCTGCCCCCCAGAGCGGAAGCCGGCCTCGAGAGCACGTTCTGAGTCGGCCTGTAGTGCTGTATCATGTCGAAATTGGCGGCGAGGAAGCCTCCGACAGGGGCTCCGAGGTTCCGGGCGCAGGAGAGCAGCTTCAGGAAGACCTCGGGCATGACTACGGCGGAGCCCGCATTCAGCACCACTCCGCCCTCGAGCCCTGCCACCTGTCTTCCGAGGGCGTCGAAGTCGCGCTCGGCAGCCCTCCCGAGTCTTCCCCAGTCCAGGCGGGGCGAGGGGTGAACGATGTCCGTGCCCAGCGCGGGATGAACCGTCACGGGAACGCCGGCCGATCTGCATGCTGCGAGAGGGCTCGAAAGAGGATCTCCTCCGTGCTCCAGGATCACATCGCCGAGCGCCGCTCCGAGGCCTGTCGCTCCCTCCTCCGCTCTGTCGACAGCCTCGGCGTAGATGCGGAGAGTCTCCTCCCACATGCCGAACGAGCCGTCGGCGAGGCCGGCCTCGACGTCCTCCGAGGTCTGCCCGAAAAGGGCCATCTCGAGGTCGTGAATGGAGCCGGCGCCGTTAGTGGCCAGACAGCTCAGCAGGCCCCTGCCGGCCCAGTCGCAGAGCAGAGGGCCCATTCCGCATTTGATGACGTGTCCTCCGTACATGAGAATCCTTGGAGATCCTTCGCGCACGGCTCCTGCAATGGCGGAGGCGATCTCCCTGAGAGAGCGGGCGGCCAGGGTGTCGGGCAGCGATGCCGCGAAGTCACGGATGTCGTGTCCGGTCCATGGGCGCCAGAGGCTGTCGGGGCCGACCCTCGAGCACCTGCCGGCAAGGCTCGCAAGCTTCAGATCGCGTCTGTCGAAAAGATCCGCCAAGGGTACTCCACTCCTGTGAGAACGAGGCCTTGCGGGGGAAGGGACGGACCCGCCATGGCCCTGTCCCCCGACAGGAGTATGTCACCAACCGCCTCCGGGGTCATCCTCCCCCTGCCCACGTCCACCAGGGCCCCTGCCCAAAGACGAACCATGCCGCGGAGGAACCTGTCGGCGCGAATGTCCATAGTCCAGCCCGCGCCGTTCTCGACGACCGAAGCATCGAGGACATCTACCATCCAGGTCCTGTTCGAACTTCCCTCCCTGGCCATCCCCTTCCAGTCGTGCCTGCCGAGGCAGAGGCTGGCAGCCTTCTGCATGGCCTCGGTGTCGAGTTCCCTGTACGGGAGCTGGAAGGCATAGCGCGAGAGGAGGGGATGCCTGCCGCGGATGATCCTGTATCTGTAGGATCTCGACAAGGCGGAGAATCTGCAGTGGAATCCGTCGGGAGCCCTTGCCGTCTCAAGGATCGCCACGTCCGGCGGCAGAACCTCTGGCAGCCCTGTGGAGATCCTGGACGATTCGTCATCCTCCACATCCAGATGCGCGACCTGGCCGAGGGCATGGACCCCCGAGTCCGTCCTGCCGCTCCCGGTCAGTCCCACATCGCGTGAACAGAGCTTTGACGCGCACTCCTCCAGCACGCCCTGGACGGTGCGCCTTCCTCTCTGAGCCTGCCACCCGCTGAAGCATGTGCCGTCGTATTCGATGAGAAGTGCAAGCCGCGTCACAGACCCGCCAGGCCGGCCATGGCGAACAGCCATGCGGCGAACCCCGCTATCGGGAGCAGGGGGGAGACAGACGCCGGTGCGTCCAGGGGCGGTTCCTCAACGGCATCCCGGATGGAGGAGCTCATGGACCCTGCAATCTCCTCGATCGAGATGCGGCCCTTCCCGAGCGACGAGCGAACGCGTCTCGCCGCTGGCACAGCCGAACGGATCATCACCGAGAGGTCCGACAGGACGCCCCTGAGCAGAACAACCCTGTTCGAGCACTCGGAGAGCCACCAGGCGATTCTTCCGACCCCCGCGAGCGACGGGAAGAACAGCCCGGACCCCATGGCCAGAGCCCAGCGGGCTGACCTCTCGACTGCGGGCCCGTCGTGCCTCAGCGCCGCCCAGGCGAGCAGGATCAAAGGCAGCGAGGAGGCGGCGAGGAGCCTTGCGATCCACCGGGGTCCCCATGCGAAGCAGCCCGAGAGGACGAGGAGGGCAGGCATGAACAGCAGGCCAGTAGTGGCCATGAAGCAGCCTGCGGGAGCGGCAAGCATCCCGGCCATAGCAAGGGAGAGTGCCTGGAAGGGGCTCAAGGCTCGAGTCCCTTCTCCAGCCTCCTGGCCGCGAGCCTGAACTCCAGCGGGGGCGCGGCGTTGAACTCCAGCTCCTCTCCGGTCACGGGGTGCACGAAGCCCAGCGTCTCGGCGTGGAGCATCTGGTGCCCCGCGATCCGGATCACGTCGGCCACCAGAGCCCTGACGGCCCTGCTCGACGGGACGCCCCTGGGTTTCATGCCGCCGTATCTGTCGTCGGCTATCACAGGGCAGCCCATGCTCGCCAGGTGGACTCTGATCTGGTGGGTCCTGCCTGTCTCCAGGCGGCACTCCATCATGGAGGCGAAATCGTACCTCCGGATCACATGGTAGTTCGTGACGGCCCGCCTGCCCCTGGAGTCGATGCCCATCTTCTTCCGGTGCCTGGGATCGCGGCCTATCGGCGCATCTATCCGTCCCGAGGGAGCGCCAGGGTGGTTCCATGCCAATGCGACGTACCGGCGCTTCATGGTCCGCGCCGCGAGCTGGGCCGAGAGGCCGACGTGCGTCTCGTCGTCCTTCGCGACGACGAGAAGGCCTGTGGTGTCCTTGTCGAGCCTGTGGACGATTCCGGGTCTCATCTCTCCGCTGATGCCCGAAAGGCTGGTCCTGCAGTGCGCAAGCAGAGCGTTGACCAGCGTTCCGCCCGGTGAGCTCGGCGTGGGATGCACAACAAGGCCGGCAGGCTTGTCGAGGACCACCAGGTGATCGTCCTCGAACACGATGTCCAGGTCCATCGGCATGGGAGCCAGATCGATCTCGACAGGGTCGGGAATCAGGAGTCGGACGACGTCGCCCGGCCGAACGCGCTGCGCGGGGCGCAGGGTGACGACATCGCAGACGGAGGCGTTGCCGTTCCCGATAAGGGTGGATATGTAGCTGCGGCTGAGACCGCCGGTTCTGGACACCAGGAAGCTGTCCAGCCTCCGCCCGCCCTCTTCGTCGGCTACGTGGAAGATGCAGGACTGCAACTCGGCCGGCTACTGGGTCCTCATTATGATGTGGAACCCGAAGGGCGTTTCCACTACATCCGAAATCTCGCCCACTTCCAGCGAGAAGGCAGCGTTCTCGAACTCGGCCACCATGGCCCCGCGGCCGAAGACGCCGAGATCGCCGCCGCTGGCCCCGCTAGGACAGTCGGAATAGCGCATGGCCGCATCGGAGAAGTGAATGCTGCCGCTCGCAAGCATATCGTGGACATCCTGGGCGAGCTGGAGAGCCTCCTCGCGCGTTCTGGTGGCGGTCGAACGCTGGGCGCCCTGGTAGGCGATCAGGATATGGCTGGCTCCTACGGTCTGCGGAGCGACGGAATGCTGCGCTTCCCCCGCCTGATCCACGGTTTCAACCGGCTCGTTCCCGCCCTTGCCGCATGCCGCCGCCAGGACCAGGGCTGCCATCACTGATGCGACACGGATCTTCACGGCACCTGCCTCCATGTATGGGGATTCCTGATGATTGTCCCAGTTCAACACTGCCATTATAGTCCGCGAGGCAGTCGTTTCACCAGCCCTCTCCTTCCCGGGCGAGGCTGGGCAGCGGTGTCATGCGCCTCAACAGCAGAAGGGGGGACGATGTTGGACAAGGAGAAGATCTTCTCGGCCAGGGCGACTTCCATGAAGAGGTCGGTGATCCGCGAGCTGCTGAAGCTGACCTCGCAGCCGGACATCATTTCCTTCGCGGGCGGCCTCCCGGCGCCGGAGACCTTCCCGGTGGCGGATGTCGCCATCGCCGCCAACAGGGTCCTCTGGACAGAGGCCGACAAGGCGCTTCAGTACGGAACCACCGAGGGAGACAACCGCCTTCGGGAGGACCTGGCGAAGCTCATGACCGACGACGGAACGCCCGCCGATCCCTCGAACATCCTGGTAACCGTCGCATCGCAGCAGGGCCTGGACTTCATTGGAAAGATATTCCTGAACCCCGGCGACACATGCATCGTGGGCCGTCCGACCTACCTGGGGGCGCTCCAGGCCTTCAAGGCCTACCAGGGGGTTCCGGTTGGAGTCGAGCTCGACGACTACGGCATGAGGCCCGACCTGCTTGCGGAAACGCTGAAGAGGCTGGAGAAGGAGAACAGACGTCCCAAGTTCATATACGTGATTCCTGACTTCCACAATCCGGCAGGCGTCACCATACCGGAGAGCAGACGCCACGAGATAATCAGGCTGGCGCGAGAGGGCGGCTACCTGATCATCGAGGACACTCCATATAGACAGCTTCGCTATACCGGAAAGCACGTGCCGACCCTGCAGTCCATGGCGCCGGACCAGGTGCTCTCGCTCTACACCTTCTCGAAGATACTCCTGCCCGGCTTCCGCATCGGCTGGGCCTACGGGCCTGACTGGATCATCGACAAGATGGTCATGGCGAAGCAGGGCACAGACCTCTGCACACCTCCCTTCAACCAGGCGATAGCCCACCATGTGATGGCCTCCGGCGCACTGCAGAGGGGCCTGGAGAAGACCATCGAGCTCTATGCGCGCCGCAGGGAGCTGATGCTGAGCTGCCTCGACACCCACCTTCTTGGCATTCCCGGGGTCAAGTGGACGAAGCCGGAGGGTGGTCTGTTCCTCTGGGTGACGCTTCCGGAGGGCTTCAGCACCGACGAGATGTTCCACGCCGCCATCGAGGAGAAGGTCGCCTACGTTCCGGGCAGCGCCTTCTACGCCGAGGAGGACGATCACAGGAGCATGAGGCTCAATTTCAGCTACTCGCCGGAGCCCAAGATCTGCGAGGGAGTGAAGCGTCTCGGAGCCCTGATCAAGAAGCAGATTGAGAAGAACAAGAGGTCCTAGGATCTCTACACGCCTCGGGGCGGGGGGCGGGGCGCCAGCCCCGCCCCAGACAGTTTCAGGTTGAAGAAACTTAAGAAACCCCGCAATTCACTTCCCGAATCATCGCGACGGTCTGGAAACGGCAGTGACTCCGTCTTGCGCGAAATGCAAAACCAATATCCATAAAACCATTTAACAGGATGTTCAGAGCCACCGAGCCAATCCAGCGCCGGTGGGTGGTCAGGGTTTCTTAAGCATCTTCAACCTGAAACTGTTCGCTCGGGGAGAAGAAGGGGGCCGCCCGGGTGGGCGGCCCCGACTGGTCGAAGAGGAAGGAGCGGGCTAGAAGTTGTAGGTGGCAGCGAGCTGGCCCATGAAGCCGTTGCCGACGCCGCCGACCATGTAGGGACCGTCGTGCAGGAAGTCCTCGCCGACGGTGGCATCCAGCGTGAAGTTGTCGAAGGTGATGCCGATGCCGAAGTTGGTGTCGAAGCTCGTGCTGAAGCTGTTCACGTCGCCCTGCGACCACATCTCGGTCTCGCTGGTGGCGCCGGCGCGGACGAACAGCCACTTGCCAAGCATCTGCTCGACGCCGCCGGTGATCCTGGGGATGGTGATGGCCATCTCGCCATCCATGTTATCACCCATCTCGCCACTGAAGGAGGTGCTGGACAGACCGGCGTAGATGCCGACGATCACGCAGGTCTTCGGGGCGACCATGTGGTTGTGGCCGGCACCAAGATCGATGGCGATGGTCGTGGTCTTCTCATTGGCGGTATCGTCATCACCATCATCGTACTCGTACATGTCGAAACCGGCGGAGATGATCGGGAACAGGTTGATGAAGCCGTCCTGGTGGCCGCGGACCGAGCCGCCGATGCTCAGGTCGGTGGGGCCGAAGCTGACGTCACCTATCGTGGAGTCTGCAGTCATGTAGCCGAGGCCGAGGGCCAGGTCGCTGTAGTCACCGAACCAGCCGACATCGGTGCCCCATGCCAGGTCGATGCCCATCTCCTTGGCGGAGGTATTGGTGTCGGGCGTGAACTTCTCGTAGTCAACGCCCACGATCAGGCCCCAGTTGCCGGGGTGGTAGAGGAACTCGAGCATGTCGCCGTGGTTGATGGTGACGCCCAGGGTGGTGCCCTGGAAGTTCTTCACCAGCCCGAACCAGCCGTCGTCCACACTGGCGGGAGAGTCGGACTGCCCGGTGGCGAACTGGTAGTCGCTGATGACGCCGGGATAGGCCCACATCTCGGTGTAGTCGTTCAGCATGAGCCGAGCGTCGCCACCAAGGGTCGCGAGCCGCGGGTAACTGGCCGAGACTGCGGCAACAAGCGCAAGAGCCGCGATCATTGCCAGCTTCATGGGTACCCTCCTTCTGTTCGTGGTCTGATGTTTCTGGGGCTTTGGATCCGCTTGGCAACGCGGGATTCTCCCGCTTGGGACCTGTATATATCGGACAGACGGGCTTCCGTCAAGGTTTCATACTTTTATATGGTTGTATTTGCTGGAATAACCCCGTTCTTGGGCACCACTATTATCCCATCTCTTATGTAGTAGCCCTCCCCGTCGAAGTTCTCGAGGTTCCGCTCGTTCACCAGCCTGCTCCCGGCGCCTATTCTTGCATTCTTGTCTATGATGGCGCGCCTTATCACGCACCCCTCCCCCACGCCCAGCGCCGGCAGGTGGAAGTTCTCGGACGCCGGATCCCTGAAGTGGCCCTCCCAGTAGTCGGCGCCCATGAAGACCACCTCCTCCAGCGTCGAGTCGCGCCTTATCTTGCTCCGGAGCCCGATCACGCACCTTCTGATGTTGGCGCCGACTATCTCCGACGCCTCGCATACGACCGCCTCGTCGATCCTGCAGTCACGCACGCGCGCACCGGGAAGGGCACGTGCGCGGGTGTAGATCGGGAGATAGTTCTTGTAGAGGTCCAGCGCCGGCCTGTCGGAGGCGAGGTCGAGGTTGGCCTCGAAGAAGCTCCCGATCGTCCCGATGTCGGACCAGTATCCGCTGAAGAGGTAGGCGAAGACCTTCCTCTCCCCGATCGAGCTGGGTATGACCTGCTTGCCGAAGTCCGTCATCGCCTCGTCCTCGAGCACGGCCTCGAGGACCTCCGGCCTGAACATGTAGATGCCCATGCTGCCGAGAAGAGGGCGTTCGTCATCGAGGCCGGGACCTCTGCTCACCAGGGAGTCCAGCTCGTCCGGCGACGGCTTCTCCCTGAAATGCACTATCCTTCCGCTCCCGGAGATCTGCATGATCCCCAGCCCGGGAGCCTCCCTTCGCGTGACCGGCTTCGTGGCTATCGTGATGTCGGCCCCGGAAGCCACGTGCCTCTCGTCGAAATCCCTGAAGTTCAGACGGTAGAGCTGATCGCCGGACAGTATCAGGACCTGCTCCGGATGCAGGTCGAGGATGTGCCGCAGGCTCTTCCTCACGGCGTCGGCGGTGCCCTGGAACCAGTCCTTGTTCTCGTTGGTCTGCTCCGCGGCCAGGATGGATACGAATCCGTCGGTGAACCTGTCGAACCTGTAGGTCTGGGCTACGTGCCGGTTCAGGCTCTCGCTGTTGTACTGGGTCAGAACCAGTATCTGCCTGATGCCGTCGTTGATGCAGTTCGAGACCGGTATGTCTATCAGCCGGTACTTCCCCCCGACCGGGACGGCCGGCTTGCTCCTCTGCTGAGTGAGCGGGAACAGCCTGGTGCCGCTTCCCCCCCCGAGAATCACCGCGACAATCCTGCTCATTCCGGCCCTCCATGCTTCTGACGGGACTTACCGCAACAGATTGACTATGCATGCCCCCGCGTCAAGATGCCATGAACCGCCCCCCGCAATATGCGGATCCAGATATTCAAGAACGAACCTTGACATTGTTGAAGTCATGGCCATATTCGCTTTAGAATAAAGGAGGTCTAGCATGGATATCAGCAAGGCGAAATGTCCCGAGTGCGGGAAGCCCATGGTGCCGACGCTCTGCCGCTGCAACTCCTGCAGGCTTACACTGGGCGGGGAGTTCACCGTGCCCCTCCTCGGCCTCCTGCCCAGCGAAGACCAGGCCCTGGTGATAGCCTTCGTGAGAAGCTACGGATCCATCAAGAAGATCCAGGAGGTGCTTGGCGTGAGCTACCCGACGGCACGCGCCAGGATAGACCGCATCATCGAGAGGCTGAACGACATGATGACAGGCCCCGAGGATCACGATCTGGTAATCGAGCAACTGGCCCGGGGCGAGATAACCGCTGCCGAGGCGATGGAGAGGCTCTGATGCCCGCAACGTTCGTGCTGCTGAGGATAGGCTGGCTGGTGCTGCCCCTGCCGTGGTTCCTCCTGTGGCTCCTGCTGTCGCCGTTCGTGCTCCTCGCCTGGCTGCTCGGAGCCATCGGGAGCGCACTCTCAGGCAGGTGGGAGTACCGGGCTCTGCTGCAGGCTCCTCGCGCGCTGCTGCTTCTGATGATGCTGCACGGCCTGTGTGTAGACGTGAGAGAGTCCGAGGGCCGGAGCTTCGCGATATCGTGGGTGTGAGACAGGAGATGGAGGTGTCGAGATGAGCGATTCGAGGAAGAAGATCCTGGGGATGCTGGCCGAGGGCAAGATAAGCGTGGACGAGGCTTCCATGCTGCTCGAGAAGCTTTCCGCCGCCACGGAGGAGGCGCCTTCGCCGCCCGAACCGCCTGCCCCCCCCGATGCGCCCTCCCCCCCGAAGAACCCGCGCTACCTCAGGGTGTTGGTGAACTCCAGCGACGGAGACAAGGTGAACATACGGGTGCCCCTCAGCCTCATCAGAACGGGGATCAAGCTGGGCTCGCTGGTTCCCAAGGAGGCCGCCGAGACCGTGAAGGAGAGGGGCATAGACCTCTCCAGCCTCTCCGGCCTCGACGAGACGGAGCTGGCGAAGTCCCTCTCGGAGCTCAAGGTGGACGTGGACAGCTCCGACGGCGACGTAGTCAGGATATTCGCGGAGTAGCCTACCGCCGCATCCCCCCGGGCGGGTATCTTCGGAGAGCCGGGATGCCCGCCCGGCGGTTCTGCGAAAAGGGCATCAGAAAGGGAGTGAAACTTGCGGATAGCCCTCGCCGGCAGCCCGGGATGCGGAAGGACGACTCTCTTCAAGGCTCTTGCAGGAAGCCGGGCCGCAGACTCCGCCAGACCCCTCACGGTTCAGGTGCCAGACCCGAGGCTAGACTTCCTCGCCTCGATCTGGTCACCGAAGAAGACGGTGCATGCCACAGTGGTCTTCACGGACACGCCCTCGCCAGCCTTCTCCGCCAAGTCGCTCTCCGAGATGAGGGATGCGTCGGCGCTGGCCCTGGTGCTGGACAACTTCGCGAAGGGCGACCCTGCCGGGGCCTTCGCCTCGTGCGAAGCCGAGCTCATGCTCGCAGACCTCTCCGTAGTCGAGAAGCGGATGGAGAGGCTCGCGAAGGAGAGCAGGGCGAGGACGGGAGAGTACCGGGTGATGGAGCATGCCGCCGAGATCCTGGGAAGGGAGATCCCCCTCAGGAGGGCGGAGTTCTCGAAGGAGGACCTGGCGCTGCTTTCGCCCTACGCCCTCCTGTCGCTCAAGCCGGTTTTCGCGGTATCCAACCGGACATCACCCGCGGTGTCGCCGGAGGACGACCTCGAAGGACTCTGCAGGACGCACGGCGCCTCGGTCATCCCCGTGGATGCGGCGTTCGAGCTGGAGCTCTCGGAGATCCCCGAGGCCGAGAGGCAGGAATTCCTGGCCTCGATGGGCTACCGGGCCTCGGGGCTCTCGAGGCTGATCGAGGCTGCGTACTCGTCCCTGGATCTCATCTCATTCCTCACCATGGGGCCCGACGAGGTCCGTGCATGGCCGCTCAGGAGAGGCTCCACGGCCCTCGACGCGGCCGGCGCGATACACTCGGACCTGGCGAGAGGCTTCATAAGGGCCCAGGTGACGGCCTTCGCCGACTACCAGGCGTGCACCGACACGGCAAGACTGAGGGAGAAGGGAGCGGTGCGCCTGGAGGGAAGGGACTACGAGGTTCGCGACGGTGACATTCTAGAGATACGCTTCAGCGTCTAGCGGGCGGGAAACGGCATTGCAGGCGCGAAGCGCGGCGAGAGGGCTTCCGGGCGCTCCTGCCCGCAGGAGCCTCCCAATCGCGCGGACGGTGAAGGAACGGAGAGGACGCACGAGAAATGATGCAGGCCGGCCTGCGGTCGTCCATGGCCGGAGCCGTCCTGGACACAGCATTCCTGCCGGCTGGGGCTGGCCATGCTCCCTGAAGGAGTGCGCATGCCGGTCGGGAACGCTGCGGTGCTCGCACGATCGGTGCAAGCGAAGCGCTCATCGGCCTCACGCTGGCGTTCGCTGGAACCAGCCACCCGGAGCTGGCGACATCCGTCGTGGCGGCGATTCGTCGCCAGCCTTGTTTCACTGTCGGCAACCTCATGGTACCCGACGTATTCAACGTGCAGGGAGTCCTGGGGGCATCAGGCGCTCTGAAGCCCGTCAGCGCGCAGGGCGACTTGCTCCGCGGCTGCTGGATCATGATCGCCCTCGTGCTGCTCATGATCCCGCTGCTCTTCACCGGCCGCAGGCTGCACAGCGCCGAGGGCCTGGTGCTCCTGGCGGGACACGCCGCGCACATCTCTCCTGGCGGGTTGCGTCGTCCGGGATCTGAGGCCCTGCTTGCGGGGCCGAGCCTCCACTGGAAGGGCGAGGAACGGGGCCGGCATCCTCCGGACCGACCGAACCCTACTCGGCGACCTTGTCGTGCCACTGGGGAATCTCCCCCACGCCCCTCCCAAGCGAACGCCGCATCCTCAGCCACTCGTGCATGATCTGGGTCACCTCTGCCGAGGCCAGCAGTATGACGCAGATCAGATACAGCCAGAGGAGGGTGCCCATGATCGCGGCCAGCGAGCCATAGACCACTCCCCAGTCGGGCCTGCTTATCGAGAAGATGTAGAGCTTCGTGCCCAGCCCGCACAGCATGGTCGCGAGCAGGGTCGAGGTGACGGCCTGTCTCATCGAGACACGCCTGTTGGGCGCCGCCCAGAAGAGCGTGAACAGCAGCAGCACGACGAATACGGACCCGATCAGCTTCGCGGAACCGGTTCCGATGAGGCTGCCGACGACGGGCCATCCCGCCGCTATTCGCCCGAGGGTGGAGTCCCGCACGATCGAGGACACCGTTGTCATGAAGAACGCCGCGAGGAAGCAGACGGTGACGCCAGCGGTGAGGAGCATGTCATAGAGCTTGGCGAGAATCGGGTTCCGCCCCGACGGGACGTCGAAGATCCTGTCCAGCGCGGTGCGGATGGTTCCGAAAAGGCGGCTGACGAGCCAGAAGAGGCTCAGCAGTCCTATCACGCCGGTGATCCCCGACCCGGAGAAGAACACCTGCTCCAGCTCGTACACCAGATCGGGGGGCACCAGGGGGCCGGCGCCCTCGACCCACTCCTGCAGGGCGGACCTTACTTCCTCGCTTCCGCGGAAGGCGAAGCCGGTGAACGTGACCAGCAGGAGGCCCAGCGGAAGGATGGTGACCATGAAGTTGAACGCGATCGCCGCCGCCGAGAAGTAGACATTGTCGCAGGTCCAGCGGTTGTAGAGCCTCCTCAGGAAGAACCGCAGGAAGAGCCTGGCCTGCTGGGCGGCCTTCCGCAAGCGAACCCTCCTACTCCACGGTGACGCTCTTGGCGAGATTCCGAGGCTTGTCAACGTCGCACCCGCGCGCAACGGCGATGTGGTATGCGAGGAGCTGGAGCGGAATCACGGTGAGAAGCGGCATGAGCTGGTCGGGAGCCGAGGGAACCCAGAGGGCGCTCTCGCAGACGGAGGTTATCTCATCGTCGCCCTCGGTGGCCACGGCGATCACCCTCCCCCTCCTGGCCCTGACCTCGGATATGTTCGAGAGGATCTTGTCGTAGGCCGCATCCCTGACCGCGATCACAAGAACGGGCATCTCGTCGTCTATGAGGGCTATCGGGCCGTGCTTCATCTCAGCCGCGGGGTATCCCTCCGCGTGGATGTAGGATATCTCCTTGAGCTTCAGAGCGCCTTCGAGAGCCACCGGGTAGTTGTATCCCCTGCCCAGGTACAGGAAATGCCTCGCGTAGGTGAACTCCTTCGCCAAGGCGGCGATCCTGTCCGAGCCGGAGAGTATCCTCGTCACCTTTTCCGGTATGCCGTTCAGCTCGTGCGCAAGCTCCAGCCCCTGGCTCCTGGAGATACATCCGCGCGACCTGCCGAAGGCCATCGCGATCAGGGCGAGCACCATGACCTGGGATGTGAACGCCTTTGTCGAAGCCACGCCGATCTCGGGACCGGCGTGGATGTAGACGCCTGAATCCGTCTCGCGGGCGATCGTGGAGCCTACCACGTTCACGATTCCGAACACCCTGCATCCCCTTGCCTTCGCCAGCCTCAGGGCGGCCAGCGTGTCCGCCGTCTCACCGCTCTGGCTGATGACGAACATGACAGTGCCCGGATCGATGACAGGGTCGCGGTACCTGAACTCGGAGGCGTACTCCACGTCCACGGGGATTCTCGACAGGGACTCGATGATGTACTTGCCTATCAGGGCGGCGTGCCACGATGTGCCGCATGCCGTGATGATGATCCTCGTTATGGCGGCCATGTCCACGGGGGTCAGCCCGAGGCCGCCGAGATGGGCCGTGCCCTCGTCCAGGTCGATCCTGCCGCGGAAGGCGTTGGTCAGGGATTCGGGCTGGGAAAAGATCTCCTTGAGCATGAAGTGCGGGTAGCCGTTCTTCTCGAGGTCGGCGATGCTGCACTCCACCGTTTCGACGCGATCTCTGAGTATGCTCTCGAGGTTGTCCGTCTCGAGACCGGACCTTGTGACGCTCACCACCTCGCCCTCGTCGAGATAGATGACTTCGCGGGTGTGTGCGATGACAGCGGCCACGTCGCTGGCCACGAGGTACTCGCCGTCGCCTATTCCGACCACCAGCGGGCTGCCGTGGCGGGCCGCGATCATCGTGCCCGGCTCGTCCGCCGAGAGCACCGCTATCCCGTACGTCCCCCGCACCTTCGACAGCGCGTTTCTCACCGCCTCGAAGAGGCTCCTGCCGGCGGCCTTCTCGACTCCCACGAGCTGGGCGATGACCTCGGTGTCCGTGTCTGACGTGAAGACGACGCCCATGCGCTCAAGCTCGCGCTTCAGGGCCTTGTAGTTCTCGATGATGCCGTTGTGGACGACGGCGATCGTCCCGGACTGGTCGAGCTGGGGATGGGCGTTGCGCTCTGAGGGCTCGCCGTGGGTGGCCCATCTGGTATGGGCGAGTCCGACGGTAGCGGAGGCCGAAGAACCCGGGTCCATCGCCTCCAGCTCGCTGACGCGCCCCCTGCATCTCCTCACGAAGAGGCCCTCCTGCGTCTGGAGGGCATAGCCGGCCGAGTCGTATCCTCGGTATTCGAGCCTCTTCAGGCCGGACACCAGTATCTCCAGGGCCGGCCTCCTGCCGATGTATCCGACTATTCCGCACATCTGCCCGACACGATCCTCTCGACTCTGGCGAAGTCAGCCCCGGGAACCCCGGGATTCCTGTTCTCTGCAATGTATCTCACGACCGGCTCGGTTCCCGACGGCCTGACGTGCATCCATCCCCCCGGTCTTGCGTACCAGAGCCCGTCCCTTCCGTCGTCGGGCGCCCCGAACTCCCCCGCGAGCGCCTCCGCGATCGAGGAGAAGGGTCTTTCGGCAACGAGCCGCCTCTTGACCATGAAGAACCGGGGAAACGAATCCACGAGCTCCGAGAGAGTCGAGCCAGACTGCCTCAGCGCAGACACCACGTATGCCATGGCTACCGCGCTGTCCCTTCCTGGATGGCATTCAGCGTCGATGACTCCGCCGTTGCCCTCGCCCCCGATCGTGGCCCCTCTCCGCTCCATCTCCTCAACCACGCTCACCTCGCCCACAGGGCTCCTGTAGAGGGGGCAGCCGTGCCTCTCGGCGGCTTCCTGCGACAGCATGGAGGTGGAGAGGTTCACCACCGCGGGGCCCGGCCTGCGTGAGAGAACGAAGTCCAGAACCAGTGCGACGGTGTACTCCTCGCCCACGGCGCGCCCATTCTCGTCAACCAGCGCGAGCCTGTCGCCGTCGGGGTCGAAGGCGAAGCCCAGGTCGGCGCCCCGCTCGACGACAGCCCGGCAGAGGTCGTCGAGGTTCTCCGCGGTGGGCTCGGCCACCCGGGGGAAGGATCCGTCAGGGCGCATGCCGTCGTTGATCACGGTCCAGTCGACTCCGAGGTGCTCCATGAGCGGGGGGCCCAGCAGACCTCCCGTACCGCCGGCCGTGTCCAGCACAGCACGGAGCCGCCGCCCGGGGAGCACCAGAGGCAGGGAGGCGGCGAGCCTGGCGTGCCTCTCCACTGCGCCGCTCGACACTGCAGGCCTTCCGACCGTCCGATAGTCGGCGAGGACGCTGCCGACCTCCAGCGAGGCCAGGAGCCTGTTCCGAGCCTCTGCCCTGAGGAAGACGCCGTCCGAGCCTATCAGCTTGAGGGCGTTCCACTCTCCGGGATTGTGGCTGGAGGTGACGGCTATGCCGCCCCTCGCGCCGGAATGGATCACTTCGAGCTGGATCGTGGGAGTGGGGGCCACGCCGAGGAGGACCGGATGGCAGCCCACCGCGCAGAGCCCCGCCACGACGGCGGATTCGACCGCAGGCCCGGAAGAGCGCGTGTCGCGCCCCACCACCACGGCACCGCCGCCGCACAGGGCGCCGAACGCGGAAGAGAAGCGCAGGGCGCTCTCTACGGTGAGGGAGGAGCCGAAGACGCCCCTGATGCCGGAGCCGCTTATGATCGGATTCTGCATGTCGGAAAACCACCCGGTTCTCGTGGAGCCGGCGATCGGAATCGAACCGATGACCTGCGCATTACGAGTGCGCTGCTCTGCCGACTGAGCTACGCCGGCTCATCCAGCAGGTTCGCGATTATAGCCAACACTGGAGCCCGGTCAAAGGAGCGAGAGCAGAGAGCTCTCTCCGCCCGCCACCGAGACCCCCAGCACGGCGCCGAACTGGGAGTAGCCGAGGTCCGTCTCCGCGGCAGGGTAGATTCTGGTGCGGTCTCCGTCTATGTCCGCCCAGTCCGTCTTGAGGTCCATGAAGGCCCGCCTGTACTCCAGGCCCGCATGCAGCGGGCCCCAGACGTCTATGGACAATCCCGCCCCGAAGCCGAAGCCGAGGCTGGAGCCGGAGGCTTCCACGAAGCGCCCGAAGTTGTCGGTTCCGGAGTACTCGCCGTCCGCATAGACGACGAGGGGCCCTGCCAGGAGCTCCACCCCGCCCATCACGGAAAGCCTCGCAGTAGGCATGGCCGAGACCAGAGACGCGGACACCTCGCCGTCCCAGTCGGTCGCGGCGGCGGCGTCCTTGCCGAAGCGCTCGAACATCAGGTCGAAGCACACCGGACCAGGGGCGTCCAGCTCCAGCCCGACGCCCCAAGAGCTTCCCGGAGTAAGGAATCTGCTGTCGTATTCGCTCTCGAAAGGCGAGAGGCTCGAGGCGAAGACCTCCACTCCCGCCTCCAGCCCGGCCGCAGCGGGAGCCGCAGCAGCCAGAAGCATCACAGCCGTTCTGGAGACCAGTTCGACCCTCCCCTCCCGGAGGACTCGCGTAACGCCCCGCAGTGCTGCCGCGGGCCGGGACCGGGTCCCATATCGTTCAGAAGCCCCTCGGATCCGTGACTGCTCCTGCCAGGGCAGATGCGGCAGCGGTTTCCGGAGAGGCCACGAAGACGGCCGGAGTCCCGTCCGGACCGCCCGCCCTCCATGGTCTGCTGCCGGTGGAAAGGCAGGTCTCGCCCGGCGCGAGCGCTCCGAGCCCCTCTTCCGGGCAGGGCTCGCTGCCCGGAGGCAGGATCGTCGCGCCGGCTTCCACGAGGTCCTGCAGGCAGCCGGTTCTCATGGCCGCCAGCATCGTCTCCCTCGAGGCAGGCGCCACGAGGAGCCTCGTGCCTCTGGCAACCTTCCTGCCCCTGAGCACCGAGGTTGCGGCCTGCAGATCATCCAGCCTGCCGTTCGTGCAGGTCCCCAGCAGGACCTGGTCGAGCTTCGTGCCGGCCATCTCCCCTACGGGGCGGATCGAGCCGTCCGGCCCCGCCAGCAGCGGCTCGAGGGACTCGAGGTCGAAGTCGAGGAGGAACGCGAAGACGGCGTCGTGATCGCTCCAAACCGCCATCGAGCAGCTCGTCCCCCTGTCCCTGAAGAACTCGCTGGTCTGCCCGTCGGCAGGGAAGACGGCGGAAGCCGCACCCGTCGCCGCGCATGTTCCCGCCACCGTCATCCTCTCGGACATGCGGAGGGACGACACCCCAGGTCCATGGAACTCGACTGCACGGGAGGCGGCCCATCCCCTGGCCGAATCCCTGAGCAGCGCCATTGCGAGATCCTTAGCCGACACGCGGCGGCCGAGCCCCCCGTACAGGTTGATGCATACCGATTCGGGGACTCTCGCCTCCCACCTTGCTCCAGCCCACAGCCCGGCCGCGGTAGGGACATCGACCGAGGCGGCCAGGCAACCGAAGGCGCCCAGGACGGCCACCGATTCGTCCGTGCCGAGAACCAGCCCTCCCGGGAAGCAGAGACCGCTCTCCGGAACGACGTGATGGCAGAGCCCGGAGCCCAGGTCGAAGAAGCCGCGAATCGAATGCTTCGACGCGAACTCCCTGATCTCACGATGCAGGGCGGCCTCTTCACGGTTCGCCGCGGGGATGCGCCCGTCGAGAGCGATAGCCATGCGGTCCGGCCTGGATGGAGGCGCTCCAGCCAGGATCCGCCCAGCCTCCTCGATGACTCTGCGGCTGTCGCAGCGCGTGAGCACCAGGTCGGGCTCGACGTGTACGACATCACCCGCCGCGACATCCCTCGCCGCCGCCCGTCCCAGAATCTTCTCAGCGAAGGTTCGCCCCATTTCGTCCTCCATGCCGGGCCGCCCGTGCGCCGGGCCTGTACAACAGGTATTCTAGAATAACAGGAGAGTTCCACGGCAACAAACCTTGCGCTGGAGGTGGCCAGTGAGGCGCATAGCCGGCCGGGCCGCGGTCGAGGCGGCCGCTGCGGACCTGCTGCGCGACGAATCGAACCTCGGGGGAGCCTGGTGCGAGGAGGCGGCATGGCCGTCCAGCACTGCCGAGGCTTCGGAGTACGTGGCCTCGTGCGCGGCCAGAGGGCTCGGTCTCACCATCTCGGGAGGGCGCACTGGCGTGACAGGCGGCGCGCTGCCCGATGGAGGCGCCGTTCTCTCCACCGAATGCCTGACGGGAACGGGGCCGCTGGAGGGCGGCAGGATAACGGTGTCGGCCGGCACGAAGCTGGACGACCTTCGGAAGCTCCTCGAGTCGTCCAGCCAGGGACTCTTCTTCCCGCCCGATCCCACCGAATGGGGCGCGACCCTCGGAGGCATGGCAGCAACGGACGCATCGGGCTCCGACAGCCTGATGCACGGTTCTACCAGACGGTGGATAGAGGGCGTCGAGGCGGTCTTCTCAAGCGGCGAAGCTATCTGGACGAGGAGGGGCGAGCACGTCTTCGACGGCGAGGGCCGCTGCTCGCATCCCATACTCGGTTCCATATGGATCCCCGCGTTTCCACGGCGGGCCCTCCCGGACAAGGACACCGCGGGATACCGGCTGCGCCCAGGGATGGACCTCCTGGACCTCCTCCTCGGCTCCGAAGGCACGCTATGCCTTGTCACGGCGCTCGAACTCAGGCTGGAGAAGGCGCCAGCCCACACGGTGGAGGCGGTGCTCTTCCCCGGCTCGCCCGAACTCCTCTGGCCGTCGCTGGACAGGCTGTACGGCTCGGGCCTTCGCCTCAGGGCCCTCGAGATGATGGATGAAAAGTGCCTGGATCTGGTTCGCAGGGATCCCCTGCCGGACGGAATCCAGCCCCCGGAGGACGCCTCGTGCGCGGCCATGGCCAGGATAGACGCCTGCACGGACGCCGAACTGGACACGGTTCTGGACAGGCTCGACTCGATTTCGCGAGAGCTGGGCATGCCGGAGAACCGGGTCTGGGCGGGCATGGACGAGCGGGGGAACACCCGGATACGCCGCTTCCGCCACCAGCTTCCCGAGATGGTGAACAGGGAGATTGCGCGGAGGGCCGAAGCCGTTCCGGGCATCTGCAAGCTGGGCTCGGACTCTGCGGTGGGCTTCGCCAGGGCCGCCGCCTTCCACTCCGAGATATCCCGCATGATGGAGGAGGGCGGCTTCGAGGGCATCGTATTCGGCCATGCCGGCCAGGGGCACCTGCACGCCAACATCATCCCGAGGGACGCGGAGGAGATGGAGAGAGCGAAGGGTGTCATGCTCGAGATCGCGCGGATCGCGGTTCGGGAGGGCGGAACGGTCTCCGCCGAGCACGGACTGGGGCGGATCAAGGGGCACCTTCTGGGAGAGATGCACCCGCCGGAGCTGATCGCCGGGATGTCCGCCGTCCGCAGGGCGATAGACCCGGCGGGGCTCTTCAACCCTGCGGTCGGATGGGCCTAGCCGGGGGCGGATCAGGCTCTCAGCAAGGCTGCGAGGATCATCCCCGAATCGGCCAGCGCCTGCGTGACAGCCGGCAACAGGCCGCCGCCCGTCCTCCTGTCCACCCACCTCCAGAAGAAGCCGGTCGCAGCCAGTACTGCGACGCAGGACGCAACCCAGAACGGCTTCATCAGCGTCGAGAGAACGAGCCCGTGATAGCCTGCGAACGAGAGGACCGCCAGCCGCCCCAGTCGGGGGCGGCTCCACAGGAGTCTCCAGTGCGCCTGCTCGATCACGGGATGGACGAGCCCGTAGTAGAACGCCATCAGGAGCAGAGACACTCCGGCGAGGCCGTATGCAGAGAGCCATCCGCCCACTGGTTCGACCGTCGTCTCGGGCAGCAGCAGCCAGGCGACAGGTCCGACAGACGCAAAGACGGGGGCGGCGAGGATGAAGCCAGTGCCGCTCCAGCCCCTGAACACTGCGGGAACCGACCTCCAGGAGAACAGCAGCATCAGGGCGTGGTAGGCGAGGACGGTCGCCCATGCGCTGCGGAGGGCCGTCCAGAACAAGAGGACCGAGGCCCACGGCACGAGCATGCCTGCGACTGCCCTGAGCGGGTGCATCTCCCCGCTGCCGGGCCGGAAGGCCGGGCCTGCGTCAGCCATTCAGCCTCCACAGTGTGAAGTTCAGCACGGTCGCGAAGGCCACCCAGGCGGCGTAAGGGGCCATGAACCATCCCGCGAGCGGCAGCACCCTGCGGAACATGACTGCGATTGCGATTATCAGGGTCAGGAGCGCCACGATGTCGGCCAGCGCCAGCCCGATCCTGTGAGCGCCGAAGAAGAGCCAAGACCAGGCCGCGTTCAGAGCGAGCTGGGCCAGGTACAGCGCCAGAGGAAGCGCAGCGCCCCCGAAGCCCCCCTTCCTCCAGACGAGCCACGCCGCCACGGCCATCAGGATGTACAGCAGAGTCCATACCGGCCCGAAAACCCAGCTCGGAGGGTTCCAGGAGGGCTTCTCGAGGCCTGCATACCACGAGTCCACCGGGAAGCTCGAGCCGACCAGCGCCGCGGTGAAGGTCACCGCGAGAGATGCGGCGAGCCCTGCTGCCTGTGCGAATCCTCTCATATGTGCCTCCGTTCCCCTTCCTCGGGCGGATTCCGGCAGGTCGCCGGGCTACGCTCCGTCAGGGTCCTCGAAGCTCCCCTCGAACCTGACCATCCAGTACTTCGCGGTCTTCGCGGGGTGCAGCTTGAGCCACACTCCGTCCGGGAGATAGACATCGGCATTGCAGTACCTGCACGGAACGGTCCGCTCCATCTCGGGAGTTATCAGCAGACCGCCGCCGCACAGGGGACACGAGAGTGCAATGGGGCGGAAGGACTCGGAGGGCTCTCCGCCTTCATCCGCCCCGGCATGCTCCCTGTCCGCGAAGAACACCTGCCTGGCTGTCGGGATCCTGTCGGAGAGCCAGCCGGGCGCAGGGAAGACCGGCGTGGTCCGCCCGCACTTCCTGCATCTCATCTCGCCGTCGGTGCCGGTGGAAAGGGAGGCGATGTCCCAGTTCTCCTGGCAGGTGGGGCAGGCGGGGTCGGGCGGCGGCAGCTTCACGGAGCTGTACTTGATGGTCAGGCTGCCCGTCATCACAGTCGCATTCGAGCCGGAGCCAGGCTTCAGGCTCTCGAACTCCCTCTCGAAGTCGAGTAGGATGTCCTTCCAGACGTCCGCGGGCATCTCGACCCGCTTCTGGCAGGAAGTGCAGGCTGGATGCAGGAGCGGTCCGTTCACCACCACGGGGTTGCCGCAGTGCGGGCAGTCGAGCATCACCTTGAAGATTCCGTATCTCGTCTCTCTGCTCATCTGCGACTCCCTTCGGTGAAGGCCGGCTTGGAACGCATCGAATCCGTCGAGATCCCCCCGATGTCGATCTCACCGGTCTCAGAGCCTCCCCAGGAAAGCTGAACCCCCGCCGGGCACCGGCCCCGCCTCCTGCGGAGACGGAAGCGGGAGGAAGCGCTCTCACCCGAGGGATTCGCTCCCTCCGGCGAGGGACTCACGGATCCCGTCGAGCCTCTTCCTGTTTTCGTAGGGGGCTATGAAACTCCGGTAGTCGTCCTCCGGCACCGCGCGGCCCAGCCGCGCCTCGATCTCCTCGCGCGAGACGAGTCTCTCCTCGAGGATTCCGCAGACGTACTCGCTGCAGGAGGCGCAGTTCTCGACGCCCCTCCCCATTGCGCAGGGCCTCACCGGACAGTCGGAATCGAGGGTCTGCCCGGAATCCATGGTGCAGCCGCCGCAAGCTATCCTCTCAGGGGGTATCCGGAAGCCGAAGTACCTGTTCCAGCCGTCGCTCAATGCGGATGCAGCCGACGGATCCCTCACAAGGTTCGGGCGCCAGGCCAGACACAGGTCGCACCTGAAGCCGCACAGGGAGAGCAGCGCGCGGTGCTCCCCGGAGCTCCCGGAAGCGCTCACCTGAAGTCCTCGATGTCGGCGCTCAGGAGCTCCCCCGCTATGTCTTCGAGCGTCACTATGCCGATGCAGGAGCCTCCCCCGTCAGTCACCGCGAGCATGTGCTCGCGTCTCTCCAGCATCGTCTTGAGGGCCGCGAGAAGGGTCGTGTCGCGGCTCACCCTTTCGAGAGGCCGCGCGCTCCGGAGAAGGGATGCGACCTCGCCAGGCGTCGCGTGAACGGCCTTCTTGATCGTGACATAGGAGTGCACGTCGTCCATCCTGCACGTGCTGCTGACGGGGTACCTGGTATGCCCGTGGGTCCTGGCGAGCTCCAGCACCTTTTCCGGGCTGTCCCCCTCGCAGACGAAGGCCACCCTGGAGGCGGGTATGGTGGCGCGGCCGACCCAGGTGTGCCCCAGGCGCACGGTGTTGACGATGATGTTCTCCTGGTCGAGATCGATCGCCTTGCCCGAGCGCGCGAGCGCTGCCATCGTGATCAGGTCGGCGGTTGTGATCTGCTCGGTTTCGCGGGAATGCGAGAAGCGCCCGAACAGGAAGCTGCTGAGAGAGATCAGCGGCTTCATCACGGTCGTGAGGGCTTCGAGGGCCGGCCCCGCGGCCGGGGCGATCCGGGCCTGCTGGGAAGCCCCTATCACCTTGGGCAGGATCTCGGTTCCGACAAGTACGACCCCTGTGAAGAGGATGGAGAATATCCAGATGTTGTGCTCGCCGAAGAGCTGGGAGAAGGCTCCTCCCGCTACGGTCGCACCCCCCGTATGGGCTACGGTGTTGAGAATGAGGATCGCTGTGATGGGCTTCGCGATGTTCCGCTTCAGCCTCCTCCACGCCCCTGCCGCCTGAGGCTTAGCCGCCTGCAGCTTGTTCAGCGTGATCGGGTCCATGCTGAGCAGGACGGCCTCCGAGATGGAGCAGACGAAGGACACGAGGATCGCCACCGAGCTGCTGACAAGAAGTAGCCAGATCATCCCATCCATCTCCATGATCCGCCGCCGGGCAAGGGAGCCGGGGCTAGTCCTCCACCACGGCGAAGCCGGGTTGCACCGATCGTCTCGATCTCAGGAACGGCCGACGGGGGAGCCGCCGAGGGCCTCCATGGTCTCCTGGAGCGCCTGCTCCACGAGCTCGCAATGAACCGGATGCAGGGCTCCCGCTCCAGCGAGGGCTTCGCAGGCTCTCCTCGCGGCTGCGATGTCGCGGGCAGCAGCGGCGGAAACTTCCGAAGGGGGCAGCGGCCTGCGCGCCAGACCCTCCTCCGCAGCCCTCCCGGCTACCGCAGCGGCCACCGCGGGGGCGACCCCGGTGTCGTCTATCCCGGGCAGGATCCTCGAGGGCGAGGCACCCTGCCTTCGCGCATGTGCGGCCAGGGCGCGGGCCGCGGCAACGGCCATCCCGTCCGAGATAGCGCGGGATCTGACCAGAAGTGCGCCCTTGAGAACTCCCGGAAAGGCGAGTGCATTGTTGACCTGGTTGGGGAAGTCCCCCCTGCCGGTGGCCGCCACCGCTGCCCCGGCCTCGAGCGCCTCGCCCGGGAAGATTTCGGGGACGGGGTTCGCCAGCGCGAACACCACTGCGCCTGGAGCCATGGTCCTCACCCATTCGGCAGGGATGGTGCCAGGGCCCGGTCTCGAGGCAGCAACCAGCACGTCGGCGCCGCGCAACGCATCCACCGCCGATGCGAACGCTCCTGAGCCGGTGGTGAGGCAGAGCTCCCTGTGCCACTCCCAGCCTCCGCCCGTGTAGCGCTCGATCCTGGCGGGGGAGAGAGGCCCTCTGCTGTCGAAGATCGCGAGGTTCTCCGGCGGCGCCCCGGCCGCCATCAGAAGCCGCGCAGCTGCGGAGTTGGATGCTCCCGCCCCGAAGAGGACGATGCGAGAGCTGTCGAGAGACCTGCCCGTGAGCTCGAGCGCGTTGAGAAGACCCGCCAGCACCACGCAGGCAGTGCCCTGCGCGTCGTCGTGCCACACCGGGATGGAGAGCCGGGCCTGAAGTGCGGAAAGGACGCGGTAGCACTCCGGCTGGGAGATGTCCTCCAGGTTCACGGCACCGAAGGACGGCTCTAGTGCGGCGACCGCCTCCACCATCCTGCCGGGAACCGGCACGCCAGAGGCGTCTCTCGTGTCCAGGCACAGAGGCACAGCGTCGAATCCGCCGAGGAGCTTCATGAGCAGGGCCTTGCCCTCCATCACGCCCATGCCGCCGGCAGGGCCGCAGTCCCCGTCGCCGAGGACCCGGGTGGAGTCGGTGGCGATGGCCACCCGCGATGCCCTTCCGGTGAGATCGAAGGAGCGGTCGGGATCGTCACGGACCGCCCTCGAGACCGCCGAGACGCCCGGAGTGTACCACACGGAGAGCCAGGAGGCGTCGGCCGGCCAGGCCGAGGGCAGGATCGAGAGCTTGCCCCCCGTCCTCGCGTGGGCCAGAAGCGCCAGCCTGTAGAGGAACTCCGTCCTCGCGGCGGGGGCTCGGTCGGGACCGAGGTGGTCCAGCTCGGCCAGCGCGCCTTCCAGCGTCATGCTCATCGAGCGAGCCCCGCGGCGAACATGGACCGCCCGTCCGCGTCTATCCCGATGAACGCCGGAAACGACTCCACCTCGAGCACGCAGACGGCCTCCGGCCCGAGGTCATCCCACGCGACAACGTGCGAGGATGCCACCCGCGAGGCGTAGTAAGCCCCTGCGCCGCCGACAGCGGCCAGGTATGGCGCCCGGTGCTCCGCACAGAGGCGGACGGCTTCTTCTGACCTGGGCCCCTTGCCCATTGTCGCGGAGGCGCCCAGAGAGAGAAGCATGCCAAGCCAGCAGTCCATGCGCGACGAGGTGGTCGGCCCTGCCGAGCCTACCGCCAGCCCGCCCCTCCCGGCGGCGGGAGCAGTGTAGTAGACGATCCTGCCGTCGAGATCGAACGGGGGTGACATGCCCTCCCGGAGGAGCCCGGCCAGCCTGGCCTGGGCGGCGTCTCTGAGGGCGACCAGGGAGCCCGAGAGGAGTATCCCGGATCCGGCAGGAAGGCCTTCGAGACCTGCCGTCCTGCCGGAGCCGATAGAAACAGCGATCATCCGACCTCCTCAGCGGCCGTCCTGAGGGCATGACAGCCTGTGCAGACGCAGACCGGAAGGGACGCCATGTGGCAGGGCGCGGATTCGATCCTGACGTCCAGAGCGGTGACCGGCCCGCCGAAGCCCTGCGGCCCGATGCCGAGCCCGTTGATCTCTGCGAGCAGCCTCTCCTCCAGCGCGGCCAGGCGACCGCGGGGGCTTCGCGAGCCCAGAGGCCTCAGCAGGGACTTCTTGGCCAGGATTGCGCAGCCCTCGATGTCGCCCCCGATCCCGATCCCCACGAACAGGGGAGGACATGCGGACGCTCCTCCCGCCGAGACGGTCTCGAGCACGAAGCGGGATACCCCGTTCTCGCCCGAGTGGGGCGGCAGCATGCCGAGCCTGCTTGCGTTCTCGGCGCCCGCGCCCCTCAGGAGCATCTCCAGCGCGATTCCTTCGCCCTGCTGAGTCTCGATATGGATGACAGGAGGCGTCGAATCCATCGTGTTCGACCTGCTCCCGGCAGGGTCGGAGACCAGGGAGGGCCTCAGATACCCCTCGGAGCAGGCTCTGGACACGCCGGACGAGACAGCCTGCTCGAGCGTTCCGCCGGCAATCGCGACCTCGCTCCCCAGCCGGACGAAGAACACGGGGATTCCCGTGTCCTGGCAGAGCGGAACGTCCCTGTGCGCTGCGGCAGCGATGTTCTCGATGATGATCTGCAGGGACAGGGCGGCCGGGCCGAAGGGGTGCAGAGAGAGAGCGTGCTCCAGCGCCTCGCGCACGCCCGGAGCCGGGGTCGTGGAGGCGCGCACGCACATCCTGTAGACGGCGTCAGTGACGAGAGCGGGTTCTACGTACCTCAACCACCCTCCGATCCGGAAGGGCATTTATGAAGCGTCCCGCCGCCCGCGGTCCAGTATGCGAGCCTGCCTCTACTCCCTGGCGTGCTCCAGGCTCAGCTCCAGGAACTTCCTTACGTGGTCGTCGGAAAGCCTGTAGAAGATGTGGCGTCCATCCCTCCGGGGTGCGACCAGGCCGCCCGCTCTCAGAAGGCGCAGCTGGTGCGAGGCGGCCGAAACGCTGACTCCAGCCGATTCGGAGAGGTCGCAGACGCACTTCTCACCCTCCATGAGGCTCAGGAGGAGCTTCAGCCTTGTGGGGTCGGCGGCGAGGGAGTACAGCTCTGCGAGCTGCGCCACATCCTCGTCAGTCGGAAGGAGCTTCTTCATCCACTGCGTAGCCAAGGCTGCCGACCGCGGCTGCGGCCGACGCCCTGTCGAACCCGGGAGCGGCCTCGATCCTCGCCGTCCCCTCCTCCCTGGAGACCGCCACGGACCTCACTCCGGGCAGGGCCTCGAGAGCGTTCCTCACCCTTCGCTCGCAGGATCCGCAGGACATGCCGCGCACCCTCAGCACTACGGCCTGGGGTGCCCTCGACGCCCTCGCCGACGAGATCCAGGACATCGCATCCCTCGCGGCCCACCAGGCGGTGCCTGCGGCCAGCAGCGCTCCCGCTGCAGCCGGGAGGACGCCCGGAAGGATGCTCGAAGCATGGACATGCCCCCCTGCGACCTCTCCGAGGAGGCCGTCCAGCAGAAGGCCCGTCAGAAGGCTCACCAGGATTATCACGGAGAGGTAGATGAAGAGCACCCTGCCGCCCAGGGTCTTCCTCACGGCACCGATGGTCGCGGCATTCGTAGCGGGTCCTGCCATCAGGAAAACCAGCGCAGCCCCGGGAGCGAATCCGGCCCTCACCAGACCCGCGGCGATCGGCACCGAGGCTGTCGAGCAGACGTACAGAGGTATCCCGACCGCGAGGGCGGCCAGCATCCCCAGGGGGCCCCGGAGCCAATGAATGCCGGCCATCGCGTCCGGAGGGACCAGGGTGGAGATCAGGGCCGAGACTGCGAGGCCGAAGGCCAGCCACCTGTAGATGTCCCTGAAGACGACTCCGAACGCGTGCCTCCAGAACCTCGCTACCGGGTTTCCCCCCGCCTCCAGAGAGCACGCTTCGCCGGCGGCGCTGCCAGGCTCGGGAGCAGGCGCCGGCACGGAGTCCGCCAGGACGCCGCCTATCACGCCGGCGAAGAAGGCGCCTGCGAGCTTGGCGAGAGCGACCGGAAGGCCCAGCATCCCGGCGGTCACCATCACCGAGTCTACCCCGGTCTGGGGAGTGCTGATGAGAAACGCCGTGGTGGCGCCTGGCGACGCTCCGTCTCGCCTGAGCGACAGCGCCGCGGGGATCACGCCGCAGGAGCAGAGAGGCAGAGGAACGCCCCAGAGGGAGGCCCGGACGGTGCTCGCGAGGCCGGGGCTTCCGAGATGCCGGAAGACCCTCTCGCGGTTGACCAGCACATGCAGGAGCCCGGCTACGATAAGGCCGAGGAAGAGCGACGGTGCGACCTCGACGGTCACCCTCCAGAGCTCGGAAGCGAAGTCAGAGAGCAGTTCGCACCTCCGATATAGTTGAATGTTTGTTCAATTATTCAACTGTTTCATCGGAAGCGCAAGCCCTGACGGGAGGGTGGCTCCTAGCCCCCTGCAAGGGCCGAAGCCCGCTCCCTCCTGTCTCGAAGCTCCTCCAGCACCGCCTCCAGCGCACGGTCCTCGGCGGGCGGGCTGTGAATCTCGGCATAGTCGTCTATCACCGAGCTGCCCCTGACGAAGTCTCGAGACCTGCTTGCGATAACAAGGTCCAGCATCTCGCCCAGGACCTCGACATAGCGAGACATCAGCGCGGGCGGCTCCAGGCCGGGATACTCCCTGGCGACAAGCTCTTCCAGATCCTCTGCGCCGTCGGGTGCCGCGCCTCCCTCCAGCCTCGACAGCACGGCGTCCAGACAACGCCATCTCAGGAACATCGTATATCCGGCGATGCCCTTCTGCCTCCCTTTCTCGGTGACGTAGCACGCCCCCGCTCCCTCCAGTTCCGGAGCCTTGTATGCCCTGCGCCCCGACAAGGAGGACAGCCGGCTTCTCGCGGTGACCACCTGAGCCGTCACGGCCGGGTCGGTCAGAGTCTCGAAGGCGGGCTCGCGCGAGGCCTTCCTCCGGGTCCTGTGCTTCGAGAGGTTCCTCAGCAGTGCGAACAGGTTGGAGGAGAGCACCCAGCCGGGGCACAGCTCGCAGCCCTCAGCCGTCTGGGAAACGAGGGAGAACGGGTAATCTATCTTCTGCGGCGGCAGCACCGAGCCTGTTGCGATCACCGTGCCCGCCGCGATGGACGAAGGGAACTTCACAGAGCAGCCGAGCCCGAAGAAGACTCCGCAGCCCAGCGATGCCTCCTGGTCGGGGAGGCGGGACGTGTGGTTGCTGCCTACATTGGCGCCGTATCCTACGTTACCGCAGCCGCCGGGCCACCTCGCGGCGATGAGGAGCGACTGGTGGTGCGAGGAGGTCAGGGGGCCCACGAGGCTGGCTGTGATCTCACCCTGCCCGTGGACGCAGTCGGGGCCCAGCAGGGAAGCGGACAGCAGCGCATGCCTCTCGACCCTCGATTGCTCGCCGACGATCGAATCCTCGACGATGCAGCCGGAATCGGCGGTCGCGCCCCACTGGAGAGCCGACCTGCGGACGAGCGCACCGTCCAGGATCCTCGACCCCTCTCCGGTCCCCCCCAGCATCACCACGTCCCTCACCGCGACAGCGCAGTCTATCACGCACCCCCTGCCCACCACGGTGTTCTCGACCACGGGAACCGATCTCAGGACGGCCCCCGGGCCTATCAGGCCCTTCAGCGCTCCCGTCAGAACGGATCTGAGATCCTCCATCTCGAGCTCGTAGAGCTTCATGAAGCTCCTGGCCGGCCCCGTGAGCAGCCAGGCCAGCTCCACAGAGAGCCCCGGCATCAGCGCGAGCGACCTCTCGCCCGTCTCAACTCCGAGCTGCATGACCGCATCCAGGCAGGAGGCAGCGCCCTTCCTCCATGTCACCGATCCGCATCCCTCGACGGTGCAGCCGTCGTGCAGCACGTAGCCGGACAGCTCCCTGGTCCCCGACACTCTCACCACGCCGTGCAAGTCGCAGCACGATATCCTCGATCCCGTAAGGCGGCTTCCCGCCGCGAGATCCAGCCTCACCGGACCCTCGAGGATCGTCGCCGATATGCCGTCGAGATCGCACCTCCCCGACACCTGGATCCCGTTCCAGTCCGGAGATGAGACCCCTCTCGACTCGAGCTGCTGCACGATGTCCCACGAGAGGGGCTTCCAGCCTGCCGGGGGGGCGCTCGACGACAGGCCCTCGCGGGTCAGGGCCGCGGCCTTCGAGACCAGCTCCCTGACCGTGTTCCTGTCCGCCGTCCTCACAGGTTCTCCAGGAGCATCCTGAGGAACGCCCAGGTGCGCGCGGTCGAGGATATGCTCACTCTCTCACCGGGGATGTGAACGTCCCTGATGTCGGGCCCCATCGATATCATGTCCATGCCGCCCACCCTGGAACCGATGATGCCGCACTCGACGCCGGCATGCACCGTCTCGATGACGGCATCGCTTCCGCTGAACTCGCGGTAGAGCCTCTTCACGATCGCGAGCAGCTTCGAGGACGGATCGGGCGACCAGCCCGGGTATCCCCCCCCCGCCTCTATGCGGGCCTCCGCCAGCCTCCCGACGGCCATCACGCGCTCCGCCAGGTTCAGCTTGGCGTCGTCTCTCAGGCTGCGAAGCGTCAGGACGGTCGAGACTCCCCGGTCGGTCTCCTCGAGCAGGGAGAGGTTCAGCGAGGTCTCCACCAGACCCGGCGTGACTCCGCTGAGCTTCTCGACCCCGTGAGGCAAGGCGAGGAGCATGTCCGCAAGAACGCTGGCCGAGGAGTGGTCGTAAACGCCTTCGGCAGGACCGGCGGGCTCCATCGAGATGGCGATCTGGTCGTCCACCAGGGCGTACTCCTGCCTCTGCTGCCTCTCGAGGTCCGCCAGCAGCTCGCGGATGGCCGCCCTGGAAGAGGGAGGCAGGAGCATGACGGCTGTCGCCGAGCGTGGAATGGCGTTCCTCTTGGTCCCTCCCGAGATCGAGCAGAGGTGGCATCCCCTGTCGAGCATCCTGTGGACGATCCTCGACAGGATCCTGATTGCATTGGCCCTGCCCCTGCCGATCTCCATCCCGGAGTGGCCGCCCTTCAGACCGTTGACGGATATCCTGAAGGCCTCGAGGCCGGAGGGAGCGACCGACCTTCGCATCGGGAGCGTGACCGATATGTCGAGCCCTCCGGCGCACCCGATGCAGAAAGAGCCTTCCTTCTCGGAGTCCAGATTGATCAGCCTCCTTGCCGAGAGCCATGACGGATCGAGCCTGGAGGCGCCCGTGAGCCCCCTCTCCTCGTCCACTGTGAAGAGGCACTCCAGGGGGGGATGGACGGCGGGAGGGTCGTCGAGGATCGCGAGCATGAGGGCCACCCCGATCCCGTTGTCGGCGCCCAGGGTCGTCTCCCTCGCGAGCACCCAGTCGCCCTCCGCCTCGAGTCTTATCGGATCGCGTGAGAAGTCGTGGGTGCTTCCCGTGACTTTCTCCGCCACCATGTCCACATGCGCCTGGAGAGCGACGGGCGGGCCGGATGCCGCAGATCCCGAACCCGGCCTGGCGATCAGCACGTTGCCGACGACGTCGCGCCTGTGCGGAAGGCCTCTTTCCGAGGCGAAGGACCCCAGAAAGCCGGTGACTCTGCTCTCGTCTCCGGAAGCCCGGGGTATGGTGCTGAGCTTCTCGAACCAGCGCCAGACAAGTGCGGGCTCCAGTCCGTCGAGGACTCCGGGCATGATCTACCTGCCTTCCCAGGGATGTCTGAGGAAGAAATCGAAGAACCTTCCGTCCACGGGCGGATCGGGAGAAACGGAGACCATTTCGTCCGCATCCAGCCCGCATCCGGCCAGCTTCGCCCGCTCCGCCAGGAACTGGGCGTCCCCTCTCGGCTTGTCGAACTCGGGGTGGAACTGGCAGCCGAACAGTCTGCGCTCCCTGTCCAGGAACGACTGCACGATCGTATGCCCGCTCCAGGCCAGCACGATCGCCCCCTCGGGCAGGGTCACGACCTCGTCGAAATGGAACTGGAACAGCCTCGCCCTGCGAGGAATCCCCACGAGCTCGCTGGCCAGGGGGCTGAAGCATACTTCGAGCCAGCCGGCCTCCACGCCCTCGGGGCTCCTGCGGACGGCTCGCCTCCCTGCGACGGCCCTGGCCAGGAGCTGGTGCCCGTAGCAGATCCCCATCTGCGGCACTCCTGCCGAGGAAGCCTCGATGATGAAGCTCTCGGCCTCGGCCTGGAAAGGAGCATCGTCGCAGATGGAGAGCGCCGATCCTGTGTGGATCACCCTGGTGAAGCCTTCCGGAGACGGCATGCGCCCTCCGTCGGCAGGCCTGTGTATGCGAACTTCGGCGCCGCCGCCGACCCACTCGCCGACCAGCGGTCCCGAAGCCCTGTCCGTGGAATAGTCGAGGATCAGAACGGAATGGTCCAACGCACCCTCCTGTTCGGTCCGGTTTCGGAACATACCAGCGTCCGGCGCACCAGGGAACCGCAGAGTCACGCCTCCTCGTAGAGTATCCTCCAGTCGAGCGGAGCGGCCTTTCTCAGCATCGCGGACACCCCGCAGTACTTCTCCTGCGAGAGCCTGACGGCCTTTTCGATGCTCTCCGCCGGAAGATCCCTTCCCCTGAATATGTAGTCGAGCCGGATCCTCTCGAACACGGATGGATATCCATCCGTCAGCTCGGCGCTGCACTCGATCCTCAGCTCGAAGTTCTCGACCCTCATCTTGCGCAGGATCGAGACGACGTCCATCCCTGTGCAGCCGATGAGGCCCGAGAGCAGGAGCCCCTTCGGCCTAGGCCCGGCATCGGAGCCGCCGAAGTCCTCTGAGGCGTCCAGGACGATGGAGTGCCCGTCCTGCTCGATCTCGAACCTCATTCCGCCCTTCCATGTTCCTCGGCTCTCGGCCATCCCAGCCTCCCTTGCCTGACGGTCCCACCGGTCGAATACTCCCGAACACTACAAGATCGGGGGCTGCTCATGGAAGGCCCGCTTCGCATGGCGAAGAGGCTGCTCAGACGATCGGTGCGCTTCCCGGGCATCAGGCCGAGGGAGCGCGGCAGGCGCCTCACGGTAAGGATGGACACGACGAACAGGTGCAACCTGCGCTGCTCCATGTGCCCGATGCGCCTGGCCGACAGGGACGAATCACGCTCCTGGCACGACATGGACGAGGCCCTCTTCCGGAAGATCGCCGCACAGGTCTTCCCCGCGGCATGGACCGTGGGCATCTCCTGCGGGGCGGAGCCGCTGTGCAATCCGCGGTTCGGCGAATTCCTCGGGATCCTTTACAGGAGCGACGTCCCGGTGAGGGAGATGATCACGAACGGTCTTCTGATGGACGAGACCTCCCGCGCCGCGATACTGAGTGCGCCTCCGACGACGGTCTTCGTATCTATCGACGGCTGCACGCCGGGCACGCATGCGGCGATCAGGGGCGGCTGCGACCTGGACAGGGTCGTCTCGAACGCAGCCTCGCTGGTTAGGGAGCGCGACCGGCTGGGCAGGCGCTTCCCCCGGCTCGCCTTCAGCGTTACGCTCCAGCGGAGGAACCTGTCCGAGGCGCCCGGCATCGTCGAGCTCGCGGCGAGAACCGGAGCGACGGCCGTCGGCACGGTGCCGCTCGTCCCTTACGAAGGGCTGGAATGCATGGACGAAGCCCCGGACACCGGATCGCCGGAGTACAGGGAGGCGCTCGCGATGGCGTCGGCAGCGGCACAGAGACTCGGGATCGCCTTCACGGAGTCGCCGAGGGCGTCCCGGCCGGCTGGCGCCCCCTGCCCATACGTCGAGGGCTGGGTCTTCATCGACCCGGACGGGAGGGTGAACCCGTGCCCCTACTGGGACACCTCGAAGCCTCTCGGCGACCTCTCCTCGCAGGACTTTGCCGACATGGTCCGCGGCGACGCCTACTCCTCGCTCCGAAGGATGCTGGCCTCAGGGAGGCTCGAACCGCCCTGCTCCGGCTGCCCTGAGCTGGCCGGAGCTGACCGCGTGGAGCTGCGCAAGTAGGGCCTCGGGGGGCCGATGCCGTCCAGCCGGCCTCTAGGCCCCTCTCATGGGGATGTCGAAGCGCTTGGCGAAGAGGAACAGCAGGTTCCTCCAGCCGTCGCGCCAGAGCCTCAGCTTGGGTGCGCCCATCCTGCCCGAGTAGCTGAAAGGAATCGGAATCTCGCAGCAGCGGAGTCCGCGCGACCTCCAGGCCTCTATCTTGATCTCCTCGGAGAACGGCATTCCAAGGCTTGTCAGCCGGAGACGCGGCAGTATCTCCCTGCGGAAGACCCACATCCCCGACTGGCTGTCCCGGATGAAGCGGAGGAACAGCAGCATTGTAGCAGCCGTAAGGACGGCGTTCCCCGAGAATCGCAGGATGTTGTTCAGGTTGCGGGCCTGGTCGTCGGGCACTCGCCTGGCCGAGATGAAGTCGTAGCGACCCTGGCAGAGCCTGCGGACAAGCATCGGTATGAGCTCCACCGGGTAGGTACCGTCGGCATCGGCCGTGCTCACCACGTCGCCTGTCGCCGATGCGAGGCCCGCCATGTAGGCGCTGCCGTATCCCTTCACCGGCTGTTCCACCACTCTGGCGCCGTGCGCCATGGCGACTTCCGAGGTGGAATCGGTGGATGCGTTGTCCACGACTATCACCTCGTCTACCGCCTCGGGCACCGCCGCCAGAACGGCGGGAAGCCCCAGCTCCTCGTCGTGAGCCGGTATCACCAGAGACGTCCTCAGGCCCTCTATCAAGAGGTCATCTCCTCGCACCTCGCTCATCGCCCCGCGTAGTATAGGCCAGCACCCGCGAGAACAGCCGCCCTGCCGTCCCGGGACGGAACAGGAGCCCCAGCCCCCGGAGGAGCGGGGCGGGCCTCAGGTAGAATCCCAGGAAGGCCCGTCTCTGGAGCTTCTTCAGGCGGGCGGCGGTCATCCCGTCTGGCGGTGCGGGGCAGACTGTATTGTGGAAAGCCCGCCAGCTCCGACCTCCGGTGCTGTGCGCCGAGAGCCACGCATCTCCAGCCTCGGAGCCGGGTATGGGAAGGAATGCAGCGAACTGCGCCCATGCCAGGCCGATTGTCCTTGAGAACCTCAGCGTCATCATGATGTCCTCCTCGGTCTCGCCTGGAAGCCCGAGGATGAAGTAGCCTGCCGCAGGGAGGCCGGCTCTTCGCAGGAGAGCCACCTTCTCCCTGACGAGGCTGGTGGTTATCCCCTTCCTGACCGACTCGAGGACCCTGTCCGAGCCGGACTCGATCCCGCAGTGGACCACGTACCAGCCCGCCTGCTTCATGAGACGCGCCAGCTCCTCGTCGATCGTGTCCAGCCTTACTCCGTTCGGGGTCGAGAAGAGGATCGGGAGCCTCCTCGCGACGGCCTCCCTGCAGAATGCGGCCGCGTACTCCCTGTCGATGGTGAAGTTGTCGTCTTCGATGTGGATCTCCCTCACACCGTACTCGCCGTGGAGGAGCTCGATCTCTTCCCAGACCTGCTCCAGCGGGCGGTGCCTGACCTTCCTTCCGGTGATCCTGAAGCCGGCGCAGAAGGTGCATCTGCACGGGCAGCCCCTGGTCGTGATGATCGGAGCATAGGGCGTCCTCTTCAGCACCACTCCGTTCGGAAGCCCCCTGTACTGCGCCGGCGGAGCCAGGTGCCACGCCGGCAGAGGCAGCGTCGAGAGGTCATCCACGAAGCCGGGTTCGACGTCGCGGGGATCGTCCCGGTAGATGACGCCCCTGGAAGGTCTGGGACCTCCTTCCAGATGGCGCAGGGCCTCTAGTACGGTCCTTTCGCCCTCGCCGGTGAAGACGGCCTCCACCTGGGGCAGATCTCCCAGTGCGACCACCCCGGCACAGCTCGCATGTGCGCCCCCGAGCCAGATCCTGGAGCCGGAGGGCAGCGCGCCCGCGATGCCCGGAAGCTCGCCTGAGAGAACCTCGATGTCGGATGTGAATGCGGACACCATGAGGATATCGGGGGAGGCAGCCTCGATGTCCGAGCGCAGCGATGCGCCTCTGCGGCCGGTCCTCGCGGCATCCACGAGCTCTACCCGGTGGCCTTCGGCCTCCAGCACGGCCCCGAGATACAGAAGCCCGACCGGGGGCACGAGGTTGGTCCCCCTGCCGCCGGGCCTGGGGGGATGGAGAAGGCAGATCCTCACTCGTCCGGGCCTATCAGCAGCACCTCCGTCACCAGAGGGCCCCTGACCCATGTGGCGAGGGTGCACGGGGCGGCCCCGGAGGGCAGCATCCCCGCCAGGGCTTCCTCGAACCACGGATCGCCGTGATGGATCGGCGGAACGAGGACCGCGTAGGAGACGTCCTCCCGGAGAGCCTGTCCCGTCCCGATGACGCGCACTGGAAAGGGGCTGTCTATGTAGCCCAGGGCGGGATTGGCGAAGAAGTCGGCCTCGGTCTCCGGCGAGATGGCGGTGTCGGCGGATGCAGCGGCGAGAAGGACGGCCTGCCTCGCATCCAGGCTGGCCAGCGTGCCCGCAGGAGTGGAATCGGGCTGGAAGGGATCTATCCTGAAGCATCCCAGGAAGCCCGAAACCAGAAGAAGGGCCCCGACAGGATGAAGCAGGCGGACGCCCCCCCTGCGCCGGATGACAGCGAGCGGCAGGGCGATCACGGCGGGGACCGCGCCGAGCACGTAGCGGTAGAGGTCCAGAGCGGGATCGGGCGCGATCCTGACTATCAGCACATGGAAGGCGATCATCGCCGAGACGAAGAGGATGACGGCCAGGGTCGGACGGTCGGGGAGGCTGCCCCTCCTCACTACCGCGAGCGCTCCGGCAGCCGCCAGCACTGCGAGGAATGCGAGCCTTCCGGGAGGGAACAGCAGGGCCGGCGACAGGAGCAGGAGCAGGGATGTAGCGGAGGGCGTCCTGCGGGCCTGCCCTGCCAGGACGAGGGCGAGCGCCGAGACCAGGGGAATCCATCTCCCGTCGGCAGTGAGGAGGTGACCTGCGAACAGCCTCGTCCTGAAGGTCAGCCAGTCCGGCCTGAGCGGGGACGGGGCGCCTAAATGTATCTTGTTGAAGAACATCCCAGTGGCGGCAAGATTGCCGAGCCCGGTGACGAGGATGACGCCCAGAGGCAAGGCGTGGACCAGGACCCTGCCCGGTCTCCCGGCCCCCTCGTGAAGGAGCTCGACCAGAGCGAATGAGGCTGCGAGGAGGACGGCCTGCTCCCTGAAGACCGCCGCCAGGGTCGTCATGACGGCGGCCTGAGTGTTCCTGCCCCTCAGATATCTCTCGATGGCGAGCGCCGTGAACGCCGTGAAGCCCGTCTCCTGAAGCGGCTGCAAGGCCTGCGACAGGAACAGGGGGCTGGCGAGCAGGCATGCCGCGGTCCAGAAGCCGCATGCCCGCCCTGCCATGGCGCATCCGAGCCTCCAGGCCGCCCAGAGGGCGAGGAAGAAGGTCGCGACGGGCAGGACGTGAGCTGCGGCGACTGTGTCTCCCGCGGTGCGCATCAGGAGGGCCCACATCCAGTAGAAGGCCGTGGGATGGCCCATCCCCTGTTCGCCCCTGCCCTGGCCGCCGGGCAGCGGCGTCATTCCGTTGTCGGCGATCCATCGGGCTGTTCGGTAGCCGTAGCCCCATCCGTCGCCCGATACGGGCAGGCGGGCGGAGAGCAGCATCAGCCCCGCCGCGGCGGCGAGGCACAACAGCAGAGCGGCCCTTTCAGCGCCTTGTCCTGAAGCGTTATGCGCGGCCCGGTGCCGGGAGACCATCTACCTTCCCCGGGTCCTCACGAGCAGGTCGGGGACGATCCGGGTTGTGCGCTCGCAGAAATGGCAGCGGTAGACCGCATCCTGCACTCCGACGCGGTCGAACCTCGACTTCGCGCCAAGCACGTTGCTTGCGCAGTTGGGATTCGGGCAGGCCACCACGCCGTTCACGCTCTCCGGGAGGCTTATGCGCCTCTTCTCGGCCACTACCCCGCCCTTGATGATGTTGATGGTGGCCTCCGGGGCTATGAGGGCGATCATGTCCGTCTCCTCCCTCGACAGCTCCCTGTTCTCCACCTTGACTATGTCCTTGCCCCCTGGAAGCCTCTTCGAGCTGAAACCGATCCCGATGGTCAGGATGCCCTCGTTGCCCAGGCCGAGTATCCGCACCACGGAAAGCGCCTGGGGAGTCGGGATGTGGTCGATGACCGTGCCGTTCGTGATCGAGTAGACCTTGTAGGTGCGCGCCATCAGTCCAGACCTCCGGTGATCAGGCCGAGAAGGGCCTGTCTGACGGGTATCCCGTTGTGGGCCTGCCTGAAGTAGAGGGCGTTGGGAAGCGCGTCAACCTCCTCGGCGATCTCGTCAACCCTGGGGAGGGGGTGCATGACCTTCACCGCTCCGCCGAGGTTCCTCACGGTCTCCGCGGTGACCCTGTAGCAGTGGGCCACGGCCTCGTACTCCTGGGGGTCGCCGAACCGCTCGCGCTGGATCCTCGTCACATAGAGGAAGTCCATGCCCGCTCCCGCCTCCTCGGGCTGCTGGACCTCCACGAACGGGATTCCAGAGCCGGAGAGCTCAGTCTTGAAATGGTCGGGCATCCTCAGGGACGGGGGCGAGATCAGCGTCAGCTTCGCGCCGAACATGCTCAGTGCCATGGCGAGAGAGTGGATCGTCCTTCCGTACTTGAGGTCTCCAAGCAGGCCCACGTGAAGCCCCTCCAGCCTGCCCACGGCCTCGTGCATGGTGAAGAGGTCCAGAAAGGTCTGCGTGGGGTGCTGGTTGGCGCCGTCCCCGGCGTTGATGACCGGAACGGTCGAGAGCTCCGAGGCCAGCCTGGCGGCGCCTTCGACCGGATGCCGTATGACAAGCGCATCGCAATAGCCCATCACTGTTCTCACGGTATCCGCGAAGGATTCACCCTTGCTCTGGGACGACGAATCGGAGCTTGCGAATCCGAAGATCGAGCCTCCCGAATGCAGAACCGCCGACTCGAACGACAGCCTGGTCCTCGTGGACGGCTCGAAGAACATCACCGCAACCGTCTTTCCGGCCAGGAAGCCGCCGACCTCCCCCCGCTTCACCCTCCCGGCCGTCTCCACGATGTGCACAAGGTCGGAGGCGGACATGTCGCGCAGCGAGACAATGCTCCTCCCCTTGAAGGAACCCATAGGACCTCCGTGCAGCCCGGTCACGACCCGGCCGCGGAACCGGCCGAGGAGATCAGAGCCTCCTCGACGCATTTGACAAGGAAAAGCATCTCCTGTTCGTCTTCGGCCGCGAGGAGGCCGCCAATGAGCCTGTCGTCGCGGAGGAGCCTGTTGAGCCTCGCGAGAACGTGCAGATGCATGCTGGGGTCGGGGAACAGAAGAAGGAAGAAAAGGCTGGTCAGCCTGCCGCCCTGCGCGCCGAACGGGATCGGAGACAAGGTTCTGGCGAGCAGCAGCAGGTCGTTCTCCACGTAGATCCTTCGCATGTCCCTGGGATGCGGGAACGCCACTCCGACAGGCAGAGCGGTCGAGACGACGGACTCCCTCTCCTCGAGCTCTTCCAGAAGCGCCCGCTCGTCGTAGGTGGCTCCGCTCTCGCAGGCCAGCGCGGCCAGGCTGCGGAGCATGGAGGACCGTGTACGGGCAGGGACTGCGGCATGGATGTTGCCGGCTTCGAGGATCCTCGTCACGAACGGCTGGGACGGATCCAGGCCCGCGGTCGAGGCGTTCGAGAGGTCCATGTTGCGGAGCCTCTCAGCAGTCAGGCTCCCGAACTCCGCCTCGAGCCACTCCACGACGTCGTCGCGCAGGTAGCGTCTCTGACCGGAGGCGAAGGAGGATCTGAGCCCGGACTTCCTGAGCGCCTTCTCCGTATCGGGAATGGAGAGGCCCAGGCACCTCGCGACTTCGATCAAAGTCAGGAAGTTCTCCATCGAATGCCGCGGACGGCGGGAATCCACCTCCCTCTGGACGTGCCCTGGCTGAATCGCGCCTATATACTACAAGCGTGCTCCGCCGTGGAAGGAGGCAGCATGACCGGTCTCCTCGAGAGATTCCTGCGATATGCCGTGCTCGACACCGCCTCCGACGAGTCGTCCGGGGCCTCGCCTTCGACTCCCGGACAGACCGAGTTCCTCAGGCTTCTGAGAGACGAGCTGACCTCTCTAGGGATGACCGGCGTCTTCCTCGGCGACGAGGGGATCCTCTATGCCAGAGTCCCGGGAGGCACCGGGAGCACGCCGCTGGGTCTGATAGCGCATGTCGACACATCACCGGAGGCTCCGGGAGCCGGAGTGAAGCCGGTCCTTCACGAGAACTGGGACGGCTCGCCCATCCGACTAGGAGGCGGAGTCGTGATAGACCCTTCGGAGTGCGCTGACATGCTTCGCTACCTCGGGGCCACCATAGTCACCGGCGACGGCAGCACGCTGCTGGGCGTTGACGACAAGGCCGGCGTGGCGATCATCATGGAAATCTGCGGCATGCTGGCTTCCGACCCCTCGATCCCCCACCCGCCGCTGTCGGTGGCCTTCACGTCCGACGAGGAGATCGGCAGGGGGGTCGACCGCTTCGACACCGGCAGATTCGGAGCGAGATTCGCCTACACGATCGACGGCGGCCCCGTCGGAGAGGTGGAGACGCAGACCTTCAACGCCTCGTCGGCCGACTGGACCTTCAAGGGCCGGCAGGTGCACCCCGGGAGCGCGGCCGGGATAATGGTGAACTCGCTTCGCGCAGCCTGCGACGCCGTTTCCATGCTGCGCGCGGAGGAGATGCCGGAGAACAGCACGGGAATGCAGGGCTACGACTACCCCATGTCGCTCTCCGGCAATGCATCCGAGAGCAGGCTGCGGATGATCCTGAGGGATTTCGACAGGGAGGGGCTGGAGAGGCGGAAGATGCGGCTCGGGGCCATTGCGGAGGCAGTCAGGGCCTGCCATCCCGGCGTCCAGGTGTCGCTGGAGATCAGGGACCAGTACAGGAATCCCGGAGAGATACTGAACCGGGACAGGCGGCTGATCGAGTATGCGCTCGAGGGGACCAGGCGAGCCGGCCTGGAGCCCCGCGAGGGCGCGATAAGGGGCGGGACCGACGGGTCGAGGCTCTCCTACATGGGCGTGCCCTGCGTGAACCTGCCGACCGGGGGCGAGATGTTCCATTCGCGAGCCGAGTGGGTGGCGGACAGGGGCTTGGAACTCTCCAGGGACTGCGTGGTTAGAATACTAGAGGTGTGGGCGGAGAGAGCCTGACACCGCTCCGGGCCGGCTTGGCCAGGAAGCCGGGCCTGATGGAGGTGCGGCATGAAGGTATGGCGGTTCTCGCTTCCGGTCATGCTGGCTGCAGCTTCTACGGCCCTTTCCCTGCCGGACGATCCTGCCTCCTGTGCGCTCGCCTTCTTCGACGCCCTCAGAACCGGCGACTCCGCCACCGCAGACTCGCTGGCGTCGAGCCAGGCCCTCGAGGTGGTCGAGCTGATGCTCGCCGACCTCAGGAACAGCCTGCGGAACGACGAGGAAGCCACGATGCTGAGGCTGAGGGCCGCGGGGTATCCCGCCGACGCCGGCACGCCCGACGAGTGGACCCCCCGCGAGTACCTGCGGCTGACGGTGTCGCTGCCTATCATGATGGCGAGGTACTCCACCTACGAGATGGAGATCACGGGCGCGAGCAGGTCCGGCCGGAGGGCGACGCTCTCGGTGAAGTTCGTCGGCCCTTCCGGAATCGAGATCCCCAGCTCGGTGGTCCTGGAGGAGGAGGACGGCGTCTGGAAGATCTCCTCCTTCATGGGCCTCAATTCATTCCCGTGAGTTCAGGAGGCGCCTGAACTCACGGCCTCGCCGCGACGATCCCGAAGGGATCTCGCGAAAGAGAACGACATGCCGGCAGGGCAGGCGCCCTGCCGGTCCGCATCGAAGGAGGCGCCTGAACTCACGGCCTCGCCGCGACGATCCCGAAGGGATCTCGCGAA
>CAZMTK010000012.1:0-27695 GCA_964569245.1 uncultured bacterium | reverse complement strand
CAGGGCAGGCGCCCTGCCGGTCCGCATCGAAGGAGGCGCCTGAACTCACGGCCTCCCTCGCCTTCGGCGTCTCCACACTGACTGTTCCGATGCGGAATCAGCAGTCCCTGGATGCGGAAGGGCCCGCGGTCGCCCGCGGGCCCGCTTCAAACAGGTCCGAAACCGGCTAGGGCAGCACCACGACCCTTCTGAGCGCAGTGAAGCCCTCGCCCTGGAGACAGGCGGCATAGATCCCGGCGGGAAGCCCGTCAACCACCGTCTGGTGCGTTCCGGCCTCCTGCCAGCCCTCAGCGAGGCTCCTCACGATCCTGCCCGAGGCATCGAACACCACCAGGCTGGCAGCTCCGGGCTGCTCCAGGCTCCAGCTCAGGGTGAACGATCCCCTCGCGGGGTTCGGCGTGAGCAGCGAGAGAACCGGGCTCTCGCCACCGCCCTCTATTCCGGTGGGCGTCCAGAGGATCGTGACGTCCTTGAGGCTCGGCGTGAGATAGGGGTTGGCCGTGGCCAGCGTGACCTGGTACTGCATGTACCGGTCGCCGTTCTCCAGGTAGCCCACGAGTGAACCCGGCTCGTAGATGGTGGGGGACCAGGGCCCCATGTTGTCGGGATCGTCGGAGCTCCTCACGTTGAAGTTCACGTAGGTGTTCTGCGGCAGCTCGTAGCTGTAGAAGATGTACTGCCAGATGGCGGTCTCGATCCCGGTGTCGAAGATCGAGGACTGCAGTACGCCGGGGGTGGCGAACCCCCCGATCCTCCACCAGCTCACCTTGTTCTCGTTGTAGAGTGTGCCGGCGAGGTCGGGAACCAGGTCCCCGTCGATGTCGGCGACGACCACTGACGACCCGCCGCTGGCGTTGTCGTCGATCATCGTGCGGATCCAGCTGCTGCCCTCGTGCTCGTACATGATCAGGTCAGCCGAGTACCACGCCATGGCTGCAAGATCCTTGTCGCCGTCGCTGTCGAGATCGGCCGAAGCGACCGACCATGCACCCGCCACCTGGTTGTCCACCACTGTCTCTATCCAGCCGGGAAGCGTGTCGGAGTAGTCGTAGATCGACACCCGGGAGGCCAGCGCGGCGACGAGCTCGAGCCTGGAATCGGAGTCGAGGTTCTCGAAGATCAGCCAGTAGGGGTCCGTCGCGGAATCGTCAACCGTCTGCTTGATCCAGCTTCCCGTGAACTGAAGGTCGTTCAGATAGATCACGATGTCGTCCGTGGAATTCGTGCCCGCCGCCACGTCGAAGTCGCCGTCGCCGTCGAAGTCGCCGGCGGCGCAGGTCCACGCGCCGAGGAGCGAGCCGTCTATGTAGTTCTTCTGCCATGGGAGGCCCTGGGCGAGCCTGTTCTTCCACCAGACGACGTCGCCGGAGGCGGAGGAGACGCCCACGATGTCGAAGTCGCCGTCGCCGTCGAAATCCTGCGTGCGGAGCTGACGAGCGTCGAAGTCGCCCTCCAGGACATGGGTCAGCCAGGTCGTCCCCCCGTTGCGGTTCTCCCACCAGACGATCTCGTGAGATCCGACCAGGGAGGCGATGACATCACGGTCGCCGTCGCCCTCCAGATCGGCGACCTGGACGAACATCGGCGCGGAGCAAGTGGCGATGGAGTGAGTCTCCCAGGAGTCGCCCGAGTCGAGGTTCTCGAACCAGACGATGGAGTTCCCGTACTGGTTGCATGCGACTATGTCCATGTCGCCGTCGTAGTCGAAGTCGCTGGCTTCGCAGTTGACGGCGGTCGCCAGTGTGCCTACGGGGAACTCGCCCTCCTTGATGATGAGCTTGAGCTGGCCTGGAGTCGTGTCCCAGTCGAGATCGAGGCCGATGTCGAACCTGTCGCCCCAGTTCGTGACGGGGCCCGGTACGCCCGGCCCTCCCTGCCAGTCGGTCTGCGAAGCCGCATCGGCCCACGAGAGACCGCTGAGGCAGAGGAGGGCGACAGGCAAGATCCAATTCAAACTGATTCTCATGGATATCCTCCATTGTTGCTGTTCTCGCGGATGCAGATTCAATAGTAGCATAAGTGATTCCCCGGCCAGAAGCCAGCCTTTGCAAAGGCCTTTCCTCTTACTTGCAGACCGGTTTGCGCCTGATGGTTCCCGAGAGCTTCTCGTGCTCGCTGAAGATGCAGCCGCAGTACTTCTGCCTGTAGAGTCCCGCCGCCCTCGAGGCTTCGAGCGATCTTCCGTAGAATGCTCTCAGATCGACATCCACGAAATCCACTCCTGCGGCTGCGGCAGCCCGTCTCCCGGCTGCGACGAGCAGGTCGCGATCCTGCCACGGGCTGAGCGAGAGAGTCGTCGTGAATGCACCGATCCCGAGCTCGGCCGCCTTCCTTGCGGCGGAGCCCAGCCTGTCGTCGAAGCATGCCGCGCAACGCTCCCCGGCCGAGAGCAGCATCGCAAGGTTCCCTGCAAGGGGGTATCCCTGCGAGAAGTGCACCGTCATCCCGATCCTCTTCGAGTAGTCGGCCAGGGTCGAGGCTCTCCTCTCGTGCTCCGAGAATGGATGGATGTTCGGGTTGTAGAAGTAGCCGGTGAGCTCCCAGCCGGAGTCCGAAAGGGGGTCGCGACAACCGCTGAGACACGGCGCGCAGCAGATGTGCAGCAGCAGGGGCTCACTCATCGCCGCCCCCGTCGAAGAGCCCGGGCATTCCCGCAGCGTCGTATCCCAGGTGCCTGCAGGCTCGAGCGGTGGCGCACCGCCCCCTGCTGGTCCTGTTCAGGAATCCCGCGGAGAGGAGGAACGGCTCCACCATGTCGATCAGGGTATCCTGCTCCTCGTTTATGGTTGCGGCAAGAGCGGATACGCCGACCGGCCCTCCGTTGTACTGCTCTATGATCACCCTCAGGTAGCGCCTGTCCAGCGGGTCGAGCCCGGCTTCGTCCACACCGTGGAGGTCCATGGCCTCCACAGCGGAATCCTCGTCCACGGTCGCCCTGCGGGAGACCTGCGCATAGTCCCTCACGCGCTTCAGAAGCCTGTTGGCGATCCTGGGCGTGCCCCGCGCTCTGAGCGCGATCGTCTCGCAGGCCTCAGGGGTGAGCTGCATGCCGAGTATGGAAGCCGAGCGCATGACGATCAGCCTGAGCTCGTCCGGGCGGTAGAAGTCCAGATGGAGCGAGAGGCCGAAGCGGTCCCTCAGCGGACCGGTCAGCAGTCCGGCCCTCGTAGTAGCCCCGACTACCGTGAATCTCGCGAGGGCCAGCTTCACGGTTCTCGCATGAGGGCCCGGGTCGAGGACGAAGTCTATCTCGAAGTCCTCCATGGCCGGATACAGGTACTCCTCGACCACCCTGGGGAGCCTGTGTATCTCGTCGATGAAGAGGATGTTGGAATTCTTGAGATTGGTCAGTATCCCCACCAGGTCGGCCGGGCGCTCCAGAGCGGGCCCCGAGGTTGAGACGATTTCCGCTCCCATCTCGCAGGCGATGACGTGGGCGAGCGTGGTCTTCCCCAGCCCGGGAGGGCCGTGGAACAGGATGTGGTCGAGCGGCTCTCCCCGCTCCAGAGCGGCGCCTATGGCGATGGCCAGGTTTTCCACCACCATCTTCTGGCCGACGTACTCGTCCAGCCTCCTCGGCCTGAGGGAGGTGAGGATCGACTCCTCGCCGTTCTGCGGGTTCGCCGACAGGATGGATTCCCTGCTCATCTCCCCGTCCTGAGCCTCATGGCCTCGCGCACGAGCTCCGAGTCAGCGGCATCCCTCCCGAGGCTTCTCGAGGCCTCGGCCAGAAGCTCGTCGGCCTCGGCGGCCGTGAGGCCGAGCTGGAGGAGTACGGCCCTGGCCGCGGACTGGCTCCGCGGGACCGGGCGGGCCCCATCCGGCGCCGAAGCCGCCATGCCCGAGAACTTCTCTCCGAGCGAAGCCACGATCTGCCTCGCCTTGGCCCTGCCAATCCCCGGCAGCGTCGAGAGGAACTTCTCGTCTCCAGTGGCGATGGCCGAGACCATCTCCTCCGCTGGTCTGGCTATGGCTTTCAAGGCGGCCCTGGGGCCGATCCCGGAGACGGTTATCAGCGCCTCGAAGAGATCCCTCTCCAGCTCTCCGGAGAAGGCCATCAGGGCGGGATTCACCCTGTTCCCCTCGATCTGGACCTGCAGATAGGCCGGGAGCGAGACCCGCATGCCGGGGGCGAGAGCGGCCAGGAGCGGCTTCGAGCAGAGGACGCGCAGGGTCACCGGACCGGCGGCAAGAGTGAAGCCGCTCTCGTCGACCGTTCTCACCTCTCCCTCGACGCTGTCAATCACTGTCTCTCGCTCTCCGCCGCGGCTATTGCGGCAGCAAGAGCGTCGGTCACGTCGAACGGCCCGCCGGGATTGGCGATGCCGAGAAGGCGGGCGACCATGCCGGCGACCTGCTGCTTGCTCGCCCTGCCGTTGCCTGTGACCAGCTTCTTTATGGTGGTAGCCGGTAGAGAGATCATTCTGAGCCCGGACTTCTGCGCCGCGAGGCAGAAGACCCCCCTGGCATGGGCCATGCTGATCGCAGTGACTGGATGCGCATAATGGGAATAGACCTCCTCGAGCCCCATGATGCAGGGGTGGAAGGCCATGATGACCGACATGAGCCCGTCGTGGAGCTCGGCGAGCCTGGCAGGCAGAGGAAGGCTCCTTTTCGAACGGATGACGCCAGCATCGAGCAGAGACACCCTTCCCACCGAAGCCGACAGCACGCCGTAGCCCGTGGTGGCGAGGCCGGGGTCGATGCCCAGCACTACCCGGGGTTCGACGGAGACAGCGCCTTCCTCAGGTCGGCATCTCCAGGTTCGTATGGACGGCCTGGACATCATCGTGCTCCTCGAGCATCTCCATGAGCCGGGCGGCCTGCTCCGCCTCCTTCTCGGACGGGATGACGGGAGAGGCAGCCACCTTTGCCACTTCGGCGCTCTCGACCTCTATCCCGGCGCTCTCGAGGGAGGCCTTCACCTTGTAGAGCTCCGCCGGCGAAGTCGTAACTACGATCGTGTCCCCGGAGGTCTGGACGTCCTCGACTCCGGCATCCAGGCCGGCCTCCATGACCTTGTCCTCGTCGTACCTGCCGCCGTCTATGTAGATCTGGCCAACGCTGGAGAAGAGGTATGCGACGCTGTTCTTGGCACCCAGCCTGCCGCCTCCTCTCGAGAGGATGTGCCTGACCTCCGCGGCGGTCCTGTTCCTGTTGTCGGTGAGAATGTCGATCAGTATGGCGACGCCGCCGGGGCCGTAGGCCTCGTACTGCATCTCCTCGAAGACCACTCCCTCGATTTCGCCGGTGCCCCTCTTGATCGCCCTCTCGATGTTCTCCGAGGGCATGTTGCTCGCCTTCGCGGCATCCACTGCCGCCCTCAGGCGGGCGTTCGTCTCGGGGTCCCCTCCGCCCTCCCTCGCCGCCGCGGTGATCTCCTTCACCAGCTTGCTGAACAGCTGGCCGCGGGCGGCGTCGGCCTTGCCCTTCTTGTGCTTGATGGTGCTCCACTTGTTGTGTCCCGACACGATGCTCCCCTTTCTTCGATGCTCCGTCCCGGGCTGCGCCGAGCCTCTCGGGCCGCTTCAGCGGCCCATGCGCGACAGCCCGGAGAAAGCCTTGATCTCCTCTGCGTCAGCGATGGTCGTATATGGCATGAGAAGCGTCTGCCCGGCAACGCGGAAACCCTGCTCCTCCACCCTGCACCCGACCAGCGCCAGGCGGAGGTGCACCGGCCTGAGCTCCAGCTCGACGAGGGCGAGATGCGTCCGCCCCCCGGTCTCCATGAACACCGCGACGCCCTTCGCCAGCAGCAATGCGTCATCCGGCGAGATGCAGCCTCCGGGGGCCCGCAGTCCACGGAGGACCCTCCCGGATGGAGCAAGCTCGAGGGAGGTGACTCTCCTCCCCAGCGACAGGGGCCTGTCGGTGAGGAAGGCCGGAACGAATATCCTGACAGGCCTCGGAGGGTCCGATGTCTCCCTAAGCCCCCTCTCCCCCGCCGGATCGAATCGTCTCGGAAGCCGGACCGGGCTCGCGCATTCCGCCATCCTGGTGACGCGCCGGACCACCTCCAGCTCTGCGTCCAGCATCCAGAAGGGAAGCGCGGCCAGGCGGTCCTCCTCCATCGCGAAGACCTCCAACGCCCTCGGGACCAGATCCCCGCCGCCGAGGCACCATGCGGTGGCGCAGCCGGTGCAGGGGAAGACGGTGTCGTCGGGCAGGCCCTCGAGGGGCTGCGAGCAGCTGCCGCAGCGCATCAGCAGGGCGGCGCCGTCATACGACGAAGACATCCCCCCTCCCCTCCCGGTTCCCCAGCAGGCCGAGGAACCGGACAGTGGCGACCAGCGCCGCCGCTCCCGCGAAGAGAGTCGCCAGCGCGCATCCGCCGCCTCCGGGGGCGGCGCCAGCTCCTGCGGACAAGTGGACGAGGCAGGGGATGGCGGCGGCCCAGACCGCCGCGAAGCCTGCAGCGACGAGCTGCCTGTCGACCTGTCGTCCGGGGAACCAGCCCCTTATCACAGATCCGGTGCGCCCGTCCACGACCGCCTTGTAGCTGCCCCCGAACGCTTCGAAGTCCACAATCCAGATCGGGTAGTAGAGGAGCATGGCCCTGCGGCCGGTGACCGCATGCCATGACCAGACGTGCTCGAGAAGCCGCCCCGCGCCGCCGGCCGCCCTCTCGAAGCAGGTCCCGGCCTGCGAGAGCGCATCGTTGAGGCCGACTACGGGATCCACGAGAACGCCCTCGGGGAGTTTCGCGGAGTCCAGGACCTCGAGCCCCTGGGGAAGGCTCCCCGCCTGGATCTCCATCCCGGTGATCGCTAGCTGCGCCCTGTCAGAGAGGGACGGTATCCCCAGAGGCTCGAGATCGGCAGCGCTGATGTTGACCCTGGGGAGACTCCTGATCTCCTTCTCCACGGCCTTCCAGGAGACCCTCGTCCTCACGGTCCTCCTGGCCATCACCGCCCCGCGTCCCCCTATCGGCAGCCCGTCCCGGTCGCCCTCTTCGATGACAGTCGGGATGATCTCCTCGATGTACCTGGGCTCTACTCCAGCGGTGACCCCGCTGACCTGCGCCCGGATGCTCCAGTATGGAACGTAGAACAGGCGGGGCTTTCGCACGGTGGAGCGCGCCGCGGTTCCGCGCCTCGTTTCGGAGCTCTCGAGGACGCGCCTGACCGCCCTGAGAACTCCGGTCGAGTCGAGCGCCGACGTAAGAACGAACCTCCTCACCCTGTCGGGGAGAAGGACCGGATTGGAGCAGTGGCGGCACCTCCCGTAGATCTCCCCGTCGGGCAGGTCGAGCAGCCCCCCGCACGAGGGGCATTCGAGGGCGGAGCGGGCGGGGCTCAAGGTCTGCCATTCCTGGCGAGAAGCCTGAGGATGGCAATTCCTGCGATCGAACCGGCCAGCGCCACTCCGAAGAGGTCGGCAGGCCCCCCTCCGCTCGCGACGCCGGCTGCGTAGAGGGGAACAGAGACTGCGAGCCCGGCAGCGAGCGCCCTCCCGAACATCGAGGCAGGGCTTCTGGAGGCGGCCGGGCAGGAGGCGCCGCGGCCTATCGGGGTCCCGCCGACTGCGTCCACGTAGGCGGCTGCGCCTCCGGACTTCGGGATCGCCACCCAGACGGGGTGGAAGACGAGCGGAAGTGACGGATCCTCTCCTCCGGGGGGGATCAGCAGCTCCGGCTCGACCAGCGCAGGATCGAACAGGACCGTATCGCCGGAGGGCGGAGCATAGCCCTCGAGCTCGGATACGGGCTGGTTGAAGGCGGGAACCAGCCTCGCCCCGTCGAGCGAGTAGGGGAAGTACCTGAGCCTGACCGATTCGAGCGAACCGCCGGGGAAGAGCCTGGCGACCGCCGCCTCGTCAAGGACTGGGCGGGTGAGCCGCACGTCGCGCCCCGATAGGCTCCAGGGCATCCTTGCCCCGCAGTACGGGCATCTCACGTAGAAGTCCCGGTCGAGAACCTGCAGGGATGCTCCGCACTGGGGGCAGTTCATCCTCACAGCCCGCCCGCCCCTCCTGCGGCCTCTCCGAAGAGCTCCTCGAGCCTGTCTATCATCGCTCTGATGGAGAACATCGAGACGACCCTGTCTCTGCCGCGCTCGCCGATCTCCCTCCTCAGATCGCTCGATGCAAGGAGCCTCTCGATGCAGGTCGCCAGGCTCCCGGGATCGTCGAGCCGGGAGATCAGGCCCGCCGATCCGTCAGCTCCCACGACCTCAGGTAGGCTGCTCGCGTCAGACACGACGACCGGAACGCCGCATGCCATAGCCTCGGCAGCGGCATAGCCGAAGCCCTCGTTCTCCGATGGCATCGCTAGGATGTCCAGGGCATTGTACCAGGGGGCGGGGTCGCTTGTCTGACCCGCGAAAAGGACGATGTCGCCGATCCCCAGGGTTTCGGCCGCACTCTTCAGTCTCGATAGATGCGCCGGCGACGGCGAAGCCCCGACCACGGCGACCCTCAGAGACGGCCAGCGGTTCCTCAGGGAGGCGCACGCCTCGAACAGCACTGAATGGCGCTTCCGGGGCAGAAGGGAGCCCACGATGCCTACGAGCAGCGCATCGCAGGGAACGGAGTGGCTGGCTCTCACGGCCTCTCCGGAGAGCCTGTCGGGGCGGAACCGCTCCGTGTCGATGCCGTTGTAGACCAGCCTGAGCCTTTCGGGGCCGATCCAGGAGTTCCTGCGCAGGATGCTCTCTCTGGTTGACCCGCTGTTCACGATCACCCAGTCCACCAGCCACCTGTAGGTCAGCCGGTATCTCAGGCTGTTCTTGAATCCGTAGTCGCTGCCCCTCCTCCTTACGAAGACGATTCCTCCGGCGATCCTGGCGGCGAGCCCCAGTGTCCTCACCTCCCTGTCGAGGTTGCAGCATGCGAGCTGGGTCCCGTGTCGCCGGAAGAGGTCGAGTCCGGAGGCCACGGCGGCGGGGTTCAGGTCTCCCCTGATGCCGATCGTCTCGACGCGAGCCGGAGTGCTGCCGGAGGCTCTGCGCTCGAGCTCGCTGCCCGGCCTGCAGACCAGGACAACGTCGTGGCCCCTTCCTGCGAGGCCCGACGCGGCAGTGAGGCTCCAGTTCTCCCCCCCGCCCCATGTCATCATGGAGTTGCTTATCACGAGCCTCATGGAGCCCCGCGCGCCTGTCATCCGCCACCGGCGGCGGTATCGAGCACCTGGGCGCCGTGAACGGCGTCCCTGCCCCAGAGGGCTCCGATGCTCCTCGCGAACTCCTCGGTGACGACCGCTCCGCCGACTATGACGAGAGGCGGTCTTGAAGCCGTGCGCAGGATGGACTCCACGGCCTCCTTCATGACCGGCAGGCTGGGCGTGAGGAGCGCGCTCAGCCCGACGGCCCTCGGGTTCTCCCGCTGCACGGCATCGAGGATCCGGGCTGCGGGTACGTTCCTGCCGAGGTCCACCACGCGCCATCCATGCCCCGCCAGGACCGACGAGACGATGTTCTTGCCTATGTCGTGGACATCGCCCTCCACGGTCGCCATCACCACGGTGCCCCTCCAGGCCTCGACGCCGGATCGCTCCCTCACCACATCGAAGGCCGCACGAACGGCCTCTGTCCCTGCGATCAGCTGGGGCAGGAACACCCTGCCCGCGTCGTAGTCGCATCCCAGCCTGTTCACCGCCGGAACCAGCAGCCGCGCGACGAATTCACCGGCCGTCATCTCCTGCAGGGCGGCTCGCGCCGCCTCTGCAGCATCCTCCGAGCTGCCTGCGAGCACGGCCCACCCGATGTCCGCAGCTTTCCTCCCGCCGCCGGAAGGCTCGGGAGGGTCCGATGGCGCGGACGCCGCTTCAGACGCGAACCTGGCGACCGCCGCCGGGCCCGCCCCGAGCATCGCGGATGCCGCGGCCATTACCGGGGCGTCCGTGTCGGAAGGATCCATGATCGCGGCCGACAGCCCCGCGGCACAGGCCCTGACCAGGAAGGCCCGGTTGACCTGCCTTCTTGCGGGCAGGCCGAAGGACACGTTGCTGAGGCCGATGGAGGTCGGGAGCTTCCAGGACCTCGATATCTCGGCGATGGCGTCCAGCGTCACGAGAGCCGAGCCCGGCGAGGCGGACTCGGCCAGCACAACCGGGTCCACAAGGATGTCCTCGAGCGAGAGACCCGAGTCGAGCGCCCTCCGGACGATCGCCTCCAGCGCGCGCATGCGGCCCCTCACGTCCTCCGGCACTCCATGCTCGTCCATGAGCAGAGCGACCATGCCCGCGCCATGGGCGAGGGCCAGGGCGATCCCCTCCTCCAGCCTGGCACCGGCCGCGGGAACAGAGTTGATGAACGTCCTCGCCGGATACTCGCGAAGGCCTGCCTCTACGACCGCGGCGACGGGGGAGTCTATGATGAACGGAAGCGTAGTGACGTTGTCGAGCGCCCTCACGGCCCTGGGCATGAAGGAGGCTTCCAGCCCGGGATCCCCGATTCCGATGTTGAGGTCCAGAACGCGGGCTCCCGACGCGGCCTGGGATATGGCGGAACGCCTGATCAGGGCGGCCGAGCCCTCCCTTATGGAGGCGGCCAGTCTGGGCTTTCCGGTGGGGTTTATCCTCTCGCCGACGGTCACGAAGCCGTCTCCGAAGACGACCGAGCACGACCTGGAGGCGACCGCGCACCGTCGGGCCGGCCTGCGCCCGGAGACGGCGAGCCCCCTCACAGCGGAGGCCACGGCCCGAGTGTGATCGGGGGTGGAGCCGCAGCAGCTTCCGACAACAGCGGCGCCCCGCCGACAGGCCTCGAGAGCTCTTCCGGCCAGGTCGTCGGGAGTGCCCGGCCAGGTGACAGCGGAGCCCTGCGTCCTGGGCAGCCCGGCATTCGGCTGGAAGCACACGGGCATGCTCGAGGTTTCTGCGAGCGACTCGAAGACGGAGGCGTTCTCCTCGAGGGAGCTGCCGCAGTTCACTCCGCACGCCCCAGGACCGAAAGGAGGGGCGACTTCCGCGAGGACCGCGGGGGGCGTTCCGGTGACGGTCCTTCCTCCGGGCCCGAAGCTCATGTACATGAACAGCGGGATCTCCCTGCTCACCGACCGGACGGCCCGCGCGGCGAGTGTCAGCTCCCTGACGTCGGTCATCGTCTCTATGGCGATCGCGTCCACGCCTGCATCCACGAGCATGCTCGCCAGCTCCCTGAAGCAGGCCGAAGCCTCCCCGGTCTCGACCGGGCCCAGGGGCATCACGAAGCTGCCGAGAGGGCCGATGGACCCGACGACGGCGGCGCGGCCGCGGGAAGCCTCCCTCGCCGCCGACACCGCTCGCTTCACTATCTCGCACATCCTGTCTTCCAGCCCGAACTCGCGCAGCTTCAGCCTCCCGGCTCCGTAGGTGTTCGTGGTCAGGAGGTCGGCCCCCGCTTCGAGGTATTCGGAGTGCGCCGCCACCACTCTCGCATAGTCACTGAGCAGCAGCTCCTCCGGCAGGACCGATCCGTGCCCGCTTCCAGCAGAGAGAAGCGTGCCCATGGCCCCGTCGGAGACCAGCACCCGCGAGCCGAGCGGCTTCAGGATCTCTTCCAACCTATCACTCCCGTGACGCTCTTCCCCGGGACCAGCATGCCCCCGGAGGTCAGGCTCACTCCCAGCCCGGGCAGGTTCTGCACGAACCAGCGCTGGTTCTCCAGCCCGAAGTCGCCGTATCCCGGGCTGAACCTGGGGAGCGCCCTGCAGCCCTCCTGTCTCGCCCTGGAGCTCTCGGAGCGCTGCAGCCATCTGGCGCAGGCCTCCGCAGCCTCGGAGCCGGCGGCATCCGCAAGCAGCTGGCGGGACGGTTCGCCGGCGAGGCCGGCTATCGCCGCGTCCAGCGCCTCGCCCATCGTGAGGAGGAACAGCGTGCACTTCACGCACCCGTCCAGCCTCGCGCAGAGGTCGGAGCTGACGAACTCCGCGCATTCGAGCACCGCCGAGGGAGCCGACGTGGAGACGATGCCCGTCCTGGTCAGGGCGATGACGGGCTCAGCCAGGGCGTTCACCATCGCGACCGCTTCGGCTGCAGCCCCTTCCCACCCGCCTCCGGCTCCGGTGCGGCCCAGCCTGGCCAGCACCGCCCGGGGCGACAGCCCGAGCCTGACGTCCCTAACGTATGATATCCTCGACGACATCGTATCCGTTCAAGGCCGGCATGATGCATATCCCATGCACGCCCAGGCTGCGGAGGGAGGCGAGCATGCTCCTGGCATGCGCGAGGCCGGTCTCGCGCTGCGCCTCATCTCCTCCGGCCGCTCGCATCAGTGCGAGCATCCCGGGCGGTATGCGGATTCCGGGAACCTCGTTCTCGAGGTATTCCAGACCGCTCGCGGACAGGACAGGCATCAGCCCCGCGATCACGGGCAGCCCAAGCGGCCTGAGCATCTCGAGGAAGCTCGCGAATCTCTCGAGATCGAATACGGGCTGGGTCTGCACGAATCTGAGCCCTGCGGCCGCCTTGCGCCCCACCAGCCTGGCCTCCGATTCGGGATCGGATGGGGCCGACGGCGCGCCGGTGCCGCAGAAGAGCCCCGCAGGAGCGTTCAGCCTGTTGCCGAGCAGGTCCCGCCCGTGGTTCAGCGAGTCTATTATCCTGATCAGCCCCTCGGAGCGGACGTCATACACTGCTGTTGCGAACGGATAGTCGCCGATGCTCGGCGGATCGCCCGACAGGGCCAGCACGTTCCTCAGCCCCATCGCCGCGAATCCCAGCAGGTCGGACTGGAGCGCAAGGATGTTCTTGTCCCTGCACGTCGCATGGATGATCACCTCCAGGTTCAGCTCCCTCTGAACCATCGAGGAGAACGCCGAAGGGGACATCCTGAGCCTCGCCATGGGCCCGTCGGAGACGTTCACCGCGTCCACTCCCATGCCCTTCAGGCGCCTCAGCCTGGCCAGCGTCTTCGAGCCGTCGGGCCCCCTCGGAGGGTCCACCTCCACGCTGAGGATCGTCCTGCGGGCGAGCATCTGGGACAGCGTGGTCTCCACCCTCGCTTCGGATTCGGGAGCCGCGCCGCGGCCGGGGACAGTCACCTTCACGCGCTTCCTGCGTCCGGGGACCAGATCTCTCACGGCCGCCGACACCGCCCTGATGTGGTCGGGGGTGGTGCCGCAGCAGCCTCCCACGCAGCAGCAGCCCGCAGACACGAGCCTCGCCGCGTAGAGCCCCATGTGCTCGACGTTCCGCGGATAGACGAAGCGCCCCCTCTCGAACCTCGCCAGCCCTGCGTTGGGCATGGCGATCACGGGCTTGCCCGTGGCCTGGCAGAGCTTCTGGACGACCTTGAGCATGTCCATGGGGCCGGTGCCGCAGTTGACGCCCACCACATCCGCGTCGAGGCTGTCGAGTATGTGCCCTGCATGGAGCGGGTGCAGTCCCCCCAGGGTCTGGCCTCCTTCGAGGAAGGTGAGCATGGCGACGCAGGGCGTGTCGCCCGTCTCCCGCAGCACCTCGACCCCGGCGGCGAGCTCCCTCGGGTCGTTGAAGGTCTCGAAGACCACGAGGTCCACTCCGCCGGCGACGAGCGCGCCTATCTGCACGCGGAAGGCGTCGGTCATCTCCGAGTCGGTGAGGTCGTCGAAGACCTCGGCCGGCCTTGTGAGCGGTCCCACGGAGCCCGCTACGAGATGCCCTCCTGAGACGGATCTCGCGATCGCCGCTCCCTCGGCGTTTATGTCGGCGGCCCTGGCTCCGAGGCCGTAGTATCTCTGCAGAACGAGGGGGTTCGCCCCGAACGTGTTGGTCGTTATCACATCGGCGCCTGCAGCGACATAGTCCTCCAGAACCGAGCGCACGATGTCGGGGCGCGTCAGGTTGAGCTCGTCGTAGCAGCTCCCGCCGGCGGCGCCCCTTTCGTAGAGCATCGTGCCCATGGCGCCGTCGAATACGAGCACCTTCCTGTCGGCGAGCATATCCCTGAACGAACTCAAGTGCGCCTCCGGGAATGCCTGGGGGATTCTACCTGTCTTCACGCACCGGGGATCTGGCAGACGCTTTTATGCACCGAACCGGCATGTTCCGCAAGCGGCGTCGCCGAGGGCAGCCGTTCCGACACGCGGTGGGACGGGCGCTGCCGCACGGCGCTCAGAGCCCTGCGAACCTCGACCTGAACAGGAAGAAGGCCGCTCCGAGCAGGCACAGACCCGCCCAAAGGTAGTCGAGCGACAGCCTCTGCCTCATGTAGAGGATCGAGAAGGGAACGAACACGGTCAGCGTGATGACCTCCTGCAGGATCTTCAGCTGGCCCAGAGTCATCACCTGGCTGCCAATCCTGTTGGCAGGAACCTGAATGAGGTATTCGAACAGCGCAATGCCCCAGCTCGCGACCGCAGCCACGATCCACGGCTTCGAACAGAGGTTTTTCAGATGCCCGTACCAGGCGAAGGTCATGAATACGTTGCTGCAGGCCAGCATGGCCGCTGTGGTCAGGATTCTGCTCATATCCCCTCGTCCGATTTGGAGCTCCCGGCGGAATCCACCGCTTCCAGGAACTCGCGCCTGCATCTTCTCTCGATGTCCAGCATGTCCTGCAGGGCACAGTTGAAATCCCCGCGGGCAAGGGTGAACAGCCCGTGCCCGTAGACGATCACTCCCCGGCCTTCTCCGAAGGCTGACGGCAGCGTGTTGCACAGCCCGGTCGGGCCGGTTCCCACCTCTCCGGGGACGACCGGAACGCCTCCGGCAGTGCGCGACCTCCCGCACCTGACATGGCACGCTCCCCTGTCCGGGCAGCCGGGCTCCAGGCAGTCCATGGACATTATCACGGAGAACTTCGGATGCCCGTGGAGCACGCCGTCGGCGCCGGTGGCGGCTATGGTCTCGACGTGGGCCGTGTACTCGCTGGAAGCCGTGATGCTGGTGCATGCCGAGCCGTCGAGAGGGCAGGCGTCCACCGCCCGGGCCAGCTCGTCCATGGAAGACGTCGTCTGGCTGATGTAGAGAACCCCTCCCAGCCTGAACGATATGTTGCCGAAGAAGGAATCCACGAGCCTGAGCCTTACGGTCGCCATCCCGGCCTCGGCCATCGCGGCACGTACAGCGGCTTCGGAGGATAGAGGCCCCGAGGCGAGCGGCGGAGCGGCCGAGGGAAGAGGGTCGAGAAGGTCTCTCGCCAGCCGCATGGCCTCCCTCCAGCGGGAGGTCAGAGCACCCCTCCTGGCCCTCTCGAGATAATCCGTGCAGAACTTCACGAAGCAGGCGAAGCATACCGAGCTGAAGAATATGAACGCCTGCTCCGGGCTCACGGTGCCCCAGGCGACCACTCCCCTTCCGGGGACGACGACGCTCTTCCTGCGCTTCAAGCGGCTCAGCAAAGGGCCGGCCTCGAAGTCGGGAGACACAGGAATGTCGTGGAGGAAGGTCCTGGTCTCGCAATCGGTCGGGGCTATCGCGCCGCCGGCCTCCTCGGCCAGAAGGGAGATCATCGTCCAGTAGGGCTCGGCAGGCCTCGCGAAGAGGATGGAATTGACGTCCAGCCCCGAGAGCACCTCCTCCAGCACAGCCGCCGATGGATCGGGCCTGTTCCAGAAGACCTCGTCGTCCAGACCCGCCATCACCACCAGCGAGGGATCGGCCATGCCGGCGGCTCCGAGCTTGTCCGCATACTTCCCAAGGAGATCCTTCACAGGGGATCCCCCGCCCTGGAGTCTCCCTCGAGACCCAGCTCGGCCGCCTTCCCGGGAAGCAGGCGGCCCTCCCCGTCCAGCCCGCGTATCCGGTAGTACCTGTCGAGTGCGTCGAGGAACCCGCTCCGGGGTAGAGGCGGGGTCTCCATCCAGTCCGTGGACGTCCCGGCCTCCTCGAAGAACCTCGCAGGGAGGTCGTCGTCCTCCCTGCCGAAGCCGAACTCGGTGTTCATCTGCCTCTCGCGGGCATAGATCCTCTCGCCGGAACGCAGGAGGTCGTGAGCGCTCGTCTCCACTCCCGTCACGGCGGATACGGCTTCGGCATACTCCTCGAGCGAGGCCCCGAAGAAGCAGAACTTGCAGGCGCCGATGGAATCGATGGCGGCATTGGCATCCTCGGCTATCTTTATGATCCTTGCCTTCCCCGAGAACGACATCCTGTCCGTCACCACCGGCTTCCTCAGTATCTCGTGGCTTATCGGATAGGCTCTCAGATGGCAGCCGCCGCGCGTCGATACCGCATATGCCAGGGCCATCCCGTATGCTCCCCTCGGATCATAGGCGGGCAGCTCCAGACTCTTCACGGACATTGAGGTCCGGGGAATCCCCTCAGCCTCGGCGTATCTCCTCGAGCCCATGGCGAGCGCAGGCATCCTCCCCAGCGCGATGTCGGAGAGGAGCGAGAGTATCTCGCCGGGCGGCAGCCTCCTGCCCGTGACCTCTGCGTGGCAGGCGAGAGTGGCTCCGGCCGAGATGGTGTCCATGCCCATCCTGTTGCAGATGTCGTTGGCTTCGACTACCGTGGGCAGATGGTCGTTCTCCAGGAGGGCGCTGAAGTGCGACATGGTCTCGAACTCCGGGATGTGAACGCCGTCAGAGCCGATCTTCTTGCAGAGGATTCGGCACCCGGCGCAGCCGGCGCGTCGCGCGCCGAACAGCCGCCTCAGGGCAGGAGCGTTCATCCCCGGAGCGGGGTCGAACCTCGTTCTCCTGAAGTTGGCGGTGGGCATCATGCCCCTCGCGTGCATCAGGTCGTAGAGCGCTCCGGTGCCCATGTTCCTGAGCCCGAACCCGCCCATGATGACCGGGCTGGAGGCCATCAGCCTGTAGATCTGCTCGCACGCCCTCTCCAGCCTGGCTGGATCGCTCACCGGTACGGTTCCGGATCCGACTACGGAGACGTACTTCAGGTTCTTCGCGGCGAACGACAGGCCGAGGCCGTTCCGCCCTGCGGCGTGCGCGCCGTCCACCATCACGCTGGCGAAGAGCACGCCGTTGTCCGCTGCGGGCCCCGTGAGAGCGACCGACCCCCGGTCCGAGAGCAGGGACCTGATCTCGTTCACGTCCCTTCCCAGGAGGCCGCTCGCGTCAACGAGCTCAGCCCTGCCGTCACGCACCTCCAGACCGCAGGGCCGCGAGCTCCTGCCGGTGAAGACGATCCCAGCCCAGCCCGCCCTGCCGAGCTGGAAGGCCATCGCGCCGCCCACCGAGCAGTCTCCCACGGTTCCCGTGAGAGGGGAGCGGGACATGAAGCACATCCTCCCCGAGGCGGGCGCCGGAGTCCCTGCCAGAGGCCCCTTCATGAGGACGAGCGGCATGTCGGGCGAGTCCCACGACTCGCCGCATCTGGGTCTCAGGAAGCAGCCGGCCAGCCCCCTGCCGCCGATCCACCGTGAGAGGAGTGACTCATCCAGGCGCCTCCGCTCGACGGAGCAGGTGGAGAGATCCACGTGCAGGAACGCAGCATCAGAGTTCATCGAGATCCTTCACCATGTACCTCAGCCCTCCGCGCACCTCGAGGTCCCGCCAGCCCTCGCAGAGGTAGAACCCGTACGCTCTGAGGCTCGTGTCCTCGTCGGTGGTGAGCCATGCCTGCCGCCATCCCCGGGATGCCAGCCATTCCTCCACCAGCCGAAGCAGGCGCGAGCCGACTCCCATGCCCTCGTGAGACGGCAGCACGGCTATCACCCACATCTCGCCGGTGCTTCCGTCGCCCATGGCGAACCCGACCGCCTTCCCTCCGTCCTCGCAGAGCCAGCCCCTGTGCGTCGTCCCGAGCTTGCGCTCCACCGAACATGGCGTGATTCCGAGCCTCTCCAGCTCTTCTGCAGAATAGCGGTTCTCCCGGGTGCCTGTTCTCACCTCGAAGAGCGACGGAATGTCGCCTGCACCGACCTCCCTGAACTCGAGCATGCTCCCTCCCCGGGGAATACCGTCCGGCACGAACATGTAATATCTGTATGCGAGGGCTCGCGAGCCGACACGCCACCAAAGGAGAGCACCGGAGGGAGTGACCGGAATGATTCCTGCCTTTGCCATTATCATCTCGCTGCTCGCAGGATGCGGACCCGCCATGCAGGCGGCGCCGGTGGAGGAGGCCGAGCTGGCAGAGCTGGCGGCCGGCAACACCGATTTCGCGCTGGCGCTCTATTCGGAGATCACCGCCGACCAGCCGGAGGGGAACCTGTTCTTCTCGCCGTTCAGCATTTCCACCGCACTCGCGATGACATACGCAGGCGCGGAGGGCTCGACCGCGGGGCAGATGGCGGAAGCGCTAAGGTTCACGCTGCCTGCGGAAAGGCTGCACCTGACCTTCGCGGCGCTTCTGGAGCGGCTGGGGCCCGAGTACAGGGCCGGGATGGTCCAGAACGAGTCTGCACCCCTGACGCTGGAGATCGCGAACGCTGTCTGGATCGAGCGGACCTTCGGCCTGCGCAGCGAGTATGTGGACCTGGTCGAGTCGCTCTACGGAGCCAGGGCCGAGAACCTGGACTTCGCCGGAGACCAGGAGGGGTCCAGGATCGCCATCAACGACTGGGTCGCGGAGAGGACACGGGACAGGATACCCGACCTCATTCCGCCGGGCATCATCGACTCGATAACCCGGTTCGTGCTGACCAACGCCGTCTATTTCAAGGGTTCCTGGGGCTTCCAGTTCGAGGAGGCCTTCACGAGAGACGAGGACTTCACGACCCTCGAGGGCGAGGCTATCCGGACTCCTACGATGCACCAGACCGAGAGGCTGGCGCACTGCAGGGCGTGCGGATGCACCGCCGTCAAGCTCCCGTACTCGGACTGGGCGAGCAGCATGCTGATCCTCCTTCCCGACGGCGGTCTGGAGGAGTTCGAGCGGACGCTCGACATGGAGACGCTCGAAAGGATCAGAGGCGCTCTCGCGTACGGGGATGTTGCCCTGTCCCTCCCGAGGTTCGAGTTCACAAGCTCCTTTTCTCTGGCCGACATGCTGAAGAGGATGGGCATGATCGACGCCTTCGGAGCAGAAGCCGACTTCAGCGGAATGACCGGCGACAGGGACCTCTTCATCAGCGCCGTGATACACAAGGCTTTCGTGAAGGTGGACGAGGCCGGGACTGAGGCTGCGGCAGCTACTGCCGTCGTCATGGGGCTGGGCTGCGCCGCGCCCGAGCCTCCGTTCGAGATGAGGGTTGACAGGCCGTTCGTGTTCGTGATCACGGACGACCTCACGGGCTCGATCCTGTTCATGGGCAGGGTGGCCGACCCCCGGGAGTAGCGTGTATCGGGTGCGGGGCTTCGCTGGGACTGCCGCAGAGGAATCCGGCCCGTCTCCGCATCCATCTCGCTGTTCGCGGTGACGCCGCCCTTTCTGGTCCGACCGCTCCTCAGCGCTTCGCCAGGCACCGCTTCATGAACTCGCCGGAGAGGAGCAGCATGGCGGAGCGGAAGAGCCCCGTGGCGAAGAAGTACGTCGCGAATCCCGTCTCGTCGGGATCATGCAGCCTCTCGCCACGCTGGAATGGAATGCCGACTCACCTCAGTCGAAGCTCCGGGCTGGCTGCGGGGATTCGCATGCAGAGAGAAACTGCTCGCTAGAAGGTGTATCCGGGTGCAGATCGGGAGTATCGCCAGGGCGGCCCGGTGGTTCAGCTTCCTCAGGCGGAAGCCCATTCCCGACTCCATCCATCGAACTGCAGGCGGTTCAGCTCAGCCGGAAACGATCTCCAGGGCGATCCAGGGCACCACGAAGAACAGCAGGATGCAGACCTTGTAGAAGGCGAACACGGCGTAGTTCACCCTGTCGAAGGTCTCCCTCGATACCGAGTACCACGCCCCCCTCATCCGGTACAACCAGTCGCCCGCCAGCCTCATCACCGCGAAGCCCAGCAGGAAGAGCCCGCCGTTCAGTATCGCTCCCCACATGAAGAAATGCTTCAGCGCCGCAACATCCATCCTGTCAGCCTCTCTGAGCTTCCGGCACCAGTACCCGAGGGTCGGGACAGCGCCTCCCGGCTGGCGCGGCCGCAGCCCGGGCGTCCGGATGCGGCGTCCGCCTGCGGGGCGATGCCTGGCGCAGCGGTCACAGCCTCCTGCTGTCGTAGGCCCAGTTGAGAAGGGCCTGGCGCTGCCTGGGCCGGCACGAGATGTCGCCCGGGCGGCAGTGCTTCTGTATCTGGGCGACATGCCGCCTCATAGCCTTCCAGCGGGCGATCTGCCGCTCGTCGTCAGGACTCCTTCTTCCCATGTAGTAGCGGCAGTACCACTGGAACCAGCCCCGCGGGTCGTCGGGATGTATCCATCCCTTCGCCCTCCACACCGAAAGCGGCTGGGACGCGTTCACTCCGAAGAAGTTCAGTGAAGGATCGTGTCTCTCGTGGCAGAGCTTCGCCTTCTCGAACCACGAGGCGGGAAACTCATCCGTGCAGTCGGTCATGTACTTCCCGCCGAAGACCCCCAGCTCCAGCATCTCGGGCGGCGTGAGCTCGGGCTCGAAGCCGGCATGGAAGTTCCGCCCTTCGGGCTCCGTCAGCCAGTATTCGTATCCCTTCTGCATCAGGTCGTTCACCACGACCTTCAGGGGCGCCGGCCGCACGCCGTCCCCTCGGTCTCGGCTTCGAGGCGCACGGTGCTCGTCACCCTCCGAGGCCGCCTATCCAGTCGCCGACCAGGTGCGTGATCCCTATGACTACGAGGGTTATCAGGATGTGCTCGCCCACTATCTTCCACGGGGCCTCGTCCTGCGCTCTCGCCAGGTAGTAGCTGAGAACAGAGATGATGGCTATGCCCCAGGCCAGGCTGGCCAAGACCGCGGTCGAGAGCGGGAGGAGGAGCACCGGAACGGCGAAGGTCAGCGAAAAGAGGAACTTGGCGACGAAGGTCATTGCCGTGGCGGCCCAGACCTGCCTCACGGTGTGTACGTTCTCGGCCTCCTCGGATACGTGGATGCCCAGAGCGTCGGAGAAGGCGTCCGCTATGGCTATCGTGAGTATGCCTCCGAGTACGACGAGCCTAGAGTGCGTGCCCGAGTGCAGGCCTACCATCAGACCCAGGGTCGTGATGGCCGCGGAGGTCGTTCCGAAGTTCAGACCGGTTTTCAGCGACTCGGTCATCCGGGCCTTCCCGTCGGAATGCGGACAAGCCGGATGTCTGGCTCCGGTGCAGCGGAATCCGGAGTTGTCATCAGCGCCCATGTTCATCCCATTCCAGTCGTTTCGGAGCGCAGACCGCACGCCGACCCTTGTCTAGAAGGCCGTGCCGGCCTCCATGCGCACCCCTGCCTGGCTGTCCTTCAGCCCTGCTTCTTGGGCTTTCCTGCCAGCCAGAGCACCGCGCCCAGCACGGCCAGGCCTATCCTGATCGCCCAGGCGACGGGTTCTTCCATCCGGTTCATCCAGGACATGATCGTGAACTCGTAGTGGAGGAAGTACAGCACGATCGAGCCCACGCCATAGAAGAACATCAGCCCGCCGATGGACCTCAGCATCTTTCCCCTCCTCTCGTGCGTCCCCGCAGCGCTTCAGCCACGGAGCTCACGCCCGTCCAAGTCTTTGCGATGCGCAACTCCGAGTCAAGTGTCGCATGACAGGGCCGGGGAGACTGCCGATTGCGCCTTCAGGGGTTGGAGAGGCTGCGTCTCCGGCAGCCGCGGCATCGCCTCATGTCCGTTCCGGCTGCTAGTCCCTGTCGTCGTCGAAGCAGGGCGCGGGAAAGGCTCTGCGATTGCCGGCGGCGACCGGAACCGGCCCGGAACGTTTCAGCGGATCCGCCCGTTCGAGAAGCGTCTTCCCAGAGCTGACGATCAGCGCCATATGGCAAATCTCGACCGCATTGCCTTGAGGACTGCCATCCTCATCCGGGGAAGGCTGCCGTCCGGCGGCTCGGACGATCGGACACTCCGAGGATCGTCGCGATGCGCGGCCTCACATGTCTCTGCGCAACGATGCAGGGCATGTTCGCCGCGGCGGAGCAGAGCACGATCACCGATCCTAGCCATGCCGGATTCCACAGGAAGAACAGCCCGGAGGACACGAACGAAAGCCAGTGCATCAGCTCGGCCCTGCAAGTTTCCCTGAGCCACCGCTGCAGGTAGCCCCTCTCTCGGGACTCGAATCTCTTCATCGAGAATCCGCCGAATGCCGGCCCTCCCGAAGGCAGCGACGATTTCCATCTCCTGACACGGAACAGCCTCTCGTAGAGGGCTCCTTCCCTTTCCCAGCTTCGCGTCCGAAACAGCCAGCTCCCTGGGTCCAGGGCCGAAGCCGGCAGCCGGGAGCACAGGAAGGCTAGCGATGTCTGTATCGCGGCCCAGACTGCGCTGTCCAGAAGGACAGTCCAGCCCGCGGGCAGTCCAGCCGCCTGCATCGCCTACCTCCCTCGGACTCTCGTGCGAATCTCTCGCCCCTTCCACGAAACCCTGCGGATCACGTAAGCCCGCACCAGCGAGCATGCCGTTACCGCGCCGAAGAAGAACAGCGGAAGGGGGTACAGCGGTGGAACCCACCATCTGAACCGTCCCGCCCCGTTCAGCATGTATCTCAGCGCCAACGCGCAGGAGCAGTAGGCGGCTACGCCCGCCAGGTCGCTTGCGGCGTTCACAGGCTGGGAAAGAGCCTGGACCAGCCCGAAGAAGGCGCTGAAGCATCCTGTAATCCAGGCCGCCGTCAGAAGCGAGAACAAGGGGTTCACTGAGAACGCCCCGAAGGCCACGCCCCTCGTCCAGCCGTCGAAGAGCTGCTTGAAACCGCCGGGATACATACGGAAGCAGACGATGCCGCGCCCGATGCGGCAGCGGACCGCAAGGCGGTTTCGCATGAAGAGCCTTGCCAGCCGCACGTCTTCAAGGATCTCGGCTCTCACTGCTCCGTGGCCGCCGGTCTGGAAGTAAGCCCCCCTGTCGCACATCAAGCACGGCCCGAATGCGCCTCCGGGGCGCAGACCGTCGCCGAGAGGGGTGAATGCCCCCACTGCGGCCAGCGAAACGAGGTTGGGAAACGCGGATAACTGCTCCCAGACTTTCTCCGTCACATGGTATGGCTGAACCGACAGCAGTCCGCAGCCTTCGTGCATGGCGGCCAGACGCTCGAGGCCGCCGGGCTCGAGCCATGTATCGGCATCCAGGAATAGCAGCAGATTCCCCGAGCTGGCGCAGGCTCCTCGCCAGGAAGCCCAGGGCTTGCCGAGCCAGCCCTCCGGAAGGGGCCCGCCCGGGATGACCGAAGCCCCCCTCTCGCGTGCAGCCTCCGCCGTGCAGTCGGATGACTGGTCGTCGACCACGATCACCTCGTGCGGCCGCACTGTCTGCCTGTCGAGCGAGTCCAGGAGCCTGCCTATCCGCCTCTCCTCGTTTCTCGCCGGAATGATCACGGAAATCCGTGGCGGTTCGGCGCCGATCCGATGCCTCCCCGGCACTGGCCTGCCGCGGAAGATGACATTCCACGTGAGAAGAATCCCGAGTGCACAGAGCATCATCGTCGCAGCCACGCCGGAATCACCCCTCACTTCCGGTTGCCTGGAGGGGAAGCGGCTTCCCTTCGAAGGGCGAATGCCGCCGTCCCGCGATGCAGGCGTCTCCATGCATCGCAGACTGCCGGGAATGTACCGGTTCTATGAGAGCCGGTCAGCCTCCCCGGCTGAAGCGGCTAACCCGGATGTCACCCCGGCCGACAGGGGACTGCGCGCGGGTGCGGGAAACTGGATGTCCCCTGACCGCGGGAATCCGGGTGTCCGTTGACAACTGTCAATGTGACGTCAAGTTGAGAAATGTGCTCACGCCGTACAGCGCGCCCCAGATGAACCACGACGGGCGATGCAGCCGCAGCAGTGGCCACCAGTAGAACATCTGGCTGACCGTGTACAAGAGGACATACGGAATGAAGATCGACCACAGGATAGGCGACCGCCACGACACCGGGTGAACGATATCGACGACGGTGCCGAACACCGACCAAAGCGCAAACAAGAAGCCAGCTATCCAGAGGTACCAGGGCTTGCGTTCCTTGAGAAGCACGATGCTTACAGCCACCGCTGGAATCGCGAGTGCGTAGACCACCCAGCCGATCTGCATCGCTGTGGGGAAGCTCCACTTTCTCATCGCGAAGAAGAGGGCGAGAGCGATTTGGATGGTCACCGACGCCGCGATGAACAGCCGCTCCGATTGGCCGAAGGACTGCTTCGCTGTAGACGCAGGCGCCTGTTCCGAGACTTGCGACATCCCCGGCGGCGTGGCTACCGTCCACCCGGTCCGGCTCCGCTCGTCTTTCCTGTCCTTCGATTGTCCCATTGGCGGCCCCAGACTTCCGCCGTGTTGTTCATCCGGCTAACGCGCCGGTTCAGCGGCGGGCCGCGCAGCGGACAGTCCGCTGGAATTGGTTGTTAGACTCTTTTTGTAGGTAAACCAAGCCATGTAAGAGGCAATTCATTGAATTTGTAGTGACAGTTGACACTGTGTATGTAATCTAATACATCCTTATATTCTGGCTTTTTAAACCATTCGCTTAAAACATAAACATATTCAACCTTTAATCCTAATGGCGCGACCAGTTTCAAATACTGTTTTCGTTTGAAATCACAGGTTTGCAATTTTTCGTCAACTGATCCTGCTACTTGTTGATATTTGACTTCTATAATGAACAGTGTCTCACGGACAATGACGAGCATTGCATCATCCGGCAGTAATTTCTTGGAGATCATTTTTCTCCAATTGACATTGGACTCCTCCAAGAATTTGTAAAAATCATGTTTTCTAAAGCATCGAGCAACCAGATTGCCATCAAAGAAAACGCCCATCCCTGCCTTGTCGGGAATCTTTATAACTTTGTACCCAGGAATTTTATTAAGTAGTTTCAGGAGATCAACCTTATTCTCAAAGTTCAATCCGGTGAGCGTATTCGCACCACCTAAACCACCTGTTTTCATATGGACGCCTCCGTGAATTCAAAAGTGGATTTTCGTTCTCTGATAGCTTGGTTGAGGCGCTTTAAAGATAGGGTTATGAATTGAGTTTCCAACTCACAACCAACAAATCTTCGCCGAAGTCTTATGGCGGCGACACCGGTTGTAGAGCTTCCTGAGAAAGGGTCAAATATCCAGTCGCCTTCATTCGTGCTTGCCAGGATGATTCTCTCCAGAAGTTGAACTGGTTTTTGAGTCGGATGCTTGCCGAAATCTTTCTCGACACCATTAGGAGCGGGGATTGTCCATACGGATTTCATTTGCTTGCCATTGTTGATGGCTCGAATCTTTTCGTAGTTGAAGCAGTGTTTGGACTTTTCGTTCTTTGCCGCCCAGATGATAGTCTCTGTCGAGTGCGTGAAATAGCGACATGAAAGATTTGGTGGAGGGTTTGGTTTTTCCCAAGTAATATCGTTCAATATCTTCATGCCCAACTGTTGCATGGCATAACCAACAGAGTGGATGACATGGTGGGTACCTGATACCCAAATAGTTCCATTTGGTTTTAAGATATTTTGGCATCTCGAGAGCCAAGCCATGTTGAACTCATGATTCATCTCCGGTCCGTTCGATTTGTCCCATTGCCCTTTATCAACTCTTACCATTTTCCCTGCATGGCAGGTAATGCCACCATTTGAAAGAAAATAAGGGGGATCTGCAAAGATCATGTCAAACCTACCATCAGGATATTTGGCTATAAGCATATCCATGAATTCAATGCAATTGGCATGGTAAAGCCAAACACCAATTTCATCATCGCGAAATACACACTGGTTTGGAGAATACTCGGAACTCTCCATAACCATAGTGGGTAATGTGTTACTTTCTTCTGAAGTTTTGTATTTCATTGGCATCCCTCATTTTAATACAAGATTATTCTTTCGATAGAGAATCTAAAAGGTTTTTAATACCTGCCCATGACATGTCTCTTCCTTGACCCGTTGGATAATTTACATCTTCCTGTCCCCAAATCCATTTATAAGCTTTCAAAAGGGCTTCAGGATTTTCGCCTATCGGATTATTCAAAGAAACTGATTCTAATACGTCATCAGGGTCTTCTCCCTTGTAAACTTTTTTAAATGCTTTAAGAATTTTAATAGTTGCTGTGCGATCCGCTTTAGCTTTTTGAATCAAATCTTCCAGTATCTGTTTATGAGTTATTTGCCAAAGGCTTTGCGCTGATGGATTGTATATGAAGACAAAAAAGTCTTCTTTCCGCATCTTCCCCCAAGCTTGTTTCCCTCCCGGTTTCACAATAACAATTTTTCTACCATCGGTTATACCCTCTACCTCATATCCACGATAAGGTATATCTTCAAGTCTTTTTGCAAATTCATTTCGTTCGGCATTTTTTATCTTTAGTTGCTTAAGGTCGATGGAATGTTTATAAACATTTCGTTTTGCCATGGCCAAACTTTTCTTTCATTTGGTCTAACGGCCTGCGTTTCAGCCGCCCGCGTAGCGGAGCGAAGCGAAGCGGAGCGGGTCGGCTGGAAACGCTGGTTAGGTGGCGTTTTGGTAAGGAAAGCTACCCCATCATTCCGCCGCCACCTTCATCCTTGTAAGCATACGAGTCCGTCCAGCCTGTACGTCCAACAATCGAAATGGCTTTTGGTGGAGAGAGTTTCTTGAAATCATCTGCCTTAGGTTGGCAAACTGATTCAAAAATACAGACACCGTCAAAAGTTCGGAGTAGATTCGATTCGTCCAAGCGCAACGCGCCTTCTTCATCACGTGGTAACTGCTGGCTCTCAACCTGACAAGGCAGAAGCCTTCTGACAGGCGTCAACGTGCTGCGACATTCACGGCATAGTTGTAGCCGTGCGCCAAAATGGAAAAAACGATGCCCGTTTCCGCAGGCAAATTCGACCAACTTGTCGTCGCAGTATTCACGTCCAATTCTATAGAGTAGAAAGTCCATCATGCAGGGTGCAATAGGTGCGGTTTTAGGTTCTATCGCCTTCCATTCTTCCCAAACTGCACGCCAGGCCGCCGCGCTCTTTGCGTCAATATATTCATATTGGTAGCCAAAAATATCGAGAAAACTGGAAAGCAAAGGAATATCCGTCTGTAGAATGCGGGTCCGTAAGGCGAGTTTCATGGTGTTGCGGTCGCTGGCCACATCAATGACTTGCATATTCGACAAATCAGGCCATACACCGAGCACCACCATGTCGCGGATAAACATATCGGTCTTCTTGCGTCCGTAGCCCATGCCCACATTGGCTAAAAACGCCTGTCGAATCTCCCCGGCGTCATTCCCATAGTATCCCGCGATGCCATAGCTTTCTATCTTGCACTCAAGTAGAAACTCGGCGGCATGTTTAGCATAGTCAAGACGCTTATCACTTTGAGATAGTCGTGTCATGCCCAAGAAACTCAAGAAGCTAGCGGGATCAGCAGCGATTGCGCGAGAGTCAAATTGCGTGTAGTCTTCAAGATACTTTCCAAATTGGTCTTCGGGTGGCTCACGAAAATCCTGATTGGCGGTGAAGAATCTAACCTGCGCTATTGCCTGCTTTGAGAGACCGCGTGTGTTCAGTGTGACATTGAAAATATCTGCTCCATACTTCAGCAAGGCGCTATGCAAGGCACGGGCAGCCATCCGTGCCTGCGTTCGGTTAATTCTTGCGTTTAGAATTTCAGCATGATGAGTTTCCCAGAATTTGTGAAACTCAGAAAAGTATTGATATTCCTTGTCGTTTACTGTGGTTGTCCCAATGCCGTCGTACGTCTGAAAGAAGTATTCATTCAACCTTTCGAGCACTCTTTGAGCCAAAACAATTTCATCAGTAATTGTTTCCAAGTCATCTGGCAATTCAATTCCAATTTGCTGATTCAGCGTGATAATGAAATTGCGAAAGGTCATATTTACCTCCGATGACCTGCCCCATTTCATAGGTCCAACCTATGAGTCAATCCCGCTCTGTTCTCCA
>CAZMTK010000011.1:33624-73040 GCA_964569245.1 uncultured bacterium | reverse complement strand
AGGGAGATGAGGGGCAGGAGACACAGGTGTATTGACCCGCGCAGTGTGTGAGTCCATACTGCACTTCGGGATCGGTGCGTGAGAAGGGAGTTGCGTGATGAAACATGCACTTCTCTTCCTGATGGTGTGCATCCTGGTTGTCGGTGCAGACACTCCCCCCGACAACAATCTCCCCACGATAGGCATCCGGATCAACAAGAACGAGACGCCCGAGCTGTCGGACATGACGCTTGAGCATCTCGCGATGCTCTCCTGGAAGTACTTCGACGGTGTGGACGCATGGGCCTGGCCGACAGATGAGTCAACCGATTCTACTCTGAAGTACTGCGAAACCCTCGGAATGGTCTTCGTTCTTCTGCCCGTGGAGATGGGCGCCTTCATCAACACGTCGGATGACTCGACGGGTCTGTGGTTCCGCTGGCCGGAGTACGACCTGGACCAGGCCAGGGCCTTCGCAAAGGTCCTCGTCGAGTCCGGCGAGCCCGACTGGGACGAGCTGAGCGCATACTACAGCGGGCCGGCGTTCTATGACTCCCTGCCTGCGAAGTGGATGCTCCTTCTGCACGACAGGACCTCGGGCCATCCCGCCTACTGGTTCTTCGGGCTGTGGGACGAGGGCAACACTAACCAGCGGGCGAACATGGTCACGGCGAGCGAGGACCCAACGCTGGAGTACATGACCTACTACCCGGACATGTTCACCCAGGCATGGTCGCAGAGCATCCCCCCGACACCGACGATGGAGGAGATCGATCCCGAGGGGGTGTTCTCGTGGCTCAAGTGGGCCTTCGACCAGACAGCGAGCACGATCCCCGTGAGCACCACTCTGGGCACGCTGCTGACCTACGACCCCGACAGGTACCCCGGGATCGAGAACAGGCCCCACGAGTTCGGCACCCTGGCCGACATGGGGAGGTGCGTCGGTGCGATCCGGGACATGGAGTTCACGTACCCCGACGGCAGTGCTACGGAATCCAACTCCATGCCATTCATCTGTTTCAACCGCTACACCTATCGTCAGGTGGACATGGACATCCTGACCACGATGAGCGACAGCTGCTGGCTGTACCTCGTCGAGCTGTGCGAGGAGTCGATGGACACCGTGGTGGCGAATGCCGGCGAGATGCCGGTGTACTTCTACACACAGCTCTTCGGGGGCTTCGGCGGGCCTGCGATGCGCGACCGCCTGGACAACCTGGACTACGAGTCGCTGGACTATCGCCAGCCGTCGATCGCCGAGTTCCGGATGCTGTGCAACCTCGCTCTGCTCCACCAGATGGATGGGGTGTTCCCCTACTGCGTGAGGAGCTTCCACGAGTTCCCGGGAGACCCAGAGGGTGACTGGATAGCCTGCTCGCTCCTGGACTGGGACCTGATCCCCTTCGACGCGCCGTACGAGGAGTGGGTGTACAGCGGGCGGGTGCAGGAGGACGTGTGCAGCCCCGAGAGCATCCCCCCGTTCGACGGCTACGACCCGCTGTTCGAGCTGTCGCCCGCCCCGGACGGAGGCGGCGAGCGCCAGGCGCAGAACTACAACGAGTGGAAGTATGCGCCCTTCGCCAACATCTGGAACGGCATCGGGGAGGTGCTGGGCGAGGTGAAGACCATCGGGCCCGAGATGAGGGGGCTCGGCTGGTGGGCCCGTTACGAGGATGCGGCGACGATAGAGGACACCTCCTCGACGATACCCGCGTATCTTACCGTAGATCCTGTGATAAAGGTCTTCACCGATGCCGGGGAGAGCTCCTGCTACCTCTACTACCTCAACCGCCAGTGCCGGGAGGACGGTCACGAGTTCCTGATCACCTGCGACGAGGACGACTTCCCGGAAGGCGTGCTCACGGAGTATGCCCTGGACCACCACAGGCGCTTCATCATCCCGGTGGACGAGGACGAAGGCGTGTACAGCTTCCTGGACACGCTCGACGCCGGCCAGGGGCGGCTGGTGCAGTTCGTCACGGGCATCTCCAGTGTGGCCGATACCAGGGTGACGGCGCCGGACGTCTGGGCGGAGGGCTCCTCGGGCGCCACCCGGGAGTACCGCTTCACTGCGGGGGAGGACCTGGACATATACGCCCGTGTGTACAACATGCTCACCACGGCGAGACAGAACGTGTCGGTGACCCTCTACGACATCACGGACGACTCCACGCAGATAGGGCAGACCGCGACGATAAACCTCCCTGCGCTCTCCACCGGGGGCTATACGGCGGCCTCCGACACGGCGCACTTCGAGTGGAGCCTCGACGGGGCGGACATCGGCGCACACCTGCTGGAGCTGCGCGTTGCGAAGTGGACGGGCGAGCCGGACACGACGGACAACGTGGTGCGGGTTGCCTTCCTGGTGGAGCCACGTGACTACTCCGCCGAGGTCCTGGACGATCCCTGGGATATGCGCGAGGCTGCGGTGAGCCCTCCGGCCTGGAAGACCGCCGACATCGACACGGTGTACAACTGGGACGCTTCGGCATGGACCGACTCGATCGGGGGGATGTTCGAGGGGACGATCCCCTCGGGGCACCTCGACGACAACTGTCTGGTGCTGCACATCCCTGCGAGCTCGCTGTACTGGATCGACGGGGACATGTACAACCGGTTCAGCCTGGTGGGGAAGACCACGGGGACGGCTGCCGACATCATGCTGGGCTGGGTGGACTCGGACAACGACGTCGACAGCATGGAGGTCGGGGAGCTCGCGATGACCTACGGTAGAACCGAGGTCATCGATCTGGTAGAGGAGTGGGAGGGCCTGACCATCAAGAGGCTCTGGCTGGGGTTCAGATACCCGGAGCAGCCGGTGCTGGACAGGCGGGTGCGCATAGGGCGGGTGTGGCTCGAGGAGGCGACAGAGCCATGAGGGCGCTTCGGGCCTTCAGTCTTCTCTTCACCCTTCCTTCGATCGGGCTGTGCTTCGGGAGCGTCCAGGAGGACTGGTCCGGCGGGCCGGATGTCCCGGGTCCGGTTACGTACTGGCTGCAGAGCTTTGACTCGTGCTCGGGCATCAGCTATGCGGGGACAGGTGGCTGCATCATCCTGACCTACTCATCCATCCTTCACTGGATCCACTCGTCCGGGCCTGGAGCTGACGAGATGGTGATCGTCGATACGGATGGTGATGGAGACCCTGATGTGGTGGGGGTGCAGGCCACCTGGGCCAGGGTATCCCACTGGGAGAACCTCGATGGAACCGGGCTGAACTGGGCGAGGACTATCATCGCGGACTCGCTCCAGTCGACGCATTCGATAGATGCGGTGGACATTGACCAGGATGGCGACTGGGACCTGGTGGTCTCCACCTTCGATGGGCCGAGATGGCTTGAGAACACCTCGGGAGGCGCCTGGATCGAGCACGAGATCGGGACACTGGAGAACATCTGGAGCATCCGGGCCGGGGATATCGACGGAGACGGGGATTCCGACGTGGCTTACGGCAATGACATTTCTCCTCCCACGATCCTCTGGTCCGAGAACCTTGATGGAGTCGGCAGCTTCTGGCAGGACCACACGGTGTCGACGTCATATGGCGGTATCTCATCGATACGGATCGGTGATCTGAACGGTGACGGAGACTGCGACATCGTGATAGAGCGAGGTGCCAGCCCGAAGATCGTCTTCTTCGAGAATCTCGATGGTCTCGGCGGAGCCTGGGAAGCGCGTGTAGTCTGCGATGAGATCCACGGAGGTTACCAGGGGTTCCCCTCGTTCGGGCTCGAAGTTGTCGACATTGATGATGACGGCGACAATGACGTGCTTGCTGCAGCCAGCGACCCGTACACAGTTACGGGCATGGTCATCTGGGTCGAGAATGCCGACGGGGCCGGGCAGACCTGGGTGAAGCACTCGATCGACAACAACCTCTCTGGCGCCTTCTCCGCTGATTGTGCCGACCTCGACGGCGACGGTGACATGGACGCCATGGCCTGCTCGGGAGGCGAGTGGGGTGAGAGGCTCGTTGCATGGTACGAGAACGTCACAAGCGACGCTTTGAACTGGAACCGGCACGAGCTGGACTCCTCCATCTGGTGGGCCGCCGACGTCATGGGATATGACCTCGATCTGGACGGGGACATGGATGCGGTATACAGCGACGGCGTAGCCGGCGTTCGCTGGTACGAGTTCAGCCGTTCGACCTCTGGCTGGCTGGAATCGTCGATCCTGGACCCTCCCGGGGGGAGCCAGGAGCAGTGGACTGACCTCACCTGGGAGTCGACAACCCCTGCCGGGACCGGCCTGACCTTCCAGGTGAGGGCGTCGAACGATCCGGCGGACATGGGCGAATGGTCTCCCGAGATGGCTGCCCCGGGGAGCCTCGGCCCATACCTTCCCGATCCCACGTGGTACTTCCAGTACCGTGTGAACCTGTCTACAGCGGTTCCACCGCTGACGCCGGTCCTCGACAAGGTCACGGTGCTGTATGACCTGATGGGCGCGCCGGGGGGTGGCGAGCCCCCGGAGCCTTCGCTGACGATCCTGTCAGGCAACCCGTCGCCGGGAGCGGTCACGCTTGATGTGTACCTGCCCGAGGCGGGGCAGGCCGACCTGAGGATCTATGATCTCTCGGGCAGACTCGTCTCCGAGCCCCTTGCCGGAGTGGTCGAAGCCGGTCACCAAGAACTCGTGCTCCCGGACCTCCCCTCGGCCTGCTACCAGGCCGTTCTGGAAGCACCCGGCGAAAGGATCTGCTCGAAGTTCATCGTGCTGGAATAGGCCAGACTTCGCTGTCGGCAGTCGATCACAGAAGCCGCCGCACATACGATCTAATCGCCCATGTTGTTGGTTAACAATAAATAAGAACTGGCTCCCCGTATCGCTATCAAGGCGAACTATTCACGGACCCGTCCTGAGCATCCCGATCAGGCTACCAGTTAGACGCCCAGAGCCAAAGCCAGCAAAGACTTGCCGGAACCCAGCGATCTGCGCGCCCTGTGATGGATAGCATGGTCTCTCGTTGTTTCGCAGGGCGAAACAACTGGCGACGCGGCCATATCCTGCTGCGCTGGATATGGCGGGCTTGGGGTGTCGAGGGCGAGCGTGACCCAGTGGCTCGATCTGCTCGAGCTGCCGAAGCGGGTGCTCAGGGATGCCGAGGCCCTGGGGGACAACTGTGATCGACGGGTGGTGACGGAAAGGGAGCTGAGGCGATCCGGACGAGATCAAGGAGGAAGGGCTACAGTTTCACGACCCTGATCGACGTTGCCTGCCCATCGATCGCACCCCGGACCAGGTAGGTGCCGGTGGGGACATCCTCACCGGAGCCATCCCTTCCATCCCACAGGAATGACGAGCCCTCTCGATCAGAGAGGCTCCGGATCAACCTTCCCGTGATGTCATAGACCATGAGTCGGCTAGGGAGGGCATCACCCTCGCAGATGATCGATACGGATGAGCTGAACGGATTGGAGGAGGGGGTGAGCGTCAGCACGTCAGAGGCTGGTTCGTCTCCCTCTATCCCGGTCTCGGGAGCGTAGCGCAGCAGGTAACCGTTGTAGTTGTATCCCCCTGAGGCGTCCCGGATCTGGCCGGCAACGATGTACCCTCCCTGAGAGAGCTGCTGCACGCAGTTGAAGTAGTTGTCACGACTCAGCTGGCTGTTGTACACGAACCACTGCTCCTGCCCCTGGGCATCCATCTTCACCAGCCAGCCGTCCCAGGTCGAGCCGGTGTCTGCCGGGGAGGAATGCAGGCCGAGAGCATCCAGCGGCTCTCCCCAGTAGCTCCCCCTGCCGGAGAAGATGTAGCCTCCGTCCATCGTGGGACTCAGGCAGAGCCCGACCCTGTGCCCTTCGCCGAGTACCTCCTCCCGCCACTGCTCGTTGCCGGACCAGTCCGTTGGGACCATCCAGGAGTACCAGTCCGTCACGAAGGTGTATCCCGAACCCCCGGGCGTCAGGCAGAGAGATCCCCCCCACTCGTAACTGGTAGGGAACTCCAGGGAGTAGTCCTGCACCCATTCCAGGTTGCCATCCATGTCGTACCTGAGGAGCAACGGTCCGTACATGAGCCCGCCGTCAGCGAAGACGGTCAGACCATCTTCGTAGTACACTACCCTCCGCGCCCGAGCCCATCCGTCATCCCAGGTCCTGGTCCAGAGTGTATCGCCATAAGAATCCGTGCGAATAATCCACGGAATGTTCTCATCTCGGTATCCACAAATGGCAAAACCATTGTCAGGTAAAGGTGTTATAGAAACACCGACATCGCTTTCGTTTGAAGGATCGTATATCTTTGCCCATAAAACCGAACCAGAAACTGATATCTTCTCCACAACAAGGCCAAGAGAACCGGCTTCATACGACCTTGCTGCCCCTGTTGCGATGAGGCTGTTATCTGAAATCTCATCTATCCAGTTCAGGCGGGGATAATAGAATGCACCGCCGGAAGTCCACAGAACATTACCATTTGCGTCAAGGCGGATCACTGGTAGGTTCACATCGGATAGCAGTGCGGCAATTGCATACCCGCCATCATATGTTTCAATAACATGATTAAAATAACATATATTGCTATTAAAATACTCCCTTGCCCACATAAGTGTAGGTGGCGCATCTTGAGCGCGAACACCATCAGGAAGAAGGATCGTTATCATGCCTATGCAGCCCGGAAGCAGGAGCCTCACGACTCCTCCAGCCTGACCCAGCTCAGCCGGATGAAGATCGGGGCTTCGGACACACTCGGGGCTACTGGCCGGAACATCAGCCATAACTCCTGCATGTGCTCTCCGGACCAGGGATCCGGATCATCCAGTTCTCTGAGGTCAATCGGTCCCGTCGTATGGAATGTCTGCCATCCATTCCTGAGGCTCTGGGAGACATCATTGATGTAGTACCAATCGCTCATCTGCCCGTGGGAGTCTTTCCAGGCCGCGTAGGTCGGGCAGTGGGAGTTCGCCCCGTGCCAGTCCGACTGCCAGATGCCGGCGAAGCTCAGCATGCAGTACTCGTCCGAGTCGATCCAGCGTCCCGACGCGGAGGGGATGGCCAGAGAGATCTGTCCGGGGATGTTGTCTGGATAGCTCTCCGCCTCGGGATCCAGCGCCCCCTCGAACATCCCTCCAACAGAATCCGTCCAGGCGCCCGAAAGCCACAGCCTCTGGTATCCTTCGATCGCCTCGATGTCGTCTGTCAACCATACAGGCGGATCTGACTCGGCTTCCATCATGTCCCAGGGATCCTCTCGGACCTCGGTGGCATAGTCACGCGGTCGTATGAGGAAGGGGACCGAGACCGAGTTGTCCCTCAGGTCTTCAGTACCCACCTGCTCCGCCGACAACTCCAGCAGGTGGATACCGATGTCATCGGAATCCGTGGTCCAGACGATGGAGGCAGTTGCGTCATCCGGGACGTAGATGCTGTCCAGGCCGCCGAAATCCAGCGTATCCCTCCCGATGACGCTGTTACCGGTGATGTCGGTCAGGGTAATATCCACATCCTGGGTTGCCTCGGTGCCCAAATTGTAGAAAGTACCCAGAATGACGATCGTGTCGCCTGCGGTGAAGTCGAACTCGTCCCTGTCAATAATGGACTGGTTGTATCGGGAGTGCACATCGGGGGAGGTTATCCTGATGTCGACATCCTCCTCCTCGTCGATCAGCTCGACCAGCCGCGCCTCTCCAGGACCGAGGGTGTCGGGGTAGCCGCAGTAGTCGGCATCGAACTCGAACCAGGGGATCAGCACTCGGCGCGTGTGGTCAAGGGCGTAAGCCTCCGGTGGCGGCAGGTCGCCTCCTGCGTAGTAACCAACGTCGAAGATGTGCATCGAATCACTGCAGCAGCGATTGACGTAGAACAGGTAGTGATGATCGCCCACGAATACCCGCTGCTCCGGGCCCATGTTGCACTGTATCTCAGGGACCACCTCGAAGGCGTCAGGAGCACCATCGTCATCCAGCCAGGCGAGTTCCGCCAGCTCGGGTGCGATGAAGGCGATGCCGGCCAGAGTCTCGCCCAGGCTGTTCCACAGGCGTGCATAGGGGGCGAACTTCCACTCCAGGAAGCTCTCGCGCTGCCTCTGGCCGGGATTGTACGGTTCCGGTCCCGGGCCTGCGTAGAGCGGGTCGAAGCCCTCGATGAAGGGTGGGTAGTAGTCCGGGCGTGTGTAGGTGATGCTGTCCTGTGCTCGTGTTCGGTAGCAGTAGTCCTCGAAGGGCGCATCCCACGGAACGAGGTCCTCGTCGAGCAGTGAGGCGCTGAACCAGTCGCCCTCTGTGTAGCTCATGAGGCTGTACGGAAAGATGCCCTTCGCCTGACGGAGCAGAGCGGTGTTGCACAGCATCCGGAACTCGGCGGGTGTAGGGATGCGGTAGGAGTACGAGCCATAGTTGAGTACCCAATCCGGGTATTCATACTCCCACATTTCCTCTCCCCCGGCCATGCCGAAAGCCTGGGGAAAGTAATGAAGAGCCAGCCCATCTTCGAGCGCAGGCAGGAAGGTCGAGTCCATCCCTGTCTCCGCATGTTCGAACAGAGTCGTGTAGAGCCCGTCGCCGAGCTCCGGTGCGTAAGAGTGCTGTTCCTGGTACTCTATCCCGACCTGCCGGAACGGATAGATGTCCACCTGGAGCATCTCGGGGAAGTTGTCGAATACGTTCGGATGACTGACAATGGGATAATGCTGGTAGCGCATGCCCACATATGCCCGGACGATGCTGGCGTGAGTCGCAGCATCGGGTACTCCATCCGGATGCGTGTAACCGGCCCAGGACTGGATGTAGGGCATCCCGGCGAATACCGTGGATACCGGATGCTCCTCGTCCTCGTGTTCGATGACCCACTTCAGCCACGAGTAGACCGAGGCAGAGTCCGTCACCAGCATGCAGGTGTCCGCCATGGAGTGGTAGGGGAACATGTTCGGGAAGTACTGGTCATATGGCGATGCAGTGAACATCCTCCCGCGCTGAGCAGTGGGCGCCTCGTCCATCAGCTTCCAGCACCAGAAGGCATCGTTTCCCGAATATGCTTCCACAAGGTCTTCGGCCAGGCCATCCAGCTCGGCCTGCAACGCAGAGGCGGTGAATGTAGAGGTGATAGCTGACCCCGAGTCATTCGTCTCGATGAATGCGGAACTGCTCCCGAGCGTGTCGTAGTGTGCACGGCATCCAGGGCCGAGTAGAGACAGATCGTACGACTCCGAAGGAGTCACGATGAACAGCAGTCCGCAGTCTGCCGCCGTGTCGAGGAAGCCGGGATGGTTGGTGACCTGGTCCAGAGCGAGTTCGAACTCGAACCCATCGATGTGGTTCCAAGCCAGCTGGCAAAGCAGCAGCGGAGACCAGCGTCCTGGCATCAGCCTCTGTACGATGACGGGGATCGAGTTCGCAGGAGGCTCGGCAGATTGACTAATCCCAGGCAGGATGCTGGTTAACAGCATGACTGGAAACACCGGGATTCGGTATTCAGTCCCCATTACCTGCCTTCCGGCTGTAACATGTTATCGCTCAACAAATCAGGGATGTCAAGGATGGCAGACAAGGAGAGCTTGTCGTTGCTCTGGAAAACAAGATGAAGCACAGAATACCCTGGCTCCCCGGCGAGGACTTGAACCTCGAACCTAGTGGTTAACAGCCACCCGCTCTGCCGATTGAGCTACCGGGGAACCGTGAGGCGCGCCGATGATACGGCCCGGGCATCGGTTGCGTCAACGGACAACTGCCCCTTCACTTTCCGCTGGACGCAAAGAGAAAGGCGACCAGGCCGGCGACGAGCACTGCTGCAACCGCCACTGCAAGAGCGAATCTCACCGCCGCTGCTGGAGCGGCGGCTGAGGACAGCATGGCGGTGGAAGGGTCGGACGCATCGTAATAGACAGTACATTCAGCACCGGGTTGCAGGTTGGAGATGGAAGCCATTGCGGATTCGCGGCTTCGGGGAATGGACCAGGGGTTGAACCTGGATGGCGACCCTGTCGCCCCCCGGTACGCTTCGTCGGTGGTCATCGTGAAGTCCCTGCCGTCGTGCCTGTACTGGAATGTCACCACCGGCACCCACGCATCCCCCTGACCGCCGGCGGGCCTGACCTCGCTGGAGAGCACGGTGCCCATGGTCCGCCTCCAGCGGGATCCTCGCGCGGATGCACGAGAGACAAGCAGAACGGCGACGAATACCACTGCAATGACGCCGACGATTCCCATCGCACCCCTCCAAGACCTCGTGCGCCATCGGAGTGTCAACTGCTTCCGGTGGAATCACTACACACGCTTGACATTCCGGTCAATACTTCCGATATGAAACCCTGAGGAGTGGCAGGGCGCTCTTCCTGAATGTGCGACTGCTTGCTCGGCGGCCATCGGAGGGAAGAGCCGTGAGCAACGAACGACGCACCAGGGCCGAGCTGATCGAGGAGATCGAAAGACTCCGCGATGCTCTGCGGAGCCTCGAGCGGCAGGCTCTGGAGATCGACGAGCTCCGTCGGGCTCTCGGGAAGAAAGAAGCCGACTTCCAGAGGCTCCTGAACGACCTGCCATCCGAGTTCTTCTTCTACCGGCACGATTCCAGAGGTGTCTTCACCTTCGTCAGCCCTTCAGTAACGAGGATGCTCGGCTACGACCGTGCCGAGTTTCTCGAGCACTACTCGAAGTACATGACGGACTCCGAGACGAACAGACGGTCCGTGGAGATGACGAATCTCAGCCTGTCCGGGGTGAAGCCCCCGCCCTATCAGGTGGAGATCCTGCATCGTGACGGCTCTGTGAGGCTCCTCGAGGTCTTCGAGAGCCCCGTCCTCGGAGAGGATGGCCTGGTCACCGCCGTAGAGGGCGTTGCGCGCGACATCACCGCGAGCAGAATGACTGAAGCTGCTCTCCGGGAGAGCGAGGAGCGGTTCAAGGCCGCCTTCGACCAGGCTCCCGTGGGAATGATGCTCATCACCAGCGACGGCATCCTCACACACGCCAACGACGCCATGTGCAGAATGCTCGGATACGAAGAGGGGTGGCTGGACGGAGCCGACTGCATGGCCCTCACGCACCCCGACGACCGCTCCGCGACGCAGGACGAGGTGGACAGGCTGCGCAGGGGCAGCAAGAGCAGCTACCGCATGAGGAAGCGATATCTGCGCCGAGACGGATCAACTGTCCTCTGCGATGTTATCGTACACAAGCTCCAAGACTCGAAGAACGGCATGGCCGGTTTCATAGTTCACGCAACAGATTGACCGAGAAGGAAGCTGCCCAGGAGGAGCTGTCTCGAGCGCAGCGCAACTGGGAGGCGATCTTCCGGGCGGTAGGTCATCCGATGATGGTCCTGGCTCCGGACAGGACTATTCTGGCAGCCAATGAAGCCACGGCGCAGCTTGTCGGAAGGAGCGTCGAGGAAGTCGTGGGCCTGAAATGCAGCGACGCGGTTCACGGCTGCGCCGTGCCCTGCGGCTGTCCTTTCCAGACGATGCTGGAGTCCGGCAGGATAGAGAGCGCCGAGATGCTCCTGGAGCTGTCGGGGAGAACCTACCTCGTCTCCTGCACTCCGGTGAAGGGGCCTGACGGAGAGCTGGAGAAGGTAATCCACATGACGACCGACATCACCGACAGGAAACGTGCCGAGAACGCACTTGCGGCAAGCGAGGACAAGTTCCGCGCCTTCTTCGAGAACGAGGCGGAGCTGTGCTTCATCCTCGGTCCGGAGGGAAACCTGACCGACGTGAACCGGGCGGCCGAGGCTGCGCTGGGGGTCGCCAGGGTCGAAGCCTTGGGACATTCGCTGGGCAGCCTCTTCGATCCGGTCTCGGGCGGGAGGCTTGACGAGATCCTGCAGGCGCTGGCGGCCGACCCCGGATCGGAGAGCCTCGAGCTCGAACTCTGCACCAGGGCGGGCAGGCGGCTCTCAGTCCTGCTCAGTGCGGGCGTGATCGGCCACGATGGCGACAGACCCCGCCAGTGCATCGTGACCATGAGGGACGTGACCGAGTCAAGGATGCTGCAGCAGGAGCTGGCTCACTCCCAGAAGATGGAGTCGGTCGGCAGGCTGGCGGGAGGGGTGGCGCACGACTTCAACAACGTTCTCACGGTCATATTCGGGCGATGCGACCTGATGCTCTCCAGGCTGCCCGCAAACGACCCTCTGGCTTCCGACATCATGCAGATACGCGAGTGCGCGATGCGGAGCGCCGAGATCACCCAGCAGCTCCTCGCGTTCAGCAGGAAGCAGGTCGCCAGCCCTGAAGTGCTGGACGTGAACTCCGTGGTCAGGAACATGGAGAGGATGCTTGTGCACCTCATCGGCGAGGATGTGGAGCTTGTCGTGCAGCTCGACGAGGCCGTCCCTGCCGTGAAAGCCGACAAGACGCAGATCGAGCAGGTCGTGATGAATCTCGTGCTGAATGCGCGAGATGCAATGCCCGACGGAGGCACCCTGTCCCTGAGGACCGGATGCTCGCGCGTGCCCCTGGAAGAGCCGGCGCTCATCCAGCGGCTTCCGGAGGGGGATTACGCGGTACTCCATGTCACCGACACCGGCACCGGCATGGACAAGAGCGTCATGGACAGGCTTTTCGAGCCCTTCTTCACAACCAAGGAACCGGGCAGGGGAGGAGGGCTGGGCCTCTCGACCGTGTACGGCATCGTGTCTCAGAGCGGCGGGGCCATCCTGGTGGAGAGCGAGCCCGGAGAGGGCAGCACCTTCAGCGTGTACCTGCCCGCCTACATCGGACAGGCTTCCTCGGTCGAACGATCCTCCCAGCTTCCGGGGGACCTGAGCGGCATAGAGACCATACTGCTGATAGAAGACGAGGCCTCGGTGCGCGAAATGCTGGCAGAGATGCTCAGGGAGCAGGGCTATGAGGTGCTGGACTCCCGCTCGGGCGAGGAGGCTCTGGAACTCTTCCGCTCGCTCGACGATCCCCCGGATCTGATTCTGAGCGACGTGGTCCTCCCCGGAATCAGCGGGCCCGACGCCGTCGGCATGATGTCTCCCGGCTCCGAAGTCGCCGTGCTCTTCATGTCCGGCTATTCCGCGGACGAGGGCCGATGGCGAGGCTCACCCGGGGAGGGGTCGCGGTTCATCCAGAAGCCTTTCACGCCTCACGAGCTATTTCAAACTATCAGAGAAGTCCTCGACAGTCGCTGAGAGGAGGCGGCGGCACCCCGCCATCTCCGCAGACGCCTCGTCCCGCCTGTGCCGTGCCGGCTTCGCCGGTGTATTGTCTCAGAGCTTTTCGTGAAGCCGCGGAGGAGACATGGCGCAGGGGGACAACGGAGAGTACAGGAAGCTAGTCGAGGCCGTGGAGCGTATCGAGGCCGGGCGTCGCCTCCTGGGCGACGAGGCTGCCGACAGCGCCATCGCCGCTCTGAGGGAGAAGATCCGCGCACTCGAAGCCCAGGAGCCGAGCAGGAGGATCCTCACCGTGATGTTCGCAGACGTCTCGGGCTTCACCTCGCTTTCGGAAACCATGGACGCGGAGGATCTGACCGATCTCGTGAACAGGCTGTGGTCCCTGGTTGACGGCATCATCAGATCGAGCGGAGGCTCAATAGACAAGCACATCGGAGACGAGGTCGTCGCCGTATGGGGGGCGGAGGGCTCGAGAGAGGACGATCCGGAGAGGGCTGTCAGGTGCGCCCTCGAGATCCAGTCCGCCCTTGCCGGTTTTTCCTCCGCGGAAGGCAGGAGCATGGGCATGAGGATCGGGATCAACACCGGCCCGGTCCTCCTCGGCGAGGTCGCCTCGACCAGGGAGTTCACCGTCATGGGAGATGCGGTGAACCTCGCTTCGCGTCTGCAGCATGCCGCCCCGGTAGGCGGCGTCCTGATGTCGGCTTCGACGCACTCCCTCGTAAGGGGCCTGTTCGTGACAGGCCCATTCATGGAGCTCGAAGTGAAGGGCAAGAAGGAACCCGTCCTGGCCTGCATGGCGATCCGTCCGGCCCCGAGATCGTGGAGATCCGCCGGGCGAGGGATCGAAGGAGTGAGGGCTCCGATGGTGGGCAGGGAAGACCAGCTCGCCGCCCTCAGAGACATGGTGCTCGGACCTGAAGGCGGGCTCGTCACGGTCGTAGGAGAGGCCGGCATCGGCAAGTCTCGCCTTCTGGCCGAGTTCGAGGAATGGCTTTCCGATGCGATGCCTTCCCTGGCAGTCATGCGGGGAAGGGCCGATGAATCCATGCAGGACTCACCCTGCGCGCTGCTCAGAGACCTGTTCGGAATGCAGCCTGCAGGCGGCTCGCGGACTGACGAGTCGCTGCGCTCCGAACTGGAGAGGAGGTTCGCACCGGGCGGCGACAGAGCAGACCTGGAAAGGGCCCACTTCATAGGGCAGTTCCTGGGATACGACTTCGCTTCGAGCCCTGCTCTGGCCGGAGTGCTGGGCGGCGGGGGGAGGGAGCCCGATCCGAGGCAGCTTCGCGAGAGAGCCCTGCAGTACCTCGGGATGCACTTCCAGGGGCTTTCGCTTTCGAGGCGCCTTCTCCTCCTCCTCGAGGACATACACTGGGCAGACGAGAGCTCGCTGGACGCCATCGAACAGGTGGTCCGCGACACGCGCGGCCTGGGCATGCTGGTAGTCTGCACCGCCCGCCCCTCTCTCTTCGAGAGGAGGGGTGACTGGGGCTCCGGCACGGATGTTCCAGCGACTATCCGTCTCGACCCGCTGGGAGTGGAGGATTCCGGGAGCCTGCTCGACGGCATGGGCCTCACCGTGGATCGGATGCCCTCGGAGACCCGGGCCGCCGTGATCTCGGCTGCCGACGGCAATCCGTTCTACCTCGAGGAGCTCGTGAGGATGCTTATGGACGACGGGGTGCTGAGCTGCTCCGAAGGCTGCTGGAGAACGGACGGAGAGAAGGCCGCCAGCCTCAGAGTCCCCGGAAGCCTGGCATCCGTGCTCCAGGCCAGGTTCGACCGCCTGCCCGCCGGCGAGCGCAACCTTCTCCAGCGAGCATCTGTCGTAGGGGCGAGGTTCTGGGACGGTGCGCTGGAATCCATGGGCCACTGCTGCGGAGTCTCCGTAGGAGAAGGCCTTGAGAGACTCGAGGAGCGCGGCCTCGTCTCACTGCTCCCGGTGAGCGCCATTCCCGGAGCAGCCGAGTATTCCTTCAGACACTCGCTCCTCAGGGAGGCCGTCTACGACAGCGTGCTCAAGAAGGACAGGCGGCGGCTCCATTCCTGCGCGGCGGACTGGATCATGGGCAGTGCCTCGGGAAGGCTCGACGAGCTGGCCACGCTCGCGGCGGAGCATCTCGAGAAGGCCGGGAGGGATTCCGAGGCAGGCTCCCTCTACGAGAGGGCGGGGGCCTGCGCCGCCTCGAGATTCTCCAACGCCGAGGCTGAATCCTGCTATTCCAAGGCTCTCGCTCTTCTTCGCGATGGCGATCCGGTCGCAGCCTCGAGGCTCCTGGTGGCGCTGTCCAGGATCCACGAGATAACAGGCGACAGGGAGCGTCAGAAAAGGGATGTCGAGGCTCTGGAGGCTCTCGCACCCTCGCTCGATGCCGGGGGGAGGGCCCAGGTCCTGCTCCGGCGCTCGGGGCTGGCGGCGCTGACGAACGACTACCGCCGCAGCGCAGAGCTCGCGCGCGAGGCTCTTCGGCTCGCGGGGGAGATCGGCGACACAAGGCTGGAGGTCGCTGCCTGCATCGGGATAGCTTCCAGCCTTCAGAGCCTGTCCGAACACAGAGACGTGCTAGACGACGTACTGCGCGGTCTCGAGCTGGCTCGCGAGCAGGGTCTTCCGGGTGACGAGGCCCGGCTGCTCCTCCACCTGGGGAACTACTGCGCCGACACGAGCGATTACGAGGAGGCCGAAAGGCTCTACAGGCAGGCCATGAGAGCCTTCCGGGAGGCCGGTGACGCCAGGGGAGAGGGCTGCGCGCTCCACAACCTGGGGCTCCTGGCGATGGACAGGGGCGACAGCACCACAGCCAGTTCGTGCTTCGAGCAGTCCCTCGAGCTCGACCGTCAGACCGGAGACAGGCGCGGCGAGGCCCATTCGCTGGTAGCCATCGGACTGGCGCTCCAGGCAAGGGGAGACCTGCCCTCGGCAGGGGAGGCGTTCGCAGAGGCGCGCCGCATCTATTCGGTGCTGGCCGACAGGCTGGGGGAGGCCACAGTTCTCAACAACCTGGGCGTCCTGGCTTCGGAGACCGGCGAATACGATCTCGCCATCGAACACTTCGAGCAATCTGCGCGAGCCTGCATCTCGATGGGAGTGAGGTCCTACGAGGCGAACACGCTCGACAACATGAGCCTCACCCTCCTGCGAGCCGGAGACCTGCAGGGAGCCCTGGCGTGCAGCGACAGGGTCGTCTCGATCTGCGAAGAGACCGGTGACAGGTCCCTGCTCGGCATCGCCCTCGCCAAGCGGGGGCACATGATGCTGGAGAGCGGGAGGCCCTCCGAGGCGGAAAGCCTCTACGAAAGGGCCGCAGGCATCCTGGGGGCGATCGGGTCCAGCCATCTGGAGATGGAGGCCCTGGCCGGGGCTGCGCGGGCGGCGATGGCTGCGGGAGACCAGAAGAAGGCCGAAGCTCTCGCGATGAGCGTCAGCAGCTTCATCGAATCGGGCGGATCCCTCGACGAGGTGGAAGACCCTTTCAGGGCGTATCTCGCCGTTTTCGAAGTCCTGAGCGCCGTGCCCGGCTCGCCCGCGTCCAGGGTTCTGGAGGCCGCCTGCTCAGCTCTGACCGGAAGGGCTGAGTCAATTCGCGACCCCGCCTCGAGAGACAGGTTCCTGGGGAGCACTCCGCAGAAGAGGTCGCTGCTGGAAGCACAAGCATCGAGGGGCTGCGTCGGGGGGGATCACGCAGAGTGAACATCTTCGTTCTGGACACAGACGCATCCGCTTGCGCCCGGTTTCACTCCGACCGCCACGTCGTCAAGATGACACTGGAATCGGCCCAGATTCTCTGCACGGTCCTCCACGGGATGGGCATCCAGGCTCCGTACAGGCCGACTCATGCGAAGCATCCATGCGTGATCTGGGCCGGGAGCTCCCTCTCCAACTGGATCTGGCTCAAGCGGCTCGGAATGGCGTTGAACCGCGAGTACAGGTACCGTTTCCGCCGGGCTGAAGATCACGCTGCAGGCAACGTCATGCGCTGTCTGCCCCGGCCATCCATGCCCGACAACGGTCTCACATGCTTCGCCCAGGCCATGCCCGCCGAGTTCCGAGTGCCGGGAGACGCCGTAGCGGCCTACAGGAGGTACTACTCTCTCGTGAAGTCGCGGTCCGCGACCTGGACGAGGAGACGGAAGCCCTTCTGGCTCGTAGAATCGGACTGCAGGTCATCGTCCGTCATCTCGTGAACCGATTCCGGCGCACCGCCCCGTGCGGGCCGCGGTCGGAGCAGGGAGGTTCGAATGCTCTGGGTTACCCGCTCGCAGGTCAGGATCGACAGGGTCGCCTGCCCATGGCTCATCGCGAGGTTCATCGACTCCGAGGCCGAGTTCCTCTTCGTGCCCGCCTCCCAGGTGGATTCGGTGTCCGTCGACGAGGGAGCCATACCGTTCGACGCTCCCGGAGCCGATCTGGGACGTCGCGGCGACATGTGCACCTTCGACGCCCTGATCGAGCGCTACGGGCTGGAAGAACCCGCACTGGCGCTGATGGCTGAGATCGTCAGAGGCGCGGTCACCGGGACCGGAGCGCTGCATCCAGCATCTGCCGGGCTGGCAGCGATGGCCGAGGGTTTCAGCCTGCGCTATCCCGACGACTATGCCAGCATCGACAGGCAGTACGAGATGTACGACTCCCTGTACGCGTGGTGCCGCCTGCAGACCGCGCCGCGCACAGGCTGAGCGCAGCCGCGCTACTCCCCGGTGAGAGCCTGGAGCTCCTCCCTCACGCCTTCCACGCGTTCGCGTATGGAGGCCGTTTTGGAGTCTATCTCCGCCACCGCCGACGCAAGCCTGTCACGGGCGGCCACGATCTCGGCCCTGTAGGCCTCCAGATCCTCTACGAGGGCGGCCACCTCCGGATCCAGATCGTTCAGCTCGCGCAGCCTCGTCGAAGCCTCGTCGAGCAGGGCGACATCCGGTATCAGGCCCTCCAGCCCGTCGAGGGATGCCGAGAGCCCGTCCAGCTCGGAGGCGACCTCCTCGAGAACGGGAATGCCTGGTATGTCCAATTCCGGAAGATCAGGAACCCCTGGTACGTCCGGCGTTTCCGGGAGCCCGAAGGAAACGAGCGTTGCGAGCGCGAGCGGTACGAGACCTGTCATGACCCCTCCTTTCAAGGAACGGGATAGGTTTCCTCAAATACCGGTCCGTGTCAAGGTCCGGAACCCATGGGAACTGGACCTCCGCCCGGGGTTGTGATAAAATCTCCCGACCCAGACCCGCAGCAAGGAGGGTTCCTTGGAGCCGTCCCGCAGGAGACAGCGCCCGCGGTTCCTCGACAGGGGCTTCAGGACCGCCCTCGATTCGATCCCAGATATGGTAGTCATACTGGACTCCTCCAGGAGGGTCGTGTTCGCGAACAGAGCCTCCACCGGAGAAGATTCGGCCCCAAGAACCGCACGCCGCCTGGAGGGGATGCTGTGCAGCGAAGCCCTTCACGGAAGCGACGACGACGCAGGCTGCAACAGCGTGAACTGCATGCTGGAGAAGGTGCTGGCATCCGGTCGAACGATGAGCGCGGTGCACAGGCATCGCAGGCCCGACGGCTCTGACTTCGATGCCGAGGTCACGATGGCTCCGGTTCAGCTCTCCCCGGGGGAAAGCCACTACCTGGTCGTCTCGCGTGACATCAGCGGACAGACCCGCGAGAGGGACAGGCTGCGGCAGGCGGGAAGGGAGTTCAGGCTCTTCGTTGAATCCGCCCTGGAGGGCGTACTGGCCGTTGACGAAAAGTTCCTTGTGAGCTACGTGAACCCCTCTCTCGCCGCGATGCTGGGAACCTCCCCGAGGAAGCTCGTCGGCATCCCCTGGCTCTCGCTGATCCATCCGGAGTGGAGGGAGAGGCAGGAGGCACATTTCGAGGCCCGCAGGCAGGGGCTCTCGGAACGATACGAGACCTGCATGCTCGGGCACGACGGGCAGACGGTGGAGGTGCTCATCTCGGCCACGCCCATATTCGATTCAAGGGGCCGTTTCAAGGGCGCGTTCGCGAGCGTGGTAGACCTCACGTACCGTTCCAGACAGGAGCGGGAGCAGAAGGACCGCCTTGCCAGGCTGGATCTTCACCAGAAGACCATACTCGACCTCGCGAGAAGCCTGGTGTCCGCTTCTGGAAATCCCCTCCCGGGACTGGAGAGGATAGCCGAGGAGGGAAGAAGGGCTATCGGCGCAGCAGGCGCCCGCATCTGGATGTCCTCCGGACAGGACGACTGCACGGCGCTTTCCCCGGTCGTCTGCGCCGGAGCCTCGTGCATGATCGCCAGCCCTCCGGTGCTGTCCCCCGAAGCATTCCCGCGCTTCTTCAGGGCCTTGTCCGGAAGCAGGGTCATAGACGTCTCGGATGCGCTCTGCGACGAGCGCACATGCGAGCTCCTGACCTCCTACCTGGAGCCTTGCGGGATATCCTCGCTGATCGCCGCGCCTGTGATCATCGAGGGCAGGACGGTCGGATTCCTCGTTCTCGAGCACACGGGATCGCCGAGGAACTGGTTCGACGACGAGTCCGCCTTCGCCGGGGAGCTCGCCGACCAGGCCGCCCACCTGCTCATCGTGTCCGAGAGGAGGAAGGCCGAGTCCGCGCTCAGGGAGAGCGAGGAGCGATACCGGACGATCTCCGAGTCAATAAGCGACTTCGCGTTCAGCATGAGCCTCGGCGAAGACGGCGTTCTTGCCAGGGAGTGGGTCACCGACTCGTACAACAGGGTCACAGGGTATTCTCCCGAGGAGCGTGACGCTATGGGCGGGCTCTTGAGCGTCGTGCACCCCGGCGACCTGCGGCGCGTCAGCGAGCAGGTATCCGCGATGCTGGAGAAGGGCTCCTCGGAGAACTTCGAGTTCAGGGTGCTCTCAAAGAGCGGAGACACGCTCTGGTTCAGAGTCACCGCCAGACCGGTCCGGGATCCGTCGAGCGGAAGGATCGTCCGCGTGCTCGGAGCCGGAAAGGACGTGACTCTGGAGGTGGCAGGCGCGGAGGAGAGGCGGAAGCTCGAGCAGAGGATGCTCCAGGCTCAGAAGCTGGAGAGCCTGGCCGTGCTCGCGGGCGGGATAGCGCACGATTTCAACAACCTGCTCGTGGCCATACTCGGAAACGCGGACATAGCTCTCGACGAGCTCTCGGACCTGTCTCCAGCCAGGCCGCTGGTCGAGGAGATCGTGAGGGCCAGCCGCAGGGCCGCGGACCTGTGCAACCAGATGCTGGCCTACAGCGGGAGGGGCCGCCTGCAGATGAAGAGGCTGGACCTCTCGGACCTCGTGACGGAGATGGCTCACATCCTGGAGGTCTCCATATCGAGGAAGACCGCCATAAGGTACAGGTGCGCGAAGCACCTTCCACCCGTGCTGGCGGATCCCGTTCAGATCCAGCAGGTGGTCATGAACCTCATCATCAACGCTTCCGACGCGATAGGAGACAGCCAGGGCCAGATCTCGATCTCGACCGGCTGCGTGATGTGCGACGTGGAATACCTGCGAAGCGTCCACCTCGACGACGATCTGGCGGAAGGCGAATACGTCTTTGTCGAAGTGTCGGACACCGGCTGCGGCATGGACGAGGAGACGAAGAACCGCATCTTCGACCCCTTCTTCACGACGAAGTTCACGGGAAGGGGGCTGGGGCTGGCCGCGGTGCTGGGGATAGTACGCGGCCACAAGGGGGCGGTGAAGGTCTACAGCGAGCCCGGGAGAGGTTCGACCTTCAAGGTGCTCCTGCCCTCCGCGAGGGGAGTTCCCTCGGCAGCGCCGTCGCTGCCGCCTGCGGACCGCAGAGGCGGGAGCGGAACCGTCCTGCTCGTGGATGACGACCAGGCTGTTCTGTCCGTCGGCAGAGCGATGCTCGAGAGACTGGGCTACGAGGTCTTGACCGCATCCGACGGCACGGGGGCGCTCGAAGCGCTGAGGGGACCCGCCGGGGCTGCTCTGAAGGCGGCGATCCTCGACATGACCATGCCGGGGATGGACGGGGACGAGGTCTTCCAGCAGATAAGGAGCATCAGGGCCGATCTGCCGGTGATCGTATCGAGCGGATACGACGAGCAGGAGATGTCGGCCAGGTTTTCCGGCAGGGACGTGGCGGCGTTTCTTCAGAAGCCTTATAGGATGCAGGCTCTTTCGGAGTGTCTGGGAAGTATCGGCTGATGCGGGGCATGCCGAGCTCCGCCTGATCGCGCATCCACGCTCCCGACTGGAGCGTTGCAGGAGTGGAGGCTGGAATGGGCGACTGGGACACAACCAGGTGGATAGTGTTCTTCCTGCCGCTGCTGATCGCACTGATCGGCCTGGGCATCTACCTCCTCATGAGGAAGACGATCCGCACAAGATCCGAGATAGACAGGGAGCTGAAGAACAATCCGGACATCAATGAGTGGCTGGTGATCTTCGACTGGAGCAGGAAGGTCATCTACATGCCCACAGTGGTCGTGTCCGTCGTCTGCTTCATCGCGAGCGTTCTCGGCGCATCGGAGAGCACTCTGGGCACCCTGGGGACCGTATGGCTGTTCGTCTTCCTCTGCAACTTCATCGTCGAGGAGTTCCAGGTCGGCGTGAAGGAAGTGCTCATCATGCTCCTGTTCGTCATAGGCGCAGGCATCTGGATGGCGTTCCTCGGCTTCCTGGACCCGTTCGTGGACTTCATCGGCGGTCTCAGCGTGCAGATGAACGGCCTGGGCTACCTCCTCATCGCGCTTGTCTTCCTGACCGCGATCGCCATCTCCTGGCTGCGCGGGATGTTCAAATACGCCGTGCTGACGCCCAACTACATCAACATCCAGTCAGGCATTACGGAGACGGGCACCCAGATAGGCCGCGAGGAGTACTCCACAAGCGTTGACACCGGCGACATCCTGGAGAGACTCATGGGATTCGGAAGGATCATCGTCAACTACACGAGCGAAGCAAGGAGGCAGCAGGACTCCTTCCTGGTCTGGAACATCGGAAGGAAGTCCAGGAAGATCGAGAGCATAAGGAGCGCGATATCGATAGAGAGAGCCCCCAGGGGCTGAGTCTGTCCGGTTCGGCGCCGTCGAAGCACGGGTGCCGTCCGAGACGGAGGGGCCGCAGGGATTCACGGGAGGAGTCCGGCAGGTGACCAGGATCACGCTCAGGCACAGGCTGCGCTATGCCTTCGACAACCTCGCGTCCCGCGGCCCGGCCGCGATGATCGGAATGCTCTTCGTCCTGGCAGTGCTGCTGATCTCGCTCGTCTCGGTGTTCGTGATCGCCACGGGCGTGGATCCTGAGGGCAGGGGATTCGTCGGCGTGGCGTGGTCTGGACTCATGAGGACTCTGGACGCTGGGACGATGGGGGGAGACACCGGACCGGTGCCCTTCCTGCTGGCGATGCTTGCGGTCACGATCGGCGGCATCTTCGTGGTGGGGACCCTGATAGGCATAATCACGACGGGCATCGACTCCAAGCTCGAGCAGCTCCGCAAGGGGAAGTCCTTCGTCGCGGAGGAGGGTCACACGGTGATCCTCGGATGGTCTCCGCAGATCTTCACGGTCATCTCGGAGCTCGTGACCGCCAACGAGAACAGGAAGCACGCCTGCATCGCAGTCCTCGCCGAGAAGGACAAGGTGGAGATGGAGGACGAGATCAGGGCCCATGTGCCGGATTCGAAGACGACCAGGATCGTGTGCCGGACGGGGTGTCCGATAGAGCTCGGCGACCTGGAGATCATCAATCACCACGGCGCTCGCGCGATCGTCGTCCTTCCGCCGGATGACGGCGACCCCGACTCGTCGGTGATCAAGACCGTTCTCGCGCTGGTCAACAACCCCAACCGGCGCCGCGAACCGTATCACATCGTAGGAGTAATCGACGATCCCGACAATCTCGAGGTGGCCGAGATGGTGGGGCGGAGCGAGGCGCAGCTCATCCTCGCGGGGGACATGATAGCCCGCATCAGCGCACAGACGTGCAGGCAGTCGGGGCTGTCGATCGTCTATACCGAGCTGCTCGATTTCGGCGGCGACGAGATCTACTTCGCGGAGGAGCCCGCTCTCGTGGGCAGGAGCTTCGGGGAATCCCTGTTCATGTACGAGGACTCGGCGGTCATAGGCATCTGCAGGGCCGATGGGAACACCATGGTGAATCCTCCGATGGACACCGTGTTCGAGAAGGGTGACAGGGTGATCGCCATCTCCGAGGACGACGATACGGTGAGGCTTTCCGGAACTGCAGCCCCGCCCGTCCGGAGGGACCTGGTGGTGAACATGCCGCCCCCGGCGCCCGCTCCTGAGAGAACGCTGATCCTGGGATGGAACGGCAGGGTGCCGGTAGTGATCCGCGAGCTGGACGGATACGTGTCCTCCGGCTCCACCGTCACTCTGGTAGCCGACGTCGAGAAGGAGGAAGAGCTCGCATCGGTAGCCTCCGGCCCGTTCCGAAGCATCGCCGTCACCTGGGCCACGGGGAGCACGACCGACAGAGACGTGCTCGAGGGGCTGGACGTGCCGTCGTTCGACCACGTGATAGTGCACAGCTACTCCGACACCATGTCCCCCCAGCAGGCCGACGCCAGAACCCTCATCACCCTGCTCCACCTCCGCAGCATCAGGGAGCGCTCCGGGCGCGACTTCTCGATAGTGAGCGAGATGCTCGACGACAGGAACCGCCAGCTGGCCGAGGTGACCAGAGCCGACGACTTCATCGTCAGCGACAAGCTGATCAGTCTGATGATCACGCAGATAGCGGAGAACCCCAAGCTCAAGGGTCTGTTCAGCGACCTGTTCGATCCCGAGGGCTCCGAGGTGTATCTGAAGCCGGTGGAGGGCTACGTGACCGTCGGCAGGCCCCTCGACTTCTATACCGTCGTGGAGTCCGCGAGGATGAAGCGCGAGGTCGCCATCGGCTACAGGATCCTGTCCAGGGCTCACGATCCAGGCTCCGCGCACGGAGTGGTGATCAACCCAGAGAAGAGCAGGCAGATCACCTTCCAGCCGGGGGACAGGATAATAGTCCTGGCCGAGAACTGACCCGAACCGGGCGGAGCCGGCTGCGCCCCGGCTGACTGCTGCCCTCTCCCGCATCTGCCTTCCATGGGCTATCTTCACTGTGGCGCAGTCGCGGAGTCGTGCCGCGGAGGGAGGGCTCCCTGGGAAGAGAAGGCCGGGAAACACCTGCTGAGGGATCGGAGAGGCGGCACTTCTGGGTCGAAGCCTGCCTCGAGGCTTCGGGCGACGCGCTCGTATCGTGCGATCAGGATCGCATCGTGACCTTCATGAACAGGGCTGCCGAACAGCTCATAGGGCTCCGTTCCTCCCAGGCCGAAGGCATGCCCGTCTCGGAGCTCCTGAAGCTCTTCGATCCCCGCTCGGGCGAGCCTGTCGCCGACCCGGTGGAAGCATTGGGCGGAAGCACGAGGAAGAGGTCTCGCGAGTCCAGGATGCGTCTCCAGAGCGTGGACGGAGCTGCGAAGTACGTCAGCGCGACGTCCCGCGCGGTGCGGGATCAGGCGTCCGGCACGAAGGGCTGGGTTTTCTCTCTCAGGGACGAAGCCCGGCAGCTCGCGGCGGAGGAGGCTCTCCGGAACAGCGAGCAGCTGTACCGGACCATCGTCGAGAACTCCTTCGACGGCATCTACATACTGCAGGGACGACACTACCTGTACGTCAACCCGGCCTTCTGCTCGATTACCGGATACAGCTTCGCCGAAGTAACGAGGCAGACCTTCGACTACAACGTGTTCCTCGACGACGAGGGCAGGGCTTTCATGGAGGAGCGCTTCGCCGCGAGGAGCGAGAACAGGCCGATACCGAGCCAGTACGGGCTGAGGATAAGGAACAAGTCGGGCAGGCTGGTGGACATCGAGGTGAGCACGATACCGCTGGAGGCGGGTGCCGAGCCGAGGGTCCTCGGGATAATGCGGGACGTCAGCGCGAGGCTCAGCGTCGAAAGGGAGCTGCGCGAGTCCGAGAGCATGATGAGGAGCGTCCTCTCCTCGATGACCGACACCATCTTCAGATTCGATGCGGAGGGCAGGTTCCTGTTCTACAACTCCCCCAGGATCGAGCTGATCATGCCGCCCAGCGCCTTCCTGGGAAGGAGGTTCGACGAAGTCCTGCCACAGCCCATCGCAGGGCAGATCAGTTCCGCGCTGAAGGACCTTGCGAGGGGCAGGACAGTCGAGTTCGAGTACTCGCTCGACATGCACGGCAGCGTGATGTGGTACTCCGCGAGGCTTTCGCCGGTCACTCTCTCCGGCGCATGGTCAGGCTTCATAGCGCTGATCCGCGACATCACGGAACGGAAGGCGCAGGAGGAGAGCAGGGCTCGGCTCGACGAGCAGATCAGGCAGAGCCAGAAGCTGGAGAGCATGGGCCTCCTGGCTGGAGGCATGGCCCACGACTTCAACAACCTGCTGATGGGCATCCTGGGCAATGCGGAGCTTGCGGCGGACTCGCTGGCGGATCGCACGGCGTGCTCGTCGTATCTCGGTCAGATCGAGGTGTCGGCCCGTCGTGCCGCCGACCTGTGCCGCCAGCTGATGGCATACTCCGGCAGGAGCCGGGCTGCCAGCGAGCCGCTGGATCTCAGCGACCTGGTCAGGAGCATGGCCGAGCTTCTGAGTGTGAACATGCCCGAGGGGGTCGTCCTGAGATTCGACCTGGCGACCGACCTGCCCCCGGTGCTCGGCGATCCGGTGGAACTGCAGCAGGCCTTGCTGAACCTCGTCTCGAACGCAGGGGAAGAGATCGGAGCCGGATCCGGCACGGGCTCGATCGTCGTTCGCACGGGCAGAATGTACTGCGACAGGGAATACCTGAGGAGCTGCTATGTGAACGACAGCCTGTCTCCCGGAATCTATGCCACGCTCGAGGTTTCGGACTCCGGCCCCGGAATGGACGAGCGCACCGCCTCCAGGATATTCGATCCCTTCTTCAACACCAGGCTCCAGGGCAGGGGCATCGGTCTCGCAGCTGTTCTGGGAATCGTTCGCGCCCACCACGGCGCCATCCGCGTCTTCAGCGAGACTGGGCGCGGGACGACTTTCAGGATCGCTCTGCCTGCGGTCTCCAGCCCGGAGGATTCGGCTTCCTCGGTCCGTACCGCCCCGGTGATGGGCAGGAAGAGCGTTCTCGTGATCGACGACGAGGAGATCGTGAGGAGCGTCCTGCTGCGGATGCTGGAGAAGCTGGGCTACGATGCCGTTGCCGCCGGGAGCGGGGCCGAGGGTCTCGATCTCCTCTCCAGAGAACCCGACAGGTTCGGGCATGTGCTTCTCGACCTCGTCATGCCGGGCATGGACGGAGCCGAGGTCCTGAAGCTCATGAGAGCATCTGCCCCGGCGGTGAGGATCCTCATCTCGAGCGGCTACAACGAGAGCGAGATCACCGACAGGCTCGGCGGGGTGACTCCGGACGGGGTCATCCTGAAGCCCTTCAGGATAGACGCTCTCGAAGGTGCGCTCAGCGAGGGGTCCGCCTGAGGCCCGATTCCTCGGAGAACCTGTACATCCCGAAGAAAACCACCGCAAGTACGATCGCCGGCACTGCGTACCATGCGGGGTGCATCGTCTCCAGCCACCCTGGAAGGCTCCCCGGAAGCAGCACGACCGCGTTGTTGAGGGAGTGCCAGAGCATCGCCGGATAGATCGAGCCGGACAGGAGGGCGGCGAAACCCAGAAGAAGGCCGAGGACTGCCGTCGGAACGAGCCTGAACCACGAGAAGTGGAAAAGGGAGAAGAAGAAGGCCGATATCAGAAGGGCGCCCGTCCTGCTTCCCGTCCTCGACAGGGTTCCGAGCAGAAGCCCTCTGAAAGCCGTCTCTTCGCACAGCGCAGGCATGACGCACAGGAACAGGGCTGCCTGCACGCGGCCCATGTCGCCGGGCATCAGAGCCCTTGCGAAGGCCTCCAGCTCCGTGGAGCCCACCGGCCATGCCAGGCTGGCCAGCCTGAAAGCCCCGATTGCGAGGACGATCCCGGCCAGCGCGCCCGGAACGCCCAGCAGAAGGGGCACAGGCCCCGGCCACCGGAAGCCCATGTCGCGTTCCGGTCTCAGCCTGTTCTTGACCGCCATGAGCACGGAGCCCCCCAGTACTATGACCACCAGGTTGACGGTCAGCAGCAGCCTCGCGTCCATGCTCCCGGCCGCCTGCAGCGAGAAGATCACTGAAACCACCCAGAGGGCCGTGAACATTCTGGTGGAACTCCTCGCGAACGTGCGCGGCCCCGGCGTGGAAGCCTCCGTCGCGAAGAGCAGGTCCTCCGATGAGAGGGCGGCTGCCGAACGCCAGGCCAGGAGTGCTGCTGCTGCCGCGGTGGACAGAGCCGCGACGCCAGTACACAGCCAGTCCGTCCTGCCGGCCAGCGCCTCCCGCAGGCACACGGAAGCTCCGGCGACCGGAACGAGAAGAACCGGGGACCGGGCGCTCAGCCCGGGCATGAGCGGCGCAAGAGCAGGCACGAGGCCCAGTATCATGACCGGTCCCGACATGAACTGGGCCTCCCTGGCGGTCCGCGAAGTGGCGCTGAGATACAGCATGGCGCCCGATGCGAGAACCGCGACTGGAAGCAGCAGGGCGAAGAGCGCCGCAGCGGTTCCCGGAGTCACTCTGAGCGCCACTTCGCTCTCGAACGGGAGGATCCTCAGCCCCATGTATAGAACGAAGTTGAATGCCTGTATCAGAACCGTGGCGATGCCTACGGAAACCACGGCCAGGAGCTTGGCGCCGACTATCTCGCTCCTCGCCGCGCTTGTGGAGAGGAGCGTCTCCAGGGTCCCCTTCTCGCGCTCGCCCGCTATCGAATCGGTAGATGCCACGGCAGCCCCGGAAAGGAGGAACAGGAGGACGAAGGCGGTGGCGAACGCTCCAAGCTTCGCGCCGGACGTCCTCCACCGAGGCGCCGCGTCTATCTTCGTCACCAGGTCCGAGTCCCGGCCGTAGGGCAGGCCGTGCTCCGAGAGGAGCGCGATCCTGAAGGTCAGAAGGAGGGAGTCGAGCCTGGCGGCGAGAATGCCCGCCATGGTCTCTGATCTCGGAATGTCCTCCCTGTAGTCTATCCTGACGAGGAGGACTCCTGCACCGCCCGTGGAGGGCTTCCTGAAAGCCCTCACCAGAGCATCCAGGGCTCCCGAGGCGAGGAGGGAGTCGGAGTCTCCAGGCGGGGGCGGGACGTTCTCGAACCTGTCCTCTCCCGACAGGGCCAGAGCGAGGAGGCTTTCGGCTTCCGCTGCCTCCGGCCCTGTCACTGCATAGCGGTATGTGTCCGTCCCGGCCTGCCTGCGCCTGACGCTGTCCATCCAGCGGCCGGCCGAGAGCATGACCGGCATGATTACCGCCGGCAGCACGACCGAGACGACGAGGGTCCTGCGATCCCTGAGGAGGGACCTCATCTCCAGGCGCCAGAGCAGGGCTATCCTCCGGAAGGGTGTCAACTCAGGCCTCCCCGCTCCTGACCAGCTCGATGAAAGCCTCCTCGAGCGAGTGTGCGCCCGTCGAGGACATGAGGCTCTCGGGGGTTCCCACCGCCCTGATCCTCCCCGAGTGGATGATGGCGATGCGGTCGCAGATCCTCTGGGCCTCGGACATGATGTGGGTCGAGAACACCACCGTGTGCCCGGAGCGGCCGAGATCCCGGATCATCTCCAGCATGTCGTGCGCGTTCAGCACGTCCAGCCCGGCGGTCGGCTCGTCGAAGACCAGCACTCCCGGCTCGTGCACGATCGTCCTCGCTATGGAGACCTTCTGCTTCATGCCCTGCGACAGCTTCTCGACGCGCGACCCTGCGAACTGCGACATCCCCATGCCCTCTATCAGCTCGTCCACCCTCCTCCTCACGAGATCGGACGGATAGCCGTTTATCCGTGCGAAGAACTCGAGGGTCTCCCTGGCCGTCAGCCTGGGATACAGCGCCGTCGAGGAGGAGTAGTAGCCCAGGGAGCGCCTGGCCTCCTCGGGCTCGGTCATGACGTCGTGGCCCATCACAAGCGCGGTTCCGCTCGTCGGCGAGAGTATCGTAGCGAGGATGCGCAGCGTGGTGGTCTTGCCGGCGCCGTTCACGCCGAGGAGGCCCAGCACCTCGCCCCTGCGGGCCTCGAGGTCGATGCCGTCCACGGCCCTTATGTCACCACGAGCGTCATCGTGATAGACCTTGACGAGCTTCCTGATCTCTACAGCGGTTTCCATCCCCTACGCGTCCACCGGTCCCTTCGAGGCCCTGGCGGCAGGGCCCAGCAGTCTGCGGACAAGGGCCGCAGGGGAGCCGCTGTAGCTTCCGGTTACGGCCTCCTCATGCCGAAGCAGCCAGGCGGCAGCGAGGAGGAGCAGCGCGACTCCCGCCAGCGTGGTGACGACCGATGCCAGGGAAAGAGGCACATCCACATCGCCCTGCAGGCCCGACCGCATGAGGAGTACGGAGCTCACCACCGGAAGTGCCTTCAGAACGGGGTTCAGCTCGAGCCCTGGCGTTTGGAGGAACATCACGGGCAGAATGGCGACGAGATAGAAGGGCATGACCATCGCCTGCCCCTCCTTGAAGCTCCTGGCGACGCAGGCGAACAGGAGCATGCCTGAAGAGAGGAACAGCGCGAGAAGAACCCCGGCTCCCGCCGCTGACGCGAGCTGACCGGCGCCCAGCTCGAACGAAACGCTCTCCCCGGCGCTCCTGAGGAGCGGCGAAAGCATGGCGGGGAGGGAAACAGCGATGGCTCCCAGGTTGAGTAGGCCGGAGACCACACCGAAGGTAGCTACATAGAGGTATTTCGATGCGATGATGCCGAACCGAGGTGCGGAGGTGGAGAGAAGCGTCTCGAAGGTCGCCCTCTCCCGCTCGCCGGCGAAGGCGTCTATCGCTGTGTAGAAGCAGCCCACCGACACCATCACCACGAAAGTCGCGGGTATCATGAGGGAGAGTATGAAACTGCCCATCTGCCTCGAGCTGGCGGTGTTCGAGGTTCTCAGCCTGAAGCCGGCCCAGCGCTGGGGCGTCACTCCAATCCCGGGGAGAAGCCTCCGAACGGCCCTCTCGCGCATCTCGGAGAGGGCGTCCTCCACGCGTCCGGCTGCCGTCCTCCCGGCCTCGCTGGAGCCGTCGAACAGTACGATGGCGCTCTGAAGCCCTGCGGGGGCGTCGGAGGAGGGGGCCACCATCGCGGGCAGAATGCCTTCCCCGACCATCGAGGCACCCGTGGACGAATCAGTGCCTTTCAGCGAGAGGCCCTCGCTCGACAGGGCAGCCAGAATCGCTGGAGGGTCGGTGAAGCCGGGCGCAACTCCGACCTCCGGCATCAGGCCCTCCGACCTTGACATCACGAGCGACATCACCGTGAAGGCCAGCCAGATGACGAAAGGGTACATGAGGATCGGCAGGAGGATGGTGTTCGAGACGATTGTCCTGTCGCGCAACGCGCAGCGCAGCTCCCTGACATAGAGCTGCGAGAGAACCCGCAACCCGGGACGGCGCATCAGCGGAGCCTGTCGAAGATGCGGGGCCTCTGAAGGTCCTCCTTCCAGGGATATCTGACCAGGCCCGTAAGAACGAAGATCACGTCATGAACCAGGGCGACGGTGAGCCAGAAGACCGGAGGCAGCTTGAGAAGGACATGGAAGACCAGCCAGCAAGCAAGCGTGAAGAGCAGGGGGGCCAGGAATATCCAGCGAAGAGCCTCCAGCCTCGTTCTGGCCACCTCCGCTCTCCAGGCCGTCTCTGTGCGGGCTCTGTTCTCTTCTGTTCTGCGGGTGATCTCTTCCTCGTCGGCGAGCAGGCGCTGACGCCTCTCCTCCTCGATGGAGGAGGCGAAGCACTCCTCGCAGAGCCGCAGGGGGGAGTTGAAGCAGTCCCTGCAGACCACCCTGCCGCAGCTCTTGCACTTGAAGACCGGCTCTCGCTGGAGCATCACCCCGCGGGCGCATATGTCGCAGAACTGCTGCTCGATGGCCAAGGCGCCACCTCCCCTGACTCTCCGTCGAATACTCACCCTGCCGGGGCGTGGCTGTCAAGGACACGCCTGCCGCTTCCCCCGGAGCCGGAGTAGTGCGATAATCGACCGACGAGCAAAGAACAGCCCGCCCCGGCGTCAGCCCGGGTGAGCCAGAGGGAAGGGATCGTCTGGAAGGCCGCCTCTTCACCAGCATCCTGCTAGCCGTGGCGATGGGCCTCGGCGCAGGCGTCATGCTCCGCCTCCTGAGGGGCCTGGCTCCTGGCAGGAAGCTGGGGCCCTGGCTGTTCCTGACCGCCGGTGCCGCCGGAGCCTACCTCGTCGCTTCCGCATCGGGAGTCAGGATGGGGACGTTCTGGATGAACGTCTTCTTCTCTGCAGTGATCCTCCTCTCCGTGAACTCCGTCCTCAGGCTGTTGAACGCGGTGGTGTGGGAGTTCCTGCTGAGACAGAAGCGCGGGATAAACGTGCCCAGGCTGGTGATAGACGTCATCGACTTCGCCGTGCTGGCCGCAGCCGCTCTCGCGCTGCTCAGAACCGTTTTCGGCGTTAACCTCAACGCATTCCTGGTCACATCCACCGTGGTTTCGGCGGTGGTGGGCCTCTCGCTGCAGGATGTTCTGGGAAGCGTAGTCGCCGGCATGGCGCTGCAGATGGAGAGACCCTTCACGGTGGGCGACTGGGTGCAGCTCGGAGGCGAGGAGGAGGGCCAGCTCGTGCAGATGAGCTGGAGGACCCTGACGGTGCGCACGAGGAACAACCACTTCCTCGTACTGCCCAACTCGACCGTCACCAAGCAGTCGATACTGAACCTCTCCCGTCCGAAGCCCTTCATGATAAGGCTGAATGTGGGCTTCTCGTACCGGCATCCTCCCGGGGAGGTCAGACGCGTGATGCTGGAGGCCGTCCGGGAGAGCGGGGTCGCCAGGGAGGATCCTGCTCCTAGCGTGCTGCTCAAGTCCTATGGGGACTTTTCGATCCAATACGAGATCCGCTTCTGGTGCGACGACTACGCCAGGAAGCCCCAGCTCATGGATGCCGTCATGTCCAGGATATGGTACTCCGCCGGCAGGGCCGGCATAGAGATCCCGTTCCCGATCCGCGACGTGACGGTGAAGACCCTGCCGGAGGACTTCGAGGAGAAGAAGCTGACGAGGCTGCGTGATGGCATCTTCCGCGATCTGAGATCCATAGGGCTCTTCGAGGGCCTGAGCGACGACCAGCTCCGGCAGGTGGCCTCCACATCGTCGGTGCTGAGGTTCACCGAGGGGGAGCACCTCTTCCACCAGGGCGACTTCGGCGACTCGATGTACATCGTCAAGTCAGGCGAGGTGCGCGTCATGGTCAGGCGTTCACAGGGCGAGCACGAACTCGTGGCGAGGATCGGTCCCGGAGGGTTCTTCGGGGAGATGAGCCTGCTCACGGGAGAGCCCAGGTCGGCTTCGGTGCTCGCCGACACCGAGACGGAGGTGATAGTGCTCTCCAAGTCCGACTTCTCCTCGATCATCTCGAGTGATGCAGGGGTGGTCGAGGCGCTGTCGAGGTCGCTGTCCGAGAGAATGCAGGCGCTCGCGGAAAGATCAGCGCGGGCCGACGAGGCTTCCAGGGCCGTCCGGACTCCTCCCCGCGCCGATCTCATCAGGCGCATAAGGGGCTTCTTCGGCATCTAGATGCCGTCGTGAGGCATGCGTTCGGCGGTGAAGGGAAGAGGCTTGTCCGACAGCGGGGGCATCTCTCCTGGACACCTGCCGGGAGGAGGAGCGGAAATGGGCGGCATTCCCGGCAGAACGACCGTGCTCCTGACCGGGCTTCCCGTGACCATTGCCGTATGCGTGCTTCTGGGTTGGTGGCTCGGGAGTATAGCGGACAGGCATTTCGGCACCGGCTGGGTGTTCCAGACCGCGGGCGTGCTTCTCGGAGCCGCCGCTGCCGTGAGGGATGCGGCCGTCCAGATCGGAAGGCTCATGGACGAAGAGGGGAGAGCGTCCCGCCGTGGAGATGAATCCGGAAAGAACGGCGGCGGGAGGGGCGGAGAGTGATGCCTGCAGCCATGGCCGTTCAGGCCGGCGGAGCAGCGGCGGGGCACGGAGTGCCGATCGAGCTGCCCGATTTCTTCTCCGCCGTCGGCCCCGAGATCTTCCCTCCGGCTCTGGCATCTTTCCTCGACTCCTGGGCGGTGAACATCTTCGCCCTGGCGTGCCTGTCAGCTCTAGCGACCGTCCTCCTTCGTGGAGCGGCCGATCAGAGAGACGTCCCGCACGGTTTCCAGAACGCGGTCGAGGCCGTCGTAGAGTGGTTCCAGGGGGTCCTCCGGGAGATTCTGGGGAGCCAGGTGAACAGGTTCCTGCCATTCCTCGGGACGCTTTTCCTGTTCATCCTCTTCATGAACCTCTCCGGGCTGATCCCCCTGTTCGAGGCTCCCACCTCGCAGTTCGAGATCACGCTTTCGCTCGCCATCGTCGTGTTCCTCTTCGTCCAGGCCACTGCGGTCAGGAGCTTCGGGCTCCTCGGCTATCTGAAGCACCTGATGGGCTCTCCGGAGGGTCTCGTAGGCTGGCTGCTGGCTCCCATGATGCTGCCGATCCATCTCGTATCGGAGATCGCACGACCCTTCAGCCTGGCCCTCAGGCTGTTCGGTAACGTGATGGGAGAGGACGCGCTGATCGCCGCATTCACCGGCCTGGGAGTGATGGCCCTCGGCATGGTCGATTCACCGATTGGCCTGCCCCTCGGCCTTCCCTTCATATTCCTCGCGGTGCTCTTCGGCATGGTCCAGGCTTTCGTCTTCACGCTGCTCAGTGCGGTCTACATATCACAGGCCATCCCCTCCGAGGGGGATCGTGGCCATGCGTAGCGTCTTTCGGCGCTGCTTCACAGGGAGGGTTCTCGCATGAACAGCCTGCTCGGCCTTACTCTGCCCCTAACCGTGGCGGCAGCCGCCATCGCCAGCGCCATCGGGCTTGCAATGGCGATCAGTGCGGCGATGAGCGCCATCGCCCGCCAGCCCGAGGCGGCAGGCAAGATACAGAACAGCATGGTGATCGGATGCGCCTTCATCGAGGCGCTGACCATCTACGCGATCGTCGTGGTGTTCATCCTGCAGGGGAAGATGTAGGGGGACCGCTTCTTGACAGACGGTTCGTCGCTCCTGTCGCCCGACTGGAAGGCGGTTGCCACCAACGCAGTCGCGTTCGTGGTCGCCGTAGTGCTGCTCAGGCGTTTCGCTTGGAGCAGGATCATCGGCTTCCTCGAGGCGCGCACTAGGAGGATCGAGTCGGACTTCCGGGAGATCGACGAGGGAAGGGCCGATCTGGAGGAGCGGGAGAAGTCCTACGCGGAGAGGATGGCCTCCATCGAGGAGGACGCGAGACTCCTTCGGCAGCGCGAGATAGAGGACGGCAGGAGGATAGCCGACAAGCTCCTCGAGAGCGCCAAGGCCGAAAAGGAGCGCATCCGGATGGACGTGAAGCAGGAGATCGAGATCTCCAAGCAGATGGCTGAGATAGATCTCCGGAGGGAACTCGTTGAGATGAGCCTCGCCGCGGCCGAGAAGCTCGTTCGGACCAGGCTGGACGGCGAGGGCCACCGGCATTTCGTCGAGGAGGCCATCAGAGAGCTGTCGGAGATGAAGCCCCTTGATTGACAGGACAGTTTCGATACGGTATGCGGAGGCGCTCTTCGCCGCAGCCTCGCACGAAGGCTCCACTGCGGCTCTCATGGACGACCTGGAGAGCCTCGAGGCGCTCGTGGCCTCCGACAAGTCGCTCATTCTGTATCTCGAATCCCCGTCCATCACCGACGCGCACAAGCTCGGTCTCCTCGATTCGCTGTTCGGGGCAGTCACGACGCCCATCTTCATCCGGCTGCTCAGGCTCCTTCTCAGGAAGAACAGGATGCCGTACCTCCTCGACATCATCGGAGAGTACAGGAAGCTGAGGGATCACAGCCTGGGTTTCCTCGACGCCATGGTGACCTCCGCCGCGCCCCTGCCGGAGGACCAGGCCGAGCGGCTCCACACGCAGCTCGAAAGGCTCACGGGAAGGAGGGTGAGGCTCGAGCGCAGAACCGATCCGCGGCTGATAGCCGGCTTCCACGTCCTTCTCGGCAGACACGCCATAGACTGCAGCCTCAGGCACCGTATCGACTACCTCAGGAGGAGCCTGCTCGAGCCAGGCAGCCGCGGGGGGGCGGCCTGATGCCCTTCAGGCCGGAAGAGGTCAGCGCTGTCCTCCGGCGGGAGCTGGAGGCCCACAGGGATTCGATAGACGTAGCCGAGGCGGGTGCGGTCCTCCAGGTCGGCGACGGCATCGCTCGCGTATGGGGCCTCGAAGCGGCCATGGCAGGCGAGCTGGTGAGCCTGCCCAACGATGTGACCGGCATGGTCTTCAACCTGGAGGAGGACAACGTCGGGGTTGTCCTCTTCGGGGGGGACGAGCTGGTGAAGGAGGGCGACCCTGTCAGGCGCAGCGGGGCGATCGCCCGCGTGCCTGTAGGCAACGGCCTGCTGGGAAGGGTTGTCGACCCTCTGGGGCGGCCCCTCGACGGCAAGGGTCCGGTAGTCGCCGAGCGCTTCAATCCAATCGAGCGGCCCGCGCCCGGAGTTGTGGACAGGAGGCCGGTGTGCGAGCCGGTGCAGACCGGGATCAAGGCCGTTGACGCGCTGGTGCCGATCGGTCGCGGCCAGAGGGAGCTCGTCATAGGTGACAGGGGCACCGGCAAGACCGCCCTCGCGATCGACACGATCATAAACCAGAAGGGCAAGGACCTCGTCTGCATCTACGTGGCGATTGGCCAGAAGGAGTCTTCGGTCGCCAGGGTGAAGTCCGTCCTGGAGGAGCACGGGGCGATGGACCACACCGTGATCGTCTCAGCAACCGCATCCGTTCCCGCGCCGCTCCAGTACGTCGCCCCCTACGCCGGGACCGCGGTCGGGGAGTACTTCAGAGACGAGGGGAGGCATGCGCTGTGCGTGTTCGACGACCTCTCGAAGCACGCGGTTGCCTATCGGCAGATATCCCTTCTCCTTCGCCGCCCGCCCGGCAGGGAGGCCTATCCGGGTGATGTCTTCTATCTCCACAGCAGGCTGCTCGAGCGCGCGGCAAGGCTTTCTGACAGCCTGGGCGGAGGCTCCCTCACGGCGCTGCCTATCATCGAGACGCAGGCGGGCGATGTATCCGCCTACATACCCACTAACGTAATCTCCATAACCGACGGGCAGATCTATCTCGAATCCAACCTCTTCCATGCCGGTGTCAGACCTGCCATCAACGCGGGGCTGTCCGTGTCGAGGGTGGGCGGAAAGGCACAGGCGCCCGCGATGAAGAAGGTCTCCTCCATGCTCAGGCTCGACATGGCCCAGTACAGGGAGCTGGAGGCCTTCGCGCAGTTCGGAGGCGACCTGGATCCCGACACCAGGAAGCGGCTGGCGAGGGGCGAGCGCGTGGTCGAGGTGCTCAAGCAGGACCAGTACTCCCCGATGCCGCTGGAACACGAGGTGGCCGTGATCTTCGCCGTGATCAACGGCCATTTCGACGGCATCCCCGCCCAGGAGGCCGGAAGGTTCGAGCGGAGGCTCCTGGCCTTCCTGGACAGGGAGCACGTGGAGCTCATGCACGCGATCGGCACGACACGCGACCTGGACGACGTCACTGCGGCGGCCCTCGGCGAGGCCGTCTCGCGCTTCGTCCAGGGCCTGCAGGGGGGCCTGGCGGGCTGATGGCGACGTTGGTGGAGCTCAAGAGGCGGATCGGGTCGGTAGCCGGAACCCGCCAGATCACCCGGGCTATGGAGCTGGTCTCGGGGGTCAGGCTCAGGAGGGCCCAGCAGTTCGTCACCGCGACGAGGCCCTATGCAGGAAGGCTCAGGGAGCTGATCCTGCACATAGCCGCCTCCGGCGACTGCTCGCACCCGATCTTCGAATCCCGCGATCCGGCGAAGAAGGGCGTGCTCGTCGTCATCGGCTCGGACAAGGGGCTCTGCGGAGCCTTCAACAGCGAGGTGCTTGCCGAGGCATCGAGGTTGCTGGCCGAGACCTCGGCAGAGGCGGAGATCGAGGTGCTCCCGATAGGCCGGAAGTGCCTGGATGTCTATCCGGCTGCCGGATTCGAGGGTGCGGGTGAGATCGGTCATCGTCCCGACTCGAGGAAGGCGGCCCGCCTGGCGCTGGGTCTCATGAGGAGGTTCCGGTCTGGCGAAACGGACTTCGTGGACATCCTCAGGACGAAGCGCCCTGGCGGACGCCCCGAGAGGGACAGGCTGCTGCCTATCAGCGGCGTCTGCGAAGGCTGGAGGAGCGAGATCGACTACATCTACGAACCTGCCGCCGAGGAGATCCTCGAGGAGATCATACCCAGGTACATATCGAGCTCCTTGCTCCTGGCGATGGCGGAGTCTCTCGCAGCGGAGCATGCCGCAAGGCTCGCGAGCATGGCGTCGGCCACTCGCAATGCCGACGAGATGATCCGCAGGCTGAGGCTGGATTACAACAAGCAGCGGCAGGGAGCCATCACGATGGAGATCTCGGAGCTGGTGGGCGGGGCAGAGGTGCTGGAGCAGACGGCGCTCAAGGCGAGGAAGGCCAGGCTGTGAGCCTGAACACGGGCAGGATTCTTCAGGTGATAGGCCCCACCGTGGATGTGGAGTTCCCCTCGGACAGGCTTCCTCCGATTCTCAACTCCATCGCCATCGAGGTCCCGGGCAGGGAGGGGAGGCTGGTAGCAGAGGCTGCGCTGCACGTTGGGGACAACGTCGTCCGCTGCATAGCCATGGGCTCCACCGACGGGCTGGTGAGGGGAATGCCTGTCATAGACACCGGCGAGCCCATTTCCATCCCCGTCGGAGACCAGGTTCTGGGCAGAGTGCTGAACCTGCTGGGGGAGCCGATTGACATGAAGGGCCCCCTGCCGGAGCCCGGACACAGGCTGCCGATCCACAGGAGCCCGCCGAGCCTCACCCAGCAGAGGGCAGGCTTCGAGATAATGGAGACCGGAATCAAGGTCATAGACCTGCTCATGCCCTTCCCGAGAGGCGGGAAGATCGGGCTGTTCGGCGGTGCAGGAGTGGGCAAGACCGTCATAATAATGGAGCTCATCCGGAACGTCGCCATGACTCATGGGGGATTCTCCGTGTTCGCGGGCGTCGGAGAGCGCACCCGGGAGGGCAACGACCTCTGGCTCGAGATGACCGAGTCGGGCGTGCTCCCCAGGACGGCACTCGTCTACGGGCAGATGAACGAGCCGCCTGGAGCAAGGCTGAGAGTGGCGCTTTCCGCCGTCACCGTCGCCGAATCTCTCAGAGACGATCACGGACAGGACGTCCTCCTCTTCATAGACAACATCTTCAGGTTCACGCAGGCCGGCTCCGAGGTTTCGGCCCTTCTCGGGCGCATGCCGAGCGCGGTTGGCTACCAGCCCACGCTGGCGACGGAGATGGGCGAGCTGCAGGAGAGGATCTGCTCCACGGTCGCGGGCTCGATAACCTCGGTCCAGGCGATCTACGTTCCCGCCGACGACCTCACCGATCCCGCCCCGGCCACCGTATTCTCTCATCTCGACGCCATCACGGTGCTCTCGCGTCAGATATCCGAGCTGGGAATCTATCCGGCTGTTGACCCGCTCGAATCCTCGTCGCACATGCTGGATCCAAGGATTGTAGGGGAGGTGCACTACGGAGTCGCGCGCTCAGTGCAGAAGATCCTCCAGCGGTACAAGGACCTCCAGGACATCATAGCGATCCTGGGCCTGGACGAGCTTACCCCCGAGGACAGAGTGACCGTCGCCAGGGCCCGCAGGATACAGAAGTTCCTCAGCCAGCCGTTCGGTGTGGCTGAGTCCTTCACTGGCAGGCCAGGGAGGTACGTCACTCGCGAGGAGACCGTGAACGGCTTCAGGCAGATCGTCGAGGGGAAGCTGGACGAGATCCCGGAGGGCGCCTTCTTCATGGCTGGATCCATCGAAGACGTCATAGCGGAATCTGCCAGGATGAGAGCGGCGCAGAGGCAGCCTTGAGCGGCGAATCGGCATTCGACCTGTCCATAATCACCCACGACAGGATCGTCTTCGAAGGAAGGGCCACTTCTGTCGTGGCCCCGGGAGCTTACGGGTATCTCGGAGTGATGGCCCGCCACAGGCCCATGATCGCGAGCCTGGGGAGGGGTACGCTCACCGTCGTGGACGAAGCGGGCGATACAGACAGATGGGCGCTCAACCAGGGAATCATGGAAGTCGTCGCCAACACGGTCACGATTCTCGCCGAGGACATCCGTTCGGTTTCAGGTTGAAGAAGCTTGAGAAATCCCCGCAATCGCTTGTTATTCAATAAATAAACATTCTTTGTACAACACGAAGATATACTTTTTATCATTATGCATCATGTCTAGAATAATTTAAAGATGGGGTTTCTCAAGCTTCTTCAACCTGATACTGTGGCAGAATCACCTAATCTAAAGAAGGGGTTTCTCAAGCTTCTTCAACCTGATACTGTGGCAGGGGGGGCTACCTG
>CAZMTK010000011.1:0-33524 GCA_964569245.1 uncultured bacterium | reverse complement strand
AGAAGGGGTTTCTCAAGCTTCTTCAACCTGATACTGTGGCAGGGGGGGCTACCTGCGGGGGTGGATGATCGCGGTAAGGTTGAGGACGCGGACGGCTGCGAACTGCTGGATCCTCCTCACTACCGCGGTGAAGGGCACGCTCTGCTCCCTTACGCCCGACAGGGGTATCAGCGCCGTCAGCCTGGCCGCGGAGCCGACCAGGAAGAGAACCTGCATTGGGTGCAGGTCCATGCCCAGCAGACTCACGGACCCCGGCATCAGCGCGCCCGACGCCAGGGCCGTGACCATCATCGCCAACCCCGTCAGCGCGCTGAACATTCCCGACCATGCCTGCTGCTCCTGCTTCGGCGCCACGGAGAGCACGAAGTTGGCCATCACGATGCCCGCCCCCGCCCAGGTGATCCCGGATACGAAAGCCTCCCCGTAGATGAGGAAGATCCGCGACCGCGAGGCCGCCACCCAGAAGAGAGGGTTCATCGCAGCCATGACGATGGCGCACCGCATGGCGTTCTTGTTCCCGTAGCGGTCTATGAAGCGCCCCCAGGCACGGAGCGACAGCAGACCCGCAACCGTCGAGATCGTTCCGTAGAGCATTATCATGAGGACGCTCATGCCCAGCTCGCCTATCATGAAAGGCTGCCAGAAGGGCGCGCCGATGCCGAGGGCCATCAGCCACCAGACGCCCCAGACGGCCAGCCGCCTGAAATCGGGATCCCGGAGCGGCTTCGCCATCATCGAGCCCCAGGTCGCTGTCTCGACGACCTTGCTCCTCTCAGGCTGCCTGGCGAGTATCGCAAGCCCGGAAAGCCCGATCACCCCCGCGAGGCAGAAGAGCACGAGGAATGCAGTCCCGGCCCTCCCGGCCATCGGCGGCAGCCCCAGGATCCCCGACATCCAGGACGCTACGGGCCCCGGCTCGCTGTCGAAAAGGTCTATCGCGGCGCTGAACACGAAGCCCGAAACGAGCCCCACGAGCATCAGCACCTGGTTCCTCCTCGCGAAGAACCTGCCCCTGAACCTCGTTGGCACCATGTCGCCTATCCAGCCCATCCAGGCGTTGGTACCCACGGCCAGCACGGATGTCACGGCGAAGAACAGCAGGAGGAAGGCGTCAAGCGCGTCCCTCCTCGGGAGCAGCAGGGGCAGGAGGCCGTACAGCGGCGTCATCGCACGCCCGGCTGCGGCAAGCGCTATGACCGCGCGCTTGCGCGCCGTGAGGCTTCGCGTGATCGCCAGGCCGAGAGGCTGGAACACCTGCGAGACCATGCCTATCGCCGAGAGGACGCTGAACTGCATGGGGCCGGCGCCGAGATGGTATGCAAGCTTCGTCACGAAGACCGAGCCCGGGCCTGCAAGCCCCGCATATATCTGCGAGAAGAGGCCCTCGCCTATCGAAATGTCTATGGTCCGCCTCAGCTCGGAGCCCGGCTGGGATACAGCCCTGCCCATTCCTTCTCTCCGTCTCCGGTGCCTGTGCCTCCGACCACGCGCCGGGCGCGCCTGGGAGGCGGCTGCAAGTGGTGCCGCACTTCGCGTGGGAATCTAATCCATGGGCGGCTCCGGCGTGAGCGGACTGCCGCACGCCTCCGCTATCCCCTCCAGAAGAGACTTCAGCGCAGGCAGATGGGAGCCGGCCCAGTAGATCCGTCCGCAACCTCCGCAACGCCAGAACTCCTCGTAGTGCTCCCTGGTCAGCGGCTCGAGGAGGTGCTCGACTTCGTTCTTCGCGACGAGGTCTATGTCACCGCCGCACTTCGAGCAGAGCCGGAAGAGGCGGATTTCCTGCGACAGCCCGAGAGATACGGCGACCTCCACCGCCTGCTCGCGCGGGTCGCCGCTCCGGATCCATCTGCCGTGCACCACGCCCCGGCGCATCAGGAGCCTCCTCTCCCGCGAGAGGAGCACCGACCCGGAGGACGAGGCCAGCTCCACGAGCAGGGCGGGATCCACGGCCGGCCGGTACTCTGCATGGAAACCCAGCAGCCTGAGTATTCGTGCGAGCCTGCCCAGACTGGCGTCGAGCACGAAAGAGGGGGGCCGCGCCAGCGACGGACGCAGAGCGGGGCCCGCGGGAGTCAACCCCTGTCCGGAGGACGGGTACAGGGCCAGCCTCGATCCGGGGGCGGGCACAGCGTCGAGCCCAACGGGCTCTCCATCCAGCAGAACCGCTTCGATTTCCGGGAACGGTATCCCCGCAGCCCCCGCGACGTGCCTCACGGGAGCCCTGCCATCCGTCCGCACGGCGATCTCGAGACCCCGGCGCCCCGGAGACAGGAAGTCGCGCAGGCTTCCGTACGGCCTCACAGTCACCGTGCCAGCAATGCCGGCCGCTTCCATGACTGCAATATACCCGGCAAGGCGCCCCAGGCCCCGCCTGTGACCCGGAGCCCGCTCGAGGGTAGATTACTCCCGGAGGCAACGCATGGGCATCTTCTTCCTCGCAGCCGTTCTGGCCCTGACCGCTACCGGCGGAGCCCCTTCAACCGCGCGGGAGTTCGTCGAGGCTGTCCCCCTGATCGGAGATCTCCTCTCCCGGAGAGTCTCTCCAACCGCCGCAAAGGCACCGCCCGAGCCAGCCGACATGGAGCTCGTCGAGCGCCTGATAGACGAGGGCTTTCTCAGCGACCATCCCTGCGACTGGTGCGCGGTGCTCCCTGAAGATGACTGACACCGTCCAGTGCGTCCTGTGTCCCCACGCCTGCGTCATACGGCCCGGGGAGCGGGGGACGTGCAAAGTGAGGCTGAACCGCAGCGGAGAGCTCGTCAGCCTCGTCTACGGCAAACCTGTGGCGGTTTCCGTGGACCCGGTCGAGAAGAAGCCCCTGTTCCATTTTCTCCCCGGGTCGGCATCCTTCTCCATCGCCTGCGTCGGCTGCAACCTCGGGTGTCTGGGCTGCCAGAACTGGGAGATCTCCCAGGCAGCGCCGGAGGACGTGCCGCCGTACGACATGCCTCCGCGCGAGGTGGTCGAGGAGGCGTCGAGGGCCGGGTGCCGCTCCATTTCCTATACCTACACCGAGCCCGTGGTCTGGTTCGAGTACGTCGCCGACACGGCCGCGCTCGCGAGGGAGGCCGGGCTGGCGAACATCCTCGTGACAGCCGGCTACATCAACGAGGGGCCCCTCAGAGAGCTGGCTGCTGTGATGGACGCCGCCAACCTCGATGTGAAGGGGGCTACGGACTCCTTCTACAGGACCATGTGCCGCGGCACGCTCGCACCGGTTCTTCGGAGTCTCGAGGTTCTTCTGGAGGAGGGCGTCTGGCTGGAGGTGACGAACCTCGTCATTCCGGGATGGAACGACACGAGCAGGGACTTCGAGGCGCTGGTCGGCGAGCTTGCTTCCAGGGCGGGCAGCTCGACTCCGCTCCATTTCTCGAGGTTCTTCCCGATGTACAGGCTTCTGGACGTGCCGCCCACTCCGCTCGCAACGCTCCAGACGGCGAGGGACATCGCCAGAGACGCCGGTTTCGAGCATGTCTACACTGGAAACGTAGCCGCCCGGGACGGAGCGACGACCTTCTGCCCCTCGTGCGGAGACGCGCTGATCGTCAGGTCGGGCTACACTGTCGAGTCGAACGTTCTGGTGGACGGGGCCTGCCCGTCCTGCGGAACCGCCATCCCCGGCAGGTGGCGCTAGATGGAGGTTGCGGCATGATGACGGGCATCATGGGAAGGCGGTCGTTCTTTGCGGCGCTCCTGTCCCTCGCTGCGGCACTTCTGGCCTCGAGCGCACAGGCAGGCAGGGCTGTCCCGGACGTGTCAGGGCTGTCCGGACACAGGGCATGTCACTGGAGGAGGCTGGCGGGATGAGGATCGCACTGGCGGCTGCGACGGCTTTGCTGGCGGCTTCCTGCGAGGGTCCCGGCAGGTCCGGGGCCGCGGCCTCCCCTGTGGAGGTCAGGCCCCCGGCCGTCGCGGGCTCGTTCTATCCAGCCGACGGAGAGGTCCTGGCCTCGCTGGTGGACAGCCTGATCGACGCCGCAGATCCGCCGGCCGTCCCCGCAGGCGAGATCGTGGCCGGCGTCGCTCCGCACGCTGGATACGTCTATTCCGCCCCTACAGCGGCGCTCCTCTACCAGTGCCTCGAAGGACGGCGCTACGATGTCGTCTATGTCATCGCGCCCGCCCACACCGCCCCCGTCCTGGGCTTCTCGGTCTACGACGGCGGCCCGTTCCTCACCCCCATGGGCGCCGTGGAGATCGACACCGCCGCCGCACGCAGGCTGATCAGGGCGCACCCGTCCTGCTCGAGGGGCGGTTCGGAACATGCCGGCGAGCATGCGGTCGAGGTGCAGCTCCCCTTCCTCCTGTCGGCCCTCGAGCCTGGGTGGCGCCTGGTTCCCGTTCTGGCGGGCAGCACCGATCCGAACTCCATCAGGCTGCTTGCAGAGCTCCTCTACGCAGAGTCCGCAGATGCTTCGATACTGGTCATTGCCAGCTCGGACCTGTCTCACTACCCGCCGCTGGCCCTGTCTCGCACGGCCGACTCGGTGACGATGGCCGCATGGAGCACGCTCCCTATGGAAGGCTTCCTCGACGCCACCTCCCGGGCACGTCTTCCGAGGGGGGTCGAGACGTTCGCCTGCGGAAGGATCCCGATGGCGGTGGTCCTCGCATACTCGGAGCTCTTCGGGAACGCCGAGCGGACGGTGCTAGGCATGGCCAGCAGCGCCGACGCCGGCGGCAACCCCGAGTCCGTTGTAGGCTATGCCTCCGCGGTCGTAACCGCGGATCCTGCGGCTGCGAGAGCGCCCCTCGGCACGGAGACCAGACTGGAGCTCTGCCGCATAGTGGAGCAGAACCTGTCTGCAGCCGCCACCAGATCGGAGAGGCCGCCCCTGCCCTCTGCCGAAGGCGACATGGGGCTCCTGCGGGGCGTGTTCGTCACCTACACGGAGGGCGGACTCCTGAGGGGCTGCATCGGCACGATCAGGCCGGTGTACCCCCTCGGCGCCGCAACCGCGATGATGGCGTGGTCCGCCGCGCTGGAGGATCCGCGCTTTCCCCCCATCACGGCAGGAGAGCTCGGCTCGATCGAATACGAGATCTCCGTTCTCACCCCTCTCGAGCTGATGGACGACCCGCTCTCCGTGCGGCTAGGCACCGACGGCCTCTACATCGTGCGCGGAGGTGCGAGCGGCGTCCTCCTCCCCCAGGTTCCGGGAGAGGCTGGCTGGACTACGCCGCAGGAGTTTCTGGAGGGCCTCTGCCAGAAGGCCGGCCTGCCCCCCGGGAGCTGGGCCGACGGGGCGGCGATCTACAGGTTCCAGGCCCAGGTCTTCGGCCCGGCGCCGACCGCTCCCTGAGGTGCGATCCGGTCTGCGTGCATCCGTCTCGATGGCGATGGCCGGCGGAGCGGTCTCGACGCTCTGCCAGAGCCTCCTCATGAGGGAGTCTCTGTACGCCCGCCATCTGGGCGAGCTCGCCGCCGCTCTGTCCCTCGCGGGCTGGCTCCTCTCGTCTGGAGCCGGGGCCGCCGTCTCGGCCTTCCTCAGGGCCGGACCCGGCTCGTGGGGCCTCCTGATGTGCCTCCTTCCCCCGGCTTCCCTTGCGGGCGTAGCATTGTCCAGGCTGTCCGGTGCATCTCCAGCGGCGGCGGCCGTCCCGGCCGGACTGCTGGCTGGAGCGGTCTTCGTCCCTCCATGGAGGGGCGGGTCGCGCCCGTCGGCAGTCTGCGCCGCCGAGGCGGCGGGGGCTCTCGCGGGAGGAGCCCTGTTCGCCCTGGCATCGAGACACATGCTTTGCACCACGCTCTCGGCCGCTGCGCTGTGTCTCGCGGGCGCCGGGATCGCCGCTGCGGGCCTTCGCGGAGGGATGATGGCGGCTGCTGCTGCCGCTGCCGTCCTGGCCTCGGGCGCGGCTGGAATCCTCGACTCCGCGATCGCCGGCGGCGGATCCAGCGGCTTCTCCACGGTCGAGGTGTCCTCGTCCCCGTGGGGCGAGGTCGCCGTGATGGAGAAAGACGGACAGAGAGCCTTCTTCCGCGGGGGCGTGCTCGAGGCGTGGGACTCGGCTCCCGAGGCTGCCGAACAGCTCGCACTCGTGCCGCTGGCCCTGGCCCGTCCCGAGCGCGTCGCGTATGCAGGTTCCTCTCCCGACGTCGCGGAGATGTCCGCGGCATGGCCTGGCGTGAGCACCACCGTGGTCCTCTCGCCCGAAGGCTCCGAATGGATCCAAGAGAGCAGCTCGACTGACGTCCGCCATGGGGATGCGAGGTCGTTCATCTCCTCGATGGAATCGGGCGCCGACCTGATAATCGTTTCGACGCCGATGCCGCTCACGTTGGCGTGCAACAGGCTGCTGACGAGAGAATTCTTCGGAGAGTGCCGCGAAGCCCTCTCGCCGGGGGGGGTTCTAGCCTTCAGCCTTCCTCTCGGCGAGAACCGGCTGGCCCCGATGCAGGCAGGAGCAGCGGCCTCGATCCTGGCCGCCTCGCCTTTCCGCACCAACCTCATAGTGCCCCTTGGAGGCGCCCTGTTCCTGATGGGAGACTCCCTGCCGGAGGCCGGATCGCTGGGAGCATCCGTCAGCCTCCCGGATGGATTCGAGCCGGTCTTCCTCGACAGGATGTCCCTCTCGTGGCACCTCTCGCCGGGCGCCGTGCAGAGGTACATGCAGCCCGCAGTTTCGGTAAGTGCGCGGCCGAACGCCGATCTGGACCCGGTCGCCTTCCGGATGCTCATGCCGGGCTGGTGGGCTTACGGCGGAGGATCGGCCGCGTCGGAAGTCCTATGGGCGCTGGCGGCGGCGGCCGCCCTCGCCATTCTGTCAGCCGTGCTCCTGAAAAGACCGGCGGCCACAGCCGCTACGCTCGCGCCGGGTATCGCCGGCACCGGGCTGGAGGTGCTATGCCTTCTCATAGTGCAGTCGGTCCTGGGAACCGCATGGGTTCTGGTTGGAGCTGTCACGGCATGCTTCATGGGCGGGTTCGCCGCCGGGTCCGCCGCGGAGGGAGCCCTCAGGAGAAGCATATCTCCTGCGAAGGTGCTCCTTGCCGCGGCCTTTCCGCCGGCTGCCGCCTCGGGCGCCATGCTCATGTATTCCTCCGGCGTGCTGGGGGGCGGCCCCCTTGCCGCGATCTGCCTGGCCTGCACCGCTCTGTCAGGTGCATCGGCCGGAGCGGGCTTCGCCTCCGCCGCAGGAGCCGCCGGAGAGGCCGGCATGGCGAGAACGGCGGGCATCTGCGAGCTGGGGGCCCTGGCCGGAAGCGCCGCAGTCTGCGTTGCTCTGCCCATGCTCATCCTGCCTGCGCTGGGAGCGACCCTTTCGGGCCTGGCGCTTTTCGCGGCAGTGCTGGCCTTCCTGCCGGCGGGCCTTTCTCGCCGAGGCTGCAGGTCCGCTGACCGCGCCTGAAGACAGACGGAAAGGAGTCTTAGATATGGAAGTCATGGATGCGATCAGGGCAAGGCGTTCCTACAGGTCGCTGGCTCCGTCCGATGCCGGACCCTGGCTGGCCGACGAACTCGCCACCGCGGCCTCGCTGGCACCTTCGTGCTTCAACAGGCAGCCGTGGAGGTTCGTGTTCGTCAGCGGCGACGCCCTTCAGGGCGTATTCGCCGCCCTGTCCAGGGGCAACGAGTGGTTCAGGGCAGCTTCGATGGTGGCAGGCGTCTATACCAGGCGGGATCTTGACTGCGTGGCGGGAAGAAGGGAGTACTACCTCTTCGACACGGGCATGGCGGTGGGGATGATGCTTCTGCGCGCGACCGAGCTGGGGCTGGTGGCGCACCCCATCGCAGGCTTCGACGAGGAAGCCGCCTCTCGCGCCCTCGGGCTGCCGGAGGACGCGCTCCTGATCACGCTCGTAGCCCTGGGGAGGAGGGCCGACACGATCAGCACGGCGCTGTCGGGTCACCAGATCGAGGCCGAGAGAGAAAGACCGCCGCGGCTGCCGCTGGACGAGATCAGGACGCTGCTCGGCCCCTCCGCCTGAGCGGAGATCCTGTCACCTCAGGGGGGCCCCTCCGAAGTAGTCGTCCAGGCGCCAGCGGCCGTCCTCCATGACCATCAGGACCTGCATGGAGCCGGTCGAGCCCAGGATCCGGTAGTCTATGCTCACGACAGCCTCGCCGCCCTCCACAGCGGAGCCCGAGACATGCCAGGAGGCCATCGCCAGCATTCCGGCGAGTGCGGGAGAAGAAAGCACGGAGCCGAGGAACCCGCGCGGCCCCATGTCTTCGAGGGCTTCGGGCTCCAGGGCGACGCCGAAACCGTCGGCGAGCCAGCAGAGCCTCTCCGGGTCGGCATCCAGCAGGGAGTCGATCATGCCGTACGCATCGGACGAGACCAGGTCCAGGGCCGCGGAGGTGTCCGATCTCTGCACCGCCCTCATGAATATCTCCATAGTCCTGCCCGGGTCGGCACCGGGGCCCCCTCCCGCGGCCAGAACCGCCATGGCGGAAAGACACAGCGACATGTCCGCACACCCCCAATCCCATGCGGCTCCGCGCAGCGCGAACTCACACAGAGACCGCAGATGCTGATATAATCGCAGGTCCTGAGAGACGGGAGATACATTGCCCATTCCCACGGTTGCGATCATCGGCAGGGTCAACGTAGGCAAATCCACCCTCTTCAACAGGCTCGTCGGCGGCAGCAGGGCCATAGTGGACGACACCCCCGGTGTAACGCGCGACAGGAACATGGGGGTCGCCTCATGGGCAGGCCGCGACTTCCTTGTAGTTGACACCGGCGGGCTTGTTCCAGGCAGCGAAGACGCCATCCAGGCCGCCGTGGAGAGGCAGGTCCGGCTGGCTCTCTCGGACGCGCAGGCGGTCATCCTCGTTGTGGACTGGGGAAGCGGCCTCCATCCGTTCGACTTCGCCGCCGCCGATCTGGTAAGACGCTCCGGCGTTCCCGCCTTCGTGGCCGTGAACAGGTGCGACAACCCAGGCAGGGATTCCGGGGCGGCGGAGTTCTACCAGCTCGGTCTCGGCTTCCCTTACCCGATCAGCGCTCTTCATGGAACCGGCACCGGCGAGCTGCTCGACGCAGTCGCTTCGGTGCTCCCAGTCGCGGAGAGCGAGGAGAGCGACGAAGTGCCCTTCGCGATCGTCGGCAGGCCCAACGTGGGGAAGAGCTCGCTGTTCAACAGGCTCTGCGGAGACGAGAGGAGCATCGTGGCCGACTCCCCCGGCACCACCCGCGACTCCACGGACACGGTCGTCTCTTGGAAGAACGGCCGCTTCCGCCTGGTGGACACAGCCGGCCTCCGCCGCCGCTCGGCCGACATGGACGATCTCGAGTACTACAGCACCCTGCGGTCTTGGCGGAGCGTAGAGAGGTCCGATGTCGTCATGGTGCTCGCCGATGCGTCCCGGCCCCTGGCAGCGCAGGACCTCCGGATCGCCGGACGCGCCTGGGAGCTCGGGAAGGGCCTTCTCATGGGGGTCAACAAGATCGATCTCGGGATCGACAGGAGGGCCTGGCTCGAGACCTTCCTCGAGCGCTTCCACCCAGGCCGGTGGATTCCCGTGTTGTTCATCTCTGCGAAGGATGGAACCGGTGTCGGGCGGATTCTGCCCGCCGTCTGGCGTGTGGCCGAGGCGAGGAGGTCGTCACTCCCGACATCGATGCTCAACGAGAGGCTGGAGAAAGCCGTGTCGGAAGTCCAGCCTCCCTCGCCCGGCGGACGCCAGCTTAAGTTCTTCTACGTCACGCAGACGGGCACCTCGCCTCCGAGGCTCCTTGTCTTCTGCAACAGGCCTGAAGAGATTCCAGACAACTACAGGCGCTACCTGGAGAACTCGCTGAGAGACCTGCTGAACCTGAAGGGCGTTCCGCTGGTGATAAGCTACCGCAGGAGGGAACACTGAACCCTGTCCATGCCGCAGTCTGCGCCGTGTTCGGCTTCCTGGCCGGCTCCATACCCTTCTCGTGGCTCGTGGGAAGAGCGCGCGGAGCGGACCTGAGACGCACAGGCTCCGGAAACGCAGGGGCCACCAACCTGTTCCGCACCTGCGGCTGGAAGGCCGGAGCGGCGGGCTTCGCGCTCGACGCCGCGAAGGGCGCCTTGCCGGCCCTGGCGGCCGGAGCGCTCTTCCCCGGTCCGTTCGGAAGAGCCGCCGCAGGCCTGGCCGCAGTCCTGGGGCACATCTTCACTCCGTGGCTCGGCTGGAAAGGCGGCAAGGGGGTCGCGACCGGGCTGGGCGCGATGATGGTCATCGCCCCGCTGCCGGTCCTGGTGTCCGTGGCTGCATTCGCTCTCGTCCTCTCAGCTTGGAGGTTCGTCTCCCTGGCATCCGTCTCCGCCGCCCTGGCCCTGGTGCCCGCCTGCCTCCTCCTGCCCGCGGGCCCTGTAGAGCAAGGCGTCTGCTTCTCGGTCGCAGCGCTTCTCGTCGTTCGACACCTCTCGAACATCGGCCGCCTGCTGAAGGGCACCGAGCGCAGGCTCGGGAGAGGGTCGGCGTGAGAACTCCCGCGGGAAGGATCTGGCTTCTGCTGGAGAGCCTCTCCGTGAAGGAGCTGAAGGTCCGGTACAAGAGATCCATGCTGGGCTTCGCGTGGTTCCTCCTGAAGCCGGTGTTCCAGATGGCGGTGTACGCGGTCGTCTTCACCCGCATAATCCGTTTCGGAGCGGCGATCCCCCACTATCCGCTCTTCCTCATGACAGGGCTGCTGGCATGGAACTTCCTCACCTCGTCCCTGATCTCCTCCACGACCTGTCTGCTGGACAACCACAGGCTGGTGAGGAGCGTCAGATTCCCCCGGGCAGCCCTCCCGGCCTCCAGCGTGCTGGCCAACGCCGCGCACATGGTGCTCGCTCTCGCGGCACTGGAAGGAATCCTGATTCTGTTCGGACACACCCCCGGACCCTCTCTTGCGCTGGTTCCTGCCGCACTTCTCTTCCTCCTGCTCATGACCACGGGGCTCGCCCTGCTGCTCTCGGTATGGAACGTCTACTACAGGGACGTGGCCCAGCTCGTGGAGGTCCTCCTGCTGGCTTGGTTCTACGGCTCGCCCGTCATCTATCCGCTCGGCCGGCCAGACATTCTGCCCCCAGAGGTCGGGCGCGTCATAGCATTCAACCCCGTGGCCGGCGTCCTGGAGGTTCTGCATTCGGGCATGTACAGGGGGGACTGGCCCGCACCGTGGGTGTGGCTCTCGATGGGGGCATGGGCGCTGGTGCTTGTCGCAGCGGGGCTCCTCGTCTTCCGGAGAGCAGAGCCAGCGGTGGTCAAGGAGCTCTGATGGGGGCGCGGGGACGTGTCTCGTTCGACTCCGTGAGTCTCGACTACAGAATATACCACGACCGCACGCTCACCCTCCTCGAGACGATGCTCAACATGTTCGGAAGGAGGACGAGGACCGAGCGCCTCCGTGCGCTGGACGGCGCGACCTTCAGCATCGCCCCCGGCGAGTCCGTCGCGCTGATCGGAGCCAACGGCGCCGGGAAGTCCACCACGCTCAAGCTTCTCGCCGGCATCTACGAGCCCACGTCGGGCAGGGTGGAGGTCGAGGGCAGGGTGGCCTCGCTCCTTGACCTCGGCGTGGGTTTCCACCCGGAGCTCACGGCTCTCGAGAACCTGCATCTGAACGGAGCGCTGATGGGCCTCGACCGGAGGACGATGAAGGCGATCATCCCCTCGATAGTCGAGTTCGCAGGGCTCGAGAGATTCGTGGACACTCCGGTGAAGTACTTCTCCTCCGGCATGTTCATGAGGCTGGGCTTCAGCCTGGCAACCGCCTGCGAGCCCGACATCCTGGTGATCGACGAGGTGCTCGCAGTGGGCGACGCCTCCTTCCAGAACAAGTGCTACGACAGGATCTTCGGCTTCAGGGGCGAGGGACGGACGATCGTCTTCGTGTCGCACGACACCGAGGCCGTATCGCGCCTCTGCCAGAGGGCGATATGGCTCGAAGCAGGCAGGATAAGGGCCGACGGACCCGTTCTGGAGGTGCTGCCCGAGTACCTCTCCTCTGTCTCGAACAGGCATGCCGCTGCCTCGGTCGCTCCGCGCGAATGGGGCACGCGGGAGGTCTGGATGGACAGGGTGAGGCTCTCCGACGAGAAGGGGAACCCGACCTCCTCCTTCAGGCAGGGAGGAAGGCTTGTCGCGGAAGCCCTCATCCGCACGAGGGTGCCGGGAGGAGTGGACGGCGTAGTGTTCGGATTCTCGATCCACAGGCCCGACGGGGAGAGGGTGATCGGGGTGAACAACCTCGAGCTCAACCAGCCCCTTCTCTCCGTTCAAGGAAGCCTCGAGGCGAGGATCTCGATCGATCTGGAGGTGCTGGAACCGGGCGCGTACCTTCTCGGACTTGCGCTCACCGACCCTGCCGCAGGCAGGGACTACCACTGGCAGGACTGGTTCTATCCAGTCCAGGTGCTTGGGGAGAGGCGCGAACCTCCGCTCAGGCTAAGGGAGGCGATCTGGGAAACAGGCCCGTTCTGATGCTGGTCGCAGTTCTCGCTGCGGCCCCCCGCCTGATCCTCATGGCGCTGCAGAACGGCGAGCTGGCCTCGCCTCCGATGGACCAGGAGCTCTACATCAGGATGGCGGGCAGCCTCTACGAGGGACGCGGGCTCTCGTTCGACGAGGGCGCCGCCCTGCTCAAGACCGAGGACACCGACGAGCACGCTCCCCTGAGGGACTGGGCCTCGGACCCCGGCTTCGCCTTCGGCATCGCGAAGGCAGGGGCTCCCACCGCTACGATCGAGCCCGGATATCCCGTGCTGCTCGCCGCCGCCTTCTCGCTCTCCGGTCCGACCACCGGAGCCGTGTTCATGGTCAACCTCCTCGCGCAGGTGCTGGGGGCTTGGGCGGTCTATCTACTGGCGTCCGGCCTTGGGGGGCCCAAGGCCGGGCTGGCGTCGGCTGTCTGCTACTCGGTCTATCCGTACTTCGTCTTCTACACGTCGGCTGCGATGACCGAGGCCGTCCACGTCGCCATGATCCCCGTGATCATCCTCGCGACGCTTCGGAGCGAGCGCGGGGGGGCGGCTCCGCTCCTCGCAGGGGCGTCCACCGGCCTCCTGTTCCTGGTGCGCAGCACGGCACTCTGCCTGCTTCCTCTTCAGATCGCCTGCGAGGTCTCGGAGCGCAGATGGCGCGGGGCGCTGCTCACTGCAGCGGGATTCGCGGTGATGGCTGCGCCCTGGGTCGCCAGGAACCAGATCGAGATGGGCAGACCCGTTCTCCTTCCCACGAAGGGCTCGCTGAACCTCTGGATGCGCAACAACCCCGAAGCCCTCGGGCTCGAGGGCGTCCGAATCCCGGACGGCATCATGGAGGGAATCTCCAGGACCGACCTGCTGGACTATCCCGACTTCGAGCCGGATCAGGGCGAACTCGAGAGGAGCGACGAGCTCGCGGAGCGCTCCTTCCGGTTCATCGCTGCCAATCCACGGCTCTTCGCGTGGCTGTCCGCACGGAGGCTGGCCGAGTACATGTCGCCGCTCCCTTCCGGGGGAGGCGGAGGACCGGCAGCTGTCGCCGCAGGCTTCGGCATGTACCTTCCCCTGGCCGCCCTTTCGGCGGCCGGGGTGGTCAGGAACCGGAGGAACCGGGGAATCGTCCTCGCGGCCGGCGTTTTCGTCGTCTATGCAGGAGTCCATGCGCTGGCCCACGGGGGGCTCCGCTACAGGCTCCCGGTTGACACCGTGCTGATGGTTCTCGCCCCCGCCGCCTTCCTGAGCGTTCCGCGCAGGAGCTGGTGATGGCGTTCGCAAGGGTCCTTCTGGTGTTCCCCGAGACGCGCTACCCCTCGGGGCAGCCCCCACTGGGTCTTGCCAGCCTCTCCGCCACGGCGAAGAGAGACACTTCGGCGGAGGTCGCCCTGTGCGACATGTCGTTCGAACAGCGCCCGTTCGAGGCTCTCGAGCGGAAGCTCCGCTCGTTCGAGCCCGACCTGGTGGGGATCTCCATCGTCACTCCGCAGCTCCAGGCCGGCGTGGATTCCGCCGCCGTGGTCCGAAGAGCCTCTCCAGACGCCTTCCTGGTCTTCGGGGGTCCGCATGCGACTGTCCTGCCGGAGGATACGCTGGCAAGGACGGGTGCCGACGTTGTCTACTCTGGCGAGGCGGACATCGCCTTCCCCCGCCTCCTGTCGGGCGAGCCGCCCGCAGCTCTCCCGGGAGCCTGCTTGGTGAAGGACGGCGTAGTATCGAGGAACGAGGGGCTGCTGCTGACCGAGGACCTGGACACGCTGCCCTTCCCGGACAGGAGCATCTTCGACATGGAGAAGTACTTCAGGACGTGGTACTCCATGGACAGAGTGGATCCGAGTTTGCGGGGGACTTCGATCATGTGCTCCAGAGGGTGCCCGTTCGGCTGCACCTTCTGCCAGCCCACCCTCTCCGAGATATTCGGGAGGCGGATGCGCAGAAGGTCCCCCTCGAACATAGTGGACGAGCTCGAGAGCCTGGTGGCCTGCTATGCCATGACGGCATTCATGTTCGAGGACTCCACGTTCGTGCTGGACCACGAGTGGGTTCATGGCATCTGCGACGAGATGCTGGCCCGCAGGCTCTCGCTGAGGTGGTGCTGCAACGTGCGCGCCGACCTCCTGACCGAGGACCTTCTCAGACACATGAAGGAGGCCGGTCTCGCCAAGATCAACATCGGCGTGGAGTCCGCCTCTCAGAGGGTCCTCGACGACATCTACGAGAAGGGCATCACGCTGGCCGGCGTTGAGCGCGCCCTCGAGACGGCCGTCAAGCTGGGCATCAGGGTCCAGGGCTACTTCATGCTCGGCGCTCCGGGTGAGACCCGGGAGGAGATGGAGGCCACGATCGCCTTCGCAGCAAGGATGCCCTTCGACGACGCGCTCTTCGACATCACGACGCCGTTTCCTCACACCGAGCTCTGGAACCGCACCAGGCACCTCGTGAACAGGGACTACGCCGACTTCGACTGCTTCCACACCAGCGTGTACAGGCTGGACGGAATCGAACCCGAGGAGGTCGAGCGGCTGAAGAAGCGGGCCTTCTGGAGGTTCTACCTGCACCCTTCCAGGATCGCCAGGACGCTCCGAACGGCGCTCGGCCCGAGGAACCTGGCACGGACTCTGGCAAAGGCGAGGCGCGTCTAGTGCGGGCCGGCCGCGTATTCGTCAGCGTGGACGACGCCGGGCTCGATGGCGCGGTGGACGAAGCCGTGGCGATACTCGCACGCGAGGAGGCGATCGACGGGATAAGCGTCCTGGCCTCGGCGGAGGGAGCTGCGCGCGCGGTCGCCACCGCCCTGGAGATGGGTCTGGAAGTCTCAGCGCACCTCGACTGCCTCCATCTGCCGTTCCTGTCCGGCGTGCCGAAGCCGGGCGCGGCAGCGCTCTTCGCGGCGCCTTCGCTCTGGGCTTCCCGCATAGAGAGCGAATGGAGGATGCAGATCGAGCGGCTGGAAAGGCTGGGTGCGACCCTCTCGGGGCTCGACAGCCACAGGCACGTTCACCATCTCCCGTCGCTGCTGGATGTTTCTCTGAGGCTCGCCGGAGAGCACGGCATCGGCCTGGTCAGGGCGGCGATCCTGCCGGACAGGCACATGAGGTTCCCTGCCGGCCTCGTGCTCGACTTGCTCGGAAGGAGACTGGCCAGAAAGGCTGCGTCGCTGGGCATACGGACCAGGGCCTCCATGGCCGGCTTCGGGGCGAGCGGCAGGGTCACGAGGAGCTACCTCGAGCGCCTGAGGATCCCTCCCGGCGAGTGCGAGCTGGTCATGCACCCTGCGGTGCGCCCCGTGTGGTCGGAAGGCCAGCCATCGGAGTTCGACCTGATGAGGACGGACTGGTTCAGGGGATGGACTCGCACAGGCGCCTGACGCCCGCAGTCCTTGCGTTGGCCTTGCTCGCGAGGATCGCGGTTTTCGCATACGCCGCCCGCGGGGGGATCCTCGTGGGGGAGGGCAGGGTGACCGCCGACATCGCAGTCAACCTTCTCGAGGGCAGGGGGCTGACGCTCTCGGAACAGATGCTTTCGCCGCGCGACAGCGGGCATGGGAGCGGCAGGCTCGACGATGTCACGTTCGAGCTCTACCGCCGCGTCGACGGCTTCTACGGCGTGCTGAGGCCCGGACGCCCCACCGGCTTCTTCGTCCCCGGCTACATCCTCTTCGAAGCCGCCGTCTTCGCAGTGGCCGGCCACGGAAACCTGCTGGCCGTCCGCGGCGTACAGCTCCTGATGGGGCTCGTGTCGGTCTGGGCCGGGCTCTCGATCGCACGGAGGCTCCTCTCCGGAGGATGGCTGGCACTCGCAGGACTTGTGCTCGCCCTGAACCCGTTCGAGCTCTACTACGAGGCCATACCCTCGACCCAGGGGCTCTTCTCGCCGCTGTTCCTCGCATCGATCCTGCTATCCCTGACGCTGCTCGAACGAGGCGGGCTCCCGGCAGCGGGGGCGGCGGCCCTCTCGTGGGCCGCCAGCTTTCTCGTCAGGCCGGTCGCGCTCCCGGTCTGCGCCTGGCTCGCCGTATGCCTGCTGCTTCCGTCGGCAGGCAGGAGGACCGCCTTCGCCCGGCGGGCATGTACGGCCCTCTTCTTCGCCGCAGTCTTCGCACTCGCGCTCGTTCCATGGGGGCTGAGGCAGCAGAGGGTCACGGGCGAGTTCAGGATCACTCCGACTCAGGGCGGGGTGAATCTCTGGGAGTACAACGGCAGGATATTCTCCGGAATGTTCGAGCACGAGCAGCAGGGCGCCCTCACCCTGTACGGGCCCCTCCGGGAGTCGATGCTCGGAAGGCTCGAGAGGCCCGAGCTGGCCGAGTTCCCGGAGTTCCGCGACGAGCCGGAGCGTTACAGGGACAGCGTGCTCACCGCGAGGACGATCGCGTTCCTGAAGGCCAATCCGGTGCTTCTCGTCAGGCTGCCGCTCCTGCGGTTCGTCGAGTTCTTCAAGCCCTTTCCTCTGAACCGCTTCCCTGCAGCATACATCCTCGCCGGGCTTGCGAGCTTCGGCATGGTGCTGGTATTCGCGGGGGCAGGCGCCGTCGCCGTCGCCAGACGCAGGACTGCGGTCGCAGTCTTCCTGGTGGGAGGAGCGGCTGCCTATTCCCTGCTGCACCTTGCCACGGCGGCCGGAACCCCCCACAGGGTGGCCATCGACACGATCCTGATAGTTCTGGCCTGCGAAGGGCTTCGCATCGCATGGTCGAGGCGCTCGGCGGGATGAGAAGACAGCCCTCTCTCATCGTGAAGACGCACGCATTCGGGGACGCGCTCCTCGCGACTCCTGCAGCGGCACGCCTCGCGTCTGGAGGAGGCGAATGGTGGGCGCTCGCTGGATCCTCCTCGCGCGATGTCTGGGAACGCCTGCCCGGAATCGGCAGAGTGCTGACCGCCCCTTTCCCGCCGGGAAGGACTCCCGCAGGATGGGCCTCGCTGCTCGTCTGGAGCCTCGGCGCCATGCGCATTCTGAGGGGCGTAGGGCTCACCGTGGTCTTCCACAGCTCGCCGGGCGTGAGGAGATGGGTGAGGGCCCTGACAGGAGCTCCTTCGAGAAGCGGAGGAGCCTCGGCTCTCGGCCGGTGGGAGCACTGCGAGCCCTTCGTCGGCGACGAGCATGCGGGCGTTCTCTACGCGGCGATAGCGGGCGTCAGTACGGACGACTACCGGCCGCTTTTCGCAGTGCGTCCGGCCGAAGCTGCCTGGGCGGCCGGCGAGCTCCGCGGAGGCTGCTGGATCGCCGTGGCCCCCGGGGGCGCGTCGAACCCCAGGGACGAGGTTCCGGCCAAGCGCTGGCCAGTCGAGCGGTTCGGGGAACTCTGCAGGGAAATCCTCGCCTCCGGCCGCGGAGTCGCCCTCCTGGGCGACGGGAGGGATGCCAGGAACGCCTCAGGAATGGTCTCCTCTCTCGGTGGAGCTTCCGAGAGGCTGCGCAACTTCATGGGCAGGCTTGACTGGGGAAGAACCGCCGCAGTGATCTCCAGGTGCGACGCCTTCGTCGGGATAGACAGCGGACCCGCACATCTCGCATCCGCGTGCGGAGTTCCCTCGGTCGTCCTGTTCGGGCCCACCCGCCCAGGCAGCCTCTATTCCGAAGGCGAGATCGTGCCCGTGCTGTCCGAGGCTCCGTGCGCCCCCTGCTTCGCCAACTCCGTCTTTCCGGGCTGCCGCTCGGGCAGTCCCCGCTGCATGGACCGGATCGGCGCCTGTGAAGTGTGGAAATCGCTCGAGAGGATCCTCGAATGAGGGTGACCGCGCTGAACCCGCCCTTCCTGCCCAGGTTCAGCAGGGGCCAGAGGAGCCCTGCCGTGACCAAGAGCGGGACGCTGTACTATCCGATCTGGCTGTCCTATTGCGTGGCAGCGCTGGAGCAGGCTGGTCACGAAGTGGATCTCATCGACGCTCCAGCGGCTGGGCTGTCCCTCGGCGAGGTCTCCGAGCGGATCGAGCGCTTCTCGCCTGGACTCGTGATAGTGGAAACCTCGACTCCCTCGATCGAGTCCGACGTAGCGACTGCGGACAGCCTGTCCGTCGAAGGGCGCACGGTGCTCCTCTGCGGCACCCACCCATCAGCCCTGCCCTCTGAGACGGTGCTCTCGGGCAGTTCTTTCGCAGGAGCCATCGTGGGCGAATACGAGGTGCCGTCCCTTGCGGCCGCCGCGGCCCTGGAGGCGGGGAAGGGGCTCCGGGGGATACCTGGTCTCGCCCTGCGCTGCGGGGATTCGATCGAGTACGCAGGCCCGTCTCCCGTGGTGGAAGACCTGGACTCCCTGCCGTTCGTGAGCGGAGTCTACGCGAGACACCTGGATCCGGCCGACTATGACAATCCGAACGCGCTTTACCCGCTGGTGATGGTGATGGGCGGAAGAGGCTGCCCGAACAGGTGCACCTTCTGCGTCTTCCCCCAGACCCTGACCGGCCGCAGGGCCAGGCTCAGAAGCAGCGAAAGCCTGGCGGACGAGATGGAGTGGGTCGCGAAGAACATGCCGTCCGTCAGGTCGGTCTTCTTCGAGGACGACACGATCTCCACCGACATCGCCCGCCTGAGAGCGCTGGCCGAGTCCCTCGTGCGATCCTCCTGCAGGCTGTCCTGGTCCTGCAACATGAGGGCCGACGTCGACTTCGAGACGCTGGCCCTCTGCAGGAGGGCAGGGCTGCGGACGGTATGCACAGGGTTCGAGAGCGGCGATCCGGGAATACTCGCAGGAATGCGCAAGGGCCTCGACCCGGATACGATGAGGAGATTCATGTCTGACGCCAGGAGGGCTGGCATACGCGTTCACGGCTGCTTCCTGTTCGGTTCGCGGGGCGAGACCCGCAGGACGATGGAGGCCACGCTGGACTTCGCGCTGGAGCTCGACCCCGACACGGCCCAGTTCTATCCGCTAATGGTCTATCCGGGAACCGAAGCCTACGACCAGGCGATGGAGGATGGGCTTCTCTGCGCCTCGTCGTGGAGGGACTGGCTCACGCAGGAGGGTCTTCACAGCTGCGTCGTCCGCGCCAGGGACCTTGCCCCGGAAGAGCTGGTAGCCTTCTGCGACCATGCGAGGAGGCGCTTCTACCTGAGGCCCTCGTACATCCTGAGGAAGGCGGTCCAGGCGGTGCTCGACCCCGTGGAGAGACGCAGGACCCTCAAGGTATTCCGCACTTTCAGGAGATACCTCTTCCGCGGAACGGGAGTGGCCGGCCGTGGCGGCTGAGACCTGCGTGGTCGTTCCCGTCCACGCTGCAGGGCCGAGATTGGAGGCCTGCTTCCGGGCTCTCGCCGCGCAGGACTGTCGCGACTCCCTGGAGATCGTGGCCAGCCTCGATGGCGAGGTGGACCTGCCGCCCGCAGTCCGCTCGATCGTGGACAGGGTCGTGGAGGGGCCGCGCACCGGTCCCGCCGGAGCGCGGAACAGGGGATACAGGGCAACAGGATCAGAGCGAGTGCTCTTCACCGATTCGGATTGCATACCCGAACCCTGCTGGGCATCGGCCCTGGTGTCCGCCCTCGACGCCGGAGCCGACGGAGCGAAGGGCGTCTATTCCTCTGGCGGCGGAAAGATGATCCAGAGGCTCGCCCAGGTGGAGTTCGAGGAGAGGTACGCGATGCTCGGCTCCCGCAGGATCATAGACCTCGTGGACACCTATTCGGCGGGCTTCAGGAGATCGGCTCTCGATGCCGCAGGCGGCTTCGACGAGGGATTCCCTCTGCCTGACCACGAAGATGTAGATTTGTCGTGGAGGATGGCCTCCGCTGGAATGAGGCTGGTTTTCGTACCGGGAGCACGGGTCGCCCACGAGCATCGCCGGACCTGGGGGGGCTACTTCCGGCTCAAGGTTTCCCGCGGGCGCTGGAGGATGCACGCTTTGAGGAAGTTCCCCGGCAAGGCGGTCCGGGATGCATACACCCCGTTGTGCCTGAAGGTGCAGGTCGCCCTGTGCGGCCTGGTTCCGGCCGCCGCCGCCGCGTCCGTGCTGTTCGCCCCAGCCGCGGCAGTCTGGATCCTGCTGTTCCTGGCCTCATGCATCCCCCTGGCCGGAACCGCCCTGAGGACAGATCCCGGAACCCTGCCCCTGCTGCCTGCATTCGCAGCGTGGAGAGGGGTCGCCCTGCTCTCGGGAAGCGCATGGGGGGCCCTGGAGGTGGCTGTTGCTGGCTCCCGCTAGGCGGACCGACAGGGTTCTCAGCCTGCTCTTCGTGGCTATGGACATGCTCGCGGTACCCGTCGTATTCCTCGCCACCTACTGGATCAGAGACAACCTGCTCAGCCGCATCCCCGGATTCAATGTCTCCTTCAGTGAATATCTCGCCGTCATTCCTGTCATCTGGGTGCTCTGGCTCGCTGTATTCTCCTCGGCGGGCCTCTACAGGCCCATGCGCCACCCTGGCGCGATAGGGGAGCTCCAGCCCGTCGCCAAGGCGGTGCTCCTGCTCGCACTCGCTCTGATGGCGGCGAGCTACGTCACGAAGCACGACTTCTCGAGGCTCATGCTCTTCATGTTCACGGCGCTGTCGCTCCCGGCCAGCCTCGCGGCCCGCGCTGCCGCCAGGAAGCTCGCGAGCGTTCTGGCGCCCGGCACCGAGAGCCCCAGAGTACTCGTTGTAGGCACCGGCGAAGTCGCATCGCGCGTCATCACCAGCCTCCGCCGCCTTCCCGGGGGCAGGCACGTCATGGCAGGAGTCCTGGCACCGGCCCCGGGCGGCACGATCGAGGAGGTGGAGGGAGTCAGGGTCGTCGGATGCCTGGCCGACCTCCCGAGGCTCATCACGAGCATGAGGATAGACGAGGTGTTCTTCGCCTCGCCGAACCTGGACAGGTCGAGGATCCTCGAGATGATCTCCGACATCGAGAGCGAGGATGTCCACTTCCTCCTCGTATCCGACCTGTTCGAGATAGCGACCGGCCTCACAGGGCTGGACGACCTTGCCAGGCTCCCGATAGTGGACATAGGGAGGTCCCGCAACGGGCTGGTGCAGAGGTTCTCGAAGAGGGTATTCGACATCGCGGTCTCTTCCGTGCTTATAGTCCTGCTGAGCCCTCTGTTCGTCGCGATCTACTCAGCCCTGCTCTTCGGGGGGAGGGGGTCGCCCATCTTCAGGCAGACGAGGATAGGGCTGAGGGGCCGGCCTTTCACGCTGCTCAAGTTCAGGACCATGAAGCCCGAGACCGGGGAGTACGAGGTGGCCCCTCTCGCCCCCGGCGATCCCAGGGTCACCCGAATCGGACGCTTCCTGAGGAAGACCAGCCTGGACGAGCTGCCGCAGCTTTTCAATGTATTGGCCGGAAGCATGAGCCTCGTGGGGCCGAGACCGGAGATGCCCTTCATGGTCGAGGGCTACAAAGGCTGGCAGAGGAAGAGGCTCGAAGTGAGGCCGGGGCTCACCGGCCTCTGGCAGATAATGGGCAGGAAGGACCTGCCTCTGCACGAGAACCTGGAGTACGACTTCTACTACATCAGGAACCAGTCTCTGATGCTTGATTTCTCGATCCTGGTGCGCACGCTGGCGACAGTGCTCGGAGGCAGGGGGGCTTTCTAGGCCGTGGACCGGGACTTCTACAGACAGGTCTTCATGGATGCTCCGGAGGCGCTGATGATCGCCATGGGCGGCGTCATCGAAGAAGTCAACAACGAAGCAGCCCGTCTCCTCGGAGCCCGCTCGCCCGAGGAGGTCGCCGGCAGGGAGATGGGGCAGATCCTGCCGATGGGCTCTTCCGTCTCCCACGCCCTCCACTCCGCGATGGCTCATCTCTCGCGAGGCGATCTGAGGAGCTTCGACATGGAGATCTCGCTGCCCGGGCCGGTGTTCTTCCCCGTGGTGATGCGCGTCTCAGGGCTCGGCGGCGGAATGGTCGCCATCTCTCTCCGGGATGCGACGAGCTTGCGCCGGCTGGAGCGGGATCTGCAGCGCGCCATCGAATCGGCCTCGGCTCTGGTGGACACCTGTCCGTTGCCCGTCTTCAGGATCGATTCCGACTACAGGTTCGTTCAGATCGGTCCGTCGCTCTCCAGATTGACGGGATGGGAGGCCGGGGATCTCCGGGGCAGGAAGTGCCACGAGATCCTCACAGGGAGGGAATCGGTCTGTGCGGGGTGTCCTGCAGCGCTTTCCCGGATCTCCGGGGGGCCCGTCTCCACGGTCATCAGCGACTCGCAGAGGCATTGGCGCTCCTCTGCCGCCGCACTGGGCGGGCGGCACGGCGCCGGCGCCGTGGTCTTCATCGAAGACCTCCCTCCGGCCCGAGCGGGATCTTCAGAGCCGTCGGCTCTCTCGGAGAGCCTCGCCTCGCACTTCGGCACGTCCGAGTTCGATGAGACCTGCGCCCTCGCGACGGCCGAGGAACGGCCCTTCCAGGAGGTCTTCGCCTGCGATGCGGGGCCTGCCCGAGAGGGCTCCGCCTCTCTCCTCGCCATGATCGATGCCGAGCTGTCCGAGAGGCTGGGCAGGAGGGTGCGGGTTCTGCCCGCCGTCGAGCACTGCCCTGCCAGGGTGTCGGTTCCCGGACTCCTACATCTGGTCAGGGGGCTGGCGGAAGCTGATCTCGGCGCCTGCCTCGGACGCGATTCGGACATCATACTGCGCGTTGACCGCCTGCGCGTTCCCGGAACCAGGTCCGCCATCAGCGGATTCGACTGCCTGGCTCTCTCGATGGGTTCCTCCGAGGATCTCGCGGTCATGTCAGCCGCGGAGATGCTCGAGCTGTCGAGGAATCCCGTGTCCGACGACCCGGGACGCGTCACCACCGCCGGATCGCCGGGGGTCTTCGTTGCCAGGAGCCGCGCCGGCGAGCCTTTCTATCAGATCCTGCTCCGGGCTGAGGACTCGGTACGATGATCGGGATCCACGCGCCTGACGAGCTCCAGAAACGGCTGACGGAGATTCTGGACGGCCTCGAGGGTCTCCGTGCGGGCATTCCTGAGCCGGGAGCCGAGCTCGATCTGCTGGTCGTGTCCGGGCAGGGCGGCCCTTCTGCCGGCCTGCCGCTCCATGCCGACGGATTCGTGCCCGTGCTCGCCGTGGTTTCGGATCCGGGGGAGGCAGCAGCAGCGATGGCGTCCGGTGCGAGCGACGTGGTGATGGACGATGCGGGCGATGACGAGACGAGGCTGAGGGCCTCGATGCTGATCCGTCACGGCAGAGGGAGGGCGTGCTCGGCCCCTATTCTTGAGAGGATACTGAGGGCGGAGCTCAGCCGCTCCGACCGGGACGGAATGGAGATAAGCCTGATTCAGATAAGGCCCGGGGGCGGCGAAATCGCGGGCATCATCCTCGCCGAGACTCTCGCGGGCGGCGTGCGTGCCTCGGATCATGCTGGAGTGACCTCGGACGGTGCGGTGATCGTCGTCCTGCCCGGCACTCCCCTGGAGCACGCAGCCGTAGTGGCGAAGAGGCTGCGGGACCGGATGGGCGGCGAGAGGGGCGCTTCGATGAGCATACGCGTGGCAGGCGGGAGGATCGGACACATGACCCCTCCCGAGGTTGTCAGGCTGCTGTCCCGGGCTCCAGAACTCCCCTGATGCTCATCCGTCTTGCTGCCCTGGCTGCAGTACTGGCTTGGCCTTCGGGCACGAGGTGGAGGTCAGTGCAGGCATGGCCCGACTCCTGGGGGGATTCTCCCGCAACTTCGCTGGCTTCCCCCGCAGGGCTCTCCCGGCTCGAAGGCCCCGCCGTCGAGGGCTGGTGGGGAGAGACGGATGCAGGCGACCGATGGTCGCTCGCGGCAGGGCTGCCATGCGGGAGATGGTCCTTCGGCACCGCTGGCGGAGGAGGGACCGGCTCCGAGAGCCCCGATTCGGTTTTTGCGGGCGTTTCAGCTGCGAGAGTCCTCACCGGCGACCCCAGGGGCTTCATCAGGGGTTTCTTCGGTCCTAGCATCTGCATCGGCGCATCTCTCGAGTTCAACACCGCCCCGGGAGGGGAGGGGGCGTCGCTTTCCGCTTGCTCCCACGTGCAGTTCTCGGTCTTCCCGACTTTCGCAGTCGGCGCCTCGCTGTCACGCGTCGGCCTGTTCGGCAAGGGGAACGATTCGCCCGTCTTCGGGTACGGCGGGACCTACATCTTCAACCGTCAGCTGCGTGGTCACGCAGGATACAGGGACCACGACGTCAGCGCCGGTGCGGAACTCTGCGTGGGTGACCGCCTGGTCTTCTCGGCCGGAACGGAGGGACGCTCCTGGTCAGCCGGACTGCGTGCGCTGCTGGGCAGGCTCGAAGCCGGATACTCGGTGACCTTGTGCGACTCTGCCGCCTTCCACGGGGTTTCGGTCTCGTTCTACCCGGGAACGGGGACAGAGGAATGGTAGCGGGAATCCTGGCTGCGGCACTCCTGTCTCAGCCCCCTCCCGACAGCCTCAGCCCATGGTCTTTCCAGCACCGCGGCGTTCTATGGGCGCTCGCGTCGTGCACTCTGGACGAAGAACCCTTCGCTCCCGGAGAGAGGATGCTCGACTTCTGCGAGACGCTGTCTGTCTCGTCCGGGGGCTTCTCGGCAGGAGCATCCGCAGCAGCGGTCGCCGACAGCTCCGGAGGGGGTGACCTCTCTCTGAGGTCGGCCGTCATGGGAGCGAGGTGGCCGGGGACTCCGTGGATCGGAGCCTCCCTGGGATACTGCGACAGCCAGCCCATGCTCCCTGGAATGCGTCTGCCCCTTGTGGACTACGGATGGGTACCTCCGGACTCGCTGACCTGGTTCAGGGGAGCCGTCGGAGGACTGCTTGGCTCTACCGTCAGTGCGGCAGCGTGCCTCGCGGGATCCGCCGACACCCTCGTTCTCGCGTCGGTGCGGAGCCCGTGGCTCGGCTTCGGTGCAGTCTCGTACACGGACCTGAGGAGATACTCTCCAGACGGTCTCTTCCGCCTCTCCGCCTCTTCGATAACGGCCGACCTGCGCTGGGTCGAGCCCTGGGTGATCTTCGTGTCCGAGGGCGAAGGCCCGGAGCGGAAGGCCGTCCTGGCTGAGATGAGGGGCATTCTCCTTGCCGACCTCGGGCACGGCAGACTGGAGCTCGGCGGCTCGGCCCTGCTGGCGGGCGACTCCGCTTCCTCACCGGGAGGAGCCTTCGCTCCAGGAGACCGCCTGCTGGGAGCCGAGCTGCTGCTGCTGCCGGGGGACAGGGCGATCGCAGGCAGGATGGCTGCGACGATAGACTCGGATTCGCCGGAGCGGTCGGATGGCGAGGTTCTGCTCGGCATGCTCGGCTCTGGAGGGCTCGCCGTCTCGGGGGAGGTGCTCGGCATCGGATCGGGCCGGGCTTGGTCGGCCTGCCTCTCCGGCGACTATAGAACAGGGACAGCCTCGATCGGAGGCGCTGTCACAGCCGCGGGCAGCGACAGCACGCGCCTCGAGGGTCGTGCAGGCTACAGCCCCAGACCGGATGTCAGCGTGTCTCTCTCGGTCTCGGGAGATGCCTCCGGCACTCTCGATCCGATCGGAAGCCTCGTCGCCGCGACATGGCTCGGCTGGGCCACTGCCGTGCTGGAGCTGAGGCGCGAGGACGGGCAGACGACGCTGCTCCTCAAGGCGGGAGGAGTTCTGCAATGAAGCGCCTGCCTGCCATTGCCGTGCTCGCGGTCTGCGCCTGCGCCATGCTGGAGCCGGCTTCCATGCCGAGCGCCGGAAACAGCGAGTTCAGGCTATGGATGCCGGGCGCCAGCGGAGTCCAGCTCCTCGGCGACTGGAACGAATGGGGCGGGATGACCGGGCCGTCGGGCCTCCCCGACCCGGCTGCAGGAAGGATGGAAAGAGCTCCGGACGGATGGTGGACGATCACGGTCGACCTGCCCCGCGGGAGGCATCGCTACGCATTTCTGGTGGACGGTGTGCGCTGGATGCCAGACCCGCTGAATCCGCTCACCTCGTCCTTCATGGGCTTCGAGACCTCTCTGGCCGTGATCGGGAGGTAGTTCCCTGGCTTCCGTATCGTTCCGCGGCGTGACGAAGGTGTTTTCCGGGGGGATCCGTGCCCTGTCGGACTTCTGCATTGACGTCGCGGACGGAGAGCTCCTCGTGATGGTAGGACCCAGCGGATGCGGCAAGTCCACGACCCTCCGGATTCTCGCCGGCCTCGAGAAGCCGACCTCGGGTCGCGTGCTCATAGGCAATTCCGACGTTACGGATCTCGACCCGAGTGACAGGGACGTGGCCATGGTGTTCCAGAACTACGCGCTCTATCCTCACATGAGCGTTTTCGACAACATGGCCTTCGCTCTGAGGATGCGAGGAGAGTCCCGCGCCGAGATCGACAGGAGGGTCGGCGAGGCAGCCGGGATACTCGGGATAGAAGCCCTCCTGGGGCGCAAGCCGAGAGACCTCTCCGGGGGCCAGAGGCAGAGGGTCGCCGTCGGCAGGGCGATCGTCCGCAAGCCTGCCGCATTCCTCTTCGACGAGCCCCTTTCGAACCTCGACGCCAAGCTCAGGGTGCAGATGAGGAGCGAGCTGGCGAGACTGCATGCGAGGCTGGGCGCCACGATGATCTACGTGACCCACGACCAGGCTGAGGCCATGACGCTGGGCGACAGGATCGTCGTCCTGAGGGACGGTGCAATACAGCAGGTCGCCGAGCCTCTGGTGCTCTACGACAGGCCCGTGAACACATTCGTCGCCGGCTTCATCGGCAGCCCGACCATGAACATGCTGCGGATCAGGTGCGTCTCGGGCAGGATCGAGCCGCTCGACTCGGCTGCCGACCTCGGGAAGGCCGACCTTCCCGACGGCGAGTACACCATGGGTGTCAGACCCGAGGACGTGTCGCTGGGAGAGAAGGGCCTCCCCGCCTCGGTCGAGCTGGTTGAGACCCTCGGCAACGAGAAGATACTATATCTCGCGACGCCGGAGGGTCTGCAGATAGTCGCCAGGTGCTGCCCCTCGATCGAAGCTCGGCCAGGTGACGCTGTCACCGTCGGGTTCCATGACGGGAAGGCGCATTTCTTCGGCTTCGACGGCGGAAGGATCGCGAGAGATGCTTGAGTCCATCCCGCACGCGCTGTTCGCATTCCTTGGCGCACTGGTTCTCGCGATGCTGCTGACGCCGTTCGCCAGACGGCTCGCCCTCCGGGTCGACCTCGTGGACCGGCCTGGCGACAGGAAGAAGCATCTGCTGGTCACCCCGCTGCTCGGAGGCATCGCCATCTATCTGGCCTTCTGCGGGAGCGTACTCGCAGGCCTCCTCATCTGGAGCGGGCTCTCGGAGGGGACCGTCGCCGACACCCCTCTCGACTGGCACTCGCTCGGGATCATGGTCGTCGCAGGCGGCTTCCTCGTAGCGTTGACCGGCCTCCTGGACGACATTCTCGAGCTTTCCCCCCGCCTGAAGCTCCTGCTGCAGTCCATGTCGGCGCTCGCCGTAGGCATCTACTTCGTGCTCCAGGGAGCTCAGCTCAGGCTCTTTCTCGAAGGGAGCTCCCTCGCTTGGCTGGCCGCTCCCGTGACCCTTCTGTGGCTCGTAGGCATAACCAACTCCGTCAATCTCCTGGATCACGCCGACGGTCTCTCCGGCGGAACGACAGCCATCGCAGCCGCGTTCTTCACGATCATCAATCTTCTCGCGCGGAACTACGCGGTCGCCTACATCTGCGCCGCGCTGGCGGGCGCCTCGACCGGGTTCCTTGTATTCAACTTCAACCCCGCTTCGATATTCATGGGCGATTGCGGCAGCAACTTCCTCGGCTTCACCCTCGGGGTCGTCGCAGTCCTGGGGGTCTATACGCCGGGCGGTTCGATCCGGGAGATCTCCATCTTCTCGCCTCTTCTGGTCCTGGCCGTGCCCCTGCTCGACACGCTCCTGGTACTGCTGTACAGGAAGCGAAGAGGAGCGCCCCTCTGGAAGGCCGACAGGAACCACCTTGCGCACAGGCTGATGCGCATCGGCTTCACGCACCGCGAAGCCGTGCTCCTCCTCTGGATGATAGGCCTTCTGATGGGCATCCTGGCTCTTCTTCTCCCTACTCTCAAGCCCTACCAGGCGGTGCTGCTGTTCGCACACGCGACAGCTCTCTCGTCGGTGATCGCGTTCTTCATCGTAAAGGGTGAAAAGCAGGCTCAGGACAGGCGATAAGGAGGACTCGTGCACCGAAAACTGGCGGTCTGGATTGCCGCAGCGGCGATCTTCTTCGTGGTGTTCGGGCTCTATCCGAACAACAGGTCCAGCATCCTGGTCAAGGAGCTGGGGTATGTCTGCGCGGGGTCTCTCCTGGCGCTTGTCGCCGCATGGGCCGTCTTCAGCGGCAAAGGCGTCCACATGCGCGCAGGTCGAGCCTTCCCCGCCCTTCTCGCCGCAGTTGCCGCCTGGATGCTCTTCAGGCACTTCACGGGAATACAGAGCGTCAACGGTCCGAAGGTCATCTTCTCGTTCATCGGGCTGGGCCTTTTCACGTGCGCCGTCTCCATGCTGCTCGACCGACAGGGCCGTGACGCAGTGATGTGGGGCTTTCTCGCAGCCTGGGCGCTCCTCACAGTCTATACGGCCACTCAGTGGATGAACGCCATCATCTTCCCCTGGGACGTCTATCTGGGGCCTAGCGGCAGATATTCCGGCGCCCTGGGCAACCCGAACCTCCTCGGAAGCTTCATGTCGGCGTCGCTTCCGGCCTGTGCGGCCTTCCTCCTCTCCAGGCGGATCCGCTCTGCCGTCAAGTCGCTTCTGATCGTGCTCGTCGTGCTGTTGACCATCCTCATGATAGTAGTCAGCGGCACCCGCGCCAGCATTATCGGGCTCGTCTCCGGATCGGCCCTGCTGATCCTCCTGTTGTCCAGAAGCGGCGTTCTATCGAGGAGAGCCCTGTTGCTCACCGGCGTTTCCGGGCTCCTCGCCGCCTTCGTGCTCTTCTTCTCCATGAGAAGCAGGTTCGAGGACCTGTCGGATGTAGAGAGCGGGACTTCCAGGGTGCGGCTCGTCATCTGGAGCGGGGCGCTGGACATGTTCGCCGAAGAGCCACTGCTGGGCTACGGACCCGGCTCGTTCCAGATCGTCTTCCCCTCATTCCGGGATCCAAGGTACAGTTTACTCGGCGTGAGCCACAACACCCTGCACGCCCATAGCGAGTATCTGGAGATACTCACCGACCTTGGCCTGGTCGGAGCTCTGCTCTTCGCGGGACTTGCCTGGGCGGTCCTGCGTGCCTTCAGAAAGTCACCTCCGGACCTCGTAGAGATGGGGCTGGCGTCCGGAATAGCGGCACTTCTCGCCGAGGCTTCCGTCTCGGTGGCCCTCCGATGGCCGCCCGGCGCGTTCCATCTGGCGCTATTCACGGGCCTGCTGCTGGCCGGACGCTCGAGCGGGGATGCGGCGCCCGTCCGCAGGGTCTGGGGCATCCCGCTCCTCGCCGCAGCCCTGTTCCTTCCCGCGGTCAGCGCAAGGGACTACTGGAACAGCATTCTGTCCGGCCACTACCTGTTCGTCGGCAAGGACCTGATGCTCGACAGGGTCGAGACGGAGCTCGGCCTCGCTGGAAGCGCCGCTCTGGCCTGGGAGCAGACCGGCGACGAGATGAGGCGGGATGAGGCGCTTTCACGCTACTACCAGGCGGCTACGCTCACGGACAGCTCCATCGAGATGCTCCAGAGATGCGTCGAGCTGAACCCCGGGGAGCTGGGGGGCTGGTACGGCCTGGGAAGCGCATGGCTCTCTCGCGCCATAGTCCTCCAGCCCGTGAGCCAGCCGCTCGCGAGGCTCCTGGCGGCGACGGGATGCGTCTTCTCCAGGGATTCCATAGTCATGGTCAGCGAAAGGGCTCTGGCAGCCTACGAATCCCTCGCCGCGAGGGCCCCTGACTATGCGGAGCTTCACAACAACTTCGCGCTTACCTACACGCGCCTTGGAAGGCCTGCCGAGGCGATCCACTCCCTGAGGAGAGCGTGGGAGCTGCATGCCCACAGGCGGGTTGACTACATCCATCAGATCAGGAGCATTTCACCACTCGGAGGCTGGCTCGACGCCTCCCACGTGCTCTGGCTGGAACAACTGGAGACACTGGCGGGATTCGATTCCGGCTCGCTGGAGAAGATGCAGTCGGCCCTGGATGGAATGGAGAGGTACGCCGGCCTGGTCATGGCCATGGTTCCGGAGAGCGCCGAGAGTATCGCGGCCTCCTTCGCCTCGGCGGTCGAAGATGCCGATTTTCCCGACGACCGCGCGGAGAGCCTCATCCAGGAGCTTTCGGAAGCCGCCTCCACCGCCGCCTCCGACGATGCGATTCTCGGCAGGTGGCTCTCGGGCGACACCCTCGGGCTGGGTGCTCTTCTCGACCAGCCAGGAATGGCCTCCGCCTCGCGCCCGGTCGCGTTCATCGCAAGGCACATGCGCGGTGCGAGGGCCGGAGACGCTGCATCTGTGGACTCGCTGATCTTCATGGGAGATTTCCTGATCCACACGGGATACACCTGGGCTGCCTTCTGGCCTTGGGGATGCGCCCATCTGGAGGAGCTGTTCGACGCAGTCCTCTCGTCGGAATCGCCGCCGTCCGAATGGAGGCGGGACTTCCTCGACGGCGTGAGGCAGTGCATCCTGCTGGACGGCTACCTGTACTCGCTCGTCATGATCTCCGGAACCGACTTCAAGGACCATGTGGATCCCTCGATCAGGGAACGACTGTCCGAGATGCTCGAGTCGGTGGGCGGGCCTCAGCAGGCCATGGCTCTGGGGCTACGGACCCCGTGGGTGCCGGGCTCGATCATGGGGAGGGCCGCGGCCCGGCTCGACAGCATGGCCGCCGCGGAGCACGGAAGAGTCGATTTCGAGGGCACACGGCTCGCCATGAGCCTCGAGGTGTTCAGCAGCCCGTGGTGGGGTGGGGGCACCTTCAGACTCTCCGAGGAGCAGAGGGATTCCATGCTTCTGGAGATCGTGGCTTCGCGGCAGGTCATAGCGGACTCGCTCGGCGAGGAGATGACCCGGCCCTATCTGAGCAGGCTGATCCTCGAGACCGGAGAATCGTACGGCTCCTTCATCATGCCGGAGTACCAGCCCTTCCTGGACATGGTCGAGAGCGACATTGTCAACGGCACGGTCAGAGAGTCGCTGGAGATGCTGTCGGAGAGACGCTGACTCTTGCCACGGTACGCGCCGCAGGCTAGAATCTCCCGGTCGTAAAGCTCATGCGGAGGCCGCAGCCGCGAGGCTTGGCCTTCTGCGGTGGGATTTTTCTGTCATTCGGGAGGAGCCTCTTGCCTGACGAAGCGTTACTGAGGAGCTCGGTGTCAGAGCTGGCGGAAAGGGCCGGCCTCCTCCTTGTGGACCTCACATGGGCCCAGCCGGGCAGGAGGGGGATGCTGCGCGTGCTGGTGGACAGGCCGGGGCGGGTCACAATCGACGAATGCGCGGCGTTCTCGAGGATGCTGGAAGACCACCTCGACAGGGAGATGCTCATCGACTGTCCCTACGTCCTCGAGGTCGGCTCTCCCGGCGTGGGAAGGCGCCTCGAGTCCGAGGTGGACTGGATTCGGAGCGTCGGCAGGATCCTGAAGGTCGAATGCGAATCCGGGCCCTTCACTGCCGAGCTGCTGGACTATTCCGGAGGATGCCTCTCCTTCGAGGGAGGCAGGACCATTCCGGTGACCATGGTGCAGAAGGCGTTCGAGGTTCTCGAAGAGCCTCGACAGCCTGGCCGGAGTCACGGCCTGAGAGACTGAGCGCGCGGGCATCCACCCGGGCTGCTCCATCGGAAAGCGAGGAGAGGTGTCCACATACGAGCGCATCGACGCGCTGGCGAGGCTGGTCAGGGAGAAGGGCGTGAATAGGGAGGTGCTCGTCAAGAGCCTCTATCAAGCCCTGGTGAAGGCCACCGAGAAGGAATTCGGAACACCGCAGGACATCCACATCACCTGGGACCACCAGAGCGGAGACGTCAAGCTCGAGGCGCTGCTGGAGGTCGTTGAGAAGCCGGAACCCGGCCTGGAGCACCTCCAGATTCAGAAGAAGAAGGCCCGCAGGCTGAAGCCCGACGCCGAGGAGGGCGAGAAGGTTCCCGTCCCCGTGGACATCAGCGAGTTCGACAGAGCCTCGGTCAACGTGTTCAGACAGGAGTTCCTGACGCTGGTGAGGAGCGCGGAAAGGGAGCAGGTGTACCGTGAGTACGCCGACAAGATAGGGCAGATAATCCCCCGCTGCAGGGTGCAGCAGGTGTACCGCAACAGGATCCTCGTGCAGGTCGCAGGGAGGATCGAGGCTGTCGTCCCCGCAGAGGAGAGAGCCAGGGGCGAGAGGTACAACCAGAACGACCCGATCATCCCCGTCCTCATCAGAGTCGAGAAGCCCGAGAGCTCAGAGCCTCAGCTCGTTCTCTCGAGGGCGACCCCCGTGCTGGTCCAGCGCCTGTTCGAGAGGGAAGCCCCCGAGATAGAGGAGGGCGTGGTCCAGGTCAGAGCCATCGCGCGCGAGGCGGGGGTCCGTACGAAGATCGCGGTGGCCAGCAACGATCTCAGAGTGGATGCCGTGGGAACCTTCGTGGGGGTGAAGGGCTCGAGGGTCCAGGCCGTCATGCGCGAGCTGAACGGCGAGAGAATCGACGTGATCCCCTGGACCATGGACAGGCGGGTGCTTGCCTCGAATGCGCTCCTTCCCGCCAACGTCCTCCATGTCGAGCTCTACAAGGAGAAGGATCCCGCGACGGGAGAGGAAAGGAACCGCATGGTTGCGATCGTCCCGGACGATCACCTCTCGCTCGCAATCGGGAAGAACGGACACAACGTGAGGCTGGCCGGCGAGCTTGTCGGCTGCAGGATAGACATCGAGACTCAGTCCCTCTGGGAGGAAACCAGGAAGTGGGAGGAGATGCTCCGGGTCGACGCCTCCGAGATCCCCGGAGTGAGCGAGTCGGTTCTGGAACGCCTTAGGCTGGCCGGCTACGACTCGGCCAACTCGATCGCCGAGGCCGACGAGGCCGACCTCCTGGAAGTGCACGGTGTCGGCAGAGTCCGAGCCACGCAGATGCAGGCCGAGGCGAGGAGGCTGGTCGAGCTGCGCAGGGAGGAAGTCGAGAGCCTCAAGACCGAAGCGGAGGCCGAGAAGGCTGAAGGCGCGGAGGAGAGCAAAGGCAATGGCTGACGAAAGCAGGAACAGGAAGCCCGCATCCGGGAGCAGGTCCTCCAAGGCTCTGGCGGTGAAGCCCGCGGAGAAGAAGCCCGCGGAGAAGAAGCCCGCGGAGAAGAAGCCCGCGGAGAAGA
>CAZMTK010000010.1:0-89415 GCA_964569245.1 uncultured bacterium | reverse complement strand
CGTTTTCCCCGCACGTGCGGGGATGGACCGCGCCCGTCAGGAAATATCCCCTAGAGGCTGCAGGGCGCGCTGAGGGTGTCCGACCACGGGCCGAACGATGCGGAGTCCGGGCTCGACGAGGATCTCACCTGGAATGCTACGGAAGTGCCCGGGGGAACGTCCGCATTCCAGTCCAGCATGCCCCAGTCGGGCCAGCACGACACGTCGAGGACGCTGGATGTCAGCCAGCCTTCCGGCGGGTAAGTCAGCACGTCCCACCAGACAAGCCTGTTCTCCTCCCGTCCTGTGGCAGCAAAATCCAGGATCCCGTCGCTGTCGATGTCGGCAACGCATACGGAAGAGGCCCCGGCGAATCCGCCATATGCCAGGTGCTTCACCCACGACTCCCCGGAGCCGTCAAGGTTCTCCCACCACGACAGTTCATCCTCTCCATAGCCCGCGCTCACCAGGTCAATGTCGCCATCGAGATCGATGTCGGCGGCACGGACCATGGTGACCAGGACGCAGTCCTCAACCACAAGGTGGCCGATCAGCTGATCGACGAGGTCGAACCTGATCCCGCCTCCAGAAGGATGGCACTCGATACCCGAGTCGGAGTAGAAGTCGTCCCCGAATCCGGTGACCGGCCCCCAGACGACGGGGCTGCCGGACCAGCCGGTCCGCGTGGTGTTTTCCGCTGATGCTGATGAGGCAAGCAGAACGAGAAAGGCACAGAGAGCGAAAGGATAATCCCGGTCACCCCCGGGGAGATGGCGATATTCCGAGGCGGTTGTCAAACGCAGTCAGAGTGTGGAGCCGATTGGCATAACTTGGAACAACGCGAAGAGCCCGACTCGGTGAGGCACGACGGCTTCAGACAGCCTCTATGGCGAGCGAGGGGCAGGAATCGGTGGTGCTGCTTGGAACACCACGGAAACCGAGGGTGTCGACATGATACGTCTGCAATTCGATGTGCGCCTCCCCTCGCATAATGGCGGTGAATCCCCTCTCGCTGGCTGCCGGGGACAACCAGCTACCGGGTCGCCGCTTCGTGAGGCGAAGAAGCGGAGCTACAGGGTTGCTCGTTTCGGAGTTGGAACCGCACTCGCAGGTTGTGCAGGCACAACCTGCTGTTGCGTAATCATTCCGGCGGAGCCGGAATGAGCACGGGCTCGAAGCCTGACCGGAACGGGGGCGGTCCTGCCGCTCTCAGAGCCCCTCGCCCAGGATCTCGGGCGATATGAAGCCTTCGGAGTTCTGGAGGTGCGAGCTCGACCCCCTTGTACAGTAGATAGGCGTCTGGTTGGGGGACGAGCCGCCCTGGCACTTGGCAGCCCAGCCAGCGGCGGATGCTCTGAAGACATCGAGCAGCATCGGTTTTTCGTAGTTCTTGGGAAAGGCCTCGGTCATCGCTCCCCCTGTTCCAGACAAATGAATATTCACCAAACCAGCCTGAGCAGCAACCTGGCTGCAAGCGCGGCCGCATGCAATGGAACCATGCCTAGTGCGACCCGGTTCCCGGGCACCCTCCTCCACCTTCCCGAGCGGAGGACCTCCACCCGTGTCAGCACGGTTCCGGGCACCAGCCTCGCCTGATCGGGCCCGGAATAGTCTCCCGCCGAGTGGAGGAGTCGGGGCAGGCCCCCTATCCTCGTGTACCTGACGAACCTGTGGACGAACGGGCCGTCGGGGTCCTCCAGTACCACGACATCGCCTGGACGGAGGGATGCCCCGTCCGCCTCCTCAGCCCTGACCAGCTCTCCCGGCAGCAGCGCAGGCCACATGGACATGCCCCTCACGATCCCATAGAAGCGGCTGGTCATTCCAGCAGGCAGTCCCTAACCGCCGTGGGGTCGTCTCCGAGGGAGAACCTCAGAACTCCAGCCCCGGCCTTCGCCAGGACCTCCCGCATACTCCCCGCAACCGCGATCCTGTCCGCCGGGTCGAGGTGCCTCATCACCATCACCTGCGACTGCCTCATGGCCCGGTAGAAGGCGTACCCGCAGTCCAGCAGCGGTATCCTCAGGAGGTTCCCGAACTCCAGGAAGTAGAACCGCGAGATAGCCGCAGCCGCCGGCCGGGAGGGGGAATCCGGCCTGAAGGAACCGCACGGCATGGCGCGGAGGACTCCGTCGGTTCCCAGGCTCACTATCGTCACGTCGTCGCCGATCACGGTTCCGCCGGCCTCCTCGAGCATCCGGGAAACGGTGGACTTGCCTCCGCCGGACCGAGCGAGGAAGACGCGGGCGCCTCCGTCGAACGCTACGCACGAAGCGTGAAGGACCGCCCCCCGTCCGAGCACCGCGAGGGTCTCGACCTTAAGTATCGGCTTGTCCTGCAATCCTTCTCGATTCCGGAAAGAGCCCTTCGCTCCAGGCCTTCGCGCACAGGAGGTCAGGTGCGCCGAATCCCCCCGTCCTCTCGTAGCTCTCCATGGCACAGTGCCCCATGCAGCTCCTGCCGAACAGGCACCCCCCGCAGGGTTCCGGCCTCGGCCCTTCCAGCGCCGTCCTCAGATCGAGGAGGAGGGGATGCGTGCGCCATATCCTGCCGAGCTCCCCTTTTTCGGTGACCCGTCCCATCGAGAGTTCCGGCCTGGTGAATGCGATGCCGCAGAAGGAGGCCGTTCCGTCGGGCAGGATCCCGAGGATGTTGCGGACCGGGCATGTGGCGAGGGGAACAAGCCGGGGCAGGCTGAGGAAGGCCGGAGGCGCGTTGGGCAGCAGCCGCCGCCCGAACCGCGAGTCCAGCAGCTTGATGAAGTCGATCGCCTGCGCTGCGGGCACGGTGTCGAAGAAGCCCGCCCGGCTTCTTCCCGCTGCCTCCTCGAAGTTCACGGCAAGGCTCGAGGCGCCCGAGTCCTCCGCGAGACGGGCCATGGCCTCGACCGACCGGATGTCCGGCTCCCGGATGGTCATCACGAACTGGAACGGAATGCCTGCCGCCCCGAGGCGGCCTGCGAAGTCCATGGTCCGCGACCACGCACCTTCGATCCCCCGCAGGGAGTCGTGCAGCCCCCTGTCGGCCGAGTCGATGCTGAGGGCGACGAATGCGGGCGGTGAGTGCGACCAGGCATCCCAGAGCCCTTCTGGCTCCATTGTGCCGTTAGTCTCGACGACGATCCTCAGCCCTCTTGCCGCCGCCTCGGCGTGGAATGCCGCGAAGTCGCAGCGCGACAGAGGCTCTCCACCCGTGAACTTGACTCCTTCGAGCCCGAGTCCGGCAGCCTCCTCTAGAATGGCCCCGAACTCCCCGGAGGAGATCTCGGCAGGCCCGGGGGTACGGCACTCGAAGCCCGCTCCCGTGCATTCCGGATCGACCCAGCAGTGTCTGCAGGAGAGGTTGCATCCTCCCGCGGGATTCACGTACAGGAGCCTCAAGGGGGGAATGGAGTCCCCGATCCTCATCGAGGCGGTTCCGGAGCGTGCGGCTCCTCGAGGTACCTCCTGGGGCAGCTCAGGGGATCGGGTCCCAGGGGCCCCGGGCGGCCCCAGGGGGTCACGGGGCATCCGCCCCTGCACACCCCGAGGTACCTGCATCCTTCGCACTCGGGGCTGTCGGAGAGGGGCGCCTCGACCCTCGCCCTGAACGCCCTTACAGGCTCAGACTCCATTATCTCCTCCAGAGGCGAGTCGAGCAGGGACCCCAGGCGAACGGCCGGGAAATGGTCGCACGGGGCGAGGCAACCGTCGGGCAGCACAGCCACGAGGGTCGCACAACCCCCGCACGAATGGCCCCCGCATACATCCCTACCCCCCTCCGCGAGGCCCGACCTGATTTCTCGCATGGAGGCCGCAGTCTCTACGAGGCTGCCCCTGACGCGTCCCCCCCAGCGCCCTGCAAGGGCGAAGGCGGCTTCGCACGAGTCGCGGAAGCCCGCGAGATCGAGAGACAGGCCTGCCGGGAGGCAGGGCCCGGAAGGGACGAATGCGTTGAAGACGATCCACTCGCCGAGACTCAGAGCGAGATCCGCCACTTCGGCCAGGCGTCCCGCGTTCAGCGAAGTCGCCGTGCAGCAGAATCCGAGCCTGACTCCCTCGGCCAGCAGGCATCTCGCTCCTCGAACGGCCGCTTCGAATGAACCCGGACCGCGGAGCCTGTCGTGGGTCTCCGGGTCGGGGCCGTCCAGGCTGATCATCACCCTGTCAAGCCGCGGGAGCAGGGATGCGAGCATGGCCGCCTCTCGTCGTCCGACGAGAGTGGCGTTGGTGTTGATGGACAGCCGCAGCGGCCTGGAGACTATCTCGCCGAGGATCTCGGGGAGGTCGGGCCTCGTGAAGGGCTCTCCGCCGCTCACGGTCACCGAGAGGAGTCTGGCCTTCACGAGCCTGTCGAGTATCCGGCCCCACTCGCCCGGATCGAGCATGCCCTCCATCCCGCCGTGGGAAGAAGCGGTGCAGTGCGGACAGGAGAGGTTGCACTCCCCAGTGACGAGCAGGCTGGCCTGCCTCGGCAGCCTGGCGGGAGCCCCACTGCAGCCGGCGTCCCCTCTCAGGAGTCCTCCAGCATGGAGCTTCCCCTGAGGTCCGACAGAAAATCGTCGAGGTCGTTCGCGAGCCTTCCGGGCTCGATCCCGGGATAGCGGGACTCCAGCTCGGCGAGAATCTCGCCCCTGCCCCTGCGCCTGTCGATCAGGCGGCAGATTCCCCGGGCCACGCCCTCGACGAAGCGCATCTCGCCGGTGTCGACGTTGAACACTATTCCGCCCTCCGGCTCCTCGCGGAAGACGACGTTCGAAGGGAAGCGCAGCCCCATGGCACCTCCGGCTGGACGGAACCGTGAATCACGGCTCCTTGCTGGGCATCGAAACAAATATACTCCCGCCGGGTATCCTGGGACACGGGGCCTGGACTCGGACACTCTCTCCGCGACATAATGCCCCCGGGAGGTCCAGAGATGCGCATCACCCTGATTGCTGCACTTTTCTTTGCAGTCGCAGCGAGCGGCTTCGGGCTCGACCCGGCCGACTTCACTCTGTCCGGGCCCTCGCAGGAGCTGTTCCAGCCACGCTTCTCGAGCGCCATGTCCTTCTCCTTCACCACCGGGGGCGGCCGCTCGTTCGCCACGGGCTCCTACATGGGCACGGTCGGCTTCCTCCTCCATCCCGACCTGACAGCGGAGGTCGAGCTAGGCTATTCGAGGCTGTTCCGCTTCTCTTCACCCGATGCGGGCTTGTACCTCGGCGGCATGGGGCTGGACTGGAGGCCCTCCGATAGCTTCAGCATCCAGCTGCACGTGACCGGCGCACTCCCGGGCGAGGCCTTCGACAGGGAATTCTGACGCTCCCCGTTCTCCTGCTCGCAGCATCGGCGGCTGTCTCGGCTCGTGCGCAGGACGCAGACTCGCTGCTCCGGGCGGGCAGGCTCCCCGAAGCCCTGCCTCTTCTCCTCGAGGAATGCGCCTCCCTGTCGGGAAGACCCAGGCTCCTCTACGACTTGGCATGGACGTACAACAGGCTCGGCATGCCGGACAGCGCCCTTCCGTACGCCAGGGCGGCATGGGAGCTGGATCCGCAGGACCAGTGGCATCTCGCCGAGCTGATGCGGACACTCTGGAACCTCGGCAGGACCGGAGACGTCCTCGATCTCCGCGGTCTGGTCAGGGGCGGAGGTCCGGCCAGGTACTATGCAGCCGCCTCCGGCGACACCTGTTCCGTCCTCTGGCTGGAGAACGCCGCCAGATCCGGCTGCGACTCAGCCGCTGCGGACGCGTCGTTCTGGCTCTCACTGCTGGCGTCACGCCGCGGGGACGACCTCGGAGCCCTCGACCTGTGCAGATTCGCGGTCCTCAGGGCGCCCGACGACCGGTTCTACAGGGCCGCCTTAGTGGAGAGGCTCGCCCGTGCAGGCAGGGTTGACGAAGCCGCTTCCCAGCTCGCCGTGCTGAGGCTGGCATCTGCGCCCGACCAGGCCTACTGGTCCGCCATGGCTGCGCTCGCCGAAGCCGAGGGAGACGTCGAGAGGAGGGTGTGGGCTTCGAGGAGGGCTCTGGAGACGCGATGGACCGCCGAGTCAGCCGAGTGTCTCGGCTGGGCCCTGGTGGCCGCCGGCATGAGGTCGCTCAGGAGCGGAGTGCCGGAGGCGGCTCTTGCCGCGATCGAGGAGGCGAGGGGACTGGCCGCAGCCGGGAGCAGGCTGGAGTCTTGCTCGGACTCTCTGCTGGGAGTACTCCTTGAGTTCGAGGAAGCCGCTTCTGCTCGCTAGCGCGGCTCTGGCCGCGCTGCTGCTGCTTCTGGGTCTTCTGCTCCCGAGGCCGCCCTGGCCCGGCGCCGGGGATCCCGGCAAGACGAGAGAGCTCCGGCTCCACCTCCCTGATGCAGGGCGGAGCCCGCGGGGGGGCGAGCCGTGAGGAAGCCCCATCCTCGGGGATCTCGGAGGCTGGCGCAGGTCGCCCCCGGATTGCTTATGTTCATGACCTGCTCTTGCTCGGGACTCCTGAGGACCGACCGCCTGCTGCACGCCGCCTGGTCCTGCCATTCGTCGTGCATGGCGGGGTGGACCTTCGACAGGTGCGGCGCCGGGGGGACCGAAGCGGAGCTGGCCGGAGCATCCGCGGCCCTCCTGGCCGGGACGGTCAAGGAGATCGGCGATGCGGCGTCCGGCGGGTCGGCCGATCCGTGGGACATGGCCGCAGACCTTCTGGGGGCCGCTGCGGGAGCGCTTCTCCTGCATGCGGCTGTGACTGGGGAGTGAACGGGTTGCTGAGCGGACTTGTGAAGCTCCTCCTGGGCGATCGGCAGAAGCGGATGGTCAGATCGCTGATGCCGCTGGTCGAGGATATCAACCGCCATTTCGAGAGCCTCTCGTCGTTGAGCGACGAAGATCTCGCCGGCATGACTCCGGCCTTCCGGAGGAGGCTCGCCTCCGGGGAGACCCTCGACGACATAATGGCTGAAGCCTTCGCCGTCGTGAAGGAGGCCTGCCGCCGGCTCTGCGGCCGGAGCTGGGAGGTCACCGGACGCGAGATCCGGTGGCAGATGGTCCCGTTCGACGTCCAGCTGATGGGCGCGATCGTCCTGCACCGAGGACTGATCGCGGAGATGGCGACCGGCGAGGGCAAGACTCTGGTGGCCGTCATGCCGATGTATCTCAACGCGCTCTCTCTGGATCCCGCCTGGACGGCCAGGGCCGCTGCGCTCTACGGGCCCGACCCCGGCTGCTGGAGATTCGAGCCGATAGACGGGATGCCGGTGGGCCGTGGAGCCCACCTGGTCACGGTGAACGACTACCTCGCCCTCCGGGACTCGGAGTGGATGGGCCCTGTCTACCGGTCGCTCGGCATCACCGTAGGATGCATCCAGCAGGGCATGGCACCGGAGCAGAGGAAGGCCCAGTACGCCTGTGACGTCACCTACGGCACGAACAACGAGTTCGGGTTCGACTACCTCAGGGACAACATGGCGGTGCGCCTGGAGGACAGGGTCCACAGGGGCTACAGCTACTGCATCGTCGACGAGGTGGACAGCGTACTGATCGACGAGGCGCGCACGCCGCTCATCATAAGCGGGCCCGTCGCCCAGTCGGCCAACCGCTACGGCGAGTACCGCAACAGCGTGGCCCGGCTCGTCCAGAAGCAGTCGGAACTAGTGAGCAGGCTCGTCTCGGAGGCTGACTCGCTCTGGGAGAGGGGCGACGCCAGGGGCGCCGCCGAGCTCTACCTCAAGGCCAGGCGCGGGGCTCCCAAGCACAGAAGGCTCGCGAAATCCCTCCTCGACCCCGACAGACTCCAGGAGATGAAGCGGCTGGAAGCCGAGCGGATGAGGGACAAGACCCTCCACGCCCTGGACGAGGACCTCTACTTCGCGCTCGACGAGAGGGAGCGCTCGGTCACCCTCTCCGAGATGGGGAGGAAGGTTCTTTCGCCGGACGATCCCGATTTCTTCCTCGTCAGGGACGTGGGCGAACTGATGGCGGAGGTTGACCAGCTCGACACCGACGAGGAGGACAGGATAAGGAGGCGCCAGGCCGCCCTTGAGTCGCACGGCAGGAAGGCCGAGGCGCTCCACGACATAGACCAGCTCCTGAAGGCTTTCCAGCTCTACGAGAAGGACGTGGACTACGTCGTGGACCAGGGGCGTGTGGTCATAGTAGATCAGTTCACGGGCCGACTGATGCCGGGCAGGAGGTTCAGCGACGGTCTCCACGAGGCTCTCGAGGCCAAGGAGGGCGTCGAGATTCGCGCGGAGACGCAGACGCTCGCGACCATCACCATCCAGAACTACTTCAGGATGTACTCCAAGCTCGCCGGCATGACGGGCACGGCCGAGACCGAGTCCGCGGAGTTCGAGTCCATCTACGGGCTCGAGGTCGCCGTGATCCCGACGAACGTCCCGGTAGTCAGGAAGGACTACGACGACAGGGTCTACAAGACCAGGCGCGAGAAGTACAACGCGGTCATAGAGGAGATCGCCACGCTGCATTCCAGGCGCCAGCCCGTTCTCGTCGGCACCGTATCGGTGGACGTGTCCGAGACGCTGCACAAGCTCCTCACGGCGAGGCGGATACCGCACAACGTCCTCAACGCCAAGCATCACCAGAGCGAGGCCGAGATCATCGCCCTCGCGGGTCAGCCCGGGGCCGTCACGATAGCCACGAACATGGCCGGCCGCGGCACAGACATCAGAATCTCGGACGAGGTCCGCGAGTTCGACGACGGAGCCGGGGGCAGGGTGCCCGGCGGGCTCTTCGTGATAGGAACGGAGAGGCACGAGTCTCGCAGGATCGACCGCCAGCTCCGCGGAAGGAGCGGAAGGCAGGGTGATCCTGGGGCGAGCAGGTTCTACCTCTCCCTCGAGGACGACCTCTTCAGACTCTTCGCTTCGGAGAAGATGATCGACTTCCTGAAGAGGTCGGGGGGCGGCGACGGGGAGGTCATCGAGCATCCCATGCTGACGAAGGCCATAGAGCGCGCCCAGAAGAGGGTCGAGGAGTACAACTTCGGAATAAGGAAGCACCTCCTAGAGTACGACGACGTCGCGAACAAGCAGCGCGAGGTCATCTACGGAAGGAGGCTCCAGGCTCTCACCGGAGAGGGGCTGGCCGAGGATGTCAGGGAGACCGTCTCCTCGGTGGCGTCGTTCGTCCTGGAGGAGGCCTTCCCCGACGGGACGCGTCCGGACGAGTGGAATCCCGCCAGAGGGCGCGCCCTTCTCGGCGACCTTTCGGGAGTGGCGTTCGACCTTTCGGAGATCCTGTCTCTGACCGACGATCCCGAGAAGGCAAGGAGCCTGGCTGCCGATAAGGTTCTCGAGTTCTACTCATTCAAGGAGCAGAAGCTCGGGCCTGCTCTCATGAGGGAGCTGGAGAAGTGGTCGGTGCTGAGAGCGATCGACGTGAAGTGGAGGGAGCACCTACACGACATAGATCACCTCAAGGAGGGAATCGGCCTCAGGGCGTACGGCCAGAGGGACCCCCTGGTGGAGTTCAAGAAGGAGGCCTTCGACCTGTTCGAGAGCCTTCTCGACGAGATAGACAAGCTCTCGGTCAGGCAGGTGCTCTCGCTATGGCCCCAGCAGGCTGTTCCGCTGCGCCGGGAGGCGCAGCCGTCGGGCAGGGCCTGGAGACCCGGGCTCGCGACTCCCCCCCCATCCGGAACGCCGGGCGAGGCGGCGAGGGCGGGCGGGACAGGCCGGCAGGCCGGCGCAGGGGGCCTCGAGGCCGTGAAGCCCGGCACGGTGCGGCGCGGAGCCCCCAAGGTCGGGAGGAACGATCCATGCCCTTGCGGCAGCGGAAGGAAGTACAAGCACTGCTGCGGCAGTGCATCCTGAGGGGAGGGAGAAGGATGTCGGATCGTGGAGGAAGCGAGTTCTGGGCGTTCCTCGCGGGTGCCGTCCTCGGCGGAGTGACAGCGCTGCTGCTTGCGCCCGCGAGCGGCACGGAGACCAGGTCGAGGATAAGGCAGGCGGCCGAAGAGGCCCGCGCCAAGGGCGGGGAGATCATCGAGAGCGGCCGGGCGGAGGCCGAGAGGATCATCTCGAAGGGCCGCGAGAAGCTCGAGAGACTCGCCCAGAAATGCGATGAGAGGACTGCGGGAGAGCAGTAGATCCCCGACCCGCTCCAAGCCGGCCTCGGGGCGGGTCCTGATATGGGGCGACGGCGCCGTGGGCAGGGGGCTCGCCGTCGCCCTTTCCATCAGGTTCGAGACGATCCTCGTGGGCCCGCCCGGCAGGACCGCCAGCCTCATCCGAATCTCGACGGCCGGCTGCCTCGAGAGGTCCGCCTCGGTCGGACTGGTGCCCTCCTGCGAGGGGATCCGGGCTGATTTCTGCGTCATCGCTCTGAAGGCCTACGACATCGGCTCTGCGGCGGATCATGCCAGGATGTCCGCACCCGTCGTCATCTGCGCTTCAAACGGGATGGGCCTGGAGGAGGAGTGGGGGCCCGGCTGGGACTCGGTCGAGAAGATCGTCGTCATGGGCGGGTTCCTCCCTCGGCCCGGAGGGTGCATAGAGGTGCATCCGGGCGGTCTGATCTGCGCTAGCGGAGGCTCGGCGCTGGGGCTCTTCGAGGGATGCGGCCTCGAGGTTGTCGCAACATGCGAGATGGAGGCGTGGCGCTGGGCGAAGTGGCTGCTGAACAGCTCCCTGAACCCGGTCGCGGCGGTCGCCCGTGCAGCCAACGACGAGCTGCCGGCTCTCGGGCTCGAACCTCTCGTCCGCCGCATCCTCGACGAGATCGTCCCCGCCGTTCCACCACAGCTGGCTTCGCGTGCTGCCGGGCTCGCGGCAGAAATGCTGGACTTCCTGCTGGAGCACTCGGCCAACAGGTGCAGCATGCTGCTGGATCTGGAAGCCGGAAGGCGGACCGAGATCGAATTCCTCACGGGACTCGCCGAGAGGAGGCTCGGCGGAGCCTGCCCCTCTGCCGCGGCCGTCGCCGCCCTGGTGAGGGCTCTTTCGGCCGTTGCCGATTCCTGCAAGGCTCGGAAAGGACTGCGGGAGCCGGGCGGCGCAGGGCGGGTGCGGGCCTAGAACCCGTCCTCGTCGTCGCCCATGTCGGTCTCCTTGTCGAGGAGCTCCCAGGCAGGGCTGCCGGTGATCTCCTGAAGCTCGTCAACCACGTCGAGCTGCGACTGGTCTATCGACAGCGACAGGCTGAAGAGCTCTATGGCCTCCTCCTCCTGCCCCCTGATCATGTACAGCCTGGCCATGGCGTTGTATGCCGTCACCAGCTCCGGGTCGAACTCGATGGCCTTCTCGAGGGCGTGGATGGCGTTCTCCACCATCAGCTCCTCGTCCTTCTCCTCGCCCCAGATCTCGACCGAAGGCAGGTTCTCGAGCAGGGACATGCCCCAGCACAGGCCGATCCTGAGCCAGGCCTCGGCGTTGTCGGGATCGATCTCCACCACCTGCTCCAGGAGCTCCAGCGCCTTTCCCGGGGTGTGGTCGTCCATGTAGATGCGCGAGAGCATCAGACGGGACTGAATGTCCTTCGCGCTGCGCGCGACGGCCTTCAGGAGCTCCTTTCTGCCCGGCTTGCGATCCATCCCCGCAGTGACCTCCGTGCTTCCATGGGCCAGGGATGGCCCGTCAATAGCCGCACCCCGGATTTTCGTCAAGTGCTCTCGAGCTTGCCTCCGGAGCCTCTCCCGGATAGGTTCTCGGAGGTGGTGCCGAGTGGACGGAAACGTGCGATACGCCAGGGGAGTGGGGCCAGGCAGGGCGGCCCTCCTCGGGAGACTGGGCATAGTCTCCCGGGGCGACCTGCTTCTCCACATGCCTCGCAGGTACCTGGACCGCCGCAGGATCACCGACATCTCCGCGCTGGAAGTGGGTTCTGAAGCCACCGTGAGGGGCGTGGTGACAGTCTCGGGCGAGAGGCGCACCAGGGGAGGCAGGAGGATCTTCCATGCAGTCGTCGAGGACGGCACGGGAAGGCTCACGCTCACCTTCTTCAACGCCGGCTATCTGGCGCGGAGGCTCGCGAAGGGCGTGCGCCTGCTGGCGTCCGGCCACGTGGAGGCGTGGTCCGGCCTTTCGATGGCACATCCCGGCATAGACTTCCTCGACGAGTCCGAGGCGAGCGAGCTCGAGGGCGGGGCGGTGATTCCCGTCTATCCTCTCTGCTCCGGCCTCAGCCAGGGCGTCATGAGGAGGCTCGTAGGCGGGGTTCTCGACGACCTTCGCGGCTCGATCCCGGAAATCCTTCCTGCTTCGGTTCTTGCCGACGGGGGATTCGGGTCGAGATGGGAGGTTTTCGATGCGGTCCACAGGCCGTCCTCTCCCGAGGAAGCCGAGTCCGCGAGGAGGCTTCTGGCCCTCGAGGAGCTGCTCGTGTTCCAGGCGATGCTCTCGGGGATCCGGGAAGCCGCGGCCAGGGAGGCCTCGACGCCGATCGCTCCGGCGGAGGGCGGAATGGAGAGGTTCCTCTCCGCCCTCCCGTTCTCGATGACCCGCTCTCAGGTCGCCGTCGTGCAGGAGATCCTCTCGGACATGGAGTCCGCAAGGGCGATGAGAAGGCTGGTCCAGGGAGAAGTGGGCTGCGGGAAGACCGTGGTGGCGGCCGCGGCATGCTGGGCGTGCGCCTGCGCCGGCAGGCAGTCCGTCGTCCTGGCTCCGACCGAGGTGCTGGCCGCCCAGCACGAGAAGACCCTCTCCAGGCTGTTCCGGGGTCTGCCTGTCAGAACTGCGCTTCTGACCGGCGGGACGCCCGCCAGGGCGAGGCGGGACATCCTGGAGGGTGTCTCCTCTGGAGGCATCGACGTGCTCGTCGGGACGCACGCCGTGCTCGAACCAGGAGCGCGGCCCCCCCTCCTTTCGCTCATGGTGGTGGACGAGCAGCACAAGTTCGGTGTGGAGCAGAGGGAGGCGCTCCTGAGGGGATTCGTCCCCAGGCCCCACATGCTTGTCATCTCGGCCACTCCGATACCGAGGACGCTGGCGATGACTCTCTACGGAGACCTGGACCTGTCGAGGATCGACGAGATGCCCCCGGGGAGGGGCGAGATCCGCACCAGGGTCGTGGGGCCCGAGGGCCGCGCCCGTGTCTTCAGGTTCATGCTCGAGCGTCTCGAGAAGGGGGAGAGGGCCTTCGTGGTGTACCCCCTGCGCGACAGCGCCGGGGGCTCGGACCTCAGGGATGCGGTGAGCGGCTGGGAGGCTCTCAGGAGAGGCCCCGCCGGGAAGTACGGAGTGGGCCTGGTTCACGGGGCGATGGGAGCGGCCGAGAAGATCGCCGCGTCGGAGGACTTCGCCGAGGGACGCACATCGGTCCTGGTCGGCACCACCGTTGTAGAGGTCGGCCTGGACGTCCCGAGCGCCACGGTGATGATCGTCGCCCACGCCGACAGGTTCGGGCTGAGCCAGCTCCACCAGCTCAGGGGGAGGATCGGCCGGGGCGGGGGGGATGCGTGGTGCTTCCTGATGAGCGACGGTAACGCCTCGGCCGAGGCGCGCGAGCGCCTCGCCGAGCTGGAGAGGACTGGCGACGGGCTCGAGATAGCCCGCAAGGACCTGGAGCTCAGGGGGCCTGGAGACCTTGCAGGAACCAGGCAGCATGGCCTGCCTCTCTTCCGGGTAGCAGACCTGTACAGGGATTCCGATCTCGTGGACAGGGCACGGACCCTTGCTTCGGAGCCGTCGAACAATGTGACGGAGCATGAGATGCGATGGAGGTTCGGCACCACCGGCGCACCAGGCGTGTGAGACTCAGGCAGGGAGGCTCGGCTGTTGCCACCAGGCCTCGCCAGTGGAATATTGAATGACAGCCGGAGGAAAGGCCCGGGCGCGAACCGAGGCCGTGGTGTAGTGCTGTAGCTCAAATGCGGGGTCCCCGCTTCGCTGGCAGGGGGGTTAGATGAGCGCTGCTGAGGAACGCATCAACGAGTTGCTACGCACCGCGCGCAGGCAGGTCGACGCCGGAGACCGCGAGCAGGCGCTGAAGACGCTCCGCAAGGCCCTCGATCTAAATCCCGGAAACGACAAGGTCCGCGAGGAGATCCAGACCATCGAGCGCGAGATCTCCGCCATGCACGCTTTCAGGCGCTCCAGGACCGTACGCGGGCACAGCCCCGACGACTCCTCAGTGTCGTCCGGCGAGAGCTTCGTGGATGCGTGCCTGAGGCGCTCTCAGGAGGCAGCCGATTCGGGAGACGAGATCAGGGCCCTGCAGGAGCTCGAGAGAGCCCGCAGGCAGGATCCAGAGAATCCCGAGATCCAGAAGCGCATCAAGCTTGTCAAGCGGGCCATCAAAGCGAACAACCTCGCCGACCTCGGGCTCACCAGGCTGAGGGCCGGCGATCCCGCAGGGGCGGTCGAGCAGGCCAGGGCAATCTTCGACTTCTGGCCTTCCTCTCCCGCGCTGGCGAGACTCGTAGGAGAGATCGAGTCGGCCGGGGAGCAGGGGGCACGACCGGCAGAGCCTCTCGCCGCTGAGGAGTTCGAGGAGGAACCGGTACCGATCGAGATCGAGGAGCACCCGCCCCTTCCCGAGGCGGAACCGGTGCACGAAGGCGCGGTTCTGCTGGCCTCCGAGGATCAGGCTGTCGCCGCCATCAGGGACAGGATCGCCGCGAGTTCCTACGAAGAGGCCCTCGCCATAGCGAGGGATGCCAGGGAGCGATTTCCTGAAAGCCAGCTGATATCGGACCTGACGACGAAGCTGGAGAAGGCCACGGCGCCGGCAGTATCTGTATCGCAGGCTCCGATTCCCGCCGTGAAGGAGGCTCCGAGAAAGCCCTCCGCATTGGAACCGGCAGCCGAAGCAAGACCGAGAGAGGCAGTCCCGGCCGCAGGGAGGGGAAAGCCTCCGGTGCTGGTCATAGCCGCTGCATCCCTTTTGATCGTCGCCGTGGTGGTGCTGGTGGTCTTCGTCTTCAGGAAGAAGCCCCAGCCCGTCGTCCCGGAGATAGTGCCCTACACGGCCAGCCTCGTTGTGGAGGGTCCCCAGTCCGCGGCCGTCAACGTGGACGGAGTCCCGGTCAGTCCGGGTGCGGGAGGCGTGTACACTCTCACGGGCACCGACTTCGGGACCAGGCAGATAGAGGTCAGGGCCGACGGCTACGAATTGCTGTCCATGCAGCTCGATCTCGGCCAGGGGCAGGTTCTGTCCGACACCCTCGTCATGCAGCCGCTCGGCACGGGCACGGCGGAGATAAGCTTCGACCTCCTGATGCCGGAGGGCGAGGAGCAGCCCGAGGACGGAGAGGTGACCTTCCTTGTGGACGGTCAGCCGGCTTCGCAGATTCCCTTCCCCACGAGAACAGGACAGCACGTCTTCCAGGCCGTGCTCCAGGGGTACAACTCCCTTCCCGAGACTGTTCTGGTGGACGTTCCCGGGCCTTTCACCCAGCAGCTCGCGCTGCTCTCTCCGGAGACCTCCCAGATATCGCTTACCCTCGCAGGCGAGATTCCCGGCACCGCGGTGTTCTACGTGGACGGAGTCCAGGTGGGCTCCGGCAGGCGCGTCACGCACATCGCCGACAGGGGAAGACATTCTCTGCTGGTCACGATGGAGGGCCGGCTGGACTGGACCAGGAGCATTGACCTCGGCCCGGACGGCTTCAGCCAGGTCGTGACGCTCGAGGAGGAGGTCAACACGGGAAGGCTCCTGATAGGGCCGGAGCCCTGGGCCCAGGTGACCATCAACGGGGTGGACTACGGACAGACGCCGCTTCCTCCCATCGAGCTGGAGCCCGGCACCTACACGGTGAGGCTGACGAATCCCGACTACGAGGACCAGGTGCAGACCGTCACCATAACCCTCGGCGAGGACACCTCGATACGCTACACAGCCCAGGAGATCCCCGACGAACCGGAGATCATCGAGGAGCAGCCGGTCATCCCTCCGTTCCCTACGAGCCAGGTGGCCCCGCAGATTCCCAGCCTCGCGGCGCAGAGGGGGGACGTGCACGGGTTCGTGACCCTCGAGGTCCGGGTGGGCACCGACGGATCCGTGCAGGGCGTGACCGTCACGAACGATCCCCTCGGCCTGGGCTGCGGTCAGGCTGCGGCCGATGCGGTGAGACAGTGGCGGTTCAACCCCGCCACGCAGGGAGGCGTACCGGTCGAGGTGACCACCGCGGTCCAGGTCCGCTTCGACATCGAGTAGCGGGGCGGCCTTGCCATCCGGACTCGGGGCAGCCTGGTCTCCGGCGGTCGACCTCTACGAAACGCCGGACAGCTACATCCTCTATGTCGATCTGCCGGGAATCCCCAGGGATCTGGTCGAGCTGAGAGTGGAGCAGCGCTCGGTGCTCATACGCGGCGTCCGGGGAGATCCCGAGCGGGGGCGCGCCGCCGACAGGCTGGAGATCCGGACTGGGCGCTTCGAGAGGGAGATCGAGCTTCCCGGCAGGATTGACGCGTCGGGAGCGACGGCGATCATGAGGGACGGAGTCCTCAGGATCGTCCTTCCCAGGGAGTCGTCGAAATCCGTGACCATAGGCATCGAGGGCGAGGACCAGGGCCCCGAGCGCATAGAGGCGGGCAATGGCCCCTGAGCACGAGTACTCGCTTCCCGCGAGCCTCCCCATACTGCCCCTGCAGGAGGGGGTGGCGTTCCCCTACTCGATCATCCCGCTGACTGTGACCGACCCCGCACAGATCGAACTGGTCGACAGGGCGGTCGTGGGAAACAAGATCATAGGCCTCGTAGCCTCGAAGGGCGCGGACACTCCGGCCAACGACCCCGACGACCTCTACCGGGTCGGCACCGCGGCCGGGATAGTGAAGCTCTACAGGTTTCCCGGCGAAGTTGTCAGGCTGAGCCTGAAGGGTCTCGCGAGGTTCGCCATAAGGTCCTTCAGTCAGAGAAGCCCCTTCCTCGTGGCGGAAGTCGAGCAGCTTCACACCGAGTGGCCCCAGAAGCCGGAGGAGGTCGAGGCCTGGCGCAAGAACATAGAGATGCAGCTCAAGCAGATAGTAGAGCTGTCCCCTGGCGTGCCGGACGAGGTCCAGCTCATGGGACTCCTCAAGGACCCGGAGAGGCTCGGCTTCATAGCCGCCTCCGGCATCGAGGCGACCACGCAGGACAAGCAGGCCGTCCTCGAGGAGAACGGCATCCTGCCCCGTCTCAAGCTCCTTTCCCAGATCATGTCCAGGGAGATAAAGATCCTCAAGCTAAGGAACAAGATACAGGGCCAGGTCAGGTCGGAGATAGAGAAGGATCAGAAGGAGTACTGGCTCAAGGAGCAGATGAAGGCCATCCAGCGAGAGCTGGGCTCGGGAGAGGGCGAGAACCCCGAGGCCGCCGAGCTGAGGGAGAGGCTGGCATCCAAGCAGCTTCCCCAGGACGTTAGGAAGGCCGCCGAGGAGGAGATAGACAGGCTCGCCAGGATGCCGTCCGGCATGCCCGAGGTGGCCGTCTCGAGGACCTATGTGGAGCTGATACTGCAGCTCCCGTGGATGGAGAGCACCGAGGACCAGATCGAGATTGACAAGGCGAGAGCCATACTGGACCAGGACCACTACGATCTGAAGGACGTGAAGGAGCGCATCCTCGAGTTCCTGGCCGTGAGGAAGCTCAACAGACAGGCGGCGGGCCCCATACTGTGCTTCGTCGGTCCTCCCGGCGTGGGCAAGACCTCGATGGGCCGGAGCATCGCGAGGGCGACCGGCCGCAAGTTCGTGAGGATATCGCTCGGAGGCGTCCACGACGAGGCCGAGATAAGGGGACACCGCAGAACCTATGTGGGAGCGATGCCGGGCAGGATCATACAGGGTCTCCGCGAGGCCGGCAGCAACAATCCGGTCTTCATGCTCGACGAGGTGGACAAGATCGGACGCGACTTCAGGGGCGATCCTACGTCGGCCCTCCTCGAGGTTCTCGACCAGGAGCAGAACTTCTCCTTCCGGGACAACTATCTCAACGTCCCGTTCGACCTGAGCAGCGTGGAGTTCATCACCACGGCGAACCTCCTCGAGACCATTCCTCCCCCCCTCCTCGACAGGATGGAGGTGATCCGGCTCTCGGGATACACCGTCAGGGACAAGAGGGAGATCGCGCGGCGCTATCTGATACCCAAGCAGCTCAAGAGCTGCGGTCTGACCGGCAGGTCCGTCAGGTTCTCGAAGAACGGTCTGACCGGGGTCATAGAAGGCTACACCCGCGAAGCGGGCGTCAGGGAGCTGGAGAGGCAGATCGGGAAGATCGCCAGGCGGGTCGCCGTGGAGGTCGCATCGGGAAGGGATCCAAGGGTCCTGGTGACGAAGGGCAACCTGGGCAGGCTGCTCGGCCCGGTCAGATACCTTTCCGAGACCGCCGGCAGGACCGCCAGGGTAGGAGTGGCGACCGGGCTGGCCTGGACCCCGTCTGGCGGCGAGATCCTCTTCGTGGAGACGGCTACGATGCCGGGATCGGGCCGGCTGGTCCTCACCGGACAGCTCGGGGACGTCATGAAGGAGTCGGCCCAGGCGGCCCTGTCGTGGGTGCGGTCGCGCGCGGGGAGCTACGGCGTCGAAGCCGATTTCCAGAAGCTGGACCTCCATGTGCACGTGCCGGCTGGAGCCACCCCGAAGGACGGCCCCTCCGCAGGCGTGGCGATCGCGCTCTCGATCCTCTCTGCTCTTTCCGGGACGCCGGTCAGGCACGATGTTGCGGTCACCGGCGAGATGACCCTCCACGGGAGGGTGATGGCCGTGGGGGGCATCAAGGAGAAGGTCATAGGGGCGGCGGCCGCCGGGATTCAGTCGGTCCTGATACCGAGGGAGAACGAGAGGGATCTGGAGGAGGTCGATTCCGACCTCAGGCGGGAGATGCGCTTCATACCGGTCGACACGGTGGAGGACGCGGTCTCCCTGATGCTCCTGAGAGGTGGTTCATGAGACTGCTTGCTGCGTCCGCTGTCCTGCTGGCGATCCTTGCGGGCTGCGCGAGACCGGGGGACAGGCTCGTCACCGGTGGAGGCGAGGTACTGCTGGGCCGCCTCGAGTCGCTCGGCGGGGGAACCGCCGAATTCAGGGGATTCTCGTGCCCGGTGCCTTCATCGGAGGCCAGGGTAGTCCTCAGGAGCGGCGCCTCGTTCACGGGGAGCGTCACCGTCTCCGAGGGGAGGCTGGTCTGCTCCAGGGCCGGCGGCGAGGTCTCCGCGAGACTGAAGGACGTGTCGTGCGTCATATGGGGTGCTACAGGGGCGGAATCGGCCCTCCTCGACATACCCGCCGCAGCAGGCTGGGTGAACACGCACATCGTCGTCGAGCGGGGCGCGCAGGTCGTCCTGCTTGCCGGCGGAGCAGCCACCTTCGCAACTGGAGCTTCCGGTCCCGAGGGTCTGGAGAGAACCGGCACCAGCCTCTCGAGGATTCCCGAGGCTCGCGACGGGAGCCTGGTCGCGCGAATAGGAGAGGACGGCGCACCCTTCACGGCAGGAGAGGAATGGAACGGTGTCGCAGACGCCTCGGGAGAGCTCTGGCTGGCCGTGAACCTCCCCGAGACGAGCACTCCTGCCGGCTCGTACACCGTGTCGGTGACCGTGGGGGAGACCCCCGGGAGGGATGCCGTAGTGCTATTTCCAGCACGCCGTTAGACAGGTTGACAAGCACAGGAGTTGAAGTTTAGATATTATGAAGTTATGAAGTTCGTGACATGGCAACTCGAGCCGGGACACGAACCGGCCGGTGGGGGAGGTCAGAAATGCACAGGTCACCTTGCGGCATCCATGTCCTCTTGCTCGCGGTCGTCGCCGGCGCTTCCGCCGGTGCGGGCACTTACGTGGCTGGCTACGGCGACACCCTCTCGGACATAGCTCTGAGATTCTACGGCGATGCCGACTACTGGGACGAGATTCTCGCGGCCAACTCCTTCCTGCCGGCACCCGAGGCGTTGATGCCGGGCATGGTGCTCGTCCTTCCCGACATCGCCGGTGCGACGGTCTCCCGCGGCGCGAGCACCTACGGAAGCGCCGCAGTGCTCGAAGCCCCTACCTTCGCTGCATCCATCCCCATGATCAGCAGGCTCAGGCTCGAGACCGCCGGCTACGTCGCGCCATCGGCCGTGCCCGTGCGCGGGTTCGTCCTCGGCGTCAACGTCGAGGAGCAGGGAATCCCTGTCAACGACGACGCTTACGTCGGCGACATGATCGAGATCGATCTCGGCTCGATCGACGGGGTAGAACCGGGAGACTTCTTCCACATCATCAGGCTCGGTGAGTCCGTGATCGACCCGGAGACAGGCGATTCCGCCGGCCGGGTGGTCAGGGTTGCGGGAATCTGCCGCGTCCTCGACAACACCGAATCCACCAGCGTGGCCCTTCTGGACCAGACGTACCTGCCGGTGCATGTCGGCGACGCGATCGTGGACTACAGCCCGGCCTCGCCCGTCCAGGTCAGGAACCAGCCGGTCGAGGAGAGCGTGGATGCCTTCGTGCTCGCCCTCCAGGACGAGGACTTCACCAACTCCTATGCCTACGACGTCGTATATCTCAACGTGGGGAGCGACGACGGCATAAGCGCAGGAGACGTCTTCCAGGCCTGGAAGTACGGAGCCAGGGTCACTAATCCCTCGAACGAGTCCGTGGACACCGCCGACATTCCCATTTCCGAGGTGATCATCCTCTCGACCGAGGCGGCCTCCTCCGCAGCCCTGGTGACCACCAACATCACCGGCGATCTCATTCAGGCCGGCGACAGGCTTCACCTGGCCAGGAGGCAGGCTGCGGGCTCCGGGAACAGATGAGCTGGAAGGTCCTGGCGAGAGGCGACAATCCGGACAGACAGGCACTCTCGACCCTGGAAGAGCTCACCGGCCTCGGGCGCGGCGAGGTTCTGCTCGCCCTGCGGCGCAGCGGCCTGATCGCGGCCGACGGCATCTCCGAGGAGCGGGCCAGGTCTCTCGCCGCCTCCCTCTCTGGCTTCGGCCTCGAATGCAGCGTCGTGCCTGCCGGGGCTGGAGACTCCGAAGCGGTGAGCGCCAGGTTCAGGGTGGTCCTCACCGGGTTCAGGCCCGGTCACAGGGCTCGTCTGCGCGAAAGGCTCCAGCAGATGAGCGGACTTCCGCCGGAGCAGGTCGTCCTCTGGCTTGCCCGCATCCCGTTCGTGCTGCGCGACGACGTGGACCACGAAACCGCCCGCCGGATCAGGAAGTCCCTCGTCGATGCAGGAGGATTCGTCGAGCTGCGGCCCCTGCGCATCCCCCGGCAGGAAGGGGCTTCGAAGCCCCTGCCGGCATGCGAACCCGCTTCGGGAGGCTTCCCCTCTCCGCCTGGAGCATGCGCCACGGCTGGGCTGGAAGGCGCGGACGCGCCTGAAGCCTCGCGCCACCGCGCCGAAGCGCCGATGGAGAGCGCGGAAGCGCCGCAGGGAGTGGAACTGCCGGAGCCGCCGCTCCCGGGCAGAACGAAGTGGTCGAGGCTCCCCCCTCCGGTCCTGAGGTTCTTCGCCCCCGGTACGACCCCGGCCCTGCCTCCGGTCCTCCCCGGAACCGAGGAATCGAGGCGGATGCCGCCCGTGGCCGCCGTCAGACCGCCGAGGTTCTCCGTGCCCCCCCCGGCCCCCGAGAGGTGCTACAGCATCCTCGTGGGGCGCCCGTCCGAGGAGGGGCTCAAGGCTCTCTCGTCGGCCCTTTCGAGAGAGCTGGATCTCCGCGAGGAGGAGATCGCCAGGCTCTCCCGGCGCTTTCCCGCCTGGGTGGCGACCTTCTCATCGCCGGAGAAGCGCCACGAGGTCGCCTGCAGGCTCGAGGAGATGTCGGTGACCGTTCTCGTAGACCCGCCCGGGGCCGCTCCCTCGAGTCAGGAAGAGTCCGGAGGCTCCGGGGGAGGGCTGCTCTCCTGGCTGGGCGCTGATGGATGAGGCGGTCTTCGGCTACCTCGACTACGCTGCGCTCGAGAAATCCCTCTCTCCGAGGACCCTCGATGCATACAGACTGGATCTCGAGCAGGCGGCCGTCTGGTTCGAGAAGGCCGGCACCTCGATTTCGAGCGCCGGCAGGGATGAAATCGCCGGCTACATGCGCCACCTCTCCGCCTCAGGGCTCTCCGCGCGCAGCATCAGGAGAAAGCTCAGCTCGCTGAGGGGCTTCTACGGATTCCTGGAGGGGGAGGGTCTGCGAGCCGACGACCCATCCGGGCTGCTCAGACCTCCCAGGACGAGGACGGTCCTGCCGGGGACCCTTTCTCCCGCGGAGGCGGCGGCGCTCGTTGAAGCCTACGGGAGCGAGACCCCGCTCTCCACCAGGAACCGGGCTCTCCTGGAGATCGCATACGGCTGCGGCCTCCGCGAGAGCGAGCTCGTGGATCTCACTCTCGACAGGCTTCACCTCGACGAGCGCTACCTCCGTCCGCTCGGCAAGGGGGGGCGCGAGAGGGTCGTTCCCATGGGCGGCCCCGCGGCCGGATGGACACGGCTCTACCTGGAAGAGGCCAGGCCGAGGCTGGCCGGAACCAGGGTGTTCCGGAACGTCTTCCTCAGCGCCAGGGGAAGGCCCCTCTCGAGGATGACGGTCTGGACGATCGTATCCGGTGCAGCCGCCAGGGCAGGGATCCGCACCGGAGTCCATCCTCACTCCCTCAGGCACTCCTTCGCCACGCACCTGCTGGAGGGCGGCGCAGATCTGAGGGTGGTCCAGGAGCTTCTCGGGCATGCGGACATCAGGACGACCGAGATCTACACCAACATCGACAGGACCCACCTCGGGGAGGTGATGCGGAGATGCCATCCCAGAGCGTGACTGTGCCGGTCTTCCCCTCGAGCTTCCAGAACGCCTGGCAGGTCTCCCGGGCCCTCCTCTACCTCTCCGCATGGAGCGGAGGCCGTCAGGCGACCGTCTGGATTCCCCAGTTCGCGTCTCTTCGCAACCATGTGAGGGAGATCGGCAGGAGCGCTGCAGGATCGAGGGTGGAGAAGCTCGCCAGAGCGCTCAGCCTGTGGCCCGACACCGCCGAGGTCTCGGCCTCGCTTCCCTGCGCTGGAGCCGCAGGGCTCCTCGCCGCCGCCCTGGCGGAGGCTCCGGCGCTGCTGGAGCTCGGCTACCCCGTCGGCGAAGGGCTGGACTTCGTCACCAGGGTGCCTCCCCCGGCGGCCAACACCAGGAGGACCCCGGCCCAGATCCGCTCTGCCGTCCATCACCTGGGAGGGGACTTCGGTCTCTTCCGGATCATGATGAAGGTTCCCGATCCACATGCGCCATGCCTGCGGGCCGTCTTCTCCGTATGGCCCAGATACTCGCCTCCCGGGGAGCACCAGCACCTGGGGCTTCCCTTCCCCGGCCAGGCGATCCCGTCCGTATTGAGCTTCCGCAGGGATCTGAGGGGCTACTGCCTGCTCGTGGCCTACGACCTGGCTCAGCACCTGAGGGTCGCGGAAGGCATCCCGGCGGCGTTCGAGGGGTTCGAAGCCTTCGCAGCGCAGGAGGGCATGGGCTGATGCGCCTCTCTAGCTGCGGAGTGGCCAGGGCCTGGACCTGGACTCGCTGCTGGCTCGCCGGCGACGAGGAGACCGGTCGGGCTATCCTCGTGGATCCAGCCACGATTGACGACGAGGAGCGCGAGACGGTTCGGCGGAGGCTCGTCGGCGACTGGAGCGTGGATCTAGTGCTGCTCACGCACGGCCACCCCGACCACATCGCCGACGCCGCCCGCTGGAGCAGGGAGCTCGGCGCCCCCCTGGCCGGACACCCCGCCGACCTGCCGCTGTTCACGGATCCGGACCTCAACGGGTCCGCTCTCTTCGGCGTCCGGGTCTCTATCCCGGGGCTGGACAGGGAGCTTGACGACGGCGAGACCATCTCCCTCGGCTCGTCGGGTTTCGAGGTTCTGCACCTTCCGGGGCACAGCCCGGGCAGCGTGGGCCTGTTCTCGGAAGGGCATCTGATCTCGGGCGACACGCTCTTCAGGGACTCCGTCGGCGTGGACAGCATCCCCGGGCTCGGGAAGCTCTGGCGCGCCTCCCTCGAGGAGGAGGTGAACTCGATCAGGAGGAGGATCTTCACGCTCCCACCCGAAACTGCCGTCCATCCGGGCCACGGCCCGGACACGACCGTGGGATACGAGATGAGGAACAATCCGTTCGCCGCGCTCGTGAACTGATCTCCGCCGCTTGTCAGTGTTTTCGAACGACCGTAGTTTCGACGTTCCGGGGCTTTGCCCCGCTGACGGCGGATTTCACGGAACACCTGCGGTTGGAGGCCGAATGACCGCGCTTATTCTTTCCGTATTTGCGACGGGCCTGCTCCCTGAGCCCGGCGAAGCGCCCACCCTCACCCGCGGCGAGAGCGCGACGGTGGTCCTCGAGGACGGCAGTGCATGGGTCAGGATCCTCGAGCAGGATTATGTCTTTCTCAGAGTGACCGCCGACGCTCAGGTCGGCATGACCGCCTACGACGACGGCGAGAACCTCCTCGCCTCCTGCGCGAGGGGCTCCTCGCTAGTACTTTCGGCATTCGATGGGTACTGGTTCTTCGTGAGGATCGAGGGAGAGCGGGGCTCCAGGGTCGGAGTGGCAATCGAGGAGGAGCAGCCTTCGCCGCTCCGCGAGGGCTCTGCAGCGCCCGGCAGGATCGGACTGGACAGGATGGGCGACCTCTGGCGGTTCGTGCCTCCCGCCACGGGCGAATGGACCTTCAGACTATCAGGCGGCGGGGGCTCCGATCTCGACCTCGAGATCTACGGGCAGGGAATGAGCTACTTCGGCGGCAGCTTCGGGACTGCCTCCGACGAGACCATCTCGTGCAGCGCCCTGCCTTCCGAGACTCTGACGGTCGTCGTGAAGCGCTACGACAAGTCCGGGAGCGGCGAATACTCGCTCCGGGTCTCCAGGACCGGAGACTTCCCCATTCTCGCCGGATCCGTCTCGGGAGTACTGGACGGGAGGCGGGTGGTGGGCAGGTTCCTCATCCCGGCTCGCGAGTCGTGGTCGCTGCTGCGCGCAGGCAGCCCCTCCGACGACGGCGACCTCGACCTCCGGGTGGCCGATCTCCATGGGGAGGTTCTCTGGAGGTCCTCGGGCCTGGGCCTGTCCGAGGCTCTCATGGTCCCGCCAGGAGCGGACACGCTGGTGGCCGAAGCGGTGGCTTTCGATCTGGGCGAGACTGAAAGACTCAGGTACCAGGTCTGTCTGGACACAGCTCCCGGAATCGCTCGTTCGCTTCCCCTGTCCGTCACCGATACCGTATCCGGCCGCCATACCATCCTGGCCGGCTTCCGATCTGAGTCGGGAGGGCTCCTGAGGGCCTCCGCCCTGTTCGAGAAGACCCGCGACGGGGATCTGTCGGTCTTTCGCGGAGCCGGCCCTGCGGACATCGCGATGTCGAGCCTCAGGGGCGACGAGAGCCTCGCTCTGTGGGTCGAGCCGGGGGATACCGTCTGGCTCGTTCCCTCCTTCGCCGACTTCTCGGACGAGGGGACCTGCGAGCTCTCCCTGTCGCCCCTCCAGACCCAGGCCCTCGACAGGTCGGAACACGGCCGCCTCTCGCCGTCCGATCCCGTGGAGTTCCACACCGTGTCGACCGGGCCCGGCACCATCGTGAGCATCAGGCTGTCCGGCACCGACAGGGAGACCGACTTCGACATGGCCGTCTCGGGTCCGGGAGTGGACCGGACGGCGCAGGGGTGGATCAGCACCACCGATGCCGCGGGGGACGAGGAGATAGCGTTCTTCTCCCCTCGGGGCGGCACCTACGCCGCGACTGTCTTCACCTACGAGAGAGCCGGCGAGGGGGAGTACACGATCACCGCCGACCGCATATCCGCGCCTCCTCTTGCGCAAGGCTCCCCCTCCAGGGAGACCTGGGCCCTCATCTCCGGGATCGGCGGCTACCCTGCGGCAGAGGAAGCCCTGGACCGCGCGGGCATGGACGCGCTGGACCTGTTCAGGTTCACGCGCAACACACAGGAGGTGCCGGGCGACCACATCATCCTCCTCGTGGACGAGATGGTCACCGGGGACGCCTTCCTCGGCGGCATCGAATCGCTCGTGGAGAGGGCGGGTCCCGAGGATGTGGTGCTGGTCTTCTTCAGCGGCCACGGGAACCAGCTTGCGCCGGGGACCGGCGGTTCCGAGGAGACCGACTCGATGAACGAGACTATCTGTCTTTACGACGAAGAGCTGGTCGACGACGATCTGGCCCGGAGCATCGGCGCGTTCCGCGCACCCGTGCTGCTGGTGCTCGACGCATGCTTCTCGGGCGGGATGGTGAACGACTTCGAGGGCTCCGACGGGGTGATGGTGCTGACCGCCGCGAGGGAGGACAGGAGCGTGAGCGAGAGGATCCTCACGCCCATATTCCTCGAGGGATCAAGGGGCGCCGCGGATTCCGACAGGAGCGGAACGATCACAGCGCGCGAACTTCTCGCGTTCGTAGATGCGAGGCTCCAGCTCGTCTGTCCCTCGTGCGACGCCATCCTGGAGCCGGGGGCGACGGAATGTCCCTCGTGCGGCGCGAGATTCAAGGGCGAAGATGCCGTGCCAAGGCCCGAGCAGGGCGACTTCCTCGACGGCGACGCAGAGATCTGGCACTCGCCCGGAAGGCCGCACAATGGGAGATAGGGATCTCCATCCGCTTGAGAGAGCGCTGCTGGCCTACCTTTCCACTAGATCGGGCGCGGACGCCGTCTCGGCGGTCGCCGACGGAGCGATGGAGGACGAGGGCTCGTTCAGGCGGGCGTCACAGTGGCTGCTTTCACGCGGTCTGGTTCGAGAGGCCTCCAGCTCGACCGAGCACCTGGTCGAGCTCGGCCCCCTCGGACGTGAGTGCCTCGCTGCCGGAGCCATGCCCGAGACGATCATCTACAGGAGGATCCGCTCAGGCGAGTCGGACCCGGGAGCTCTTCAGTCGGACCCAGCTTTCGAGGCATCGCGCTGGGGAAGCGCCATCGGAGCTCTCCTCCGGGCGGGCGCAGTAGAGAGGACGGGAGGCTCCCTGAAGCCCGGCAGGGGCGACGCCGCGCTCTTCGAGAGGGTATGGGAGCTGGTCTACAGGCCTCTCGCCGCCGGGACGCCCGTTCCGCTCGACAGCCTTCCCGGGGATGTCAGGGATCTCGTTCTCCAGCGGAGCCCGAAGAGGGGCCGGGGCAGAGCGGAGTTCGCTGTCACGGAGAGGACCGTGCAGGTGCTGGAGATCACGCAGGAGGGACGGAGCGCTCTGGAGGCCTCCGAGGAGTCTCTGGCGGGGGCGCTCACGCCTGCCATGCTCGCCGACGGCTCCTGGCGCACAGCCAGGTTCAGGAGGTACTCTCTCGACATCCCTCCTGCCAGGATCCACGCAGGAAGGCTTCATCCCTACCGCCAGTTCCTTGACGCGGTCAGGCGGAGGTTCCTGTCCATGGGCTTCAGAGAGATGAGGGGCTCCATCGCCGAGAGCGAGTTCTGGAACTGCGACGCCCTGTTCATGCCTCAGTTCCACCCCGCGAGGGACATACACGACGTCTACTTCCTCGAGGGATGCAGCGTCGAGCCCCCTGGAGATGAGGTCATGCAGCGGGTCGCCCGCACGCACAGGGACGGCTGGGAGTCCGGGAGCAGGGGCTGGGGGTACGACTTCAGCACCGAGACCGCGAGGAGGACCATACTGAGGTCGCAGGGCACCGCCCTGTCGGCGAGGACTCTGGCTTCAGGCCCCGAAGCGCCCGGCAAGTACTTCGCCATCGCCCGCTGCTTCAGGTACGACCAGGTTGACGCCACGCATCTGCCCGACTTCTTCCAGGTGGAAGGGATAGTCCTCGGCAGGGACATGGATCTCCGCCATCTCCTCGGGCTCCTCAGGATGTTCGCGGCCGAGCTGGCTGGAGCGGCCGAGTACAGGTGCCTGCCCGCCTACTTCCCGTTCACGGAGCCCTCGGTTGAGCTCTTCGTGAGACACCCCTCGATAGGGTGGATGGAGCTGGGCGGGGCGGGGCTCTTCAGGCCGGAGGTGACACTCCCTCTCGGCGTAGAAGTCCCGGTCATCGCGTGGGGACTCGGACTCGACAGGATGGCCATGGTCGCCATGGGGCTCTCTGACATACGCGACCTCATGACCGGGGACCTCTCGAAGCTGAGGAGCATGCGCGTTCTGCCCGACAGGGTCCTGGGAGGAGGTGGGGTCCGTGCCTAAGATAGAGGTCAGCCGGGCGGACCTGCTGGCCCTGGCCGGTCTGGACGGCATGTCGGACGAGGAGCTGGGCCTCCGTCTCGCGATACTCAAGGGCGAGCTCGATCTGCGGCAGGGCGACGCTCTGAGGATCGAGCTCAAGGACACGAACAGGCCCGATCTCTGGTGCGTCGAGGGCGTGGCGAGGGGGCTCGCCGCCCTCGACGGTCGCCGGAGGCCGAGGCTCACGGGCCTGGGAGAAGCGCGCAGGGAGCTGCATGCTGAAGCGTCGGTCGAAGGCGTCCGCCCGTGGATCGCGGCCTTCGCCGCATCCGGTCCTCCGCTTTCGGCCGCAGCCGTGGAGGCCCTGATAGCGGGCCAGGAGAAGCTGGCCTCGTCCTTCGGCAGGAACAGACGAACCGCCGCCATCGGCTTCTACAGGCTGTCGGAGATGGAATTCCCGGTGAGATACTCCGCAGTCGATCCCGGGACTGTCTTCCATCCGCTGGGCGAGACCTCGCAGATGACCCTGTCCGAAGCGCTGGAGCGCACGGACACGGGAAGGCGCTACGCCGCCCTGCTCTCTGGATTCGATTCCTACCCGTTCCTGGCCGACGCTGCCGGACGCCCGCTCTCCTTTCCGCCGATAGTGAACAGCGAGAGCACCGGCAGGGTCCGCGAGGGAGACAGGGAGCTCTTCTGCGAGGTGACGGGGACCGACTGGGGAACAGTCGGACTGACCTGCACAATCCTCGCCTGCAACCTGGAGGATCGGGGGTTCTGCATCGAGCCTGTGAGGGTGGTGTTCCACGGCCCTTCACCGGATGACGGCGGGAGCGTCGTTACCCCCGTCAGGAGGCTCTGCAGGCTCGCGATCGACGGCGAAGGCATCCGCAGGATCCTGGGCTCGGTGCCTGCGGACCGCGAGATCGAATCCGCTCTCAGCCGCATGGACTACGATTCGTGGAAGGTTGACTCGGGAACGGTCGAGGCCTTTCTCCCTCCCTACCGGAGGGACGGGCTGCACCCCGTGGACCTGGTCGAGGACATCGCAGACGCAATCGGCCTCGACTCCTTCGAGCCGCTCATGCCCTCTGCGTTCACCATAGGGGCGGCCGCCCCCGTCGAGGAGCTCTGCGATGCGCTCAGGACGACCATGATCGGGCTCGGCTTCGAGGAGATCATGCTTCCGGTCCTGACTTCGCCCTCGCGTCCCGGACACGCCCCCTCAGGGGGGCCTGCAGCCATCGCGAATCCCATGACGCTCGAGTTCGGAGCAGTTCGGAACTCGCTGATCCCCGGCCTCCTGGAGGTGGAGGAGCAGAGCGGCAGGGCGCCCTATCCGCACAGGCTCTTCGAGGCCGGCGAAGTCCTGCTCGTGGAGCCCGGCGGCGCCGCGACCACGAGGGTTCTGATCGCGTCAGCGGTGTTCGGGAACGAGGCGGCATTCGGAGACGCGCACTCGGCGCTCGCCGCGCTCTGTGCATCCAGGGGGCTCGAAGCCAGCCTGGAGCCATGCTCGGATCCCCGCTTCATCGACGGCAGATGCGCGGGAGTGATCGTGTCCGGAAGGCGTGCCGGCGTCGTCGGCGAGCTTTCCCCCGCGCTCCTGCACGAAGCGCGCGTGTCGAGGCCCGGCTCGGCATTCGAGCTGGATGCCGAAATCCTGGCAGGCTGATTGCCGGGCCTCTTCCGTCTCGTATCCCCCTTCGAGGCCGCAGGCGACCAGCCCGGAGCCATAGAGAGGCTGGTCTCCGGCACCAGGGCCGGCATGGAGTGGCAGACGCTCCTGGGAGTCACCGGCTCCGGCAAGACCTTCACGATGGCCAGGGTCATAGAGGCCCTGGAGCGTCCCGCCCTCGTCGTGAGCCACAACAAGACCCTGGCGGCCCAGCTCTACGGCGAGCTGAAGGGCTTCTTCCCCGGCGCGGCAGTGGAGTACTTCGTGAGCTACTACGACTACTACCAGCCCGAGGCCTATCTCCCCGCCCAGGACATGTACATCGAGAAGGACGCGGATTTGAACGACGAGCTTGACAGGCTCAGGCTGAAGGCGACCACATCTCTTCTGTCGCGCCGGGACGTGATAGTCGTAGCATCGGTGAGCTGCATCTACGGCCTCGGGAATCCCGACTCCTTCCGGCAGACCTGCGTTCAGGTCGAGAGGGGGCAGACCCTGCAGCCCGACGCCCTTCTCGCCGGCCTGGTCTCGATTCAGTACGAACGGAACGACGTGGCCCTGACCAGGGGCAGGTTCCGGGTGCGGGGGGACGTGGTGGACGTCGTGCCCTCCTATTCAGACACGGGCATAAGGATACAGTTCTTCGGAAACGAGATCGAGAGCATCCGCCAGATAGACCACCTCACCGGCGCCCTGCAGTCGGAGCTTCCCGCCGCGCTGATCTACCCGGCGAAGCATTTCGTCACCACCGAACCCGACCTGGCAAGGGCCATGGCCCTGATAGAGACCGAGCTCGCGGAGCGGCTGACGCACCTGAAGGCGCACGGCAGGATGCTCGAGGCGCAGCGGCTGGAGTCGCGCACGAGATACGACCTGGAGCTTCTGGGACAGACCGGCTACTGCCCCGGCATCGAGAACTACAGCAGGCATCTCTCCGGCAGGGCGCCCGGCGAGAGGCCGAGCTGCCTGCTGGACTACTACCCGCCCGACCGGCTGGTGTTCATAGACGAGTCGCACCGCACCATCCCGCAGATCAGAGGGATGTTCCACGGCGACAGGTCGCGCAAGGAGACCCTGGTCGAGCACGGTTTCAGGCTCCCCTCGGCTTTGGACAACCGGCCGCTCTACCTGGAGGAGTTCGAGTCAGTGGCCGGCCAGAAGATCTGCATGTCTGCCACCCCGTCGCCCTACGAGCTCGAGCGCTCGGCGCAGGTTGTCGAGCTGATCGCCAGACCCACCGGGCTGGTGGATCCGGAGATAGTCGTGCGACCGGCCTCCGGGCAGATTGACGACCTCCTGGAGGAGTGTCGCAGGGTGATCGCCGACGGAGGGCGGGTCCTGGTGACGACTCTCACCAAGAAGACGGCGGAGCAGCTCGCCGCCTGGCTGGCCGAAGCCGGCATCGAGGCGAGGTACGTACACAGCGAGATCGACGCCCTCGAGCGCGTCTCCATCCTCAGGGACCTCAGGCTGGCCGAGTTCGACGTCCTTGTGGGCGTCAACCTCCTCCGCGAGGGGCTGGACCTGCCCGAAGTCTCCCTCGTGGCCATACTGGACGCCGACAAGGAGGGATTCCTCAGATCCCGCACCAGCCTCGTCCAGACCGCCGGCAGGGCCGCCAGGAACCTCGCGGGCAGGGTCCTGCTATATGCCGACGAGGTGACCGACTCCATGCGGGAGGCGATGGAGGAGACGGCTCGAAGAAGGGCTATTCAATTGAGGTACAACGAGATACATGGGATAGTCCCCAGGACCATGGTCAAGACCCGGGCCGAGATCCTGCAGGCGACCAGCATGGCCGACTCCTTCAGGGAGGGCGGAGAGCCGCGCGGGGTTGGTCTCCCCGCGGGAGAACCAGCCGAAACAGCCGCGGAGATCGAGCGCAGGATGCTGGACGCGGCCTCCAGGCTGGAATTCGAGGAGGCGGCACGCCTGCGCGACCTGCTGCGCAGGCTGACACGCCCGGAACGGGGTTGACAGCCCCGATGCACTGGCGAATAGTACCCGCGCGAAGAAAACTCGAACCCTAGAAAGGGGGTTGTTCATGAGAAGGGTGCTTTTCGTTCTCGCAGCTCTGGTTGCAGTCGTATCCGCATCCAATCTGAGGCTCGAGAGGCCTCTCTACATCGGATCGACCGACGAGAAGATCCAGTACGATGACGGCTCGGCCTACTGGCTGACCTGGGGCGGTCTCTACAGGGGTACCTGGTACAGCTCCGACGACTTCGCTCCCGGCGCCTCCTTCAGTGCCGAGAACATGGAGCTGTGGTTCTACCACCACGCCAGCTATCCTTGGGACACGGGCTCCTTCTATGCCGAGCTCTATACCGGCGATGCGGCCGGCCCTGTGACCCAGCTCGACCAGACCTCGGTCACCGCAGCCCACTATGCTCCCTGCTACGCCAACTACAGCTCGCCGATCGACTGCGGGACCAACTGGTGGGGCCTGATCAACACCGAGATGTCCGCCGGCGGCTGGCCGTCGGTGCTCGGCGACAACACCCCGAACAGCGTTGACCACAGCTTCTTCAGCGATGACTTCGTCGTCTGGGAGCCGTGGATCATCAGCGGTTCCACCGCCAACGACTACTTCGTCCGCTTCAACGGCCAGTTCGGCCTCGAGAGCGAGACCTGGGGCGCCATCAAGGGCCTGTACCAGTAAGGTACCTGCCCTGACCGGAAAAGGAGCGCCGGCTCGCGAGAGCCGGCGCTCTCCTTTTGCACAGCCTCTCTTGGAGGTCGTCCCCGGATGAGCGTCACCGTCGCCAGGACCTCCGGCTTCTGCTGGGGTGTGCGGAGGGCCGTGGACATGGTGCTTGCGGAGATAAAGAAGGGGCGGGGGCCGTTCCTGGTCTTCGGTCCCCTCGTTCACAATCCGCAGGTGCTGGGCGCCCTTCTGGAGAGGGGCGTCGGCATGTCGAGGGATCCCTCGGATGCGGACGGGGGGACTCTCTTCATAAGGACTCACGGCATCACCCGGGAGGAGCGGGCCGCCATCGAGAGGCCCGGCGTGAGCGTCCGCGACCTGACCTGTCCGCGCGTGGGCAGAGCCCTCGCCCTCGCACGAGCCAAGAGCCGCGAGGGCTACGAGGTGGTGATCCTCGGCGACGAGGGCCACCAGGAGGTTCGAGCCATACGATCCTATGCCGGAGGGGAGAGGGCGTTCGTGATCTCCGGGCCAGGCGACGCAGCCGCCCTGCCGCAGCTGTCGAAGCCCTTCCTGATGACCCAGACTACCCAGGACTCGGAGGTCTTCGAGGCGGTGCTCGAGGCGATGAGGGGAAGGTTCCCGGGACTGGAATGGGAATCCACCATATGCGAGTCCACGGGCATGAGGCAGAACGAGCTCAGGAGCCTGCTCCCGAAGGCCGACTGCGTGGTGGTGGTCGGCGGGAGGGAGAGCGCCAACACGGCGAGGCTTGCTTCGATTGCGCGCGAAGCCGGCCTGCCCGTCTTCCAGGTCGAGTCGCAGGACGAGCTCGATCCCAGAGAGCTGAGGGGCTTCCGGAGGGTCGTTCTCACGGCCGGCGCATCCACGCCGAGCTGGGTCATCCGCCGGGTCAGGGGGCGCCTTCTGGAGATGCAGGGCGAGAACGTCGGGAAGGCTCTGGGAGCCGTCAGGACGCTGGTGCTCGGCAACTTCCATGTTCTCCCCGCCGCCTTCGCGCTGGGAGCGGCTTCGGCAGTCGTCGCCGGGAGCGCGGCCTGGCTCTCTGCAATCCTCTCCGGAGCCCTCGCGCTGTTCGCCCTGCAGGGCCTCCACACAGTGCTGGAAGCCGGATTCTCACCGACTCCGGGGGAGGAGAGGCGGGCCTTCGTCGTCAGGTGCCGCAATCCCCTCACAGCGGCGTACTTCTCCGCCCTCGCCGTATCGGTGACAGTCTCCGCCTTCCTGCCCCCGCTCTGGGGCGCGTTCCTCGCCGGTGCGGTCGGCCTCTTCGCGGCCTACTCGCTTCCCCTCCTGAAAAGCGCCGGCAGCCCCCCGTCCGGCCTGCGTTCGATTCCCGGCTCGCGCGACCTGCTGTTCTCCTCGTCATGGGCGCTCCTGCTCTGCATTATGCCGTACCTTACGCTCGGGGGGCCTGCAGGGCTCCCGGCGGTGGGCATCTGGTCTCTCCAGATGGTGCTGCTTCTCATGGGGAGGTCCCTGCTCCTCGACCTGGTTGACCTCCAGGGGGACGCCATGCTGGGCAGGGACACCATTCCGCTTGCGCTCGGCAGGACGAGAAGCGAGGTGCTGTTCTGGTCCTGCTCCGCTCTCCCGGTGATCCTGGTAGCATGTGGGTGGGCGAGAGGGCTGCTTCCTGCGGCAGGGCTCGGCTCGCTGGCCGGGAGCCTGTGGCTGGCAGTTGGGTACACTCTCTTGACCCGCAATCCCTTCCCCTCCGAGCTCTCCGCCCGGCTGGCCGCCGACGGCAGCCTCTTCGCAGCCGGAATCGTACCCGTCCTGGCTCGCATCCTGACCGCCAGGACCTTCTAGGACCTCGCCCGGCGAGACCCTTCTTTGCATGTTCAGGCTGTGTCGTCGCTGCCCCGGGGTTCTTCGGAGGGGGTGTACGAGTTGATAGACAGGTACAGCGTGCCCGAGATGGCCGCCGTCTGGTCCGACGAATCCAGGTTCGGCAGATGGCTGGAGATCGAGCTTCTGGCCGTCGAGGCCAGGGTCCGTCTGGGGCAGGTGCCCGCAGCAGACCTCGAGAGGCTCAGGTCGGGCGCCAGATTCGACACCGTGCGCATCGCCGAGATCGAGTCGGTCGTGCGGCACGATGTAATCGCATTCCTCGCCTGCGTCTCCGAAGGCCTGGGTCCAGAAGCGCGCCACATCCACTACGGCATGACTTCGAGCGACATCCTCGACACCGCTCTCGCCACCCAGATACGGGATGCGGGGAGGCTGGTGGCTTCGGCTCTGCAGGACTACTGCAGAGAGCTCGAGGGTCTTGTCAGGAGGGGACGCGGGGTGGCCTGCATAGGAAGGACGCACGGGATGCATGCCGAGCCCACCACGCTCGCCCTCAAGTTCGCCGGCCATCTCGCAGAGGCTCGCCGCTGCGTCTCGAGGCTGGACCGCGCGGTGGAGGCTGCCTCCACGGGGAAGCTCTCAGGAGCTGTCGGCACCTACGCCCATCTCGATCCCTTCGTGGAGGAGTTCGTCTGCGGCAGACTCGGCCTGCGGAGAGAGGACGTCTCCACGCAGGTCGTGGCGAGGGACCGAATCGCCGAACTCGTCTGGGCGCTGGCCATGATATCGGGAGCGCTGGAGCGATTCGCGACAGAGGTCAGGCACCTCCAGCGCACCGAGGTCGGGGAGGTGGAGGAGAGCTTCGGGAAGGGGCAGAAAGGCTCCAGTGCGATGCCCCACAAGAGGAACCCGGTCCAGAGCGAGAGGCTCTGCGGCTTCGCCAGGCTGATGAGGGGCTGGCTGGCGGCGGCCATGGAGAACACGGCCCTCTGGCACGAGAGGGACATCAGCCACTCGTCGGCCGAGAGGTTCATCCTGCCGGACGCGTTCGGAGTGGCCCTGTACTCCCTGAAGAGGGCCGCGGAGCTGGCGGGGGGGCTGGTCATCTTCGAGGACCGTGTCGCGGCCAACCTGGGCTCCGCGGGAGACAGCCACCTGTCCCAGACCGTCATGCTGGCGCTGATCGACAGGGGGATGGGCAGGATCGAGGCCTACGAAGCCGTCCAGAAGGCCGCTGCAGAGGCAGCCCGCTCGGGCCGCGGGTTCCTGGCGGCTGCGGCGGAGAACCCGTTGATAGCGGGCCTCGTCGGGCCCTCGGAAATGGAGGGTCTCCGCTTTTCTGACAGGCATCTGCGGAACGAGGGGCTGATCCTCTCGCGTCTCGGAATCGAATAGTGCGGGTGGCGGAACAGGCCGCCTTTCCCAATATTAAGAAGTCAACGCAGGTGTCGCCGCAGCCTTAGTGAGGTGATGGAGTGCTGCAAGCAGTGTACGGTCTGGCCGCCGGACTCGTCCTCGGCGGGTTGGCGTTCCTCTGGTACGTCTCGAGCAGAAGGGCCGAGATTGCAGGCTACCAGGAGAGGGTGAGCCAGCTGAACCGGGAGGTGGCCTCCCTCAGGCAGGACTGCCACGAGGCCTCGTCCTGCACGCAGTCGCAGGCGAGGGAGATTCAGCACCACAGGGACCTGGCCGTGCTGCTGCCCGAGCTTGTGAAGCAGATCTTCAGCGCCCGCACTTCTACCGAGCTGGCCGAGTTCGTGTCTCGAGCCATCAATCTTATGACCGGCACGGAGAGGATCGCCGTCTTCCTGGCCGACCGCACGGGACGGAGGCTGGGCCTGGTGCTGGAGAAGGGCCTGTCGAACTTCCTCAGGATGCCGCTCTCGCTCGGTGTGGGCGAGGGGCACGTCGGTTTCGCCGCCGAGACCGGCAGGGTCTTCTCCGCGGAGGACTTCTCGAAGGAGAGCGCCCTTGTGAGGAAGCAGGTGGAGGATTCGGCCCTCCCCGGGTACATACCCGAGCTCGCCGCACCCATGACCAGCCAGGGCGTTCTCTACGGAGTGCTCTGCCTCAACGACATCCCCCGGACGGCCACGCTGGTCCGTGAGCGCGTCAGGGCCATAGCGGCCATAGCCGCCGCGGCCAGCGAGAACATACGCCTCCTGGAGAGGTTCGAGACCGCCGCAGACCTCGACGTGGATACCGCTCTCCCCGGCAGGAGCCAGCTCCGCCCCAGGCTCGACTCGGAGCTGGAGCGCGTCAGGAGATTCTCCAGCCCGCTATCCGTTCTCGAGCTGCAGCTTCCCGACTGCCTCGGCTCCGACAGGCTCCTGGCCAAGGAGGTCATGCGCATGTGCGCCAACTTCCTGAAGGCCACGATGCGCAACATCGACACCGGTCTCAGGACCTCGCGTGAGAAGCTCCTCCTTCTCCTGCCCGGCACCAGCGAGGACGGCGCGGCGATAGTCGCCGACAGGCTCTCGAAGGAGCTGCCGGGAATGACGAACGAGGAGGGCGACAGGATCAGCGCCGTCGGCATGAGGTGGATCACCTGCCACCCGTCCGACGAGCTCACCGTCGATGCAGTGAACGGCAGACTCGACGGCACCGGCTTCCAGGAGTACAAGGCCTGACCTCCGGCAACTCCTTATCCGATATCAGACAGCTTCTCGAGCACGAGCTGAGAGCAAGGGCCCTCTCCATGTCCATCGACGAGGCAATGGTAGTGGCAGGCTACGTCGGGCGGATGCCCACGCCCCTGGAGCTGCACCTCTTCGACACCATGTGGAGCGAGCACTGCTCCTACAAGAGCTCGAAGAAGCTCCTGTCCATTCTCCCTGCGGAGGGTCCCGCAGTCGTGCTGGGGCCGGGAGAGGACTCGGGCATAGTGAGGTTCGCAGTCCACGGGGGAGTCGAGTGGGACGTCGTAGTCGCGCACGAGAGCCACAACCATCCTTCACAGGTGCTCCCCGTGGAAGGTGCCGCCACCGGTGTCGGGGGGATTGTGCGCGATGTTTACTGCATGGGAGCTAAAGTAATAGGCACCATGGACCTGCTCCGATTCGGAGACCCCTGCGGCCTGCGGGGGGCATCCGTGCGCGCGGTAGCCCGCGGAGTAGTGCAGGGAATCTGGCAGTACGGCAATGCCCTGGGGGTGCCCAACCTCGGGGGGGACACGGTATTCCATCCCGGTTTCGACGAGAACTGCCTGGTGAACGTCGTAGCCGTCGGACTCGTGAGACACGACAGGATAGTGCGCAGCAGAGTGCCCGAAGCCGCGAAGAAGCAGCCCTACGTGCTGGTCCTCGCCGGCAAGCCGACGGACGCGACCGGATTCGGCGGCGCCACGTTCGCCTCCGCCGACCTCGAGGAGGAGGGACGCACTGGCGCCGTCCAGGTTGCCGACCCGTTCCTCAAGAGGGTTCTCTCGGAGGCGAATGCCGCCGTTGTCGAGATGCTGTTCGAGAGGGGAGTCGAATTCGGCTTCAAGGACCTGGGCGCTGGCGGGATAGCCTGCGTCAGCAGCGAGCTGGCGGCCCACGGTGGAATGGGCATGGACCTGTGGCTCGATGCTGTCCCGGTGGCTGTCAGAGGGCTGCCTCCCGAGGTGATAGCCTGCTCCGAGACACAGGAGCGGTTCGGGCTCGCAGTTCCCGAGGAGACCGCTCCGGACGTCCTGCGCGTCTACAACGAGGACTTCGATCTGCCCGGGCTGCACCCGGGCGCGGGTGCGGCGGTCATCGGCAGGTTCACCGCTGGAGGGAGCTACCGCGTCACCTGCGGGGGGGCAGAAGTCGCCTGCACTCCCGTTGAGGCGGTGACCCGCGGCATCAGCTACGACAGGCCGGTGGAGGAGTGTCCGCCTCCGCCTCCTGGCCCTGCTTCGATGAAGACCGATCCCTCCATCGACATCCCGGCCATGGCGCTGTCGGTCCAGGGCGCCTCGAGGAAGCCCGTATTCAGCTTCTACGACAGCGAGGTACAGGGCTCGACCAGGCTGAGACCGGGCGAGGCCGACGCCTCGGTGGTCGCCCCCCTCCCCGGCTGCAGGGCCGGGCTGGCCGTCGCAGGAGACGGCAATCCGTGGATCTCGTCCCTCGATCCCTGGCTGGGCGGCGCCCATGCAGTCGGCGAAGCGGTCAGGAACGTGGTGGCCGTCGGTGCGACGCCCATCGCCGCAACCGACTGCCTGAACTACGGGAGCCCGGAGGTCCCCGAGGTCATGTGGCAGTTCAGGAGGGGAGTGGAGGGGATCGCCCACGCCTGCAGGGCTCTCGGGTTCGAGGGTGACGCCCTCCCCATCGTGTCCGGCAACGTGAGCTTCTACAACATGTCTCCCTCCGGCAGGGCCATCCCGCCCTCCCCCGTTGTGGCCGTTCTGGGAAGGCTCGACGACTTCACCCGATCCGCGGACTGCACGCTGCGGGGCGAGGGCAATGCCGTCGTCCTGTTCGGGGAGAGGCTGGACGAGCTCGGCGGCAGCCTGTTCTCCAGAGTGTGCCTGAGCTGCTGCGGCGGCACGCCGCCCGGATTCAGAGGGGCTCTCGAGAAGAGCATGGCTCTGCATGTCCTCGACTGGATTTCCCGGGGGATCGTGAGGTCCTGCCACGACATCTCGGAAGGCGGTGTCGCCATCGCGGCGCTGGAGATGGTCATGGCCTCGATCGCTGGAGGGCCCCTCGGGATTGCCCTGGACATCGGGCCGGACCCCGTGGCGCTGTACTCCGAGACCCCGGGGTATCTCCTGGAGGTCGAGGCGGACCGTCTTCCGGCGGAGCTGCCTCCGTTCGCCAGAGTGTTGGGACGGGTCACCGGAAGGCCTCTTCTCGAGGGCGAGGGCTGGTCGGTGGACGCGGGCTCGCTCTCGAGTCGCTGGCGTGATCTGCTTGCGTCGGTAGTCTGGAGGGAGGAGCTGTGAGACCCGGCGTAGCCGTGATCCAGTTCCCCGGATCGAACTGCGAGTACGAGACCGCTCTGGCCCTCGACGAGGCGGGGCTCGAGGGCCGCATCGTGAGGTGGAACGCATCTCCAGCCTCTCTCGCGTCCTGCCACGCCTTCGTGCTGCCCGGCGGGTTCTCCTACCAGGACAGGATCAGGGCCGGCGCTGTCGCCGCCAAGGACGGGGTCATGGATGCCGTCTGCTCGATGGCTTCTGCCGGCAAGCCTGTGCTGGGGATCTGCAACGGAGCGCAGATCCTTGTCGAGAGCGGGCTTGTGCCCGGCTGGCAGCCGGGAAGGATAGAGGCGGCCCTGGCCTCCAACCTCTCTCCTGGAAGGACGGGCTACTACGCCGACTGGATATTCACAAGGACGGCTGGGGGCTCTGCCAGGTCGCCCTGGCTGTGCGCCTGCGACGAATCGCCCATCCCCCTCCCTGTTGCGCACGCCGAGGGTCGCTTCCTCTTTCCCCACGGCACGACTCTCGACGATCTGGAGAACGCCGGCACCCCTGCACTGACCTACTGCATGCCCGGCGGAGAGCCTGCGGTGGATTGGCCGTGCAATCCGAACGGCTCATCGTTCTCGCTCGCAGGGATACTCGACCCGGCGGGGGGCGTTCTCGCAATGATGCCCCATCCCGAGAGGGCAAGATGGCTCTGGCAGGTTCCTCCGGGGCTTCCCGGGCCCTGGGGCGAGAAGCGAAGACGGTCGTCCGGCGCCGATGCGATCCGCGAGCCGGGCCCGGGGTCCTTATTCTTCGCGAGCCTCGCCCGCTGGCTGGGCGCAGGACGATGACGACCTTCAGGGTGGCCGTCCGCCTCAGAGCGCCTGATCCTGCAGCGCGCACCGCCCGTCTCGCCCTGTCCAGGGTCATGCCGGCCGAGTGTCCAGCGACCATCTCCAGATACGATCTCTGGGAGTTCGATGTCGAGTCGGGCGGTCTCGAGACAGTCGAGGGGATCCTGAGCAGGTATCCGGACATATTGAATCCGAACAAGCAGGAGAGCATCCTCCTCGGCAGAGAGCCCCTCCCGGGCGAGGACCCCTCGGCTGCATGGGTGTCCGTGGAAGTCTCAGACAGGGATAGCGGCTCGTCGGCCGGATGGACTTCGGTGATCAGCCGCGCCGGGTTCCCGGTCGCTGAAGTGCGCTGCAAGGTGCTCTGGAGGCTCGGCTACTCCGGCGGCGGGACACCCGGCGAGTCGCTGGAGAAGGCCAGGGCAGTCGCCGTATCGGTGACCCGCGCGCGGGGGCTGCTCTCCAATCCGGTATCCCAGACGGCGAGGGTCTTCATCACGGAGCGTACGGGTTCCGAAGGCAGTCCGGGGAAGTGACTCGCGAACATCCCTGGGAGGATCTCCTGGCATCAGCCAGGAAACCCCAGCAGTATGTCGGATGCGAATGGGGCGGCGTCCCGACTCGTGCAGGCCTGCCGGACGTCACGCTCGCCTATCCCGACACCTACGAGCTGGGCATGTCCAATTTCGGGCTGGCGGTGGTGAGGCACCTGCTCGTCGAGTCGGGCCGCTTCAACGTCAGAAGGGCGTACTGCCCCGCTCCCGACCTGTATTCCAGGCTGTGCGCATCCGGCCGCGAGCTGGTCTGCGTCGAGGATGCCTTCCCGGTGTCTCGAAGTTCTGTGATAGGATTCGGCGTGCCGGCGGAAGCCCTGTATACGAACATTCTGAGGATGCTGAGCCTTGCAGGCCTGCCGGCGCTGGCCTCGGAGAGGCTCGAGTCAGCCCCCGTCTTGGTGGCAGGCGGAGGCGGTCTCGCGAACCCCCTTCCGCTCTCGCCCTTCATAGACGTCTTCTATCTCGGCGATGCCGAAGAGCACGCCGTAGAGCTATTCGAGGCCCTCTCGGGCGGGGGCGGCCGACGCGCGAGACTGTCGGAAGTCGCTGGAATCCCCGGTGTCTGGGTTCCCTCGCTCGGCCCGAAGCCGGTGACCGTCCAGCGAGTCAGCGCTCTCAGGCAGGCCGACGCTCCCGTCAGGCAGCTCGTTCCGCTCTGCCAGGTGGCGCACGACCGGGCGGTGGTGGAGATCGCCCGGGGGTGCAGCAGGGGGTGCAGGTTCTGCCAGGCAGGCTTCCTGTCGAGGCCTGTGAGGGAGAGGAAGCCTGCCGAAGTGATGGACCTCCTCGAGAGATCTCTCGGAGCCACCGGCTGGGAGGAGGCCGGACTCCTCTCGCTCTCCTTCTCCGACTACTCCCGCCTCGAGGAGCTGCTCCCATGCCTCGCGGACTTCGAGCGGAGGACCGGGATTTCCGTCTCGAAGCCTTCGCTGCGCCCCGACACTTTCGCGCGCCTCGAAGGCTTCGGCCGCATCTCGGGGAGGATCACCCTCGCGCCGGAGGCCGGCACCGAACGGCTCAGGTGGAAGCTCAACAAGTGCATGACAGACAAAGATATCATCGAATCGTTCGACATGGCGTTCGACCTAGGTGCTAAGGGCGTCAAGCTGTACTTCCTCGTGGGCCTGCCTGATGAGACCGACGAGGACCTCGAGGGAATCGGGGCGCTCGCCAGGGCGGCCTGCAACGCCGCTTCGAGACACAGGAGAAATCCGGGAGCCTCCGTCTCGGTGGCTCTGTCTCCCTTCGTGCCCAAGCCGGCCACCCCGCTTCAGTGGGCTCCCCAGGCCGGATGGTCGGAGCTCTGGAGACGCATAAGGTTCACGGCCTCCAGGTGCGGCCGCGCATCTGTCGGATGGAACGACCCCGGTCTGGCGGTCGTCGAGGCCGTACTGGGGCTCGGCGACGGCGATTCGACTCCCGGGCTCCTCTCTGCCGCCGTGGATGCCGGAGCGGGCTTCGACGGATGGTCCGACAGGTTCCGGTGGGACGTCTGGAGAGAGCTGATCGGGAACAGGCCCGGGCTGGAGGGCCGTCTGCGCGACGGCCTGGATCCTGGAGATCCCCTTCCCTGGGATTTCATCTCGACAGGCGTGTCGCGGGGGCACCTGCTGGAGGAACTCGAGAGGTTCGGCAGGGGAGAAGCCACGCCGGACTGCCGGGAGGCGGGCTGCAGCGGCTGCGGCGCATGCGGCGAAGGCGGTTCGCCTTGTGATTCGTGGTCCGCCGCTTCTCGTGACGGTTCCTCCGGCGGTCCCTGCGTCATCGCAGGGCAAGGGTCAGCCGGTGCGGATGCCTTCGGGGGCCGGCCCGCATGCGTCGCCAGGTTCTGGTACTCGAAGAGGGGGCTCGCGCGGTTCTCGTCGCATCTGGATACGGTCCGGATGTGGATGCGGGTGTTCAGGCGGGCCGGCCTCGAAGCGGTGACGAGGGGCAGCCACGTGAAGAGGCAGCGGATCCGCTTCGGCCCTGCCCTGCCGCTGGGATTCTCGGGCTCGGCGGAGTGCGTGGACGTCCTGCTCGGAGCCCCGCCGCCCCCGGGCATGCAGGAGGCCGTGTCGCGATCGCTTCCGCCCGGATTCGGCCTCTTGCGCGCAAGAGTGCTGCCCCCCGACACGCCTGCGCCCGACAGGGAGGCGGCATTGGCGGAATACGCGGTCATGTGCGATATCCCAGACCCGGAGACGCTCATGCGCTTCGAGGGAGTGAGGGGGGCCCGCATGGAAGGCGGCACCCTCCTGCTGGAGATAGATATGTCGTGTCCGAAGGCGCGGCCCGATCGGCTGCTGGAGGAGGCGGGCGTCGCCTTCGGGAGCATAGAGAGAACAGGTCTTTTCGGCGTCTCGGATGGGCGCAGACACCCGCTCGCAGGTGCCGAAGGAGGAGATGATCCGGCTTGAAGATCGATTTCGTGGTGAATTCCCACCCCGACCTGACCAGGATAGCCATCCTCGAGGACGGCCGACTGATGGAGCTCATCGTCGAGAAGTCGGACGTCAGGAGAATCGTAGGCAACATCTACCTGGGAAGGGTGAACGCCGTCCTGCCCGGCATGCAGGCCGCCTTCGTGGATATCGGGCTCGAGCGCAGCGCCTTCCTGCACATCTCGGACGTCAGGGGCGGAGTGATCGACGCCCGCGCCTTCGCGCAGTCCCTGGTCGAGGAGAGGCCGGTAGTTGCGGAGGATCCCACCGGCCCCATCGAGGATCTGGTGAAGAAGGGACAGGAGATCCTGGTCCAGGTGACAAAGGAGCCGATAAGCACCAAGGGCGCACGGGTGAGCAGCAGAATCTCCATAGCGGGACGCTATGTCGTGAGCATGCCGGGCGACCCCGTCGCCGGGGTGTCCCGAAAGATCGGAGACAGGAAGGAGCGCTCGCGGCTGCGCGAGATCGTGAGCAAGGTCAGGTCCGAGGGCTTCGGCATCATCGCCAGAACTGCGGGGAGCGAGCAGGACGAGGACGCCTTCAGGGCCGACGTGGAGAGGATAGTAGAGAAGTGGAAGGAGATCGGCGAGCTCGCCCTGAGATCGCGTGCCCCGGCTCTGCTCCACCAGGAGTACGATGTCGTGACGATGACGATGAGGGACATCGTCACGCTGGACATGAACTCCTTCGTCACGGACTCCAAGGAGATGTCCGCCGACGCCAGGAGCTACCTCAGGAAGATCGACCCCGGGCTTGCCGAGAAGGTGAAGCACTACCGCGGGCGAGTTCCCATCTTCGATCATTACGGCATCGAGGGCGAGATCGCGCAGATAATGAACCGCGAGGTGCCGCTGAAGAGCGGAGGCTCCCTCGTCATAGATCAGACAGAGGCGCTGGTTGCCATAGACGTCAACACGAAGCGGTACGTCGGCAGGCGGAGCCAGGAGAGCACGATACTGAAGACGAACCTGGAGGCCGCCCGCGAGGTGGCGAGACAGCTTCGCCTCCGGGACATCGGCGGGATCATCGTCATAGATTTCATAGACATGGACATGGAAGACCACAGGGAGAAGGTGCTGAACGCCCTCCGCAGCGAACTCGGCAGGGACAGGTCCCCCACCAAGACCTGCCAGGTGAGTCCCCTCGGCCTCGTGGAGATGACGAGGAAGAGGGTCAGGCCCAGCCTCGTCCAGTCCCTGTCGGAGCCCTGTTCGCGATGCGGCGGCACTGGCAGGGTTCTATCCTCGCTGTCAGCGGCGACCAGGCTGGAGAGGTTCCTCGAGCGGGCCGGTCTGCGCAAGATGCACAGGAACATCGTGGTGTCGGTCCATCCGGAGCTCGCGGCCTACCTCCTGGTGGACGAGGGGAGGAGGCTCGAGCACATGTTGGAAAGGGCCAGGCTGGACATCCACATCTACGAGGACGCCAGGCTGAAGGTGGACGAGTTCAAGGCCTACTCCCTGGACACGCACGAGGACATCAGCACGCTGTACGACTCCTGACGAGGTTGACCCGGCGGGCCTGCCCGGCGTATAAACGCGGTTGTTTTAGCGTATTCCGGAGGTGGAAGCCTTGTATGCGATAATCGAGACAGGCGGCCTGCAGTTCAGGGTCGAACCGGGGCTGAGGCTGGCAGTGCCGCGCCTCAAGGCGGAGGAGGGCGGAAGCGTAGTATTCGACAGGGTTCTGCTCTTCTCTTCCGACGGCGGCGTTGTGGTCGGGAAGCCCGCCATAGACGCGGCGAGCGTCAGCGCCACCGTGCTCAAGCACATCAGGGGCCCGAAGATCGAGGTCTACCGCCGCAAGCGCCGCAAGGGCCACGAGAAGAAGACCGGCCATCGCCAGGAGCTGACCGAGGTCGAGATCACGACTATCAGGGGGAGCTGAAGCCTCCTTGGCGTCGCTGCTGTCAGGCAGGGAGCTGGCCGGCACGATCAGGAGCAGGGTGGCCCTGGAAGCCGGCGCCCTCCCCGGAAGGCCCGTATCCCTCGCCGTGGTGACCGCCGCAGAAGATCCAGCTAGCGCCGTCTACGTGGCCTCAAAGCGCAAGGCCTGCGAGAAGGCCGGAATGAGGTACGTCGGCGTGGACCTCTCAGCGGGAGTGTCGCAGAACGACTACCTCGACGCAGTCCGCTCCCTGAACGATGACCCTTCGGTAGACGCCATCATCTGCCAGCTTCCGCTGCCTCCCGGCATCGACCCCGACGCCGTCGCCTCGACTGTCCTGCCGTCGAAGGACGTGGACGGCTTCCATCCGGAGAACGTCGGGCGGCTCTGGAGAGGAGAGGACGGCATCTTCCCCTGCACCCCCCTCGGGGTGATGAGGCTCCTCGAAGCCAATGGTCTCGCGGTCGGCGGCCTGAAGGCCGTGGTGGTGGGCCGGAGCAACATCGTGGGGAAGCCTATGGCGGCTTTGCTCCTCCGGAGCGACGCCACTGTCACGCTGGCCCACTCGAAGACGCCAGACCTGGCTGGCGTCTGCAGGACGGCGGACATACTCGTCACGGCAGTCGGACGTCCCGGGGTGATCGGACGCGGTCACGTGCGGGAGGGAGCGATCGTGGTGGACGTGGGCATCTCGAGGGACGGGGACTCCCTCAGGGGCGACGTGGACTTCGAGGCTGTGGAGCCCTTCTGCAGCTACATAACCCCTGTCCCCGGGGGAGTAGGCCCCCTGACGATCGCCATTCTGCTGGAGAACGCGCTGCGCCTGAGAAGGGCCGCCGACGCCAGGAGGGCCCCTACTCCCTGACAGGCCCGCGGAAGAAGATATTAAACTACTGGCGGGCATATGCCGACCGGGTTCCGGGCTCCGGCTCCCCCGGATGCCGGAATGGCGTCTAGCAGCCGGTGGAGGTGGCTATGAGCACACTGGAGGTTCTTGTTCTCGCCGGCGTGCTAGGAATCTGGGCCGGGCTGCTGATCCTAGTCGCTGCGGCATTCAGGCTTCAGCGCACGATCTTCGGGCTCGAGAGGACGGTCGAGAGACTCAGGGGGGATGTGGATGCCCTCGCTCCGAGAGTCGCCGGGCTGATCGAGGAGATCGGCAGGACCAGCTCCGAGATAGGACGGACAGCCGCTGCGGCGAGGAGCCTGGTCGAAGTGGTGCCGCGGGACGGCGCCAGAATCGCCCTGACAGGCCTCTTGCGCTACCTGCCGGCGGTGGTGGCTGCTGGAAGGCTTATTGCGCCGCTCGTTTCCAGGAGGAGGAAGAGGTGAACGCCCGAAGGCCGGTGCTGGCGGCGGTTCTGATCGCGATCTCTTCAGGCTGCATGAAGAAGGACAGCATGGGGCCTCTCGAGGGAGTGCTGATAGTGTACCCCGACGGAAGCGATGCAGCCGCATCAGCGTTCTCCGATTCCCTGCAGAAGTTCGTGAACACCGTCTATGCCGAGCCGGTCTTCTCGTTCTCGTTCGTCCCCGCGGGTTCGTTCGCCGGGGATCTCAGGAGATACAGGACCGTCCTCATCATCGCGAACGAGGGCTCCGAGCCCGCCGCCGTCTCCGGGAAGCTCACGCGCTGCGGCACTTTCCTCGAAGGCAGGGACGTCTGGGCGACGGGCCAGAGGGTTTTCGCCGCGGTGCCCGGCTCGGCTGATGTCAGCGCCCTCTCGGACAGCCTGGAATCCGCCTACGAGGAGCACCTCCGCGCCTACATCTACCAGAGCTTCGTATCCACGCAGATGAGCAGCCCCGAAAGAATGGACAGCCTGGCATCCCTCGGCTTCGTCATGGACGTGCCCAGGGCGTACAGAACCACCGAGTGGGACCCGGAGAGGGGCTTCGTGCAGTTCCAGCGCAGGGTGGACGACGAGGGCCTCGTGATGATCAGCGTCCGCTGGCTGGAATCGGACTCCCTGCCGACAGCCGAGGAGGCCGTCGGGTGGCGCCAGGAGATGGCCAGGAGGTTCTTCTACGACGCCTCGGCCGATTCGGTGGACAGGGCAAGGCTGTCAGTCTCCCCCTGCGCCTTCGCCGGTGCGCGGGGATGGGAGCTCGTCGGCGCCTGGCGCAACCCTGAGCATGTCAACGCAGGAGCCTTCGCCAGCTATGTTCTGCAGGCCGGAAGCAGGAGGTACATCCTGGACGCCGAGGTGTACAACCCCGGCGAGGAGAAGGAGCTCTACATCCGGGAGGGCCGCCTGATCATGAAAACTTTCGTCCCGGAGGGGTGATGACATGGCCGACGCTCTTGAGGTCGAGATAAAGCAGCTCTACGACGACTGGATCGCCAATCCCAGCGCCGTGGTGTGCGCGCGTCTCGCCGACAGGCTGCGGCTTGCCGGCAGAATCAGCGAGGCGCTCGACGTCGCCTCCAGAGGCCTGGAGGAGTGGCCTGCCAACGTGCAGATCAACCTCGCCTGCGCGAGATGCAGGCGCGAGTCGGGAGAAAGCGCCCTCGCCCTCGAGTGCTTCCAGAAGGTCCTCGCCGCCGATCCGCTCAACCTCGTCGCTCTTCGCGCCGTGGGCGAGATCGCATACGAGCAGCAGAGATACGATGATGCCGAGAGGCTCCTCGGAGACTACCTCTTCGAGAACCCCGCCGACCAGGACGCCGAGAAGCTCCTGGCGAAGGCAAGGGAGGCGAGGAGCGCTTCGCATGCTCCCGCCGCCTCCCCTGTGGAGGAGCCCGCCGGCGGCATGGAGACGCAGCCTTCAGAAGCTCCAGCTTCGCCCCCTCCTCACGAAGAGGTCCTCGGTCCCGTTCCCGCTGCACAGATGACGGTCTCCTCCGCATCCTTCGAGGGAGACGGACCTGCCCCGGCAGGAGCGGCGAAGGAGGAACCTCCGGTCTCCCGTCAGTCGGAGGAAGAGCCCGGCCCGGAGGCGGAACCCGCTCAGGCCGCTCCTTCCGACCTGCCGCTCTTCACTCCCCTCATCGCCACAGCCGAGCCTGGGGAGCCGGAAGCCCCTGGCCCGGGATCGATTCCAGCGCCTTCAGAGGAATCCCGCGCTGCCATTGAGCCGGAACCCGCAGCGCCCCCGCTCTCGGAAAGCCCTGAAGGCATCCTTGCCGGAGCGTTTGGAATCGGCGACATCGGCAGGCGCGACATGCCCGCTGAAGGCGGCTCGCCGGCCCCGCTTGCCCCTGATGCTCCTGTAAGCGCGCCTCCGGCCTCGCCCGAGCCTCCGACACCCGCATCGGATTCCTCGCTCAAGGCCGGCTTCGACTGGATACGTTCGGCTGCCGGTCTGGACACTGCTCCCGCCGTGTCTGGGGAGCCTGGGCCGCATGCCGCGACGGACGAGGCGGCCGCGGAAACCCCGTTGCGGGCGGCGCCGGACGTCTTCCCCAGGACCGACAGGATGGAGAGGATAATCGAAGCCCAGACCCCCCGGCAGGCTCCGACCGCCGAGCCCTCCGTCGAAGCCGGTTCTGCAACGGAGTCCGGAGCACCCGCCCTGGGGCCTTCGGCCCCGTCTCCTGCTCCCTCTGACCGCCAGGCGCCCGAAAGAACCCCGGCTCAAGCTCAGAGGCAGGCCATGCCGCGCAGGGAGCCCAGGAGCCTTCTCGACCTTTTCAGCCCCGAGGAGAGGGAGGAGCTGGGCCTGGAGCCCTTCAGGCAGGAGGAGCAGTGAGCGAGGCCGCCTCGAGAGTGGCGGTGCTGAACGGCCCGGGTCTCGGCGCCCTGGGCAGGCGCCAGCCGGAGATCTACGGAAGCCGCTCGGAAGCCGATCTCAGGAGACTCCTCGCCTCGTGGGCGGGCGAGCTCGGCCTGGAAGTCGAATACTCCCAGCACGACGGCGAAGGCGATCTCGTGTCCGCCATCTGGTCATCGTCCCCCCGGTGCGGCTCCCTTGTCATCAATCCCGGCGGCTACTCCCACACCTCTGTGGCCGTCATGGATGCGATGGAAGCCTTCCCGGGAAGGGTGGTAGAAGTCCACATCAGCCAGGTCATCTCGAGGGAGCCCCTGCGTCGAAGGCTGGTCACGGCGAGATCTGCCGACGTCCTCATCGCTGGCGCAGGGCTCGAAGGCTACAGGCTCGCCCTCGAGGTCATCGCCAGGCCGGGCGGATCGTCCCGCGCCTGAAGCCACGGAAGGTTCCCGATGATTTCAAGCAACGATCTCCGACGCGGCGTGGTCATCGAGGTGGACGGCAATCTGTTCCAGGTCCTCGAGTTCCAGCACGTGAAGCCCGGGAAGGGCCCGGCCTTCGTCCGGACGAAGCTCAGGGAGGTTCCCAGCGGCAAGGTCCTCGACAGAACCTGGCGTGCGGGCGAGAAGGTCAAGGACGTGCGTCTCGAGCGCAGGTCCTTCGAGATGCTGTACAGGTCCGATGACGGCATCGTCGTCATGGACCCCGCGTCGTTCGAGCAGACGACCCTCCCTTCCCAGGTCGTCGGAGACGCGCTCAGATACCTGGTCGAGAACACGAGTCTCGAGGTTCTGTTCAACGGCTCCGAGCCCATCATGGTCGAGCCCCCGACCTTCGTCGATCTGACGGTCGTCCGGACTGACCCCGGGCTGAAGGGTGACACGGCCAGCGGCGGGTCCAAGCCCGCCACTCTCGAAACCGGCCTTGTCGTCCAGGTCCCTCTCTTCATCCGCGAGGGCGAGAGGATACGCATAGACACCAGGAACGACGGCTACATCGAGCGGGTGAAGGCCTGAGCCCGCCAGCCGGGATCGTCCTGATTCCGACCTACAACGAGGCCGGGAACGTCCGGGAGCTGCACGCCTCCATCAGGGAGTCGTGCGACTTCGACCTCCTGTTCATAGACGATTCCTCCCCGGACGGGACCGCGGATGTCATCAGCGAGATCATGAGGGGCGATCCCCGCGTGAGGATCCTGTCCCGTCCAGGCCGACAGGGTCTTGGCAGGGCGTACTCCGAAGCCTTCTCGCTCGTGGCTTCCGAAGGAGCCTGGGACAGGATATTCATGATGGATGCCGACCTGTCACACCAGCCCAGGCATCTGGCGGATCTAGACCGGGCTCTCGACGACGGCGACCTCGCTCTGGGCTCCCGCTATCTGAGGGGTGTGAGCGTGCTGAACTGGTCCATCCTGAGGCTCAATCTGTCCTATGCCGCCAATGCCTATGTCAGGCTGGCCACCGGAATGCCGTTCAGCGACTGCACCAGCGGGTTCAGGGGCTTCAGGTCGCGCCTGCTGCCCCTGTTCCTCTCATCCGGCATCAGGGCTTCGGGCTATGCCTTCCTCGTGGAGATGCTCTACAGGGTCTGGAGGAGCGGCGGCATGGTCTCGGAGGTTCCGATAGTCTTCGTGGAGCGGCGCAGCGGTGCAAGCAAGATCTCGGCTGGGGTCCTGCTGGAGTCGGCTCTGACACCCCTGCGCCTGACCGCCTCCAGGCTGCTCGGCACGGGACCCGAACGCCGTTCCAGGGCTCAGACCCCTCTGTAGAGAGCCCTGATCACGTCGTCCTGCCATGCCTTCGCGGCAAGGACGTCTCCACTCGGGGTCTCGGCGAGGATCGCCACCGCGAGCCGCCTTCCCGACGAGGTGGACACCACGCCGGCCAGCGTGCATGTGTCGCTCAGGGTGCCGGTCTTGCCCCTGAAGGCCCCCGGAGGCAGATCGGAGAGCCTCGACCTCAGCGTGCCGTCCACGCCGTTCACCGCAAGAGAGGCGAGGAACTCGGGTCCCCATTCCATCGAGCTCGCTCCTGCCGCGACCACTGCTGCGAGATTGGAGGGCGACAGCCGGTTCAGCCTGGAGAGTCCCGAGCCGTCGGCAAGCTGGAAAGACGTGCATCCGGGGGTGAGCCGCCGAAGCATCGCACCGGCGAGGTCGCATGCCGCGGCAGTGGTCGCCGGCTCGCCCGTGACAGCCAGCCCAGCCGTTCTCAGCACCTGCTCGGCCACGCCGTTCATGCTCCATTTGTTCATGTCGCACAGGATCGAGGACAGCTCGTCCGATCTTATCTCGGAAACCGTCCGCAGTCCCGGCGAGTCCGGAGCGTTTCCGGGACCTACCTCCTCGATCTCGATGCCGTTTGCCGCGAGCTCTTCGGAGAACATCAGAGCGAATTCGGAGGGGGCTCCCGCGAAGGGCGCGAAGATCCGCCTCGCTGTTCCACCGGGCATAGAGCCAGAGACCACCATCGAGTTGTCCGAGCCGTCCCATCCCATCGCGGACGCCGACAGGGCTTCGCTTCCTGCAGCGATCCGCGCCTCTATCTCCAGGCCCGGCAGGTCCGGCCATTTCAGCGCCCGCACCTGTCCGCCCACGGTGGAAACCACGATCTCCACCAGATTGTCGCCCACAGGCAGGGCCTCGACAGGCGGGCAGTAGGCCCTGTTCCAGTCCTCGTCCTCCCATCCCGCAAGGTGCGTCTCCGGCATGAAGCATCCGGTGTCGTAGAAGACGGACCAGGAAGCAGACGGATCGAGCATGGCTGCAGTCTCGACAGCCGCTCTGGCTATCTCTCCGGTCTGCACCAGCGGGGCTCCCGCTCCCACTATGAAGATGGAGCGTGCGGTCGTGTCTGCGAGGACCTGGGTCTCGTAGACGTGGGAGGGCCCGAGGACCTCCAGCGCGAACAGGGTGGTGACCAGCTTCATCGTCGAAGCGGGCCTGAAGTACTGGTCGGCGCAGATCTCGGCCAGCACCCTCCCGTCAGACATGTCCAGCACCATCATCCCGGTGCGCCAGGACTGCTTCGGAGCAGGGAGCTCCAGGGCGGCGAGAACGGCGGCAAGCACGGTGCAAGTCATGGCTCTGCGGAACCTCCGGCGGTCGCTGTTGACAGACGCCCGACCGAACCTACATTTGGAAGGTCGTTCGGCGCAACCGCAGCCGTTCCGGAGACGGAGCCATGAGAAGGATCACTGTGACACTGGCCGCAGCCGCCTGCGCCATGTCGTGCGGCGGCGAACCCTCCGCTGCGAGGGTCGGAAGCCGCGCATTCTCACGCTCCGACATGCTTCCCCTGCTCGAGGGCTTCCAGGGCGATTCAACCGCCATGGAAGCCTTCATGTCGGCATTCCTGGACCGTCAGCTCGTGCTGGCCGACGCTCATGCGAGGGGGCTGGACACCCTGCCCGAGGTCGAGTCCATGATGTACGAGAGGCGCAGGGAGAGGCTGCAGTACGCATACCTTTCCACGAAGCTCTCGAGCATCGTCATTCCCGAGGACAGCGTGAGGTCCTTCTACGAGAGGATGGGCACGCAGGCGGTCTATACGGTCGTCAACACGGAGGACAGCGCCCTGGCGGAGAGTCTGAGGACTCTAGTCCTCCGGGGGGCGGACATGGGCGAGCTGGCTTCCGCCCACTCGACATTCGCATCGAGAACCGGAAGAAGGGACGGTCGGGAAGGGCCGACAGACCTCCTGATGCTGCAGCGGGACGACAGCCTGCTCCTCGCCGGGCTCGCCGTCGGAGAGGTCTCCGAAGTCGAGTGCTTCAGGTCCGGATGGCGCTTCGCCCGGCTCGACAGCCTCGTGGAGGTTCCGAAGGGCAGCTACGAGGTCGAGCGCCAGGGCATCTACGACTTCATCTGGGCTCATGTCTCCGAGCAGTACAAGAGAGGGCTGGAGGACAGCCTCCGCTCGGCCTACGGGCTCACGGCCTGCCCCGGGGTGCCCGAGCTGATCGCCGCCCACTCGCTCGATGCGCTGGGGACCTTCACAGCATATTCCGACTCCGAGGCGTTCCTGCCCGCATATACTTGGAGAGGCGGCGAGAGGACTGTTCTCTCTCTGGCGACGAACATCAGGGAGATCCCCCCGTTCATGCCCCGCGACGCGAGGGATCCCGAGTGGGTGAGGGGCTACATGGACATCATCGGTCTCTACGACATCATGGCCTGCCGGGCCATGGAAATGGGCCTGGACAGACAGCCCGCCCTGGCCGCCGTCCTCCGGTCAGCAGCCGAGGAGCCCGTCCTGCAGGCGTGGTTCGCCTCCGTGCTGAGGCCGAGGGCCGTGCCCGACGAGGAGGAGGTCGTGGCAGCCTGGCAGGCGAACAGAGCCATGCTGCTGGTTCCGGAGAGAAGGCGCTTCGAAGCCGTCGCCGCCGTCGGCGCCGAGCAGTCCGCAGCTCTGGCCTCGATGCTCTCCGCGGGCGCCGACCCTGCCGGGAACGCAGGGCTGCTGTCGCCGGTGACCGCGCTGCTGGAGCCGGGGGATTCCGTTCTGACGAGGCTCCTGGCGTGGGCCGACCTCCCTGAGGAGGCTTCCGAGAAGGCGTTCTCGCTCGAGCCCGGAGAGGCGGCTGCATGCACGCTTCAGAGCGGAGCCATCCTCTGGCTGCGGCTCGTAGAGGTGGTGCCCGAGCGGGAGGCGAGCCTCGAAGAAACCAGGAGGCAGCTCACGGAGATGCTGGAGCGGTCCGCGACGGACAGCCTGCTGGGGGTACTTGTAGAAAGCCTCCGCGTTGAGTATCCTTGCGAGGTCGATTCGGAGTTCTTCTACAGGTTCGTCAGGAGCCCCTCGGGCAGCATACCCGCTGGCTCCGCACAGGCCGGGGGTTGATCCGATGTTCTGCCGTGTGTGCGGTCATGACAACGGTGACAGGGGTACGGGCAAGTGCTCCAACTGCGGCTTCGACCTGGAATACATGACGAAGCCGATGTCGGAGCAGCGCTCCACCCTCAGGAGCAGGTCCGACAAGCCCCTGGACCTGGGCGACACCACCTTTCGCCCTCATCATCCCCCGCGCACCGGGCTCCTGGGAGTGGGGCTCGGCATCCTGGGCACACTGACGGCAGCCTACATCATCCTGAGCTTCGAGAGATCCCAGGTCCTCGAAACCCCGCCCGACGTGGTAGCCTTCGACTCGATGGAAACCGACCTGCCCGTCGACTCCATACCGATCCGGATCGGCTCGGACATCGTCTATGTCCTCAACGAGACCGGGACCAGCGCTGAACCCCACACAAACCTGAACCTGAGCCTGATACCGGAGGGCAGCAGCGTCGGATTCATAGGGCGCAGGGAACTGCCGATACGCCCCATGGTGGCCTTCATAGAGCGCAAGAGGGCCGAAGGCGCTGCGGCGAGGCTTAACCTCAACGCCCTCTGCGCCTGGAACGACTCGACCCAGACCTCCTTCGTACGCATACCACTGGTCGTCAGCGATCCAAATCCGCCTGACAGCTCTGCCGCGCCCGTGCAGGTGAAGGTCATCTTCACCGACCAGTGGATAGACGGCAGGGTGGAGGAGTTCGACATCGACATACCGTCGCCCATCACCGGCGGGCAGTTCAGCCAGTACAAGTTCGACAGCGTGATGACGCAGATCAGCACCAGACTGGCCCGGCGCGAGCTCGGCGGCAGGATGATCGAGGTCATCACGATGTTCCCGGAGAGCACCACCCTCGGGCGTGCCGTGGACGTCATGCAGCAGGCCTATCCTACGGTTGCCGGGCTCGGCTACCGGGGGCTCGGCCTGCGCTACTTCGTTCTCGAGAGGTGACCTCCGACCCCGGATCGGCCGACCCTGCCTGAGGCGATACTGCTCCCGGGCAGGGACAGGTCCCTGCGCAACAGGCATCCCTGGATATTCTCGGGCGCCATTGCGGGTCTCGCCGGCAGTCCTTCGGCCGGAGACCTCGTCGATGTGATCTCGCAGGACGGAAGGTGGCTCGGCAGGGGCTTCTACAATCCGTCCTCCCAGATAACCATCAGGATCGTCTCCTGGGACCATTCGGAAGAGGTGGGGCCGGAGCTCTGGAGGAGCCGGGCAGAAGCGGCGGTCGAGCGGAGGAGGGCTGCAGGCATGCTGAGCGGGTGCTCGGCCTGCAGGCTGGTTCACTCAGAGGCGGACGGCTTCCCTGGCCTCGTTGCAGACTGGTATGCAGGCTTCCTCTCCGTGCAGTTCCTTTCTCTCGCTGTAGAGAGACGAAGGGAGGAGATCCTGCGGGCCCTTGTCGGAGCGTCATCCGCGGAGGGAGTCTGGGAGCGGAGCGAGGGAGAATCGAGGCGGCTCGAAGGTCTTCACGCAGCATCGGGGCTCCTCTTCGGGCGGGAGCCTCCGGGTCGCATCGAGATCGAGGAGGGGGGAGCGCGCTTTCTGGTCGATGTCAGATCGGGCCACAAGACCGGCTTCTATCTGGACCAGGCTCTGAACAGGGGGAGGACGGCCGCCTGGATGAGGGGAAGGCGGGTGCTCGACTGCTACGGCTACACCGGCGGCTTCACCGTCCGCTCGCTGCTGTCCGGTGCCGCTTTCGTCGAGACGGTGGATTCGTCGGGTCCATCCCTCGAAATGGCTGCAGGGAATCTGGAGCTGAACGGGCTGTCCGGCGCGGTTCTGACCTGTTCGGACGTCCCGACCAGGCTTCGGGCCGCCAGGAGCTCCGGAGAGAGATTCGACGCCGTCATACTGGATCCGCCACGGTTCGTGTCGCGTCACGATCATCTGATCCGGGCCGGAAGGGCGTACAAGGACATCAACATGGTCGCTCTCTCGGTCCTCCGCCCCGGCGGCATACTCGCCACCTTCTCGTGTTCGGGCCTCGTAGGGGTGGAGCTGTTCCAGAAGATCGTGTTCGAAGCCTCGGTCGATGCAGGGAGGGACGTGATCGTGCTCGATAGGCTGGGTCAGCCTCCCGACCATCCGGTCCTGCTCTCGCTTCCCCAGGGCGGCTATCTGAAGGGTCTCGTCTGCATGGCTCTCTGACGCAGGCCCGCGGCTCGTTGACACGACGGCCTACGTTCGCGAGTTTCCGCCAGCAGAGGCTGCACCCGGAGGATGACGTGTCTTTCAGAATCGTCAGCAGCGCCTTCGACTCCCAGGGGTACCTCCCGTGCTGGTACTCCCGCTCGAGCTGCGATTCGTCGCCCCCCATAGGATGGGCGGATCCACCTTACGGGGCTGCATCCATCATGGTCGTCTGCGAGAGCATCTCCCTGCCCGAGCCCCGGTGCCACTGGTGCATCTTCAACATTCCACCGGCACCGACATCCCTGTTCGGAGGAAAGAGGAAGATCCCCGTTCTGGAAGGCGGCATAAGGCAGGCGGTCAACAGTTTCGGAGTGACTGGATGGACGGGGCCCGACGCCTCCCAGGAGCACCTCGTGCTGGAGTTCCGGGCGTCCTGCCTGTCCGCGCTGCTCGATCTCCCGCTCGACAGCTCCTTCGCCGACGTCTCGAATGCTTCGACGGGGCTGGTCCTCGCCGTGGCCCGGATGGCGGGGAAGTGGATACCGAGAGTGGAGAGGGATTGCAGGGAGGGATGATGGAGGTCTTCGCACTTGCCAGCTCCGCGTTCGCGAACGGCGGCGCGATACCGGCGATCTACACCGGCGACGGGGCGGACATCTCTCCGCCGCTCGAGTGGACGGCTCCTCCCGCCGGCACCGCCAGCCTTGTCCTCATCTGCGAGGATCCGGACGCTCCAGTCGGCAACTGGGTCCACTGGGTGATCTTCAATCTTCCGCCGGACTCGGCGGGCCTGCCCGAGGGAGTGCCTGCCGAGCCGAGCTACGGAGCCTCGGCGCTGCAGGGGCTGAACAGCTGGGGAAGCACAGGCTACGGCGGGCCTGCACCCCCATCCGGCACGCACAGGTACTTCTTCAGGCTCTACGCTCTCGACTGCATGCTGCGCATCGGCCCCCGCGCCACGGCTGAAAAGGTCAGGCAGGCGATGGAAGGCCATGTTCTGGCCGAAGCCGAGCTGATGGGCACCTACGCCAGGGGCCGCTGAGAGCTGTGAGTCGTGCTGCATCCGGGCGGCGGGCGGCCGGCCTGCGCAGCGCCCTCGCATCGAACTGGACGCTCGACGAGGACGTGGTCTTCCTCAACCACGGGTCCTTCGGCGCCTGCCCCTCGCGCGTGATCGAGAAGAGGCTCGAGCTGATCAGGGAGCTCGAGAGCCAGCCGCTCGACTTCCTGGTCCAGCGCTATCCTGCCCGGCTCTTCGAGCAGATCGCCTTCCTGGAAGATTTCACGGGAGCCCAGAAGGGTTCCCTGGCGCTCGTCCCGAACGCCACCTCCGGCGTGAACACCGTCCTCAGGAGCATCCGGTTCGAGAAAGGCGACGAGGTGATCTTCGGGAGTCACGAATACTTCGCGACGAGGAACGCCGCTGTCTTCCATTCGCTGAGCGCAGGTGCGAAGGCGGTCGAGGCCGCCCTGCCGTTCCCTCTCTCGGACGACAGCGAGGTGCGGGACGCCGTCATGGCGAAGGTGACCTCCAGAACGAGGCTCGTGGTGCTGGACCATGTGACGAGCGCGACAGGCCTCGTGCTCGACATCGCACCCCTGGTCCGCGAGCTGGGGTGGCGCGGCATAGACGTGCTGATCGACGGCGCCCACGCACCTGGGATGATCCCCCTCAACCTCTCCTCCCTGGGCGCCGCATACTACACCGGCAACTGCCACAAGTGGATGTGCGCTCCGAAGGTCTGCGCCTTCCTCTACGTGAGGCCCGACAGGCAGGGGCTCGTGCACCCTCTGGCCCTTAGCCATGTCCGGGAGGATTTCGAGAGCCCGGCCAGCGCCTTTCAGCTCGAGTTCATGTGGAACGGCACCTGGGACCCTACTGCCGCGCTCTGCGTGGAGGCTGCGGCTTCCGAGGTCGCGTCTCTCCTGCCCGGGGGCTGGCCGGAGGTGATGGAGTCGAACAGGTCGAAGGTGCTGGAGGGCCGTGCCGTGCTGTCGCGGATGCTGGGCATCGAGCCGCCCGTTCCGGAGGAGATGATCGGCTCTCTGGCCTCCCTGCCTCTCCCGTGGAGGGGCATGCCCCTCCCGGTGCCCCACTTCGCGTGGATCGATCCTCTCCAGGAATGGCTGAGGAGGGAGAGAGGGATCGAAGTGCTGATCACTGCGCTTCCCGGGCAGGAGCTCAGGCTCCTGCGGGTCTCGGCGCAGCTCTACAACGGCCCGGGCGAGTACGAGTACCTGGCGCGCAGCATCCTGGAGGCCCCGGCGGGCCTGCTGTGACCCGCAGCCGCGGCTGGCCAGTCAGATCTCCTGCTGCCGACCCGGACCGCTTCCGCAAGCTCCATGCGGGAGCCTTGCCGTCTCCCGGGCCATTGCGTGACCGGAACGAGAGATGCGCCCCGCTTGATGGTGTAGAACCATGGTGTAGATCCTGGCGTAGAACCAATGGTAGATGGCACGCCCGTCGCGATTCGAACGCGAGACCTGCGGATTAGAAGTCCGCTGCTCTATCCAGCTGAGCTACGGGCGCACCGGAAGCGAATATATCACTGCCCCGGCGAACCGGGACAAAGGAGCGGATGGAGCCGGGCACAGCCCGCTGCAGACGGGTTCTCGTGCCGCGCCAGATGCTCTGTGGCTTGCTGCGGCCTTCTTCATGCAAAGGGAGGCCGCTCCGTGCGAAGCGGCCTCTCCTGCTGGTACGCCCCCCGGGAATCGAACCCGGAGCCCACGGATTAAGAGTCCGTTGCTCTGCCAGTTGAGCTAGGGGCGCAAGAAACCCTGGGGTGGGAGACCGGACTCGAACCGGCGACCACTTGATCCACAGTCAAGGGCTCTACCAACTGAACTACTCCCACCGGAGCGAGCGCAATCTAGGCGAGAAGGGCGCCCAAGTCAAGCAAATGCCGCTATTGACGATGGGCCGGGCCTGAGATACGCTTTCACTCACGTGTTTCTCGATTGGCGGTACGGATGAGGTGCCCCCGCTGCGGCAGCATGGACGACAGGGTGGTGGACTCCCGGATTGCGAAGGAGGGCAGGGCCACCAGGCGCAGGCGCGAATGCCTTGACTGCGGGTACCGATACACCACCTACGAGTTCATCGAGACCAGCTACCCGGTGGTGGTGAAGAAGGACGGCAGGAGGGAGCCCTTCGATGCGGCAAAGCTCGAGAAGGGCATTGCGAGGGCCTGCGAGAAGCGCCCCGTCTCGGCGCGGGACGTGAAGGACATGGTGGAGAAGCTCACTGCGAAGATAGCCGAGGAGTTCCCTGACGAGGTCACCTCGGGGTTCATAGGCGAGAGCGTGATGGACATGCTTCACGACGTCGATCAGGTTGCCTATGTGAGGTTCGCCAGCGTCTATCGCCAGTTCCGAGACGTGGCGCAGTTCAAGGAGGAGCTGGACAGGCTCCTCCGCGGCAGATAGAGCAGCCTCCGGGGCTTGTGAACCTGAGGCCTTTTTCCTATGAATCGCACTGATTTCCAGACCCTTTTCGGCCCGAGCCGGGGGTGATCCGGGAGATACGACTGGTCCGATGCTTCATGCTCCCGGGTTCTTCATCGCCCGATCAGCAACTGGAGGTCTATGGCCAGACTGAGGACATTCGACGGAGGCGCGCACCCGCCCGAGAGGAAGGAGCTCGCAGAGCACCGCGCGGTGTCGAGGCTCGCGGCTCCTCCCACACTCCGTGTCGCGCTGTGCCAGCACATGGGCGCGCCATCCACTCCGTGCGTCCAGAAGGGCGACAAGGTGCGGCTGGGACAGGAGATCGGGGCGCAGAACGGCTTCATCAGCCTTCCTACTCACTCTCCTGTCGCCGGCACGGTGGTCGGCGTCGAGGAATGCCCGATGCCCCACAGGAGATCGGGGCTCGCAGTCGTCATTGAGACCGAGTCCGAACAGGGCGACCCTCCATTCGAGCCCTGGCCAGATTTCGAATCCCGTTCCCCTGCGGAGCTCGTCGAGCGCATAAGGCTCGCCGGCATCTGCGGGATGGGAGGCGCCAGCTTCCCCGCATACGTGAAGCTCACTCCTCCGAAGGACAAGCCTATTGACACGCTCATCCTGAACGGCGCCGAGTGCGAGCCCTACCTGACGGCCGACCACAGGCTGATGCTCGAGAGGACTCGCGACGTGGCCTTCGGCATGGCTGTCCTCGCTCGAGCGCTCGGAGTGAAGAGGTGCTTCGCCGGAGTCGAGGCCAACAAGCCCGACGCCGCCGACGCTCTCAGGAAGGCCGGAATCGAGGTCGCAGATCTCAGGGTGAAGTACCCGCAAGGAGCCGAGAAGCAGCTCATCAAGGCCACTACAGGCAGGGAGGTCCCGGTAGGAGGCCTGCCGCTCGACATCGGCGTGGTTGTCCAGAACGTGGGAACCGCAGCCGCCGTGGCCGAGGCGGTCCGTGACGGAATGCCCTCGACAAGGAGGATAACCACGGTGTCAGGGGAGGGCGTGAGGACTCCCGGCAACTTCGACGCATGCGTTGGAACCCTTTTCGCCGATCTGATAGCCGCTGCCGGCGGGTACCTGGAGGGAGCCTGCAGGCTCCTCGCCGGCGGCCCCATGATGGGCATCGCCCAGTTCACCGATGCCGTGCCGGTGACCAAGGGCACGAGCGGAATCGTCGCTCTCACCGCCCGCGAGTCGCGTCCAGGGTCCGAGGGGCCTTGCATAAGATGCGGCAAGTGCGTCGATGCGTGCCCGATGCACCTCGTGCCCTGCGCGATCGCCACGGCCGGCGAGCACGCCGACTGGGAAGAGGCAGACCGATGCGGCGCAATGGCCTGCATCGCCTGCGGCACATGCAGCTTCGTATGCCCCAGCAGCAGGTTCCTGGTGCACTACATAAAGCGCAGCCAGGACGCGGTCAGGGCGATGAAGCGCGCTAGGGAGGCATGATGGCCGAGACCAGGACCTTCCAGCTCTCCATGTCCCCCCACGTGGTCTCGACGCTTCGCACCCGCAGGGTGATGCTCGACGTGGTCATAGCCCTGCTCCCGGCCCTGGCAGGGGCGGTGTGGCTGTTCGGCTTCGCCGGCGCCCTGCTTCCCGTGGTGCTGTCCGTAGTGACCGCGGTGGTCGTCGAGTACCTGTGCCTTAGAGTGATGAAACGCCCGGTGAACGCCGCCCTCGACGGCAGCGCCGTGGTCACCGGCCTCCTGCTGGCCTACAACGTTCCGCCGGGTGTCCCCTGGTGGCTTCCGGTCCTGGGCTCCGGCTTCGCGATCGTGGTCGCGAAGCAAGCCTTCGGAGGGCTCGGCCACAACCTGGTGAATCCCGCCCTCCTCGGCAGAGCCTTCCTGATGGCCAGCTTCCCGGTACTGATGACCTCCGGGTGGAGCGCTCCGTTCGGGTGGAGCCATCCCGGGGGCTCGGGCTTCGAGACCCACGCCATACCGGCGTCCGAGCTGGACTCCATCCCCGGAGCCGACGCCCTCTCCGGGGCCACGCCCCTGCGGGTGATGAAGGACTCGTTCGGCGACGACGACATCCGCAGGAGCGCCTCGGTCGAGAGGGCTCTCTCGAGCGGAGGAACGTACCTCAACCTGCTCCTCGGGAGGCGCGGAGGATGCATCGGCGAGACCTCCGGGCTCCTACTCCTGGCGGGAGCTGCCTACCTCGTCTTCAGGAGGGTTCTCGAACTGAGGATCCCCCTGAGCTACCTCGGATCGGTGGCCCTGTTCGGCTGGGCCCTCGGCGGTCCGTCGCTCCTCCACGGAGACCCCCTGTTCAGCGTTCTCGCTGGAGGAGCGATCCTTGGAGGGCTCTTCATGGCCACCGACATGGTCACTACCCCGGTGACCCCTCGGGGGAGGATCATCTTCGGAATCGGTGCAGGGATACTGACCGTGGTCATCAGGCGGTTCGGCGGCTACCCCGAGGGCTGCTCCTATTCGATCCTCGTCATGAACTTGGCGACCCCGCTGATCGACAGGTTCACGCGTCCGAGGGTGCTGGGGGAGGTGGGGAGGAATGCGTGAGATGGCGAGACTCGGGCTGATTCTCATGACCATGGGGCTCATATGCGCTGCAGCGCTGGGATTCGTGAACAGCCAGACGAAGGACAGGATCGCCATCCAGAGGGAGCTGGCCAGGCAGGAGGCGATGAACCTGGTGGCCTCTTCGCTGGGAAGCGGGCTGACTTTCGATTCCATCGAAGTGCAGGGTCTCTCGAATCCCTACCCGGAGACAGGGAGGACGCTTTCGCCGGTCAGGGTCTCGTCGTCCGGGAACCCGGTCGGATACGTCTTCACGGCATACAGGAAGGGCTATTCGAGCGTGATAGAGACCCTGGTCGCGGTGGACCTGGAAGGGACCATCGCCGGCTCGACCATACTCTTCCAGGCCGAAACCCCCGGACTGGGAACCAGGTACACCGATCCATCCTGGCAGGCGCGGCTGGTCGGACAGACGTCGCCGGCCCTCGAGAAGGACGGTGGAGAGATAGCAGGCGTGACCGGGGCCACGGTCAGCGGCAGGGCGATAGTCGGATCCGTCGCAGACGGCATCGAAGCTCTGCGCGCGGCAGGTCTCTTCGATGAGGGAGGTGGCCTGTGACGCTCTGGAGGACCCTGACCAACGGGTTCTACACCGAGAACCCCATCTTCCGAATAAGCCTGGGCATGTGCCCGTTCCTCGCGCTTAGCACGTCCGTGCAGAACGCTGTGGGCATGGGAGCAGCCGCCACCTTCGTGCTGGTCTGGTCGAACGTCGCCATCTCGGCTCTCCGGAACGTCATCCCCGAAAAGATCCGCATCCCGTGCTACATCGTGTTCATCGCGACGTTCGTGAGCCTGGTGGACATGGTCATGGCCGCCTACGCTCCACCTCTCCACAGGGCGCTCGGCATCTACATCCCGCTGATCGTCGTGAACTGCATCATCCTCGGACGGGCCGAGGCCTTCGCCAACAAGAACACAGTCGTCGCATCCCTCATGGACGGGATCGGCATGGGCATCGGGTTCACACTGGCGATGGCGCTCATGGCGACCATCAGGGAGCTGCTCGGCAACGGCACCTGGTACGGCATAAACATCCTGGGAAGGGCCTTCACGAACCAGCCGGTTCTGATAGCCATTCTCCCGCCCGGCGCCTTCATCCTCATGGGCTTCGTCCTCGGCGGATTCGCGATCATCGATCGAAGGAAGGGGCATGCTTCATGAGCCCGGCGATCCTCCTGTCCTCAGTCGTCTCCTCCGGCTCGCCCGGCGGAGGCTACGGGTTCGCCCAGATCATGGGTCTCGTGATCGGAGGAATCCTCATCAACAACTTCGTCCTCTCGAGATTCCTAGGGATCTGCCCGTTCCTCGGCGTATCGAAGCAGCTCGACTCCGCTGTCGGCATGGGAGCGGCAGTCGTGTTCGTCATGACCATGGCCGGCACCATGTGCTACGTCCTGTGGGAGCTGTTGCTGGTCCCGCTCGGTCTGCAGTACCTGAGCACCATCGTCTTCATCCTCATAATCGCCGCCCTGGTACAGCTCGTCGAGATGATCCTCCTCAGGTACAGCCCATCCCTCTACAAGGCTCTGGGCATCTACCTGCCGCTGATCACCACGAACTGCGCGGTGCTCGGCGTTGCGGTGATCAACAAGGACGCCGGCTACGATCTGCTCCAGAGCGTGGTCAACGCCGTGGCGGGCGCCCTGGGATTCGGTCTGGCCCTGATCCTCATGGCAGGTCTCAGAGAGAGGCTGGAGTATTCGAACGTGCCCGACGCCCTCAAGGGCAAGCCCATCACCTTCATACTGGCGGGCGTGATGAGCATCGCCTTCCTCGGCTTCGCAGGGCTGGGGGTGTGAGCCTATGCACGCGACACTCCTCCCTGCTCTGCTGGCGTGCCTCCAGTCCCAGTCCGCACAGTCCACGGCGGGCGCGGTGGCCCTCCCTGCGATCCTGCTCGGCGCCACCGGCCTCGTGCTCGGTCTGGGTCTCGCGGTCGCCGCAAGACAGTTCGCTGTCCGGAAGGATCCCAAGGTCGAAGCCCTCGAGAAGCTCCTGCCGGGGGCCAACTGCGGGGGGTGCGGATACCCTGGATGCAGCGGATTCGCCGGCGCACTGGCCGCCGGGAAGGCCGAGCCCTCCGGCTGCGTCGCGGCCAATGCCGCGACGGTGTCCGCGCTCGCCGGGGAGATGGGGGTCGAGGTCTCCGACAAGGCCCGCAGGGTAGCCGTCGTTCAGTGCAACGGGGGTCATTCGGCCGTGACGGCATTCCGGTACGAGGGCCCACGGAGCTGCGCCTCGGCAATGCTGGTCATGGGGGGCGACAAGCTCTGCAGGTTCGGCTGTCTCGGCATGGGCGACTGTGTGGCCGCATGCCCCTTCGGCGCCCTCTCGGCCGGCGACGGCGGCCTGCCTTCCGTCTCTCCCGAGAGGTGCACGGGGTGCGGCAGGTGCGTGCAGGCATGTCCGAAGAGGATCATCTCCCTGTGGCCGGCTGACAGGCAGGTCGTCGTGGCCTGCAGCAACCGGGAGAAGGGCGCCCTGGCCAGGAAGGGCTGCGCAGTTGCGTGCATCGCCTGCGGCAGGTGCGAGAAGTCATGCCCGGTCCAGGCCATAGCCGTGTCCGACAATCTCGCGAGGATAGACCCTGCAAGATGCGTCAACTGCGGCCTGTGCGCGACAGTCTGCCCGACCGGCGCTATCATCGACAGGGCGCCTGCCAGGCCGAAGGCCTACATAGATCTCTCCTGCGTTGGCTGCACGGTCTGCGCGAAGACCTGTCCTGTGGGCGCAATCTCCGGCGAGCTGAAGAAGAAGCACGATGTGGACCCGGAGAAGTGCATAGGCTGCGGGCTGTGCGCCCCGAAGTGCCCGAAGAACTCCATCCGCATGGTCGGCGCGCTGTCCTACAGGAAGAAAGGAGCCTGAACTTGCCGAGGGAGGATCTGCAGGCGCTGCCCCCGGTCCACGAGCTGCTGGCCGAGCTATCCGGCAGGGGGCGCGACCTGCCGCATGCGCTGGCGAGGAGGGCCTGTCGAAGGGTTGTGGAATCGGAGCGCGCGAGGATCCTAGCCGGAGGCGCCCCTCGCGACAGGGCCCGCCTCGCCGAGATGTGCGAGGAGACCGCCCTCGCGATGACGAAGACCGGCCTTGTGGAGGTCGTCAACGCCACCGGCATAATCCTGCACACTGCATTCGGCCGTGCGTGCCTGCCGGACGCGGCAGTCGAGGCTGTGAGCTCCGTCGCCAGGGGATACTGCAGCCTCCAGTGGGACTGGGACACCGGGGCCAGGGGAGACAGGGACGCCCATGTCGAGGATCTCCTCCGGGAGCTCACCGGCGCCGAGGCTGCCACCCTGGTGAACAACAATGCGGGAGCAACGCTCCTCGTCCTCTCCGCCCTGGCGCGGGGGAGGGAGGTCGTGGTCTCCCGAGGCCAGCTCGTGGAGATCGGCGGCTCCTTCCGGATACCCGATGTGATGAAGCAGAGCGGCGCTGTCATGCGGGAGGTCGGCTGCACGAACAGGACGCACCTCAAGGACTACAGGGGCGCGATAGGTCCGGAAACAGCCGCGCTGCTCAGGGTCCATCCCTCCAACTTCCGCGTAAGGGGATTCACTAGCGAGGTCGAGCTGTCCGATCTGGTGGCGCTCGGAAGGGAGCACGGGATACCCGTCATCGACGATCTCGGAGCAGGCTCGCTCGTCGATCTCTCGCTCTTCGGCCTGCCGTCCGAGCCCACGGTGCCCGACAGCGTCAGAACCGGGGCGGACATAGTCTGCAGCTCCGGCGACAAGCTGATAGGAGGGCCGCAGGCGGGGATCGTGCTGGGCAGGAGGGATTTCGTCGAAAGAATCAGGAAGCACCCTCTCGCGCGAGCCCTGCGCGTCTGCAAGCTGACCTTGGCGGCGATGGAGGCGACGCTCAAGATCTTCCTCGAGGAGGCCGACTACATCAGGAGGAATCACCCCGTCTATGCGATGATTGCGGAGGATTCCGACTCGACGAGAGCCAGAGCCGAGAGGCTCTGCTCCTCTGTCGTCCTCCCGGAGCGATGCTCGGCATCCGTGGCTGCAACATCCAGTTACATGGGCAGCGGAGCCCTGCCGGACAGCGCCATGCCTTCATGGGGGGTCTTCGTCGCAAGCCCCGATGCAGGAAGGCTGGCATCCCTGCTGAGGGCCGGAAGCCCGGCGGTCGCCGCCAGGATCGAAGCCGAGCTCCTCGTTCTGGACATGAGAACGGTGTTCGACCGCCAGGTCGGCATCCTGGCCGAGAGGCTCTGCGGGGCCGCGAGGGAACTTTGGGCGTAGTAGCGGGAACAGCCGGCCACATCGACCACGGAAAGAGCTCGCTGATGCGGTGGCTCACCGGCCGGGACCCGGACCGCCTGAAGGAGGAGAAGCTGCGCGGGATCACGATCGAGCTCGGCTACGTGTTCATGAACCTCCCCGGAGGAGGCGTCCTCGCCTTCATAGACGTCCCCGGACACGAGAAATTCGTTAGACAGATGGTCGCTGGCGTCGCGACGATAGACTTCTTTCTACTGGTCGTCGCAGCCGACGAGGGCGTGATGCCTCAGACACGGGAGCACCTCGACATCCTCGGGCTCCTCGGTGTCGGGTCAGGGCTGGTCGCACTCACCAAGTGCGACATGGTTGATTCCGACATGCAGGACCTGGCCGAGGCCGACATCGCCGATCTTCTCGATGGAACGCCCTACCGGGGCAGCAGGGTGCTGAGAGTCTCCTCCGTGACGGGAGCCGGCATGGAGGTTCTCCGGACCGCGCTGGAGGAGAAGGCCGCTGCGGTTGCCGCACGCGACCGCGGGGGCAGGTTCAGGCTGGCCATCGACAGGGTGTTCACGCTGCAGGGGCACGGAACGATCGTCGCTGGAACGGTGCTGTCAGGCTCGGTGTCCACGGGTGACAGCGTGGAGCTGCTTCCCGAGGGGAAGGTCTTCCGCGTCAGGGAGATCAGGGTGAACGAGGGCAGGACGAAGGGCTCAGGCACTCCCGGCGACAGGGTCGCTTTGAACCTCGTGGGACTGGAGCGGGAGGAGGCCTGGAGGGGCAGCTGCCTTGCCTCGCCGGGATGGCTGAAGGCTGTCACTGGAATCGACGCTGAGTGCACGATGCTGGCCGGTTCGGGGCTCGAGCCCCGCCAGAGGGTGAGATTCCACACGGGCACGGCAGAGGTCATGGCCAGGGCCATCCCCATGACGGAGGCCGGCATCCCGCCGGGGGGCAGCGGCTTCGTCCACTTCCAGCTCGAAGAGCCCGTGGTTGCCGTTCCAGGCGACCGCTTCGTGATCAGGCGCTTCTCGCCCGTGCACACGATGGGCGGAGGAGTGATTCTCGAGTCGGGTACCTCCAAGCTGAAGCGCAGGATGGTCGAGGATAGGCTGCGGCGGGTCGAGATGCTTTCGGACGGCGACCTGACCGGCATCCTCCACTCGAAGCTCTCGGAAGCGCCTGTGGAAGGGGTAGCCCCCTCATCTCTGGCCATGGAGCTGGGCAGGACCGAGCAGGAGATACTGGCCGTCGCTCGGGTTCTCGCAGACGCTGGCGCGGCGGCCCTCTTCAGGGACGGCTCTGCCACCAGGATAGTGAGCGGGGAAGCGGCGGCATCCGCTGCGGGAAGGCTGCTGAGGGCGCTCGAGTCGTACCATGCAGAGCATCCGCTGAGTTCCGGCCTTCCGTCCTCCCAGGTGTCGAGGCTGCTATCCGGCATTCCTCAGTGGTTCGCCAGGAGCCTGCTCTCGGGGATGACCGAGCGCGGAGAGATCAGGAAGGAGGGGGACAGACTCGCCCTCGCCAGGCACTCGGCCGAGCCCACTCCGGAGGCCAGGGCGCTTCTCGCCGCCCGGATCGCCGACATCGAGCGGGCCGGCTTCAGGGGGTTCGAGGCACCCCGGCAGGGTTCCGCAGATCCGGTTCTCGAGGCACTTCTCGAGAGGGGGGAGATCTTCGAGCTGGAGAAGGGGCTGTGCTCGTGCCCCTCGGTCGCGGAGGCTGCCGGGAGGTCCCTGAAGGCGAGGTTTGGCGGCGCCTGGTTCCGCCTCGGGGAGCTCAGGGAGACGCTCGGGATCTCCAGGAAGACGGCGGTGCTATGGGCCGAACAGCTCGACAGGCTGGGCATTACCGAGCGCGATGGCGATCTGAGGCGCGTCCGCGGCTCCGGACAGCCCAGTTCCCCCTAGAGGGATGGCGCATGCATAATAGAAAAACCGCTTCGCCTCGCGGCGGAACCGGAGGATAGATGCACATAGCGGTGGTTGGCAGCGGATATGTCGGCCTCGTGGCGGCGACCTGCTTCGCCGAGATGGGGAACTCGGTCGTCTCGGTGGACAAGGACGCCCGCAAGATCGAGATGCTGAAAAAGGGGAAGGTGCCCATCTACGAGCCGGGGCTCGACGAGATGGTACAGAGGAACCATTCCGAGGGACGGCTCGACTTCACGACGGATCTTGCCGAGGCGGTCAGGGCAAGCAGCATCATCTTCATTGCGGTCGGCACTCCGCCCGACGAGGACGGCTCCGCCGATCTCAAGCACGTGCTGATGGTCGCCCGGGACATCGGCAGATTCATGGACGGACCCAGGATCGTGGTCAACAAGAGCACAGTCCCGGTGGGCACCGCCGACCTGGTCCGCAGTGAGATTCAGGCCGTCACCACCCATCCTGTGAGCGTGGTGAGCAACCCGGAGTTCCTCAAGGAGGGCTCGGCGATCGACGACTTCATGAAGCCCGACCGCGTCGTGATAGGCGTTTCCGAGTCAGCGGCAGCCGAGGCCATGACCGAGCTCTATGCGCCCTTCGTCCGCACCAACAACCCGATCATCGTGATGAGCAACAGGAGCGCCGAGATGACGAAGTACGTCGCCAACAGCCTCCTGGCCTCCCGCATCTCCTTCATGAACGAGATCGCAAACCTCTGCGACGTCATAGACGCCGACGTCAACGAGGTCAGGATAGGCGTGGGCTCGGATCACAGGATAGGCCCCAGCTTTCTCTTCCCCGGCGCCGGGTTCGGCGGCTCGTGCTTCCCCAAGGACGTGAGGGCTCTCATGGCCACGGCCCGCGAGCACGGATGCAGGCTGCTGTCCCTGGAGGCTGCGCACGAGGTAAACGAGCGCCAGAAGCACGTCCTCGTCGAGAAGATCGAGGCCCACTTCGGCAGCGACCTCTCGGGCAGGCGCTTCGCACTCTGGGGGCTGGCCTTCAAGCCCAATACGGACGACATAAGAGAGGCCCCGGCGCTCGTGATCATCGACAGGCTGAAGGCGATGGGCGCATCCGTGAGCGCATACGACCCGCAGGCCATGCCCAATGTGCGCGAACGGCTGGGAGACTCCGTCAGGCTCTGCCGGAACGCCTACGAAGCGCTGGACGGCTCCGACGCCCTGGTCCTCGTGACCGAGTGGTCCGAATTCCGGGAACCCGACTTCGACAGGATCCGTTCCATGCTGAAGACCGGGGTGGTCTTCGACGGGAGGAACGTCTGGAATCCCGAGAAGCTGAAGAAGATGGGCCTCGCCTACTACGGGATAGGAAGGCGCTGATGCTCCGGACGTTCGTAATGCAAGCCCTGCTTGTGCTTGCGGCCGTGGTTACAAGCGCCGAAGGAGCGGATGGATATGTCGTCCCGGGGGTCGAGACCGGAGAGGTTCTGATGACCGTGCACGTCTGGGGCGAGGTGAGGTCCCCCGGCACGGTCCTGATCCCCGTGGGCTCCGACCTAGTCGCAGCGCTCTCAGCCGCCGGCGGTCCCACGGGCAGCGCCGACCTGGGAGGAGTCAGAGTAGTTTACGAATCGGGCCCTGACTCCGAGTACGACCTGGACGACTATCTCGACGGCGAAGGCGACCCGGTGCCTGTTCTGACCCCTGGCGCGACAGTGTACGTGCGGCAGTCGAGAACCGCCTGGTGGAAGGACACAATAGACTTCGCATACAAGATCATCGTCGCGGTCAACCTCGTCTGGATCCTGGCCGAACGATGACCATGCAGCCCGAAGAGAAGGAGACCCTCAACCTCGCCGAGTACATCTGGCTCCTTCGCCAGGGCAAGTGGATCATCCTCGCCTTCGTCGTAGCCTCCCTGGCCGCCAGCATCTTCATCACTCTGCACACGCGGCCGGTCTACCAGTCCAGCGCGACATTCATCTACGGCCTCTCGAACATGGTATCGCAGACGCTCGATTTCCCGAGCGTCTTCTGGTTCGAGGTCGATGCGATGAAGAACAACCAGATCCAGATCATCCGGAGCAGATCCATGGCAGAGGCAGTCGCGGACTCGGTTCTGCGGAGCCCCGATTCCGACAGCCTCGTATCGGTCCTCTTCGCCGGGGCCGTCCCTCCTCCACAGAACCTGAGAGCAGCCCTCGTAGGGCTCGTGGCCGGCAACATCACTGTGAGCGTGCTGAAGGACAGCGACTTCTTCGTTCTTTCAGCCACCGGCTACTCGCCGTCGGCATCGGCGGTTCTGGCGAACCTGGTCGTCCACACCTTCTACAGGAGGAACCTCGAGGAGGCCAGAGGGGAGAGCAGGGAGGTCAGGCAGTTTCTCGAGAACCAGCTCGCGGCCGTGGAGGCCGAGCTGCGGCAGGCCGAAGCCGACCTGGAGACATACAAGTCGGCGAACGGCCTGATCGACCTCTCCACCGAGGCGCGCGACCTGGTTTCCACCCTGGTCTCCCTGGAGACGGGCGCTACAGACGCCGCGACGAACGCCGGCGCCCTCGAGGCGCGCCGGGCATACCTCGCCGCCCGGGCGGGGGAGTTCAGCGAAATGCTCGCCGAGGACTTGCAGAATCTGAACAGCGCCTTGGTGAACTCCCTCCAGGGCGACCTGGCGGCGCTCGAGAGCGCCCGTGCAGCTCTGATCGCGGACGGTATCGTCGAAGGCGACGGCGCGCTGCTGTCGATCGACTCGCAGATCGAGGCTCGACGGGCCGCGCTGGCCGAAGCCCTGGAAAGGCTTGCGCTGTCAACGTTCCCCGACAACCCCACTGCGGCTCTCCAGAACATCATGGTCGAGCTCGTAGACGCCGAGGCATCCATCAGGTCCGAGAGGACAAGGGAGGCGGAGCTGCTCTCCAGGGCTGGGGAGGTCGAGGCGCGCCTCTCCAGGCTCCCAGCCGCCGAGATGGATCTCGCGAGGCTGGAGCGCAACAGGACCGTGAGCGAGAACGTATACATCCTCCTTCGGACCAAGTTCGAGGAGATCAGGATCGCGGAAGCGGGCCAGATAGGCAACGTCACGATAGTGGACACGGCGCTTCCCGGGGGCATGATCCTCCCGTCCAGGAAGAAGAACCTGACGATGGGCCTCCTCGTGGGTCTCGCCCTGGGAATCGGCGTGGTGTTCCTCCGCGAGCGCCTGGATACAAGCCTCTCGAGCCCCGAGCATGTTGAGGCGCTGGGCATCTCCATCCTCAGCGTCATCCCCAGGATGAGGAAGCCCGTCGGACAGTCCCGCTCCAGGTCGAAGGGCGTCTCAGGGAGCGTGGTGACTCTCGTCTCGCCCAGGGATCCGGTGAGCGAGGCATACAGGGATCTCAGGACCGGGCTCAGGTACAGCAGGGCGGGAAAGCCCCTGAAGAGCGTTCTCGTGACCAGCGCTGGTCCGCGCGAGGGGAAGTCCACCACCTCGTCCAATCTCGCTGTCGCCTTCGCCCAGGCGGGACAGAAGTGCCTCCTGGTGGATGCCGACCTGCGCAGGCCCGTAGCCCACAATCTCTTCGGCGTTCCAAGAGAGCCCGGTCTGTCGGAGGTCGTGGCTGGCCTGGCGGATATCGGCTCATGCATCAGGAAGACGAGAATCGAGGGACTGGACCTGCTCCCCTGCGGCTTCATACCCCACAATCCCTCCGAGCTTCTGGGAAGCCGCAGGATGTCCGAGCTTCTCGCTGAGCTCGAGGGCATGTACGACATGATCGTCGTGGACAGCCCCCCGGTCGCAGTGGTCACTGACGCGCTCGTCCTGTCGGCGGAAGTGGACGGAGTGCTGCTTGTGGTGGGAGCCAAGCTCGGCAACAAGAAGGTCGTCCAGACAGCCCTGTCGAAGCTGTCCCGCGCGGCAGGATACGTGACGGGAGCGGTCCTCAACGGATTCGATCCCCTGCGCATGTACACCTCTTACGGGTATTACACCTACAGGTACTATTACTACTACTCCTCCGACGGCGCCCGCCGGAAGTCGCGCGGGAACCGCAGGTCCGACCGGGACACACCGGAATCCACTTCCTGACCCTTTCGACTAACTGACACGCTGCATCCGGAGTTCGAGGCACGGGGCGCCGGCGCAGTTCCGTGGCGCAGGGGTGGCGGTTCAGGGCGTGTTGTGGTAGAATTTCCCATGAAATGGGTTGACAGTGGGACAAAGTGGGATAGAATATGCCCACAGGAGGACCATGGCCGATTTCACGGGGAAGCATGTCCACTCTCTGGACGAAAAGGGCCGGGTGAGCGTTCCGGCGCAGTTCCGGCGCCAGCTCACCGGGGAGGACCTCTTCCTCAACATGGGGCTGGACGGCTGTCTAGAGCTCTATCCGGCCGAGCGATGGCTCGCTCTGCGTGAGCAGCTTGGCAGGCTCTCCCGGAGCCAGTCAAGGCAGCGCTTCTTCCTGAGGCGGTTCGCCAGCAATCTCAGGCCCGTGAGCATTGACGCCCAGGGTCGGATCAGCATACCCGCCGACCTGCTGGCCATGGCCGGGATCGCCGATACCGTCGTCTTCCTCGGGCAGCTCGACACCATCGAGATCTGGTCTCCCGAGAGGCTGGCAGCTGCGATGAAGCGCGAGGATGCCTCCTACGAAGAGGTGGTCGAGGGGCTTGACATAGATCTCTAGCGGCCTGGCAGGTGGAGGGCTCGAGAGTGTCGAGGCAGGCAGCGAGAGCACGAGCGAGGAACGTTCCCGGAGCCGCAATCCACCTGCCGGTCATGGTCTGCGAGGTGATCGAGTTCTTCGCCCCGGCGTCGCCGCGCATCGTTGTCGATGGAACCGCGGGTGGAGGGGGACACCTGGTGGCTCTCATGGAAGCGTTCCCGGAAGCCTCGATCCTGGCGGTGGACAGGGATCCCTCGGCTGTCGACGCTCTGACCGCCTCCCTGGGCGCCAGGAAGGGCCTTGCGATCCGACAGGCTTCATACTCCGCCATCCCTGACATCCTCGAAGAGTCCCGCCTCGGCAAGGCGGACGCCGCGCTCTTCGACCTGGGTCTCTCATCCCTCCAGCTCGACGATCCCGCCCGAGGCTTCTCCCATTCGCTGGACGGCCCCCTCGACATGAGGTTCGACCGCGGATCCGGGCCTTCGGCCTTCGATCTGGTGAACAGGCTCTCCGAGGCCGAGTTGGCTGACATCTTCTGGAAGTGGGGGGAGGAGCGGTGGTCCCGCCGGATAGCACGCGCCGTGGTGTCGGCCCGCCCCGTGGAATCCACACTGACTCTCGCTTCCGTGGTTCGAGGGGCCGCAAGGGGCAATCCGGCCAAGTCGGTCTCCAGGGTGTTCCAGGCGCTCAGAATCGCAGTCAACGGCGAGCTGCGCGAGCTGGAAGCCCTCCTCGAGGGTCTTGCCGGCTGGATGGCGCCCGGGGGCCGTGCCGCCTTCGTCACGTTCCACTCGCTGGAGGACAGGATCGTCAAGCGGTTCTTCATGGACTCGCCCTCCTTCACCCCGTGCCGGCCTGCATGGAGGGCCCCCTCCGATGCCGAGCGCCTCGCTAATCCCAGGGCGAGATCGGCCAAGCTGAGAACGGCGGTGAGGTCTTGACAAGGCGGAGGCAGATGCTCACCGCAGCCGTGCTCCTCGGCACCGCCCTTGCGGTGAGCCAGATCGCCTTCTACAACTGGAGGATCGTGCTCGCTCTGGAGATGAGGGAGCTGGAGGACATCAGAACCTCTCTCCAGAGGGAGGTGCGCGAGCTCGAGAACCGCAGGGCCGCGCTGACATCTCCTGCCAGGCTCGCCGAGATAGGCTCCGCCCTCGGCCTCGTCCCCCTGCCGCTGGACAGGATGGCGCTCTGGTACGGAGCTCCGGAGGAGGAGGGCGATGTCACAACCCTCCCCTGAGCTGAGCCTCTCCAGAAGGGAAGCCCGGATAAGGCTCGCCATGGCCCTGACAGCCGCGCTCTTCCTTGTGGCAGCGGCCAGGCTCTTCAAGCTGCAGGTGCTGCAGCACGAGGAATACTCGAGAAGGGCAGATGCCCAGCACACTCATCGTGTGATACTGGATCCCGTGCGGGGCTCCATCTTCGACCGGAACGGATACCTGCTGGCCGGGAACAGCCCGGTGGTCACGCTGGAGGTCTACTGGCCGAGCGTCCCTTCCGGGTCCGAGGGGGCCATTGACAGCCTCCTCGCCAGGATCAGAGGCGCCGGAAACGAGGTGCCCGTTCCGGACAGGACCGGGGTCAACCAGACAATCGCCAGAGAGATTCCCTGGGAGGAGGCTCTGCCGATCATCTCCGGGCCGGTTCCGATCGGGGTCAACTGGAGGGTGGGGGCGAGGCGGACATATCCGCTCGGCGACGATGCCGCGCCGATCATAGGCAGGAGCACGAGAGACTGCACGGAAGGGCTGGAGAGGGAGTTCAACAGCCTGCTGACCGGCGAGCCCGGCGTCTGTCTGGTGGAGCGGAGCGCATATCCGGGGATGAGCATCACGAGCCCGGAGGCTTCGGGCGCTCCGCCGGTGGACGGAGCTGACATCAGGCTGACCATCGACGCCAGGTTCCAGAGCATAGTTCAGGAGGAGCTGGAGAGGGCCGCCTGCATGTCCGGCGCCGACTGGGCCGCTGCGGTGCTGGTGGATCCCGTGACCGGAGACATCCTCGCTCTCGGCAGCTACCCGGTGAGGGACTCGACCGGGTCCCTGCTCGCCAGCCCCTGCATCTCCAGCATCCACGAGCCTGGCTCCACCTTCAAGATAGTCACTCTCGCCGCCTGTCTGGAGGAGGGGGTGCTGACCTCCTCGGACAGCTTCGACTGCAGTGCCGGCCGCATTCCGGTGGCCGACAGGATGATATCCGACTGCCACTCTTTCGGCGTGCTCAGCGTGGAGCAGATCATCGCCCAGTCGAGCAACGTCGGGACCATACAGATGGCGAGCCGTCTAGCGGATTCCACCCTTTACGATTACTGCACCCGGTTCGGCTTCGGCGCTCGTACGGGAATCGAGCTCCCCGGAGAGGAGGAAGGCCTCCTGCACCCTGTGTCCGCCTGGTCGGGGCTCTCGAAGGCCTGCCTTGCGATCGGACAGGAGGTGGCCGTCACTCCCCTGCAGCTGGCCATGGCGTTCTGCGTCGTGGCCAACGGAGGAAACCTGGTCCGGCCCAGGCTGATCGCCGCCAGCCGCGGTTCGGACGGCTGGCACGAATGGTCCGGCGTCAGGCCGAGACGGGTCATATCAGAGGAGACTGCGGACGAGATCCGCAGAATACTCACCGAAGCCGTCGAGACCGGCACTGGCGTGTCCGCGGCGGTGAGAGGCGTCAGCGTCGCCGGGAAGACCGGCACCGCGGAGAGACTCGGCTTCGGCGGGGGCGCCTACCTCTCCGCCTTCGTGGGAATGCTGCCTGCCGCCCAGCCCAGGATCGTCTGCGCAGTGGTGTTCGACAGGCCGGACTATGCCTACAGGTTCGGAAGCTCTCTCGCAGCCCCGGTCTTCTCGGGCATAGCGAGCCGCCTGCTCGCCTCCGATCCCTCCATCGCCCTGGGCCCGCCCGGAGACGCCGGTGGAGTGGCGGTGCTCCGGTGAAGCTCCCGATCCTTCTCCAGAGCGCCGGGATTCCGTGCCCTCCCGCGATGGAGGATCTGGAAATCACATCGCTCGCCTGCGACTCGAGGAAGGTCGTTCCCGGGGCGCTCTTCGTCGCGATCAGAGGTTTCCGCGAGGACGGGCACTCGTTCGTCGGAAGAGCCATCGAAGCAGGAGCGGCCGCCGCGCTGGTCGAGTCGCGATCCTGCTCTGACGCTCCCGTCGTGATAGCGAACCCGTCGGGCGACAACAGGCGCGCCCTCTGCCACCTGGCTGCCGAGTTCTTCGGCAGGCCCTGGGAGCGACTCGCGATGATCGGCGTGACCGGCACGAACGGCAAGACCTCCACCGCCCACATGGTGCGCTGGATCATGGAAGGGGCCGGGAGAAGGTGCGGCATCCTCGGAACCGTGGGTCACGTGGCGGCTGGAATATCCGTTCCGGCCTCTGAAACCACTCCGGACTCGCTCCGGCTGACCGAGATGCTCGGATCGATGGCTTCGGGGGGCGACGAGGCCTGCGTCATGGAGGTCTCGAGCCACGCGCTCGTGCTCTCGAGAGTCGAGGCGGTGAGGTTCGATGTTGCTCTGTTCACAAACGTGACACAGGACCATCTCGACTTCCATGGAACGATGGAGAGCTACGTCTCGGCGAAGATGCATCTTCTGGACCTGCTGAAGCCCGGCGGCCGCGCCCTGTTCGGAACCTACGCGGCGGGATGGATCGTTCCCCGTGGCGCACTGACCTTCGGCACGTCCGAGGGGGACTCCTTCAGAGTGAGAGACGTGAGGTCGCGATTGGCCGGGGTCTCCTATTCGCTCGACGGACCGGGATTCTCCATCCCCGTGGACCTGAAGGTGCCTGCAGGCGTCAACGCCTTCAACTCTGCGGGGGCCATCGCAGCGTGCTCGCTGCTGGGGATCCCGGCCGCAGAGGCAGCGGACATCCTCGCTGGATTCCCCGGCGTGCCTGGAAGGATGGAGAAGGTGGACGCGGGGCAGGACTTCCTTCTGGCGGTCGATTACGCGCACACCCCGGACGCTCTGGAGCGCGTGCTGGCGCAGGCCAGAGAGCTGTCAGAGGGAAGAGTGATCGTGGTCTTCGGTGCAGGCGGCGACAGGGACAGAGCCAAGAGACCCCTGATGGGAGCCATAGCCGGTTCGATGGCCGACGTAGTGATAGTCACGAGCGACAATCCCAGGACCGAGGATCCTGCCGCCATCATCGCCGAGATAGTGGCGGGCATCCCTGACGGGCGCGCTCCGATGGTGGAACCTGACAGGCGGTCTGCCATCAGGGCGGCCGTGCGAATGGCCGGACCCGGGGATGCGGTGATAGTCGCCGGGAAGGGTCACGAGGACTACCAGGTGATCGGGACGGAGCGCCTGCCGTTCGACGACCGGGTCGAGGCGAGGAAAGCTCTCGAGGATCTGGAGTGAACTTCTCTCTGTCCTTCGCCGCCAGAGCGGCGGGAGCGCCTCCGCCGGCAGAGGATGCGGCTCTCTCCGGGGCCTGCGTCGATTCCCGCGAGGCCGGCCCGGGGAAGCTGTTCTTCGCCCTGGCCGGAGCAAGAGCCGACGGACACGACTTCGTCGGCGAAGTTCTCGACGCCGGAGGCTCCGCCATGGTCTCCAGGGAGGGCTGGTCCGGAAGGGTCGTGCGCGTGGGCGACGTTGGCGAGGCGATGCTGGAAGTCGCCCGCGCCATTCGAGAGGGATGGAGCGGTCGTGATGGAGGAGGCGGAGGCCCCCGCACTGTGATAGGGGTGACGGGCTCCAGCGGGAAGACGACGACGAGGCATCTGATCGAGATGGCCCTCTCACCCGCGATGCGAACCGGCGGCACGCGCGGAAACCTCAACAATCACATCGGCCTTCCCCTGTCCGTGATGAATCTCGATCCGGAGGCGGAGGTCGCCGTGTTCGAGGCTGGGATGAACCACGAGGGTGAGCTGAGGAGGCTGGGGCGCGTGATCGCCCCGGACGTCTCGGTGGTGACCTGCATCGGGAGGGCTCACCTCGAGTACTTCGGCTCGCTGGAGGCGGTGGCGCGCGCGAAGGCCGAGCTCCTCGAGGAGACCAGGCCCGGAGGACGATGCTTCATTCCACCGGGCTGGAGCGCACTCGAGAAGGTCGCCTCGGCTCGTTCTCTGAGGATCTGGAGAGTGGGCCCTGGAGGGGATTCATGGCTCGAGCAGTCTCCATCCGGGTACAGGGCGATGCCCTGGTGCGAGCCTCTCCGTCTCGGAGCGAGGGGCAGGCACTTCGCGGAGGACGCCCTCACCGCGCTCTCTGTGGCTGCATCCATGGGAGTCGGTGCAGTCGAGGCGATCGAAGCAATGAGTTCCTTCGACGGGCTGGCGGGCCGGGGCCGCCGGCTGGCTTACGGCCTCCTCACGGTGATAGACGAAAGCTACAACGCGAACCCCGACTCCATGCGGGCATGCCTGGAGTCTCTCGCGTGCGAGGATGGAAGGCGCATCGCGGTGCTCGGAGACATGCTGGAGCTGGGGGCGGACTCGGGCAGGATGCATGACGAGGTGCTCAGGCTGGCCTCCAGCCTCGGGCTGGACCTCGTCGTGCTCGTCGGTTCCGCATTCGCAGCCGCGGCCGGTTGTCCGGGCAGGGGCATGCTCCCGGTGGGGACCTGGGAGGAGGCCCTGGCGGTGGTCGAGCGCGAGGCTGCGCGGGAAGCGACCGTCCTGGTCAAGGGAAGCCGCGCCATGAGACTGGACCAGCTCGTGGAGCGGCTTCGGGGGGATGCCTGATGCTCTACTGGCTTCTCTATCCGATGAGGGATGCCGTATCGCTGTTCAACCTGTTCGGCTACATCACGTTCAGAGCAGCATACGCAACCGTCACGGCGCTGCTGATCTCCTTCCTCTTCGGCCCTGCGATCATCCGGTTCCTGGCCAGGAAGCAGATCGGACAGCACGTCAGGGAGGACGGGCCCAGGAGCCATCTATCGAAGGAGGGCACGCCCACCATGGGAGGGCTCCTCATCCTCCTTTCAGTGCTGGTGCCCGTCCTGCTCTGGGGCAGGCTGGACAACAGGTATCTGCAGATAGTCATGGGAACCACGATCTGGATGGGCCTGATCGGCCTCCTGGACGACTACCTCAAGGTGGTCCGGAAATGCTCGAAGGGGCTCATCGGGCGCTACAAGCTGGCAGGTCAGTTCACACTCGGCATCGCCGTCGGCCTATGGCTCTTCCTCGCTCCTCTCGCGCCCGGGGGAGATCCCGGGCAGAGGATCCTTCCCGCCGTTAGAACCGTGGACATAGAGGCAGGCGAAACCTCCATATCGGGCACCGAGACCACCCTCCCGTTCTGGAAGGAAGTGAGGGTGGACCCCGGCATCCTGTACGTCGCGCTCGTGGCGCTCGTCCTCGCGGGAACCGCAAACGCGGTCAACCTGACCGACGGGCTCGACGGCCTCGCGACAGGCACAAGTCTCGTCTCCGTCCTGGCCTTCGGGATAATGGCCTATCTCCTGGGGCACGCCAACTTCGCCAGATATCTGCAGTTCCCCTTCCTGTCCGGAGCAGGCGAGATAGCTGTCTTCGCGGGCGCTGCAGCCGGAGCATGCCTCGGCTTCCTTTGGTTCAACTCCCCTCCCGCGTCGGTCTTCATGGGTGACACCGGGTCTCTCGCGCTCGGCGGAGCCATCGGCTCCATGGCGGTGGTGACCAGGTGCGAGTTCCTTCTCCTCATCGTGGGCGGGATCTTCGTCGCGGAGGTCCTCAGCGTCTCCCTGCAGGTCAGCCACTTCAGGAGGACCGGGCGGAGGATCTTCAGGATGGCTCCGATCCACCACCATTTCGAGATGCTCGGCTGGCCGGAGAGCAAGGTGGTGGTCCGATTCTGGATCGTGGCTGCGCTGCTCGGGCTCCTCGGCCTCAGCACGCTCAAGATCAGGTAGGCGGTCGGTGGGCACCTATTGGACAAGCGGCAGCGGAAGAAGGGTGGGCGTGGCAGGCCTAGGGAGGAGCGGCCGTGCCGCTGCGAGACTCCTTTCCGGGAAAGGGTTCGTCGTGACCGGCTTCGACGACGACCCGTCGGTCGAGGAGTGCGAGTTCTGCGCCTCTCACAGACTGGGCGGGGGCGACGGTCCGCTTTCCGCTGTGACTTCTCTCGAGGGGCTGATACTGAGCCCGGGCGTGCCCCCCTCGTCTCCGCTGCCTTGCGCGGCCAGGGCTGCAGGGGTACCCGTGATAGGGGAGATAGAACTCGCCTGGAGGAATGCCAGGGCGCCTGTCCTGGCGGTCACGGGCTCGAACGGCAAGACGACCACGGCGGAATGGCTCGGCCACGTGCTTCGCACTTCAGGAATGAAGGCGGTGGTGGCCGGCAACGTGGGATACCCCTTCTCGAGCGCAGTGCTCGACCACCCGGACCCTGACTGGTTCGTTCTCGAGGTCAGCAGCTACCAGCTGGAGACCATCGAGCACTTCAGACCCGCGGGCGCAGCCGTCCTCAACCTGACCCCCGACCACCTGCAGAGGCACGGCTCGATGGAGGGATACCGGGCTGCAAAGGCGAGAATCTTCTCCAACCAGCAATACGAGGACTTGGCGGTGATCAACATGGACGACCCTGAATCGGTCCCTTTGATGGGCGTCTCCCGGGGCGTCGAGCGCTACTTCAGCATAGAGAGGCAGGTGCCGTCCGGCGCGGATGCGGCCGGGGGGGCGGTGAGCCTGGTGTTCGACGGCGCGAGGACAGAGGTCATGAAGGTCCGGGACCTCTCCCTGCCCGGCGCCCACAACCTGGCCAACGCTCTTGCCGTGGCATGCCTGGCCTCGAGGGCCGGAGTGCATCCAGAGGCGCTTGCGAGGGGGCTCTCGAGCTTCGGGGGCGTTCCCCATCGGATAGAGAAGGTCCGCACCCTGAACGGAGTGGACTGGGTCAACGATTCGAAGAGCACGAACCAGGACTCGCTGCGGGTGGCCCTCCTGTCATTCGACCGGCCTGTCCTTCTCATCGCCGGAGGGCTCTCGAAGAAGACAGCCTACCGGGAGCTCAGGGATCTTGTCTCCGCCAGAGTGAAGCAGATCGTGCTCATCGGGAGCGCCTCGGCCGAGCTCGAGGAGGCGTGGCGAGGTGCCGCGCCCTGCCTGGAAGCCGGGACCATGGAGGAAGCCGTCAGGATCTGCCGGGAGATGGCGGTGGAGGGTGATGTCGTCCTCCTGTCCCCGGCATGCGCGAGCTTCGACCAGTATCGCGACTTCGAGGAGAGGGGACGCCATTTCCGCGCACTGGTGGAGGCGATGGAGCCGTGAGGGCGAGGCTCAGCGCCGAAGGGAGGCTCCTGGCGCTGCTGACCGCGGCGCTCCTGGTTGCGGGTGCGATGGCGGTCTACTCGGCCAGCAGCTTCGCCTCTATGAGATACTACGGGAACAGCCACCACTTCTTCGCGGGGCACCTCCTGCGCACCCTCATAGGGATCCTGCTGGGCGTATCCGCATGGAGGGTCGGCCCGGGATTCTGGAAGGCCGTCGCGCTGCCGCTGTACCTGGTCTCCGTGGCGCTGGTCCTCATGACGGTCATTCCCTCCAGTCCCTTCGCGCCCCCTGTCAACGGCTCCAGCCGGTGGCTCGTGGCCGGGCCTGTGAAGATCATGCCGTCGGAGCTCGTACGATTCTCGTTCGTCATCCTAGTCGCCACCCTCGTAACGAACGGAGCCGTCTCGCCACGGACCCTTCGAGGGGTAGCCGCCATCTCGCTGCTGGGTGCGGTGCCTGCCGCGATGTACCTTCTCCAGCCGGACTACGCCGGAGCTGCGTTCCTCGTCGGCATGGTGCTGGTAATGCTCTACATCGCCGAAGCGAGGTTCTCCCATCTGATGCTGCTCCTGGCCGCGGCCGCCGTCCTGCTGGGCGTCTTCGTGACAAGCACGCCTTACAGGGTGGACAGGGTGAGAGGCTGGCTGAACCAGGACCAGGAGATCGCCGGGGACAACTTCCAGCCCGAGCAGTCATGCATCGCGCTGGGAAGCGGCGGGATACTGGGCAGAGGGCTGGGAAGGGGCCGGCAGCAGAGGGGCTTCCTGCCGGAGGCGTTCACGGACTTCATCTTCGCCGTGATCGGCGAGGAGACCGGTTTCATCGGGACATCCGCCCTGCTGCTGGCATTCTTCGTTCTGTTCTCCTGCGCCTGGAGGATATCCGCGAAGGCGGACGACGCCTTCGGGTCGCTCCTCGCAGGAGGGCTCACCTCCTCGATAATGGGCGCCTTCCTGATCCATGTGGGCGTCTGCCTGCGGCTCCTGCCCGCGACGGGGATGACCTTGCCGCTCGTATCATGGGGGGGCACCAGCATGCTGACCACGCTGGTCTCCCTCGGCGTCATCGCGCGCGTCTCGACTGGAGCGAGGAGATGAGCAGGATACTCATCGCAGGAGGCGGGACTGGAGGTCACATCGCCCCGGCGATTGCCGTCGCCGAGGCTCTCGAAGCGGTCGAGCCGTCGGCAGGCGTGTTCTTCGTGCGCACTCCTAGACCGGTCGACGGAATCATGTACGCTCCCTTCGGGGATTCTGCGCTGGTTCTCGACTCCCCCAGGGTGGACAGGGGTCCGCTCTCGGTGCTGCTGCTTCCCTTCACCTCCTCCGGAGCTCTCGCGAAGGCCCTTGGCATAGTCAGGAAGACATGCCCTGACGCGATCTTCGTCACCGGTGGATACGCATCCTTCTTCTGCGCCGCGGCCGGCTGGCTGCGAAGGGTGCCCGTACTGCTGCACGAATCCAATGCCCTTCCGGGCAGGGCCAACAGAGCGGCATCGAGATTCGCCCGCCGGGTCCTGGTGGGCTTCGAGTGCGCAGCGGCATCGTTCGGTCGGAAGGCCGTGGCCGCCGGGAATCCGGTGCGGAAGTCCCTGGTCAGGATCGAAAGGGCGGAGGCGAAGTCGTCACTGGGCCTGGATCCGCACTCTCCGGCGGTCCTCGTTCTGGGGGGGAGCCAGGGAGCCCGGACGCTGAACGACATCGCTCTCGCGGCCCCCGAGGGCATGCAGGTCGCACTCCAGTGCGGGGAAAGGGATTTGGAAAGGGTTGCCGCCGCATCCTCCGGGAGGCGGGGCTTCCACGTCACGGCGTTCGAGCAGGACCCGTCGGTCCTCTACTCCGCTGCCGACTTCGCCGTGGCGAGGGCCGGGGCGATGACCATGACGGAGCTCAGCCACTATGCGATCCCCTGCGTTCTCATACCCTATCCACTGGCCTCGGATGACCATCAGACGCCGAACGCCATGGCGGCGGCCGCCACCGGGGGCGCCCTGGTCTTCCAGGAGAGGGAGGTCCATGCCGGCTCCCTCTGGGAACGGATCCTTTCGATCCTGACCGACGCCCGGCTGCTCTCGTCCATGTCGGGGGCCATCTCCCGTCTCTTCCGTCCCGGCTCCGCCGAAGCCATCGCCCGCATGATCCTCGCCGAAGCGAAGGGGGGAGCGACCGCGTGAGAGTCCATCTGATGGGCGTTTCCGGGTCGGGCATGAGCGGAATGGCGCTCTGGTACCGGTCGGCGGGGCACGCCGTGAGCGGCTGCGACAGGGAGCCCCACGACACCGCAGCTCTCGAGAAGGCCGGAATAGAGGTCTTCGCGGGCCACGACCCTGTTCATGCCGAAGGGGCGGACCTGCTGGTCCACACCGCCGCGATCGCGGCCTCCCATCCGGAGATCGAGAAGGCTCGCTCGTCGGGCAGGAGAGTGCTGCGCAGGAGCGAAGCTCTCGCCGAGCTCTGTTCGGGACACTCCGTCATCGCCGTGGCAGGTGCCCACGGCAAGACCACCACCACCGCCATGACAGGGTGGGTGCTGCAGCAGGCGGGTCAGGATCCCACTGTACTTGCGGGGGGAGTCGTGCGCACCTGGGAGGCGGGCTTCAGACCCGGAGGCCGTCTCTGCGTGGTCGAGGCCGACGAATACGACAGGACTTTCCTCAGACTGCCTCACAGGCATGCCGCAGTGACCTCGTTCGATGCGGAGCACCTCGAGTGCTACGGCTCGATCGAGCACCTGCGGGCCGCATTCCAGACCTTCCTGGAGCTCTGCGAGCCCGGAGGGGGAGTCGTCGTTCCGGTCGAGTGCCCGGATCTTGCTTGCTGGGCCGCGAGGATCGGCAGGAGGATCCTTCTCGCCGGCCCAGGCGGAGATTTCGACTGCAGGAGCATCGGAGCCTCCGGTTGGGGCGAGAGGTTCTCGCTGGGCGGCGAGGAGGGCTTTCTGCCGATGCCAGGGCTCGAGAACCTCAGGAACGCATCAACCTGCGTTGCCCTGCTGGAGCTCGCCGGAGTTCCGCCGCTCGTCACGATCAGGGCTCTCGAGAGCTATCCCGGAGTATCGAGAAGAATGGAGCGGATCGGCTCGTGGAGGGGCGGCATCGTCATCTCCGACTACGCCCACCATCCCCGCGAGATCGAAGCCACCCTCTCGGCCGTCAGAAGGGCCGTACCGGGGAGGATCGTGGCAGTGTTCGAGCCGCACCTCTATTCCCGCACGGCGAGCCTCGCCTCACGGATGGGCGAAGCTCTCGGCGCTGCCGACGAGGCGGTAGTGCTGCCGATCTTCGCGGCGAGGGAGGAGCCCGTCGAGGGCGTGGACTCATCGCTTGTCGCGGAGGCTGCCGCGGAATGCGGCTGTCCATGCCGAACCGCTTCGCCCGGGGAGCTGGAGAACATCCTGGGAGGAGCAGAGGCCCGGGCGATTGTGTTCATGGGGGCCGGCAGAGCGGACGAACTCGCCCGCCGGCTGGTCGGGGGCGACTCGTGATGCGCGGAAGGAGCCTGGCTCTGGCATTCTCCGTCTCCCTGGGAGTCCTCTTCCTTCTCGGCGTTCTGCTCTACCGGTGGAAGGAGAGGGAGGGCTGCTTCTCTCTCGAGGCCTTCAGACTCTGGGGATGCCGGAAGGCCGATTCAACGGCCATTGCCTCGGTTCTCTCCCCCCTCTTCGGCATGCCTCTGGGCAGGATGGACATCGAAGCCGTCGAGCATGCCCTGGAAGCCCTGCCCGGCGTGGAGAGGGCTTCCGCATGGCGCGAGTGGCCGGACGCGGCCGGGGTATCGCTGGAGCTGTCCAGGCCGGTAGTCGCCTTCGTCATCGGGGGATGCCCCACCGCCATCTCATCCACCGGGGAGGAGCTTCCGGCCACCTTCCTGTCCGACACCCTTCCCGTTGTCGGGCTGGCCGTCGCTCCCGACCCCGGCGTGCTGAGGAACGTGGTTGCATGGGCGGCATGCGGGGGGGCCCGTGGTGCGGTCGACTCGCTCTACATAGACGAGAGCGGTCTAGTGGCGCTGGAAAGCGGCATGAAACTGGTCCTGGGCCGCGAGGATTTCAGCGGCAGGCTTCGCGCGTGGAGGGCTGTGTCTGGCTGCATCGCGCTGAGCGGCGGCTGGGAGGAGGCCGACATGCGCTTCGACGGACAGGTGGTTCTCCGCGGTGACGGCTTCTGCAATGGAGGTCCGTGATGCCGCACGGAGTGGTCGCGGCAGTTGACATAGGGACAAGCAAGGTCGCCTGCGTGGTCGTCGAAAGCCGCGGCGGCTCGCCCGCGATCACCGGAGCCGGACAGGCGCCGATCGCCGGAGGCATCAGGGAGGGCGTACTCCTGGACGTCCGGGAAGTCGCCAGGGCGGTGGCGGCGGCCGTCTCGGACGCAGAGCAGCTCTGCACCTCGGACGTGCGTGAGGTCTACGTCTCCGTCAGCGGAGCGCATGTCAGAGGCTTCAGCGGCATCGGCACCGTGAGCGTGGGCAGGCTGGAGGAGGCCGAGGACCGGGAGATCACGCCCGAGGACGTGCGTCGTGCAGAGGAGGCCGCGAGAGCTGTCGGGCTCCCGACCGGCTGCAGGGTGCTTGAGGTGGTGAGGAGGGGATACAGCGTAGACGGCTTCGACCGCCTCAGGAAGGCTCCCGTGGGGCTGAGGGCGGAGCAGGTCACGGCCAGCGTCTATACGATCATCGCTGACAGGACGGCAGTCATGAACCTAGAGGCGGCGGTGGAGGCCGCGGGCCTCGGCGTGTCGGGAGTTGTTCCCTCGGCTCTGGCGAGCGCCGCCGCGGTGCTCTCGCCGGACGAGATGGAGATGGGCGTGGCGTTGGCCGACATCGGCGCCGGGACCACCGACGTCGCGGTATTCCATGGAGGCACTCCCGCGCACGTGGGGGTCGTTCCGATGGGCGGCGGATACATCACTTCGGACCTGCAGACCCTGAGGATACCCTGGGAACAGGCTGAGAAGATCAAGACCGAGTGGGCTGTGGCATCGAGTCATCTGGTCGATCCCAACGGCAGCATAAGAGTCCTGAAGCTGGGAGGGAGAGGTGTATTCACGCTATCGCATCCCGTGGTCTCTCAGATGGTCTGCCAGAGAGTCGAGGAGATCTTCGAGGGTATCGCCTCGGAGATCGCCAAGTCGGGTATCGACCTGGTCCAGCTCCCGGCGGGCCTGGTTGTGACTGGAGGAACCAGCAGGCTGAGAGGGCTCGTCGAGACAGGCGCGAGGGTCACCGGCCTTCCTGTCGAGCCGGGACTGCCAGTGACTATGGAGACCTCCACCGAGATGACAGGGACTCCCGAGTTCGCCACAGCAGTGGGCTCGACTCGGCTCGCCCTGGAGGCCGAGGCGCGCGGGAGCGAAAAGGGCGGTTTTCTGTCGAAGCTGGCCGGGTGGATCACGGAATTGGTGGGAAGAGTCAGGTAGGGAGGGAACGCATGGTTGTCACACAGCTCACGGAAGTAGGACTGGGAGACGATGTCACCGGTCGGGTCCGGCTGAGGGTAGTAGGAGTCGGCGGGTGCGGCTGCAACGCCCTGGACAGAATGATCAGAAAGGGAATAGGCGGCGTCGAGTTCATAGCGATGAACACCGATGCCCAGGTTCTCGAAAACTGCCTGGCCGACGTGAAGCTGCAGATCGGCCAGAGGGTCACCAGGGGGCACGGGGCGGGCGGGAACTGCGAGATCGGAGAGCAGGCCGCGGAAGAGAGCATGAAGGAGATCGAGGAGCTGCTCGCAGGCAGCCACATGGTCTTCATCACGGCCGGCATGGGCGGCGGTACGGGCACGGGCGCCACGCCGCGCATCGCCAAAGCCGCCAAGGATGCGGGGGCAGTGACCGTGGGCGTCGTCATGAGCCCGTTCGAGTGCGAGGGGCCGATCAGGAACTCGCAGGCCGAGCATGGCATCGAGGCCCTGCGCAAGGAGGTCGACACGCTCATCGTCATCCCCAACGACAGGCTCAGGACCCTGGCGGAGGAGAACTCGACGCTCATGCAGATGTTCGACATGGCCAACGAGGTTCTTCTCAACGCCGTCGACGGAATCTGCAGCCTGATCTCCAGCTCGGGGGTGATCAACCGCGACTTCCAGGACGTGAAGACCGTCATAACAACCGGCGGCGGGGCGATGATAGGCACCGGAAAGGCCTCCGGGCCGAACAGGGCTGCCGAGGCAGCGAAGGACGCGATTTCCGGGCCCCTCCTGGACAGCATTTCGATCGAGGGCGCCAAGGCACTGCTCATCCACATCCAGTCCTCCCCCGACGTCAGGTTCAACGAGTTCGACGAAGCAGTGAGGACGATCACCCAGGCGGCAGGAAGCCATGCTCACGTGTTCATAGGTACGAGCCTGAACAGGGATCTCGGCGACGAGATGAAGATCATGGTGATTGCCACAGGCTTCGGACAGCCTGTGAACAGGGATCCCGAGGAGATGTCGTTCCCGGCGTCCGGGTCCGCCCTGCCGTTCCCGTTCGGCAGGAGCACGGGAAAGGAGAACCAGCCCGAACCATTCCACGCCGCTGGACCAGGCTCTGAGATCAACCGCAGAGGGGGCAGCCAGATGCCTCCTTTTCTAAGGAATCTTATTGATTGATAGAATATTGATATAAAGAATGCATTTTTGCCGGGGACTATCTCCAGCAGTATATTCGCGGGCATGAAAGCCCGGGAGAGACGCATCTGAGCAGGAAACCCGCTTCCGACCAATACGAGGCCAGGCGCAGAGCCCTGCTCGAGAGCGAGAACTGCCTGCAGCAGCGCAACTGCAAGGGCGTTTTCGAGACGGTGCTGGCCTACCCCGGCTCATACGCCGAGGGCATGTCGTCGCTCGGATTCCAGAAGGTGTTCTCGCAGCTCTGCAGCTGGCCCGACACGATCTGCGAGAGAGCCTTCATGCCCGAAGCCGACGAGCTCGCGTGGCGACGCAGAACCGGAAGGCCGATCGTCACTCTCGAGGCCGGCCGGTCCATACGCAGCTGCGACCTGCTCGCATTCAGCATTGCATACGAGCTCGACTATCTGAACGCGCTCGTGATGCTCTCGATGTCCGGCATCGCTCCAAAGGCCTCCGACAGGCCGGAGAACTGGCCGATCGTCATTGCCGGAGGGCTGTGCCTTACGGCCAATCCTATGCCCATGGCCCAGTTCTTCGACGCGATAGTCATCGGGGAGTCGGAGCCCTCGCTCGGCCCGCTTCTCGACACCATCAAGAGCCTCGGCTCCCAGGGCGCCGGGAAGAAGCGCATCCTGAAGATGCTTTCGGCTCTTCCAGGCATCTACATCCCCTCCATCCACGGAACGGTCAGCCCCAAGGCTGCCGTCATGCGGCAGTGGGCCAGCGCCGAGAGCCTCCCGGTGAAATCGTGCTTCGTAGCTCCCGGTGCCGCGCTGGGGGACCTCATGCTCCTCGAGGTGTCCAGAGGCTGCCCCTTCAACTGCAGGTTCTGCCTTCCGGGATATGCATATCTCCCATACCGGGAAGCTCGCATCGAAGATCTGCAGCAGGCACTGGAAAGCCTTCCGAAGAAGGCCAGGGTGGGAATCGTGGCCTGTTCGCCCGACTCCCATCCACAGCTCGCGGACCTGGTGGCCATGGCGAGAAGACGGGGCCACGAGGTGAGCATGGGCTCACAGAGGGCCGAAGAGCCTCTCCAGGGCAGGCTGGACGGATTCAAGGGCACTACTCTGACAATCGCACCTGAGACGGGCAACGACAGCCTGCGCAAGGTAGTCGGGAAGAGCCTCAAGAACGACGCCATACTGAAGACGATTGACCGGATGGCGAAGAGGGTCTCGAGGATCAAGCTCTACTTCATCTACGGCTTCCCGTTCGAAACCGACGAGGACAGGGAGTCCATAGCAGCCCTGATAAAGCAGATACGGACAAGGACGAAGCTGCCCCTTTCCGTCAGCATCAACCCGTTCGTTCCAAAGCCTTGGACGGCATTCCAGTGGACGGCCATGGCCGACCCCAGACTCCTAAGGAAGTGGCGTGACGAGATCTCCAGGGCGCTGAGGAGGGTTCCAGGCCTGGAGGTCCGTTTCCTCGGGGCGAGGGAGGCGCACATACAGGCGCTTCTTGCGAGGGGTGACCATCGAGTGGCCGACGTGCTGATGAATGCGCTGTCGGGCGACAGCTGGAGCACCGCGTTCTCCCGTGCCGGGATCGACATGGGCTGGGTCCTGACCCCGATGAAGCCCGGCGCCCCCTTCGAGTGGGACTTCCTGAACATGGGATTCGGCTATACCAGGCTGGCCCGCGAGCTGGGCCTGGCAATCTCGGCCAACCAGGCCAGGCTGCGTCCCTCCCCCGACAGACCGCCGGCGCAGGTGCCTGCAGAAGCCGGTTCTCAGGCTTCCTGTCAGTAAACAGAAGGGCGGCTGCGCCGCCCTTGGATCACGGGTCGGAAGAGAGGATCCGGCTCAGGCCTTCCGGACCTTGCCTGCCTTGATGCAGGACGCGCAGACCCTGACCTTGCGAACCATCCCGTCGATCACGACTGTCGCTGGCTGCAGGTTTGGCTTCCAACGATGCTTGGTGTGCCTCTGGGAGTGGCTCACCCTGCATCCGACCACCGGCTTCTTGCCGCAGACGAAGCAGACGAGTGACATTGGGACACCTTTCCTTGCGAGTGCTGCGATCAGGGCCCATTTATACGGCAGGACTGCCCTTCGCGCAAGGGGTCTTGACCCCGATGCAAGCTTTCCCTATCAGTAAGCGAGAAGGGCATCGTGGGGGCGAATGGTCTCGACGGGCCCGGTCGTGGTCCTGTGGTTGCATGCCGAGGTTCCCGCAGCCTCGTAAAAAGGCGGGAACGAACAACTGCCGCCTAATATCGGCACCCTGCGGCCCTTCTAGTCGGGCCGCACGTCCGCTCCGGTCACGCCTGGCGGCCGGAGGCCGGGCGCAAGAAGCCGGGCTGGCCCGACCCCTCGTGCTCCCCGGGGGCGACGGCGAGATGCAATGGGAGCTGCCGAGGCAGGTGCCGTCCGGGGCGCCTGCCGAGGGAGAAACGATCCGGTCTAAGCATGTAGCGGCCGCAGGGTCCCCGGGAACGGACGCGGGTTCGAT
>CAZMTK010000009.1:26654-107253 GCA_964569245.1 uncultured bacterium | reverse complement strand
CTGCGTTCCCGATAAGATCCTCACGAATGCCGACCTAGAGAAGATGGTCGACACCACCGACCAGTGGATCGTCGAGCGCACCGGAATCAGGACCCGGCACATCACAGACGACAGGACCGCTACTTCAGACCTGGCACTGGAGGCTTCGAGGCAGGCTATGGAGTCCGCCGGCTGGAGACCCTCTGACGTGCAGGCGGTGATAATCGGCACTGTCACGCCCGATCATGCGTTCCCGTCCACCGCCTGCCTCGTCTCGACGAGGCTCGGTCTGGACAAGGTTCCGGCCTGGGATTTCGAGGCGGGCTGCACCGGCTTCGTGTACGGTCTCATACAGGCGAAAGCCTTCATCCAGTCGGGGCTCTTCGACAGGATCCTCGTCATCGGCGCGGAATGCCTCACAAAGATCACCAACTGGAGCGACAGGACCAGCTGCATTCTCTTCGGCGACGGCGCCGGAGCTGTCGCGATATCCTCACGAGGTCCGGGAGGCAGGCTCGGCAGCTTCCACTGGGGGAGCGACGGGACAATTAGCGACCTCCTCATCCAGCCTGCCGGCGGCTCGCGCGAACCGGCCACCTGCGAGACCGTCGAGGCGCACAAGCACACGATCTGGATGAACGGGTCCGAGACCTTCAAGCACGCGGTAAGGGCGATGAGGGACTCGTGCCTCCTGGCTCTCGAGGGGGAGGGCATGCAGAAGAGCGAGGTGGACCTCCTCATCTCGCACCAGGCGAACTGGCGGATCATCGACGCCACCGCGCGCGCCCTCGGTCTCAGGCCCGAGCAGGTCTATGTCAACATAGACAGGTACGGGAACACGTCGGCGGCATCGATTCCGATCGCTCTCGACGAGGCCCTGAGGTCAGGTCTCGTGGCCTCGCCCAAGAACGTGGTCCTCGCTGCGTTCGGGGCGGGAATGACGTGGGGCGGGATGGTAGTCAGGTGGTAGCCGGGGGGAGGGGATCGGGCATGGGCAGAACAGCGCTGGTCACCGGTGCTGGAAGGGGAATCGGGCTCGCGATTTCCGCCAGGCTCGTGGAGCAGGGGTGGATGGTGGCCGGCTGCGACATGCTGGAGGCTGAGCTCGCGAAGGCTGCGGAGAGTCTGGGCCCGGGCTTCAGGCCGTACCATCTCGATGTCACCGACGAGGCGGCCGTCAACTCGGCCGTTGAGAGGATCTCCACCGAGGCGAACGGGATACACGGGCTCGTCAACAACGCCGGCATCACCAGGGACGCCCTCATCATGCGCATGGATCTCGACTCCTGGAACAGGGTGCTGGGAGTGAACCTCACAGGCGCTTTCCTGGTGACCAGGGCAGTGGCCAAGATCATGATGAGGCAGAGGAGCGGATCGATCGTCAACGTGAGCTCGGTGGTCGCGATGATCGGGAGCGCCGGCCAGGCCAACTATTCCGCGAGCAAGGCGGGCCTCCTGGGCTTCACCAGGAGCCTCGCGAGAGAGCTCGCTTCTCGCGGAGTGCGGGTGAACGCAGTGGCCCCGGGCTTCATCGAGACTGAGATGACGAAGACCCTTCCAGAGGACGTCCGCCAGGGATACGCAGCGCGGATCCCCCTCGCCAGGATGGGCCGCCCCGAGGACGTTGCCGAGGTCGTTGCCTTCCTGCTCGGTGACGGAGCATCTTACCTGACCGGAGTGGTGATACCGATAGACGGAGGAATGTCAACCTGAGAGGAGCAGCCATGTCCCTGGAGAGCCGCGTTACCGAGATCATCGTGAACAAGCTGGGCGTGAAGCCGGAGGAAGTCACCCCGGAGGCAGGCTTCCAGACAGATCTCGGGGCCGACTCGCTCGACCTCGTGGAGCTGATGATGGACTTCGAGGACTCCTTCAAGCTCAAGATATCCGACGAGGACTCCTCCAGCCTCAAGACGGTCGGTGACGTTATCACCTACCTCAAGAACCACGGGGCGGGAGAGTAGAGCCACCGCAGCCGGCAGCGACGCTGCAGAAGCGAGGACTGACAACGTGAAGAGGCGTGTCGTAGTCACCGGCATGGGCGCCATCGCGCCGATAGGCCTGAACGTTGCCGAGTGCTGGTCTAGCGCCGTGGCCGGCAAGAGCGGGCTCGGCAGGATCACCCTGATCGATCCCGAGCCATTCACCACCCGCATTGCCGGGGAGGTCTGGGGGTTCGACCCCGGGAAGTACATGGACCGGAAGCTCGCCGCTCGCACCGACAGATACACCCAGTTCGCCCTGATCGCCTCAAGCGAGGCGTTCGAGTCTTCGGGTCTGAAGGACAGCGGCATGGACCCCACCCGCCTCGGCGTGATCATCGGAACGGGGATAGGGGGAATCACGACCTGGGAGGCCGAGCACATAAAGGCCCTCGAGAAGGGACCGGACAGGATAAGCCCCTTCTTCTGCCCCATGATGATCGGCAACATGGCCAGCGGGAGGGTTGCGATCGAGCTCAACGCCAAGGGCGTCAACTTCGCCACCGTGACGGCCTGCGCCACCAGCGGGCACGCCATCGCGGCCGCAATGGACTGCATCCGCCTCGGACGCGCTGACGCCATCCTGGCCGGCGGGGCAGAGGCGCCGATCACGATGATGGGCCTCGGAGGGTTCTGCGCGTTGAAGGCCCTTTCCACCAGGAACGACGATCCGAAGACCGCCTCGAGACCCTTCGACAGGGACAGGGATGGTTTCGTAATGGCCGAGGGCGCCGCCATCGTGGTGCTCGAGGAGTACGAGCACGCTGCGAGGCGAGGGGCGCCCATACTCGCCGAGCTGCTCGGGGCGGGCATGACCTGCGACGCGTTCCACATCACAGCCCCGGCCGAGGGCGGAGAGGGCTCTGCGAGGGCGATGACCGAAGCCATGAAGGACGCGGGCATCGCTCCGGAGCAGGTGGACTACGTGAACGCCCACGGCACCTCGACCGAGCTGAACGACACCGGAGAGACCGCAGCCATAAAGACTGCCCTGGGCGAGAGCCGGGCCAGGCGAATCATGGTCTCCTCCACGAAATCCGTGACCGGCCACATGCTGGGCGCAGCCGGCTCGATGGAGATGATCCTCTCCGTGCTTGCCATCAGAGAGGGAGTAGTTCCGCCCACGGCGACGCTGGAGAACCCGGATCCGCTGTGCGACCTGGACTACGTCCCGAAGGTCGCCAGGCAGGCCCGCATAAACATCGCCCTCAGCAACTCCTTCGGCTTCGGCGGGCACAACGTATGCCTGGCGATAGGCCGCGCCTAGGCTCCGAGGAGAGGAAGACAGAGCGGTCCGGAGGTTCTGCCGGAGGCGTCGAGGGTATCCTCGGACACACCTTCCTGGACCGCGAGCTGCTGAAGGCCGCCCTTGCCCGCGGGTCCGCCCGGCAGTCCGGCAGAGAGTCAGGCAGGCTCGAGTTCCTCGGAGACTCAGTGCTCGAACTTGTCGTGAGGGATCGTCTCATGACGCTCCATCCCTGCGACGACGAGGGGGCGCTGACCAGGCGCAAGGCTGCGCTCGTCTCCGAGAAGGCGCTGGCCCTGGCCGGGCGGGCATCGGGCATGATGGATTTCGCCACCCTGGGCGGCGCCGCCGCGGGCGGAGTCGTTCCCGATTCCGTCGTTGCCGGCGTGCTGGAGGCGCTGATCGGGGCCGTCTTCACCGACACGGGCGGGAACCTGGAGGCCGCCGGCAGGGCGGTCGAGAGAACCGTACTCGGCTTGCTCTCGAGCGATGCCATGGAGGGCAGCCCTCCCATGGACGCCTGCAGCAGGCTGCAGGAGCTCTGCCAGGGCATGTCCCTGGGGCTGCCCTGCTACCTCTCGGAGCGGGCCGGCGGCTCCGATCACGAGCCCGTATTCGTCTCCCGCGTGGAGATCGCCGGAATGTCATTCGGCCCTGCCAGCGGGCGAAGCAAGAAGGAAGCGCAGCAGGCGGCTGCAGCCGAAGCCCTCGAGGCTCTGGAAAGCGAGGAGTGAGATGGACTACCATCTGCCGGAAGACGTCCTGGCGATCAGGGACCTCTGTGCCGATATCGGCCGGAAACACATAAGACCCGTGCGCGAGGAGCTCGACAGGGAGAACCGCTTCCCGACGGAGATCATGAAGGTGCTCGCGGACAGCGACATGTTCCGCATATACATACCCGAGGCTTACGGCGGCCTCGGTCTGGGCACCCTCGCTCTCTGCGTCGCCGCCGAGGAGCTGAGCAGGGTCTGCGCGGGCGTAGCTACCACATACGCAGCCAACGCTCTAGGTGCCATGCCGATTCTTCTCTCGGGGAGCGAGGAGCAGAAGAAGCGGTTCCTGCCTGACCTGGCGGACGGAAGGAAGCTCGCCGCATTCGCTCTCACGGAGCCGGATGCTGGAAGCGATGCGGGAGGGATACGGACGAAGGCCATCCGCGACGGGGACTCCTATGTCCTGAACGGCACCAAGCAGTGGATAACGAACGGCGGCGAGGCGAAGATCTACACAGTCATCGCGCTGACGGACCCTGACCGGGGGCCGAGGGGAGCGTCGGCGCTGATCGTGGAGGATGGGACTCCCGGATTCTCGTATGGAAAGAAGGAGGACAAGATGGGCATCCGCGCCTCCGCCACGCGCGAGCTCATCTTCGAGGACTGCCGAGTCCCGGCAGACAACCTCATCGGACGCGAGGGCACCGGCTTCATGGTAGCCATGAAGACTCTCGACAACTCCAGGCCCGGCGTCGCCGCCCAGGCGGTCGGCATCGCCCAGGGCGCTCTCGACGAGGCGATGTCGTATGCGTCCCAGCGCAGGCAGTTCGGCCAGAGGATTGACTCCTTCCAGGGCATCCAGTTCATGCTGGCCGACATGGCTACGCAGATCGAGGCTGCGCGCGCTCTGGTCTACTGCGTTGCCCGGATGATAGACGGAGGCGCGAAGAAGTTCGAGAAGGAGGCCGCGATGGCGAAGGTGTTCGCCAGCGACGTGGCGATGCGGGTGACCACAGACGCCGTCCAGATACTCGGCGGCTACGGGTACATGAAGGAGTACCCCGTCGAGAAGATGATGCGCGACGCCAAGATCACCCAGATTTACGAAGGCACGAACCAGATACAGCGCAATGTAATAGCCTCGGCCCTCATAAGGGAGACAGCCTCCAGGGAGAAGTAGAGAGATGCGCATCGTCGTAGCCCTGAAGCAGGTGCCCGACACCGCAGACGTGAGGATAGATCCCGAGCGCAACACCCTCGTGAGGGACGGAGTCCCCTCTATCATGAATCCGTTCGACGCCTATGCGCTCGAAGAGGGCCTCAGATGGCGCGATGCGCTCGGCGGAGAGGTGGTCGCAATCACCATGGGGCCTCCCCAGGCCGAGGAGATGCTTCGGGAGGCCCTCTCAATCGGAGCCGACAGGGCGGTTCTTCTCACCGACAGGGCCTTCGCGGGATCCGACACCTGGGCGACCTCGAACACCCTTGCTGCTGCCGTCAGGAAGCTCGGGGGAGTGGACCTGGTGTTCGCGGGGAAGCAGGCCATAGACGGAGACACGGCGCAGGTGGGGCCGGGAATCGCGGCGTCTCTCGACTGGCCGCAGGTGACCTTCGTCGGAAGAGTCAGGGAGGTCTCCGAAGGACGCCTGGTGGCAGAGAGATTCGTGGAGGGGGGCTTCGAGGTCGTGGAGTGTCCGCTTCCAGCAGTACTGACTATGCTGAAGGACGCGAACGTGCCGAGAATGCCCTCCCTGAGGGGCAAGATGCGCGCACGCACGGCGGACGTCACCAGATGGGGCCGTGAAGACCTGGGCCTTACTCCCGAGGAGACGGGGCTCGACGGATCGCCCACGCGTGTCGTCAGGATCGCCACACCGGAGGCCCGGGCCGGGGGAGAGTTGCACAGGGGCGCTCCCGAGGAGCTCGCGAGAATCCTGGCTGACATCCTTCTGGGCAGGGAGGCCGCGCAATGACGGCGCGAATCGAGGTCAGGACCGAGATATGCACCGGATGCGGCCTGTGCGTCTCGGCATGTCCGTTCGCCGCCATCAAGCTCTCCGGAGGCACGGCCGAGATCGGCGATGCCTGCACCCTGTGCGGGGCATGCGAGGAGGCCTGTCCCTTCAGGGCCATCCTCATCCGCAGGGACACGGAGCCCTCGTCGGACCTGTCGAGCTGGACCGGCACGATGGTCGTGGCCGAGCAGCGGGACGGAGTCGTGGACCACAGCACCCTGGAGCTGGTCGGCGCCGCCCGGAGGATCTCGGAGGGAGAGGGCGGGCCGGTGACTGCCGTGCTGATGACCGGCGCTGCGTCGGACCAACCGAGGCGGATGATAGAGCACGGTGCCGACAGGGTGCTCGTAATCGAGCATCCCTCCCTGGCGAGGTATCACACAGAGCCAGCGACGAAGATCCTGAGGAGGCTGATCGGGCAGGCGAAGCCTGCGGTCGTTCTTGCAGCAGCCACAACCACCGGGCGTGATCTGATGCCCAGGATAGCGCGCCTCCTGGACACCGGTCTGACGGCGGACTGCACCGGGCTCGAGTTCGATGCCGGAAAGGGCGTTCTCCTACAGACGCGGCCCGCCTTCGGCGGGAACATCATGGCCACCATCGTGTGCGAGAGGACGAGACCCCAGATGGCCACCGTCCGGCCCAGGGTCATGAAGGCGCTGGATCCAGACCCGTCTAGAAAGGGCGTTGTGGAGCGGATAGAGGCCATGCCGGAGGATCTGGAGTCGCGCGCGAGGATTCTGGAGTTCCATCCGATCGACGAGGGCGCCGCGGACATCGCCGAGGCGCAGGTGATAGTGTCCGGCGGGAGAGGCATGAAGGCGCCCGAGAACTTCGCGATGCTCGAGGAGCTTGCCGCCCTCCTGGGAGGAAGCGTCGGAGCAAGCAGGGCCGCGGTGGACTCCGGCTGGATCCCGTACCCCCACCAGGTGGGGCAGACCGGCAAGACCGTCCAGCCGAGGATCTACCTCGCGTGCGGCATCTCCGGAGCGGTCCAGCACAGGGTCGGGATGCAGTCCTCCGACATCATCCTCGCGATAAACAGGGACGAGTCCGCCCCGATCTTCCAGTTCTGCAGCGCGGGTTTCGTCGGCGACCTGTTCGAAGTCGTCCCCGCGCTGGCGAAGGAGATCCGCAGGCGCCGGGGCGGAGACTGAACACCGAGAGGGAGACCCGGCCGTGGACGAGGGTCCTCCCGCCCGCCGTCCGCCGTCCTGCGCCCGCAGCGACCAGCTCGTAGAGCTCGTCGGAGTTCTTCATGTCCATTCCGCCTTCTCAGACGGGTCGGGCTCGCCTTCCGAAATCGTGGAGGCAGCCTCGGCCTGCGGGCTCGATTTCGTCGGCATAAACGACCACGAGAGCCTTGCAGCCAGAGACAGGGGCTTCACAGGAAGGCGCGGCGGCGTCCTGGTCCTTTCCGGGGCGGAGCTTCACGGGCCGGCAGGCGACCATCATCTGCTCGCGTACGGCATTGACAGGCTGCCGGCGCGCGGCGGAATCCGCGACAGGATAGACGATGTCAACGCGCAGGGCGGCATAGCGATCGCCGCGCATCCCTGCGAGAGGCACGGCTGGCTCCCCGGTACGCGCGCGATACGATGGAAGGCCGGCGCCTGGCCCGGCCTGGCGGGGGTGGAGGTGTGGAACTTCATGTCCCAGTGGAAGGAGGGGCTCGACCTGTTCGACCTTGGCAGAAGGCTTCGCGAGCCGCGTGCATTCGTCGGAGGCCCTTCCACGGAGGCGGTCGGCTTCTGGCGGAAGACCGGGGGCTGCGCGATCGCGGGCCTGGACGCACACGCCTTCAGGCTCGGGCTGGGCAGGCTGGGGGTTGTTGCGTTCCCGTACAGGACGATGTTCGCGTATCTCAGAACCCATCTGCTGGTCGCCCCGCAAGCCCTTAGCGAGGGCGTGCCGGAAGAGCAGGACCTCCTCGAAGCCATGCGGGAAGGGATGTGCTTCTGCTCGGACGCTGCTCTCGGAGATGCCAGAGGATTCAGAGCCGCTCGCAGGAAGAGCGGGATAGAAGCGGTCCTGCCCGGAAGCGCCCTGCTGTCTGTTTCCAGCTCCGAGGGAACCAGGTATGTTCCGGCGGCGGAGGGTCCTCTGGCAGTAGAAGTGCGAGGCGACGGACCGCTAGCTGTCGAGGTCTTCAGGGAAGGGAGGACCTGGATCTGGTGCGCAGTCTCCTGACGGTTCTTCTGTGTTCGGCAACCGCATTCTGCGACCCCATGGACACTGTCTACGATTTCCTGGGCGCGCTCGAGAGGGCTGACGGGTACGGCATGCTCGGCACCTTCTCGGAAAGCCTCGAGGGAGTGCTGCAGGCGAGGCTCGCGGATCTCCAGGAACTTGCGCTGAGGGACCCCGGCACGGCCGGACGGCTTGCAGGCATGCTCCTCCCGGGCATCTCTGCTCGGGATCTGCAGGGCATGAGCCTGGGCGGGTTCCTCTCCCTCCTGCTTCTGCAGGTCGACCCCTCGGGATACGATGCATACGGGATCGATTTCGAGCGGATCGAGATGAGAGGCTCGAACGCCGTTGTTCTGGTCGGCTGGGATTCCGGTGATTCCCTCAGGTTGGAAATGGTCTGGGAAGACGGAGTCTGGAAGATCAACAGCGCCGGCCTGCTCGGAGATATGTTCGATGGCCTGTGAAGGCAGGGGTCGGGGAAGGAGATGAGCCAGGCGCCCCACAGGAGGGATGAGGCGGCGGCAGGAGAACCGGCAGGGCCGGCCGCGATGTCCGCAGCGCCGCTCGAGAGGGAGGACAGGTTCTGGATCGGTCTGGTTGCGGCGCCGGCCTGGAAAGGCATCCATGATCGCTCGACAGCCGGCTTGGCGTGGACGGTAGGAAGTGCTGGTCTGAAGACTGGCACGTTTGGTTGTCCGGTGTTATTTTCCGACTCTCTGACGCCGCCCTGCGGCGGCCGGCCGGGGTGCCATGAAGGCGCCCGAATCCCCGCAAGGGGTTAGGAGGTAACGGGTGAAGAAGTTCCTGCTTGCCGTCTCGCTCCTCTGCCTTGCTGCCGCCTGCGGTGGCGGTGGCAGCCCCGAGGCCACCGTCCAGCAGTTCTTCGACGCCGTCAAGGCCAAGGACGGCGAGACTGCCGCCGGCCTGCTCAGCCAGGCCAGCATCGACGAGATGAGCTCGGGCCTGGAGGAGCTCAAGGCCGACACGACAGGGTTCGGCCTGTCTATGGTCACCGGTATGCTGGGCGTCGAGTGCACGCCCGAGCAGCTCGCTAACATGGACGGCAGGGGCTTCGCCGCCCTGCTGTTCAGCTCCGACATGATCGCGTCCGAGATAGGCGGGGGCACGCTCGAGATCCTCGGCTCCGAGATCACCGGAGACGAAGCCGTCGTCAGAGTGCGCATGACGATGAACGGCGACAGCGACGAGGAGGAGCTCGAGCTCGTCCGCGAGGGCGGCTCCTGGAAGCTCAATATGGAAGGAATGGGCATGTAGAACCCGGGCAACCGGGTACAGAAGGGCCCCGGCACCCGCCGGGGCCCTCTACTTTACATATCGGGGTCAGGGCAAAGTATGTAAAGTGGATTTCTGTAAATACTTGATGTAATATTAATTACGGCACTTTCTGCTATTCGGGTCTTGTCGGTCTTGCCCATGGATTAATGCCACATATATTTCATAAGTATGCCAAGAAGTCCCAGACTCGATTACCCCGGCAGTCTCCATCATGTGATGTCTCACGCGGTGGAGGATTTCAGGCCATTCGACCGAAGCTCGTTATGCCTGGATTTCACCTCGAGGATGCAGGATCTGGTATCGAAGCACGATGTGAGCATTCTTGCCTGGGCTCTCATGCCGAACCATTTCCATCTGCTGGTCGAAACCGGGAGATCTCCCCTCCATGTTTTCATGCATGATCTCCTCACAGGCTTCTGCGTTCGAGTGAACAGAGTTCATGACAGGCGGGGCCATGTGTTCATGAGCCGGTTCAGATCCATATTGGTGGAGAGGGAGAGCTACCTCCTCAGATTGATCCGCTACATCCACCTGAATCCTGTGAAGGGGCGCACTGATGTCGATCTCATGGACCTCGAGCCCTTCAGGTGGACCGGTCACCCGGCTATCCTCGGGCAGGTCGATGTTCCCTGGCAGGATTCAGAGATGATCCTGTCGATGTTCTCGAGGGGAAACAGGCAGGAAGCAGTCAGGGATTATGTCAGCTTCATCCGGGAAGGGCTCGGTCTCGAAGAAGAGCCGGGGCTCGAGGAAGGTCTGTTCATGGTCGGCAGGAGCGGAGTCGTTCCAATCGGTGAGATCTCGTCCGACCAGAGGCGATACGATTTCGTGGGATCGGTTCTCGGGAGCAGGGATTTCGCGGCTTCGATAATTCCTCGGCTCGATGGCTGCCGCAGAGGAGGTGTCAGGAAGCGCGGCAGGGAACATGTCGCTATCGAGAGGCTTCTGAGCGAGATCTGCCATGCGTCGGGCATCCGAAGATGGACACTCGGGAGCAGGAACAGGGGTTCCTGTGCAGTCCGAGCAAGGATGATCGCATGTCTCGTGCTATCGAGATGCGGGTTGAGCAAGGCGGACATAGGCCGACTTCTCGGACTGACACGCCAGGGTGTGGGATGGTTGATCACCTCGTACCAACAGAAAGCAGATATTGCACTTGAAGAAGAAATCACTTACTATCAAGATATATTTAATGGGTATATTCAGCAGTCAAATATAAACTAGTCTTGCAGTACATTGTCCATAATGATCATGTGAGCGGAAGACCAGCAGTTACTTTACTTACTTTGCCCTGACCCCTACTTGGAAAGCAGCGAGCGGATGGAGGGGATGCTGCGGATTGAGTCGCGGACGACCGGGGAGAGCGTGTGCGATAGCTTCTCCTCCACCACGGCCCGGCCTTCGGTGAGAACTCCGGCCGCTTCGTCGGATCGCCCGGCGGCTGACAGCGCCTCCGAGAGCACCAGGAACCTCGTGGCGATGTCCTGCTCGGCGAGAGGCGCCGTGTTCCTCAGCGAGCTCCTGAGCAGCTCGACCGCCCCTGCCGGATCGGGCGGGACCTCCCGCCTGCCGCGGAGCGCCAGAAGCCCCTGCATATACTTCAGATAACTGTTCTCGCGCCCGCCCAGCCACTCCTCGTCCAGCCCTTCAACAAGCGTGCCCGCCTCGTCCAGCCTTCCCATCGCCACCAGAGTCTCGGCCAGCCTGAGCCTGGCCTCCGAGCACATCGACATGCTGCCGAGCCGCTCGAAAGTGGCTGCCGCCTTCCTGAACTCCCGCTCGGCGGCTCCGGCGTCGCCCTCTCTTGTATGAAGCAGCCCCAGACCGAGATTGCCGTAGCCCTCTCCAAGCTCGTTGTGTATCCTGCCGCTCACCTCCAGATAGCGCTGGAAATACTCCCTGGCCAGAGCGATCTGGTTCATGCGGCTGTATGTATCGGCGATGTTGAAGCAGGCAATGGCAACACCCAGCGCATCATCGTATCGCTCGTTGACCTCGAGCACCTCCATCAGCACCTGGAGGGACTTCTCGTAGTCCCCCATCTGCAGATAGACATCGGAGATGTTGTTGAGCGCCCGGGCTTCCCCCAGCCTGTCTCCGTGAGCCTTGCAGAGCTCGATGGCCCTCTCGTAGTGGGGTATGGCCTCCTTCCCGGGATTGATGGCATTCGTGAGGTCGCCCATGCGGGTGTAGAGCAGGGCTCGCAGCACATCCCCCCTCGGATGCCCCTCTGGAGTCTCGGCCACGATGTCCTCGGCCTGCGAGAGCCGGGCGAGGCCCTTCTGGAAGTCCCCCAGCAGGTAGTCCAGGAAGGCCATCGCCACCGTAACCTCCCCCCTCAGGAACGGATCGGAGGACATCTCCAGCGTCCGGACATAGTAGTCCCTGGCCTCGGGGTAGCGGCTCTCCCTGTTGCAGTTGTGTCCCAGCAGGGCATAGATCTCCGCGGTCTCCTCCCCGCAGGAAGCCGCAGCCGCCCTCTTCAGGAACTCCTCGGCCCTGCTCCCCTCTCCGCACGTGCTGAGCAGCTCCCCGAGCTGCCGCCAGGCCTCCCTCAGCTCTCCGGCGTCTGCATAGCCCGCGTCCACCTGGGAGAGAAAGGTCTCGTACCAGCGAATGGCCTCGCGATTGGCCCGCTGCCTCAGCGCCTGCCTGGCTGCCGCCAGCGAGAACCTGGAGGCCCTGTCCCTCACTCCTCCGGCACCGAGGTGGAAAGCCGCCGCCGCGGTATGCTCTTCCCGCCCCGAGGCGCACAGCTCCGCGAAGTAGGAGCCCATCCTCTGATGCAGGGCGCGCCGCATGACCTCCGACAGCTCGGCGCCGAGATAGCTCCTGATGGCGTCGTGGGAGAAGCCGTAGAGGGGCTCTCCATCTACTGAATGCATCTCGATGAGGAGGCCCGCCCTGAGGCTGCGGTCTATGAAGTCTGCGGCAGCGAGCTCGTCTGTGCCGGAAACCGCCGAGACCAGCCCCGGAGGGAAGGCCCCGGAAGTCACCGAGGCCATGCGGAGCATCGAGAGGTCCTGCAGGGGGACCCTCGAGAGCTTCTGTCCGATCACGTCCGCAAGGCTCTCCGGCACGTTCACTGCGGAAGGAATCCTGTAGGAGCGGGAGCCGTCGGGGGAGACCTCGATGCAGCCGCCCTCGGAGAGCGCGACGAGGAACTCCCTCAGGAAGAGCGGGTTTCCTCCGCTCTGCCTGAAGAGCATCCTGACGAAGGACGCCGGCACGTTCGGGTCGTGGAGCGCGAACATCACGAGATTGCGGGCCTCGGCCTCGTCTAGGTTGGATATCTGAAGATGCAGGACGGGCAGCGAAGTCCTAAGCGAGAGGATGCGGTCAACGATCGCAGGCCCCTCCCGGGTGCCCGTTCTCAGCGTCGTCAGGAAGAGCATCGGAGATTCGGTGGTGTTCCTCACGGCGAAGCAGAGAAGCTCCAGGTCGGGTCCGGTGATCCACTGGAGGTCCTCGAGGACGACGACCGTGTGACCGAACGCGGCGAGCCCGGCGAGCATCTTGGAGATATCCTCGAGTATCCTGAACCGCAGTCTCTCCTCGCGGAAGTACTGGGTGTCGTCACGTGTGGCCGCCGGGAAGTCCGGGAACAGCTCCAGCGTGGCGGGGTGGAGGGGCTCCACCGACTTCCTGAAGGCGTCCATCTCGCGGGCGGTGAGGGAGTTCATGCGCTCCCTGAGGGGAATGACCAGAAGGGAGTAGGGCTGGCTCTCGTAGAACTCCATGCATCTGCCTCTGAGGACGCTGCTCCTGCGGAAGCGGCAGAAGCGCTCCACCTCGGTCACGAGCCTCGTCTTCCCCACTCCCGGCTCGCCGGAGAGGAGGACGATACGCGAGCCGAAGGCGGTGCTCTCGTCGAGCACCTGCCGCAGCTTCTTGAGCTCCTGCCGCCTGCCTACGATCTGGTTGAAGCTGAGCCCCGCCCTGCCAAGGGGGTCCTCGTCCTGGGACGAGAACGAGATTCTTCCCCTGCCGCTCTCCTTTGCCGCGTAGAGAGCCCTGTCGGCTCTCTCGATCATCTCCTCTATGAGCGCATCGGACTCCCTCCGGTCCGCCACTCCCACCGAAACGGTGATCCTGAGGCCGCCGGGGAATGCCAGCGCGGCGGACTCGTCCACGAGCCTCTGGCCCATTGCGATGGCGCCCTCGCCGCCGGTGCCCTTGAGAACCACGAGGAACTCGTCGCCTCCGAAGCGAACGGCGACGTCCTCCTGTCTGACGCAGGACCTTACGATTCCCGCGATCATGCGCAGAACCGAGTCCCCCGCGAGGTGGCCGTGCATGTCGTTCACGAGCTTGAAGTGGTCGACGTCGATCATGAGGGCGGACCATGGCTCGGCGGCGGGGGACGACGCGAACTCCGCCGAGACCTCGGACAGATAGGCGCGGGTGGGGATGCCGGTGAGGGTGTCAAGCTCCATGGGTGCCCGATCCCCTCTAGGAATCTGCTGCTCCTGCAGGGGGACGCGCCCTCAGATCAAGCCTCCGGTTCCGGAGGCGGCACTATGGATGCCGCGTCCCAGTCCTCCCGGAGAAGTACCAGGACGGCGGAGTAGGGAACGACGAAGAAGGTCTTCCCTTCGAGGTTGAGCTCGTAGGCCGAGCTCTTCACGTACATCGCGAAGTCGCCCTTGCGAGCCTGCAGAGGGATGAACTGGAGCTGCGGCCTGGAGGGCTGCTTCCACGGCTCCTCGTCGGGCGCCACGGGGCTGGCTACAGGATAGCCCGGCCCAACCGCCTCCACCCATCCACTGGAGACCTTCTTGCCGTCGGCGGCAGAATCGGGCAGGTAGAGACCCGTGTGCGTGCGCTCTCCCGCGGAGAGGGGGGCGATGAGAAGCCGGTCGCCGGTAACCACCAGCCTGAGCTTGCCTACGTAAGTCGAGTCGTCCATTCGCTCTCCGCCCGGTCACGGTGTCTGTGGCCCGTCCATGACTATGCAAATCTAGGCTCTGCCGGGCCTGCAGGGTAGGGAGAGTGGGGCTTATGCGCGGAAGCCGACATGCCGGGAGGGTCCCCATCAAAGGCATGTGGCCGGTCATTCTGCCACAGAGCCGGTTTGATCGGGTTTATGTTGTGTGCACCCCTCTCGCAGGTTCGAGTAACGAACCTGCTGCCGGGGCGTTGCTTCGCCGGGGCGAAGCAACGGTGGCGGAGGACCGGGGATGACTGCGGAGCACCCCCGGAATCATGCACGAGCACCCGTGCGAGTGCATTCGCAGACGGCCTCCGTCTGTGATGCCAGTTTCATTCAGACATGTTGCTTGGACCCCTCTCGCAGGTTCGAGTAACGAACCTGCTGCCGGGGCGTTGCTTCGCCGGGGCGAAGCAACGGTGGCGGAGGACCGGGGATTCGAACCCCGATGGGCATAGCCCGGCGGATTTCAAGTCCGCTGCCTTACCGTTAGACTAGTCCTCCACCTTCTGCGAATGTAGTTTACGCCCCGGAACCGGTCAAACATTCGCGGGGGTGTGAAGTGCTCGAATGCGAGCTCAAGTTCCGCATCGGGGACCTCCCGGGCCTCGTCTCGCGTCTCGAAGGGATGGGTGTGGAGATCTCCCCTCCGGCCGAAGAGGACAACCACATCCTCGACCTGCCGGACGGCTCCCTCTCCCGCAGGCATGTCCTCCTGCGCGTCAGGGGCGTGGGGGGAAGAACGGTGCTGACCGTGAAGGCACCAGCCCCTTCCGAAGGCGTGAAGGTCCGCCACGAGCTGGAGACGGAGGTTTCCTGCCGTCCCTCAACGCTTCTGGAGATGCTGTCCATGCTGGGATTCTCCGTGTACTGGGAGTACTCGAAGACGCGCCGTACAGGCGTCCTTGGAGAAGCCCTCCTCTGCCTGGACAGCCTCTGGTTCGGCGACTTCCTGGAGATCGAGGCCGGCACTCCGGATGCGGTCGAGGCGGCAGTCGTCTCTCTCGGACTCGACCGCACCCTCGGCCTCTCGGAAACATACGTAGAGCTGGAGAGGAAGGCGCTGGAGGAGCGTGACGCCTGAGCTACAGGCCCGGAGAAGGATCCCCCCCGCCTCGGCCGCGGTCGTCCTCCTCCTTGTCGCGGCCGTTCTGGCGTCGCCGCGGGGCTTCTGGATAATGGACGAAGCCTTCGGCTTCCTGCAGGTGGCGGGTCTCGAGTCTGGAGGTTTCCGGCTTCCCCCCGCGATACCATATCCCGGGGCATCCCTGCTCGGTGCTCACGCCAGCTCGCTGAGGCCCCTGCCCTACCACTACGGCAGCATGAGCGGCGGCTCGCTCCGATGCCAGTATTCGCCGCTGTTCGCGATCCTTTCGGCTCCCGGCCATATCGCTCTGGGCAGGCCGGGCATCCTCCTCGTACCCGCGGCCTCCTGCGTGATCCTCGCCCTTCTGACCGCCCCGCTGCTCGTGGAAAGGGGGTTCGGCAGGAACCTTTCCGTGACGCTCGTCCTGCTCGGAACTCCGGTCCTCTTCTACGGCTTGTGCGGCTGGTCTCACGCCCCGGCGCTCGCTCTCTGCGCTGCGGCATGGACCGTTTTCCGCAGGGCTTCCGGCGCGGCCGGGGCGATTCTCCCATTCCTGCTGGTACTGGGGGCATCGCTTCTCAGAGAGGAATGCCTGGCCTTCCTGCCCGTTCTGGCCGCCGCCGGCGGCAGGAAGCGCCTGGCGGCATCCCTTGCCGCCCTCTCGCTCTCCCTGCTCGCCTTCTTCTCGGCGCAGAGGCTTCTCACCGGGAGCTGGCTGGGCACGCATCTCGCCTCCAGCGGCTTCGAGCAGGCCGTCTACGGATTCTCCGGACTCGGCGTCATCGAGAGGAAGCTGTTCGTCTTCCGGACCGCCCTCCTCTCGTGCATTCCGGGCGCCGGCCCTGTGCTCCAGACGGCTGCTGGGCTGGCCCTGTGGGCGGTCTGGGCCCTTTCCCGGGGCCGGGGAAGGAGAGCCGAAGCCATCTCGGCCGCAGGCTGCCTGGCATCAGCCGCCCTCTGTGTCGCCGGCGCCCGGGGAGGCTTCCCCCTGCTGGCGGTCATGGAGATGAAGCACCCCCTTGTCGTCTTCCCCCTGCTGTGGCTGGCCGGCAGGCCGGACAGGAGATGGGCCGCTCCGGCAGCCGTTCTGGCGGCGCTTCTCCTGGCGATGGAACCCATGCATGCGCAGGATGTCGCCTGGGGCAGCAGGCTGCTTATCGCCCCGCTGCTGATGCTCGCAGCGGTCTCCGCCAGACCTCCGCGCACGCTCGCCCCGGTGCTCGCCGCGGGTATTGCTGTCGCTGCAGTGTCGCTGTGCTTCCTCGTCTCGAAGAGGGTACGCTCGGAAAGGCTGGTCGATGAGGCCCGCATGCTGGGAAGCGCTGTAGTAGCCACTTCCTGGGAGCTTCCGGGAGAGTTCGCAGAGCTCCAGGCAGGGGGAACCCCCGTGGCTTTCGCCGACAGTACGGCGGAGCTCGCACTGGCCCTCGCAGCGCTCTCCCCGCTGCACCCCGTCGTGGCCTCCCCCGCGGAGGACCTCGCTGTCGTCACGGCTGCCGCACGCGCTGCGGGAGTCATCCTCGTGCCCGTGACGTCGGTCAGGTTCGATCCGGCCCTCGAGGCGGTGCTCCTGGTCCCCTCCGGAGGCTCTGTTGCAGATCCCGTCCCGTGAGTCTGACCGCGTCAGGCTCGCCGTAAGCGCGATCGCCTGCAGTCTGGTCAGCCTTCCTTTCGCGCTCGCGGGTTTGCGCTGCTCGGTGCTGATCCCCCTGGTCTGGGCTGCAGGATGGCTGGAGTACCAGGCCTGGAGGCGCAAGCGGCAGGCCCGCCGGAATGCCGCCTGGAGAGGGCCTGGAAAGGGGGTCGAGCTGGAGCTGCCTGGCGTCTCCCGGTTCTACGCCTCTCTGGGAGAGGAGGATGCCGCGCTTTTCAGGAGCCTCGCCGCGGTGTTCCTGCAAGAGCACCCCGTCACGGCCGTCGCCGGTGCGGAGGTCTCGGACAGGACCAGGGCGGTCGTAGCGGCGGCTGCCGTGACGCTTCTGTGGGGGCGGCCCGAGTGGGAGTACCCTGCCTTCGGCGAGGTGCTGATCTATCCCGGGACATTCTCGGACGACGGCACTTTCAGGCTCGTCAGAAGGAGCGAACGCGGAGTGCTGGGAATGGCGCACGGACTGGGTGCGGTCATCCTGTCCCTTCCGCACCTGGAGGGCTCGCCGGGGCTTTCGCTCGCGCTGCACGAGCTGGCCCACATCCTCGACGGACCCGGAGAGACCGACGGGATCCCCTCCCAGATGACGAAGGCCGAGAGACAGGAATGGGCCTCGGTGATGGCTGTCGAGATCGCCGGGGGGCTTCCCGGCATGGAAGGATGTCCACGGCATTCGGAGGAGCGCCCGGCCGAGTTCTTCGCCGAGGCTGCCGACATGTTCTTCACGAGGCCGGAGCTGCTGGCTTCGCGGCGTCCGGCTCTCTACGACGCTCTCACGAAGGTCTTCAGACAGGATCCCTCCTCCTGCCCGACGACCCGGGAGTCGAGAGGGGCACTCCATCCCTGCAGAGAGGACACTCCTCCGCCGGCCAGCTCTCCGCAGCCGACCTGAGCAGGGCCCTGCAGGGCATACCCGGTGAAAGGCCCCCGGCTGTCCTGTCCACAAGGATGCCTGCGGCGACGACCTCCGCGCCCCTCTGACGAAGCGCCTCCACTGACTCCGCGATGCTGCCGCCAGTGGTGGCGACATCCTCCACCAGAAGAACGCGTGAGCCAGGCTCCAGCATCGTGAAGCCCTGCCTGACGGTCATCCGACCGTCTTCGCCGCGCTGCAGGAAGGCGAACGGTCTGCCCATGGCAAGCGCCGTGGCGAAGCCGAAGACGATCGCGCCGTATGCCGGAGAGCAGACGATGTCGATCGAGCCCTTCATGGCGGCGAACTCGCCGGCCATCATCGAACCCAGCTCCGCGACCAGGTCGGGCTTCTGGGCAATCCTGATCTTCTCGAAATAGACCCTGCCGTGCCGTCCCGACGTGTACCTGAAATGCCCCTCGAGATATGCGTCGCATAGCCCCAGTATCTCCAGAACCCTTGCCTCGCTCACCTGTTCCTCCCGTTCCCGTTCCTGCGCGGCAGGACCGCGACCGAATCCCTTCCTGGGAAGACGATGCCGGGATCCATCCATCTAGGCACGAAGGCCGCTTCTCCACCGCCCGAGAGGCAGGCCTCCAGAATGCCGGGGAGGCGGTCCCTGAGCCTGGTCGAATCGACCGAGAGAAGAGACCTCCTGAATGCCGAGTAGTCGCTCCGCCGGAGTCCGGTCAGACCTCTCACCATCGCATGCCGCACGGCCGTCCGGTGATGCAGCGGCTTCTCGATCTGCGCGAAAGACGAGATCACGGCCAGCCTGGCGTCCTCCTCGGTGATGGGGGTGTCGGCAAGCCGCTCCGGCAGGCTCTCGAGAAACCTCAGAGTCCGTGGGGGATCCGGGTCCCGGTAGGAGCAGAGCGAGAGTGTTCCGGAAAGCCTGTCGTGCCAGGCGGACACCTCGTAGGAGCCTCCAGCCGTCCTGAGTGCGTTGTAGAGCAGCCCGTCCGCGAGAAGCGTGGAGCCCGCCGTGCACACCGCGGCATCGGACCCGGTGAAGAGCGGCGCAGGCCCGGAGATGCACGCCGAGCCGACCGAGGTGTCCCATCGGATCACGACGGAGCTAGGGGAGGATTGCGGCAACTGAGCGTACCCGGGCGCTCCCCTGTGCCGAAGAGCTCTCGCCAGGTCCTCCGCCGCGGAGGACACCGCGGGAAGGAGTCCTGGATCGGCTCCCACGACCATCCTGACCGCGCCTGCGCCGATCGTCGCAGAGAGGATCCTTCCGACCTCACGGGCAGCACCGCGCCTGGCTTCCGCCGAGCCCGAGAGGTTGTCGAGCAGGGCGTGCTGGGGCATTCCCTCCCAGCAGTCAACCAGCGCGGCCGAGCCGCCGGCGTAGGCCGAAGCGGCCAGCCTGGAGAACACATCGCAGCACGGAACCATGTCTGACGCGAGGTCCGCCCTCATCTCGCTCACGATCTCGTCGAACCTGTCCTCGTCGGACAGCTCTGTGCGGCAGAGCACTGTTTCGAGCACGTTCATCATACGCTCCACAGTGCCCGCCAGGCAGGAGCAGGAAAGGACGAGAAAAGCCCTGGGCTTCCTCGATGCCGCGTCGAGGAACGAGAGCGGCTCGCAGTCCAGCCCGCCCGTGACGGAGCAGAGCAGCCGGGAAAGCTCCTCGAAGGCGAGCCCTCCGGCAGGCAGGCCGCCGAGGCACCTCGCGGCGAGGGGCACTAGAGACTGGAGTCCGCCATCTACAGCGGACAGGTCGAAGGCGATCTCGAGATGAACGGTCCTCGCGCGGGGCAGATCTACGAGAGCGAGGGGTGTTCCCGCGCAGTCCTCCTCCCTCATCGGGATCTCGGGCGCCTCCGCATCCATGTCGTCCAGCGAGAGGCGGGGGATTCTCGCCAGCGCTACGGGGTCGTCGGGAGACTCGGCGTACTTCCTCAGCTTGGAGTGCTCCATCTCCAGCCTCTCGAACACCGAGTCACGGACAGGCGCGCCCGAGGCGCCCCTGGAGGGTCTCGAAGGGACGATCAGGGAGTTCAGCCTGTGAGGGTTGTCGAGAAGCCCCGAGCGGACCATCCCGGCAAGCATCCGTCCCAGGTCCCGCTCGGCTGCCAGCGCGTCGAGATCTGCCGAATGGTCCATCCATGCGCCCGGATCGGCGCCATAGGTCCAGGCCCTGAGAGCCCTCGTGAAGAGCTTCAGGGGGAATTCCTCCGACTTCTCTGCGTACCTTGTCATCAAGGCATTGAGCGCCGCCCCGACGGCCCCCGCCGGCGGGCCGGCGACTGCGAACTCCTCGAGCGTCCTGAAGACGAGCCCGCGGACCAGCCTGGCCGCGCTCTCCGCGCAGCCCCTCAGCCCTACTGTGAGGAGAGACTGGCGCAGCTCCAAGTCGAGGCCCGTCTCGGGCGAGACGTCCGATCCGTAGCGGCTGTCTATGAGTGCCCTGCTGAGCACGCCCGACTCTCCGAGCAGCATCTCCTCGACGATCTGCCAGGCGGCTGTCCGCCTGCTGTCCGCGACCTCGCCCAGGAGCCACGAGACGTTCGCCGATAGCTGGCCGCCCCTTCCGGAAGGGACCGCGAGCCGAAGCGAGCGCGGTCTTCCCCAGGATCTCTGCAGCGGAATCTCCGCCGACTCCCCGCGCAGCCGTACGGCCCGGGGAGGGAGCAGCCCGGTGACCGTCGAGAGAGCATCAGCGGCGTCCATCGGCGAATAGACGAAGAAGAGGCAGTTCCCGGTGTGATAGTGCCGGGCATGGTACCGGACTATGTCTTCATGGGAGAGCCTGTGCATCCTCGACGGGTCTCCGCCGCTGTCGTGCCTGTAGGGCGTGTCCGGCATCACCGCGGCCTGTATCGCCATCGCCGACAGCTCGTCAGGATCCGAGTAGGAGCCCCTCATCTCGCTGTACACGACGCCCGACGGGCTGGCCAGCCTCCTGCCCCTCCGCACACCAGGCACGTAGTGGAACGACTCGAGAGAGACTCTCGCCGGATCGAGGAGCGGATCGAATACGAGGTCGAGATATACCGAGAGGAGGTTCCGGAAGTCTCTCTCGTGCGGCGAACCGACGTAGTACAGAGTCCTGTCTGGAGCGGTCACGGCGTTGAGATAGCTGTGGAGGGAACCCCGCCAGAGCTCGTTGAACGCATCCCTGACAGGGTACCTTGCAGAGCCGTTGAGGACGCAGTGCTCCAGAACGTGGGGGATTCCCCTCGAGTCCTCGGCAGGGGTCCTGAAGCAGATTCCGGCGAAACAGTCCCTGTCGTCGGACTGGACGGAGAGCACGGTCGCCCCTGTGGCCTCGTCCCGAAGCATGCGCCAGGGGAGCCCGAACGACAGGAGCACTCCGCTCGCGATCTCGGCTGTGCCGTTCTTCAGCGGGGATACCTCCGGATCGAGACGGGAACAGCAAGGGTGAACTATAAGAAGGAAGGCTTTTGTCCGGCACCTTCGTGCATCGGCCGGTGCCTGCTCTCGGGTCAGGGCTCCTCGATGTAGCGTCGCCATGCGACGGACTCGTCGCACTCCCGTTGCAGAAATCGGGGTTCCTTCGATTCGAGCGCGTTCGCAGCCGCCCGTGGAGCCGGTGCAGGTGCGAGAATGCAGATGGCCCGTGCTGATCGTGAGTGCGCTGCAGCACGGGACAAGTCGGCATTGACAGCCTGTGCGGTCCTGTAGATTTTCCTGCAACTGCTTGAATGAACCCGTTCAGGAGGAAGAGAATGCACAGACTCTTCTTCATGTTGTGAACGGCTTCCGCTCTCTGCCCGCCGGGCGCGGGCAGGCCGGAACTGACGGGATACTGACCCCGACAGGACATCTCTGTTCCCGGGAGCGCCTCGAGTGCAGGCGCATCCCACTGTCAACCAGCATCGACGAGAAGGGCTCATGAAGCGACTGGCCGCACTGGTTGCAGTCTCGCTGGCGGCTGGGGTCGTAGCGACGGCCGCAGCCGGCAGTCTGACCGGCTATGTGGACCTCACCTTGAACAGCAAGTACGTGTGGAGAGGCATCAACTTCGTTGACGATCCCGTTCTCCAGCCCTCGGCCTGGCTGTCGTGGAAGGGCTTCACGGCAGGCGTCTGGGGCAGCATGGAGCTGACCGACGTGAACGAGGTGGAGGGCGGCGACGAGCGCGCGATGAAGTTCACCGAGGCCGATCTCTATCTCATGTACACATCGCAGCTCGGCCCTGCCTGCGTGACTCTCGGTGTAGGCGACTACACCTATCCGAACACCGACTGCAACTCGACCGCCGAGCTGTCTCTTGCGGCGGCGCTGGGGTACCCGTTGACGCCCACGATCAGCATGTACCGGGACATCAAGGAGGCCGACGGGCTCTACACCTCACTGGGAATCTCCCAGGCCGTGCCCGGGACCCTGCAGGTGTCTGAAGCCGTGGCCGTATCCGGTCCCGTGCTCTCCGCCTCGATCGGGTACGGCAACTCGCTCCACAACGCCTTCTACTACTGGCATCCCGAGGCGGCGATGGGGGACATGACCCTCAACGCAAACCTGCCGGTGTCTTTCGGATCGTCGCTGTACCTGACGCCGGCTGCGCATTATTCGATGCTCTTGGACGGCGACGTAAAGGATCTCTTCGAGGAGGACACGCAGTTCTGGGGAGGGGCTTCCCTCACGTACTACTTCCAGTAGCGGGAGCGGAAGGGGGACCCTTTCATGAGCATCACTCCGTTCTGGATCGCTGCGCTGGTGTACTGCTTCCTGATGATCCTCGTAGGCGTCACGACCAGGGTGAAGAGGCACATTCGGACAAGGAGCGATCCGCTGTCCAGCCTGGAGTACTGGCTCGCGAAGAGAGAGCTGCCGTTCTGGCGCCTCGGGATGTCGCTCACCTCGGGCTGGCTGATGCTGGGATGGGTGGGCTTCGGCATGTCGATGGTGTACATGTACGGCATGACGGGGCTCTGGATCCTCCCGGTCCCTTGGTTCGTCCTGTGCTTCATCATCATCGCCATGGTGCCCTTCGTCAGGCGCCTGCCTGCGGTGAGCCTCCCCCAGGCGCTGGAGAAGCGCTTCGGCAGCAGCGCCAGGACGCTCCTGGCGGTGTTCGCAGCGGGAGTGTTCCTCTCCTGGACCCAGGCGGAGCTCTTCATGGGCGGAACGCTCATGGCTCCGTTCCTCGGAGTACCCGCCTGGGCCTGCATGCTTCTCCTCACGGTTCCGATCATCATCTACACCTACATGGGAGGCTTCAGGGCCGTTGTCACCACGGACGTGATCCAGTTCGTCCTGATGGCGGCCTTCATGATCATCCTGGCGGTCACCGCTGTGAATGCCGCTTCAGACGCCAGCTCCGGAGACATCGCAGGCGCTCTGAAGGCATGTGCGCCGCCGTGGGCAGGCGAGGGGAACGCGCTCAACCCGTGGGTCCTGGGCGCGGTCTTCCCCATCGTCCTGCTGATCGGCTACCTGCCGGGCTGGATGGTGGAGTCAGACCTGGTTCAGAGGATTCAGGCCATGAAGACCACGCGCGATGCAAGGAAAGGCGCCGTGCTGGCCCTGTTCCTGATCACCGTCTTCGTGCTGGTCCTTCCCAGCGTCACGGCCTTCTGCTCACTGGTGGTCTTCCCTCCTGTCGACGGCGCGCCTCCAGAGGCCATCGGAGGCGACGCCCTGGGAATCATATCCGCCTTCATCTCCTCGATGCCCCTTGGGCTGGCGGTGTTCATGCTCATAGGCATCATGGCCTGCCAGATGTCCACTGTGGACACGTTCTCGCAGGTCACCGCCATGCCCGTGGCCTTCGACCTCGTCGAGCCCGCCCAGGTGAAGCGCGGGGTGCCCAGGGAGAAGCGCCTCCAGACCACCAGGATCATCTCGGTGCTGGCGGTGCTCGCAGCTCTCGGATGCGCGCTAGTGAGCGACACCCTGGGCGACGTCTACTACATCTCCTCCGGAGTCCTCTCGGCCTGCATCGCCGTGCCGGCCTTCTTCATCTTCTGGAGGCGGACGACCCTTCCGGCCGTCATCACCGCAGCCGTGGCCGGCTTCCTGGGCACGGTGGGCATGTACTGGTACGAGTACAAGCACCTCCAGTATGCCGACCCCGCCATGCCCAACTACTACACCGACGTCCTCCCGGGATGGCTGGCAGGGTCCTACGGCTACCTCTACGTCGCCTCGGGGGTGCTCATCTCCGCAGTGCTGATGGTGCTCGTCAGCCTCGTCACGAAGAGGCCTCCGCAGGCTCAGCTTGACCAGGTCAGGGCGGAGCCGGTGGACGACTTCGGCGAGTTCGCGAAGAGCAGCTCTCCGGATACCGCCCCTGCGGGACAGCAGGGCTAGCGGACCCCCGGCGGAAGGGGGCGGAGCCTCCGGGCCCCGCCCCTTTCCTGCTCTGCGCTGCGCTACTCCCCTTGCAGCCTCACAACCCTGACGGTCAGCCCGGCACCTGGAGTGGAGAGCCTGATCAGATAGACGCCGTCGGGACACTGCACGCCCGCGCCGGTCGTGCCGTCCCACGTGACCGAGTGGCCGCCTGCGGGGAGGTCCTGCTCGACGAGGATGCGAACGAGCCTTCCTGACAGGTCGTACACCGAAAGGATGCACGGAGCCGGGGAAGGGAGTCCGAAGGAGATGCCGGTGGAGCCCGAGAACGGCGACGGCAGGGGCTGGTCGAGGAAGAGCCTCGCATCGCCGCCCTCCTCCCAGCCCGCCGGGGCCGGGTCGAGCGCGGAGGTGTAGGGTCTGTGATTGTGAGCCGTCACGGTCAGCGTGGCCTCGACGGAGGACCCGTAGGGGAGGGAGGGCAGGTCCAGCGACAGGTATCCAGCATTGTCCGTGTACCCCGCGCCCAGGAGCTCGTCGTCCTGCACTATTCCCACGAGGGCATCCTCTACCGGCTGGCCCTCGTCGTCGGTCACGTACACAGGCCACGGCCCCGCCCACACGTACTGGCTGTGGTCGGCTTCGAGCATGGCTATCGGGGACGTGTCGCAGTAGATGTCCACCTCCGGGCAGCCGAACACCATGTGCATCCAGTTGTTGCCCCAGTTGCCCACGCCGTAGAACTCCTCAACCTTGAGCTTTCCATAGTCCACGGCCGCGCCCATGTGGTGTATCTCCAGCTCGAAGTAGCCCCTCCAGGTGTACTCGGCCAGCGAGTCGGTCGGTCCGAAGGGGCTGCCCGTCGTCGCGCCCATGAAGCCCAGGGCGCCCTTCGGGGTGACGATGTCGCCCTCTGTCATCCAGGCCTCCCCGTAGCAGTACGTCCCCATGAAGGCGGCGTTGGAACAGGCTATCGAGTTCACCCAGGGCAGCATCCTCCCGTTCGACAGGGCCTGCACGTTCGGGATGGCGAAGCCGGACGTGCCCCATCCGCCCTCCCAGCCGTGGCCGATGTAGTCGACTATCGTCCGCCCCTCGTCGATGTCCGACGCAATCTCGGAAATGTCGGGAGGAGCACCGCCGTACTCGGGGCTGTCGCAGTAGTAGTCGACCGCCAGGCCGTGCTCCATGAAGATCACAGCGTGCTCCCAGGAATGCAGAGGATCGAGGCCGTCCGCCGAGCCTATCACGACCGTCTTCTGGAACCAGTTGACGCCGGTAGGCTCGAACGGGTTCGCCTCGTGCTGGACTATCTTCCAGGCCTGGTACTGCAGATCCTCCAGCGATCCGGTGATCCTCCCGACATGGATTGACGGAACGCTGGTCTCCGTGCCGATGACGCCGTAGATGTTGTCCGAGGCGAAGCCCTCGTACATGGGTACCGGCACTTGGTCCTCGCCTCCGACGATCAGAAGCCACTCGGGAGGATCGGGCCACAGGGCGAAGGCCAGCTCCAGCCAGCCGTCGATCTCCTCTGCCGTTGAGCCGATCTCCGGAACCGTGGCGAGCGACACGCGGTATCCCCTCTGCCTCTTCCAGTCGACGAGATCCTCCACTGCTGCGAGGGTCTCCTCCGTGCCGATGAAGAGGTATGAGCCGTCGAGGAAAGGTCCCGAAGGCTCGAACCCCAGCACTTCCCGGTAGAAGGGCATGAACCCCGGGGTGGTGCCTCGGAAGGCCCGGGCAAGCTCGTTGCGTCCCTCGCCGCTGAAGGTCAGCCTGACCGTGGCGCCCGTCACCAGGATGACCTCGCCCGTGGAAGGGTCGTACCTCACGGGCTGGAACCTCACGGAAGCCACGCGGATGTCCCTTAGAACGTGAACGCCCTCCAGCACCGTGGACGAAGCCGGGAACGGGTCCGTGCTTCCGTAGACCGCCTCGTCCCTCCACGGCAGGAAGCCTTCCCCCGAACGCAGGGCCGGCCTCCGGAAGGGCGGGATGTCGAATATGCCGAGCAGGACGGTCGTCTCCTCGAGGATTTCCAGCTCGACACCCCCTGCATCCGGAACCCGCACCATCCGCCTCAGGACGGGGAGGTCCGGGCTCCCCTCGACGGCCAGCAAGCCCCATCCCGGCACTCTGAAGACCGTCCCGGAGGAGCCGTCACCGGCTTCCTCCGTGATGAGGGCGGGAAGCTCGAACCGGATAGTCTCGGAGCCGGCCCCGGATTCGACGATGCATGCATCGGGAACGCCGTCCGCGCCCCGGTAGAGCAGGCTGCCACCCGCGCATGGCAGGAAGCACAGGAGCACCGAGAGGAACGATTTCATGAGCGTTTCCTTCCTCGAGCCGCCCGGCCGATCGCCGGGCTATCTCACGACTGCAAGCCTTCGCACCGCCGATCCCGAAGGAGTGTCCAGCCTCACCAGGTAGATCCCGGAAGGGAGGGGGGCTCCGTCGCTCCTGCCCGGGTCCCCGGACAATTCGTGTACGCCTGCGCCGGGGAGCCGATGAAGATCCGCCCCTCCAGCCTGCCTGTGATATCGTATGCCGAGATCCTGGCTTCACCGCCGCCCGGGAGCCCGAAGGCGATCGTGGCAGTGGAGAAAGCCTGGTTCGGGGATGCGGAGAGCACGAGCGCTCCGGGCAGGCTCCCGCCCGGGCAGCCTGACTGGTCGCTCTGCCAGAGGACGATGGAAGCGCCGACCCTCGAGGCTGAGCCCTGGTGCTCGACGAGCTCGACGAGGGTGTAGCCGGGCGGGATTGCCGAAGGTCCGCCTGAAGGGACAGGGAACCTGTCCGGTCGGTTCCATGCCGGGAACAGCGTCACTTCCCCGGTGACGTCGGCCGTGCAGATGACCGGTTCCGGGGGGCCGTGATCCCCGGGAGGCCCCCGGCGGCCACAACTGCCGAGATTGCCGCCCCGAACAGGCTCACGCCGCCCTCCCTGCAACCCGGTTCCTGGAGCAATACCGAAGATTGCTGTCAAGTATAACGCCATTCCCTCCCGGAGGGAGTATGTTCGTCTTGCGGCCGGCTCCCGTCCCGCCGCCTCAGGTCCGCCGGTTCCGGAACCGCAGGAGGTGCCCATGTACAGGTTCCCGAGAGGCTGCTACACCGATGTCAGGATGGAGGAGGTGCACAGCACCCGGATCAACATGACCATGGGGCAGCTGGACGCCTTCACAGTACGCAGCTACAGGGCCGCCTTCGTGAGGCTGTTCGACGGCAGGCGATGGTTCTACAGCGCTGTCTCGAACCCGGGTGCGATACAGGAGGAGATGGACTCCCTGGCCTCCATGGCGTCCCCCGACGCCGGCATCGGCTCGAATCCGGTGGTGAAGCGGCTCCAGGTCAACAGGGAGAGGCTGATCACGTTCGAAGACTCTGCGGTCTCATGCGTGGAGCCGGACTTCAAGCTGCGGCTTCTCGAGAGGTCTGTGAAGCCGCTCGCGTCGCACCCGCTCGTTAGGTCCTGGTCGGGCGGATACATGGACGAGAGGAAGGTGAAGACGTTCTTCTCCAGCCTGGGGGCGGACCTGGTGTTCGACACGCAGAACGCTGGGCTGTCGGGGAGGTTCCGCCTGTCCGAGGGAGACAGGAGGTTCGCCGAGACTGCATTCGTAGCCGCCTCGAGAATCGGCGAACTCGAGCCGCTGGAGCCCGTGCTCGAGTCCCGCCTGGAACGCAGCTCGGTCTTCCTGCGCGAATCCGTGCCGGTCGAGCCCGGCGATTACACGGTTATTCTGAGCCCTTTCGCGGCAGGCATATTCGCGCACGAGAGCTTCGGCCACAAGAGCGAGGCGGACTTCATGGCCGGAGACGAGACGATGATGCGCGAATGGGCGATGGGAGCGAGGGTCGGCTCGGAGATGCTGAGCATCGCCGACGACGGCACCCTGCCCGGCACCGGCTACACCCCGTTCGACGACGAGGGCACAAGCGCGGAAAGGACATGGCTCGTAAGGAACGGGGTGCTCTCGGGAAGGCTGCACAGTGCCTCCACTGCCGCCGCACTGGGCGAGGAGGTGACCGGCAACGCCCGAAGCATCGGCTTCGAGTACGAACCGATCCCGAGGATGACCACGACCTTCATCGAAGCAGGCTCCAGCACCCGCGAGCAGCTCTTCCGCGAGGTCGAAAAGGGCATCTTCGTCGAGTCCGTCCTTCATGGATCGGGGCTCTCGACCTTCACCATGGCTCCTTCTCTCGCCTGGATGATCCGGGGCGGGGAGGTCGCCGAGCCGTTGAGGATATCTGTAGTCACGGGCAGCGTGATGGAGACGCTCGGGAGGATAGACGGCCTCTCGGACAGGGTGGAGATTACGACTGTACCGGGAGGCGGCTGCGGCAAGCACGAGCAGTATCCCCTCCCGGTGGGTTTCGGGGGCCCGTACGTGCGCGTGCGCGGGCTCTGCGCGAGGTAGGCGATGAATGTCGAGAGGATGACGAAGCGTCACGTGGAGATCGCCGCGAACATTCTCCGCACTGCGGTTGAGTCCGTACGCAGGAAGGACGTCTCGAGGACGGGCGTCAGGGTTTACAGGGAGGGCCTCGTGGGCGTAGCAGGCGCCATAGGCGACTTCGACGCCGTCGAGAAGCAGGCCGAGGCCGAGGCGGTTCTCTCCCGCGGGGTCGAGTACCCGTTCGCCGTCTCCTCCGGAAGGACACTGCATATAGAGGAGCGCCCGGATCTTCCGGATCCGGCCTCATTACCCTCTGAAGCGGAGTCGCTTCTCGAGGAGCTTTCCAGCGAGGTTCCAGAGCTGATCTTCTCGGGGTCGGCCCGGAGGTATCGCGACGACACCTCGATCGTGAACGACGCCGGTCTCGACCTCTCCTGCTCCGTGGACGGGATGGCCCTGGACCTCATGTTCAAGCACAGGAACTCGACGGGGATCATGGACGGCGTCGTCCACCCCTCATCCATCAGGAGATGGGACAGGGCCGCGTACCTCGAAGAGGCACTGGCATTCTGCCGCGCGTTCCTGAACGACGTCGCATTGCCCGCTGCAGGCACGCTCCCGGTGATATTTCCGCACGACGCCTTCGGTCAGCCGCTGTCGAAGGTCATGGGCGAGCTGAACGGGATCAGGTTCGGCTCCGGCGCCTCTCTCCTCTCCGGCAAGGCGGGTCGGAAGCTCTTCTCCGAGATGTTCACACTGGAGCAGTGCCTCGATCCCGCACTCGGCTCGACGGCCTTCTTCGACGACGAGGGAACCGTGAACGAGGGATTCAGGCATCCCCTTGTAGAGAACGGCGTGGTGGCAGCCCCCTATACGGACAAGCGAACCGCGGCCAGGTTCGGACTCGGGCTTACCGGAGCGGCCGCCTGCGAGTACGACGGCGTTCCGCAGCTTGGATACCCTGGAGCGGAGCCTTCCACCTGCGAGAAAACGCTCGCCGAGATCCTTGACGGCAGGCCGGGGATATTCGTGGCCATGGCCAGCGGGGGTGAGTTCACTCCGGACGGAGGCTATGCCACGCCCGTGCAGCTCGGATTCCTGTGCGAGGGCGGAAGGCTGGCGGGGAGGCTGCCGGAGCTCGGCATCTCATCGAACATGTACGACATGCTGGGGGACGGCTACATGGGCGTGTCGAGGGATTCGCTGTCCAGGGTTTCGGACCTGCGCTGCATGGTCATCTCCATGAAGGTCGAGACCGCCTGATCCGCCGGGCCGGCAGGCCGATCCTTTCCGCCGGGAACCTGCCGGCGCCAGCGGCGTTGTCTCCTGCAGGAGGGGACGACCCTTTCCACAGGCGGTTCTGCCATGCGTGCCCGGCAATTGATGGGAATGATCGCAAAGGTTTCTCTCCCCGCGCTCTTTCTTCCGGCCCCCGGGGTTTCGAGCACCCCTGCACCCATCGGCATACAGGTGGGAACCTTCGGAGGCACCACCGGCTTCGGCTTCGAGGGCGCCATCAGGGTGAACAGGTTCTGCCAGGTCCGGGCCGGTCGCAGCAGCCTGGAGCTCGGCCTGGGCTCGACATACCGCGGAATACCCTACCGGTACGACTCCGACATGACATGGACTTCGGCCCTGCTCGACCTCTTTCCGGGTGACGGCGGCTTCCACTTCACCGCCGGCGCCTTCATGAACGACGCGAGCGTCGAGGTGACGGCCGTGTCCGACGATCCGCTCGGCATCGGATCACGGTCGTACACTCCCGACCAGCTCGGGGAGATCCGCGGCACGGTGAGCCTGCTACCTGCTGCGCCCTACATCGGCATGGGCTTCGGAAGCCTGCCCGCCGCCGAACCGGGCCTCCACATGAGCATGGATCTGGGCGTCGTCTTCCAGGACTACACCGTTGACCTGTGGCGCGAGGGGGGTGCTCTCCCTCCCGAGATCGAGCAGCAGCTCTCCGAGGACGTGGAGGTCGAGCAGACCCTCCTGGAGGAGCAGTTCGACAGGTTCGGCGTCTATCCGGTCGTCTCCTTTTCGCTCTCCTGCAGGTTCTAGGCTCGACCCGCCCCGGCCGGCATGACCGCGGGCCGGAAGCGGACGCCTGGCAGCCGCCGGACGCGATCGCCCCGAGGGACGATCAGAGGCAGAGCGGCCTGCGCCGGGCTGTTCGGGTCACGGCGCCATCCACGCCGGGCCTGCCGAGGGGGAGTTGGCACCGCCCCATTCTCCCTGTAGATTGCCTCGATTTCACGGGGGGTCTCCGACGAAGGCGGTTCTGCGACTCGAGGACGGGGCCGAGTACCCGGGCGTCATCTTCGGCGCACGCGTGCCTGCTTCGGGCGAGGTCGTCTTCAGCACGGGGATGGCGGGCTACACCGAGAGCCTGACCGACCCCTCCTACTCGGGTCAGATTCTGGTGCTGACCTACCCGCTCGCGGGGAGCTACGGAGTCCCCGATCCTTCAGCCGACGAGACCTCCTTCGAGTCCGGACGCATCCAGGTCAGAGGTCTGGTAGTCTCGCGCCACATCGCCGAGTACAGCCACCACAGGGCGGTCATGAGCCTCGGCGAGTGGTTGGAGTCGGGCGGGGTGTGCGCCCTGGAGGGAGTGGACACGCGCGACCTGACGAGAAGGCTCCGCTCCAGGGGAACCATGGCCGGATGGATCATCCCGGAGGGCATGACCGAGGCCGACGCTCCGCCTCTGCCCGACTTCGCATCCGACGGGCTCGTGAGGTCCGTGTCCGTGCGCGAGCCGGAGAGGATCGGCCGGGATGCCGGCGGGCCCCTGGTGGCCGTCCTGGACTGCGGCTGCAAGCGGAGCATCGTACGGGCGCTTCTGGAGCGGGGCTGCAGAGTGATCCTCGTTCCGCCGACGATGCCGGTCGGCGGGCTCGGCCTCGACGGACTCCTGGTGTCGAACGGACCCGGCGATCCATCAGTCCTCCGCTCGATCATATCGGCGGTCGCGGCCGAGATGGCTTCCGCCGACCCCATCCCGGTGGCTGGAATCTGCCTGGGGTGCCAGATCATGGCCCTCGCAGCCGGAGGCTCGACCTACAAGCTCTCTTTCGGCCACCGCTCCCAGAACCAGCCCTGCATCGAAGAGGGAACCGGCCGATGCGTCGTAACCAGCCAGAACCACGGATACGCGGTCGTGGGGGGCTCACTTCCGAAGGGCTGGACGACCTGGTTCACGAACCTGAACGACGGGACGATCGAAGGAATCAGGCACGAGAGCCGGCCCTTCTCCGCCGTGCAGTTCCATCCCGAGGGCTCGCCTGGACCTCGCGACGCCGAATGGTTCTTCGACCGGTTCGTGCAGCAGGCGAAGCTCCATGCGCGGTAAGCCGGAGAGCGTCCTGATCCTCGGCAGCGGCGGTCTGCGGATAGGGCAGGCGGGGGAGTTCGACTACTCCGGCTCGCAGGCGCTCAAGGCCCTGAGGAGCGAGGGCGCCCGCACTATCCTTGTCAATCCGAACATCGCCACCGTCCAGACCTCCGACGGAATGGCCGACAGCCTATACCTGGCTCCTGTGGACGCCCCGACCGTGAGCAGGATCATCGAGAGAGAGAGGCCGGACGGGATCCTGCTCGGGTTCGGTGGACAGACCGCACTCGACGTGGGGCTGGAGCTCTGGGAGCTGGGCGTGCTGGAGCGGTTCGGCGTCGACGTGCTGGGAACTCCTCTGGAGGCGGTGCGCGACAGCGAGGACAGGGAGCGGTTCGTAATGAGGCTGTCGGAGGCGGGAGTGGTCACGGCCCGATCCAGTGCGTGCAGGTCGGTCGCCGAGGCCGTGGAGGCAGGGCGTGCCCTCGGCTTCCCGGTCATGGTGAGATCCGCCTATTCGCTGGGCGGGCTGGGCAGCGGCATCGCGAGCGACGAGGCCTCCCTGTCATCACTGGCGGCCTCGGCGCTACGCCTCGTCAGACAGATTCTCGTGGAGGAGTGCCTCGGTGGCTGGAAGGAGATCGAGTACGAGGTGGTCCGTGACCGGGCGGACAACTGCATTGCCGTTTGCAACATGGAGAACCTCGACCCGATGGGCATACATACGGGCGAGAGCATCGTGGTCGCCCCCAGCCAGACCCTGTCCGACAGGGAGTACCAGATGCTCCGATCGGTGGCGCTCCGCACCGTGAGGCATCTCGGCATAGTAGGGGAGTGCAACATCCAGTTCGCGCTCGATCCCCGCGGAGGCGGCTACAGGGTCATCGAGGTGAACGCGAGGCTGTCGCGCAGCTCTGCCCTGGCCAGCAAGGCCACCGGATACCCGCTCGCCGCCGTAGCCGCCCATCTCGCAATGGGGAGGACCCTGCCAGAGCTCGTAAACCGCGTGACCGGGACGACCAGAGCCTGCTTCGAGCCGGCCATGGACTACGTGGTCGTCAAGGCTCCCAGATGGGACCTCGAGAGGTTCCGAAGGGTGGACGACCGCATCGGAAGCCAGATGAAGAGCGTTGGCGAGGTGATGGCGATAGCCCGGGGCTTCGAGGAGGCCCTCCAGAAGTCCCTGCGGATGACCGGCACCGGCATGAGGGGCCTGGTCGGAAACGGGCTGGAGTTCGCGGATCTCCGTCGCGAGCTCGCCGAGCCGACTCCGCGGAGGATCTTCGCGGTGGCAGAGGCTCTCCGGAGCGGCATGGCCGTGAGCGAGGCGGCGGAACTCACCTCGATCGACCCGTGGTTCCTGGAGAGGATGGCTGCGATAGTCGCCGCAGGCCGAGCCCTTGAGACCTCGAACGGGATGCCCGGCCCGGATCTGATGGCCGAGGCCAAGAGGCTGGGCTTCAGCGACGACCAGATAGCGAGGGCGTGCGGGTCGGACGAGCGCTCGGTGAGGATCGCCCGCACGGCCATGGGGATAGTCCCGTGCGTGAAGCAGATCGACACGCTGGCGGCTGAATACCCCGCTTCGACCAACTACCTCTACACGACCTACAACGCCGCCTCGGGGGATGTCGAGCCTCTGGCCGGAACCGTCCTCGTGCTCGGAGGAGGAGCCTACAGGATAGGCTCGAGCGTGGAGTTCGACTGGTGCTGCGTCAACGCCGCTGCCGCAGCCAGGAGCCTGGGCTACCTCACGACGATGCTCAACTGCAACCCCGAGACCGTCTCGACCGATTTCGACGTCTGCGACAGGCTCTATTTCGACGAGATCAGCGCCGAGCGGATCCTGGACATAGTGGGTTTCGAGAATCCCGAGGGAGTGATAGTGTCCATGGGCGGCCAGGAGCCCAACAACCTGGTCCAGGCCCTCCACTCCCAGGGAGTCAGGATACTGGGGACATCGCCGGACAGCATCGACAGGGCCGAGGACAGGAACAGGTTCTCGGCTCTCCTCGACGAGCTCGGGGTGGACCAGCCGGAGTGGACCAAGGCCTCGAGCATCGACGACGCAGCGGCATTCGCGGCCAGAGTGGGGTTCCCTGTGATCATCCGGCCGTCCTATGTCCTCTCGGGGGCTTCGATGGCTGTCGTCTGGGACGATGCCGGGATGCGCGAATACCTCACCCGCGCCACCGGGGTGGACACCGAGGCTCCCGTGGTCGTCTCGAAGTTCGTCGAGAACGCCCGCGAAGTGGAGTTCGACGGCGTTGCCAGCGACGGCTCCGTACTCCTCTACGCGATAGGCGAGCACGTCGAGAATGCGGGCGTGCACTCGGGCGACGCAACGGTCGTCATGCCTCCCCAGAGGCTCTATGTGGAGACGGCCAGGCAGGTCAAGGCCATCGCATCGAGAATCGCGCGCGCCCTTCGCATAACAGGCCCCTTCAACATCCAGTTCCTCGCCAGAGACAACAGGGTGCGTGTCATCGAGTGCAATCTGCGCGCATCACGCACCTTCCCCTTCTCGTCAAAGGTCATGGGCCGAAATTTCATCGATCTGGCTACCAGGGCGATACTCGGAGAGAGGGTCGAGAGGGTGGAGGCATCGGCCCTCGACCTGGACAGAGTCGGTGTCAAGGCGGCCCAGTTCTCCTTTCAGAGACTCACAGGCGCCGATCCCGCCATGGGGGTGGCTATGGCCTCGACGGGCGAGGTGGCCTGCATAGGCGAGGACATGCACGAGGCTCTGCTCGCGGCAATGAGGTCAGTGGGCTTCGTCATCGGCAGGAGATCGGCCCTCATCTCCACCGGCCCCCTCATGGAGAAGGCTCAGTGGCTGCCCGTCCTCGACAGGCTGAGGAGCATGGGCTTCGAGTTCTATGCTACCTCCGGCACTGCGCGCTTCATGCGGGCGAGCGGGTTCGAGACCGGCACGCTCCGCTGGCCGCTGGAGGGCGGCCGTCCGAACTGCATCGACCATATCAGAGAGGGGAGGATAGGCCTTGTGATAAACATCCCCAAGAACAACGAGGCGGAGGAGCTGTCCAACGACTATCTCATAAGGCGCGCAGCCGTGGATTGCGGAGTGCCTCTCCTGACGAACCTGAACCTTGCTAGGCGACTTTTCGAGGCGCTCTCCTTCCGCGACATGGATGATCTGCCTGTCGAGCCATACCGCGGCGTGCGGTGAAGGGGACAGGAGGACGGTCAGCGCCTCGGACTCCCCCAGGACCTCCGCAGGCTTATAATGGCCATGGTGGACTGCGGCTCCGACAGGGGGCCGGGGTGGTTCATCGGCGTTTTACCAGTTCCTAAAGCATGTAAGGAGCATTGTGTTCAGGACACTGCTTAAGGCTCTGGGGCTTGTGAAGGACGCCTCCGCCGGAAGCGGCGGAAAGAGGGAGCGCGAACAGGGAGGCACCCGCGACAGGAATGCCCCGAGAAACTACCTCTACGTTGTCGAGCTGGATGCAGAGGTGGCGAAGTGGGGCTGGGTGCGGAAGCTCAATCCCTCAGGGCGCGAGGACAGGCCGGTGCTGGAGGTCAGGCTGCTGCTCAACAAGGGCAGGCCCGAGGACTTCTTCGCCGACGGCGACTTCTCGAAGGTCAGCAAGTCGAGCCACTTCAGGAGGCTGGTTCCCGGCATGACGAAGAGCTTCGGCAGGATGGTGGAGGGGCTGGCCCTCCTGGAGGCCACTGTCGAAAGGCTGCGGAGCCAGGGGCATTTCGTCGCCAACAAGCCCCCCTCGAAGCGCAACAGGGTGTACGTGATCGAGGTGGACGACTCGGTGAAGACGAGGGCCAGGGTCCAGAGGCTGAATCCCAAGGCGAATCCCGAGCTGCCGTGCGTGTACGTGGGCCAGACGTCGAAGGACCCGGAGACGAGGTTCCAGCAGCACCAGCAGGGGAGGTCGTGGGGCAGGGACCTCGCGGGGCGCTTCATGGCGGGGCACTGCGTGAGGCTGCGGCCTGAGCTCTCGAAGGGCTATCCCGAGGACATGACCGAGCTGGAGGCGATGAAGGCCGAGCGCGAGCTGGCCGAGAAGCTCAGGAAGCTCGGATATACCGTCATAGGCGGCCACTGAGCGGCACGGCCGCACTGCGGGCCCCGCAAGGAAGGCCCGGGATGGCTGTGCGTCAGGAACGCTGCAAGGAGGTGGATCGGTGAAGAGGCTGCTCGCATCCGCTGCGGTGGCGCTGCTCGCGAGCTGCGGTGACAGCCCCGGAGGCCCCGGCGCGCCCCTCGACTACATGCCGGTTGCTCTGGGGAACCGCTGGGAGTACCAATGCTCCGGCTACGGCACCCTGGCTGACACGATCGACGTGACGCTGGATGGAAGCATGGAGATCGAGATATCCGACACCCTGCAGCACGAGGCCGGCTTCCCTGTCTTCAGGGCCGACCTGGAGCAGATCCTGGTCTTCTATGCCGACTCGGTCCCCTTCGACACGCTGGCGATTCTCGAAACGCAGTACTGGCGTGAGGACGGCGGACAGGTGTCCGTCTACGAGTCCCTGGACGATTCCGCGGGAGAGATCATTCACAGCCCCCCGATAGAGCCCGGGAGGATATGGTATCCAGGGCCGGACGACCCCGGCGGCGTCTACGAGGTTCTCACCACCGGCTACACCGCCTCGGTGCCCTTCGGCAACTTCGACGACTGTGCTCAGATAGCATACACCAACCCCGAGGAGCTCCGCGAGCACACCGATGCGCTGGCTCCTGGAGTCGGGCACGTCATGCGGAGCGGCTCCATCACGGACTCTCTCATGTCGATCCAGTTCGAGCTGCTGCTTACCGACACGAACCTCTGACACGGCAGGGAATCGAGGGGCCCCGTCGCGAAGCCGGCGGGGCCCTTCCGCATCATGCCGGAGGCTCTACCTGAGCACGAGGAATCTCCTGCTCGCAGAACTGCCGTTCGAAACCACCCTCACGAAATAGACCCCCGAGGGCACGGGCACGCCGGCGCCGTCCGGGCTCCATCCGACGCTCCGCTCTCCCTGGAGCTGGAATCCTTCGAACACGCGGTCCACAAGCCTGCCCGCCATGTCGTAGATGCCGACAGCCGTCCAGCCCGGCGACGGGAGGTGATAGGCGAATGCGACGGACGAGATGACGGGATTGGGCACCGGCGCCTCGAGGACGAGCGATGGAGGGACCACTCCACCGGGGCCCCTGAGAGGGATGCCGGTGACGGTCACATCGTCGATGTTCCAGCCGCAGTAGCGCCAGCCGTCGTTCGTGGGGCCCATGACCCACCTGAGATAGACCGTAGGGCAGGCGTCCGCTAAGGAGGAGATGTCGTACTCGACATGGACCCATGCCGAGTCCGTGACCGGAGGGTAGCCTCCGTTCTCCCAGACTGTCTGCCAGTCCCTTGCATCGGAGCTGACCTGCACCCTGGCCTTGTCGAATCCGTTCTCCTGGACTCCCAGCCATCGCTCGAACTCGAGACCGACGCCGTACAGCTCCGAGCAGTCGAGCGGACCCAGCACGGCCGAACGCTCGGGCAGGTCGTTCTCGTAGTCGCCCGCCAGGTTGTAGCCCACCACGCAGCCTCCGGTGAAGCCCGACGACGGGTCGGGATAGCCGTGCTCGCCGCCGCCGCCGAGGGGCTGACCCCAGGCCCAGCCTTCGTCCAGGGACATGCCCGGATCCTGGTCCATCGTCCAGGTCCAGGCGACCTCCGCCTCTCCCACGAGAAGGGCGACCGGGATGCAGGCTCCGCCAAGGCCGGTCGTCTCGTCTGTCACGACTATCGAGGCGGCATAGGCTCCCTGGCCCAGCAGGCAGGCATTGTCGTTGACCGAGAAGCCGATTCCAACCGGCTGGTACGGCGCCAGCAGCCCGGTAGTCGGGCCCTCGACGTCCAGCCAGTCCACCTCCGGGTCCACCGCCACGGAGTACTCGACCGCCGACGAGCCGTGGTTCTCGAGCCATTCCGTCCAGCACGCGGGCTCCCACGGCCCCCCGGGCATCCCCGTCATCACCACGGGCTGCGAGGGGGACACGGCCAGTCCCGCGTCGCCGGTGAAGATCTTGATGCAGAAGTTCCCAGTCCCCGGCCAGGGATTCCATTCATAATCCTGGAAGTCCTCCACCCAGCCGCCGGGCGTGAAGTAGTAGCTCTCCCCCGGGGAGGCCGAGGAGTTGACGATCACGCGGTACTGGGCTCCCAGCAGCACAGGGACATCCGAGGTGCGGTCGTACGGCATGCCTCCCCGATCTACGGTCAGGCGCACATAGACGCTGTCGCCCTCATGCACTTCGAAGGGTGCCTCGAGGTCCACGGTATGGAGGCCGAGGTGCTCGAAGGTTCCTGACTCCGAAGCGAGAAGGCCCTCGAACGAGGCCTCCGGGGGAGTCCCGGTCATGATCGAGTAGATCTCCACCGACCAGGCGGTCGTGTCCGCCGCGGTGAAGAAGCTCACGGCCTCGACCATTCCGTCGTCCTCGATCCGGAATGCGTTGACGGCGGAGAGAATGTCCTCCGCAGTGTCCCTCCATCCGTGCAGGTCGTGGCAGTACACCCTGCTCCACTCGAACGGGCCTGCGTCCCTGAAGGAGACCGCTCCCATCTCGGGGTGGTGGCCGGCCCAGAGGTCGTAGTACGAGATCCAGAAGTAGCCGTCCAGGCCCCAGCCCTCGCCCCAGCTGTTCTTGCAGAGCCATGCGCCGGGCAGGGGGGCCTGTGTCTGGAGCGTGTCGTTCCATCCAACGATTGCGACCGCGTGGTTGGGGTCCCACGGATACTCCGGCGGCTGGTAGTGGACGAAGTTCTCGTCGATGAACTGGTCGGAGTAGCACATGCAGGTGCCGATGACCCCGTCCTCCATGAGGCGGACCTTTATCTCGTCTATCCTCTCCAGGTCGTCGCCTGCGGTGAACCACTCGATGTGACGCGGGTAGTAGATGTGAAAACCCGCCTCCCACAGCTCGGGAGGAGGCTCGTAGGACTGGCCGTCCACGTCTCGCACGGCTCCGACGCCCCGCGCCATGTAGGCCGACGTGACCCTGTAGTCGCCGCCCATGTGCACGGTGAGGCCGTCCCCGGTCGGCGGGTCGACGTCTCCGTTCCAGAACTGGTTGAACCCGTTCCACCAGTCGAGGTGGTACTCTGCGAGGTTCGGCTCTCCCGCCTCACCGGCGGCCTCCCAGGCTCCGTTCATGAGGAGGTTTCCCTCCATGGCCGCCATGGCGCCGTGGGTCCAGCAGGTGCCGCCGATCTGGCTCTTCACCGAGGTGACGTAGCAGACTCCGTCCACGTCCCTCAGGTCGAAAGCGACGGGCAGGTCGCCTGCGGCGGCTGCAGAGGCGCAAGTCATCGCTGTGAGAGTCACAGCAAGGAATCCTCCGAAATGCAAGACGGTCATCGAGTGACACTCCCTTCGCCGGGGTGCGCGGCATCCGGCCTCGTGGCCCCGGGCGGCGCTCCACGAATCCTGCGCAGGCTACGCTGCGGCGACCGCGGATGCTTGCGTGCGAACCCCCGCATCATAGGGCCCCTTCCCGGTCGCTGGCGCGCTCGAGCGCCCTGTCCGGGCAGTTGTGCATCAGCTCCTTCTCCTCGAGGAGGCTGACATAGCATCGGTATTGGGCAGCGGCAGCCGCTGCATCACCGGTCTCCCAGAGGACGTCGGCCAGGTTCAGCCGGGCTGCGGCCCGGTCGGGTGCCAGAACGACGACCCGCTCGAGGACCGGCAGCGCCTCGGAATGCCTTCCGCTCTCGGCCAGGAGGAAGCCGTAGTCGTTCAGTATCCCGGCGTACTCCTCGAGGCCGATGAAGGCCGACACTGGATTGCCCTCGAATTCCTCACGCGAGGCGAAGCCGTCCTCCGGAAGAGGGTCCACAGAGAAGACAAGGATGGACGAGAACGCCCCCTCCATCACCGAGGCGGCTTCGGCTGGGGATCCCCTCTCCAGAGCCTCGAGCCCGAGCGAGTGTCCCCTGACGAGGAATCGCGCCTCCCAGTCGCCGGGGACCATGTAGGAGCCAGGGTACATGACAGATGCCAGCAGACCCGCCGCCCCTGAGAAATCGCCCTCCTCCAGCAGGAGGGCGGCGGAATCGACATCCGCCGCCGAGGGATCGTCCGTCCAGGATTCCGAAAGCTCCAGAAAGGGCTCTGCTCCGGAGAGGACATAGGATGCGCAGAAGCAGAATGCCGACCCGGGCATCTGGGACATGGCCAGCACGGCACCCCTTCCTCCATCCCACCACCAGTCTGCCTTGGCGCTGTTGTAGATGCCGGGAAAGGGCACCGAACAGATCTCGGAGGCGGCTCCCCCAGCCAGGCCCAGCACGGTGAGCACTGGATCGTCCTCCATCCCTTCATCGGACAGAACGGCCAGACTGTCGAATCCATCGGGGAGGAGATCCTCCGGGATGCCCCGGACGGGTGTCATCGCCTGCGAGTCGTCCTCCTGCTCCAGTTGCTGGCTCTCCGCAGCCCCGGACAGGGCAAGGATCGCAAGGGCCGCAAGAGAGGGGATCATCCCTCCTCCCTCTCCGCCAGCATGGCGGCTCGGCTCCCGGCCTTGCGGAGACAGGGTTCTCGTGTCTCCCCGGCGAAGATGCGGAAGGCTGCGGCAGGCAACGGTTCTCGGTCTCCGCCGAGAGGGGATTCGCGCCTTCGCCCTGCTTCGACCGCCGCCGCGTCGCTGCCGTCCATTCCTTCGACTGCCCGGTGCGCCTTGACCGGCAGGAAGAGCCCGGAAGGGCCGTTGCAGAAGAAACGGGATATCCACCTTGCCGCTGTTCTGGCCGTCTCGAGAACCCCGGTCAGGGATGCTGTGCCGCCGCACGTCTCGGTGAACGGCATGCCTCCATGGAAGGGGAGGAGCCCTTCGACGATCCCCATCCGGGTGCAAGGGGTGCTCAGGACATAGCGCTCGCCGGCCTCCATCCCTGCTGAGAAGCCCGCATCGTCGGTGATCATCGTATCCTTGTTCACGGGATCAGGTTCCATCGCCCTCCGAGCCCTCGAGCCGCAGAAGCCCTGCAAGGGGAAGATAGGTCATCAGGAGCGGGCGCGTAAGGGTTGTGAAGGATGCAAGAGTGCGTCCCGGAGGACGGCTTCCGCACTCGGTCCGGGCTCTGCCCGGCGTCGAGGGGGTGGCGAAGGCATTCTGCTGTGCGGGTTCAGCTCCGCGGGGAGCGGGGGTCTTCTAGGTGGTTCCCCTGCCTACTCCCAGGACTTGATGCCGTCGGATACCGAGCCGTGCGCGCGGCGCTCGGCCCATGTGCACTGCACGCCGCCCCTCCGGTCGAAGTTGAGGACGTACTCTCCACCGGAGGGGCAGGCCGGGCTGTTCCCGCCGCCTCCCGTGATGAAGGGCTCCAGGTCGCTCATCGAGCCTGAGAAGTTGATGTAGCCGTGCTGGGTGGCATAGAGCTGCTCCGCCGTGGCGAGGTTCGCGAGATTCGTGCGGCAGGAGGCCGCCTCGGCCTCGTCACGCATGCTCTGGAGCTTCGCAGAGGCGATGGAGCTTAGCACGGCGAGCACGGCGAGCACGACGATCAGCTCAACCAGGCTGAACCCCCTGTTCACCGCCTACCTCCCTCCCCTCCGACAGACCCCTCCGCGGTCCGGCCGCTTGTGCCGCTTCGCCCTCGACTGTACTACACCTGGCAGCCCCCGCCGGTTCCCGAATCGGGACCGTGGGGAGCATCTGCGCCTGGACCGCTCGACCTGTCCGGCCCCGGCGGAACCGGCTGCTGCAGCCCGAGCCTCTAGTGAATATGGAATAGCATGCAGTGCATGATGATATGCAGAAGATGACGCCGACGCCAATACGCTGCCGCCGTGCGCCCCCGAAGATGTCCGTGGACGGATCATGCGGTATATTGAAGCGCTCTTGAGTCCATACGCACGGCGGGTCGCACCGGACCAAGCGGGATGGATGTAAAAGAGGCCCGGAGGGGATTATGGTAGCTTCGTCAGCGCGCAAGAGGGCCGATCTGACCGACTTCATCGAGCGCGAGCTCTCGGTGGAGGAGTGCGTCAGAGCCGTGGTATGCACAGGGAGTGTCGCCGCGGGAACCGCCCGCATCGATTCCGACATAGACGCCTTCATCTTCATGGATCCCTTCGATCCGTTCGCGGTGCCCGCCGAGTTCGCCTGGAGGCGCGGAGACGGCTCCATACTCGGCACCTGCAGCCCGGAGATCGGGCCTGACACCGTGCGGTTCGATTTCACGAGGGTGGACCTCCTGAAGTGGTCCTCCCCGAACTATGTCTGGCCCGACGGCGTGAGGGCGGAGCTATCGGTCGGCTGGCTGGCCTTCGACAGGGACGGCAGGTCGAGCGAGCTGATCGCCGACAGGGTCTGCTATTCCGACACGATCCGGATTCGCAGGCTCGACGAGGCCTTGGTGCGGGGCGACCTGCACCTCTGTTCCGATCTCGTCGAGCTGAGATGGGACGCGCTCGGACCGCTCGGCTCTCACGAGATACTGGGAGCTGCATGGGAGCACACCAAGCAGGCGGCCTTCGCGATGAACAGGCGCTGGATGCCATGGCCAGGAAAGCAGTCGCAGGCGCTTGCCGCCCTGCCGCTCCTGCCTCATGGCTTCGCAGGCAGGGCCCTCGACTGCATGACGGCCGCTGCGCAGGATTTCGATAGCTATGTCACCAGGGCCGGGAACATGCGCGAGCTGTTCCACGATCTCGTAGCGCTGCTGCACGACGATCCCGACTACGGAGAGGACCCCATCGGCGCCGCCTTCCGGCGCATGTTCCGGGAGCCGGGGAGGTCCTGGAGCATGGAGGAGTGGAGGAGGGGGCACGAAGACAGACTGCGCAGAAATGCTTCAGGCCAGGAGAGCAGGGCGGCTGGGAAAGCCGCCCCCTCGTGAAAGGAAGCGGGGTCAGCCCCCGCAGCAGCAGCAGCCCCCGCCCTTCCTCTTCATGGGTTCGCCGCAGCAGACGATCGAACAGTCGGCGCTCCCGCAGTCCTTCGTCACTGTGACCTCGACGCCGCACCTCTCGCAGTACAGCACCGTCCCGCTCTTCACAGGCTCCATCTCACACCTCCATGGCTGACGGACCGGTTCCGATACTAAGGCTCCCGCACCTCGCGGGCAATGGAGCACCCCGGCGCGGGGTCTCCAGGCGACCTGTACGCGTTTCGCGCACGCAGGGCGGCTACCTGGAACATCCGCTTCATCGCGGGCGCTTCGTCGCGGCCCCGGGGAGGGATGGGGCTGCTTCGAGGGTTGAATGACGGCCTTCGACGCCTGCTGTTTCGCAGCTCTCGCGTTCGCCCTCGCCTGCCGCCGAGGCGCCCGGGGCGCCGGACAGGCTGGCGGCGCCAGCAGAGAGCGCTCGCTTCCTCGAACCAGGCCGGCGCCCCGAAGCCGGACACGCATGCCGAGGCTCATGCCTGACGGCTCGAGGACGACTGCGGAACCAGCGTCGCGGGAAACGATCCCGGATGAGGTGCAGCGTCCTGCTCCGGAAGGGTTATATTGAACTGGGCCAGTGCCGGCATCTTCGACGTTTCGGGCAAGGATCGGGCGGTGATCGGGCGATGACGCTGTTCAGGCCGCGCATGAAGCGATTCCATCCTCCGCGGAGCGATTTCTCCACCTGGGAGGAAGTGCTTGTCGCAGCCGCCAGGGTTGACCTCACGACCTTCGTCACCGGACGCCAGAAGACCACGCTGGGGACGCTGGTCTCCCCGGCGCCCGGAAAGGCCTCGGATCTCCCCCTCGACGAACCCGTGAACAGCCTGGTGATCTGCCATGCCGTCCGCCATCCGCGGCACGGGGACATCCTGATCGATGCGGGTCTCGACCGGTCGTTCTCTGTCAGACCGCTCGGCAGCATCGAAGGCCTTGCCGCATCCAGGCTCGTCAGCCCCTTCGCACAAGGTGAAGGCGAAGACCTGGCGAGCCAGCTGTCTGCCTCGGGCGTCAGGCCCGGACTCGTCATGTTCACCCACCTCCACCCCGACCACACGGCAGGGCTCGCAGATCTGGGCGGCTCCCTCCCGGGGTGCTGCGGCAGGGGGGAGACGCCTCTGCGCTACTGGCCGTTCGTCTTCACGAGGCATCTCGAGAGGATCACCGAGATGAGGCTTCTGGACTTCCGCTCGGCCAGGGAGATGCCGCTCCTGGGGAGGTGCATCGACGTCTTCGGCGACGGCTCGGTCTGGGCTGTCAACACCCCCGGGCACACGAGGGGGCATGTTTCCTACCTCGTCGTGTCGAAGGAGGGGCCGGTGCTCCTGGTCGGCGACGCTTCCCACACGAGGATAGGCTTCGAGCAGGAAGTCGCTCCCGGCTTCTCGAGAGATCCGGCGAAGGCGCGCATTTCCCTGGGTCGGCTCAGGGCCTTCTCCCAGGCGTACCCGGACACTCTGCTGATCTTCGGCCACCAGCTCTAGCCCGTCGCGCGAACCCCGGCACCCCGGGCGTCAGGGCAGGAGGACCATCCTCTCCACGGCTGCGCCGGAAGTGCCGCAGTCGAGCACCGCGAAATACACCCCCGGCTGCACGCAGGCCGCGTCGGACGGCCAGACCACCGGAACCGGCGAACCGGCGGGGACCGGTGTCATGCCGACCTCCCTTCCGGAGCAGTCGAAGAACCTCAGAGCTCCGGGTTCTCCGAGGGGGCCTGCCACCAGCGTGAAGGATGCAGCAGGGCTCGCCGAGCATTCCAGGGGCAGAACGGGGCCCCCGGCTCCGCCGTCACCGGCGCCTGCAGCCTGAGTGAATCTCACGGCATCCACGCCGATCCTCTGACCTCCGGTGCCCGTGCAGTCCCCCAGCAGCACCGACAAACCGGAGGCCGCCGGGTAAGGTCCGCCCAGAGGGGCCCATTGCTCCTGGAACGCTGACTGGTGGACGACCATGGTGTCCACGGTGCCGGAATGGCTGATCCTGTAGACGGCGTCCGCGTTCGATCCGGATGGTATCCAGGCATCGAGAAGGTAGGATCCGCTGTTCGGAGGAAGATCGAACTCCCACCGGACCCAGTTCACGTCGGGTCCGGAGGAGATGCTGTAGGTGTAGAAATGCGACAGGATCTGCCCGGTGCCGTGGAAGTGCCAGTACTGCGACGGCCCGCCCAGGGTGCACAGGTTCTCCAGGTTGTCTGTCATGCCGTCGGCAGGCCAGGGGCTCGTGAAGCGCTGCTCTATCGCATCCCAGAGCTCCGGCCTCGATCCGTCGTATCCCAGGGCCCATATCCCGATGCCCTGCATCCCCGACCCGAGAACGATGTCGTACTTGAGCCCGAGTGAAACCTCGTCGTCGTACCATCCCTGGTTCCACGAGCCGCTCTGGTAGGCGTACCAGGGGGTGAAGGACTCCTCGTCCCACAGCCTGCCGTAGGTCTCCGCGCGCTGGGCCAGGGTCGTGTAGAGGTACGTGGTGCAGTCCCCCGTCACCGCGGAGTGCGGGTACTGGTCGGCCGTCTCCCATTCATGGCCGTAGTAGGGCAGGCCTACCAGCAGCTTCTCGTGCACCTCCGGCGCGTGGATGACGTAGTCGCCCAGGCACCACATCATGTTCGTCGGCGATTCCGGGCCCGAGCCCCACCCCGAAAGCGGACAGCAGGGCCCTGCGACTGCAGACCAGGAGCCGTGGAAGGCGTAGCACATCATCATCAGGGCGTCGACGGTCTCGGCAAGGAGGTCGTAGTCGAATGCCCCCGACCAGTCCACGGCGGGAGTGCAGATCGAGAGGTGGCTGCCGGGATGCTGGATGTCCAGCTCCTGGCGCAGCTCCTGCATGAAGGATGTGAGCTCGTCCCTGTCTGCAGCGGCGACCCCCTCGAAATCGATGCAGATGCCATCCACCGGGCAGGTGTCCATGACGTCCATTAGAGAGGCTATCGCCGTCTCCCTGCTGGTGGTGAGTATCGAGTGAATGGCCGAGGAGCTGAAGTTGCAGACTGTTATCACAGCGATCCCCCCGGCGGAGTGAACGCCGTCTATGGGAGTCGCGAAGGCACCGGGGAAGCCGTGCCACGAGGTGATCGTCCCGGAAGCGCCCATGTCGAGGCAGAAGCAGGCGAGAATGCTGATGAGATCGTACTCGAGCCATGTGTAGCCCGCCCAGTAGGGAAGGAAGCCGAGCACGGTGGCTGAGGTCGTCCTGCCGGCGTCGGCCCCCTCCACCCCTTCCAGAAGAGGCGGGCCGGGGTGGGCGGCCTCCTCCAGCGCGTGCCAGGACGGAAGACCCTGCTCCGGTGCGACGGCCGGGGCGCCCGGGCCGGGCCCGGAAAGGAGCGAGGCCATCATCATCATGGACCAGGTCATCGAACCCTCCTCCCCCGGCCGCAAGGGAGCGGGACCCGGCTCTCGGCCCGGCCGGTGGCGTCTCGGATGCATCTCGCTGGCACATAGAATCGTTCGAACGGAATGCCCGGGCAAGCCCCGCTTCCTCGCCGGGGAGTGGAGCGGCTTCGGAGATTCACTATATTACCTTTCATTATGCCAGCGAAGGAACCGAAGGAAGAGCGTCCGGCAAGGATAGACCGGAAGAGCAGATACAGGGGCTGCCTGGCCGGCCTCGCGCTCGGCGACGCGCTCGGGGCGCCGGTTGAGTTCGAGAGCCTCTCGACGATCCGCAGCAAGTACGGCGTCCGGGGGATCACCGAACTCCAGCCGTGGGATCGCTTTCCGGCCGGTTACTTCACTGACGACACGCAGATGAGCCTTGCCACGGCGCGCGGCTGCATGCGCTTCCTGCGCGATGGCGGCAACCCCTACAGGCTGGTTCTGGAGGAATACAGGGCCTGGCGCAGGACCCAGACCAATCCAGCCGAGATAAGGTCTCCTGGAGGCACATGCCTGGACGCGCTCGGATCGGGCGGCTTCGGCACCATGGATTCCCCGATAAACGACAGCAAGGGCTGCGGCGGTGTGATGAGGGTCGCCCCCGCAGGCCTGGCATGGCCGCCCGGCAGCGCCTTCGACCCGGCATCGCGCTTCGCGGCGCTCACCCACGGCCATCCCACCGGACACCTGGCGGGGGGATTCCTGGCCGAGCTGATCGCGGCCCTCGTCGAGGGCAGGACCTTGTCCGAAGCCCTTCGCAAGGCCCGCAGACCCCTAACCGGCAGGCGCGGGCACGAAGAGACGCTCAACGCGGTGCAGAGGGCCGAGGAGCTCGCAGCCTCGACCGTCACCGCTCCCGAGGGGATCCAGAAGCTCGGCGAGGGATGGGTGGCCGATGAAGCCCTTGCGATAGCCGTCTTCTGCTCGCTCCGCAACGAGAGCGACTTCCGAAAGGGCGTCACTGCGGCGGTCAACCACAGCGGAGACAGCGATTCGACAGGCTGTCTGACCGGCGCGATACTGGGCACCCGCCTGGGATTCGGCGCCCTTCCCGGGAAGTGGGTGGCGGCCCTCGAGAGGCGGGAGGAGATTCTGTCTCTCGCCGACGAGCTCTTCGAACTGCGGCGCAGGCAGCCGCCCGGGAGCTGAGCGCAGGAGACTGCCCGTTCCGGCCCGGGCACCTCTCGCAATTCCTGGAATTCCTCTTTATCAACCGCACAAGCGACGGGACCGGACAACGCGGGCGGCCGTCCGAGCCGCCCTGCTCCGTGACGGAGGTTGTCATGAGCATTTCATCGAGAATCACGCTGTCTTTCATCGCGGTCCTGACGCTTGCTTGCGGCCGCCCGGAGCCTGTCGAAGAAACCGCCTCTCCGGCCCTCTCCTTCGATGGCTCGCCGGGCTCCGCCCGGCTCATCCCGAGGTCGGTCCTCTTCGGAAATCCCGAGAGGGTGGGCCCCCAGCTCTCCCCCGACGGCTCCCTCATAGCCTACATCGCCCCGGCGGACGGCGTGCTCAACCTCTGGGTGATGAGCGCAGACGGTTCCGGAGCCAGACAGCTGACCTCCGACACAAACAGGGGTGTGACGAACTACTTCTGGGCCGAGGACGGGCTGCACATCCTCTACATGCAGGATCTCGCCGGAGAAGAGAACACGCACGTCTACCGGCTCGATGTCGCTTCCGGGGAGGTGGCCGACCTCACGCCGTTCGAGGGCGTAAGAGCGTACGTCTCGGCGACCGACGAGGACCAGCCGGGAACGGTCGTCATCGAGATGAACAGGGACAACCGGATGTTCTTCGACGTCTACTCGTGCGACCTGGCCACCGGCGCGCTCACCATGGTTCAGGACAATCCCGGCGGTAACGAGGAGGGCGACCTCGTACTGGGCTACTTCACCGACGAGCACCTCGAGGTCAGGGGCTATGCTGCGATAGACCAGGAGACAGGAGAGATCAGCTACTTCGTGAGGGACTCCGCCGGGGCTCCATGGCGCCCGCTGCTCCGCTTCAGCGCACTCGACGAGGTGGCGCCCCTGGCCTTCAGCGAGGATGGCAGGGGGGTTTACATCACATCGAACCTCTGCTCGAACACAACGAGGCTCTACTACATGGATCTGGCATCGGGAGACACGACCTTCATCGCCGGCGACTCCCTCGCCGATGTGGAGGGCGTCGTCTTCGACCAGGAGACCGGCGAGCCGGTTGCCGTCAGCTTCAACCATCTGCGGAGAAGGGTCGAGATACTCGATCCGTCCGTCCAGGCCGACTACGACTATCTGAGAGGATTCCGGGAGGGCGACTTCGCAATCGTGTCGCGCGACAATCAGGACAGCACCTGGATAGTGGTCTACTACGACGTGCGGAATCCAGCCACCTACTATCTCTACGACAGGCGGATCCGGGAGGCCAGGCTGCTGTTCCAGGCGATCCCGGCCCTGGAGGAGTACGATCTGGCACCGATGGAGCCTGTTCTAGTCACGTCCCGCGACGGACTGGACCTGCCGTGCTATCTAACGAGACCGAAGGTGGGGGAGGCCCCCTGGCCCCTTGTGATGTACGTCCACGGCGGCCCCTGGGCAAGGGACAGCTACGGCTACGAGCCATTCGTCCAGCTCCTCGCCGACAGGGGCTTCGCCGTCCTGCAGGTCAACTTCCGGGGATCGAGCGGTTTCGGCAAGGCCTTCCTGAACGCCGGGAACAGGGAATGGGGGGGCAGGATGCAGGACGACGTGACCGACGCCGCCCTCTGGGCCGTGGATGAGGGCATCGCCGATTCTTCGCGGATAGCGATCCTCGGCGGATCCTACGGCGGCTACGCCGTGCTCGCCGGCGTGACCTTCACGCCCGATCTGTACTGCTGCGGGGTGGACTTCTTCGGGCCTTCCAACCTGGTTACCTGGCGCGAGACCGTTCCCCCGTACTGGCGCCCCCTGGACGCGATGATGGATGTGAGAGTGGGCAGTCTGGAAACCGACCGCGAGCTGCTGGAGGCCCGCTCGCCGCTGAACAGCGTGGATTCCATCAGGGTCCCGATGCTGATCGTCCAGGGAGCGAACGATCCCAGGGTCGTGAAGGCCGAGTCGGACCAGATGGTGCAGGCGCTGCGCGGTGCGGGCATCCCGGTGGAGTACGTGGTGTACGACAATGAAGGGCATGGATTCGCGATGGAGCCGAATAGGCTGGACTTCGCGGTCAGGGTCGAGAAGTTCCTCTACGATCATGTCCCCGGGGTCGAATGCCAGGCATCCGAGGTCGTTCCGGGCTCGACAGCCCGGCTGGAGTAGCCCCTGGAGAAGGACGCCCCCGGGGGCGTCTCCGGGGGCGCCGGAGCACATGGAGGTGGCGGCGTGGCTGGACTCGAGCTGGAGGCCGGAGAGCGCCTGCTGAAGTCGGGGCGTCTCTTCATGCTCCAGGGCGGGGGGAAGCTGAAGTATCCGCTGTCCTCGCCCTTCCACATCACCGACAGGAGGTTCGTCTTCAGAGACTTCGGCAGATGGGCGCCCTTCAGGATGCAGATGGGGCTGCTCTTCCTTCTTCTGGTGAAGGGCAGGGAGGTGTCCGTCCCCCTCTCGGGTCTCGTGCTCTCGCGCGGCTCGTACGGGATGAACAGGCGCCTGCTCAGGCTCGCCTCGTCCGACGGGCGCACGGTGCTCCTCGACGGTTTCGAGAAGAACGTCGAGATGTTCCGGGCCGTTCTCGGCGATGCGGGCTTCGAACTCCATCAGACGGGCGCCGAGGAATGGACGGTCACGGCACCCGGGCCTGGCTGGTGAGCCCACAGCTTCTCCGACATGATCAAGGGCTCGGAATCAGAATAAAACCCTTTGCTATAGAATAAACAGCACAATAGCTGCCAGCGCGTTGTTGCACCATGGGAACCCTCATTCCCGAGCGTGCGTTGCTACTGTGCCAGGGAATGCCCCCGGGACGGATGGTCCGCTCCCGCATCGACAACCGACGCCGGGGCGCTCCCTTCGGGCAACCCCGGCGGGCGCGGCAGGACTGCGCCCGCCCCCTCTCCGGAGGAGAGCCTGGCACCGGCGGTGCGGATGCGGCAAATGCCGGTTGAACAGCCGCCGAGGTCATCGAGAATCTTGCGGATTCCGCCGCTCTGTCCGGGTCTGGGCTGCAGAAGGGCTTCCCGGGCTGCGGAGCCGGCCCTCACTGGGAAAACGAGAACGGGTACAGTACGGTGAGAGGGTCCTCGGCGGAGTCGACCGCCCCGAAGCGCCAGGTTTCGATCGCCTGCGCCAGCTCAAGCTCGAATGCCGGGTTGTAGGTCGTGGACTCCAGTATGTCCACGCGGGAGACCCTCCCGCTCGGTTCGATGACCATCTCCACCATCACGGTGCCCATCAGCATAGGGTCGCTCCGCAGATGCTTGTTGTAGATGAAGGTGATCTCGGGGCGCTTCTCTGCGAGCACCTCCATGATCTCCTCGGAAGACCGCGAGCTGCCCGGCAGGGGCTCGGACGACGAGCCCTGCTGCGAGGCGGACTCGGAGAACACCATGAGCGAGGCGAGTTCGGCCCCGTCCACCACCGGAATGGGCACGCCGGACGAGACGGATGGATTCACGATGCGGTGCGAGCCGGCCAGCGAGTCAACCGCTGGTCTCTGGCTGTTGAGAGCGCCGGAACTCGCCAGCGCGGCCATGTCGAATCCACCGCCCGAGCTGAGGATGTTCACGAGATCGGCAGTGCTCATGGTCTGTCCCTGCTGGCCCTGAAGCGCCCCTCCTCCGCCCGCAACCTGGCTCTCCCCCTGTCCGGAAAGTGCGATCTGCGGGCCGAGAATCGCGGCGATGTCCGGCTGGACGCCTCCCTGGGAGCCATCGGACGCGATCTGCACCGCTCCGGTCGTATCGGGGCCGGGGCCGGCGATGTTGACCGTCGCAGGCAGCTCGACGAGCTGGAAGTCCACCTCGTGCATGCTGCCAGCCATGGCGTAGAGCGTGATCGTCTGGGCCTGATACCCGTTGGCGAAGGCCGAGACCTCGTACGATTCGCCGGCGAGGAGGCCGTCGAGGACGATGGGAGTCACGCCGAGGAACTCGCCCGAGAGGGTCACGAACGCGCCTTCGGGGCTGCTCTGCACGACAGCCGTCGCCATGCTCTCGTCACGCACCTGCCCGAGAAACTCCCTGAGACGGGGATTGGCGCGAGGCGAGAGATCGTAGTGGACGTCGAGCATGAGGAGCTGGAGATAGGCGTTTCTCGCGCTTGCCATCTCGCCCATGGCGAAGTAGGCGGAGCCGAGCCTGTCCCATGCCCGGATGCGCTCGTCGAGCGAGAGCCCCGGTTCGTCCACGAGGTCGGACAGAGCCTCGATGGCGCCGGGGATGTCGCCATTCTCGTAGAGGAGAATAGCCTCATCCACCGTCGGCGCTGGAGCCGGGACGGCGGCAAGCAGGAGGGCCAGTACTGTCATGTGCATACCCCTCGCAAGCATTGCCAAGCCGGCGTCCCCCGTCAACGCCAGTCGAGCTTGACGGGGAAGCCTCGCCCGGGCATTATGATGAGAGCGATGGTTAGGAACGGCACCTAAACATAGGGCCGCACGGGGGTTTTATGTCCGCTTACAGATGGTTGCGCCTCGCCTGCACGGTCCTCGCGACATCGCTGGGGCTGGCGGCGGCCGGCTGCTGGAATCCCTTCGCTCCCGACCAGGGCGGCGGAGGCGGCGGCCCCGAGTACTACGAGTTCTGCGACAGCGCGTACAAGGTGGTGAAGAACCTCCAGTACGCATACAACGCAAGAGATCTGAGCCACTATCTTGACTGCTTCCGGAGCGACTTCGAGTTCCATCTCCTCGAGGTGGACTGGGACGACTACAACGGAGACGGCATCGAAGACACATACTGGGGACTTGACCTCGAGGAGGAGTTCCATGACGAGATGTTCGGGAAGGTCTATTCCATCGATCTCGACTTCATCTCGAGCTCTCCCTGGCAGCCGTGGTCCGGCGACCCCACCGGCCAGACCCTGAGGTCAATGTACACTTTCGACCTGAAGGTCTATACCGGCGAATCCCAGGGGTACCAGGCCATTGGCGAGGCCGAGTTCATGTGCCGGCCCGACTCGACGGGCGAGTACTACATCTGGCAGTGGTGGGACCATTCCGAGACCTGACGGTCTCGACCCCCCATGCAGCCGCTCCTGTTGCTGATGCTCTCCGCCACCCCTCCAGTGGACGGCGAAACGCTGTGGTGGGTGTTCTTCACTGACCGCGGACCCATGGTGGATGAGAGGGTGGCCGAGGCTGCCTCGCTGCTCGCCGGAGGCGCCTGCGCCGAGCGGCGCCTCTCCGCAGGAGCGGCCCTCTCCAGCGAGCTCGATCTCCCGCCCTGGCCGCTCTATGTCGAGGAGGTGTCCCTGCTCGCCGGCTCCGCTCCTAGAACCTCCTCCCGGCTGTTGAACGCCGTGAGCATCGAGGCGGACGAAGAGGAGATCGCGAACATCTCAGGCCTCCCGTTCGTGACCGGGGTCCGCCCCGTCGCGCGGAGCGCCTGGACGCCGGAGGCTCCCGGGCCGGAGCCGGCCGGTTCGCAGAACTTCTCGGCCGGCCAGCTCTGCCAGGCCGGGGTAGGGACCCTCATCGCACACGGCTATACAGGTGAAGGCACTGTCGTCGGAATCCTCGACACCGGCTTCAACCTCTGGCACACCGCCCTGGCCGGTGCCGACGTGCTGGACCAGTACGACTTCCTCGGCGACGATCCCGATCCTTCCCAGCAGGAAGGGGATCCTCCCGGGCAGGCGAACCACGGGACCGCCGTGCTTTCCATCATCGCGGCCAACGAGCCGGGCATCTACACCGGGGGGGCCAGGGGAGCATCGTTCCTCCTCGCCAAGACCGAGGACACGAGCGGCGAGTACCAGCAGGAGGAGGACTTCTGGGTGGCGGGCCTCGAGTGGATGGAGCTCGGGGGGGCGGACCTCGTCTCTAGCTCGCTCGGCTATGTGGACTGGTACGGATACGAAGACCTGGACGGCAACACGGCGGTGACCACGATCGCTGCCGACCTGGCTGCATCGCTCGGGATGCCCGTAGTGAACGCTGTCGGCAACAACGGGCCGGCGCCCGGAACGCTCATCGCGCCCGCCGACGGAGATTCGGTCTTCGCTGTGGGAGGGGTGGACGAGGCGGGTTCGCTCGCCTACTTCTCGTCCCGCGGCCCTACTGCCGACGGGAGGACGAAGCCGGATGCCTGCGCCGCCGGTGTGAACGTAGTGTTCATCTCGCCGGAGGGCCAGGCAGGCTACTCCTCGGGAAACGGCACCTCGTTCGCGACCCCCATCGTCTCGTCTGCTCTGGCGCTGCTTCTCGAGGCCCATCCCGAGTGGTCCTCGCTCGATGCGCTCGACGCTCTCAGGGCGACTGCCTCGCAGGCGGCCTCCCCGGACGACGGCCTCGGCTGGGGCATCATAGACGCCGGCGCGGCATGCCGGTGGCGCTCTGTCACAGGATGCGCGGTGCGCAGCGACGACGGGGACCCTCTGGAGGGACTCCAGCTCGTGATCACCGTCGGCGGTACGGAGCACATGGTGACGACCAACCAGGCCGGCTGGTTCGCGGCATGCCCCGGGGTCCTGGGGCCCTTCACAGTCACGGGAAGCGACGAGAGCACGGGGGTCATTCCCGTGTCCGGCGTGCTGGGCGAGGATGGCGTCGAAGTGACGGTCTATGTCGACATGACGCCCGTCGGAGCGGGCCCTAGCGCTTATCCCAGCCCCTCGACGGGGGATGTGTGGTTCGGATTCGATCTCGAAGCAGCGTCCGACGTAGAGGTCAGGGTGTTCACCATCGGGGGGGTGCCCGTGTGGCAGGACGTCAGGAGAGGACTGCCGGCAGGCGCCTACAGGGCTCCTCTGCCGGGCGAGGCTACGCGCTGGAACGGCCTCGACTCGTCGGGCGAACCAGCATCTTCGGGAGCCTACATCGCTCTGGTGCGACTGGGCGGGGAGGCGAGCCTCCTGAAGTTCGCGATAGTCAGGTAGCCGGCAAGGCTGCCTGGGAGGGGGTGTTATGAGAACGCTGGTTGCATTGCTGGTCATTGCGGCTGTGGCCTTCTCCCAGCCGGAGACCTTCAGGTGGATGTCCACCTCGGGGCTGATCTACGACGATCTCGATCTCTGGGCTGGAGGGCTTCTCCATCTGCAGCCGCTTCCGGACAGGCTAGTGGAGATCGAGGGCTACAGGCTCTACACGGGCCTCGCCAACCTCTCGACCGGGGACGACGCCGCCCTGGACGAGGACGACGACGGAGAGGGAGGCTTCCTGATCGGCGGCAGCGCGCTCCTGCCCGGCTCGGAAGTCGGGCTCGGCGCGATTGCGGACTTCTTCGACCGCAGGATCTTCGAGGAGATCGAACTGACAGGTCCGGGCGGAGTCCTCGCCAGCGGCGAGGGGCAGGTCGAGGCCTCCTGGTCCGAGTTCGTTGACGAGGACGGCGACGGCGCATTCGATACCCGCCACACCGAGCACCACTCGGCCAGCGGCTGGGAGGACTCGACTCAGACCGCCGCCGGAGTGTTCGCCGGCTGGGCGCCAGGCGCCCGCTCGCTGTCCATCGGCGCAGGCGCCGCGATGGTCAGGAACAGCGTTTCGGAGATGCCCTCGTCCATGAACTACATGATTTCCATGTCGGACACCAACCTCGTCACCGGCACTCCCACCTACGCGATGGACCTGTCCTCGGAGGGCGAAGACGCCGGCGAATCCTCTGCGATAATCGCGGTGCTCTCCGGCTCTGGCGCAATGGGCGACTACATGATCGGCAGAGGCATGTTCATGTTTCAGAGCCTCTCCGGCGAGCAGGCCCACACCCTCTCGGCGGAGGGCCAGGAGAACGGCGCGCCGGGGCAGCCCGGAGTGTACGACCTGCTGAGCTGGCAGCGCTCGGAGGATTACTCCGTGGACATCTCGGGCAGCGCCTTCGGGGGCGGAGCCGGGCTGGACTACACCCTCGCCGAAGGCTGGCTCCTCGAGCTGGGCGGAGGGTTCTACACAAGCAGCGTGGACGGAACCACGAACACCTTCTCGTCGGAGCTGGACTCCCTGTACCAGCTCACCCAGGGCTCCCTGCTGGAGACCACCTCGATCGCCGTGGACGGCTCGGGAGACCTTGCTGCTGCGCTGGAGGAGACCCATGTCCGGGGCGGAGCGAAGGTGACCGCCAGCCTGGCGGACGACCTGATCCTGAGCCTCGGCGCCTTCTTCGACTCGCAGTCTTCGACCGAGACGAACACGATGGAGCTGGCGTACGCCGGCACGATGTCGTTCGACGATGGCGACACGCAGTACGCCGACCCCGACGACTACACGGCAACCACATCCTGGTCCCAGACCGAGGAGGAGAAGGTCACTTCCAGCACCACGAGGATCAGCCTGCCCGTAGGTCTGGAGCTCCCGGTGATCCCCAGGCTCGTCGCCCGGCTGGGCGCCGATCCCGCGTTTGTCTGGGAGGAGGAGACAACCACGAACACCCTCCTCGACGCTTCTCCAGCGGTCACGGAGGTGGTTTACGGAGACGGTACGACGGACGAATCCGTCGGCAGTCCGTGGATAACATACGACGGGACTCTGGTCTCCTCGGAGGAAAGCCGAACCGAGATCCCCTTCAGCTACGGGCTGGGCTTCTCGGCCACCGAGAACCTCCAGGTGGACCTGATGGGCATGGGTCTCGGCTACATAGATCAGTGGCGCATTTCCGCCACTCTGCTGTTCTAGGCGGGGGGTGCAGGATGAAGAGGTCTTTCGCGCTGGCAGCCCTGGCGCTGCTATGGACGGCATGCGGGGTCGAGGACAATCCGTTCGGATCCGACCCCGATCACGAATGGCAGGGAGGCGGCAGCCTCCCCAGGGTGACGGCCACTGGAACCTACAGCGGCGGTCTCGGCAGCCACGTGGTGGCTGACGTGGATCCCGGCACCGAGGGCATCCAGGACGCCATTCTCGTCGAGTTCGACCAGGCCATGGCCCCCGGGAGCTTCTCCGAGGAGGACTTCGACATCGAGGCCACGTGGCCCTCGCAGAGGACGGTGGACGTCGAGGGGGTCGAGTACATCGAGGAGCTGAAGACGGCTCGCATCTGGGCCACCTTCTCTGAGGAGTCGGCCTGGATCCTGACGATGTCCGCCGGGTCGGTCGCCGACCTGGGCGGGAATCCTGTCGATGCGAACCACAACGGAATGCAGGACGGCGCCCCCTGGGACGATCTGAGGGCGACTTTCCACCACGGCTCGGCTCCCGAGGCGGACCTCGCCAGCCCCGTCATCGCCGGTCACTATCCAGTCGGTGGAGGCTTGACGGACCCACTGCCGGATATCGCGGTGGTCTTCGACCTGGGTCCGATGGACACCAGCACGCTGAATCTCGAGTCGTTCACTCTGGTCGTCACCGACGACCAGTCCCCCGTGGCAACCGAGCTGGTGTCGGTGACGGAGACTCAGATCGTCATGCGTCCGAGGTCGGAGCTGGAGCCCGGGGTGCGCTACACCGTGACCCTGTCCTCGGCGGCAGCCGACACCTCTGGAAACCTCCTCGACTCGAATGGTGACGGCTATCTGTGGCCCGACGAGGAGGACTTCGCCTGGGACATGCAGATGGCCGACGACTCCACGACGCACTCCACTCCTCCCACAGTGGCGGGGGTGGCGGGCGGCAATCCGGACTATCTGACGATAGAGTTCCAGCAGAGCCTCACCGGCCTGCCCGTCGTGATGGACGATGCGACGTTCACGGCCGCCAACATCCAGGTGCTTGACGCCGGCGGCCTGGTGCCGCTCGAGTTCGAGCCACTGATCGGCATGCACCAGGTTCGCTGCTACTTCCAGCGTCCGGTTTCCGGCGCAATGCAGCTCTGGGTGTCGGCCATGGTCAGGGATGAATGGGGCAACGGACTCGACGGCAACGGAGACGGCCTCGGCGGGACGCCCGGCGAGGACGACTGGACGGTCATCCTGTAGAACGGGGAGGAGGCCGGCCCGTGAACAGGTCCCTGGCAGTCCGGCTGCTCGTCATGCTGCTCGCAGTGGCGGCTCTGAGAGCGGCTGGACTTGTTACCTTCGACCTGCCCTGGCGCGAGCCGGCGTTCCTGGCCTCGGGTGCCACGGTGCTCGTGTATCTCGCATGGTCCCTCGCCGGCGCCCGGCCCGAGCCGGGCGCCGGATTCGGTCTCCACAGAATCGCCCTCTACTCCGTGCTTGCAGTCAGCGCCTTCGACGGCTTCATCTTCCTGCCCGGAAGCGATCTGCCGGTGCACACCCTGCTGAGGGACATATACCCCGCGCGCTTCACGGGGGTCGTCATGCTCGCTGCGGGCTCGGCTCTCGACCTGCTGTCGAAGGGCGGCCGGCGGCTGGCCCTGCCGGCAGTGATGCTGCAGATGGACGGTTTCGCCCTCGGGCTCGGAAGCGTCGCAGGAATCCTGGCAAGCTGCGCGGGAGCCCTGCTGGCGGTGTACGGGCTTCGAACCGGCAGGGACTCCGAGGATGAAGGCCCTGGTACAGAGAGTTAGCAGGGCTTCCGTCAGGGTGGACGGGAAGACCGTCGGCAGCATCGGCGGAGGGCTCCTCGTGCTGGCAGGGTTCGGCCGCTCGGAGACGAACGGCGACCTGCTGTGGACCGCCAACAGGATAGCGAATCTGAGGATATTCCCCGACGACAGGGGCGCCATGAACCTGTCCCTGCTCGACACGGGCGGCTCGATACTCCTCGTGAGCCAGTTCACTCTCCACGCCGACACCGCCAAGGGGAGGCGTCCGAGCTTCACAAGGGCGGCCGACCCCGCACGGGCGGAGATGCTGTTCCGTCTCTTCGCGTCGATGCTGGAGGAGACCGGCCTGGAAGTGCAGCAGGGCGTGTTCGGGGCGATGATGGAGGTCGAGCTGGTGAACGACGGCCCCGTCACGATCATGATAGACTCCCCCTGCGAGAGGGCTTCCGGGGCCTGAAGGCCCCCGGCTCGATGGCCGTCTGGTATCCCTTCAGCCGCCCGCTGGTGCTCGCCAGCCGGTCTCCCAGGAGGCACGAGATACTCTGTCTGGCCGGAATCCCGCACATCATCCGGCCTGCCGACGTCGAAGAGGAGAACGCTGCCTGCGCCGACCCCGGAGATCTCGTGACGAGACACGCCGGGATGAAGGCGGATGCAGTTTCGCACGAGCATCCGGAAAGCCCGGTGCTCGGCGCGGACACGGTCGTCTGGCTGGACGGGGCGATCCTCGGGAAGCCTTCCTGCGAGGAGGACGCCGCCGAGATGCTCTCCGCGCTGTCCGGACGCACGCACACCGTCTTCGGCGGGGTGTGCCTGGCGCGCGAATCGCCCTGCTTCCGCTGCGAGTTCGTCGAAGCGACAGAGGTGACCTTCAGGAATCTCACCGCCGACGAGATAAGATCCTACGTCGCCACCGGCGAACCCATGGACAAGGCCGGAGCCTACGGCATACAGGGCTTCGGGAGCGCCCTCGTCCGTCGCATCGAGGGGTGCTACTTCAATGTGATGGGCCTTTCGGTGTCGCGAGTGGTGGAGGCGCTCAAGGCGGCTGCTTCAGGGGATTGCGGTTGCTGACGAGAACGCTCGCGGCAGCGCTCTCGGCTGCGACCCGGCACGGGCCCCTCTGGCCGCTTCGACTCGCGGTTCGGCTCGCGCGGCTTGGAATCCGCCGCATGCAGCGGGGGCTCGTAGTGGAGCCCACAACCAGGTGCCTTGCAGGCTGCGCCTGCTGCGTCCCCTCCGAACCCCGCGACCTCTCCCCCGTGGAGCTCTCGGCGTGGCTCGAATGCGCCCCGGTGCCTCCCGCCACGGTGAGCCTCGCAGGAAAGCACTCGGACCCGCTCGCCTCCGGGTGCCTGGACAGCCTGGCAGCCGTCGCCCGCAGGAAGGCCCTGTCGCTGTCCATCAGCACCAACGGCGCAGGAATGACTTCGGAAGCTGCATGCCTTCCGTTCGACCGCTGGATCTTCGGCCTCCCCGGGGCGACCCGCGGGTCCTACGCTGCGGTGCGCGGCGTGGACGGTCTCGACGGCGTGACGGATGGCATGCGGATGGTGCTGTCGTCGGGGGGAGCCATGGTGGAGGCGGTTCTCACGGTCTGGAAGCCTTCGTCAGGGGACGGAGAAGCCTTCGGATCTCTCATGGAAAGCCTCGGCATCGTCCACTGGAGGGTGGTTCCGGGCATATTCGACCCTTCCGGGAACGATGTAGGCAGGGCTGAGATGCTGGCCCTCGGAGATCCCTCCTGCCCGTACCGTCTCGACCCGGATGGAAGCGTGTCGCTCTCGAGAGAGCCCGGCCCCTGCCCCGCTCTCGGGTACCTCTTTCTCGACGCCTCGGCCGTTCTGAGGCCATGCCCGTTCTGCGACGCGCCGGACCCGTATGCCGCTGTCCCCTCGCCTGATGCCTGGCTGGAAGCGCGATCCTGGGAGGCGCTGAAGAGGGCCAGGAATCTGTCTCGCTGCAGATGGTGCCCGTGAGTTCCCGAAACGCTTGTCACCACGGTGTCTCGCTCGTTCCGGCCCTGCACAACAGCTGCGCCGGTCTGCGCGTTCTCCTTCGAGCCTTCGAACGGGCCGTTGGCGGATGCCCTCTCCCGCGAGGTGCCTGCGGAGGCGGAGTCGTCGAGGCTTTGAGCCGGGGCAGGCAGCCTTCGAGCAGAGAGACAGCCGCTTCAGAGGTCCAGTGTCTCAGCGGAAATGGCGCGTTCGCTCGGAATCATGTGAAAGAGGGAGCCCCGGGTCTCCACGGGGCTCCCCGCAACCGCACTCGGGAATGCTACTCGAGGACGACCACCCTGGCGGCATCCAGCCCGCCGGACGAGGTCGAGAGCCTGGCGAAATAGACGCCGGGGCCCGGTGCGGCGACCTGTACGGGGAGGGCCGAAGCGTCGAACGACGCCAGCTCCCGCCCGGCCATGTCGAAGATGGTCACCAGCCCCGAAACTCCCTCGGGCATGCTGGCCGATACCGTGAAGAGGCCGATGGAAGGGTTCGGCTCTGCGGTGACGGAGGTTGCGCCCGCCCCGGGAGCGCCGTCCTCCATTCCCTGCGGAAGGCCGAGGAAATTGTCGAACCTTGAGTTCGCAACCTCCTTGTCGCTCGATGAGTAGGCCTGTACGAAAGTGGCCAGGTACAGGTTGGTCGCAACCCAGGAGGGACTGAGGTTGTAGGGCACCTCCACGAACACCGTGTCGGGATAGGGGGCCGAGAACTCGACGACGGTGCCGGCCACTCCCATCAGGTTGTCCCTGAAAGCGTAGGGAAATGTGCTGCTGGACCAGTATCCGGCCCCGGGCACGTCGTCCTCGAGGAGGATGGCGAACGCCCTCGTGGAGGTCATTCCCAGATCCTGCTCCGCGATGAGGCGTATGCTGACGATGCCGGAGCTCGTGCCGCCGTTCCGGCAGGCGAGAATGTCGAGATGACACGGAACCGCCATCCTGTTGTTGTAGGCGGTCAGGTAGCTGCTGGAGTGGATGACGCCGTCGAACTGGGTCCAGGGGACGCTGTTGACTCCGTAGAGGGACTTGCGGGCATTCTGCTCGGTCGTGTTGGCAAGATAGATGGGGTCGGAAGGGGAGGGCCAGCTTACATGTACGAACATGGGAGTGACGGTCGAAGCGTGCGAGTTGATGAAGCTGAGGAGTGAGGGTTCCGAGGAGTAGCAGCCGCTTCAACCGGAGTTCGTGAACTGCTCCAGAAGCACCGACCGGCTTGCCGCGAAAGATGACGCAGCGCACAGAAGCGACAGGAAGACGATTCGCATCCGATTTCCTCCTTTCCAGGCTGTCGAACGATAACTGCACGGCGGCTCGTCGCGCAACGAAGGCTCTGCAGCCGAAGCCCTGGGGGGGTGCCGTTCGCGTTGACAGCATGAGGGATCGGGCCTATTCTATCCGCCGGCTATCAGGGTGCGGAGAGATGTCCGAGCTGGTCGATGGAGCACGATTGGAAATCGTGTAGGGCGCGAAAGCGTTCTCGAGGGTTCGAATCCCTCTCTCTCCGCCATCCGCAGGCCTCGAGAATGGCGGTCCGCCGGAACCGGCAGATGGTCGATCCCAGACGGACCTTCGTCCCGCGTCAACTTCCTCTCCGGGAGGTAAGCGGTGTCAGACGCCTTCACGAGCGATACCTACAACGCCCTTTGCCAGGAAGCCGAGAGCTACCTGAACAGAGGGCTCCCGGAGCAGGCCAGGGAGCTCCTGCTGAAGGCTGTGTCCCTCATAGGAACGAGGCCCCGGGCCAGGAGCATCCTTGCCGACACCTGCATGTCCCTCGGACTGTGGTCCGAGGCCAGGGAGCAGCTCGAGGTCCTGACCACCCTCGAGATAGGCAGCCCCTCCCACCACTTCAGGCTCGGGCAGGTGCTGGAGGAGCTGGGCGAACTCGAGCTGGCCCGGGACAACTACCTGGTCGTCCAGGAGCGTGACAGGGATCACAGGCAGGCGGCCGTCGCCGTCAGCAGGCTCAACGCGAAGCTGGATTCCCAGCCGCAAGGCATCGACCTGTCGCAGGTTTTCGGCGGACCTGTTGGAACCGCCGTGAAGGGCGGCCCCGCTCCCGCCGTCGAACAGCCCTCGCCGTCGAGGGAGGAGGCGCCTCCGGCATCTGCTCCCTCGCCTGCGCCGGAATCACCCCGGCCTCAGGCCGGGGTGCCGCTGCACGGCGACAGGCAGGTCTTCCCTGACGCCCCTGGCGCTACGGACGTCTTCGCCACCACCGACGATCTGGACAGCCTGCTCGAGGACATCGGGGTGAAGATCGGCGGGCAGGGCGAGGGCGACGACAAGGTGCAGGCACTGCTCTCCAGCGTGGGTATCAGCCTCGAGCCCCCGAAGAAGCCGGAGGCGGAGAAGGCCCCCGAGGAGAAGCCCCCTGTCAGGGACATCTCCGACCTTCTCGGCACCGGGAGGGAGACGCCCGTCCAGCCCGCCGGGACCGCTGCGGATGGCTTCGAGATTCTCGGCGGTCTGGAGAGTGTGTTCGAATCTCCCGCCGGCGGCGAGAAGCCGCAGACAGCGACTCCGGCGGAGGCCGCCCCCCGGGTGCAGCCGCTGTCGCTCGACTCGATCTTCGGGACGGAGCCTCATATGGGCGGACCCGCACCTGGACCGGAGGCGCTCCACGGCCCCGCCGAATCCTCGCCCGCCCCGGTTCCGAGCCTTTCGGAAATCTTCGGCGGGCCCGATGCAGCACCCGAACCGCCGGCTCGGCCTGCGCCCGGTCTTCCGGGAGCCCCGCCGATCCCTCCGGTGGAGCAGATGGTGCCTCCCCCGGTCGAGGAGCTGGTTCCGAGCGTGGAGGATGCCGTCAGACAGGCTCCGGAAGGCCTCGTCGACGAGGCGGCAGCGGTTCTCGAGAGCGCCTTTGCCGGGCCCGCATCTGCCTCACCGCCCCTGCAGGAAGCCGCTGAGGCCCCCTCGGCAATCCCGGAGCAGGCGCTCGTGACGGCGCGGGAGCCCGGGACTGAGGTTCCTGCGGCGGAGACTCGGATTGCGGAGGCTCCGATCGGGCCAGTCGCGCCTCCTCCGGCCGGGCCCGAGGCGGCCGCAGACCGGAAGGAGGCTGTGGAGGAGGCGGCTGCGCCAGTGGTAGTGGCTGAGCAGACCTCCGCCTCTCGGGAACAGCCCGTGCAGGCGGTGGCCTCGTCTCCTGCCAGCTACAGGATCGCGAAGCTGGAGAGCGGCGTGCTGGTAGGGGTCGACCTGAAGAAGGGCACCCTCGCCGTGAATCCCCTCGCGCTGGTCGCGTACGACGGGCAGATAACCATTTCGGAGATAGGCGGATGGCTGCTGGCCGGCGGCAGCGGCACCGTATGGCTGGGCTCACGGGCGGGCACGGCCATCGTGCACAAGCTGGAGGAGGGGCGCCTCGCCAGGGCTGAGGCACTGGCAGCCTTCGACGCCCACATAGAGCTGGTCCCAGCCGAGACGTCGCTGACCCAGGGACTCGTGAGAGTCTCCCGCGGGTCGTGCGATGCGCTCGTGTTCCCGGCGGGGAGCTACCGCGAGGTGAAGATCGACGGCGGTCCCTTCACGGTGAAGTCCGACAGCCTGCTGCTGAGCGACGAGAGCGTTATCCTGTCGGCAGCCGAGGGGCTGCCGGGCTACCTCGTGCTGACGGGCAGGGGAAGGGCAGTAGTTGCTCGCTGATGCTTGCATCCGGCGGTGCGTTTGTGCAGTATTTCCATCCGGGCGTGGGGATGTAGCTCAGCTGGTAGAGCGCTGCTTTCGCAAGGCAGAGGCCGGCGGTTCGAGCCCGCTCATCTCCACCACCCGATGCGCTGTTCGCAGTCTCCCGCAGACATGACACGCTGCAAAGCCCTCGCCGGGAGGCGTTCGCCATGATCGCCGCCTGGAGCATGCTGAGAGGAAGGAGCAGGCACGACTCCCTGTGCGCCTGCGACGGCTTCAGGGGCGAGCACCCCTATGCCTCCGTAGCGGTCGTCGCCGAGGGAACCGGGGGTGACGTCCGCTCCGCCGAGACTGCCGTCGCCACAGTGCGCGACGTGTTCGCCGAAGGAGTAGCCTTCCGCATAGGCGAGGCCCTCGCGGAAGCCTTTCACGAGGCGGGGGAGAAGATCCGGGCGGAGGAGCTGAGAGGCTGCTCGGCAACTGCAGTGGCCGTGCTGGGGCGGGATGCCTGGATCGTCCATGCGGGAGGCTGCAGAGCCTTCCTGACGGGCCCCGGGGGAGCGCGACCGCTGACCTCGGAGCATACCCTGGCGGGAGAGATGGGCCTCTCGCCGGGAGACCCCGGCTACCGCCAGAGGGTCGGCGATCTCACCCTGCAGCTCGGGCAGAAGGATCTCAGGCCGCAGACGCTGAGCCTGTCCCTGGCCGACGGGGAAGGCATCCTGCTCGCGACCGGCGCAGTCTGGCGCCACATCCAGGTCTCGCGTCTCCCATCCCTGCTCTCGGCCCGCAGAGGGCTCCAGCACGGCGTCGAATCCCTGCTCAGGGAATCGAAGGTCCGCTTCAGGAGACAGGGGGGCGCGGCAGCCGCAGTCTTTCCCGAGGCTCAGCAGGGCTTTCTGGGGAAAGGGGGCAGGCCCTCGCTGCGCATTCTCGCTCCGCTTGCCGTTGCGCTTGCTGCCGGCGTGATCCTGCTGGCCGGACCTCTCTGCGGCAGGAGGGGAGGCGGTGCGGAGCCCGGCCCCGCTCCTGAGCCCGACTCAGCCAGGGCTGCGTTCACGGTAATGCCTCTCGTGTCTGCGGCTGTGGATTCCGCAATCGCCTCCGCATCGCCGGGGCCGGAGCTGCCGGTACCCGCGATGATACTCGGGGGCGGACCCCCGCCTGCCGGACCGGACACGCTGGAAGCCAGGATCGCCCCCCTGCCCGACCCCGACTACGAGCACATACCTCCTGGCGTCTATTTCCTGTCCGGGGACTCGCTGCTGAAGCCTCTCGCGGAAGGGCTCGCCTCACGCGCAGGCCTCGACTCCGCCACCGCGGTGGACCGCATCATAGTGGTCAGAGAGTCCGACGTGCCTGCCTTCGCGTCATGGCTCAGGAGCCTGCCTTCGGAGACCGCCTCCGCCACTGCCGTGATCGTGGAGACCAGGTCGAGCGTCGCCGGGGGCGCGCCTTGGATCAGAGGCTACGCCCTCTACGCAAATGGAGACAGATCGAGGTCGCAGGAGCCGAGCTGCTATTCAGGAGAACCGGCAGAAGGCCTCCCCGCCCAGCCGGGCGATGACTGCTACCGGCTCCTGGTAGCCCCCTAGCGGCTCTCGACCTTGCTGGACGGAGGAACCCGTCCTGCTATAATCTTTCCGGCCGACCGCGCCGGAGGCAGCGGCTCGATCCCGGCTCGCAGGGACACCCGGGCCCTGGCGGGGTCGCGCATGCTCCGGAACCCGCGCGGCGACAGCCTGCGAACCCCGTCAGGACCGAGAGGTAGCAGCGGTAAGCAGTGACTGCCGCGCGACGCGGCAAGTTCCGGAGACTGCAGGGCTGCGACTTCCGCATCCGGGATGCGCGGCCGGCCACTACGGGGCATCCAGGCAGGAGGATCTTTGAGCTACCTCGTTTTCGCCAGGAAATGGCGCCCGCAGAGCTTCGAGGAGGTCCTCGCACAGGACCACGTGACGGTCACGCTGAAGAACGCCATCGATTCCGGGCGGGTCGGCCATGCCTACCTCTTCACCGGCCCCAGGGGCGTGGGGAAGACCACCACTGCGCGCATTCTCGCAAAGGCGCTCAACTGCGAGAGAGGTCCGACCTCCAGACCCTGCCAGGAGTGCGAGAGCTGCAGGAGGATAGCCTCGGGCTCCGACATCGACGTGCTCGAGATCGACGGCGCGAGCAACAGGGGAATCGACGAGGTCCGCGACCTCAGGGAGAAGGCCCGCTACTCGCCCGCCGCAGGCCGCTCGAAGATCTACATCATCGACGAGGTCCACATGCTCACGAGGGAGGCCTTCAACGCGCTCCTGAAGATTCTCGAGGAGCCGCCGGACTTCGTGGTCTTCGTCTTCGCGACCACCGAGCCCAGGAAGGTTCCGGCCACGATCATAAGCAGGTGCCAGAGATTCGACTTCCGCAGGATTCCGTCTCCGGTGATGTCCGAGTACCTCGTCCGGGAGGCCGCCCGAGAGGGCATCACGATCGACAGAGATGCCGTGGCGATGGTCTGCCGGGCCAGCGGCGGCAGTCTGAGGGACGCCCTCTCGATCATGGACCAGCTCGTGAGCTTCGCCGGCAGCGACATAACGAGGGAGAGCGCCGAGAGCCTGCTGAGGGTTGTGGAGTCCGACATTCTGGCCTGCCTGGCGTCGGCCATCCTCTCGGGAAGGGCTCCGGAAGCGCTGGACGCGGTCGGGGAGGCCCTCGACAGGGGCTACAGCGTAGAAGAGCTCTGCGAGGCCTTCATGGAGTATCTGCGCAACCTCATGCTGCTTTCCGCCGGAAGCGGGTCCGGGCTCGACGACCTTCCGGACAGGGAGATGGAGACGATGCGGGCCATCGCAGGTTCAGTCTCCGACACCGCCGTCCTGAACGTGCTGAGGATCGTCTCCGCCGCTGCGTCCGAGGCCAGGTCGGCCAGCCTGCCCAGAGTCGCTCTGGAGAGCGCGGTAATGGCCGCATCGCGAATGAGCAGCGCCATAGGTCTCTCCCAGCTTCCGCCCGTCGAGCTGGAGCGGAAGGGGTCTGCCGCCGTCACGCCCGTCCGATCCAGACCGGCGCCAGCGGCTTCCGAGCCGCGAGACTCCGATTCGAACGGGTCTGCGGGAGAGGAGCCGCCCGAACCGGCGCTGCAGCCGGGTGATGAGCCCGAAGTCGAGACGCCGCCGTCGGCGCCCGCCGTGTCCGGGACCTCCCCAGGCGCCGGCGACAGGCCTCACAGGGCGCGTCGCACAGGCAGGGCCGCGAAGACGAAGCCCGATGGAGGGGGCGGAGCGGGTGAGACAGCCGCAGTCGAGCCTGAGGACGGTGTCGCGAGCGAGGATGCCGGAAGCCGGGCACGGCAGGGCCCCAGCGAGGAGGAGCGCGAAGCCACCAGGAAGCTGCTCGACCTGTTCGATGCGGTGAGCTACGACGACTCGAACGACAGGAGAAGGCAGTGAACAGGCAGATGAAGCAGGCGCTGGAGCAGGCTCAGAGGATGCAGCAGGGCCTGGTGCGGATCCAGGAGGAGCTGGCCGGGGCGCGTGTGGAGGGCTCGGCCGGCGGTCTCAAGGCCACCGTTACGGGTCAGGGCGAGCTGGTGGGCATCTCGATCCCGCCGGAAGCCCTCGAGGGAGCCGACCCGGATCTCCTCGAGGACATGATCCTTGCCGCCGTGCGCGACGCCGTCGAGAAGAGCCGGGAGCTGCAGGCCGCGAAGATGAAGGACCTCGGGATGCCCTCGCTCGGAGGGCTCCTGTGACCGACAGGTGGTTCGACCGCCTGGTGGAGCAGCTCTCGAGGCTGCCCGGCATCGGCCGGAAGACGGCCACCCGGCTGGCCTTCGGACTCGTGGACGACAGGGATCTGGCGAAGGATCTCTCGGAGGCGCTCAGGGAGACGTGGGAGCGCGTCAGGGAGTGCCCCAGGTGCCGCAACCTGACCGAGAGCGACGACTCATGCTCGGTGTGCTCGGACCCTTCGCGGGGCGGTTCGATATGCGTTGTCGCGAACCCGGCGGACCTGCGTTCGATAGAGGATGCAGGCCTGTTCAGGGGGCTCTACTTCGTGCTGCACGGCCTTCTCGCCCCTCTCGACGGGATGGGCCCCGCCCAGCTCGGCATCGACAGGCTCGTGCGACTCGTAGAGGATACCGGCTGCGAGGAGGTCATCCTCGCGCTCGACGCCACATCCGACGGGGAGGCGACCTGCGCATTCCTCGGGCGGGCTCTGGAATGCACGGGCGCAAGGGTGACCAGGCTGGCCAGGGGAATGCCTTCAGGCGCCTCGGTCGAGTTCATGGACGCTCTCACCCTCGCCCAGGCCTTCGAAGGCCGGCGGAAAGTCTGACGCCAGGCTGATGCCCCTCAACTGGCCGAACCGCCTGACCATTCTCAGGATGATTCTCGGCCCGGCCTCGATGGTGATGCTGCTGGACCCTCGGCCGGCCTTCCGCTATTCCTCTCTGGCCCTTTTCGTCTTCGCCGCCCTCACGGACCTCTACGACGGGTATCTTGCGAGGCGGTACGGATGGGTGACCAACCTGGGCCGCTTCCTCGACCCTCTGGCGGACAAGCTGATGGTCTGTCTGGCGCTCATCGGGCTCGTTCAGATCGAGCTCGTGCCCCTCTGGGCGGTGTGGGTGATCATCGGGCGCGAGCTGCTGGTGACGGGACTCAGGGCCATAGCCGCCTATGCGGGGGTGCTCATCATGCCCTCGAGGCTCGGAAAGTGGAAGAACGTGTCCGAGGTCGTATCGATAATACTCTACCTCGTTCTCGCCCTTCCCGAGCGGGACATCGCTGCGACGCCCCGCTCGCTTCTACAGTCGGCCGCTTGGGCGTCGCTCCTCATCGCGGTCCTGCTCGCGGTCACGTCGGGGCTCGACTACTTCAGGAGGAACGTGACGATAGTGAAGAGGCTCCTGTGGTGAAGAGCAGCGTGCTGACCGCGATAGCGACGGGATTCGGAACCGGTTTCTCTCCGCTTGCGCCCGGCACCGCGGGCAGCGTAGCAGCCGCCCTGATCTTCCTCGCCGTCTCGGCGATCGGCTCCTCTGCGCCATGGATTGCCTTCGCAGCACTGGTCCCTCTCTCGTTCGCGGGAGCCGCCCACGGCGAGAGGATGTGGGGTCACGACCCCTCCAGGGTGACGATAGACGAGGTCGCCGGCTGCTGGGCCGCCTGCCTGGCCGCACCGCACGGCATCGTCTGGCTCACTGCCGCAGTAGTCCTGTTCAGGGTCTTCGACATACTGAAGCCCTGGCCGGTGTCCGTGTTCGACGGGCTGCATGGGTCCGCCGGCGTCGTGCTGGACGACCTGGCCGCAGGCGCGATGGCCGCGGCCGTTCTCTGCATCGCGGGAGAGCTTTCCGGTGCTCGCTGATGCGAAAGTCCTGCTCGTGGGCGACGAGCTCCTCGAGGGGCGGGTGTCGGACCGCAATCTGGCGGTTGTGGCGGAATCGCTGGCATCCAGGGGGCTCGCGATCACCGAGGCCAGGGTGACCTGCGACAGCAGGGAGGCTGTCTCGCGCGCCTTCCTCGAGATGCTGGCTCCGGGCACGCTTCTCGTCACCACCGGCGGGCTAGGGCCGACCGACGACGACCTGACGCTAGCCGCCGTCGCGGACGCCCTCGGGCTTCCGCTGGTTCGCAACGCAGCCGCGGAGGGATTCGTGAGGAGCAGGTACGAGACGCAGGGCGTCCCGTGCCCCTCAGGAGCGCTCGTACAGGCGGACATTCCACAGGGCTCGAGACCCGTGCGAAACCCGGCAGGCGTAGCGCCCGGAGTGGTTCTGGATGCACTGGGGGGAGCTGTGATCTGCCTGCCCGGCGTGCCCCGCGAGGTCGCCGCGCTTCTCGGCCCATGTCTCGACGAAGTCGGTCTGGCCCGGGGCGGCACGCCGGGGCTGTCCGTCGTCAGGACCTGGGGAATCCCCGAGCAGGAGCTGTACGACCTGGTTCGCAGGGAGAACCTCGCGGACACATCGGAAATGGCTTTCCTTCCCAGGCCGTCCCTGGTGGACATGAAGCTGCGCGGTCCCGACAGCGCCGCTGCCGCTCGCAGGATAGCCGCCCGCCTCGGCAGGAAGGCCTACGCCGTGGGCGAGTGGAGATCGCTGGAGTCGGCCCTGGGCTGCGCCCTCTCGGAGCGGGGGCTCCTGCTCGGTGTCGCAGAGTCGTGCACCGGCGGCATGCTGGGCTCCAGGCTGACGTCGGTCCCGGGCTCGTCCCGATGGTTCGCGGGCGGGATCGTCGCCTACTCCGACAGGCTGAAGACCTCGCTCCTCGGGGTCGGGGAGGGAATCCTGTCCGCGCACGGAGCGGTGAGCGAGGAGACGGCGCGAGCCATGGCCCGTGGAGCGCTGGCGAGGCTGGGCGCCGGGGCCGCTCTGGCTGTCACAGGCATCGCGGGACCTGCCGGCGGAACGCCGGAGAAGCCGGTGGGAACGGTCTGGATAGCCGCAGCCGGCCCCGGATTCGAGGCGGCCCGTCTGAACAGGCTCTGGGGTGACAGGGACGCCGTGAGGGAGGGCGCAGCGGCACGTGCCATGGGCCTTCTCTGGGAGCTGCTGGAATGAGGGTCTTCGCCGCGATGCCTCTGCCCCCCGGAACGGCGGAGGAGGTCTCCGCCTGGATGGAGTGCGAAAGGCTCAGATATCCCCGTCTCAGGTGGGTGAACCCCGGCCAGCTCCACCTCACGCTCAGGTTCCTGGGGGATGTCCCCGCTTCGACGATCTCCGAGCTGGAGAAGGCCGTAGATGCGCTGGACTTCTCTCCGGTGGGCTTCACCCTGGACACCGCTGGCTGTTTCAGGGCAGGCGGCGAAAGCCTGCCAACGGTCTACTGGATCGGGGGTGCTTTCGACCCTGAAGCCGCCAGGATAGCCGAGAAGCTCGGCAGGATCCGGGATTACAGGGGAAGAACGGAGAAGCCCGGGAGGTTCTCTCCGCATCTGACAGTGGCCCGCCAGGGACGCTTCGACCGGGAGGCCCGTCTCTCGAGACCCGGCCCCTGGTCCGGTGAGATGAGGAGGCTCGTAGTCTATAATAGCACGTTGTCGTCATCGGGATCCTCCTACGAGGAACTCTACAGCCGCGGGCGGTGACCCGCGTGGAAGGCAGGAGAGGCATGGCGAGGGAATCGGCGGCCGACGAGAAGCAGAAGGCCCTTCAGGCTGCCTTCGCGCAGATCCAGAAGCAGTTCGGCCAGGGATCGATAATGAGGCTCGGCGAGAATACAGCGGTGAAGGCGGAAGTCATTCCCACGGGATCCATCTCTCTCGACGCAGCGCTGGGCATCGGCGGCATCCCCAGAGGCAGGATAACCGAGATCTACGGCGCCGAGTCGTCGGGGAAGACCACGCTTGCGCTCCATGTGCTGGCCAACGCCCAGAAGAGCGGCGAGGTGGCCTTCATAGACGCCGAGCACGCTCTCGACCCGCAGTACGCCGCGAAGATAGGCCTGGACGTGGACAAGCTCCTCGTCTCCCAGCCGTCCAGCGGCGAGCAGGCTCTCGAGATCACCGAGATGCTTGTCAGGAGCAACGCGGTCGACGCCATCGTGGTCGATTCGGTCGCCGCACTGGTCCCGCGCGCCGAGCTGGAGGGCGAGATGGGCGACGCTCACGTGGGCCTGCAGGCGAGGCTCATGTCGCAGGCGCTGCGGAAGCTCACCGGGGCCGTCTCGAGGTCTAACTGCGCGGTGATCTTCATCAACCAGATCCGAATGCAGATAGGCGTGATGTTCGGCAACCCCGAGACCACGACCGGCGGAAGAGCCCTCAAGTTCTATGCCAGCGTGCGCATCGACATCAGGCGCGTGGCATCGATAAAGGACGGCGAGGAGGTCACCGGCAGCCGCACGCGGGCGAAGGTCGTGAAGAACAAGATGGCCTCTCCATTCCGCCAGTGCGAGTTCGACATCGTGCATGGAGAGGGCATCTCCCTGTATGGCGAGCTGGTCGACATCGGCCTCGAGAAGGGCCTCCTGGGCAAGAGGGGCACCTGGTACTCCTATGGCGATCTGCAGATAGGCCAGGGCCGCGACAACTGCCGCAAGTTCCTCTCGGAGAACAGAGAGGTTGCAGAGAAGCTCGAGAAGGACATCCGCAGGGCACTCGGCCTGCCGGGCGCCGGTGACCAGTCCTGACAGCGCCGAGATCGAGTCGATCACCCCTCTGAGAAGAGGCTGGGCCTCCGTCTCCGCAGGGGGGGAGAGATTCGCCCTGCCCATCCGGGTTCTTCGCAGGACGGGCTTGGCCGCGGGCATGGAGGCGGACCTCGGCACTCTGCGTGATCTCGCGCTGCAGGCTCAGCGGGAGGCCGCGGCCATGGACTCCGCGAGGTACCTGGGGATGGCCGAGAGATCCGTGGCCCAGCTGAGGGCGCATCTCCTCCGAAGAGGGCACTCCCCTGCCGTCGTTGAAGCCGAGATCGAACGCGACATCGCTGCCGGGTGGGTGGACGACGCGAGGTTCGCCCGGGTGTGGGCAGCCTCCCGGCCGGGCAGGGGGAGAACCGCGCTGAAATCGGGCCTGGCGGCCCGCGGCATCGCCGGCGCCGCTGCCAGGGAGGTGCTGGACTCCGTGGACGAGGACGAAGAAGCCGAATCTCTCGCAGAGACCGTTCGCAGACGGTACGGGGGGCTCGAGAGGAGTGTCGCGCTAAGGCGCGCTGCGGGGTTCCTGAGGAGGAGGGGCTTCTCCGGAGCCGTATCGCTCCGGATCGCGAGAAAGGCGCTGGAGGGGGACGGAGGGCGTCGCGGGGGATGAGGCGCGGAGAGGCGCTCGCATTCTGGACAGGGCTCGGAGCCGCCGTCATGGGTTTCCGCGACCTCCGCATCTCAAGCTGTTCCGAGAGCCGCCCCATGCCCGACCCTCTGCCTGAGAGGGCGCCCCGCAGAGAGGCGCTTCTCGGAATGCAGTGCACGGGGTCGAGGGCGAGGCACATCTACGAACGGTCCTGGGAGATCCTGGGCCCCCTGGGCTGGTCGAAGGCCCTCCGTCTGGAGCCATGGCCGGATACGGAGCTGTTCCTGCCATTCCACAGGGGTGATTCGGCCGTTGTCCCGCAGGGATTCTCCGGACGGGTGCCGCCGGTGGAGAGGGCCCTGGCGCTGGTCGGGAAGGCTGCGGCCGCACGGTGCTGCGGAGTGGATCTGACCGTGGTCCTCGCAAGGTGGACTGAGGATGTCGTCGGCATCCTGACGGAGGGCGGCACGAGGTGCTGCTCGCTCGACAGGCTGGCTGCGGCAGTGGAGGGCCGGGCCGCCGGCCGCCCGGGGGCCGGGGTGTAGGAGCGAAGCCGATGCGCCTGGGCAGGTACCTCGACGAGACGGTGAAGGAGTACGCCGGAATACTCCTCGGCGCGATCCTCTTCGGGATCGCCTACTCGTGGTTCCTCTTCCCCTTCAGGATATCTCCGGGGGGAGTGGGGGGGATAGCGCAGGTGCTCTACAGGCTGACCGGTGTGACCGAGAGCCTGTGGATGTTCGCGCTGAACATCCCGCTCTTCGCAATCGGGTGGAAGTTCGTCGGCAGGCAGTTCGGGCTCAGGAGCTTCGTCGGGACGATGCTCTCGAACGCCATGTGCTGGGTGTTCAGGCCGTCGCATCTGTCTTTCCTGCCCGACTACGGGAGCATCGTGCACAACGTCGCTCCCGAGGGCCATCTGGAGAGGCTGGCCGTGTTCCTGGACGGCAGCAGCCCCACCGACATCCTGCTCGCGAGTCTCGCGGGCTCCACGATACTCGGACTCGGGCTGGGCATCATCTTCAGGTTCCGCGGCTCGACCGGAGGCACCGACATCCCGGTGGCCATTCTGCGCAAGTACACGGGGGTCTCTATCAGCACAGGCTACTGGATGGTCGAGTCGTTCATCATTGTGGCTGCAGGAGCCACGCTGGGCAACCCCGCGCTCGTCATCTGGGCCTACCTGAATCTCTTCCTCAGCACCAGGATGACCGACCTCGCCGCCGAGGGCATGCCCTATGTCAAGGCCGTGATGATCATCACCTCGAAGGGCGACAGGATCCGGGATGCGATCTACGAGCAGCTCGATCGCGGAGTGACGTTCCTGAAGGCCGAGGGTGGATCGGGCCGCAGACCGAAGGATGCGGTGTACGTGTGCATCCATCAGAGGCAGGTGAGGGTGCTGGCCGCGATAGTCCGATCGGTCGATCCGCACGCATTCGTGGTCCTGCACGATGCGTACGACGTGATGGGGTACGGGTTCCGGAGGCGCACCCTCGATTACGACCAGACCGACGGCTGAACTGCTTCTTTCCTCCCGGCGCCGCCGGCGGTATCTTTCCGTCCGGTGACGACATGGCACTATCCTGAGCGGAGGAATCCGATGGAGCGGCTCCTGGTGGTTTTCACCGTCCTGGTCCTCGCGGTCGCGTGCGACAGCCCCGGAGGTCCCGGCGGCACTGCCGACGAGGATTACTTCCCGTTCACGACCGGCAGCAACTGGCAGTACGACAGGCTGGGCGAGATAGACACGCTGGGAATCCAGTACTCCGTGAGCGGGGGCACGAGCGTCTCGGTAGCCTCCGTGACGGTGATGGAGGGCTACGATCTGGTACACACCGTGTCGGTAGGGTACGACACCCTCTACGGGGAGGGCGTCGACTCCCTCTTCATTCCGCTCGCAGGAAACAGCTTCCTGCGCCTGGACGACGACGGAGTCTGGCAGTACACCGACAGCACGATGACGGATTCCTTCCGCATCGCGCGCTTCCCTCTCACCGTGGGAGATACGTGGGAGTACCTGCCTGAAGGCTCCGGCTCGGTCTCCGGCGAGGCGGAGGTGATCTCGCTCGACGAGACGGTGACCGTTCCCGAAGGCACTTTCCAGGATGCTCTCCACATCAGATACACGGTCGAAGCGGGGGTCGTGACGACCATGGACCGCTGGTTCGGGCCGGGAACCGGCCTGCTGAGAACCGAGACCCAGGTGACCGCAGGAGGCGGCCCGGCAATCCTCTACGACATGACCGAGGACCTGGTGGGCCACCTCGTCCTCCCGGGAGACTTATGAAGAGGCGTGCGGCGACAGTGGCGGCCGCGGTGCTCCTGCTGGGGACCTCCTGCGGCGACAGCGACATCTTCGGATTCCCTGGTCCGGCGACGGACGAGTACTTTCCCTACTCCCCGGGCGACACGCTGCAGTTCGTGCGCACGGGTGAAGGCCAGAAGAGGGAGCTGGCGTACACGATATCTGGCACCTACTCGATCGTGGCCGTCAGGGAGGTGCTGCACGAAGGGGGCTTCGCCGTGGTCGAGGTGGTCACTTCCGGGCAGGACACTATGTTCACCTTCGGATTGCCGCCCGAGCCCCTGCCGGCCTACTCCGCCACCGACTACGTGAGAGTGACCCCCTTCATTGTCGAGGGCTACAGGGACACGATTTCCGCGACGCCGGCCTGGACTGTCCCTCTGCCTCTCCAGATGGGCGACATCTGGTACTACTCGGCCGACTCCCTCGTGGAAGGCAAGGTGAGGTCGCTGGGCGACATCGTGGAATCCCCTGCAGGCACCTTCGACATGACCATGCTGATCAGGCTGACAAGCCTGGGCGACTCCACACTCACGAGCTACACCGAGACCTGGTTCGCACCAGGCGTGGGGCCGGTCGGGGCTGTCTCGTTCCAATCCACTTTCGGAGCCTGGCAGAGCACATCGGACGAGCTGGTTCGTTACACCGCCTACTGAGGCGAAGCGGGCTGCGCTCCGCAGCCGGAGGGATGGTCATGAGCAGGAAGGGATTCTTCGGCTCCCTGTTCGACTTCTCGTTCACCTCTTTCGTCTTCCCCAAGCTCATCAGCTTCCTCTATGCCGTCGTTGTGATCCTCATGAGCCTGGGGGCGATAGGAGTGATCATCGCCGGCTTCGCAGGAGGCAGGCAGATCGAGGAGCAGATGGGGGGCCTGCCTGGGTGGTCTCTCGTGATCATCGTTCCCATAGCGTACATCCTGTACCTGATAGTCCTGCGCATCTGGTTCGAGATCACGATCGTCCTCTTCCGGATCTACGAGAACACCGACCGGATGGCGGGAGGCGGCAGAGGCGCCTGACCAGGGCCCCTTTTCCGCGCCATTCGGGGCCGGTCAGATGAGGCTCGCGGACACGCACTGCCACCTGTACTGCGAGCCTCTGCTCTCCCGCTCCGCCGGCGTGCTCTCCCGCGCCAGGGATGCCGGCCTGGAGTTCGTCGTGGTGCCGGCTGACTATCGGGAGTCCTGGCGCTTCGTGGAATCCCTGGCCGGCGACGGATTCCTCCTGCCGGCGCTGGGGCTGCACCCGTGGGGGGCCGCCCCAGTGGACATCCCGGACCTCAGGGCCCGCCTTCTGGGATGCGGGGCCGTGGCGGTAGGCGAGATCGGCCTCGACAGGGTTGTGGAGGCCCCCTCGTTCGAGGAGCAGCTCCGCTGCTTCGAGCCGCAGCTTGACCTGGCCCTTGAGATGGACCTCCCGGTCCTCCTCCATTGCAGGAAGGCCTTCGACGACCTGGAGGCGGTCCTGAGGAGGAGGGGCACCTGCTTCAGGGGCTTCCTTCACGCCTTCTCGAAGTCGCCCGACATAGCGCTGCGCTTCGCATCCCTCGGCCTGGTAGTGGCGTTCGGGGGCGCCGTGACCCGCCCCCACGCCCGGAAGGCCAGGGCTTCCGCCGCAGCGCTCCCCCTGGACTCGATCGCGCTGGAGACCGACGCGCCTTCGATCGGCATGCTGGGCATCCGGCCGGAAGACGTGGAGCCTTGGCATGTGAAGCTCGCCGCGGAGGCCATCGCCGAAGTCCGGGGAGCGACGGCAGAGGAGATGGGAGAGGCCACCACCGCCAATGCCCGGAGGGTCCTGGGCCTTGAATGACGACAGGTTCGCGAGGACTGCCGAGTACTTCGGCGAGGAGGGGTTCGCCCGCATAAGGAGAGCCAGGGTTGCCGTGATCGGGCTGGGTGGCGTCGGTTCGCATGCGGCCGTCTGCCTGGCGAGGAACGGGGTCGGAAGGCTTCTGCTGGTCGATTCCGACAGGGTCACGGAATCCTCTCTCAACCGAAGCGCCTGGGCTGGCCCCTCCGAAGTCGGGGACTGGAAGGCGGACTCGCTCGCCGGGTTTCTGACGAAGACATGTCCCGGCGTCGAGGTGCTTCCAGTGCGGATGTTCGTGGATTCCGGCAGCCTGCCGGTCCTGGGTCTCGAGACAGCGGATCATGTGGTGGACGCCATCGACAGTCTCAATCCCAAGGTGGAACTGATCAGACATTGCGTCGAGAGGGGCATCCCCCTCGTGAGCAGCATGGGAGCCTCCTGCAGGATCGATCCCTCGGCGGTCCGCTTGGCCGACATATCGGAGACGCGGCACTGCCCGCTGGCGAGGAAGGTGAGGCAGTACCTGAAGCGGCGCGGAGTGACCGGTGGAGTGGTCTGTGTCTACTCCGAGGAGGTGCCCTCCGTGGAGGCAGGCCCGCCCGACGACTCGGAATGGGTGGAGCGGCGCGGCAGAACCAGGAGGAGGCTGCCCGGAGCGGGAGCGCTCCCCGGGATGTTCGGGAATGCCTGCGCGGCAGTGGTGCTCTCTAGTCTCGCCGGGGCTGGTAGAGCTGATCCAGGTCCGAAGGCGGAACCGACCAGCCGGTGACCCACAGGATGATCCCGGCCTCGGAAGCCTGCCTGGAGGCGATCTCCAGGCGAGCGCCCTCCACTCCCAGGAGGCCCTCCAGGTCGGACACGGCACGGTCGCGCGCCTCCCTGAGGCCTGTCAGTGGCGTTTCGTCGCCCATCCTGGAGCAGATGTACATCAGTCTGGTGTAGAGCCTTGCCCTGAGCGAGGCCAGCTCCGCGGAGGGGGAGGAGGCACAGGCTGCCTCGACCATCGAGGTCATCCGGTCGAGGCAGCCCCCCGGCACCAGGGCGGAGCCCGTGCCCAGCGACGCCATTGGCCCGCCTATCGAATGCAGAGCCTCTCCCAGGGCCTCGATCCCGTCCCTGTCCGACGGCTGCCTGTACAGGGCGTCGAGCCTGTCAAGCACACCTGCTCCGTAGAAGTCGAAGTACAGGGCGTCCTCGAAGGAGGACTCGAGCAGCTCGATGTCCGCATCACCCCCGCCCGCGAGTGCAAGCTCCACGGCAGAGACCAGGTGGTCCCCGCCTCCCGGGATGTGCCCGAGGTGTCCGAGGCCGAAGTGGAGGATCCGCTCCCGGTAGGCGGATGCGTCGCTCCTCGCCGTCGTGTCGCCCCTCTGGGCCGCCAGGGTGAGCAGGGCGTACGAGTGGAAGGTGCAGCAGGCGCCCGACGTGTCGACAACGGCCCTGCAGATGGCGTACAGGCCTGCGGTGTCCCCCGACTCGATGCGGGAGACGATCTCGAGACCCTCGTCGGCGAGGCCGGCCTCGGCCTCGAGAGCGCCCGGCAGGGCCGGCAGGAGCGAGCTTCCGACCGAGGCTGCGTAGCGGAGAAGGCCCGAGGCGAGGGAGTCGGCCTCGGCGCCCGACCTTGCGCATGCGAGCGCCTCCGTGCACTGAAGGCCTTCGAGCATCATGGCGGCCTTCTCCGGGGTCTGAGGGCCGTAGTCGCGTCCTATGGGCGAGGTGGCGTCCAGCCAGACCTGCGCCTCGCCCAGCCAGGCCCCGTGGGTGCCGCACAGCGGAGCGGTCCAGTGCACGTACTGCCAGCTGAAGGTCTTCAGGTCCCTCCGGGTCCTCTCGAGGTGCGCCGCCTCCCCGCAGGCCTCGTCGAGCCTCCCCAGCATGGCCAGCGCCTGCAGCCTGTTGAACCTCATGTCCGCGAAGTCCTCCGCCAGACCGGCAAGCGTGTCGTACTCGGCCAGAGCCGTGTCAGCCTCGAGCGCGGCGCGCTCGAGGGATCCGGGAGCGCCCTCCATGGCGATGAATGCCGCCCATGCGAGGCGGGCGTTGCCGGAGGTGTACCACGCCGCAGGCTCCCACGGCGTGAGTTCGATGGCCCTTCTGCATCCTGCAACCGCCAGGCTGCACAGCTCCCCGCCCCTCCCGGCCATCTCCGGCCGTCCCGGCCCCGATGCCAGCAGCGCCTCGGCTCCTCCCAGGCAGACAGTCCTTGCCTCGAAGAGGTGCCTGGAGGCCATGGTGATCCTCGATGCCGTGACCAGCCCGGGCCAGAGGAGGGCGGCCCCGGCAGCAATCGCCGGCAAGCCCGCGAGCAGTCCATGAAGCCGTCTCGGACTGCCGGCGCCCGAGAGGGCCGTCGCGGAGAGGAACGCCAGGAGGAATGGCGAGGCGGGCCATCGCAGGGCGATCGAGACCACGCTCTCGACCGCCAGGAAGACAGCCCCTGAAGCTGCTCCGACAGTGACGGGGTCGAGTCCCCCGTGCCGGAGAAACGCCCTCAGCCACAGGAAGGCCGCCAGACCCCAGGCCAGGAGGCCTGCGATGCCGGTCTCCACTGCTATCTCCAGGGGCTCTCCGTGCGCATGCGCCGTGTTCGAGGTCGCGCCGCGGAGGGCGAAGTCGGGGGGGCGGTAGAGCGGGAGGGTCCTGCTGACTGCTCCGGGCCCCCGGCCCAGCAGCGGCCTGTCCAGGAACATCGCCGCCGCGCCCTTCCAGATGACTAGCCTGGCGCCTGTCGAGCCGTCCCACCCCGGGTCCACGAGACGGCCCGACAGGAATGGCAGTGCCGCGAGCATCCCCGCGAGGAGGACTGCCGGGACCGCCATGGTCCGTCTCCGGTTCCGGAGGAACAGAGCTCCGGTGAGGATGCCGGCGGCGGCCAGTGCGACGAAGCTCGCCCTCGTGCCGCTGCGGGCCATTGCCGCAGCCACCAGGATCGAGTGCGCCGACATGGCCGCCAGCCTGACCGGGAGACTCCATCTGCGGGAGTGCAGGAAGAGGAGACCGGGGATGGCCAGCGCCCCGGCATAGCTCCCGAGCAGATTGGCGTTGCACAGCGTCCCCGGGAACCTGGCGGCCTCGTCGGGGGAGAGGCCCCCCCACGGGAGGGCATCCCGCAGGAACGCCGACAGCATCGCCGAATAGCCTCCTGCTAGGACGGCAGCGAACAGCAGGTCCCTCCTCCGCGAGTCACCGTGGAGGAGCCAGAGCACGGCGGTGAACACGGCGACCCCGGAGGCGAGGAGGAGGACCCGCTCGATCCCCGTGGTCGAGGGGGGCTCGAAGGCTGCGCGGACCATGGTGAGCGCAGCTGCTCCCATCAGGGCCGCGACAGGCGGGAGCGAGCCCCGGGGGAGGGCGAGACGCCCCCGGAGCGCGGCGAGACCAATGGCCGTGCAGAGGAGCCCGGCGCAGAGCACGAGGGCGAGCAGTTTCGGGAGGGTGGATTCGATGCTGGAGGGGAGGAACGCCAGGGGGACGGCCAGCGCGGCGAGGCACAGCACGGCGGTCGCAGCAGTCTCGAGAAACCTTCCCCTGCCGGCTGCTCCCGGAGCCCGCATCGCTTTCAGGGCAGCCCGATGCAGGTTTCCGTCGCCTTGAAGCCCTCCTGCTCCAGCCTCAGGGCGTAGAGCCCCGCGGGAGGCGCCGAGCCGTCGATCTCGACCGACTGAACGCCTGCGCCGGCAACCGCCCCGTCGAGCAGCCTGGCGACGAGCCTGCCCGAGAGGTCGTAGAGGGACAGGGTCACCGGGGCGGCCTGGTCCGCTGCCCTGAATGAGACGGCGGCCGACCCGCGGAACGGGTTGGGCGAGCACAGAAGAGATCCGAAAGGCATCGACGGACCCGGTGTCTGCGGATCCTCCACTCCGCATCCCTCCTCGGCGAGCCTCAGGATATGGCCGCCGCAACCCACTCCCCGCCCGCAGTCCGGGCCGGTGAAGCAGAATCGCTCGATCATGCCGTCCCGCCAGCCGGGGACCGGCGACACCGTCTTCCCGCAGTTCGATGTGACGTACATGACGCTCGGATACCCGTTCGTTCCGTCGAAGAACCGGATGTCATGGTAGTCGCTTCCGGTCTCGGCCATCTTGTCCCGGTCGTCCCCGCCGTTCCACGTCCGCACGATTGTGCCGTTCCAGCCCAGGAGCTGGTCGGCGAATTCGATGGCGAAGATCGAGCAGTCGTCCTGCCGGGGGGCCTCGCCGTAGGTGGTGTGGAAGACTTCGCCCCTGTACGAGGTGCTGGAGCTGGCAGATATCCACCCCTGACAGCTTGCGACGCTCGCCACTTCCGCCGTGAACTCGGCCGTTGGC
>CAZMTK010000009.1:0-26554 GCA_964569245.1 uncultured bacterium | reverse complement strand
CCACCCCTGACAGCTTGCGACGCTCGCCACTTCCGCCGTGAACTCGGCCGTTGGCTGAGTTTCCCGCCTCGCAAGCCCCGTTGTTTCGCGCTCGAAACAACGCTGCGGCAGTGATTCCACCTCGGGCGGAATCGCGGGAGCAGGAGATTCCTGCATATCCAGCGAGAGAGCATATATGAGCCTTGTTGCTTGTACCGCTTCCGCAGGTTCGCTGCGCGAACCTGCTGTTGCAGATGAAAACCGGCGAACGGGAGTTCGCCGGGGTGCATGGTCTCTCGCTGTTCCGCCGGGGCGGAACAGCTGGCGACGCTCGCCACTTCCGCCGTGAACTCGGCCGTTGGCCGAGTTTCCCGCCTCGCAAGTATACATCCCGGAGGGATGTTGCGAGAGAGCATATATGAGCCTTGTTGCTTGTACCGCTTCCGCAGGTTCGCTGCGCGAACCTGCTGTTGCAGATGAAAACCGGCGAACGGGAGTTCGCCGGGGTGCATGGTCTCTCGCTGTTCCGCCGGGGCGGAACATCTGGCGACGCTCGCCACTTCCGCGACGCGGAAGTGGCGGGAACGTGTGGGAATCGAACCCACCCAGGGTGGTTCAAGCACCCGGCGCCGGATTTGAAGTCCGGGAGGGACACCAGTCCCCTTCCGCTCCCGCGCTGAAAGCGAATCAACTCCCGGCGAAGCCCCCTGTCAAGCTCCAGCCTTTACCGCGCATCGAACGATAGATAATGTACGGCATTACCGCAGCGGGAGGTGGTGGTTGGCCGACACCCGGGTGTCCCACGCCGATGCTCTCATAAAGGCCGTTGCAGCTCAGAACGACATTTCCTCCATGCTCGGGGCGATAACCTCGAGAATCTCCTCCATGAACGCTCAGGAAGCTGCGAACGTGCTCGCAGTGCTGGATGCGGACTGCACTACCAGTGCGGACAACACCCTCGCGTTCCTCGCGCTGCTCGACATTTCCGAGATGATGACCCGCTTGAAGGGAGACCTCCTGCCTGCCGAGCTGCGCAAGCAGATGATCAAGGAGGATCCCGGGCTTGCCGAGGCGTGGTCCCGGTTCGAGTCCATCACGGGTCCGCCGTCCGTCAACGTCCGCGCCAAGATCTCCCTGCTGATGGAGGTCCTGTTCCTGCTCAACCGTGAGCTGAAGGACTCCGCGCTCGAGCGCGAATCCTTCAAGGGATCCGATCTGGCGATGAAGGTCCTGGCCGATCCGCGCCCCTCGTACCCCGAGCTCGCGATCGAGAGCGCGTCCTTCCTCAGGACGAGCCAGACGGCCCTCAACGAGGTCCTCGACGAGCTGGACTTCATCCAGAAGGAGAGGGGCACCTGGCTGTACAGGCTGGACGAGACCTCCCTGGTCAGGCTTTCCACTGCGAAGAACATCACCGCCTACAGGGCCACCTCGGCCAGGCTCTCGCCCCTCGCGCTCGCCCGCGCCGCCGAGAACCTCGTGAAGAGGCTCGGCTTCATCGTCAGGGCTTCCGGCATGTATCCTGCCGGGCATCCGGCCATCGCCCCGTCGGTCGAAGGGTTTCTGGAGGTGCTCTCCGACTTCCATGCGATGAGCCCGATCGCCACGCTGAGCCTCATGGGGGGCCAGCTCATGGTCAACGACCTGCAGGTGAGGCGCAAGGGTGGTCAGATCGACGCCTTCCTCAAGGACATGGTCGACCGCAACGTGAGCAGCATCAGCTTCAACGCAGGGATAGACACCGACATGGTGCTGAGGTTCGCGGCGGTGTTCAACCGCTCCCCCGCCTACATCAAGGACCACGGCGGACTGGCCAGCCTGCTGGAGCGCCGCGAGGTGTCCAACATCACGGTTGACCAGTACAGGTACGCCCTTGTGTCGAAGGACGGCACGGTGGTAGGCGGCGTGGGGGGCCCTCCCGCCGAGGACACGACCCTCGAGAACATCATCTTCGCCGAGCTGGTTGACCGTCTCGAGAGGGGAGACTCGTTCCGCGACCTGCCCGACGAGCAGCTAGGGCAGGCCCTGAAGAAGATACTGCAGGACGCCTCCGGGGGTGCGGAGAAGCAGCGCAACCTGCTTGCGAACTTCGTTGCGGCGCTGGACCCCGGAATCCTGGAGAAGGGCCTTCTGGCGAGGCGGGACATCCAGAGGGAGATCGCCTGGAGCGCCCTGCGCAAGATCATCAAGACGCGCATGGCCGACCTGAACAGCCCCGACGAGGACACCAGGCTCGAAGCGATGGACAGGCTCCTGGACCTGGTAGTGACCGGCATAGAGCGCAACAAGGACAACACGGTTGTTCAGATCGTGGAGACGGTCTCGCAGAGGCTCCCTACGGAGACCGGCCCCGACGCCCTGTACACCGGTGTCGTCATGCTCGGCACGGCCTGCGAGGCGCTGATCTCGAGGGGCAGGCTGTCCACCGCCGAGGTCGCTGCCGACGCCCTCGAGAGGATAAGGCTCGCGGACATGCCGACTCCCGAGCTCCTGTCGTCGCGGAGGAGGGCCATAGCGGAGGCGATCCGCCGAATCGACTCCCCGGAGGTCGCTGACCGTCTGGTGGATCTTCTCCTGTCCCACAACGAGGTGGCGGCGAGGCAGGCTGAGGCTCTGTCCGGCAGGCTGGTGCTTCGCAACCTCACGACCCGACTGATCAACGTCTTCCTGGAGCCCGACCGGCATACCAGGGCGAAGGCCTACCGCGTTCTGAGGAGGATCGCACCGAGGGCGATGCCTGTGATCCTCGCCAAACTGAAGGCTCTTCATACGTTCGACACCGTGAGAGACCCCGAGACCGGCAGGCTGAACGACGAGGACTGGTTCATCTGCCGCAACCTGGTCCAGATACTGGGCGAGCTGCGAATCGAGGAGTCGGTGGAGACGCTCGCAACCCTCACCGGCGATCCCGACGAGAGGATCAGGGAGGCGGCCTTCAGATCCCTTCTCCTAACCAGCCCTGGAAAGGCTGCCGAGGTCGCCGGCCCCCTCCTGCGCGACCCCACCGCAGCAGTCGCCCAGGTCGCCATAGATGCCCTGTCCTCCGTCGGAGGCTCGGGAGAGCAGGCGCTCCGCCAGTTGCTGTCGGCCTTCCATGCCTCTCCGTCCCTCAGGCCGGCCGTGATGAAGGCCTTCAGACGCTTCAGCGGAAACACGTCGCTCTCGACCTTCCTCAGGGCCGAGTTCGCCGCGGCTGAGCTGCTCCCGTTCAACGACTTCGAGCTGGCGATGCAGGCTCTCGACATCATGCAGATAAGGCCCGCCCACCAGGACCTGCTGGCTTTGAGGGCCTACATAGAGAAGGTGTCGAACAACAGGCGAATGAAGAAGAAGGGCCCCGAGCGGCAATTCCTCGAGAACGCCGAGAGATCCGTCCAGATCATCCAGAGGAAGCTGGCCGAGGCGAACCTCAAGATCTGAGACCCGGCCCCGCGGCTCCCGTCATGTCCACCATGCGACCAGCCCCGGCTCCAGAGCGATGCCGAACCTCCTGTGGCCGGGCAGCACCCTTATGGTGAAGCCCTGGCTGCCAGAGTGCCGGCACGTGAAGACTCCTGTATAGACCAGCAGGTCGCCCTCCCGTGAATGGAACGACATCCGCTCGGCCGAGCGCTCCTCCAGCCTGCCCTCGCCGGACACCCGTCCCGTGTGGACCTCCACTGCGAGGTCCTCGGGGTCGAGCCCGTCAGCCGCTAGCTTCACGGTGACCGGGACGATGTCGCCCACCTCCAGCGGCGAGGATGTCGAAGGGGATAGGACCTCCAGGACCTTCACGGAGCTCCACGCCCCCGCCACCTTCCTCTTCCAGGCCGCGAGCTCCCTCGCACCGGCCCAGTCCTCCGCCGCCAGCGCCTCCCATGCCTGGAACGACGGGGCGTAGAAGCTGTTCGCGTACTCCGCGAGCATCCTGTTCGTGTTGAACACCGGACAGACCGACTTCATGGAGTGCTTCATGAGGCTTATCCACCGGCGCGGCAGGTCGTCCCTCGACCGCTCGTAGAACAGCGGGACGATCACGTTCTCTATTCTGTCGAAGAGGGCCTTGGCCTCGACCTGGTCCTGCCTGTCCTCGTCGTCGTACAGCTCTCCAGAGCCTATGGCCCAGCCGATGTCCGGCCTGTAGGCCTCGTCCCACCAGCCGTCCAGCACGCTGCAGTTGAGCCCGCCGTTGATCGCCACCTTCATTCCGCTCGTGCCGCTCGCCTCCATCGGCCTGCGGGGGGTGTTGAGCCAGACGTCCACGCCCTGAACGATCCTCCTGGCCATGTCCATGTTGTAGTCCTCGAGATAGATCATCCTCCCGTAGAAGCCCTCCTTCATGCACTGGTGGACGATCTGCCTGATCATGTCCTTGCCGGCGTCGTCGTGGGGGTGGGCCTTGCCGGCGAACAGGAACTGCACGGGCCTGTCGGGGTCGGACAGGAGCCTTGCGAGGCGCTCCTTGTCGCGCAGCAGGAGGGTGGCGCGCTTGTAGGTGGCGAACCTGCGGGCGAAGCCGATGGTAAGGATGTCCGGGTTGAGCACCTGCTCGTCGGACAGCACGTGGAGCTCCATGCCCATGCTGCGGAGCTGCCTTCTCCAGCTGTTGCGAACGTATGCCACGAGACGCTCGCGAAGCCTCACGTGTCCGCGCCACAGCTCGGAGTCGGGGATGTTCTCGACGCTCTTCCAGCACGATTCGTCGCAGGGGTTGCTGGTCCTTCTGGGGCCGATGTACCTGTCGAACAGCACCCGCATCTCGTCGGACAGCCACGAGTCGATGTGGACTCCGTTGGTGACGTGCTCGATGGGTATGTCCTCCTCGGGAAGGCCGGGCCACACCCCCTTCCAGATGGACCGGGAAACCTTTCCGTGCAGCCTGCTGACGCCGTTCCTGAAGCGCGAGTGACGAAGAGCGAACACGGTCATCGAGAACGGGCCTGAATCCCCGATCCTGCCGAGAGCGAGGAACTGCTCGGGCGTGATGCCAAGCTCGGCGAAGTAGGGGGCGAGATAGCGCGATACCAGCTCCGGGGAGAACTCCTCGTTGCCCGCCGGGACAGGCGTGTGCGTTGTGAACACGTTGCCTGCCACGGCCACCTCCCTGGCCTCGGCGAAGCCGAGCCCCCTGCGCATGAGCTGGCCGATCCGCTCCAGGATCAGGAAGGCGGAATGGCCCTCGTTGATGTGGCAGACCGACGGGTTCCTGCCCATCGCCTCGAGAGCTCTGAGTCCTCCGATGCCCAGGAGGATCTCCTGCCTGATCCTCATCTCCTTGTCGCCGCCGTAGAGCTGCCCGGTGATCTCCCTGTCGGAAGGGCTGTTCTCGGGGATGTTGGTGTCCAGGAGGTACAGCATCGTCCTCCCGACTCTCACCATGGACACCGAGGCGGAAACAGACGACTGCCCCATGGGGACGCGCACGGTGACATGCCGGTTGTCCCTGTCGAGAACCGGTATCACGGGCGTGTTCGAGTAGTCGTTGACCGAGTACGCCTCCTGCTGCCATCCGTCGCTGTTCAGATACTGGCCGAAGTAGCCGTACCTGTAGAGGAGGGACACTCCGACTAGGGGAAGGCCGAGTTCGCTCGCGCTCTTCAGGGTGTCACCCGAGAGCACGCCCAGGCCGCCTGAATAGATGGGAAGGCTCTCGTGCAGGCCGAACTCGGTGGAGAAGAAGGCCACGAGGAATCCGTTCTCGAACCCCGGGCGCTTTTCGAATGTCTTCTCGAACCAGGTATGCTGGCCCATGTAGTCCTCGAGCTCGCTGGCGACCTCGTCCAGCCTCGAGGTGTATACCGAGTCCTCGGCGAGCTGGCTCAGCTTGTGCTGGTCGGCCATGCCCATGAGCAGCACGGGATTGTGGGAGGTCCTCCGCCAGAGCTCGGGGTCGATCCACTTGAAGAGGTCTATCGCTGCGGGATTCCAGGTCCACCACAGGTTGTAAGCGATCTCCTTGAGGGCTGCGAGCCGATCAGGGATGCGGGGGGTGACTTTGAAGATCCTGGTCTGCACTGCTCTTCCTTCCGGTTGACCCGGCGGGACAGTGCCGGGCGGTTCGCGATGCTTCGCAAGCTAGGAATCCGCCGCCGGATCGTCAAGAAGCCGCGCTCCCGTGGCGGAACTCGACGCCTCCAGTATAGATTATGCGATAGATGAGACCGCCGGCGATCCTTCTCTGTTCAGCGCTCCTCCCGGGCCTCGCGGCCTCGGGCGCGATGACGCTCGACCTCCGGCTGAACCCTTCCGACGTATCTCTGCAGGCCGGGGTTCCGGGACTCTCCGTGAGCCTCCGGGGCGGCGAGGCGTCCGCCCCTCCCGGGTGTCCTCTTCTTCCTGTGGTGCCGGTCTCGCTCGTGCTGCCCGCCGGCGCGTCCAACGCCGTCTTCTCCGTGGAGACGACCGGTTCATTCGAGCTTCCCGGCCGCATCGACGTCCGTCCCGCCGGCGTCCTGAGACCCCTCGATCTCGCAACGCGGCCGTCATCCGCCTTCCGCGACGAAGCGATCTATTCGTCCCACGGGCCCTGGCCCGGCAGCATCGTCTCCGCATCCCGCACAGGCAGCCTCTGCGGCTTCGCCATAGCCTCCTGCGTCGTCTGCCCGTGGTCCTACGATCCCGTGGAGGGAAGGCTGTCTCTCGCAACCGGCCTGGAAATCTCGGTGGAATGGACCGACGGCGACCCGGCTCCCCGCACCGCGGCGCAGGTCGCGAGCGCGCTCAGGAGGGTCGAGGCCCTTGTGGACAACCCCGGCGACGCAGCCTCCTTCGCTCCGCCGGTACGGCCCGACAGGGGCGGCGACGCCGAATGGGTGGTCATATGCGACAGCGCCTTCTCGGACCTGTTCGAGCCCCTCCGCCGGTTCAGGGAGGACTGCGGGCTCACGACCACCACCCTGACCATCCAGGAGGTGATGCAGTCCCATGCCGGACCCGACTCCGCAGCCCGGCTGAGGAGCGCCATCGACAGCCTCGTGGACGGGTGCGGGACCGTCTTCGTGCTGCTGGCCGGAGACGAGACCCTGGTACCGGTGAGGACGGTCTTCAGCGAGTGCGAGGGATTCGTGGACTACGAGGTCCCGTGCGACCACTATCTGAGCGACCTGGACGGAAGCTGGGACGCTGACGGCGACGGAGAGTACGGCCAGCCTGACGACGGGATGGACCTCTATTCCGACGTGCTGCTGGGCAGGCTCCCGTTCTCGACCGATGAGCAGGCTTCAGCCATGGTGGCCAAGACGATCGCCTACGGACAGGAGCCTCCGGGGGGCTCGTGGGCCACCACAGCCCTGCTTTGCGGGGCGATGCTCTTCGACGACATCGGATACACAGGCGGGAAGGGCTGCGACACCCTGGCCGCCGAGCTGCCCTCCTCGTGGGAGATAGTGAAGGTCTACGAGAACCCGGAGAGCGCCGACGGCACGGACACCCACATAGCGTACCTGAACAGCGGAACCGGCTGGAACTACTTCGCGGGCCACGGAAACTACAGAGGCATCTACTGGAAGTGGGAGCCGATGTCCATGCTCACCCGCTCCATAGCGGAGGGGATGACCAACGGAGGCCGGACCGGCATCCACACCAGCATAGCCTGCCATCCCGGCGACTATACCGAGAACCTGCCGAGCTGCGCTGAGGCTCTGCTGTGGAATCCTGACGGCGGCGGAGTTTCGGCCACATTCAACACCGGTGTCGGATGGGAGGGCTTCTGGCCCGAGCTTGGCGTCAGCGAATGGCTGTGCATCCTCTACACAAGGGCCGTTTTCCGCGATCATTCCCCCTCGCTCGGAGAGGCGTTCGCCTCGGCGAAGGACCAGAGGGTCCCGCTCATGCACGGCGGATACGACCGCAACCTCCAGGCCATGCTCGCCTGGACCGCCTTCCACGATCCGGCACTGGAACCGCTGGGAGTTCCCCCTGCGACGCCCGTTCCGCCCGTCCCGCTCTCGCTGGGCGCGCCGTGGCCGAACCCTGCAAGCCGGGGAGCACCGATCACATTCACCCTCTTCTGTACACCCGGCCCGACGGAGGTGTCGGTGTACGACATGACCGGCAGGCTGCTGTGGAGAACGACGGCCTTCGTCCAGGGCGACTTGCAGTGGAGCGGCATCCAGGCTTCCGGACGGCGCGTTCCGGCCGGAGTGTACATCATCGCAGCCCGCAGGGGCGATTACAGGGTGTCGCGTCTGGTCACCGTGCTGGAGTAGCCCCGCTGTACTGACCTAATGCAGCCGGCATCCGGACCCCCGGCACGTGCCCGGACGGCGCGTCCGCCTCCTGCGCGTCCTCGGCGCGGGCCGCCCTCGGGCCGGTGCGGAATAGCCGGGCTCCCTCCGTGGTAGAAGCGGCAGAAGGAACCGTTTCGACCGGAGGTGCATGATGATGACGAGATCTCTCCTGACGACAGTGATGACGGTGCTCCTGGCTTCCTCGGCCGGCTGGTGCGGGGCTGACGATGTGCTCTACAGCCGCCTTCAGGCGGTCGGCGAGGACGGCGTGATCGGCGACCTTCCGCTGGAGCACACGAGCGTGGAGATAGCCGTCACGGGAAACCTGCAGAGAGCGGTGGTGAGGCAGGTGTACGGCAACCCCTTCACCTCTCCGATCGAGGCCGTTTACGTCTTTCCGCTGCCCGACGAAGGCGCGGTCGACCGGATGAACATGTACATCGGCGACCGTCTGATCACCGGCCGAATCTATGAGAGGGATCTGGCCAGGACCATCTACGAGGAAGCGATAGCCTCGGGACAGACAGCCAGCCTGCTGGAGCAGGAGCGTCCCAACATCTTCACCCAGAGCGTCGGGAACATCCTGCCCGGAGACAGCATAACCATCGAGATAAGCTATGTCGCCCCGGTATCCTACGACGACGGTCACTACGAGCTCTCGTTCCCCATGGTGGTCGGGCCGAGGTTCATCCCGGGCATTCCCGCCGGTCATGCGGGAACCGGCTGGGCGTTCGACACGAACCAGGTTCCAGACGCCTCGAGGATCACCCCTCACCTCGTTCCCGAGGGCACGCGGACGGGATACGACATAGACCTTTCGGTGACCATCAACGCCGGATATCCCGTCGGCCAGGTGCGGTCCGTGAACCACCAGGTGCAGCAGAGGCGCGACGGCGAGGAGGTCCAGATCAGGCTCGCAAGGCGCGAGGAGATTCCCAACAGGGACTTCGTGCTGAACTGGACCTCCAGCTCCGACAGGATCGAATCCGGCCTCATCGCCCACTGCGGCGACCTCGGCGGGCACTTCATGCTGATCCTGCAGCCCGACGTGGATGTAGAGCCCGGCGACATCACCCCCAAGGAGATGTTCTTCGTGGTTGACTGCTCAGGCTCCATGAGCGGCCAGCCCATGGAGGTCGCGAAGGAGACCGTGAGGCAGTTCGTCAGGGGCATGAATCCCGGCGACTCCTTCCAGATCATCCGCTTCAGCGAGGATGCCAGCGGGATGTCCCGGGCGCCCCTGGAGAACACCCCGGAGAACGTCGAGAGGGGTATCGAGTACATCGACGGGCTCTCCGGCGAGGGCGGAACGATGATGATAGAGGGCATCAGGGCGGCGGTGGGCTATCCCGCGGACCCCGAGCGGATGAGGTTCGTGATATTCCTCACCGACGGCTACATCGGGAACGAGGCCGAGATACTCGGCGAGCTGCAGACGACCCTGGGCGAAAACACCAGGCTCTTCAGCGTGGGTGTGGGCTCGAGCCCCAACAGGTATCTCATCGAGGGCCTGGCGGAGGAGGGCAGAGGCGCCGCCTACTATGTCGGCCTGAACGAGGATCCCGTCTCTGCGGTCACGGCAGTTTACGAGAAGCTCAACAATCCCTACCTGGTGAACATAGACATCGACTGGGGACGCCTGGACGTGACCGAGGTCTACCCCGCCAGGATTCCCGACCTGTTTGCAGGCCAGCCCCTGGTCGTCGTCGGCCGGTACGACGAGCCCGGCCGCGGCAGGGTGGTCGTCTCCGGAACCGTCGCCGGAGAGCCGTGGAGGCAGAGGCTGGAGGTCGAGCTGCCCAGGCGCGAGCCCGACAACGACGTCATTGCCACCCTGTGGGCGCGCAGGAAGATACACGAGCTGTCCCGTCTGATGTACGACTCCTACGGATATCAGAGCTACGACCAGGAGATCGTCGACATGATCACGGACGTTGCGCTCGACTACCAGATCATGAGCGAGTACACCTCGTTCGTCGCCGTCTGCGAGGAGGTAAGAACCGTCGACGGGAGGCCCGTGACCGTTGAAGTCCCGGTGAACATGCCGGACGGCGTGTCCTACGATGGCGTGTTCGGGGAGGACGAGGGGGCGATCTACAACTATGGTGCCGTCGGGAGGTCGAGAGCGTCTGCGCAGTCCATGCCCAGCGTTTCCTCAGGCTGGGGCGGAGGCGGGTATGCAGGAACCGCAGCCTGCGAGCAGATGGCTGATCTCTGCGTGGACGGTGACTACAGCTACGGTGCATGGGTCCCCACGCCGCTGGTGACGATGAGCTCGGCGGCGCCGTATCTCGGCCTCAGGGCCTCCGAGGTCAGGGGCGCCTTCCGCGACCTTACCGACGAGGTGCAGGCTGCCTACGAGGAGTGGGCCGAGGCCAACTCGGACGAGAACGGCAGCTTCAAGACCGGCAGCATCGTCTTCGCGGTCGAGTTCGACGCCGGCGGGCGCGTCACCGAGGTCACCGTGGTCGACGACGGCCTGGAGAGCCCCTCCTTCTCCAGGGCAGTCGCAGCGATTCTCAGGACCGCAGTGCTCCCGGCGCCTCCCGGCGGCGGCGGCACCGTCAATGTTTCGTTCTCGTTCCAGGGCGTCTGACAGGGCCGGAGGAAGGGGAGGGGCGGGCCGCAGGGCCCGCCCCTCGCTGCACGACGGCGCCGGCGCCTCGTTCAGTTCCTGATCGCGGCGGCCCTCTTCATGAAGAAGTAGCCAACGGTCAGCGCGATGATGATCGAGGCTATCCCCACCAGCATCAGCCCGTCCACCCTTCCCAGGTCGAGTATGATGACCTTGCGGGCTATCGCGATGATGGCCACCGAGAGGACGACCTCGTAATGCTGCTCGCCCTGGGAGAGGTACGACTTCATGATGGTCTCGAGCAGCTCCAGCCCGATTATGACCAGCATGAACAGACCGAACAGCTCGAGGAGCCTGTCGATGTCCATGAAGAAGAAGGGCGGCTGTATGATGCTGCGGACGATCCTCCAGCCTAGGTCGATCGTGGAGAGGGCGAGCACGACGGCCATCATGACCATGAGAATCCTGATCATCAGCTTCTCGAAGGACTTTATCAGCCTGAACACCCCGGTTCACCTGCCTTCCGTGCCGCGGCAGGCCGCGTCATCCTCCACTGGGCCCGTATCCCTCGCGATAGCGGAGTACCCTTGCCGGATTGCCCGCAACCACCGCGCCCGGCGGAACGTCCTTCGTCACTACGGCTCCAGCACCGATTATCGCGTCTCTGCCGATTCTCACAGGGAGTATGGTCGCGTTGGAGCCGATGCTCGCGCCGTCGCCGACCTCGGTCGCCCGCCAGCTCCCCTTGTCGGGCTGCGGAGGATAGACGTCGTTTATGAACATGACGCCATGCCCGACGAAGCAGTCGCTCCCGATAGTCACCATGTCGCAGACGAAGGAGTGGCTCTGTATCCTCGTGCGGTCTCCGATAACCGCCCCCCGCTGTATCTCGGTGAAGCAGCCTATCATGCAGTCGCGGCCTATCCTGCAGCCGTACAGGTTGACGAAGTTCCAGACCTTCGTGCCCTCGCCGATCTCGCAGTCCCTTATCAGTTGCAGTTCCACGGAAGCCTCCGTTCAGGCTCGTCGGGAGGATCGCTCCCCGGCGTCCCGAACATATCTCTGGGGAGGGCGACGAACATATCTCGGGGGGGCGATCGGGGAACCGATATTCTTCGGCCTGTCCGGTCCGTGTGAGCGCTGATCGCATTTTGATGACAGGCTTGCTGTTGAAGGCGAAGTCAACGAAGTTGACTCTGACCCCCATTGACGGCTTGCTGATGGCTGCGGGGTTGGTCATTATGCCTTGCCGCTTCGAGCGGCCGGAGGGAACGCCATGCAGTTCGAGTGTCCGTCCTGCGGAGGGAGCCTGAGGGTTCCCGAATCCGAGAAGACGACGACCTGTCCTTTCTGCGGCAGCTCGGTGCTCGTTCCCTTCGATCATGCAGGCCTGGGCGGAGCCGCCCGCGGCGTCGCCGCGAAGCAGGCAGGCGAGGGACAGGGCGTGTCCAGAACGAAGATCGCGGGATGCCTCGTGGTGATCGCCGCACTCGTGATGCTCGTCGCAGGCGTGGCGGCCGTGCTCTTCCTCACTGCTGTCCGGAACGATCCCGGCATGATCGCAGGCTCGGAGCCGAAGGCGGTCGGCGGGGCCCTTCTCCGGTTCGGTGCCCCCGGCACAGGAGCCGGCTGCTTCACCGATCCTCGTCATGTCGCCGTGGACGGACAGGGGCGCATTTACGTCGCCGAGCGCGGAACAGGCCGCGTCCAGGTATTCGATTCCTCGGGCCGCTTCCTCTCGCAGTGGGTCGTCGGAGAGCAGGGCGGGGCACTCATGACCTCGATGGACGCCGACGCTAACGGAAGGGTTTTCGCCGTGGAGGCAGGCCGCATAGTCGTCCGTGACGGCATGTCGGGCGACTCCATCGGGGCTCTTCCCGGTCCGCCGGGCTTCCGGGATGTCTTCGTCGCCGGCGACGGGCGCATCGTGGCGACTCTTCGGTCCGCGGGGGACGAGCTCTTCAGGTTCTCCCCGTCGGGCGGAGAGGAGCTCCATGTCGTGCGCGCAGTGGAGGGCGCCTCGGGCCGGCCGGAGCTGTCGCCGATGGCAGCAGCTGACGGGCTTGGCCGCATCTTCGTACTCGGCGCTTCCGCCTCCTCTGTGTTCATGTTCGACAGCAGCGGCGGGTTCACGGCCAGGTTCGGCTCGGCCGGGGACGGGCCCGGGCGGCTCAGGGCTCCTTCCGACATAGCCGTGGACGGCAGGGGGCTGGTGTACGTCTCCGACATCTCGGGGATACAGGTGTTCGACCAGGCGGGAGAGTACATCGGAACGATGGCTGCCGGTTCGGGCGGGTATGTGTCGGGAATGGACTTCGATCCTTCGGGCAACCTGGTGGTCGTGACCGGGAGTTGCGAGGTCCTCGTCCTGCCGCCCTTCGAGGAGAAGTGATGGGCGGCGCTCACAGGGTTCCAATGGAGGACTTCCCCGACGAGGACGACGCCCTCCGCACCGCCGCTCCGAGACCCTCCTCGGACGAGATCGAGAGCATCAGGCGCGCAATAGCGATGCTGGAGGCCCAGAGGCAGTTCCTCGGAAACATGGCGGTGGATGCCGCCCTGAAGCCGCTCGAGGAGAGGCTTGCTGCGCTGACTTCCGCCAACGCCGCCGCAGAGGGCGAGCGAAGGCAGATGGTAGTGCTCTTCGCGGACATCTCGGGATTCACGTCCCTCGCCGAGAGTGCCGACCCTGAGGAGCTGGCTTCGACCGTGAACGAGCTCTGGGGCGAGCTCGACGGGATAGTCCTGAAGCTGGGCGGCAGGGTGGACAAGCATATCGGGGACTGTCTGATGGCCCTCTGGGGCGGCAGAGGGACTGCCGAGAACGCGGCGGAGATGGCCCTCGAGGCGGCACTGGCAATGCAGGTCGCCATGAACGGCTTTCTGGAGAGGGGGAGGCTCGGCGGCCTGTCCGGCGATGCGAAGCGTGGCGCCGCAGGGCTGAGGATAGGAGTTCATGCGGGACCTGTCTTCCTAGGCGAGGTCGGCTCGAATCGCGAGATCACGGCCATGGGCGAAACTGTAAACACCGCCAGCCGGCTCCAGAAGCTTGCGCCGGTGGGGAGCGTCTTCGCCTCCGCGGACGTCGTGGGCCAGGCGAGGAACCTCTTCGAGATCGAGGAGGCGGGCTGCCCGGCTGTCAGGGGGCGCTCGGCGGACATCCAGTGCTACATCGTGAGGAAGAGGATGCCTCGGCAGTTCGTGGATCCGTCGAGGGGGCTCGGCAGGGACCTGCCGCTGGTCGGAAGGCGGAAGGAGCTGGAGACCATCCGCGAGGACCTGGAGAAGACCGCACCCGGAACGGTGAGAAGGGTGCTTGTGCGCGGAGAGCCCGGCATAGGCAAATCCAGGTTTCTGAGGGAGATCGGAAGGCAGCTCCCGGACGGCACGGTAATGGCGCGCGTCCGTGCGTTTCCCGAGAGCGCGGGCAGCCCGTACAGGCTCGTGAGGGACATGCTGCTCGGCGCAGCAGGCATAACCCAGGACCAGGCGCCGGCCATCGCCTTGGAGAGGCTCGGCTCGGCTGCCATGGGAAGGCTGGGTGAGAGGGATCTGCGCGAGGCGCTTCGCCTTGCGGGGCTGAGCAGCCTCTCGGGCTTCGAGTGCGGATCCTCAGGAGGCCCGGGCCTGACCGTGGAGTTCCTACGAAGGGTGGTCGCCTCACTCGCGCCGCCGGGCAGGACTTCCGTGATGATGCTCGAGGACATCCACTGGGCCGACGAACCCTCGCTGGAGATCCTCCTGGGGTTGTCGGTTCCCTGGGCGGAAACCGGGCTGCTGATGCTCTGCACCGCGAGACCCTGGCTGGAGGAGAGGCTCCCCGGCCTGTGCGCGTCTTCGTTCCACCGGTGCCTCGACCTGGGGCCGCTCTCGCCGGAAGACGCCTCGAAAATGGCGGAGATGGTCGCTGGGCAGTCGGTGCTGCCGGGGGAGCTGTCTCTGCTCGCTGAAAAGGCCGGAGGTAACCCGTTCTTCATCGAGGAGCTCGTGGGAGCGGCGAGCGAAGCCGCCTCCAGGGGCGAGACCTTCAGGATCGACGATCAGGGCGCCCCTGTGACGCTGAGGAGCGTTCTGCAGGCCCGCATCGACCAGATTGAACCATCGCGCCTCCGGGTGCTCAGGATGGGCGCCGTCGTCGGCGAGGCATTCTGGGATTCCGCGGTGGCGGTCATGACGGGGGAGCCGGTCGAGGCGGCGGCGGCGTCTCTCGAGAAGCTCTGCTCAGAGGGGCTCCTTACGAGAAGCCCCGTGTCGTCCTTCTCCTCCTCGGTCGAATACAGGTTCAGGCACGCGATACTCAGGGACGCGGTTTACGAGAGCACCAGGCTTCTGGACAGGAGGCGGGCGCACTCGGCGGCTGCCGCGTGGCTCGAGAAGGCCGTTGGGAGATCGCTCCCCGCGTTCGCCGGGGTGGTCGCGCACCACTGCGAGGTGGCCGGGGAGAGAGGCCGTGCGGCAGCGATGTATGCCGTGGCGGGCGAGGAGGCTCTTGCAAGGAGCGCCTACCGTGAAGCCCTGGGCTTCTTCCGCAGAGGCACGATGCTGGCTCAGGAGGAGAAGGAGGGCCTGAGGGCGAGACTCGCTTTCGGAGAGGGCTGCTGCCTCGAGAAGCTCGCCCGCTACGAAGAGTCCATGGCCAGGCTGGAGGATTGCCTGGCCCTGGCCGAAGCCGCCGGCGACCTGGTTGTCTCCTCCAGATGCGCGGCAACGATGTCCTGGGTGAAGACCGCCACCGGTGATTGCGAGGCATCAACTGCCATGATGGAGAAGGCCCTGGACCTGGCCAGGCGGTCCGGCGACAGGGCTTCCATTGCCAGGGCGCTCTCGAGGATGATCCCGCAGAGAGGCTCAGTGACTCCCGAAGAGAGGCTGAAGCCCGGCCTCGAGGCCAGGGAGATCTTCCGGGAGATCGGAGACTCGGCGGGAGAGGCGATAACCCTCCTCAACCTCGGGAACATAGCCGAGGATGAGGGTCTGCTCGAGCAGGCGGGATCGTTCTACAGGAGCAGTCTCGCCCTGTACCGGACGATGGGGCACACCTGGGGGATCGCGAACTGCATCATGAACCTCGGGATAGTAGCGAAGAAGTCCGGCGATTGCGAGAAGGCCCTCTCGATGTACGGGGAGTCCCTGTCTCTCTCCGAGTCCATCGGTGACAGGGAAGGCATAGCGCTGAGCCACCTGAACGCCGGCAATGCGCTGATGAAGCTGGAGCGGTTCGAAGAGGCCCTGGCCGAGTTCAGGCTGTCGGCCTCGGAGAGTCTGGACACAGGCCTGCTGCCGATCCTTGCGCTTGCCCTGGGAAGGATCGCCTCCGTCCTCCTGATCACCGGCAAGCCGATAAGGGCGGCCAGGATAGCGGCGTCCATCGAGGCTTCGGAGAACCCTCCCGAGGAAGCGCGGGCAGAAGCGGCGGAGGTCATCGGCAGAGCCATGGCTTCAGGATCGGCGGAGGAGATGGAGCGTGCCGTGAGATCCGGCAGGCAGACCGCGCTGCTCGATGCCGCGGCGCGCGAGACCGAGGATGTCGTTCCGCCTGGAAGAACCGCAGGGCTCGGAAGACTCCCCGGAGGGCCTCAGCCGAACCTGTAGTGCTTCCTCACGGCCTTCCTGACTCTCCAGGTGCAGTTCAGGCCTTCGGGAAAGACCACCAGGTCGCCCTTGCCGAAGGACACCTCCCCGTCAGGAGTGGCAACGGTCACCTCGCCCTCCAGGATGTAGCAGGTCTCCCTGTCGTCGTAGCTCCAGTCGAACACGGACGGACTGCACGTCCAGACAGGCCAGCTCATGACGCCCATCTCCTCCAGCTCCGCATTCGTCGGCTTCCTGACCTCGACTGTCATCCCGCCTCCTTCCCGCTCCTCGAACCGCTTCAGTCCCTGTTCCGTGCGAGGTCCGCCGCCAGTCTGCTGATCATCCTCTCATAGTCCGTCGAGGGCTCAACGACGACTCCGTGAGGAACGGGCCTCGTGGACGAATCGACGTGAACGAAGCTCACGAAGCCCTCCACCACGGTCTCCTCGTCCCCCAGCAGACAGACTTTGACATGGCACACGAGGCTGGTTCGACCTGCGTGGGCGACCCTGCTGGTGAAGCACACGGTCTCTCCCGACCTCACGGGCTTCCTGAACCTCATCCCGTGGATCTTCACGCAGACCAGGAACCTCGGATCTACCAAGCTCGACGCCGCGATGAAACCCGACTCCACCAGCCATTCCGCACCGCGGCCGGCGAACAGCGTCTGGTGATGGTTCAGGTCCTCGCTCTTCACCAGCCTGAGCGTCGTGAACTCCTTCATCCTCATGTGCGGCCTCCCTCCCGAGAGCCCCAATATGCAGTCTTCACGGGGCGGCGGTGGAAGCGCTGCCGCAGGCGCTCGTTGACCTGGCTGCCCCTCTCTCGTACACTCGATTGTCCGGATCGGTGCGGCCCAAGCCTGGGAGAGCGGATGGAAACTGCACTGGTGGTTGCGGCAGCGCTGTCGTCCATGGCCGCCGTGGCGATGCTGGCCGTGCTGATGGCCAGGTCTCGGTCCCGGGGCGGTGCGGAACTCGAAAGCAGGCTGCGGGACGAGCTGAGGCAGGCCCGGATGGAGGCCGCCGAGTCGGCAGCCTCGCTCCGCACCGAGCTCGCCGGCCTTCTGTCCGCGAACGCCGCTGCCGTGTCGTCGGCCCTCGGCGAGATAGGCAGGGAGCAGGCAGGCAGGATCGATTCGCTCCGCTCGAGCACCGATGCCCTGCTCGCGGCGGCGAGAAGCGACGCAGAGACAGGCAGGCAGGCCGTGGACGCCCGCCTGAAGGCGCTGGAGGAATCCAACGGCAGACAGCTCGAAGAAATCCGGAAGATCGTGGATGAGAAGCTCGGAGCGTCGCTTGAGACGGGCTTCGCCAGGTCGTTCGGCTCGGTGAAAGACAGCCTCGAGGCTGTTCAGAAGGGCCTGGCCGAGATGCAGGTTCTGGCCGCCGGGGTGGGCGACCTGAAGAAGGTGCTCACAAACGTGAAGACGAGGGGCACCTGGGGAGAGACTCAGCTCGGTGCGCTGCTGGAGGACGCCCTGGCCCCGGAGCAGTACGGGAGGAACGTGAAGGTACGCCGCGACAGCGACGTGATGGTAGAGTTCGCGGTGAAGCTTCCCGGAAGGGGCGAGGCGGCCGATTCCTGCGTATGGCTGCCGATAGATTCGAAGTTCCCAGCCGAGGACTACCAGAGGCTCATGGAAGCCCTGGAGGCGGGCGACCAGGTCTCGGCCGAAGCCCACTCGGCCGCGCTGGCGAAGAAGATCGAGGCCAGCGCGCGCGAGATGCAGGAGAAGTACGTCAATCCTCCGGAAACCACTGACTTCGCGATCATGTTCCTCCCCACCGAGGGCCTCTATGCCGAGGTTCTCAGGCGGCCGGGAACCGTGGAGCGCCTTCAGAACGCGTTCCGTATCCTCGTCGCCGGGCCTGTGACCCTCCTTGCGATGCTCACCAGCCTGCGACTGGGCTTCAGGACGCTCGCCATCGAGAAGCGGTCCAGCGAGGTGTGGAAGGTTCTGGCTGGCGTGAAGCTAGAGTTCGAGAAGTTCGAGGAGGCGCTGATGAAGGCCTCCAGACACCTCGAGACGGCGAAGAACTCGCTGGACTCTACCAGCCGGAGGAGCCGGGTACTGGCGAGACGCCTGAGGTCGGTCGAGTCGCTCGATGGGTCGCTCGAAGAGCCTGGCCGGGAGCCGCCTTCGGCTCCGGATGAAGAGGACCTGATCGAGGAGGAGCCCTCCGGGGAGGATGGGGAGGCTACTCCAGCACCCTGACCGCCGTGGCCTTGAATGCCGCGTAGAGCTCCAGCCCCGGGCGTATGCCCATCTCCTCGACCGCCCCCGACGTCAGTTGCGCGGTGATGAGGGATCCTCCCAGGTCGAGGTCCACCTTGCTTGTCCATCCGGCCTTCTCGACCTGGATCACCCGCGCGGGGAAGACGTTCCTCTGGCTTGACTCCGGCTTAGACAGCGCTATCGTGACAGCCTCGGGAGGGACAACGAGGTATCCCGAGGCCAGGGAGGAAGGCTCCGAGAGGCGCACTTCGAGAGCCCCGCACCTGGCGTTCTGCCCGTCGAACTGCGCACGGAGGATGTTCCTCATCCCCACGAAGCGCGCCACTCCTGGGGATGACGGTGTCCGGAGGATCTCGTCCATCGAGCCCTGCTGGGCGACCGTCCCTTCGAGCAGCACTGCGCCGGCTGTTCCCAGCGCTAGAGCGTCGGCCAGGTCGTGGGTTGCCATGAGGACGGTCATTCCGGTGTCGCGGTGCAGGCGGCGGAGCAGCGACCTGATCTCGGGCCTGAAACCGGGATCCACCGAGCTCATGGGCTCGTCGAGGATCAGGATCTCCGGCTTCGTGACTATCGCTCTCGCGATGGCTGCCTTCTGGACCTCGCCCCCCGAGAGAGTGCGTGCGTCCCTCCTCTCGAAACCGGCCAGCCCCACCGACTCCAGGGCTTCGGAGACGGTCTCGGCGACACGGCGCCGGCGCCTGATCGCCAGCCCCATGCCGACGTTCCTCTCCACCGTGCCCGCGAACATGTAGGGCTTCTGCATCACCATCGCCATCCGCCTCCTGAAGGCCGATCTGGCGCGGCCGGGAGCCCTTCCCAAGTCGAAGCCGTCCATCTCAAGGAGGCCGCGGTCGGGCCTTAGCAGGAGGTCCGCGAGCCTGAGCACCGTCGTCTTCCCGCAGCCTGTGGGCCCGATGATGACGAAGAAGCCGCCCTCCTCCACGACGAGCGAGACCCCCCTCAGGACCCGGTTTCTCCCGAAGGCCTTCTCGATGCTCTCGAGACGGACCCTCACGGCTTCCTCTGGCCCGCCCAGTGGACACCGGCGCTGATGAGCAGCGCGAGGGAAAGGAGGATGATCCCGAGTGCGATCGACAGGGCGGTCTCGCCCTTGCCGACCTCGAGAGAGATGGCGGTGGTGAGGGTCCTCGTGCGCCCCGCGATGTTGCCGCCGACCATCATCGCGGCACCCACCTCGGAGATGGCCCTGCCGAACGCGAGGAAGACCGCCGAGAGCACGGCGAATCTGGCCTCGCGCAGCACCGCCAGCGCGGCCCTCAGCCTTCCGGCCCCCAGAGAGCGGATGGTGTCGAGCGCATCGGGGGGCACGCCCTTGAGCGAGGCTACGACCTGGCCGATCAGCACCGGGGCGATCAGGAGCACTTCGGCCACGACGATCGCCTGCGGAGTGAACAGCAGGGAAAGCGACCCAAGGGGGCCCGTGCGCGAGAATACGATGAAGACGATGAGCCCCACGGAGACGGTGGGTACTCCGTACAGGGCCTGTATAACGCTGAGGAGCGCGCCCTTTCCGGGAAAGGACGAGAAGTGGAGGAGGCAGGCGCCAGGCATGAATAGCAGGACGCCTGCCAGGGTTGCACCGGCGGAGATCGCGAGGGTCCTGAGCGTTGTCTCCATCACGGTCGGGTCGGCCGTGACGATGAGCCTCAGGGCTATCGAGAATGCCTCCGCAAGCCGCTCCATTCGATCCTACAGGTCCTGGCCGGCCCCTGCGTAGAAGAGCTGGCGCCCGTAGGTCTCCACGCAGTAGTTGTCGATGATCTCCTGGACCTCGGGGGATGTGAGGAAGGTCACCATGCCGGCGGCCATCTCCTGGTCGTCCGAGGCTGCGACTGGGATCACCGCGTACACGTTCCGCATCGCCGGGCTCTGATCGATGATGATCTCGAGCTCGACATCGCCCCGGTAGGCGAGGAAGGTGCCGATGTCGCTGAGCGTGTAGCCCCTCATCTCGTTGGCCATGTTGAGGGTGGGGCCCATGCCCGCGGCGGCCTCGACGTACCATTCGCCGGAGGTTCTCACGGTCTCGTAATCCAGCCCCGCTGCAGCCCAGAGCCTCTTTTCCATGGCGTGCGTGCCCGACTCGTCGCCACGGGAGATGAAGGGGATCGTCGCGTTCTCGTAGAGTGCCGCGAGGGCCGATTCGGGCGCCATGCCTGTGATGCCCGCCGGGTCCCCGGCGGGGCCGACCACGACGAAGTAGTTGTAGGCGAAAACGGTGCGCGAGAGGCCGTAGCCGTCGGCGATGAACTGGTCTTCACGGGCGCGGTCGTGAACCACTACTACGTCGACGTCGCCGCCCATGCCCCACTCCAGGGCCTTGCCGGTGCCTGCGTAGAGGATGTCGAGCTCGACGCCGTACTGCTCCTCGAACATGGGCTCGAGGACAGCCCAGAGCCCGGTGTCGTACAGACTGGTGGTGGTCGCGAGCAGCAGCCTGTCAACCGGCTCGCGCTGGGCGAGCGAGACGGCAGCGGTGTCAGGGGCGGCAACCGCCGCCGAGTCGGCAGTCACGCCCTGGTCAGCGGCGGGCTGCTCTCCGCAGCCGGCCAGGAAGAGGCCCAGGACGAGGATCGAGATGGACAGCACCTTCGTCGGACGGGACATGTTCCCACCTTTCTGATAGTCCGCCCCGGCCATGTGTTTCCGTTCTGGATCAGTAACACTCGAGCGGCACTGGTGCGCAGGCGCACAGGCTGCATCCGTCGAGCGCATCCCTTTCCAAACACGGGAGGCGCCGCCGTTTCCAGCGGCACCCTGTCGCCCTGGAGCCATGCGGGGCGCTACAGGCCCTTCGGGTCGGGTTCGCTCTGGCGGTAAACTACATGGATGCCATTATCGTGCGCAACCCGTGCTGTTCCGGGGTGCTCCGCCAGCGCATATTCCTGCAACCGACGGGAAGGCAATGAACGACCTTATCAGGAACTTCTGCATCATCGCACACATCGACCATGGAAAGTCCACGCTGGCCGACCGCCTCCTGCAGGCCACCCGCACGGTCACCGACCGCGAGTTCCACGACCAGATGCTCGACACGATGGACATAGAGCGCGAGCGCGGGATCACCATCAAGAGCACGGCCGTCACCATGAAGTACACAGCATCGGACGGCCGCGAATACGAGCTCAACCTCATCGACACGCCCGGTCATGTGGACTTCTCGTACGAGGTGTCCCGCGCGCTGGCCTCCTGCGAGGCCGCCCTGCTGGTGATAGATGCCGCCCAGGGCGTCGAGGCCCAGACCCTGGCGAACCTCTACAAGGCCATGGAGCAGAACCTGACGATCATTCCCGTCATCAACAAGATAGACCTGCCATCGGCCAACATCGCCGAGGTGCGCGACGAGCTGGACCACGAGCTGGGGCTCGACCCGGACGAAGCGGTGCTCGTATCAGCCAAGACAGGGCAGAACGTGGACCAGCTTCTGGAAGCCATCGTGAAGCGGGTTCCCGCCCCGGCCGGTGATCCAGAGGCCCCCCTGCGGGCAAGGGTCTTCGACAGCTTCTTCGATCCGTACAGGGGGGTCGTGGTCTACATCAGGGTCGTGGACGGCACGATGCGGCAAGGCTCGACAGTCCTGCTGATGGCGGCGGGAGCGGAGTACAGGGTGGAGGAGATCGGGCGGCTCCGCATCAGGCGCGAGCCCTGCCAGGCCCTAGAGGCCGGCGAGGTGGGCTACCTCATCGCCGGCATCAAGTCCGTGAGCGACGTGAGGTCGGGCGATACCGTCACCGATGCAGCGAGACCGGCTCCGGAGCCCCTTGCAGGCTACAAGGAGGCCAAGCCGGTGGTCTTCTCGTCGATCTTCCCGATATCGACGGAGGACTACGGCGACCTCGCCTCCTCGATAGAAAAGCTCAAGCTCAACGACGCCTCGCTGGTGTACGAGAAGGTGAGCTCCGCCGGGCTCGGTTTCGGCTTCAGGTGCGGCTTCCTGGGCCTTCTGCATCTCGAAGTGGTCCAGGAGAGGCTGGAGAGGGAGTTCGGGCTCTCGCTGGTGCTCACCGCGCCCACCGTGCTGTACCGCGTGACGATGACCTCCGGGGATGTGCTGTGGGTGGACAACCCTCTGCACTATCCCGACGCCTCGGGTGTCGAGAAGGCGGAGGAGCCGTTCATCAAGGCTTCCATAATAATGCCGGACAGATACATAGGCCCTGTAACCACGCTTCTCAAGGACCGCAAGTCGGAGAACTACAGGTGCATGTTCGTAGGCAGGCAGAGAGTGGAGATCACGGCAGAGCTGCCCCTTTCGGAAGTCGTGTACGACTTCTACGACAGGCTGAAGTCCGTCACGCAGGGTTACGGCTCGTTCGACTACGAGGCCGGGGACTACAGGCCTGTCGACCTCGTGAGGCTGGACATTCTGGTGAATCACGAGAAGGTGGACGCGCTGGCGATGCTTGTTCACCGCGACAGGGCCAGGGAGTGGGCCGTCCGTGCCTGCGAGAACCTCGCGAAGGAGATTCCCAGACAGCAGTTCAAGATCCCCGTTCAGGGAGCGATAGGCGGCACGATCATAGCGAGGGAGACCATCCAGCCCTTCCGCAAGGATGTCACGGCGAAGTGCTACGGCGGCGACATCACGCGCAAGCGCAAGCTGCTGGAGAAGCAGAAGGAGGGCAAGCGGAAGATGAAGATGGTCGGCTCGGTGGCCATACCCCAGAAGGCCTTTCTCGCGGTGCTCCGCAGGAGCGACGAGTAAGGCCTTCCCTTGACTTGGAGGCCGGGCTCCGTTTCAATAGCGAACGGGCGTTGCGAAGCAGGCGTGGTGCCGGTACCGGAAGGAGAGACGATGGGCCGCGGGATGGACAGGGGCGAGTCAACGAAGAAGGACATGAAGAAGTCCGGGAAGTCATTGAAGGAGAAGAGGGCGGAGAAGAAGGCGAAGAAGGAGGCCAGGAAGGGCTCCTGACGGTGCTCCTTCTCCGGGAACCGCACGAGCCGGGTTCCTCGTGCTCGTGCATTCAGGCAGCCCGTCCCCCGACGGCCTGACGGCTGAGCATGGCCAACGAGATTGTCGAATCCCCTGATTACAATGTGACCGAAACCGCCCTCGGGACGTGGAAGCGGTACATCTATCCTTCCGGCATGCGCTTCTCCGAGTTCCGATCCCATTCCGAGTTCATGGGGCTTCCTCTGGTGCACATAGCGCTGGGCATTTGCCCCGAGACCGGGAGGAGGATCACCGCAAAGGGCGTGCTGGCCGTGGGCAGGAAGGCCCTTGGAGTGATCGCCGTAGGGCAGGTCTCCGCCGGGCTCCTGGCGTTCGGTCAGGCTTGCGTCGGGATTCTCGCGGTGGGACAGGCCTCCGCAGGCTTCATCGCAGTCGGCCAGGCGGCGGTTGCCTACCACTTCGGGCTGGGCCAGCTTGCCATAGGCAGGACCGCCATCGGCCAGATCGCCGTCGGGCGTCACGTGCTGGCGCAGGCGGGGTTCGGAAGGCACGTCTGGAGCAGCTCGGTTCGCGATCCTGAGGCCGTGAGCTACTTCAAGGCTCTGCTCAAGTCCTTCCTCTCGGCGTTCGGGGTCTGATCGTGGGCTATCCCGGCGCACCGGAGCTGCACATAGACAGAACAATCGCCCAGCGCAACATCCGGTCCATGTCCGCCAGGGCGGCATCCGCCGGAGTGTCGCTTCGCCCGCATTTCAAGACCCACCACTCGCAGGCGGTCGGAGAGTGGTTCATGGCCGCGGGCGTGAAGGCGATCACCGTCTCCTCCTTCGAGATGGCCTCGTACTTCGCTGACGCAGGCTGGACGGATGTCCTGGTGGCGTTCACTGCCTCACCGACCGACGTCGAGGCGATCAGGAGCCTCTCTTCCAGGGTGCGCCTCGGCATCATCGCCGAGAGGCCCGAGGCAGCCGCCTGCCTGGATGGCCTGATAGACTCGCCGGCCGACCTCTGGCTCGAGATAGACTGCGGCGGCGCTAGAACCGGGATTCCATGGGGAGACGCCGAAGCCATCTCGACATTCGCGAGGAGCGCAGCCGGCCTGCACAAGCTGAGCTTCAAGGGAATACTCACCCATGCGGGCGACAGCTACGCGGCAAGGGGGCCCGAGCGGGTTCTCGAGGTCCACAGCAGGACTCTGGAACGGATGGCGGCCGCCAGGAGCGCGGTGCTCTCGACCGGAGCCTCCGAATGCCTCGTGAGCTGCGGCGACACTCCCACCTGCTCCCTTGCGCAGGACTTCCCCGGCGTGGACGAGATAAGGCCTGGCAACTTCGTCTTCTACGACCTGATGCAGGTCCTGATCGGCTCGTGCAGGATCGCCGACGTCGCCGCCAGGGTGAGGTGCACGGCGACGGCCGTGTATGAAGACCGGATCGTCGTGCGCTGCGGCGCAGTGCACCTCTCGAAGGATTCGGTCGAGATGACGGGAAGGCTGACTTACGGGCTCCTGGTTCATCCCGGCGCGCTGCCCGAGGGCCCCGGAACCTTCGCGTCCCTCGTCCGCCTCTCGCAGGAGCACGGAATGGCGGCAGCAAGCCCGGAGTTCGCGGCGGGAGTGCGCCCCGGAGAGTCACTAGACGTGATCCCGGTTCATTCATGCCTGACCTGCTGGCAGTTCCCCGTTTACCACTGCGGCAAGGCCGTGATCCAGAAGATGCGATGGGAAGGGTGATCCCGTCCCTCGCCCCCTCCAGGACTTCCCGGAACCATTGCACGGCTCTCCGACCGGGTAGCGATGGCAAGCCGGGATCCTGATTCCCCTGCGGGCCTCTACATCCATGTGCCGTTCTGCACGGGCAAGTGCCCATACTGCAGTTTCTGCAGCGGCATCGAGCCGCTGCCCGGCAGGATTGAAGACTTCGCGGGCGCACTGCTGACCGAGATCGGCATCTCGGTTCCCCGCGGCGCCGGGATAGGGACGATCTACGCCGGCGGCGGAACGCCGAGCCTCCTTCCCGGCCCCTCCTGGAAGGAGATCCTGGAGACCCTCAGGCTTCACTGTGCCGTGACGCCCGACTGCGAAGCCACGATCGAAGCCAATCCCGGGGGGATCGGCGAAGACGTTTTCACCCTCCTTGCAGATTCGGGATTCAACAGGATAAGCATCGGCGTCCAGTCGCTCGACGCGCGATCTCTCGAGGTGCTGGGGCGAAGGCACGCAGCCGGGGATTCCATCGAGGCAGTGGAGGCAGCGAGGAGTGCGGGGTTCGAGAACGTGTCGGTGGATCTCATCTACGGCATCCCGGGGCAGGACGAGGTCGCCTGGAGGCGAGACCTCCTGCAGACAGCCGAGCTGAGGCCCGAGCACGTCTCGTGCTATTCCCTGAGTTTCGAGAGCGGGACCCCCCTCGCCGCCGCTGTGGAGGCCGGAAACCTGGCGAGACCTTCCGACGATCTGCTAGCCGAGATGTACCTCCTCGCCGACTCGATCCTCTCCTCTGAAGGGTACGAGCACTACGAGGTGTCGAACTACTCCCTCGGCAAGGGGAACCGTTCGCGCCACAACGAGGGCTACTGGAAGGGGAGGCCCTACTTCGGCCTCGGCCCCTCTGCGCACGGCTACGATGGTGCAGCCAGGCGGTGGTGGAACGTGGCTGACCTGGAGGCGTACGTGTCGCACCTCTCGAGAGGAGAGACCCCCGAGGAGGGGCACGAGTGCCTGTCGCAGGCCCAGATGCTCCTCGAGAGGCTGATGCTTGGACTCAGGACGTCCGACGGGGTGGAGCTGGAAGAGCCGGGTCCGGGCGCGGAGCGCCTGATTTCCCGCTGGGTGGCCGAGGGCTTGTGCGGCAGGGAGGGCAGCCGCATGAAGCCGACGCCCAGGGGGATGCTCCTTGCCGACGGCATGGCGCGGGACCTCTCGCTGGCCATGGGCATCGACGCCGGCGCCCCGCCCGGCGGTACTGGACGAACTGGTTCTCCAGAGCCATAATGCGGCACCTCCGGTGCCCCAGTAGCTCAGAGGATAGAGCGACGGTTTCCTAAACCGCAGGCCGCCCGTT
>CAZMTK010000008.1:0-115224 GCA_964569245.1 uncultured bacterium | reverse complement strand
GACAGTCCACTGCGGATTTACAAGTAGGGTCTCTCGCTGGTTCGGACCCCTTTCACACGTTGCTGCGCAACGGTGCTGTCGGGGGCTCATTCCAGCGGAGCTGGAATGAGCGTGGCGAAGCGGTGAGTTCCGGTGCTTCCGGCTGGATTACCGGCGAACGGCTGTTCGCCGGGGGTATGGTCTCTCGCACGTTTGCTCCGCAAACTGTGCTGGCGACGCTGTGAGTTCCGGTGCTTCCGGAACTCACGTGAAGGTACTGTCCCCGACGCTGATCTTCGTGTTCTTCGTGGTGGATGGCGGCATATTTGCGCTCTTCGCGCCTTTGTGTGAGGTCCTGCTGCCGCCTGCCGCCTGACGCCTGATGTCTGATGCCCGGTGCCTTGTCCTACATCAGTGCCTTGATCGAGCCCCAGGTGGTTCTGCCCAGCTCTGTCGGGTTGTAGTAGCAGTCCACCTCGTAGTACTGGATGTACTCCCAGACATGGTGCCAGTAGGTGAGGTACTCGAACTTCACGTAGGTAGTGGACTTCTGGTCGGCGTCGAAGAAGTACTCCTGCACCCAGTGGTCGGCCGTCGTGTCGGTGAAGCTGAAGTCCAGGGTCGAGCCGTCGGAGAAGTAGAGCCGGACGTCCTTGGGGATGCTGTAGAACCCGGCCTGGTAGCTCCTGCCCTCCGTACGGATGTAGCAGACATCCACGGTGTCGGGCCATGTCACCTGGTACCAGTCGCCCGCCCAGTCCGTCGTGGGGTTCGAGATCCTGTTGTTGCTCCAGAAAGTGCTGAAGTTCCCGTCGATCGAGTTCGAGCAGGGATATCCGTCCAGAACGCTCCAGGCAGTAGCAGTGGCGCTAGACATGCTCACTTCCTCGTATGCGGCGGCGGTCGCCGGGACGAGGGCGAGCACGCAGAAAACGGCAATGACTTTCATGACACCCCCCTTGCCTTATTGGTTGTTGAACAACCCGTCCGAGGAACACCCGCGCAGGCAACGGCTTGCCGGACTCCCGCCTGCGCGACAATTGCGAAGCCTGCACCTGCTGATCCGCACATGTTCACTCCCGATGCACGGTGCTCGACGCCGGCCGACTTGCCCGCCTAGAAAGCTTCGAACCATGTGACCTTGGCAAAGAAGCCGGGCTGCATCCTGCTCCAGCTCCCGCCGCCCTCGCGGCTGGTGAGCAGCTCGCCGAGGAGGTAAAGCATGCTCCCCGGCCTGTACTGGAGGCTGTACAGGGCGTTGAAGGTCATCTCCTCGCCCGGCGCCGGCTCCGACAGGTCGAAATCGGTCTCGAAGCGAGAGTACTGCGAGAAGACCCTCAGCCCTGCGTCGGGGCCGAACATCCATCCCAGCCTGGTGGCGGCGCTGCGCCACTCGGTGTTGCGGGAGTCCCAGGCGCCCGCCTCCCAGTTGTAGCACCTGGCGTTGAATGTCCTGAAGATTTCGGCTTCGAGCTCGATGCTGGCGGCGGATACCGGGCGTATCGCAACCCGCCCGTCGGCTGACTCGAACGTGCCCTCCTGGCTGTAAAGCCCGCCCTCTATCTCCATGCCTGCGTGGACAGGGGCATACCAGTCCGTGGACAGCCCGAGGGAGCCGCTCCACGAAGCGGGATAGGCGGCTCCCTCCGGGCCCTCCCATTCGTCGAAGTACGGACCGCTCATGGACACCCCGGGATGGAGACTTCCTCCTCCCCGGAAGGGCATCTCGAGCCAGGCGCTGACCTCCCTGCCTGTGACGCGGCCGTCGAGATCCTCGGACCAGCCTGCGTAGAGGCCGCTGTTCCCCCTGCGGAACGGGCCGCCCAGCTCGATGAAGTGCATCACGTGCGCATAGGCGTTCCAGCAGCCCGTGCTCGTGGTGAACCCTGCAGCGTTCGCGTCGAAATCCTCCTCGACGAGCTCCAGGCCGGCTTCCACGATAGTGTCCTCCGTCTGGACGGCAGTGCCGGCCGAGTAGGCCGACCCCTCCTTTCCTCCGGGGTTCCAGCTCCTGGCTGCCGCGCCCGTGACGACGGCATTCCCGCCCACCTGAAGCCATCCGTCCAGAGCCCCGGCCCTGGAAGAGCTGGAACCCAGGCTGTCCTGCGCCGGAACGTCCGTCGAAGTGGCGGACAGCCCTATGTAGCTGAGAGATCCGAAACCCTGCTTGAGCCGGAGTATGCCGAAGTTAGTCATCGGGGAGGAGATGACGCCCTGCTCGGCCACCTGTTCCGTGAGCGCGTCGAGGAAACCGAAGGAGAGACCCTGCGGCAGCGTGCCTGAGACCTTAGCCCCGCCGACGATGGGTATGACCGTCCCGAAGGGCGTCACTGCGCCTATCCTGCGCGAATAGAAGAGGTCGAAGGGCATGTCGAACAGGTCGCCTGCCTCCAGGAAGAAGGGCCTCCTCTCCTCGAGGAAGAGCTCGAAGTGCGACAGGTTCATTCGCGCCTCGTCGGCCTCCACCTGGCCGAAATCGGGATTCACAGTGAAATCGGCCACCATGCTGCTGGAGATGCCGATCTTCACGTCCGCCCCCGCTTCTCCCTCTACCTCCCACTCGCCCGATTCGCCGCTGCTGACGGCACGGCCGGCTGCATAGGGTCTGAGCTCGACGCCGAGAGAGGAGTGCAGACCCTCGATGCCTGCGAGGGTGGCGAAGTTGTCCAGATCCATCTGGTCCGTCGTCTCTGAAAGGACCAGCCAGCCGTTCTGCGCTCCCCTCGTGACGACCCTCTGGATGTTGAACTTCCAGTCCTGGCAGTCCGCAGAAGGGAAGCGGAGCTGGGTCATCGGAATCCCGATCTCGCAGACCCATCCGGAGTCGTCCCTCGACGTGGCGCTGGACCACACGGCATCCCAGCTGTAGTCCCAGTTGCCCTGTCCGTCGATCCGGGAGTCGAGCTGGCTGTTGGCCAGGTTCACCTCGAAGCTGAAGGCCTGCCTGCCGCTGCCCCAGGTGTCGAGGATGAGCGCTATCCATTCGCCCGGGCTGTAGTCGTCCCTGTCGCAGAGCGCATCGTTCATCTCCTCGGGGGCGGAGTCGTAGAGCCGGAAGCCGACATAGAGGTAGTCGTCATCGTAGAGGAACAGGATTCCGGTCATGTCGGTCATGGGTTCGCCACGGACCGGCCCGTACTGGGTCATGACGATATCCATGCGTGCGGCCGGACTCCACTCGGAATCCGTCAGGCATCCGTCGATTTCAACGGGCCGGACGGCCCTCGCTGCGGGGATGACGGGAGATCCCGCCTGGAGCACTGCCAGAGAGGCAAGAAGGAGGTGCGTCATCGCGGGATCCTTCCGTTGCAGTCGGCCGGCCGGTCTCGAAAGCCACGTCTCTGAGGCGATTGACGGGACACCGCTCCAGCCGGCTGCACTGGGCGGCAGAAGCCGACGGGATGACGACGGCGGCTTCGGGCCGCGGCTGCTCTAGTCCTGGGAGCCCTGACCCTTCGCAAGCCCCCGAAGAACCCTGCCGGCCTTCCGCACGGCCGTTCCGGGCTCGCTCACGAGCTCCTGCGCCCAGTTCCTGATGTTGCCGAAGCTTGTCATCTTGCGCCAGCTCCTGTACCTCTCGATCTTCTTCTTCCAGCCCACCACCTTGTCGATAGTGAGGTAGGGGAGCCGCATGTTCATGATCTCGTTGGCGCGATTCCTGGCTGGGTCGAGCAGCTCGGGATTCGAGTCGTTCGCGAGGAAGCCGTGCTCCTTCGCCCATGTATGTATGTGCCTGCCAGGAATGGCTGTGGAGAAGTACACGATTATGTCGTCGGGCTTGAGGCGCTTCAGGAGGCGGTAGGTCATCTCGATGTCCTCGTCCGTCTCCATCGGGAAGCCGATCATCAGGTTCGCCGTGGCCTCCACGCCGAACTCCCTGCACCAGCCGAACGCAGCAACCGCCTGCTCCGGAGTGGTGCCCTTGGCGTAGTATTCGAGGATCTTCGGGCTGCCGCTCTCGATGCCGAAGCTGATGCAGTGACAGCCGCTCTCGGACATCACGCGAACCTTGTCCCGGGTGAGCGTGTCCACCCTGCTGTTGCAGTGCCACCTGAGCCTTATCCCCTCCCGCGAGAGCCCGTCGCGGAAGTCCTCGAACCACTTCGTGGGGTGCATCGTGATGGTGTCGTCCTTGAAGAATATCCTGAGGCTCGGGGTGCCCCTGAGCTTCGAGAGCTCGACTATCTCGCCCACCACGTTGAGCGCGCTCCTCCTCCGGATGCCACCGCCGAAGATGAGGTCGGTGCTGGGCTTGCAGTAGGTGCAGTGGAACGGGCAGCCCCTCGTGGTGACCATGCCGTACTCGGCCATGCCGTTCTCGAGATAGGCATCGTAGTCCACGAGGTCCCTTGCAGGGTAGGGGATGCTGTCGAGGTCGCGGATGACCGGCCTGCGGGGGTTCCGTACAAGTCGGCCATCCGAGTCGAGGTAGGAGACATTGCGGATTCCTCTCCAGTCACGCCCATCGCGCACGGCCTCGACCACCTCGAGCAGCGATTCCTCGGCTTCGCCCTCGAGCGCAAGGTCGGCGCCGGTCTCCACCAGCGTGTTCTCGGGGAATATGCTGGGATAGGCTCCGCCTTCGATGAAAAGAGCACCCGGATTGACGGTACGGATGTGCTTCGTCACCTGCGCGGCGCGGCCCAGCTTGGCGGCAGCGGAAACGGCCACGCCCACTATGTCAACGTCGCGCAGCATGTTGTCGAGATCGGAGATGTCGCTCGCGAACGAGTAGTCCACGAACCGGACCTCGTGTCCGGCGTTCCTCAGAACGCTCGCGAGGATGAGCTGGCCCACCGGCTCGGCCAGGCCGTTGTACTCGAACCACTGGAACCTCGGATACACCAGTGCAACTCTCATGCGCGGCTGCACCCTTCCGCGGACCCTCCCGCAAGGAGGATTATACTGCTCGCGCGCCGCTTCACATAATGCAGCTGCACTTTCGGAGGGACGGTGCCCGGAGCGTGAGGCGCAGATGCGAAGCCGCGGTAGTGGGGGCAGGGCCGGCAGGCTGTGCATGCGCGGCCGCCCTTTCGAGAGCCGGCGCCGGATGCCTGATCGTGGACTGGAGGAAGCATCCGCAGGGGAAGCCCTGCGGAGGCGCCGTAAGCCCTCGCGCCGCGGGCATCCTGGAAAGGGCGGGCCTCCTGGCCCGGGCCGACCTCGACGAGGTCGCCCTCGCGCGTCACCGGACGATGTCCTGCTTCTGGAAAGGACATCTTCTCAGGACCTACGAATCCACCGGGGAGCCGGTGAGGATGGTCGAGAGGCGGCTGTTCGACGAAACGCTCTTCGAGAAGGCCGTCGAGTACGGGGCTGTGCCTGTGTGCGGCGAACCCGTTACCGGGGTCTTCCCCGGCAGGCCGTGCATCGTAGAGCTGCGCTCGGGGGAGCGCCTGGAGGCGGAGGTCGTGGTCGGCGCCGACGGAGCCGACAGTGTCGTACGCAGGGTCTGCAGCAGGGCCGGCCTGCGGGCCGGTGGATTCGGCATCGAGTGCTTCGTCGAGACTCCGTCAGACCTGCCCGAGGGCCTTCAGATCCATTTCGGGATCGTTTCCTGGGGATACGGCTGGCTCTTCCCTCGCGGAGAGGACGTATGCATCGGGGTGGGCGCGATCGGCAGGAGAGCGTCGCCACCCGCACTCAAAGCCGCACTGGACCGTCTGCTGGCGACGGTCTGTCCCGGGTCTGCCGAAAGCCCCCCCCTGAGAGCCGCGCCGATACCGGGATACGGAATCGAGCTCTCGCCGGCACCCGGACGGATCTTCCTCTGCGGGGATGCAGCCGGGCTGACGGACAGGCTGACCGGAGAGGGGATCGGATACGCCGTCGAGAGCGGGCTGCTTGTCGCGCGTGCGGTCCTGGAGGGATGGAGCCGGGACAGGCTCTCCCGGGAGGCGGGGAGGGGGTGTGCAGGGCTCGTACGCCAGTCCATCGCCGTGCGCCATCTCGTCTACCATCCGATGCTCCGCAGGGAGGCCATGCGCCGGCTCGCCTCGAAGGACAAGTTCTACGCCGGCTACTGGGATCTGATCTCGGGATCGGTGGACTACCGGGGCCTTCTGCTGGGATTCCTCAGGAGCAGCCGATGGCCTCCAGCTTCGCCATGATCTTCGCGGCTATCTGCTCGGGCATGAGGCCCTGGAGCCTGTAGAGGTCCTCGGGCTCCCCCGAGAGCCCGTAGCCCTGGACACCGATCCTGAGCAGGGGGACTCCGGCCCCCGACTCGGCGAGGGCTATCCCCATCCTCGCCCCCAGTCCCGTCTCGAAGTCGTGGTCCTCCACCGTGACGATCAGCCGGAATCTGCGGAGGCTAGCGGGAAGCGCCGGGGTGATGCACAAGGGGGCGCTCACGGCGATGACGGAGGCGGACACCCCCGATCGCCCGAGGATGGTCCGGGCTTCCAGCGACTTCGAGCACATGGAGCCCATGGTCACGATCACCACGTCGGTCCCTTCGCGCAGGACATCGGGCCTTCCGTGGACATACCTGTATCCGCCCCCGAAGAAGGGCTCGCCATCATCCGTCGTGATCACCGGCGTCTTCGAGCGGCCCAGGGCTATGAAGAAGTTGCCGGGGTGCCCCGCCGCGTATCTGACAGCCCTGTCGGTCTGGTTGGGGTCCGCAGGCACGATGGCGAAGTTGTTGTGGAGGCAGCTCATGAGCGCGAGGTACTTGATGCAGTGGTGCGTCTTTCCGTCGGGGCCCACATCCAGCCCGCAATGGGTCGCCACCGTCTTGAGGTTTGTCATGTTGATGTCGTTCAGCCGGTGCTGGTTGAGAGTCTCATCGGCGGCGAACACCCCGAAGTCGGCCCAGAACACGACCCTGTCGCCCAGCGAAGCGGCTCCCGCCGCGGTTGCCGCGTGGTGCTCCATGACTCCGCACTGGAAGAAATGGTCGGGGTAGGCTTTCGCGAACTCCGCGGTCTTGACGGATCCCGTGAGATCGCAGTCGAAGACGATCGGCAGGTTCTTAGGGTTGAGCGAGGCCAGATCCATCAGCGCGGCCCCGAAGGCGCTCCTGTTGTCGCCCTTGTAGTCGGGCCCGTATGTGCGGGGGGTCCCGACCAGGTCGAGGATCGAGCATGCGGGGGAGACCTCGAAGTCGGGGATCTGGACCGTTCCGGCAGCCCTCTCCGCCGCCAGAGCTTCGATGTCGTTGGCTATCCCAAGCTCCGCTAGCGCCCTGGAGGCCTCGTCTCTCGTCGGCGCCCTGCCGTGGTACTGAGCGTCGTCCTCCATGAAGGAGACGCCCTTCCCCATCACGGTCCGGGCCAGCACCACCCGGGGGGCGGTTCTTCCCGGGCGAGGCCTGAGAGCCTTGTAGAGCGCTCTGAGATCGTGCCCGTCGACCTCCGTCACATCCCATCCATCGGCCCTGTACTCCGCGGCCAGGTCCTGCGGCATCACAGAGCTGGTGCGCCCAGATATCTGCAGGCCGTTCATGTCCACGATCACGGTGAGATTGCATAGCCCGTAGGCCGCGGCGAACCTCCGTGCCTCGGAGATCTGCCCCTTCTGCTGCTCGCCGTCCCCCGTGACCACCCAGACGAAGTTCCGGTATCCGGCAAGCCTGTCGGAGACCGCCATGCCGCACGCGGCCGATACGCCCTGTCCGAGGTTCCCGGTGGTCAGCTCGACACCGGGCACGCATCTCTCGACGTGTCCTTCGAAGGGGCTCCCCGCATGCCTGAATGTCGTCACCGCTGCATGCAGGTCGAAGAACCCCAGCCTGCCGAGCACCGCATAGACTCCGGGCGAGGTGTGGCCGTGGCTGACAATGATCCTGTCCCTGCCCTGCATCCTCGGCTTCCCGGGATCGACGTTCGCCTGCGACCAGAGCAGGGCGAAGATCTCGGTCGAGGACATCGAGCCGCCCGGGTGTCCGCTCCCAGCAAGGGCTGTCATCCTGATGATGTCGCCCCGGACCAGTCTGCAGAGCTCCTCGAGCTCCCGCGCGGTTTCCTCGGGCAAGGAAGAGGCTGCGAACCTGGTCCTCTTCATCTCCCGCCCCCGGTCCCCCCGGCGAGGCCCTCCGACAGCTTCGCCTCGACCAGGGCCATCGCCCTGTCAGCCGCAGAGACCGTCTCGTCGCGCAGCGACACCGCCTCCGCCGCCATGGCCGTCCTGGCCTCGGCGTCGTCCATCTGGGCCAGGTTGATGAGGACGTTGTAGCAGGAGCCTCTTGCTGCGCACAGCGCGGCGGCCGCGGCCACGCCTGCGTCCGAGATCGACGCCTGGAGGCCCTTCGATGCAAGCTCGAGGGCCAGCGATGCAATCTCGGGGCATTTCCGCAGGACTCCCAGAGGTGCCTCCGCTGCGGCCCTGATAGCCGCCTGAACGTCGCCGCCCTGCCTCATGGCTTCCATCATCGAGTTGAAGGCCCTCGTGTCTTCATCAACGGCTCGAAGCAGATCCTCCTTGAGAAGCTGCGCCCTGGGGGCGATGCGCCTGGCGTCATTCCACGACGCCGCGCAATCCCTGCTCCTTGCCGTCAGATTGGCCACCATGGCGCAGAGAGCCGCCGCCAGCGCCCCCGCATAGGCGGACACCGACCCGCCGCCGGGGGCCGGGGAGTCTGTGGACAGCTCGTCGGCGAAGGCCGCGCAGGACATCCCCGTGAGATCCACGCTCCTGTCCTCGACCAGATACTCGATGATCTTCTCGCCGGGGTCGAACTTCGCCACGTCGCGGAGCCCCATGGACCGGACGGCCAGCTCCACCAGGGCCTTCTCGGGCAGGCCGGGGCTCACCGCCATCCTGCCCGTGGCGACGGTTCCCTCGTGCTGCTTCTCCAGATAGAATCGCCCCGCATCCAGCATCGAGGAGAGGGGGACGAGCCCTACGATCTCGGAGCCGGTCACCCTGTAGCCCAGCTTCTCGGCCTCGGCCCTGGTCGTTTCGAAGGCGATGTGCAGGGGCGTTGCAGAGATGTCGGTCAGGTTCATCGTGACCTGCGCGCAGCCGTACTCCCTGATGAACCAGCCCGTGGCCTTGCAGGCCTGGAGGAGCCCGGGAACCTGGACCTTGTTGCCCTGCGCGTCTCTGACGAACTTCCAGTTCGAATCCCTGAGCGTGCGGCCGGAATCCCTTATCGTCAGGGCAATCTCCTTCGCCACGGATTCGTCCGTGGTGTTCAGATTCACGTTGTAGGCGATCAGGAAGTTTCTGGCTCCTATGACGGTCACGCCAGTCCGGGCGACCGCCGGGGTCCATTCGTTCGGGCCGAAGTCGGGCTCCCATTCAGGCTGTCCGAGCTTCGACGGGAGGGCTTCGTACTCGCCCTCGCGTATGTCCGGAAGCTTTTCCCTGGACGGCCTCGCGGCGGCCTTCTCGTAGAGATAGACAGGAATGCCGAGCTCGGCGCCGACGCGTGCTCCCAGCCTCCTGGCCAGTGCGACGCAGTCCTCCATGCTGACGCCCGATACGGGGACGAACGGACAGACATCGGTGGCCCCCTGGCGGGGGTGCGCACCCGAGTGCTTCGACATGTCTATGACCTGGGCGGCCTTCTCTACGAGCCTGAACGCGGCTTCGAAGACCGCCTCGGGCTCCCCCGCGAGAGTTATGACCGTGCGGTTGGTGGCGGCCCCCGGGTCCACGTCGAGCACCCTGCATCCCTGCACCGTGGATGCGGCCTTGACAACCGCGTCTATCGCGTCTCTGTTTCTCCCCTCGGAGATGTTGGGAACACATTCGACTATCCTGCGGGGCATGGATTCCTCCCGGTAACTGGAGCGTAACGGATTGGCGCGAAAAGCTAGCCAAGAGCAGACTTCAAGTCAACGACCACCCTCCAGGAGCGCCTGCGAAACCGGCCTGGTGGAGGGCTTCTACGGGATGCCGTTCTCCGCCGCCAGCCGCAGGGCACTCATCGGCCTCCTTTCGGTCATTCCCGGATCGGCCTACGTCTATGCCCCGAAGGACGACCCGTGGCACAGGCTGAAGTGGAGGGAGCCCTATCCGAAAGGAGCCTGGGCCGGGCCTTCAGGGGCGATCGCGGAGGCGCGCAGGCGCGGGGTCAGGTTCGTTTTCGGTCTGAGCCCCTGGGAGTTCCGGGACGACGAGCCACGCAGGGCGGCGGAGAAGCTCCGAACGGCGATTGGCGAGGGGGCGGGAGGCACCGCCCTGCTGTTCGACGACATCGAATGCGCGCCGTGTCGCAGGCTCGCCGAGCGCCAGGCTTCCTTCGCTCTTGAAGCCGCCGGAGGGCTGGGAGCCCCGGTGATGGTCTGCCCTTCCGTGTACTGCGCTTCCCAGTCAGTGACGCCAGAGGCCGTCGAGTACCTGGAGACGCTCTCCAGGCTGCTCCCCCGCGAGTGGGGCATCTTCTGGACGGGCGACGACGTCGTTTCCCGGAGGCTCGGCTCGGCATCCCTGGAAAGGGCGAAGGAGCTCCTCGGGAGGAGCCCGGTCGTCTGGGACAATCTGCTCGCGGACGACTACGCGACGAGGAGGGTCTTCCTGGGCTCGCTGGAGGGAAGGTCCGTCGGCTCGGCGGACTACTTTCTCAACCCGTCAGGGAGGTTCCGAGCGGCATGGGAGCAGACCAGGGCTCTGATCTCCGCCGCGGGAGCAGATCCCCCACCCTCTCCTGTCGCCGGCCCCGGGCTGGACCTCATGCGAGGACTCCACTGGAACCCCTGGGAGTGCGGGGAGGCAGGCGGGGCAGCCATCTCGCTCCTGGAATCGGCCTTCCGCTCTCGCGAGCCCGGAGACGCCGTTGCCAGGCTCGATGCGATGTGCGCAGACCTGGAGAATCTCCTGGGGCTGCTTCCCGGAGTGGAAGGCGGCCTCGAGCTGGCGTCTCAGGTGCGCGACACGAAGAGGTTCCTGTCCATCGCGAGGAGATGCCTTGCCGAGCAGCCCCCGGAGGCGCGTGCCGCTGCGATGCACTGGCTGCTCATGGAGAGGCTGCCGTACGAGCACCCTCTCGCCGAAGCCGTGAGACGCCTGGCCTGCGGAGGCGGGGGAGGGGGGGGAGGCGGCGGATGCTGGAAGTGAGGCTCGCCGGAGTCACCAGGGATGTGGACTACCCCTCGGGCGGCCCCGAGACCATACCCGCCGCCTATGCGCGGATCAGCAGGGACCCGCGCCCTGCCTGCGAGCTCCGCGCCGAGTCGGCTGCCGAAGTCGAGAAGGCTCGAAGGTCCAACAGGAGGATAGTCTTCGACTACGGCCACTCCTCCATAGCCGAGCACGCTGTTTTCAACCTCGATGTCACGGGGCTCTCGAGGCTCGGTGCAGAGTACCTCCAGTCGTTCCGTCTCGCGAGCTTCACCGAGAAGTCCCAGCGCTACATCAGGCTGGGCAGTGACTTCATCGTGCCCCGGGAGGTGGCTGCCGGCTCCGAGAAGCTCTTCGAGGACTCGGTCGGCAGGCTGTTCGCCCTGTACGAGGAGGCTCTCGACCTAGCCGCCGGTTCTGGCTTCGCCGAGGAGCGGTGCAGGGAGGACGCAAGGTACGTCCTGCCGCTCTGCACGACCTGCCAGATGGGGATGACGGTCAATGCAAGAGAGCTGGAGCACATCGCCAGGAGGCTCGGGGCGGCACCCCTCGACGAGGTCAGGAGGCTCGGCGAAGCGCTGCTTGGCGCGGCAGCCCCCGCGGCTCCGTCGCTGTTCCGCCATCTTCAGCCCACGGCGATGGACCGGGCGGCGATGACCGCTCCCGAATCGGGTGACGGGCGCCCGCCGGTCAGTCTGGTCGGAGGAGACGGCGATTCCGCCGTCGGAACCTATCTTCTGGCTCTTGCGACCGGCGCTCCTCCCCCTGCTTCCGAAGAGGCATGGAACGGTCTGACTCCGGCGGAGAAGCGGAGCCTGTTCGACGCCGCGCTGGAAGGGATGGGACCCCACGACCAGGCTCCCAGGCCCTGGGAGCTGGCTTCCTTCTCGTATGTCCTGACGCTCTCCGCATCGGCCTTCGCACAGCTCAAGCGGCACAGGCTGGCGACCATCCTGCCCTGTCGCTACGAGCCCGGACTCGGCCTCTCCATTCCGCCCGGCTTCGAATCGGGGAGACTGCGCGAGATCATTGCGGAGGCCGGAAGCGTTTCCGAACGGATGGCGGCACTTCTCGAGCCCGTGGCGAGGGGTTACGCGATGCTGAACGCCAACAGGCGGCAGGTTCTGGTCTCGATGAACGCAAGGGAGCTCCATCATTTCACGCGCCTCAGGTGCGACGTGCACGCTCAGTGGGAGATAAGGGCGCTTGCGGTCGGAATGCTCGAAGCGGCGCGGGGGCTGGCTCCGCTCACCATGGCGATGGCGGGAGGAAAGTCCGACTTCCGGGCTGCCGGAGGTCAGTTCCCGGTCTGAAGCTCCAGCGTCATGGGGAAGCCCGACACTCCTCCTGACAGCGGTGTGAGCCTGAGAAGCACCCTGGCGGGCCCGGGGCCTGCATCCAGCAAGTAGTCCCATTCGATCTGCCCCAGGTACACGGGACCCGTGAGGCCCGACACGTCGCCCGAGACCGAGGCCGCCCTCCAGGTTCTCCCCCCGTCTCCGCTCCACGAGGCGGCAAGGGAGAGAGGCCTGTTGTCGGGATCGGACAGCTCGAAGCGCACAATCGCCACTCCCCTGGCTGCGTAGTTCCCAGCCACCGAAGCCTGCACCGTGAAGGGCAGGGACCGATTGTCGAGCGCGATCGGTCCCGCGGGCTGTGAGAAGGAGCTGTCGGCGTCGACGGCGATCAGGCGGAGCTCGATCTCCTCCTGCCTTCTGCCCTGGAGGTCGGCGCAGCTGTTCCATTCGAGGGTGCCTGCGTATCGCATCGGGCCGAACGGGCCGTTGACCAGGACGCCCGAGGCGGTGGCCCAAGCCGTGTCGCCGAGCATCCTGTACTGGACCAGGATCGTGACGTCGTCCCCCTCGGGATCCGAGACGAGGAATCTGACCGGCACGAGCCCCTCGAAAACCGAGTACCTCCCCGGAGAGAGGATGGACACGGAAGGGGCAGCGTTGTTGTCGAGATGGAACGGTGCCGACGGAACCGGCACAGCCTCCGAGGTTCCGGCGGGATCGAGCGCCCTGAAGCGGGCCAGCCCGCTCTCGACCCCGGGGGCGTCCACTGAGGATTCCCAGAAGATGTCGAACTGCCCTGGAGGGGCGGCGACACCCCCTTCCGCCGGAGAGGTGGTGGCCGGCGACCAGGTGGTCCCGCCGTCGAGGGAGAACTCGTAGGCGAACTCCGGGTCGTCCCCCGTTGCCCCTGAGAGCCGCACGCCCAGCCTGATCCTGCCGGACACCTTCCCTGCCGGAGCGACCACCTGCCCCGACTGCGAGAGCCCTGTCTCGACGGAGGTCCCCTGCAGGACGGACCAGGGGCCAGGGTCCGCGTCGGCCGCCCTGACTCTGAGGAGAAGGCCGGAGGGGTCGTCCAGGCCGGTGTCGGCTTCGTAGTCCCAGGTGACCGGCGAACCGTAGAGCCACGGCTCTATGACGACGGTGCTCCCCGCGAGGTGGGCCGTCCGCCAGGAGGCGCCCCCGTCGGCGCTGTACTGGGCCTGCAGCTGGATCGTGTCGGCTTCGGGGTCGTCCACGGCGTAGGTTATCACGAGAGCGCCTCCCGGCATCAGCACAGGCGGCGAGAGGTAGATCACCGGGGGCTCGTTGTTGTCGACGTGGAACATCGTGGAGATCCCGGCTATACCGGCTCCCGATTCGCCGAGGGGCGTGATCCTCAGGAGGCAGTTCGTCTCGTCCGCGCTTCCGATGTCGTCCCTCGAGCGCCAGACCAGCCTTCCTCCCGCATCCTCGTAGCTGGACGCCGTGCTCCAGGAGTATCCCGCGTCGGTCGAATAGGCGAGCGAGACCCCCGACGCAGAGCCGCCCGAGATTCTGTATCCGATCTCGATGTCGCCGCTGAACTCGCCCGAGAGATTCTCGACCTCCGCGGCGGGGAGGAAGCAGAGACCGTAGCTGCACGAGTTTCTCGAGTCAGACAGCTGCTGGGGCCACGGCCCCTCGGAGGTCGAGGGGAGACTCCAGGCCGCGACCAGGCCCGACCTTCCCGCGACCACGAGCTCGATTCCACCGTCTCCGTCTATGTCGCCGACAGCCGGGGCGTGCTGAACCCCCTCGCGGTGCCTGATCGCCAGGGCATCTATCTCCCTGCCTTCGGCGTCCCATGCGTGGACGGTGCCGTCTCCCGCCGCGGCAATAACGGCCGAACCCCCCGGGCAGCCTGCGATGAGCGGACTCGTGGGGAGGGCGACGGCCCTGTTAGGCCATCGCCAGGTGCCTGCCAGAGAGCCGTCGGATTCGAACAGGCAGACCAGGCTGTCCTCGCACGCCACTGCCACCGACGGGAGCCCGGCTGCCGTGCCGACGGGCCCGACAGCGAGCCCTCCTCCGACGGCCCTGGCATCGGTCAGCACCGGCCAGCCCCTGGCCTCGATCCCTCTTGCGCCGAATACGTGCAGCCTGCGGTCTCGCGTGGCGAATACGATGTCAGAGAGACCGTCCGAGTCCATGTCGGCGCACGCTGCGGGGGTCGCGAACGCGAACCCCGCGCTCACGGGCCAGCCGGGAAGCGCCCTGCCGAGGGTGTCAAGCAGAGTTGCCTGCGCATTTCCGAGCAGGCAGACCATGGCGCCAGACTTTCCGCCGCCCAGAGACAGCTGTGCGGGCTGCCACTCCAGCCTTGCTCCTGGGGAGACCGGCCAGCCCGGCATCTCCGCACCGCCTTCGTCGAGCAGGTGGATCCTGGAGTCGGCGGTGCCCACCGAGATCTCCATCGCGCCGTCGAGATCGAGGTCGAGCGCCGCAACCCCGGTGACGGGATTGCTTCCGAGGCTGACCGGCCAGCCCGGCTGCTCCGAGCCGGACAGGTCGACCAGGTGAGCCCTCCCGGCGTCGTCGACGTAGGCCACGAGACTCATGCCGGAGGAGGACACGAAGCCGGCCGGTCTGAAGCTCACCCCCTCGGAAGCGGAGAGTGGGAATCCGGCAAGGGAAGAGCCGCATCCGTCGAACCCCGCGAGCCCCCTGTCGCCGAGCGGGAGCAGAATCGCCATGCCGCCCGGCTTCTCCAACAGGAGCGGCGCCCCCCTGGGAGGTGCGCCCGCCGGAACCTCCCACAGGGGAGCGGGGTTGATAGAGCACAGGGAAGAGAGATGGACGAGAAGGAAGAACAACGCAACCTCCGGGGGATGTTTCCCTTCGGGACAACGAATCTATTCTCTGCCAGAGCGTCAGGTCAATCTCGAACGCCTTCCGAGTCGTTGACCAGGGGTGCTCGGCGGAGAATAGTACGAACGGCAACAGCGTGCTGGAAGTCGGGCGATCCGGGCACTCCACGGAGGATCACGCAATGAGACATGCGCCGGCGTTGATATTGGTTCTTCCCTTCCTCGCTTCGGCTGGATCACTGCCGTTCTCCAGGGCCGGCGTGCTCGACTCGCCGGATGCCTACGTCCTTGGACACACCGAGATAGAGGCCGGGATCGCCGGCTCGGCCTATACCGTGGAGGATCTCTCGGGCGGCACCAACAGCGAGATGATGATCACGGGCCACGTCGACGTAGGCCTCTTCAGGTACTGCCAGCTTGGAGTGTCCTATCTCGGTGACGGAGGAATCGCGGGAACTGCAAGAGTCGCGGTTCTCAACGAGGGCATGCAGGTTCCAGCGTTCGCGGTCGGCATCGAGAACATCTCCGGGGAGAAGTACATCGACTGCTTCACCGATGAGAACGGCGAGATGTACCAGTATCCCCACTCACAGAACTTCTCAGTGTACGGCGTCCTGTCGAAGGACATGAGCTACCTCTTCGGCATCCCCGCCACGGTGAGCCTGGGGATAGGCACCGGCAGGTTCGTCGGCGTCATAAAGAACGGCGCTCTCGGGGTCGGCAGCCAATGGGCCCACGGGCTGTTCGGCTCGGTGGTGTTCAGGGCCAGCGATGCCTTCTCGATCCTGTTCGAGCAGGACGGCAGGGACCTGAACCTCGGGGCTTCGTACAGGCTCAGCAGGCTCTTCACCGTCCAGATGGCCTGGGCGGAATTCGAACAGGCCGTCTTTCCGCCGGAGAACCAGGGCGAGACAGACGTGATGCAGAACTCGAAGTTCAGCCTCGCTCTGGAGTCGCGCTTCGGGCCGATCATCGGAGCACGAAGAATGGAGCTCGAGCGCGAGCAGGCGCGTATCGAGAGGGCCAGACAGCGCCTGGAAGAGCTCGAAGCGCGCCGGAGGGCAGCGGAAGCAGAGCTGCAGCGCCTGCGCGACCTCCTGGAAGAGCAGGAATAGACGGCAATGCGGATCTCCCTGCATCTGCAGGCCCTTCTCGCCGTCGCCCTGGCCGGCGGTGCGCTCGCTCAGCCGTCTCCCGAACCGGACATCGAGTCACAGATACTCCAGGCCAGACAGGAGCTCACCAGCCTGGAGGACCAGATAGCAAGGGAAGAGAGCAGACTCCAGCGCCTCGAAGCCGAGCTGGTGGACCTGCGCAGGGAGTACGCCTCCGTTTCCAGCGCGGAGAGCGCCTTCCGACTCGGAGAGGAGCTCTACCTGGCGGGTTCCATAGTGTGGGCGAAGGACGCGTTCGAGGCCGTCATCACCAACTTCCCGGAGAGCGAGTACTATGACGACGCCCTCTTCCGGCTCGAGCTGATAGCCTTCGAGCTGCAGGACTTCGAGACCGCCCTCTCCCGCTTCGAGGAGCTCGAGCTCCGCAATCCGGCATTCCCGCACGCTGACCTTGCCGTGGTCGTCGCAGCGCTGTCCTACCACAACAGCGGAAGGTTCCCGGAAGCTCGCGGACTTCTGGCCCGGATCCCCAGGTCCAGCGAGCTCTCCGACCTGTCAGAGTACCTCCTCGCGGTCGTCTATGTCGAGGAGGGCGACATTTCATCGGCGAAGACCACGCTGAACGGAATCCTGGGCAGCTCCAGGCCGACAAGGGAGGGGATGAACCTGGCCGACAGGGCCAGGATAGCGCTTGCGCAGATCTATGTCGACGAAGGCAGCTTCGACAGCGCTCACGACCTGTACGACGACATCTCCCCGTTCAGCCCCTACTACGACATCGCAATGCTGGGCAAGGTATGGGTCTTCATGCGCGAGGAGCGCTACCAGGAGGCCTACAACCTGGCCGAGCGCGTGGTCGAGGAGGTGCCGTCCAGCGAGCTGAGGTCGGAGTTCGAGCTCGCGATGGCCAACTGCGCCCTGGGCGCAGAGGACCTCGACGTGGCGGTCATGCGCTACGAGAGGCTTCTCAGGGAATACGGCACGGGCGACGACTACTACGAATACCTTCTCGATCCTCAGGGCGCAGGGGACGAGTACGCCGCCGAGCGCGAAAGGCTGGAGAGGCTGAGGGCCGGTCTCGCGGAGATGAAGGAGGAGGCCTATGCCTCCGGCGACCTCGACCTGGTGGAGGTCATCGAGGAGGAGGAGGCCCGGCTCCGGCAGATGTTCGTACAGATCAGCGCCATGGAGGCTGCCGTCTCGCTCCCCCCCGGCGCGGTGGACACCAGGGAGCTCAGCCGGGAGCTGAACAGGCTCATATCCGACAGCCGTGCCAACACGGACGCGCTCGCGCTCTCCGTCGAGGAGGTCCAGAGACTCGCCGAAACGCGCGGCACCGAAAGCGACCGGAGACAGATCCAGGAGATCCGCGAGGAGGTCCAGCGCATCAGGCTCAGTCTCCAGGATCTGGCATCCAAGTTCGGGAGCGGAATCACTCAGGAGCACGACTGGGTGCAGGAGACGCAGTACGGGATTGCGATAGCCACCTTCATGGAGCGCGAGCTCCAGCGGGATTCTCTCAGCTATCTGGGTTCGGTCTTCCAGCAGCAGGTGGCGGCGGCATACGCCGCAGGCGACTCCGCTCTGGCCCGCAGCCTCATTGCACAGCGGCAGCAGCAGACATCCGCTCTGCAGCGAAGGATCAACAACTCCGCGATAGTCTGCGCGGGGCTCTTCGAGGAGTACCTGTCGAACTTCCCGGAGAGCAGGTTCTCCGCCGACGTCCTCGTGAGGCTCGCCCAGCTCTACTACGACATAGACAACTCGGCGTATCTCGACAGGATATCCGGCGCCTCCGGCGATTCCCTGGGCTTCGTCTTCGAGGACTACACTCGTTCGATAGACCTCTACCAGAGGGTGCTCAGGTCCTATCCGGGAAGCGAGGTCGAGGACGTAGCCCTGTACTCCCTGGGCTACTGCCTCGACAAGATGGGAGATCCGCGGGGCGCCGTGAACTGCTACCGTAGGCTTCTGGAAGAGCATCCGAACAGCCTCCTGGCTCCGGAGACCCATATCAGGGCGGGTGACTTCTACTTCGACGGGTTCCAGTTCGACAGCGCCAGGGTGTACTATCTGGGCGTCCTCGACTACCCGGCTGCCGATCCGGACCTCTTCCAGCTCGGCATCTACAAGCTGGGCTGGACTCACTACCTGCTGAACGACTATCTGCGCTCCGCCGCCACCTTCGCATATCTCATCGAGGACAGCGAGCTGATGGATTCGCTGAACATCCCGAGGCGCAGCGGCGAGATGGTCAACGAATCCATCGAGTACATCGCGCACGATTTCATGGAGCAGGGCGCCAGGCCTGCGGTTCCCCTCGCGACCACCTTCCTCGACAGGTTCGGCAGGGACAGCGTAACCTTCCGGGTTCTCGACCAGATGGGCAGCTTCTACGAGGAGCAGGGCTACTGGACCGAGGCGATCAACGCCTACGAAGCCGTCCTGCAGAGGTTCCCCGACTCTCCGCGGGCCCCCTTCTTCCAGGCGAGCATCGCAGCCTGCTACGACGGCCTGGGCGACATGCTCGCTGCAACGCAGGCCCGTGAGGAGCTGGTTGAGAACTACGGCGCCTCGAGCGCCTGGGCGGCCTCGTCAGGCGCGCCGATGGGAGCTGTGGATTCACTGCGCCAGTCCTCCCTGGAGCAGGCGATCGTCTACTACCACACCCAGGCGGTTGCCAGCAGGGATGATCCCGTCCTGAGCAGGCAGAGCTACCAGTCGCTCGCGACGCGGATCGAGACGTTCCTGCAGGACTACCCGGACAGCAGGCAGGGCTACGACTTCAAGTTCTTCCTGGGCGACGCCTACTATGCGCTGGGGAGGTTCGTGGACGCCGGAGATGCCTACCTCGCCGTGGCGAGGGACAGCACGTCGGGCCAGCGCCAGCAGGACGCGTGCATAAACGCATGCGGCTCCTACTTCACCGCCTACACCGAGCTCCCGGGAGTGGACAGCGCGCTCGTACGGCAGAAGCAGTTCGACGCCACCATGCTCTACATGACGCTGTTCCCGCAGGGCGAGTACGTCGACCAGTTCCTCTTCGTCACTGCCGGAAATGCCTACAACGCCGGTGACTACGCAGGCGCAAGGACGGCCTATCAGAAGCTCTACGAGAGCTACCCCAACTCGCAGTACCTCGCCAGATCCGCCAGGTTCATCGCCTCAGCCTACGAGGCCGAGGAGATGTACGCGCAGGCCGAGGATTGGTATGGAAGGGCATCCGATGCCGCGGCGAGGACCGGCGAGAACCTCGGAGAGGACTTCGACCTCCTGGCCGCCCAGGCAGCCTACAGGGACGCCGCCTCGCTCGCGGAGTCCCAGGACGTTCAGAGCCTCATAGATGCAGCGAGACGCTTCGAGCAGTCGGCGAACGAGTATCCCGACGCGGCAGTGGCGCCGGTCTCCCTTTACGATGCAGCAGAGACCTATGCGAAAGCAGGAGCCATCGACGACGCGATGAGGGTCTTCAGCGCTCTCGCCGCCAGATACCCGCAGAGCGAGCTGGCTCCGCAGGGCCTCCTGAGGTCCGCTTTCCTCTCGAGAGAGGCCGGTAGGTACATCGACGCCGGAAACACCTACCTCGCGGCATACCACCTGTTCCCCGGCTCGCCGGACATGGGCAGCGCCCTGTACAGCGCCTCGGTGTCCTACGAAGACGGCGGTCGCATGGACCTCGCGGTCCAGGTCTACGACGAGATCATAGCCGGAAGGCAGGGAACCGCCGAGGTGATGGTCCTGGTCTACGGCAAGTACGGCGAGTACCTGTACCAGAGGTACGAGTACGCGAGGGCGCGGGAGATGTTCAACAGTTCCATCGCCACATACGACCAGTACCGTGCAGGGGACACCTACTACCCCGCGATGTCCGCCTTCTATCTTGGAGAGATGTCGTTCCGAGACTACTCAGCGGTCACCGCCACGGTGCAGACCGCCCAGCAGAAGACCCAGCTGATGCAGACCACCGAGAGCTGGTACAGCAAGTCCATCACCTATCTGAGCGATCGCTGGTTCATGGCGGCCTGCGTGCGCGCCGGAGAGCTCTTCGAGGACTTCGCGAACGCCATCGGATACATGGAACCTCCGGAGGGGCTCGACGAAGCCGGCGTGCAGGCATTCTACGACCAGCTCTACCCCGTCATGGAGACATACCTGGGCAAGGCACTGCAGGTCTACCGGACCGCCGTGGAGAAGGCCATCTCGGCCGGCATCTCCAACGAGTGGGTGTTCCAGGCCGCGGACCATCTCGAGCTTATGGCGCCCGGCACCGTCGCCTCCATAGGCTACCTTCCGGGGTGGAGCGGCAACCAGGCCCCTCAGCCCGACTCCACTCAGACAGCTCCAGGATCCCCGGTCAGTCCGACTCCGCAGAGCGACTCTGGACAGGCGGCCCCGGAGGGTGTAGAGTCGCAAGAGGCTGGGAATGGTTCCACCATTGGGGGCATCCCGGTATCTTTGATGTATTTCCCGGTGGTTGGGGGGGGCATCGGGGGAAGGAGGCTGATTGTCTCCTGACGGGTCCGCAGGAGCGGGCCGCCCTTGCGCCGCTCTCGTCCTCGTGCTGCTTGCCGCTTCTGTCCCGGCTGCGCAGGAAGCCAGGATGGAGGAGGGCAGGCTGATCCTCGAAGAGATCACCATACAGGGCGAGCTCCGCACTCCGCAGGCGATGTTCCTGATACTGAAGAGCTCGCCCAGCCTGAGCAACGTATTGCTGGAGAGAAGCTTCCTGGAGGACATTGTGCGCCCCATCTACCCGGGGGCCTTCGCTGACGAGCCTCTTCTGGGCGCGGCGCAACACACTCCCATACTGCCGTGGTACGTCAGGTATGGCGCCGTGGCAGCCCTGGGAGGATATTCGGCATTCATGTATGCAGACGGTGACGAGGAGCAGGGTCTGGCCTTCGGTGTGATGGCGGGACTCGGCCTCGCCGGAAACCTCGTTCTGGATCTCGTCGGTCTCTGACGGATCCGCCCTGATCGAGAGGAGCTCCTGATGCCGCGCTACCTGCTGGCGATGCTGACCGTGACTTGCCTGACCGTGTGCGGAGTATCCGGTGCACAGCCCGCGGATTCGAGTGCCGCGGCCGACTCGACTGCGGACAGCACCATGACCGCCGACAGCACAGCCGTTTCGGCCCCGGATACCGCTGCGGCGGTGCTCGCGGACTCTACGCCGCCAGCCGACTCCGCGGCCACGGGCGGCTCCGAGGCTCTGGCAGGGCGCCCCGGGCTCCTCTCCGAAGTGGCCCGCTTCTTCCGCGAAGGCGGGATAGCCATGTGGCCCATCCTGCTCTTCCTCGCGATCGGGCTCGCCATATCGGTCGAGAGGTTCGTCTTCCTCTACTTCCAGGCGAACATCCGTCCGGAGGACTTCATGGCTCGCGTGGCCGACCTGGTCCGCAAGGGCTCCATCGAGGGCGCCATCGCCACTGCTGCCGAGCACGATGCGCCGCTGGCCCGGATCATCGAGGCCGCGCTCAGGAACTACAGGGGGACCGAGAGGGACATCCAGAACGCCGTGGACGAGATGGCCCTGGCCGAGCTTCCCCGCCTAAACGCGAGGCTCTCGTACCTCGCGGTCATAGCCAACGTCGCTACGATGACCGGCCTGCTCGGCACCATCTTCGGCCTGATACAGGCGTTCGGCGCCGTGTCGGTCGCCGACCCCGAGACCAAGGGCAGAATCCTCGCGAACGGCATCGCCGTCGCGATGAACACGACCGCCTTCGGGCTCATAGTCGCCATACCCACGCTGATCATCCACTCGTTCCTCTCCAACAAGTCCGACCAGCTCGTCGACGACATCGACAGGTACTCGGTCATGGTCATCAACATGCTTGCCCAGGCCAGGAAGGAAGGCTGATGGCGAAGGCAGCCAGCGGCAGGAGCCACAGGCTCAGGAAGACGGAGTCAATAGACCTCCTCCCTGTGATGAACCTGTTCTGCTGCATCATCCCCTTCCTTCTGCTGTCCGCCTCGTTCCTGCAGATCACGGTCATCACCATGGCTCAGACCGAGGGCATCGGATCGGCCGGGGCGGGAGCTGTCGCGAACCTGGCGAGGTCGGAGGAGGACAGGCTGCAGCCCAAGGTGATCATCACCGACGAGGAGATGTTCATCGGCACCGTCGCCGGAACCGTTCATGTGTGCTATGCGGTGAGCCAGGTCGTGAACGGCGAGGAGGTGATCACCTTCGACTTCGACTCGCTGCGGACCAAGGCCGCCGAGGTCCACAGGCTCCTTGGCGAGGCGTATCCGCAGATCGAGTTCCACAAGGTGACGATACTCACCGTCGAGAGGACGAGATACGACAACATCATCAGCGCCATCGACGCCTGCGCAGACGCCGGCTTCGATCAGCCAGGCCTCCAGGTGGCGCCCAGCGCGGCGGTCAGGAACGCGACGAACGCCGCCATGGGGAGATGACGCATGAGCGCCCCCACAAAGAGGCACCTGCCGCTCCTTCTGGGCTACAACAAGACCAAGGCCCTGATAAGGGGCAAGGGCAGGAGGGTGGAAGTCCAGATGACCTCGATGATAGACATGTTCACCATCCTCGTGGTCTTCCTCCTCATGTCCTACAGCGCGGACGGCCAGATAGTCACCCTCAGCGACGCCCTGACCCTCCCGAGGTCGAGGTCCGACAATCCTGTCAGCCTGAAGCTGGAGATCCAGATCAACAACCAGGTCGTAGTCGTGGACGGCGACCCGATAGTCCAGGTGACCCCCCAGCTCCTCGCCACCGGGAACTCCATTCCCGAGCTCGTAACGAGGCTGCGTGACCACATGGAATACACACGCCGCCTTCAGGGTACCATCGACGAGGAGGACATGAAGATCAACATCCAGGGAGATGTCGCGATACCCGCGATCCTCCTCCAGAGGGTGATGTCGAGCTGCTCTGAGGCAGGGTTCGCGACCCAGAACCTGGAAGTGATCAAGCACGAAGGCAGGGCTGAAGCATGAGCGACCAGGTTCCGGCGGGAGGAGTGCCGGCGGAGCGAAAGGTCCTGGCTGTCGCCGTAATGCACGACGGCAGGATCGTGAGCAAGCTCATCCCCGGCCGAGATCCGGTAAGGCTCGGAACAGGCTACAACAACAGCATCATCGTTGACGGCGAGGGGCTTCCCGAGAGCCTGGCCCTCATCACCCCGGGTGCAGACAAGGACTCCTGGACCCTCAGACTGGCGGAGGGGATGAACGCTCTCGTCACCTCCACCGACGGCACCAGGCTGAACTTCGCCGACCTCAGGGATCTCGGCATCTTCCCGAGGGACGAGCAGGGTCTCTACCAGATCAACGTCAAGTACGGCGACCAGGGGCAGGTCATGGCCGGAGCCTATGTCATCCACTTCGGCTTCATCGCCCCGCCAGCGCGCAAGGAGCCGGACAAGCCAGCGCGCAAGGAACCAGAGAAGGCCGCTGCCGCCCCTGCCGAGCCCGAGAAGGACGACCCCAGGGTGCTCAAGCTGCTGGTGGAGAGGCCCGGCATGCCTCGACAGGAGGTCTATCCGAACGCCGGGATAATGACCATAGGCGAAGCCGATTACAACACCGTGTGCGTGAAGGGCGCCGGGCTGCCCAGGATACACACTCTGCTCGAGCCGCAGGGCGGAAAATATCTCATGAAGCTCCTTCCCGACATCAAGGGCGGGGTGGAGGTCAAGGGCAGCATCATTCCGTTCAGCACCCTCGTCGAGCGCAACCTCATGAGGCAGGAGAAGCCGGGCGAGCCCTACCTCTGGACTCTGGACAAGAATGTCTCGGGAGTCTTCACGATCGGAGAAACGGAGATCTTCTTCGGATTCGCCATGCCTCCGGCTCCGGTCAAGGTCGTGGAGAAGCCCAGGGAGCCCGAGAAGAAGCCCTTCGTCCCGTCCCGCTACGAGTGGGGCGAGTTCGCTGCCAGGCCGCACGATGCGATCGCCCTCAAGGGTTCAGGCACAGAGAAGAACGTCCTGCAGTTCGCGATGGGCATCGTTCTGTTCGCGGCCCTGGTTCTCGGTGCGGCCTTCGACAGGCTCGTGACCGTGCACTTCGAGTCGAAGGCGCAGATCCTGAGACGGGCGCCAACCGCCCGCGTCGCCAGCCTGGCTCAGAACACCCCTCAGATGGAGGGGCTTGGCGAGGAGATAATCTCCGAGTCGGAGATCGGCGAGCAGATCGGCACCGTTGGCGGCCCCGGCGGCGGGGCTCCCGGCGGAGGCGGCGAGGGTCCATCTGGAGTGGCCGCCGGCGCTGCCGCAGGCCAGGGCGTACTTCAGGACATCGGCTTCGCCGCCTACGGAACGCAGGGCGTTGGCGGAGGGGCGGGCTTCATAGGCGACCTCCAGGCGGCAGCCTCCTCGGGCCTCGGGCTGGCATCGGGCCAGAGCGGAGAAGCCCTCATCGCCGGGGGCGGCGGAGGGGGCTCCGGGGGAATCGGCGCTCTTGTGCCTGCAGGCGGAGGAGTCGTCGGTACGGCTGAGACGGTTTCTCAGAGCGACATAGAGGCGGTGCACCGGGCGGCTTCGGTGAGCTTCAGCGCAACGGCATCGGGCGAGGCCCTGGACCTGGGTCAGCGGAACATGACGGACATCCGCAGACGCATCAACGTGATCAAGATGAGGATACAGACCGCGTACGAGAGCCTCCTCAGAACGAACCCCACCGCCGGCGGCACCGTCCAGATATCGTTCAACATCACACCAAGCGGTGCGGTGACCGGTGTCGTGGTGAACGCCCCAGGTGAGCTCTCGAGCCTCGTCCCTACGATACAGTCCGCCGTCGCCGGGCTGAACTTCGGACCCGCAGAAGGCCAGACCTCCGACCTGCCGGTGTCGGTGCCATTCGTGCTGGTGCCGCCGGAATAGTGTCCGTGCCGGACGGCAGTCAAGGGCCCGGCGGGTCGCCGCCGGGCCCTGTACGTTCCCGGGTCCTGAATCCCCTGGCGCCCGAGTTCCTGCAGCGCGACGGCAGGGGGATGCGTCGAGCCCGAACGATGGCGAACGGAGGTTCCGACATGAGAACGTTGCCTGTCTCGATGATGCTGGCTTTCGCAGCGCTCGCGCAGACAGAGGGCGACCTGGAGGCGATCATGGAGAGGCTGGGACCCCTGCAGACGGCTGTAGCCGCGGCCTACGAAGACTACCTGGAGGAGGCGCCGGATGCTGCCGGCACCATTACCGTTTCCCTGACGATAACCCGCGATGGGTTCGCGGGCGGCATAGAGGTCTCCAGTGACAGTTCCGTGGCTCCCGTGGCTCTGGGCCTCGAAGAGGTCGTTTCGGCCATCAGGTTCGACCCGCTCGAGCAGGGCATGGGAGACATAAGGATAACCATCCCGTTCGAGCTCCGCCCGCCGGAGGAGTAGGAGCGGAAGACAGCCGTCAGTCGGCAGGCTCGGGCACTCCGGCTGGAGTGCATCAGCAGCTCACCTTGGCCGGCATGACGAGGAACTGCGGATGTCAGTCGGCTGTCAGGAACAGCGCCTTGATCCCCCCCAGGTGGATTCCGTCAGCTTTAATCCGATCCCGATCCTCACGAAGAAGTCGTTCGCGGTGGCTCCGCCCATGATCCAGGGCTGCCACTCCACGAAGTCGTCGCTGAAGAAGCTGTGGCTGACCGATTGAGGCGTATTGTCGCCGAGTAACGACGGCCAGCCGCCGGCCGACATCTCCGTGTTCACCAGCGACCAGAAGTTGTCATAGACGAACACGTCGTCGGGCTGGGCATGGCAGGGAGCGTAGTGCACCGCCGTGACCGACTCGTTCCATACCTCGGCAGTGGGGGCGACGGGCGTGCCGTCGCAAAGTTCCGCATAGAAGGCCGAAGTGTCCCATGGATAGCTCGCATGGTGGTAGAACCAGTACTCCATCTCGCAGACATTGCAGCCGGGCATGCCCGGACAGAAGTCTTCCAGGTCCCACCACACTCCTCTGTAGAGACCGCTCCAGGTAAGCCAGTAGGCCGTCCCGTCGTCGTACTGCAACAGGTCGTCGTTGGAGCTGCACAGAACCGGGTGCCCGAGCCTGACACCGCCTTGCGGCAAGGCGGAAAGGATCGCGATCGAGAGCACTGCCGGGAGCGTCATGACAAGTCCTCCCGGGTCTGCAGCTTTGAACAGTATGCGGACACAGGTGAGCGGGGGAGCAGTGTCGCAGGTGAGGGCCGGCCCTGCGTATTCAGTGTAGCGCCCGGCAGCAGGGTCCGCTCCATGCAAAGGGCCCGGGGACTCGCGCCCCCGGGCCCGTCCTCCACCGGGCCTCAGCCCGGTGGATGCATCATCCCGCTTCTAGTACATGTCCTCCATGCCGCCGCCGCCCGGAGCGGCCTTGTGCTTCTCGGGCTCGGGGATCTCGGTGATGACGCACTCGGTGGTGATGAGCAGCCCGGCGATGCTCGCGGCGTTCTGCAGGGCGGTCCTGGTCACCATCGTGGGATCCACGATGCCCAGCTCGAACATGTCGCCGTATGCGTTGTTCTGTACGTCGAGGCCCTTGCTCCCGCCGAGCGAGCGCACCTTCTCGACCACGATGGCGCCCTCGAGCCCTGCGTTCAGGGCAAGCTGGCGCAGGGGCTCGGAGAGGCATCGCTTGACTATCTCGGCGCCGGTCTTCTCGTCGCCGTCGAGGGTGATTCCGTCCACGGCCTTCTCGCAACGGAGAAGGGCTACGCCGCCTCCGGGGACGATTCCTTCCTCGACTGCGGCGCGGGTTGCGTGGAGGGCGTCCTCTACGCGGGCCTTCTTCTCCTTCATCTCGGTCTCGGTAGCAGCGCCCACGTTGATGCGGGCGACGCCGCCGGCGAGCTTGGCAAGGCGTTCCTGCAGCTTCTCGCGATCGTAGTCGGATGTGGTGTCCTCGATCTGCTTCTTGATCTGGGCTACGCGCCCCTTGATAGCCTCTACGCTGCCCGCGCCCTCGATGATGGTGGTCGTGTCCTTGTCGATCTTGACGCGCTTCGTCCGTCCGAGGTCGCTCATCTGGATGTTCTCGAGCTTGATGCCGAGATCCTCGGTGATGGCCCGGCCGCCGGTGAGGACTGCTATGTCCTCGAGCATGGCCTTGCGGCGGTCGCCGTAGCCGGGGGCCTTGACCGCAGCGACCTGGAGCATGCCTCTGACCTTGTTCACCACCAGGGTCGCGAGGGCCTCGCCCTCGACGTCCTCGGCGATGATGAGCAGGGGCGAACCCTTCTGAGCGATCTTCTCGAGGATCGGAAGGATGTCCTTGACGTTGGAGATCTTCTTTTCGTGGATGAGGATGTGGACGTCCTCGAGGACGCACTCCATCGCCTCGGCATCGGTCACGAAGTAGGGGCTGAGGTAGCCGCGGTCGAACTGCATGCCCTCGACCACGTCGAGGGTGGTTTCCATGGACTTGGCTTCCTCGACGGAGATCGTCCCGTCCTTGCCTACCTTCTCCATCGCATTGGCGATGATGTCCCCGATGGTCTCGTCGTTGTTCGCTGAGATGCTGGCCACCTGCCTGATCTCGTCACGGCCCTTGACTTCCTTGGAGAGGGTCTTGAGCTCGGAGACGACGGCTTCCACTGCCTTGTCGATGCCGCGCTTGAGAGACATCGGGTTGGCGCCTGCAGTGACGTTCTTGAGACCCTCGCGGTAGATGCTCTCGGCCAGGAGCGTCGCTGTCGTCGTGCCGTCACCGGCCTTGTCGCTTGTCTTGCTCGCGACCTCGCGAATGAGCTGGGCGCCGATGTTCTCGAACTTGTCGGGGAGCTCTATCTCCTTGGCGACGGTAACGCCGTCCTTGGTGATGCCGGGGGAGCCCCACTTCTTCTCGAGGACAACGTTGCGACCCTTGGGACCGAGAGTGACCTTTACCGCCCTAGAGAGCTTCTCGACGCCGGCGAGGATGTGCTGCCTGGCGTCCTGGTCGTACTTCAGCTGCTTTGCTGCCATCTGTATCGTCCTCCGCTCGCTTCCTGACTACTTCTTCTTGGTGTCCACGACCGCCAGGATGTCATCCTCGCGGACTATGACGTACTCGTCCCCGTCTATCTTCACCTCTGTACCGGAGTACTTGCCGATGAGCACCTTGTCCCCCGCCTTGACCACGGGGGCCACGAACCCCTCCCCATCCTCCTTGCGCTTGCCGTCTCCTACGGCTATCACGGTGCCCTCGAGGGGCTTCTCCTTGGCGGTGTCGGGCAGGACTATTCCTCCCCTCACGGTCTCCTGCGGCTCCTCGCGCTTCACGAGGACCCTGTCGAAGAGTGGGCGCACCTTTGTCGACATAGCCAATGTCTCCTTTCGAGATGTACTTGAGGAACTCAGTCGGACACCGACAAGGTGTGAAGCATACGATATGCCAGAGGGACGCCCGGCGATTCATGATGTTGTAAATACTTGCAGAACATAGATATGGAATGAGAAGGGATGAACGGGATCGCAGGTGGGAGGCTGGTTCTCCGGTCAGTTTGGCACAGCCCCTATGGAGTGGGTTCCAGCCCCGGACGCGGCAATATTCCGGCGTTGGAGCGGGCGGTTGTCGAGAACGGAGATGATCTTGAACCACGCGATAACAATCGGGACCTCTGGAACGAACCTGGACGAAGTGTCGGCGGTCAGACGCGGGGCGGCGATAAGGCTGGGCGCGGATGCCCGTGCATCCATGGAGGCCGCAAGGAGGCGGGTGGAAGAGCTTCTGCTGGAGGCCCGTCCCGTCTATGGGATCAATACGGGCTTCGGGCGCCTGGCTACCACCGTGATATCCCCGGCGGACCTATCGCTGCTCCAGGTGAACCTCCTGAGGAGCCACGCATGCGGAACCGGGGAACCGCTGCCTTCCGACGTCGTCAGGGTGACTCTCTTCCTGAGAGCTTCCTCCCTTGCGAGGGGCCGCTCGGGAATCCGGCCGGAGACCGTCGAGATGCTCCTTGCGTTCGCCAACGGCGACATCCTTCCCGTCATCCCATCCAAGGGCTCGCTGGGGGCCTCGGGTGACCTTGCCCCGCTCGCGCACATGTGCCTGCCGCTGCTGGGGGAGGGAATGTGCACTGCCGGAGGGGAGGCTCTCAGCGGAAGCGAGGCTCTTGCCAGACTGGGCCTCGAGCCACTCCGCCCCGCTGCAAAGGAGGGTCTCGCACTGATCAACGGGACGCCCGTCATGACAGCCATCGCCTCCTGCACCCTGCTGGACGCCCGGAACATCCTCTCTGCGGCCGACGCCGCAGCTGCGATCACTCTGGAGGCGCTCCTCGGAACGGGAGCCGCATTCGACGAGGAGCTGCTGTCGCTGAGGCCGCACCCCGGGGCGCTGGCGTCGGGCGCCAACCTCAGGCGCATGACGGAGGGCAGCGAGATCATCCTGTCACACAGGGACTGCCCGAGAGTCCAGGATTCCTATTCGCTCAGATGCACCCCCCAGGTCCATGGCGCCACGCGCGATGCGATGAGATACGTCGAAGAGACCCTCTCGGTGGAGCTGTCCTCGGCCACCGACAATCCGCTGATGCTCGGCAGCGGCTCCTTCGTCAGCGGGGGGAACTTCCACGGCCAGCCGGTAGCTCTGGCCTCCGACCATCTGGCTCTGGCGGTCGCCGAGCTGGGCAGCATCTCAGAGAGACGCATGGAAAGGCTGCTGAACCCGGACCTCAGCGGCCTCCCGGCGTTCCTGTCTCCGGAGCCGGGCCTCAACTCGGGCTTGATGATCGCCCAGTACACGGCCGCCTCGCTGGTCAGCGAGAACAAGGTGCTGGTCCATCCCGCGAGCTCCGACAGCATCAGCGTGAGCGGCGCCCAGGAGGATCACGTCTCGATGGGGACCACTGCGGCGAGGCAGGCCGCCGAGGTCGCGACGAACGTGCGGAGGGTGGTGGCCACAGAGCTCTACTGCGGCTTCCAGGCGCACCGGCTTGCAGGAAGGGGCAGGCCGGGCAGGGGCACCATGAAGGCTCTGGAGATGATATCAGCGGCGGCGACGCCCCTCGACGGAGACCGGCAGTTCGGAGCCGACATCGAGGCCGTGGAGGGACTGATAGGCTCGGGCGCCTTCACGGAACTCCTGGAGATGCTGGAAAGGGGCTGAGACGGAGGCGCAGACCGCCCTTCTTCTCAGGGCTGCAGGCTGAACACTCTCGTGTGCTGGAGAACCCAGAGAGCCACCCTGTCGTCACTGACGCCCGATCTCATCTGATCCAGTGCCTCGTACATGTCAACCCTGGAGAACCTCAGCCTGCTTCCCGGGATGTCCACGCAGAGGCCCACTATCGGCCATCCGCCGGATATGCTGTCGAGAAGGGTGAAGAAGACCCCGCCGTACCGCTTGAGGAGGGTGTCACCCTCGGTCAGGGAACCCTCCATGGCGACTACGAATGCCGTGTCCTCCAGCGCTGCCGAGGTCACAGGAAGGCCCCTCGCCTCCAGATCCTCGACAGGGCCGGCCGGAGCCGCGCCTGCGAAGAGCAGAGAGGCAAGGACGGCAAGCGGAATCAGTGATGGCCGGAGCTGGAGGAGATCGGGAGCAGCCGGTTGCATCGCCCTCGAACCGCCTTCCTGTGCGCACGAATGACAACATAGTAACATAACGCATCGAGAAGACGCGTAGTAGCACCCGTGCACGCGAGCCGGGACTGGAGTATATATCCGGGCATGTCTGGGCTGATAGCGCTTCTTGCGACGGTGCTGCAGGCTGCGGCGCCTGTTGCGGATGGCTTCGGCCACGGGCTCCTGACGCTCGACAGAGAGATGGGGGGGCTCCTTGACAGCTATCTCGAGGCCGTGCCTGAATGTCCCGCCCGGAACGATACCCCGATCCGGCTGTGGCAGCTAGATCTCGGATGGCTCCGGGCCTCGTCGGCTCTGCTCTCCTTCAGGGGGGGCCCGCCGTTCGATGCCGGCCCGGCGGTCTCCGAAGCGCTGGAGGACTACCTTGCGGCATGCAAGAGATATCTCGCGGCTTACGGAAGGGTTAGGATGTTCTACCATGGCGACGGCCATCCCGATTCCGCCCGGTCGGTCGCCCTGGAGGACGAGCTGATCAGCGCCGACAGCGCGTGGCTCGAGTCGGGGGCCCGCCTGTTCGGAACGCTGGGCGAAGAGGAATGAGATGAAGCAGAGAGAGGAATCGGTGTACCAGGTGAAGCTGGGCCACGCCCAGATGCTCAAGGGCGGCGTGATAATGGACGTGGTGACGCCCGAGCACGCCAGGATAGCTCAGGAGGCGGGCGCAGTAGCCGTCATGGCCCTCGAGAGGGTTCCCGCCGACATCAGGGCCGCGGGAGGCGTCGCCAGGATGTCCGATCCCGAGGTCATCAGGCGCATCCAGGAGGCGGTGACGATCCCCGTGATGGCCAAGTGCCGCATCGGGCATTTCGTCGAGGCCCAGGTGCTGGAGGCTCTGGAGATCGATTTCATAGACGAGTCGGAGGTTCTCACACCCGCCGACGAGAAGCATCACATAGACAAGTGGAGCTTCAAGGTCCCGTTCGTGTGCGGCGCGACGAACCTCGGCGAGGCGCTCCGCCGCATCGGCGAGGGGGCTGCGATGATAAGGACGAAGGGCGAGGCCGGCACCGGGGACATCGTCGAGGGAGTCAGGCATGCGAGATGCGTACTGGATGAGATCGCCCGGCTGAAGAGCCTTCCTCGCGAGGAGCTGATGACTGCGGCCAGGGAGCTGGGAGCCCCGTTCGACCTCGTGTGCTTCGTGCACGACGAGGGTCGTCTGCCCGTGGTCAACTTCGCCGCCGGAGGCATCGCGACTCCGGCCGATGCGGCGCTGATGATTCAGCTTGGCATGGACGGCGTATTCGTCGGCAGCGGCATCTTCAAGAGCGGCAACCCGGAGAAGCGAGCGAAGGCCATCGTAGAAGCCGTCAGCCAGTTCGACAAGCCCTCGGTCATCGCCGAGGTCTCCGCCGGCCTCGGGGAACCAATGACGGGCATAAACGTGACGAGCCTCAGGCCTGAAGACCGGATGGCTTCGAGAGGCTGGTGACGCTCCTCCATTGAAGACCGGTGTCGTCGCCCTCCAGGGCGGCGTGGCGGAGCATGCGGCGATGCTGCGCGCTGTCGGAGCCGAGGTTGTCGAGGTGCGACTGCCGGAGGATCTTGACGGCATCGAGGCGCTGGTGCTGCCGGGCGGCGAATCGACGACCCTCATCCGCCTGCTCGACAGATGGTCCCTCGCAGACCCGATCAGAGCCCTCGCCAGGAGCGGCCTGCCTGTCTGGGGAACCTGCGCCGGAGCCATACTCCTCTGTTCCGAGATATCCGAGAGCGAGCACGAGATACGCCAGCGGAGCCTCGGCGTCGCGAGGGTGAGGGCAGTGCGGAACGCCTTCGGACGCCAGCTCCACTCCTTCGTGCAGGACCTCTGCATAGAAGGTCTCGACGAACCCTTCCCCGGGGTGTTCATAAGGGCCCCCCTGCTGCAGCCTATGGACCCCGCGGTGCGCGTTCTCTCGAAGGTCGAGGAAGGAGCCGTGTTCCTGCGCGAGGGAAGCGTCTGGCTGTCGTCCTTCCATCCGGAGCTGACGGGTGATTCGAGAGTCCACGAGCTGTTCCTGGGGCTCTCGAGGGAGCGCTGAGCTGCCGGACCGACGCTGTCTGGACTGCTTCGGCAGGGGGCTCACCGCCTTCATGGAGGCTGGATGCCTTCCGCCTGAGGAGCGAAAGGTTCTCCTCGAGAGATATCTGGCCGACATAGAGAGAGGGCTCGCCTGCATGCCGCCGCCTCTGGCCGGGGCCGCCGCATACAGGGACCTCAGGGGACGCTTCCAGAACCGCGACGTGTACGAGAGCGTCAAGGACGAGTTCACACTCGGCCTCCTCGAGATCCTCGACTGCATCAGGAGCAGGGTCTCCGCTTCGACGGACCCGATGCGGGCGGCTCTGGCGGCCTCTACGATGGGCAACCTCATAGACGTGGCGCAGGGCCGCTCTCTGCCGTCCGTGGAGGAGCTGTCCCGGACTCTCTTCACGCCCCCCGTCCTGGACGATTCCGGGGAGTTCTGCGACAGGCTGCGCGGAGCCCGGAAGCTCGTAGTGTTCGGCGACAACGCAGGGGAGTCGGTGCTGGACCTGCTGTTCCTGGAGCTGCTGCCCGACGGCGTCGAGGCCGTGTACACCGTAAGGCCGCTTCCAGTGATGAACGACGCGACTGCCCGGGACGCCTCCCTGGCGGGGATCTGCGATCACGCAAGAGTGATCCCCACCGGGCTGGACGCGCCCACGGTGAGGAGGGGCCTCCTCGACGGCAGGCTGGAGCGCGAGATTGACGACGCCGACCTGCTTCTCTCCAAGGGGCAGGGGAATCTCGAGGGCCTGCTGGGAACTGCAGACGAAAGACTCTATTTTTCCTTCGTGGTGAAATGCCCGGTCGTCTCCGACATGACCGGACTTGTGCAGGGGAGCGGCGTGTTCGCTCACGCATGCAGGCTTCCCGCATGGAGGTTCTGATGCCCATCTACGAGTATCTGTGCAGTAAGTGCAACGTGATCTATCAGTTCTTCGTGAAGAGCTCGGGGAACCCCCGGCCGGCATGCCCGAAGTGCGGGGCGAAGGGCCTGGAACGGGTCATGAGCAGCTTCTCGACTTCGAGGAAGGGCTCCCTCGCTGCCTCTTCGTCGGGGGACGACATCCCCGACCTGTCGGACATCGACGAAAGCGATCCCAGGTCCATGGCCCGAGCCATCCGGCACATGGCCGACGAGATGGGGGAGGATCTGGGGCCGGAGCTCGACGAAGCCATAACGCGGCTGGAGTCCGGGGAGGACCCGGAGAAGGTCGAGCGCGAGCTGGAGGGAATGGGCCTGGGCGACGAGGACGAAGCCGCCACGGGGGCGCCGCCGACCCGCGACAGCGGGCTGTACGAGGCCTAGAAGAGCGGCTGTCGGTCGCCTTTCAGGCGAAGAACTCGCTCATCGCTGCGGCCACCTCGGCCTGCTGGTCGGGCGTTATCTCCGGGAACATCGGCAGGGTGATGTTCCGTGAGCTGTTGTATTCGCTCACGGGGAAGTCGCCCTCCCGGTGGCCAAGGTATGCGTAGGCCTTCTGCAGATGCAGGGGATGCGGGTAGTGGAGGCCGGTGCCGATGCCCCTCTCCCTCAGGAAGGCGGCCAAGCCGTCCCGCCTGTCCGTGTGCGCGGCATAGAGATGGTACACATGCTTCGCACCGGGCATCTCGACGGGCAGCTCCAGGGGGAGACCCGACAGCAGTTCGGAATATCTCCGGGCAGCCTCCCTGCGCTGCCCGTTCCAGCGCTCGAGGTGCGAGAGCTTGACGCCCAGCACAGCGCCTTGGAAGGCCTCCATGCGGTAGTTGTGGCCAGTCATCGAGTAGAAGTACTTCTCTGACGAGCCATGGTCCCGGAGCGTTCTGACCCTGGCTGCCAGCTCGTCGGAATCTGTGGTCACGGCGCCGCCCTCTCCATAGGCGCCCAGATTCTTGCCCGGATAGAAGCTGAACGCCGCGGCCATGCCGAACGAGCCTGCCTGCCTGCCCCCCAGCGAGGCGGCATGAGCCTGGCAGGCGTCCTCGAACAGGAGGAGGCCCCGCTTCTCGGCTATGGCCTCGAAGGCCGGGAGGTCCGCAGGGTGGCCGTAGAGGTCAACCGGGAGGATCGCACGGATCACGGCGCCAGTTCCGGGGTCGATCGGGCCTCCAGGCCCGTCGTTCTCCTCAAGAAAGGCCTCGGTGCGACGGGGACAGAGGTTCCACGTTCCCTTCTCGACATCCACGAACACAGGCACGTGCCCTGCGAGTATCACGCCCTCGGCCGTCGCCGTGAACGTGTTGGGCGGCAGTACTACTCCGCTTCCTGCAGGCAGGTCCGCGGCCCAGATCATCGCGTGCACCGCCGCTGTTCCGCTGGAGAGCCCTATGCAGTGTCTCGTTCCGCAGAGAGCGGCGAACCGCTCCTCGAAAGCCTTCACCTTCGGACCCAGAACGAACGCCGTGCTCTCCATGACCTCGTCCAGCTCGCGCCTCACCTCTCCGGCGATCTGACGGTACTGCTGCTTCAGGTCGAGGAACGGGACTGCCATGTCTTCTCCATGTCCTGCGTCTCAGTGACGCTCATGTCGATCAGTGCGACAGAGAGAAACACCGGGCGCGCCGAACGGTGCCCGGCTCCGCGCGCCTCATCGGAGCGGCGGCGCAGGAGCCGTGCCCTCCGAGAAGCCTATCGAGACCTGTCCGTAGTCCGGGCTGTACTCGCTGTACGATCTCACCACGAGGAGAGCCTCCCCGGCATGAAGAGCGGATGCCTCGAACACCAGTCGGGAGTCGTTCCAGCCGCCCCCTCCGTCATCGTCGGAGAGAATGATGCCCTGCGCCGTGCGCAGCTCGACATAGGAGTCAAGATCGTCGCTGGCGGCCTGGATTGTATATACGCTGTCCCTTCGGATGTCTACGAAGAAGACGGCCCGCGGCGCGAGCTCGGTGAGCTCCGCGGTGAAGACGGTGTCCGGCGCGAGCACCGGTATCTCCTCCTGCACGACCTCCCAGACGAAGGAGAGCTCCCCGGCGTCGAAGCTCGAGAGGGGGGCGACCAGCACCAGGTACTCGCCGCGGCGGAGAATCTCGTCTATCCTGGGATTCCTGCCCACGGTATCGTCGTTGTACCGCAGAAATCGCAGAGTGCCGTCCTCGCGCCTCTCGAGAAGCGCCATGACCAGGTCGAACGGTGCCGTTGCGTAGAACCTGCAGAGCGAGCGTTCGCTGGAGACTTCAACGAGGAATGCCGCAGAGGGCTGATAGGGCTCGAGCCAGGCGCAGCTGTCGGGGCAGTCAAGAAGGACTCTGGGCCACACGGTCTCGACCGTGTTCTCCCCGTCGACCAGGAATGACCTGTAGACCGAATCGGGCATCGGAGCGGGCGTCAGAACCGCCCCATTCTCCTCGGGAGTCCTCGTGGCGGCCCCGGCCTCCCGCGAGCGCCGGGCGTAGCCGATCACCGCCGGGATGACTACCGCCGCGAGTATCGGGATCACGACTGCGGCGAAGATGATCGCCACGAGGATCTTCGGCCCGCATCCACAACCCGATGGCTGCGTAGTGACCGTGGTCTGCGAGGAGACGGTCGTTCCGGTTCCTTCGGCGAGGACATGCGGACTCTCATCCGCTTCTGGAGCCTCCTGAAGGTCGGGCTCCACGGGAGCGCCGCAGTTGCCGCAGTTCTCGTCTCCCGCCCCGAGGAGCGTTCCACAGAACTTGCACCGGATCCTCTTCATCTCCCCCTCCGCAGTCCCTCGAGCCGTCAGGCGGCCGTCTCCCTGTCGGCGGAACATACACTGCGACGCTTCGAGACGACACGGGGACACTGGCAGGACGGGGCGGGCTCTCCTACATTCCCGGCATGGATCGCGGATCGGCAGGCTGCTTCGGAAGCCCGGGGGCAAGCTCGTGAAGGCATCGGCCCACATGGCGGCATCGGCTGCTGCGGGAGCCGCCATCTGGCTGGCCGGCTTCCCCGAGGCGGGGGCCGGCTTCGCCGCATTCGGCTCGCTCCTCGATGTGGACCACATCGAGCACTACATCGGGAGAGGCATGCCCTCCAGCCTTCGCGGTCTCGCGAGCGCAGCGTTCAAGGACCAGCGCAGGCTGGAGAGGGAGCACGGCTTCAAGCGGGGAGTCCCGGCCTCCTGGGCCTTCCCGGTCCTGCACGACGTGGAGATGGCCCTCCTGCCTGCGCTGCTCGCGCTCCTTTCCGGGAGCCTGTTCCTGTACGGAGTCTCGGGAGGGATTCTGCTGCACCTCGCCATGGACTGGAAGGCCTACCCCTCGTCCCCCGGCTTCTTCAGCATGCTCTGGAGAAGGAGGAACTGGCCCAGGCTCAGGATGGCCTGGAAGAGCTGGAAATGACAGGGCAGGCTCGCGTCGAAGGAGAACCTCGAGGGAGGCAGAGCCCGGGGCGGCCGCCCCGGATGCCGTTCTGACCCCCTGCGGGATGCCGGTTCAGACTCTGAGGATCCTCCAGTTGCTGTACCCCCCGATCCTGCGGCCTGCGAGCCTCTCCAGGGCTGACAGCAGGCGGATCGAGAGTCTCAGGTGCCTGTGCCGGGGCGGGTTCCCGGGATCGGAGTAGTCCTCCGCTCTCCAGTTCTTCGATGCTATCCTTTCGGCCATCACAGCCGGATGCTCGCCCTCGAATGCCGGAACCCTGTCCAGCGGGCCGTAGTCCCATGGCTTCGAAGGCTCGGGATGACGGCTCTCCACCCACTCCCTTGGATGGTGCAGGCTGTCCAGAGCGATCGTCTTCCTCCTCATGACCTCGGGATGCCTGACCCAACCGTAGTGGTATATCCAGGCGCCGCAGTCGATCACGCGGAGCTTGACTCCGTTCTTCCTGAAACTCTGTGCGCTCTTGATGCTCCTGATGCCGCGGCCGTTCTTGAACGCCCTTATCTCCCTGTCATACCAGTTATGAGCTGACTGAACGCGGCTGTAGTCGCCCCAGAAGTGGTGATACCGGAACAGCAGGCCGTCAGCCTCCTCGATGGAAGAGGCCTTCTCCATGGAGGAGACGATGAGGTCGTAGTCCTTCTCGGAGATCACCTCGTCAGCCTGCAGGTAAAGGCACCAGGCGCGAGTGCACGCTTCGAGTGCGATGTTCGTCTGATCTGCGTTGGTGGCGCCGTGAACGAACCTCGAGGGATCCCACTTCGTGTGAATGATCCTGATCTTGGGGCTGGCCACGGACTCGACAATCGCCTCCGTGTCGTCGCTGCTGTCGCCCAGATTGACCACGAACTCGTCAACTATCGGGAGAGCCGACAGGATGGACTCCCTGAGGGGATAGTCGAGCCTGGACGCGTCTCTGGCGAAAGTGAATCCCGATATGCCTCCCGCAGGAGCTGCCATGAAATCCTCCTTCCCCGCCCCCCGAAACTAACAGAACACGGGCCTGCCGGGACACGATCGGACCTTCCCGCCAGCCCGGCACTTGACAGGGCGGCCGTGCCGGACCTATGCTCGCCGCCAAATGAGAAAGGGCATAACGTTCAGCCACCATCGCCATCATGCCGGCCACCGGCAGGGGGGGTGGTGCGTCCCGGGCTGATGCCCTGATACGACACACCGAGGTTCTCAGAGGCCCCCCGACACGGGGGGCCTTTCTTTTCACCCTTCGGAGGATTCGAATGAGCTCTTGCAGGTGCGAAGCGAGGCTGGCCCTTCCCAGCAAGGGCCGCATGGAGGAGGAGACGCTGGAGTTCCTCCGGGAGTGCGGTCTCGAAGTGAAGAAGCCGGACCCGAGGAGATACAGCGCGAGCATGCCCGGCATGCCCTTCGTCAGCGTTGTCTTCCAGAGAGCCAGGGACATTCCGAGGAGCCTCTCCTCCGGAGACGTTGACCTGGGAATCACCGGACTCGACTCGATCGAGGAGGCGAGAGCCGGCGGAATGGATGGACTGACCCTGCTGCACGAATCACTGGGCTTCGGCGTCTGCAGACTGGCGCTGGCCGTACCGGAGGAGTGGGAAGGAGTTAGACGCACAGCCGACCTTCCCGGAGCGCCGGGCGGCAGGAGGATAGCCACGAAGCACCCATGCCTCGCCGGCAGGTTCCTCGAACGGACCGGACTCGAGGGCTTCGAGATAGTGGGTGCCGACGGAGCACTGGAGTCCGCGCCCTCCGTGGGATATGCCGATCTGATAGCAGACCTGGTCTCCTCCGGAGACACGATCCGCGAGAACCGTCTGAAGCTGCTGGAAGACGGCGTGATAATGGAGAGCGAGGCAGTGCTGGCAGGGTGCTCGGCCAGCCTGGAGACGAAGCCCGCGGTCCTCTCGGCGGCGTGCACGATGCTCGAGTTCGTCGAGGCACGGCTCAGGGGACGCGACAAGTATCTGGTCTTCGCCAACATGCGTGGCGGCTCGATCAGGGAGATAGGCGCCAGACTGTCGGGCAGGGCCTTCCTGGGAGGTCTGCAGGGGCCGACCGTGTCGCAGGTCCTGGGTCCGCCGGACGGGGGGTGGTGGGCCGTGAACATGGTTGTGGAGGAATCCAGGCTCTTCCGGGCGATAGAGGAGTTGAGGGCTTCCGGCGGAAGCGGCGTCGTGGTCACCCCCCTGAAATACGTCTTCGAGGAGCTTCCGGAGAGGTGCGCCAGACTCCTCGGGAGACGCGGGATGGGGCTCTGATGGGAGGGACTCTGAGAATCTTCGAAAGCCCTGCCGAGGCCCGGGTCATCCTGGAGAGGCGGCCTCCCGACGAGGTGGATCTTCCCGATGAGACCAGCGCGAGGCTGAGGTCGCTCTTCGGTCCGGGCATCGACGCCGCAGGCGCCGTAAGGCGCATCGTCGGGGACGTTCGAAGAAGGGGCGATGAAGCACTGCTGCACTGGTGCCTTGCTCTCGACGGCCCCCATGCAGCACCCGTCGGACACGGGCGGCGGGAGTTCGACGCCGCGCTTCTCAGAGTGCCGCCGACCCTGAGAGATGCGATGGAGTACGCGGCGGGAAGGATAAGGGCGTTCCATGGCGCAAGGTCAGGGGGCGGGCTGCTGTCGAGCGATCTCTCGGGAATCGTGGGCAGGATAGAGAGCCCGCTGTCGAGGGTCGGAGTCTATGTGCCCGGCGGCGCCGCTCCTCTGTTCTCGACTCTTCTCATGTCGGCGATACCTGCCGCCTGCGCGGGGGTGGGCGAGGTGATAGCCTGCACTCCTCCCTCTCGCGACGGCTCGGTGCCGGATCCCGTACTGGCCGCCGCAGCGCTGTCCGGCGTGTCCCGGCTCTTCTCCTGCGGAGGCGCCCAGGCCATCGCCGCCATGGCTTACGGAACCATGACCGTGCCCCGGGTGGACAAGATCGTCGGTCCCGGGAACGTCTTCGTCACCCTTGCCAAGAGGGAGGTCTTCGGCGCCGTGGGAATAGACGCTCTGCAAGGCCCCAGCGAGCTCCTCGTGATCGCTGACTGCTCAGCGGAAGCGGAGGATCTGGCTGCGGACCTGCTGGCCCAGGCGGAGCACGACGAGATGGCTGCCGCAGTTCTCCTGACGCCCGACCGGGGGGTGGCGGCGGGGGCTGCGCGCGCGGTCGATGCGCTCCTGCCGCTGCTCCCCAGGCGCAGGACCGCGGAGATGTCCCTGAAGAAGAGGGGCGGCGCGGTTCTCGTGGGCGATCTGGACGAGGCAATGGCGGTGGCTGCGGCCTTCGCTCCGGAGCATCTTCAGCTCTCGGTTTCCGATCCCTGGCCCCTCATCGGGAGGATGGGCCCGGCAGGCGCCGTGTTCGTCGGCGCCCGGTCCTGCGAGGCGCTCGGAGACTACGCAGCCGGGCCAAGCCACAGCCTGCCCACCGGCGGCACCGCGAGGTTCTCGTCAGGGCTCTGGGTCGGGGACTTCGTCCGCTCGACCAGCATAGTCGCCCTCTCGTCCTGCAGCAGACCCGCCGAGGCGGCCTCCGTCATGGCCCGCGCCGAGGGTCTCGAGGCTCACGCCATCTCTGCCGATGCCAGAAGGCGGCGGCGATGAGCGCCTCGGACCGGGTTCCTGCTCCTCGGCCGGAGCTGGCCGGGCTGGAACCGTATCGCACTCCCGACGTCGAGGGAGTCTGCGCGAGGCTCCACGCCAACGAGAGCGCATGGGCCGTTCCGAAGGCGGTCAGGAAGGCGATCGAGAGAGCCGCCCGACGAGCAGCGCCATATCCCGATTCCTCATCCGCCGCTCTCAGGAAGGTCGTTTCCGAGAGGCTCGGCGTGCCAGCCGACCGCATCGTCACCGGGCCGGGCGCCGACTCGCTGGTGGACATGCTGACCAGGGCGTTCGGAGGCCCCGGGAGGCCCGTCGTGGACTGCCCGCCGACGTTCGAGATGTACAGGTTCTACGCTTCGCTGGCAGGATCGCCCGTTCTGGACGCACCTCGCAGTGACGACTTCTCCGTGGACGCAGGAGCGGTATTCTCGACAGCCTCGAGCGGAGGCGCGGTCATGGTGTTCGTATGCTCTCCGAACAATCCTGACGGGGGCGTGGTCGGGCGGGATGCAGTCAAGAGGCTCCTCCGCCTGCCCTCGCTCATCGTCCTGGACGAGGCGTACATCGAGTTCAGCGCCGCTCGCAGCATGGTCTGCGAGGCCGCCTCCTGCGAGAACCTGGTGGTGCTCCGCACATTCAGCAAATGGGCCGGCCTCGCCGGCCTCAGGATCGGCTACGCGGTCGCTCCGAAGGCCGTATGCGAAGCGCTGCTGAGGGTGCGTCCGCCCTATCCCGTCTCGTCGGTCTCGGAGGCTGCCGCCGTCGCCGCGATCGGGCAGGCGGCGCTTCTCGACAGGCTGGCCGCGAGGACTGCAGCGGCGAGAGAAAGGCTGCGGACCGAGCTGGGGAGAGTCTCCTTCCTGAGAGTCCTTCCAGGAGAGGGCAACTTCCTTCTCTGCGAGACCTCCGGTCTTCCAGCAAGCCATGTCGTCGAACACCTCCGCAGGAGGGGGATCGCCGTGCGCGGATTCGATGGCGGGCGCCTGAGGAACTTCATGAGAGTCACGGTCGGAACGAGGAGGGAGCGCGGACTCCTGGTCCGCGCCCTCCGAGAACTGGAGGCAGGATATGCCGGAGAGAACCGCCGAGATCCGTAGGAGGACCGCGGAGACGGAGGTCGAGCTGGCTCTTTCGCTGGACGGCTCGGGTTCCTCGCGCTTCCGGACTGGAGTGCCCTTCATGGACCACCTGCTCGCCCAGATGGTCTTCTTCGCGCTTTTCGACCTCTCGGGCTCGGCGCGCGGAGATCTGGAGGTGGACGTCCATCACACTCTGGAGGACACGGCGCTGTGTCTAGGCCTCGCGATGGCGTCGGCCCTGGGCGAGAGGAGGGGCATCAGGCGGTTCGGCTGGGCCTGCCTCCCGATGGACGACGCGCTTGTCTCGGTGAGCGTGGATGCGGGAGGGAGGCCCTGGGCGCGCCTTGTCGGCATGCTGCCCGGGCGCCTGCCCTGCGGCATCGGGTCCGAGCATGTCGAGCACTTCCTCAGATCTCTCGCCTTCTCCGCATCGATCGCCGTGCATGCGGAGCTGAAGGCCGGAACCGACGCCCACCATGCAGCTGAAGCCCTCTTCAAGGCGCTGGGTCTGGCGCTGAGGTCGGCGCTCGAAGCCGATCTCCGCCGCCCGGGCCTGCCGACGACGAAGGGCGCCCCGTGAACAGGGTGGCGGTAGTTGACTATGGAGCCGGCAACCTGGGGAGCATCTCCGCCGCCCTCGAAAGGCTGGGCTGCCGGGTGATTCGCGCTGCGGCGCCCAGCGAGCTCCGGAAGGCGAGCGGGATCGTCCTGCCCGGAGTGGGATCGCTCTCGGCGGGAATGGCTTCTCTGTCGGATTCCGGCATGGATGACGCGCTCCGCGAGGCTGCGGAGCTCGGAGTGCCCATCCTCGGGATCTGCCTCGGCATGCAGATGCTCATGGAGCAAGGCTCGGAGGGCGGTGGATGCAGGGGTCTCGGGCTACTTCGAGGCAGAGTCGCTCCATTGCTCCCGGGCGGCGGCCTGGTTCTTCCGCACACCGGATGGAACAGCGTGAGGGTCCTGCGACGCTTCGGCATGCTGGACGGGATCAGTGACGGAGCATGCTTCTACTTCTGCCACTCCTTCGTCGTGGAACCGTCAGACCCGGGCGTCGTCTGCGCCGTTGCCGAGCACGGCCGGCCCTTCCCAGCCGTCGTCTCATCGGGGGCCGTCTGGGGCGTGCAGTTCCACCCGGAGAAGAGCCAGTACGAAGGCGCCGTGCTGCTGCGGGGCTTCCTGGCGTCGGGGCTGGCCATATGACGGTGTATCCTGCGATCGACGTACTCGACGGAAGGCTGGTGAGGCTTGCAGGAGGAGATCCGGCGGGGGCGATCGTCTATCCGGCAGACCCCGTGGGAGCTGCAGAAGAATGGAAGCGCCAGGGCGCCGCCTGGGTTCACCTCGTGTCGCTCGACGCAGCCTTCGGGAGATCGGGGGTGCCCCTGGACCTCATCCGGGACGTCGCCTCCACCGGGATCAGGGTGCAGTACGGGGGAGGCATCCGCTCGAAGAGCGATGCGCTGATTGCGCTGGCCGCCGGCGCATCCAGAGTGGTAATCGGGACCGCGGCGGTCGCCGATCCCGACATGGCGGCCTCTCTCGCGTGCGAACTGGGCAGAGACAGGGTGGCAGTCGCCCTGGACAGCAGGCGGGGCATGGTCGCGGTCTCGGGTTGGCGCGTGATGACCGCGGAGACTCCCCTCTCCCTGGGCGGGAGACTCGCCGAAGGCGGAGTGCGCCATGTCCTGTACACGGATGCGGAGAGGGACGGGCGCATGTGCGGGCCGTCCGTGCAAGCCGCGGTTCTCCTGGCAGAGAGCACCGGGCTCGAGGTGATCGCCTCCGGAGGCGTCTCCTCCGCCGGGGACATAGCAGCCCTTGCGCGCACGGGGAGAATCGCCGGCGTAGTCGCCGGAAAGGCTCTCTATGAGGGTGCCCTGCAGCTTGCCGAGGCACTGGCGGAAGCCGGGGGAGGTGTTCGACCTGATGCTGAGGAGGAGGATCATTCCCTGCCTGGACGTAGATAGGGGGTGCGTGGTGAAGGGTGTGAGATTCGCGGCGCTTTCCGACAGGGGCGACCCGGCTGCACATGCCTCCTTCTACGACCGGGATGGCGCCGACGAGATATGCGTTCTCGACATCACAGCCACCGTGGAGGGCAGGAGGACCATGACGCAGGTCGTGGAGAGGGTGGCAGCCTCGGTCTCCCTGCCGCTGTGCGCCGGGGGAGGGGTGGCCACCCTCGACGACTTCCGTTCGCTGCTGAATGCAGGAGCCGACAAGGTTTGCATCAACAGCGCCGCGGTGAGGAACCCTGAGATGATTCGCAGGGCTGCAGGCGTCTTCGGCAGCCAGTGCGTCGTGCTGGCTGTCGACGTCTCCTCGGCGCGAGGCGGACACGAGGTCTTCATCGACGGAGGCCGGACTCCCACCGGCCTGGATCCCGTCTCGTGGGTGGAGGAGGCCGTGTCCCTCGGTGCGGGCGAGGTGCTTCTTACGAGCATAGACAGGGACGGAACCAGGGAGGGATACGACATCGAGCTCCTCGGCCGGGTGACGGGCGCCGCAGGAGTGCCCGTGATCGCCTCCGGCGGAGCCGGCAGGATGGAGCACTTCTTCCGGGCATTCGTCGAGGGCGGGGCATCTGCGGCGCTTGCGGCGGGCATCCTCCACACGAGGGAGCTGTCCATCCCGGATCTCAAGGCGTGGCTCGCAGGACAGGGGGTCCCCGTCAGACTCCCGGAAGGAGCTCGGCTTGGACGCGCGGAATGACAGGATCGCCTGGGGCTCCGACGGACTGATCCCCGCCGTGGTTCAGGATGCGTCCAGCGGCGAGGTGCTGATGCTGGCCTGGCAGAACCGGGAGGCACTGGAACTGACGCTGGAGACAGGTCTGGCACACTTCTGGAGCCGCAGCCGAGGAAGGCTGTGGCGCAAGGGCGAGACAAGCGGCAACCGGATGCTCGTCAACAGAGTAAACATGGATTGCGATGTTGACGCGGTGCTCCTCCAGGTGACTCCGGAGGGGCCGGCATGCCACACTGGCGAGAGGAGCTGCTTCTTCGCGTCGCTTGATGGCCCCGGACTTTCCGGGGAGAGCCGCGCGCGGTTCGGGACCGTAGTGGGAGAGGTCTTCCAGGTCGTGTCATCAAGGCTGGAACAGCCTTGCGAGGGATCCTACACCGCGAAGCTGGCCCGGGGCGGCGAGAAGGCCGTGCTCCGAAAGATAGCCGAGGAGGCTTGCGAGGTGATCCTGGCTGCGGCATGCGAGGGCGATGCGAGGGTGATCGAGGAATCCGCCGACCTGCTGTTCCACCTTATCGTCCTGCTGGCCATGAGGCGCCTGTCCACCTACGACGTAGCCGCCGAGCTCGAACGCAGGACGAGGCACAGGAGAGCTCCGACCGGGAACTGAGAGTCGTTCCCCCGCGCCCGAACGGCGCTTATCTTACCCCGGAACGCCGTAGAACCCTTTCGGAGGAGATTCATTGCACTCCAGCCTCGCCGATCTTCTCGAGAAGGACCTGCTGAAGCTTGCGGAAAGCGCCCCGGCGGCGACCTGCAGGGCCGACAGGCTGAGTCCGGGCGAGCGCAGGGACGTAGCCATCCTGTTCCTCGACATCGAAGGCTTCACCACCCTGTCCGAGAACCTCGACCACGAGACCCTCCACAGGCTGACCACGGGACTGATGGGTGCCCTGTCCCGGATCATCGAGAGCCTGGGCGGATACATTGACAAGTTCGAAGGTGACCGCGTCATGGCCCTTTTCGGCGCCAGAGAGGCCACCGAGGACGACTGCACGAGGGCGGTCACCTGCGGACTCAGGATGCTCCAGCTCGTGCGCGATCTCGGGCCCGTCCTCGAGCAGTCCGGCCTGTCGCTCGGCGCCAGGGTAGGCCTCAGCTACGGCTCGGTCACCGTCGCGCCCGACGCTGCCGGCCACCTGACGGCTACCGGCGACGAAGTGAACGTGGCATCCAGGCTCGAGGGGATGGCGGACACCAACTCGCTCTTCGCATCCGGCAGGGTCCACGACATGTGCTCGGACACCTTCGAGTGGACGGACCTCGGCAATCTCCAGATCAGGGGCCGCAGCAAGACGGTCAGGACATGGCGCGCGGACGGCTTCGGGGGCAGGATGCTGGAGAGGTGGGAGAGGGCGTCCGCGCTAAAGCCCGTGCCGCTCGTAGGCCGGGATGCCGAGCTCGGAGCCCTGGAGGCATGCTGGGAGGAGCAGGGGAGCAGGCCGGGGATCGGCGTCAGGGGAGCTCCCAGGCATGTCGTGGCGGTCGTGCAGGGAGTGGCTGGCATCGGAAAGTCCAGGCTGATTCACGAATTCCTGGATTCCCGCGGAGGCGGGACGATCCTGATGGCCGCGAGAACCGCCTCGTTCGACCAGCCTCCGTGGTGGCTTTGGACGGTGCTGCTGCGCAATCTGGCCGGAGGGGGCAGGCCGTCGCTGGAGGACCTCTGCAGGGCGGTCGACTCCTTGGCTCTGAGCGGGGGCTCGGCTGGAGAGCCGCTGTCAGGCTCCATGAGGGAGCTGGAGGCCCTGCTCGTACCCGGAGCCCCCGGAAGGCCCGAAGAGGAGACGGCCGAGTCCTGGAGCTCGGGAATGCAGGTCGCGATCAGGAACCTGGTGAGAACCCTCGCCTCGACCGGTCGAAGACCCGTCCTGCTGCTGGAGGACATGCAGTGGGTCGACAGTGCTTCCATGGAGGCGCTCGATTTCGTCCTGTGCAACACCGAGAGCCCTATCCCGCTTCTGGTGCTGGTCTCCCAGAGGTCGGACACGGAGGAGTGCTCCTTCCGTCCCAGCCCGATGTCATCGGGCTACATAAGCCTCCACACCGTGCACCTGCATCCCCTGGACGACGACTCGGCGAGGCTGATGATGCGGTCGAAGCTGGGCTATCCGCCGCTCGAGGCCGTTCCGGGGGACATCGAGGACAGGATCCTGCAGCGGTGCGAAGGCAATCCCTACTACATCGAGGAGACGCTCTCCGAACTCGTAGGCAGGGGCGCTCTCGTCCCCGACGGAGAGAGGTTCGCTCCCGGTCCGGCGATGCAGGGCGACTGCATTCCCTCGTCCATCGCCGGGATTGTCCGTTCGAGGATCGACAGACTCCCCTCCGACATCAGGCGTGCCCTCCAGATAGCCTCGGTGCTCGGAGAGGAGTTCGACGAGGAGGTGTTCTCCGCTCTGTGCGAACAGGAGGGGATAGAGCCTTCGAGGGCTCTCGATGTGCTGGCTTCTCTTCGCTTCATCGGACCATGCGGAGGCGGCGAGTCGAGGACCAGGGTCTTCAGCAGCCCTCTGGCGAGAGAGATAACCTACGAGCAGATCCTTCACCACAACCGGACGGTCATGCACAGGAGGGCGGCCAAGGCGGCGGAGGCTTTATCCGTGCAGGGCTCTGCAGGTCTCGCGGGCGTGGTGGCCTGGCACTGGTGGAGGGGGGGCGAGCCCGAGTCGGCCGTGCGAAAGGGCACGGAGGCCGCCGCCTCTCTCGCCGGCAACTTTCAGCTCGACGCAGCCGAGGCATGGGTTTCGAGGCTCACGGAGTGGCTGGGCGATGTCGGTGAGGGCCCCGTGCGGGACGAGCTGCAGCTCCGGGTGCTCATGGTGAGGATCGAGATACTCGAGAGCCGGCCCCAACCTGGGCTCGAGACGCTCTGCAGAGAAGCGCTGTCCCTGGCCGGATCCCTCGGACTCACGCTGGAGGAGGCGGACGCCCGGAGATCCCTCGGGACCGCGCTCGTGAACCTCGGCAGACCCGAGGAGGGCCGGCCCCTTCTCGAGGAGAGCCTCTCATTCTACGAGGCATCCGGCAACTTCGAGCGGTCCGTGTCGGCGAGGTTCGTGCTGGCGGACGTGCTGAGAACCCAGGGGAGGCTCGACGAGGCGCTGTCCATCATCGGAGTCGGGCTGTCGCGGGCAAGGAGCAGGGGCGCGGAGAAGCAGGTCGCCCTGACCCTCGTCTCGATGGGCGGGATCCTGATCTGCATGGGGAGGATGGACGAGGCTCTGGCGGCCTTCATGGAAGCCCTCGGCATCGAGAGGCGCAGAGGTCAGCCGCGGGTTCTCAGCATCGTCCTTGCGAACCTGGGAGTCCTCCATGGAATGAGGGAGGAGATAGGCGAGGCTCTCGCCTGCTTCGAGGAAGCGATGCGGATCCATGCCGAGCTGGGGGTGAGGCGCGGAGAGGGGATCGCTCTGAACAACATGGGCAACTGCTATGTCGCTCTCGATAGGATCGACGAAGCGCGCGCCTGCTTCGAGAAGGCTCTGCTCATCCACAGGGAGACCGGAAACGTCAAGGGACAGGCGGTGGCGCTCGTGAACCTGGGGAACCTCGCCGACGAGTCGGGGGACTTCGACATCGCGGTATCAAGATACCAGGAGGCGCTGAAGATGCAGGAGAAGGCCGGCAACGAGCCGGCCGCGGTCAATGCCAGGTGCCTCATGGCGAGAGTCTGGGCGAAGCAGGGAAGAGTGGAGGATGCCCGGCGGGTCTACGAGGAATCCGTCCGCGCAGTGGAAAGCATGGGGCTGGGGAGGAACCTCGCCTCTCCCGTGTCGGAGCTCAGGAAGCATCTTCTCGGCCTCGGCATCGCCGATGAGGCGCTGGCGGTGCCGGGGAACTGGCGCGAAGCCTCGGGGCAGCGCGCCAGGTGAGCCTCTCTCTCGTGACGATAGCGAGGAACGAGGAGAGGGATCTCCCCCGCTGCCTGGGCTCGGCCGGATTCGCGGACGAGATGGTCGTCGTCGTCGATTCGGGCAGCACCGACGGCACTGCCGAGGCCGCCAGGTCGTTCGGCGCGATCGTCTTCGAGCATCCGTTCAACGGCTTCTCCGAGCAGAAGCAGTTCGCCGTGGACCGCGCGACGGGCGACTGGGTGCTCGTCATGGACGCGGACGAGGTCGCCGGCCCGGGGCTGGGCGAAGCTGTGCTCGCCGCCGTCGGCTCGGGAATGGCCGACGCCTGGAGAATCCGGAGGAGGACCCGGTACATGGGCAGGCTGCTCCGCTTCGGCCCCTGGATGGGCGATGCGCCCCTGAGGCTCTTCAGGAGGGGCCGTGCGCGCTTCGGCTGCGAACTGGTGCACGAGAAACTGCGCGCTGAAGCCCCGGCCAGGCTCCTGCGCGGTGCGTGGATCGAGCACGATCCGTATGATTCCATCCCTGACCACATCGCCAGGATGGCGAGGTATGCGGAGCTCTGGGCTTCGCAGGAGGCAGCCGCCGGCAGGACCTGCTCGTTGGCCGACCTGCTCCTGCGTCCGCAGTGGAGGCTGTTCCGTGCGCTGTTCATGCAGCTCGGTCTTCTTGACGGAGTACCGGGGCTTGCCGCCTCAGTGAGCTCGGCCGTCTATGTCTGGTGGAAATACCTGGCTCTCAGGGAAGCCTCGCGCCGCGCCCGCTGATCGCTGCCAGTCCCTCCGGGGAGGCCGGAGAGATGTTTACCTGCCTGGTTCAGCCCCATATCTTCCTGCAGGCCCTTCGGTGGAGGCATGATGCCGGGTCTCTTGCTCGCCGCCGTCGTGCTGACCGGGACTGACGGCCACCTGCAGGCGCAGATCTCCGGTGCCGCACCCGTGTCCGGGCGTTTCATCACCGTGGAGATCCTCCAGGACGCAGCGATAGACTACGCCGGGGAGGTGCTGGGCCTCGACTGCCCGTACGGCTGCGACTACCTGTTCTTCGTGAGCAGCGCCGACGGGCATGTGTTCAAGGCGGCACTGGACGGCTTCGGGCAGATCGGCGGCTTCGACCTCGCGACTACCAACGCCGATGCCTTCGACTACTCCTCCATCCAGTCCCTGCCCGACGCCCAGGACGGGTACACTTTCGACAACTCCGAAGCGAAGTTCTTCAGGTACTTCAACGGAGAGCTCCAGTTTCTCGGCTGGGACTACACCATGGGCTCCTGCACCGGCCACGACAACCAGGGCTCGTACCATGCCTGGGTGTCTCACAACTATTACTCCTCCAAGGCGGTCGTGGACTACAGCCCCTGGGAGCCTTCCATACCGCCGCAGGTGTATTCGGTGACTCCCCCGGTGTATTCCAGGATCAGCGGGCTGGCAAGATTCGAATGCCCGGAACTGGGCTACAATCCAGTCGTCCTCACATGCTTCTACGACCACAGGTTCTTCTTCTTCGGAAGCGGCGAAGGGACCCTCTTCTTCTACGGCGAGTGCGACTGCCCCGTCGAATGCAGCCGCTCGCTCGGCCTGGACTACAGCTATCAGCGAGGCACCTTCTTCTGGTCCTACGAGGATGCAGCAGGCGCCTTCCATATCGCCGAGCTCGACATAGACCTCGGGATCGGTCTCGGTTCGGCGACATGGGGCTCCATCAAGACCCTGTTCGACTGAGGCTCGAATTCCGGTGCGCCAGGAATGTCCGCGAGGAGGAAGATGAAGATGGACGCCATCCTGCCCGGTACCTTTCCGTCGGGTGCTCTTTCCATGTTCCTGCTTCTCCTCCTGTCCGCCTGCGGGGGAGGGCCCGCCGGCCCGGGACCTGACATCGAGCCCGGGGACGGGTTCACGATCGACCACAACTGCACTGACATCGCCCTGATACCCCCGGCATGGATCGACTCCGCCCAGGCGCTGCTGAAGGTCCACTACGCTCACACGTCGCACGGCGAGCAGCTTACCGTCGGCCTCGAGCGGCTGGAGTCGTCCGACCCCGACCTGGACGTCGAGATCGGCTATTGCGTGCTGCCGGAAGCGCCAGGAGCCCTGTGCATCTTCGACGGCCAGGCTGGAGAGACCTACATCACACCGGACCTGTACTGGCAGGGCGGGAACGGCATGGACATGACCCGCGAAGTGCTCGACGGGAACCCGGCCCTCAACGTTTCCATGTGGGCCTGGTGCACGCAGTGCGACTACTACTCCGAGGCCGAGGTTCAGGAGTATCTGGACGCCATGACTCAGCTCGAATCCGAGTATCCCGAGGTGACCTTCGTCTATTTCACGGGCAACGCCCAGGCAACGGGGGCGGAGGGCTGGAACAGGGCGCAGAGGAACCAGCAGATCAGGAACTACTGCGAGGAGCACGACAGGATGCTCTTCGACTTCGAGGACCTCGACAGCTGGTGGTACGACCCGGCAAGCGGCTGGGAGCAGGCGACGGACACGTACGAGGGTCACGAGTTCCCGGTGGAGCACCCCGAGTTCTACGGCGACGAGGCCGGACATACGACATTCGAGAGCTGCGAGCAGAAGGGCCGGGCGGTGTGGTGGATGGCTGCCAGGCTCGCCGGCTGGGAGCCCTGAAGGCGAAGGCGGGCCCAGTGCCCGGTAGAGCCGGGTCCGGCGTCGCCCCGGCTCTCGCCGCGGCTGCTGCCCTGGCCCTCCTGTCCCGGGGAGCGTCTTCCGCCTGCACCAGCTTCGTGGACTACTCCTCCGGGTCGGCCTGGTACGGCATGAACTTCGACTGGCACCCGGAGATGGAGATCCTTTTCAGGATCCAGACCGACATGGAGGGCTCGCGGTCCTTCACGATGTCGTTCGTGACTGCGGACGGTCCCGTCCCGACGGCAGGCATGACGGCCGACGGCCGGTTCTCGGCCCTCCAGGTCACCGATGCCCCGTGGACCGGCCCTTCGCCCGACTCCGGGAATGCGTTCATCTTCTGGCCGTTCTACGCCCTTTTGCTGAGGGGCGCCGACATGGCCGATATCAGGGATCTCGTCGCGAACGACACCTTCGTCCAGTGCGAAGACACGCCCCTGCACGTGATCGTCGCAGACGCCTCCGGCGACGCCATGGTCATAGAAGTCGGAGAGAGCGGCAACGAGGTGCTCGAGCGCACGACCGAGCCCTTCATGGTCATGACCAACTTCATGTGCTGTGCCTGGCGGGACGCCAGCCCCGCCGTCATGGACGGATGCGGTGCCGACAGATACAGGATCGCCGTCGAGTCCCTGGTGGCGGTGGAGGGCGCAATGACGCCGGAGCGGGGCATGGCGGTGCTGGAGACGGCGCGCAACACGAGCGAGGATTGCCCGACCCGCGCATCGATGCTTTTCGACGCCGCGAAGGGGGTGGTCTACATCGCACCGGCCGGCAGGTTCGACACGGTCTGGAGCGTGGAGATCACGTCGGGCAGGATGGCCCTGGAGAGCGGCGACTGCGGCAGGACCACGATGGTCATGGACTCGACGGGAGTCGCTCTAACGGAGCTGCTGCCCGGTTCCTGACCGCCCCGGCCGCTTCAGGGGACGGTGACGAGCCGGCAGACGCCGTCAAGCCTTCCCGAAGCCGCAGGCGACGCTTCTCCCGGCACGTAGAGCCTCCAGGAGGCCTCTCCGCAGGCTCCCAGTCCGAAGTGCAGCAGGGCTCCGTCCTGGCAGGTGGTTCCGCTTCCTCCCGGGATCTGTCTGAGGAAGACCCTTCCTCCGCTCTCGATCTCCACCGTGCAGCCGATGCCGTACGGGTTCACGCCCTCCGGGGGCTCGACGCGCACCAGGAGCCAGCTCCCGCCCTCCGTGACGTTGCGGAACAGCCTCGATCCTGTCGCGGAGCCCACGGCGAGGTCCAGCCTGCCGTCCTGGTCGAAGTCCGCCGCTGCAGCACCCCATCCGTTCATCACCCTGGTGCCTGACAGGAGGGTGACGTCCTCGAAGGATCCGTCAGGAAGCTGCCTGTAGAGGAAGCTCCGCCTCCCCTCGTAGATGGAGGTGATGTAGAGGTCCAGCAGGCCGTCACAGTCGAAATCCCCCCAGACCGGAACTGAGTGCGTCTCCTCGTAGCGTATCCCTCGAAGGGCCCTCTCGTCGTGGAAGGAGCCGGAGTCGTTCACCAGGAGCATGCTGCGGTCGGATATGTCGATGTATCTGGGATGCGCCAGGTTGGCGCTGAAGAGGTCCCAGTCGCCGTCGTTGTCGAAGTCCGCCCATGCGCTCCCGATCGTGTGGCCCCACCAGCCGTCCTTCTCGGCTCCCGCGATTCCGAGTTCCAGCGCCGAGTTCCTGGCCGCTCCGCCCTCGTTCACCCACATTAGATTCTCCTGGAGCCTGTACACGGACACGAAGATGTCGATGTCGCCGTCGCGGTCGAAGTCGCAGGGGCTGACCCCGCGCCCGCACAGAGGGATGTCCCTCCATGTGACCATCCCCGTCTGCACAGCCGCGCTCGTGAAGCCGTCCTCGCCGCCCAGCAGGAAGACGTCGGGGCAGCCCTCGCCCAGTGATCCCGATCGCTCGTAGCAGGCCAGGTAGATGTCCAGGAGGCCGTCCGCATTCCAGTCAAGCAGGCCGACGCCCTCCACAGGCCCTTCCGTGGGGTGCATGCCCATGGCGCACGACATGTTCTCGAAGCGGCCTTCCTCGTCGAGGAGAATCAGCGGCGGATCGCCTGAAGCCACCAGGTCGGCGTCTCCGTCTCCGTCCAGATCGCCCCCGATGCCTCCCGTGAACACGAATGCCGAGAGCCCCGAGGACTCCGTGACCTCCTCGAAGGCACGCCCTTCGATGTTCCGCCATAGTCTGCAGCCGCAGAGGAGATCCTCCCAGCCGTCCCCGTCGTAGTCGAACCAGGAGATGCGCCCTCCGGGAAGCACGCTGTCGGTCGTGAGCATGCCCGTCGCGTCCTGGAAGACCGGCCCGCCGTAGCCAGTTTCGCGCCTCGCCCAGTCGAGCCAGCCTTCCCCTCCCAGCGACTCCAGCGCCTCGATCGCGAGAGGTGTCCAGCGGTTTCCGACGTCGCCCCTCGCAGCGGCCTCGAGGAACGCCCTGTCGGCGCCTGGGCTGTTGGCCCTATGCAGAATCCTTCCCATGAGCCACCAGCAGGCAGCGGTCGTCGCGTTCCCGTCAGGCCCTCCGTCCGAGCCGGGCTCCAGCACCGGCTCGAGAATCCGGGCTGCGTCCGCGGGTCTTCCCGTCCCGAGCAGCGCCTGTGCGCGTCTGAAGGCGAGCTCGAGCCTGATCGAGGTCTCGACGAGGGCGGCCTCGCCCGGCGCGATGTCCTCCGGCCGCCATCCCTCCTCCAGCAGCGCAGCGCAGGAGTCCGTCATCGAGAGAGCCTCGGAGAAGGAGGAATCCCTGTCGATGAGGAGCGCGGCCCCGGTGAGCCAGGCCTGGGGGCTCTCCGGGCAGGAGGCCAGCCATTCCCCGTGGACCTCCCGCCAGTCGGTCGAGTCCGCGGTCGAGAGAAGCGATCCGAGCAGGTACTGCCAGGCCCGGGATCTCCAGAACCCGGAGAAGCGTCCCCGGCGCTCGATGAAATCCCTCAGAACGGCGATCTTCGCGGAGTCGTCGCTCCAGACCGGGTACTGCACGTCGTAGAACTCCCCCGCAAGGTATTCCATCGCCTCCCGGGAGCGCGGCCATGACTCGAGAAGCTCGCCTGCCAGGCTGTCCGCAAGAGCGCTCTGCCCGAGGTCTGAAGCCGAGCGACAGAGCGAAAGGAGCCCATCCGGTCCCGGGTCGCCGGGAATGCCGCAGATCTCCTCAGAGAGGAGCCTTCCGGCAAGCGCCGGATCCGATGCGCAGGAAGAGATCGCCTCCCATTTCCCGGCGAAGGCTCTCGGGCTCCAGCCGTCGTCCAGGATCTCCTGCCAGAGCGAAGCCGCCGCCGCGAACTCGCCGGCCGCCTCCAGAACCTCCGCTCTGGCGCTGTCGGTCGTCGCCTCTGCCAGGGCATCTTCGAACCTCCTGAGAGCGATCAGCCGGTCGAATCCTTCCGAATGGCTGGCCGAAGCGATAGCAGCAAGAGCGAACAGCAGCAAATCCCACCTCCCGGGTGACATACTGGTCGCAACACCAGGACATCAGCAATACTCAACATAAGGGAGCGGAGCATGAAGCAGTACGGCATGGTGGTTGAATCGTCCGGCGGGGAAGCTCTCGTCGCGCTCTCGGGCGCGGACGGCTGCAGTGCATGCGGCGGGCGGGAGGGGTGCGGCATCCTTTGCTCCGGAATGCGGAAGAGCAGGGAGGTGCGCGTGCTTGACCCTCTGGGCTCGAAGGCGGGGGACAGGGTGGAGGTCGAGCTGGCGCCGGCTGCCGCCCTCATGCTCTCCGGAACGCTCTTCCTCCTCCCGGTCGCGTCCCTCGTCATCGTGCTCCTGCTCTCTCCCGGCGACGGCACGGGCTCCGGAGATTCCGTCAGGGCGCTCTGCGGCCTGGCTGCGGGCCTGGCGGCCGCTCTTGCGCTCTCGAAGCTGCTGTCGAGAAGCAGGGGATTCCAGATGAGGATAACCGCCGTGCTCAGGAGGGCTGAGGTCGCCGATGGCGGGGAAGGAGACGACAAGACCCGATGAGGGAACTCGCCGACAAGGCAGTCGCGGAGCTCGCCGCCGGAGGCGTGCAGTACGGTGATGCGAGGGTCGAGAGCCGATCGCTCGAGCGGATCACATTCCGTGGACGCAGGCTCGAGGAGGCGTCCCTCCGCAGCTCCGAGGGAGTAGGTGTCAGGGCGCTGGTAGGCGGATGCTGGGGGTTCGCGTCCAGCACCGGCCTGTCCATGGAAAGCGTCAGGAGCGCCGTGGAGAGGGCGATCAGAATCGCGCGCAGCGGGGCCGAATCTGACGCAGGAGGCGTGAGACTCGCTGCACTGGAGCCGCAGAGGGGCAGCTACGAGTCGCCCTGCGTGCGTGACCCCTTCGAGGTGGACAGGCTCGAGAAGATCGGCCTGCTCGAGAAGTGCTCGGAGGTCATGAACGCGGATGCCCGCGTGGGCCTCACATGGGCGCAGCTCTACGCAGAGAGGATCGACCGCGTCGTGGCGAGCACCGAGGGCTCTCTGGTGTCCTCGAAGCTGATCCACACGCAGCCGACCCTGGTCGTCCACGCCAATCACGAGGGCGACTCCCAGAGCAGGACGCTGCAGTGCGGAGCCCGAGCAGCGGGATGGGAGTGGATCGAGGAGAACCGCCTCGTGGAGTCGTCAGAGAGGCTGCGCGAGGAAGCCATAGAGAAGGTCATGGCGGAAGAGGGGCCGGCCGGGACGATGGACCTGGTGCTCGACGGGCACAACCTCTCCCTGACCATGCACGAGTCCGTAGGCCATCCCACAGAGAGCGACAGGGCGCTGGGCTGGGAGGCCAACTATGCCGGAAGGAGCTTCGTCAGGCTGTCCGACCAGGGGCGGCTGAAGTACGGGTCTGATATCGTGAACTTCATCGCCGACAACACGCTTCCATGGGGACTGGCAAGCTGGGGATGGGATGACGACTGCGTTCCCTGTCAGAAGTGGCACCTGGTGAAGGATGGAGTGTTCCAGGAGTTCGGCACCGTCAGAGACACAGCCCTCCTCGCAGGCAGGAGCTCGAGCAGGGGGTGCAGCCGGGCGCAGGACTTCGGGAGCTTCCCCATCAACCGCCAGCCCAACTTCTACCTCGAGCCGTCGAGGAATCGGACGACACCCGAGGAGCTCATCGCAGGGGTCAGGCTCGGCATATTCATCGAGGGCAGAGGCTCCTTCAGCATCGACCAGAACAGGGTGAACTTCCAGTTCGGAGGCGACAGGTTCCGAGAGATCAGGAACGGGAGGCTCGGCCGCCCTCTGAAGAAGGTCCTGTACGGCTCTAGGACGACGGAGTTCTGGGGAAGCTGCGATGGCGTGGCCGACGAGCGGTTCTTCCAGCCGATGGGCCTTCTCAACTGCGGAAAGGGCGAGCCGCCACAGTCGGCGAGGATGACCCACGGCGCGAGCCCGGCGCGCTTCCGCGGAATAACGGTGGGCGGAGGTGTGAGGTGAATCGCGAGGAGATGCTGGCCTTCGTCGAGGCTGTTCTCGAGAGCCTCAAGGCGCCTCATGCGGTCGTCGCACTCTCGGAGGAGAGACTGGCCTCCGTCAGGTTCGGTCAGAACCGGATCACCCAGAACATGGACACTTTCAAGAGGGAGCTCTCGATACGGGTCGGCGACGGCTCGCGGAAGGCCGGGTACGTCTCCCACCGGATCGACAGGTCAGCCATCCCGGAGATCGCGAGGACCGCCGACCGGCTCCTCGAGACTGCAGTCCCAGACCCGGAGTACATGCCTCCGGTGGAGGCGGGACAGGCGTACCCGGTCGTCGAAGCCTGGGACGAGCCCACGGCGTCGGTCGAGCCGGCCTCGAGGATGGGCGCTGCGGTGTCGGCGATAAGATCGGCCTCCTCTGCGGGGGCCGAAGCCGCAGGGCTTGTCAGCACGGCCTTCGAGAAGACGGCGCTGGCGACCTCCACCGGGAACCTGGCCTGGCACCAGGCTACGGAGTCCGGCTTCCAGCTCACGGTTCACGCCGGAACCGGCTCCAGCTACCTCTCGACGCACTCCACATCCTGGGCGGGTATTCCCGTAGAGGACTGCATCGAACAGGTTCTTTCGGAAGCCCTGGCGGCGCGAGACCCGGGCGAGTCGCCTCCAGGGGTCGTAGATGTTGTGCTGGAGCCTCAGGCCGTAGCCGATCTGCTGCCCTTCATCCTCATGTCGCTGAACGCGAGAACTTCCGACGAGGGCATAACCGTCTTCGCCGGCATGGAAGGCAGAAAGGTCGCATCGGAGCGGTTCACGCTCCGGAGCGAGTTCGGCGGCCCCGTCCCGGGAAGGCCCTTCGACGAGGACGGGCTGGCATGCTCCGAACAGGTGTGGATAGACAGGGGGGTCGTCCGTTCGATGCACTGCGACAGGTTCTGGGCTCGGAAGACCGGACGCCCCGCAGTGCCGAGCCCCTCCACATACGGAATGGACGGAGACTCTGGGGAAGCTGCCGACCTCGTTGCCATGTCGCCGAGATGCGTCAGAATCCGCAGGCTGTGGTACATCAGGTTCGTGGACCAGAAATCGCTGGAGCTCACGGGCATGACGAGGGACGGAGTATTCCTCTGCGAAGGCGGCTCCTGCAGACCCGTGAAGGACTTCCGCTGGAACTGGAAGCCCCTGGACCTCTTCTCGCGGATCCAGGCCCTTGGAGCGCCGGTGCGCAAGGGATGGCTGACGGTGCCCCCGGTCCTGGCTGGCGGTGTGAAGATCTAGGGCGGGGGACCTGCGCAGTGCAAGTCCAGGAAAGCCCTCCATCCCTCCGGCTCTTCGACGGCCTCCCTGGGAGAGCGAAGTCTTGACCGGCGACGCTCACCGAATCCGTTCCGGCGTCCTGACCCTGATGGGAGCTTCGCTATTCCTCTCGGGCATGGCCGGCCTGATCTACCAGGTGGTCTGGACGAGACGGCTCTCGCTCGTGACGGGCAGCAGCAGCCAGGCACTGGCTGCGACGCTCGCGGCCTTCATGGGCGGCATGGCGCTGGGGGGATGGCTCCTCGGACGCACCGGCGACAGGAAGGGCGCCAGGCCCTTCAGGATCAACGCGACACTGCAGATCGGAGTCCTCGCTGGAGCTGCAGCCACTCCCACGCTCCAGGCCCTCCTGGTCCCGCTGCTGTCGGGTCTCTACGGATCATGGGGACCGGGACCTCTCCTCACACTGGCCAGGTTCGCTTCGTCCGTCGCGATCCTCGGCGTTCCAGCAGTCCTCATGGGCGCCACGCTCCCCGTGGCGGTTCGGGGAGTCGCCACGGACCTCGGGGTCGGAAAGGGCGTGGCGTCGATGTACTCACTCAACACCTTGGGCGGCATCGCGGGAGCCGTTACGTCCGGGTTCCTGCTGATCCCCCGCTTCGGGATGGCATTCACGCTCCGCGCAGGGCTCCTGCTCAGCGCTGCGGCGGCGCTGCTCTCCTGGCTCGCCCCCTGCTCCGCCGTCCCGGCCGGTACGGTCCACAGGGAGGGTGCCTGCAGTGAGAAGGACGGCGGGAGGAAATGGCTTGCAGCCGGTTTCCTCGCAGGCGCGGCCATGCTGGCATCGGAAGTGCTGTGGGCCAGGGCTCTGGTAAGGGGTGCATTCAACAACGCATATGCCACCTCTACGATGCTGGCAGCAGTGCTCTGCGGAATCGCCGCCGGTTCCGCCTCGTCGGCATGCATATCCACAGACCGAGAGAGAGCCGCCGCTCGCGCACTCGCGTTCCTCGCCCTGTGGATCCCTCTGTCAGGCCTGCTCCTGAGGGTCGGCCTTCCCCTTCTGGAGCCGCGCGGGGCTTCAGGGTCGCTGGAGGCCGCGATGGCGGCGCGATATGTCCCGGCGTTCCTCCTCGTGCTTCCTGCCGGATTCGCATCGGGTGCCGCCTTTCCTCTGATGTCCTCCCTGCATGCGCCCGAACCGAGGAAGTCGGCGTCGGGGATCGGGAGGTACTCCGCCGCCAACACGGCAGGGGCTGTAGCGGGCTCCCTCCTGGCAGCCTTCGTTCTTCTGCCGGCGGCAGGCCTCAGGTGGTCTTTCGCCGCCTCGGGCCTCCTCGCATCCTCGGCGCTTGCCGTGACGACCCCGCGGGGGTTCCCGGGAAGGGCCGCCTTCGCCGCCGCTCTGGCGGCGGCCGGTTTCGCGGTGACGATCGCCGGGGGTCCGGGCATCGAAGTGCCCCCGGGCTACAGGCTTCTCGGACACGCCGAGTCTCCTGACGGAGACGTCACCGTCCTCCAGAGCAGAGACATGCCGTCCGCCCTCGTCATAAGCATCGGGGGCAGCCAGGCCTCGACCACGACCCCCGAGGGCTCACTGAAGAACCGCCTGATGGCGTACTTCCCTATGCTGGTCCATCCCTCGCCACGCTCTGTGTGCGTGATCTGCTTCGGCACGGGCATCACGGCCGGGACAGCCTCGCTCTTTCCGTCGGTCGAACGGCTGGATTGCGTGGAGATCAACCCCGCCGTCATCGAGGCCTCAGGGCCGTTCGAAGCGCAGAACCACGGCGTGATCTCCGGCGGCAGGGCCGGACTGGTGATCGAGGACGGCAGGAACCATCTCGCCGGGACCACCACGGTCTACGACGTCATCACGGAGGAGCCCATGCACCCGGCACTCTCCGGGGTGGTGAACCTCTATACCAGGGAGTACTACAGACTGGCTCGGGATAGGCTGTCAAGCGGAGGGGTGATGAGCCAGTGGCTGCCTCTCTACCAGATGTCGGACGCTGACTGCAGGATGGTCGTCGCGACATTCCTGGACGTCTTTCCCGAAGCCACCATGTGGTTGCTCGGGCGCGACGCGGTGCTCGTGGGAAGGAAGGATCTGCCGGTCGAGCCGGCGCAGGTCGCGGGGCATCTTGCCGACGGCGCCGTGGCGGCGGACCTGGAGCCATTCGGCCTGGACGAGCCCGGTGTGTTCCTGTCTCTCTATGCCATGGGCCCGATGGAGCTCGCCGACTACGCCCGCGGTGCGCCTGTGGTGACCGACGACAGGCCGATCCTCGAGAGCTCGGCTCCCAGGGCCGTTTTCGGCCCGTCCACCGTGGCGCAGAACATCTCCCGCATACTGGACCTGAGGGTCCAGCCTGCCGGGGCCGAAAGCCTCTGTGGCCAGGGCTTCCTCGATGCATGGGAGGCAGTCGGCCTCTTCCAGGAGGCCGAGTGCGCGCGCGACAGCCTCCTCCTGTCGAAGGAGGCGGAGCTGATGTCCCAGGCCTTCGAGCGCTGTCCGGACTTCCTGCTGGCTGGAAGGAGGCTCGCCGCATCCCTGCACCAGGGGGCGGCTGTGATGCTGGAGAGGGAGCGGCCCGAGGAGGCCTGGATGCTCGTGAACGCGGCATGCGCTACCGGTCTCGCAGACGCGGCGCTTCTCGCGGATCTGTCGTCGATGGAAACGTCTCTGGGAATGTACGGGCCCGCGCTGGAGCACGCCGAACAGGCTCTGGAAGCCGAGCCCTCGAGTGCGGCGGCTCTGAGGGCCTGGGGCATGGCCGCGCTCTGCACGGGCGACCGGGAGTCCGCTCGCAAGGCCCTTGCTCTTGCCGACAGCCTGTCCCGCGACTGAACCGGCTACCAGACGAAGCGGAAGCCTGCGAAGGTCTCCCCGTCCAGGCTGCGGAAGGGCTGCGTATCGCGGATGTAATGGGTGACGTGAAACTCGATCTCCCCGGCTCCGGCGTCGTAGCGTCCGTAGACCAGGGCATGGTGCCTCGAGCTGGCGTCTCCATCGTCGTGGAAGAAGAACTCCGGAACGTATCTCAGCCCGCCCGTCCAGCGCCGGTACGCCGCAAGGGGGACGTCCAGCTCGCCCTGCAGAGACCAGTCGAAGTCGTGTCCCTTCTGGAAGCCTTCGCCGCGAGGCCTGTAGAATCCGACTGAGGCCCACCCCGAGGGAATCCCGGAAGTGGGAAGCAGGTCGAGAGAGGACGAAGGCTCCAGATGCGGGCGGTCGCGGACCACGCCCGCCTTGATGTTGTTCATGTACTCGGACAGCGTGTCGGGCATGTCTATGTTGTGGAAGCACTCGTGGTCGGTGTAGATCCTCGCTAGCCCCCACTCCGTGCGCCAGCCCAGCTCGGCCGTGATGTTCCAGTGTCCGCCGTAGATGTTGAACCTCATGTCGGGGTTGTTCCAGCTCTCGCCCATGTAGGTGTCCATCCGGAGGCCGAGCCGCGTCTCGAACCTGCCCGAACGCAGCGGCATGACCCTCGCCTCGATCTCCGCATAGACGAAGTGCGCAACGTCGGACTCGAAGAACCTGTAGACTCCGAGGAGGCCGTCCGGCTCCATGGGAAACTCCACGGAAGCGGCGGCGGCGGCCAGAAGCAGCCAGGGGGTCACTTCCCGGCCTCCTCCTCCCGCTGTCGGGCCAGGAGCGCCGCCAGGTCCACCGGCTCGCCTGCGGAGAGGAGGGGAAGCGCGAGGCCCAGCGCCCTGGCGAAGGCGGCCTCCGGCAAGGCTCCCTCGAGATGGATCAGGTCGTTCACGACCGTCCTCGGGACGCCCTGCACCCTGAATCTCCGCGAGAGATCGGGAAACTCGTTCGCCTCGATGATCTCGGTCCTCACGCGGGGGCTCGCGGCGGCCATCCTGACGGCCGTGACGGCCGCCCTGGGGCAGTGGGGGCATGTAGGGGTGACGAAGACCCTGACCAGAAGATCCTGGGAGAGGGAGGAGAGGAAATCGAGAACCGGCTTCTCGAGGCGGTCTCCCGGGGTTCCGGCATCCGCTATCGCGGTCAGGAGAGTCGAGAACTCGTATCCCGAGGGCGCCCCGTAGAACCTCACCCTCGAGTGCGTTCCGTCGCTCACGATAAGGGCGGGCACGTTCTCCACCCCGTCGGCCTCGCGCCGTTCCGCGTCCGTGAGGGCGTTGAGGACCTCCACCTTCAGGCGGTCGGAGAGCTCCGACAGCTCGGACACGATGCGCTCGGCGTCGAAACAGGATTCGCAGTTGAGCCTCTGCGTGTAGAGCCTCAGGCGGACGTCGGAGGCGATGGTCGAGAACAGCTTTCGAACGTGCTCCGCGTCGGCGGGTGACAAGAGCGGCATGACCCTCCTCAGACTGCAGGCCTGTGCTGCAGGTACTCGTAGGCAGCCGCTGCCGCACGGGCTCCGTCGGCCACGGCGGTGACGATCTGCCTCGGTTCGTGCCCCGTGACATCGCCGGCGGCGAAGACCCCCCGGCGCGAGGTGCGGACGATGCCTTCGGTCACCACCGTGCCGTCCTCGCGCAGCTCCAGCAGGTCCCTGAACGGATCGGTTTCGGCGCGTCGGCCTACGTAGATGAACACGCCGTCCATCCCCAGCTCCCGCTGCCCGCCCGGGGTGTCGAGGAGAACGGATTCGACCTCGTCTCCGCCGCGTATCTCGAGGAGCCTCGAGCTCCAGACCACGTCGCACACCGGGCTGTCGAGGAGCTTGCGGGCCAGCACCGGCTCGGCCCTGAGGGCGTCCCTCCTGTGGACCAGGGTGACACTGGAGGCGTAGCCGGCGAGGTGCAGGGCCTCCTTGACCGCGCTGTCGCCTCCGCCTACCACCAGCACCCGTCTGTTCTTGAAGAAAGGCGCGTCGCAGGTGGCGCAGTAGCTCACCCCGCGTCCATAGAGTCTCTCCTCTCCGGGCACACCCAGCTTCCTCGGCGCGGCGCCGGTGGCGACTACGAGAACCGGAGACTCGAAGACGCCGGAGTCAGTCTCGGTCGTGAAGCCGTCGCCGGAGAAGAAGGAGCGCTGTGCACGGGCGGGAACGATCTCGGCACCGGCCTCCCGGGCCTGGGTACGCATCAGGGCCGCCAGCTCCGGGCCTCTCGCCCCGGGAACACCGGGATAGTTGTCGATCCTGTCCGTGAGGGCAGCCTGCCCTCCCGGCTGGTACCCTTCGAGCACGACCGTGGAGAGCCTGTAGCGGGCCGAGTAGAGAGCCGCAGCAAGCCCGGCGGGCCCTCCGCCCGCGATCACCACATCCCTTCTGCCGGCACTCTGCGAAGGCTGCCCCGCCGCCATTCCCGCCAGCAGGCCGATCATCTGCTCTACCTTCCAGCGATGCCGGAGAGCTGGCTCTTGAGGGAGGCCTTGTCCCGGAAGCCGACCAGCCTGTCGATCTCCCTGCCTCCCGAGTATGCTATCATGGTCGGTACGCTTCGTATGCCTAGCTTCCCGGCCTCTTCCTGGGCCTCGTCCACGTCGATCTCGTAGAAGTCCCAGCCGTCCATCTCGGCTGCGAGCTGCTCGAGCTGGGGGTGGAGCATCCGGCACGGGCCGCACCAGGATGCGCTGAAGTCGACCAGCACGTTCCGGTCCTTCACTGCGGTGACTACGGACAGCTCTTTTCCGGAGATCTTCTTCAGAATGCCGGCCATTCAGGGGCCTCCTTTCGGCATGCAGGCACAAACCAGGCAGGAAGCCTGCCGGTTCCCATGAGATGCTCTGCAACAGGATCGCCGGAGCATCCCCGGACGGGACCTCCCCGATGCGCCTGTCCGGCGCGGTGCCGGGACCTCGCTGGAGCCGCGCCCGTCCGAGCATATTGCCGGAGAAGCGGAGGTGCAACATGAGCCTCGAGGCGAGACTGGCGATCGAGGAGTTCGAGACCCTTGCGAAGGGGATAATCCTCAGGGGCTACTACAGGCCGGGAGGCGAGTCGGGCTCCAGCCTCAGGAAGCTGATGGTCCTTTCGAAGCCGGCGCTATACCCCCTGGCCGGAGATCCCGACAGGGTAGATGCAGGAGCGCTGAAGTACGTGCTGATGAGGCTGCCCGACGGGATATGGTCGGTAAGGCAGATCACCGTAGCCCGGGAGATCGAGAGCGAGGTTGCGCGCGACTTCGACCCTGTCGGTACCAGGGCTCGCAGGAGGCCGACCTTCAGAACCGGCGCAGAGAGCTACGTCACGGCATTCCGCGGCGGCATGAGCGACCTGCTGGATTTCGTCTCCGCCATTACCTGCTACCAGATAGAATCGGACAAGATCAGGGCCAGGTATTCCGAATACAGGTCCAAGCTTGCGGAGGATCCGGCACTCTACTCGGTGTGGAGGGCGATAGACGCCCTTGCGGACGGCGCTGCGCCCCCGGGCGACGAGGGCAGGAAGCAGCTCCTGCACGAGCTCTCGGTCGAGCTGAGATGCGAGTACGGAGCGCTCAAGTCGCTGGACCAGTCTCTGGAAGGGAGGCTCCCCGAGGTCGTCGGCTTCATCTCCAGGGCGCATCCCCGCGACCTGAGGGTGGTCTTCTCGGACAGATTCGGGCTGGTCGGAACCTACAGCCGCAGGGCGCGTGAATGGACGGCCTTGCTGGTCGAGGCCATCGGCCGACTGGGCCTTTCAGGAGCGCCTCTCCACCTCGTCTCCAGCAATACGCACAGTCTCGTCAACGTCCTCTCTCCCTGGGTCGGGAGGAGGGCGGCGGAGGCCGGAATGGGCGATTCGCCGGACTACGGTGAGCTGAGAAGGCTTCTGCCGGATTGGTCCGGCGAGGAAAGGATGGCCGAGGACCGGGCTGCAGGCATCCATCACATCCCGGTGGCGCCGGGGATGCCGGCCTGCCAGATCGTGGACATGTCTCGCATCGACGGCTCTCTGGCCGACCCGAGGCTGGGCTGGAACGGACGGCACGAGGGCGTGATGGTCAACATGGACTACGCCTTCGGCGAGGAGGGCTTCTTCATCTTCAACGAGATCATGGAGGCCCTGGGGAGCGTCCTCCGGAGCGTCTTCATCGTCGGGAAGGCGGGCACCCTGACCGGGTCGAGGGGGGACGTCATGCTCCCCTCATTCTTCGTGAAGCAGGGATCCGGGGAGGTCTATGACATCGGGAACTGCCTGCGCCCCGAGGACTTCGCCGGTCTCGGCGACTTCACGGTCCACACCGGAGGGCCCATGCTGACCGTTGCGGGCACGTTCCTCCAGAATGCCGAGGTCCTCGAATACTTCAGAACCAGGTGGAGAGCCCTCGGCGTGGAGATGGAGGGCATCCCGTACGCCAAGGCGGTCCGGCATGCCGTGCTGAGGGGAAGGCTGGCGGCCGGAACCGAGGCAGGCATCGCCTACTACGCCTCTGATGCGCCGCTCTCGGGGGATCTGCTCTCGGAGCCTCTCGGAGAGCGAGGGGTCGAGCCGGTGTATGCCGCAACCGTCGCCGTGGTCAGGAGGATGCTGTCTGTTCGCCCTGGCTGACGCCGACTACCTTCTTGAGGATCATGACTGTGCCGCCGAGGCAGTCTCCGATGGCGGCGACCTCCCAGCCGTCCTTCTCCCGCTCCCTTATGAGCTGAGCGACGTTGTCCTTCATCTTCCAGAAGAGCTGGACCACCTCGTGGGACCACTGGCGCCCGTCCCGGATCATCACCAGGATGCTGCCGCTGAAGACCTCCCCGAAGGTGGCCACGCTCCAGCCCCCGGATTCCATGTCCGCTATCACGCGGGCGAGCGAACCCTTGCTCTTCCATGTCGCAGGAAGGACCCTGTGCTCCATGTTCCCTTCCCCCCGCACACATGCGGGCGTCCGATCAGATTGAAAGCTCCAGCCTCGGCGGCTCCCCGCTGAAGCCGCTGCCGGCCCAGACGTATTCCCCCGAGTCGTCCCTCTCGTAGAGGCTTTCGTAGTCGCGATATCCTGTCGAGAGCGAGTCTATCGCGTCCAGGGCGAGTTCCAGGTCCTCTGGATCGGTGAGGGGCGACACCGAGATCCTCGTCCACCCGGGCTTCGACCAGACATCTCCGCTGTCGATGGCCGAGCGGATGATCTTCGAGGCGCTCCTCCCGATACGCAGCAGGTGATGTCCGTAAGTTCCCGCGCACATGCAGCCGGAGCGGGCCTGGATGCCGTGTAGATCGTTCAGAAGCCTGACGGCGAGCTTGTAGTGGAGCCTTCCCTCGTCCAGGAGGAACGAGAAGACCCCGAGCCTGCGCCCCCTGGTGCTTCCCAGCAGGCCGATCGCCGGATTCGCGGCGAAGCGTCTCATGACTCTGTCTGCCAGCTCTCCCTCCGCGCGCTCCAGCAGGTCGGCGCCCACCTCCTGCTTCAGCCTGAACACGAGGCCGGCCCTGATGATCTGGACGATCGGCGGGGTGCCGCCCTCCTCGCGGGATTCCAGCTCGGGGAGGTACCTGTGATCCCACGGAGAGGTGAAGAGGACCGTTCCGCCGCCCGAAACAACCGGCACTCCCGAGGAGAACAGGCTCCTGCGGGCTGCCAGTATCCCAGGTGTCTGGGGTCCGCCCATGAACTTGTGGGTGGAGATGAAGACGGCGTCCTTCCTGCGGCCCTCCCCTCCGGGCGGGTGCAGGTCCACTGTGAGATAGGGAGCCGCGGCGGCGTAGTCGAAGAATGCGAAGCCTCCTCCTGCGTGCATGGCCTCGGCCAGCGCATCGACGTCGTTCAGTATCCCGGTCACATTCGAGGCGGCCGAGAAGGTCCCGATCAGGAGCTTCCGCTCCCTCACCTCGGGAAGCGCGAGCTGGCGCTCGAGATCCCTCCAGTCGATGCGACCCTGCCTGTCGAATCCGACGAACCGCGTGTCGCCGAGCGTCTCGCGCCAGGCTATGTCGTTGGAGTGGTGCTCCATCCTCGACCGGAACACCACCGGACGGAACTCCATGGGAACCTTCGATCTGCAGCCGCATGCATTCGCGATCTGGTCTGGCACGCGGAGCCCCATCGCCATGATGAGGTGGTTTATGGCCCCTGTGGAGCCCGAGCCGGTGAAGATCACCGAATCGTCTTCCCTTGCTCCCAGCGCTTCCGCCACGGTGCGCCTGGCGTCGCAGATGAACGAGGCCATTCGGCGGCTGGATTCGCTGCCCTCGCTGTGGGTGTTCGCCATCCAGGGCAGGACCTCCTTCGAGATCAGGTCCTCCACCGGCTTGAACGGCAGCCCGGAGGCGATGTAGTCGAGATAGATCCTCCGCTTCCTTCCGAAGGGGGTGACCAGGTACGAATCACGCCCGATCACGTTCTCCCTGAGATACCTGATGGAGGGGTGGTCGAGCGCCGACCGGCGGATGACGGGGCGCCCCGCCATCTCAGTAGGCGCCCCTGCGCGACAGCGCCGCCGGGACGGTCAGCAGCAGGATCGACAGGTCGAGCCAGATGGACCAGTTGTCAACGTAGTAGACGTCCAGCTTCACCATCTCCTCGAAGCTGAGCTGGCTTCTGCCCGACACCTGCCAGATGCCCGTGATGCCCGGCACCGTCTGAAGACGCTTGAGATGGCGTTCGGAATATCGCTCGACCTCTTCGGGCAGCGGAGGTCTCGGCCCCACGAGGCTCATGTGTCCGGCCAGGACGTTGAAGAGCTGCGGCAGCTCGTCCAGGCTCCATCGGCGAAGAAGGCGGCCGGCCCTGGTGACTCTGGGGTCGCGCCTCATCTTGAAAAGGGGGCCCGAAGCCTCGTTCATCCCCGAGAGGAGGTCTTTCTCGCGGTCGGCTCCCACCCGCATGGACCTGAACTTGATCATCCGGAAGGGCCTGTTGTCCCTTCCCAGACGCTTCTGCGCATAGAAGACCGGGAAGCCCGAGTCGGCCGCGATCAGCGCTGCGATGGCCAGAAAGAGCGGTGCGAGGGCAGGCAGCAGGATCAGCGTGACCGAGAGATCCAAGGCTCTCTTGAGAAGCGATCTGAAGCCCCTGAGCGGAGGGGGGACCGACTGGACGAGGGTCGTGCCGCCAATGCCGGCGACCCTGGTCGTCAGGCTCATGAGGGCGAAGATGTCCGGGACCAGCATGTAGGAGATGCCCGCGTGCTCGCAGGCGATGATCGCTGCGGCTGTCTCGTCGCGGGGGATGCTCGTGTCGGCGATGACCAGCAGATCCACCGACCTCTCTGTGAGCCACGCCTCGAGGTCCTGCGGTCGCGCCTCTGCCGGGACGGCCGGCGGATCGGATGAGCCCTCGGGCCTCACGAAGCCCAGCACGCGGGACGGAACCTCCGCCTTGCCCTCCATGTGGGCCGCCAGATCCGCCGCGAGTCTGCCGCAGCCGTAGAACACCGTCCTCCTTGCCATCCCTCTGCGGCGGGCGGCAGACCTGACCGCCCGCCTGCAGACCCAGTGCCATATCGCGAGAACGACCGAGTTCACGGGAAATGCAAAGACAAGGACGAACCTCGAGAAGAACAGCTGCTTCGTGACGAAGCTCACCGCGAAGGCGATGACTACGGCCATGAAGGAGGATCTGAGGATCCAGGCGAGCTCCTCTATGTGGGCAAGACCCCACTCGCCTCGGTAGGCTCCGAAGGCCTGCAGGATGAGCACCTGGACCCCTCCCATGACCGCGCCCGAGACGAGGTACTGGTATGCAGAGAGCCTGAATGCGCCGGGCTCGCCGAAGATTCCGGGCGCTGCTGAGGGAAGGGCGAAGTGCCTGAGCCAGTAGCCCAGCATGAAGACTCCGATCACGAGAGCGAAGTCTCCGGCCGGGATGGCCAGACGAAGCGCCGGGCGCCTGCTCACCTGGCCGAGGGCCTCGTTCCCGTGAGCGCGGAAGGGTGCATGAGATAGAATCTAAGCATGCTCAGCAGATGGAGCCACGCCGCCCTGCCGGGACGGCCCGAGCTCTCGCGCCTGGCTACGTGAACGAGCCTCGCGCCCGGGTGGTACCAGACCTCCATGCCCTCCTTCCAGGCCCTCCAGCACCATTCGACATCCTCGAAGTACAGGAAGAAGCGCTCGGACATCGGCCCGAGCCTCTCCCTGCCGCTGGAGGTCAGAAGCATCGCTGCGCCCACGATCCAGTCCACCGTGCAGGGCGACGATGCGGACGAAGGCGCGAAATGGCGTTCCACCCTCCTCCTCGAGGAGGGGAGTCGGCCCAGCGGAGTCCGCCTCGCGGCGATGTCCGCGAGGGTGGGGAACGTCCTGGCCGGATGCTGGGGAGTCCCGTCCGGGGCTGCGAGCGCTGGACCAACGAGCGCCGCCCCAGGCTGTCCGCGCTCGAGCTCCAGCAGGGCGCCAACCGCGCCGGGGCGCACCGTGACGTCGGGATTCAGGAACAGGATGCTGCCCGGCGGCGACGCTGCTGCGCCGATGTTGTTGGCCTTCGCGAGCCCCAGGTTCCTGGCGTTGCGGATGACGCGGACTCCTTCGAATGAGGCGGCCGCATCGGCCGTTCCGTCGCTCGAGCAGTTGTCCACGACAGTCACTGCGGCAGGCGCCTCTGACGGAGGAAGGGCCGCCAGCGACGACAGCGCTCCCCTTATGAAGGAGACGCTGTTGAAGGTCGTGATCACCACAGAGAGTTCGGCAGGCATATCCCTGGATGCGAAAAAGGCGGGGAGGACCCGTCAGGAGCCTCCCCGCCCAAGAGCCCGGAGCCTAGCGCTTCTTGCCCTTCTTGCCCTTCTCGACAAGGTCCTTGAGAGACTTGCCGGCCTTGAAGTGCGGAACGCGCTTCGCCGGGAACACCCGCTTGGTGCCCTTCTGGGGATCCACACCAGTCCGGGCGGCTCTCTGCTTGTTCGAGAACGTGCCGAAGCCCACGAGGCTGACCTTGCCCTCCGGAGCGAGAATGGCGTTGGTGATGCCGTCGAGGAGAGCATCGACAGCCATCCCGGCCTGCCTCTTCGTCAGGCCGGCCTTCACGGAGACGTGCGCAACCAGATCCTTCTTTGTCACCGAGTCACCCCCTTTCGGACAACCCCAGCGCATAGTGTAGGCTCATCAGAACGCGCTGTCAAGCGCACTGGCGGACGCAAGAGCGGACTATCACGGGGCTCCCGAGCACAAGCAGCGATTTATTCACGGTTATCAATTGAAGCCGGCTTCGTCAGATCTCTCTCGAGCAATCGACGACCACAGCCCGCCGTCGCGCATGGCGGAATCGTGAAGACTGCTCTCGATGCGCGTCAGCGCCTCGAGGTGCTCCTCCTCCCATTCTGAGAGCATCCGGTAGAACCCGGCCTCGCCCGGGTCCGCCGCGCCTGCAGCGCCATGCGCATAGTACGCGACAGCCCGCTCCTCCAGAGCCCTCGCAGCCGCCACGGCGGCGGATTCGAAGGACGCGGATGCAATCCCGCCGGCCACCTCATCCGTGAGAACGCCCTCGATGACGCGGTTGCGCGGCGGGAGGGCCGCGGAGAACCCCGAATCCGTTCCCTCCGTCGAGACCTCGATGAAGATCCTCTCCAGCCAGGCCCTGTGAATCTCCTCCTCGTCCGCCAGCCTGCCGAAGAGCATGCGAAGGGCCTGAACGGCCGACCCGGAAGCCAGGCCCGAATAGAGAGCGCTGCCGCTCCTCTCGAGGAGTATCGCGCCCTTCAGAACGTCCATCCTGCCGCCGTCCATTCCGGCCTCCTCAGAAGCTGCTGACGTGCTGCTCGATCTTTATGTCGGGGAGATCCTTGATGTTTATCCGGAAGTAGAATCCGGTGTCCACATCGGAGACGTGCCTCACGAACATCGCCTCCCAGCAGTGGAGATCCCTTCTGAGGGTGTAGGACTGGCTGACGAAGGACCCTTCGAGGACGTCGTAGTAGGCGTCGTACTGGAGCGACCAGGAAGGGCTGAGCGAGAGGGCTGCCGAGGCCCTCAGCTTGCTCAGGTCGCTTTCGTCGCCGATCCCGAGCCTGTAGTAGTGGGACATTGAGAGGCGGAGCGGGAGGCCCGACTGGGCCGACCTGGCGGAATCCGGGACCAGGGTCTGGTCCTGTCCGGCGAGGCGCAGGGTGGTCGTGAAGTCTATCTGCTCGAGCTCGGAGGAGTAGAGGTCCCACGAGGCGTCGGCCGAGAGCCCCAGCGCGCTTCCGGGAGTCAGCGTCAGCCTCGCGGCGAGCGGAGAGAAAACCGTGTCCGCGCCAGCAAGGTCGGCAGTGACGGACAGCTCGAGGGTCGCCAGCTCCACCCTCTCCACCCTGTCGCCGGAGACCCTCTTCGCCTCCAGGCTCTGGAACAGGCCAAGCCTCAGCGAAGTGCCCGGCGAGGGGGCTCTGAAGTCGGAGAAGCTGTAGTAGGTGTCGTCCGCGGAGTCCGCCGGGGCGGGCGAAAGCCCTCCGTCCCCGTAGGCGAGGTAGGTGTCCGGCACCCATCCCAGGGTTGCGGAGGGGGTGATGGTGTGCCTGAGCGCCGAGAATCCCAGGAGCACCGTGGGGAATGTTCCGTAGATGTCGGTGGAGGCAGAGACCCCGGCGGAACCCGCGAGCCACCAGGGGTACCTGTCCCCCAGCCTGTCCCTGTCGTAGACCGTGGCCGTGCCTGTCACTCTCGGCGACAATGCGAGGATCTCCCACGGCTTCCACGAGCCGGTGATGTCCGACTGCGCCCTCAGCCCCGAGTGCGTCTCCCTGGAATCCTCCCTCCTCGTGTCCATCGAGAGGTAGTGGGCGGACAGATTCCAGTAGAGGGAGTGCCAGGGCCTTCTCCTCGAGGGATCAGCCGGGGCTTCGAACAGCGGGGCCGAAGGTACTGTCAGCCTTGCATCAGGAAGGCTCTGAACGGATTCGGTCTCGTCAGGGATGCTGTCCGGATCAGTGCCGAGGTATGCGGTCCTGTCGAGCGTAAGCTGCAGGGATGCCCGTCCGAAGGGCCGCGAGAAGTTCGCCCAGGACCTGATCTCGTTGTTCATCCTGGCCTCGGGCGTCTGCTGGGTTTCCTTCAGATAGCTCCTGTCGCTCAGCACCTCGCCTCGGAGCCGTGCGGAGGAGCCGTCCGAGAAGTCGTGAATGTGCTCTCCGAAAAGCCTCCATCTGTCCAAACCGGTCTGGAACTCCCTGCGCCACTCGACTTCCGCGCTTCCGTGGTGGACGTACCTGAGAACGTGCCTCTCCCGGGCGGAAAGGGCTACGCGGCTCTTGTCCATTATGTCGCCCGACACGAGGAGGTCCAGGTAGTCCGAGAAGGCGAAATAGTAGCCGAGGTCCCTCAGGTAGCGCCCGTCGCGGGAGGTCTGTCCGAACTTGGGGATCGTGAAGCCTGACTGCCTGCCCGTCCTGATCGGGAAGACCCACCAGGGGAAGTAGAAGACCGGCGTGTCCTCCACGTACATGTAGACAGGCCTCGCGACAGCCCTGTCGTTCTGGAAGACCTTCATCTCCGGGCTGAAGAAGTAGTAGTGGGCCGAGTCTTCGGAGCACGTAGTGAACCTGGCGTCGGTGATGTTGAACTCGCGCCTGCCCACCTGGGTCACGGTGGTTCCGGTGTAGTATCCGAACTCGTACCTGGAGTCCGGGTCGTCTATTCGTCCCCGCCTGGTGACGAGGCTGTAGTACATCCTTCCGCCCCTTATGGACTCTCCGCGGTCTGTGAGCTGGGGCGAGCCCGATGCCTCGACCGAGCCAGCGCCCGCGTCGTACATCACGGTGTCCGCTTCGAGCGTCATGTCCCTGTAGTCGATCCTGGAAGCGCCCACGAGCACGATGTTGCGCGAGGATGGGAAGAAGACCAGCGAATCGGAGGCGTACGCTATGTTCTCCATCTGGAGCGCGACGGAATCCGCCGGCAGGACGGAGTCCGGCTCCTGGCCCGAGAGCGCCAGCACCAGGACGACCATCGGAGTCACGGCAGGGAGTCCCTCGCCATCATCGCCGCTCCGGCCGCGCCTGCGTCGGAGGGGCTGTCCAGGAGGTTGACGCACCATGGGTGCCTGCACCTCGAAGAGTACTCGCGGCGCGCCGCGGGTTCGAACAGGTCCCACGAACCGGTCAGACCGCCCGCCAGATAGAAGCCGCATGGGCTGAAGCAGTTGGCGAGCCCTGCAAGCCCGGTTCCCAGCCACCTGCCGAGCTCGCTGCAGGCCGAAAGGGCGGCTCGGTCGCCCGATCTCGCCAGGGCAGAGATGCCCTCCGGATCCCGGCATCGGCCACCCTCGCGAAGGTTGTACCGGACCAGGGCGCTCTTGGCTGCATACATCTCCCAGCAGCCCCGGGAACCGCACGCACAGGGGACGCCCTCCGCCTCCACAGGCATGTGGCCGAACTCACCGGCGAAGCCGGTGCCGTAGGCGATCCTGCCGTCGAAGACTATCGAGCCGCCTATCCCGGTTCCTATCGTGATCATGAGACTCGTGCCCAGCGGGGGGATGCGTCCCGTCGCAAGCGCACCCCAGGCGAAGACGTTGCAGTCGTTGTCCACGATCACCCTGGAGCCCGAGATGCCCGATAGCTCGCCGGCCACGTCGAGCCCCCCCCACGAGGGCAGGTTGGGGGAGAAGTGCAGGATTCCGGCTTCCCTGTCCACCAGCCCCGCGATGCCGACCCCGATGCCCCTGGGCGAGGGGTCCTCCGCGAGTATCGCCGAAGAGGCTGCCGCCAGCACTCGCACGGGGTCGAGCCCGCCGGTGTTGTCCAGGACGGCCGTGCGGACGAAGCGTCCGTCCTCCTCCAGCCTCCCTACGACAACGGTGCTGCCGCCGATGTCGATTCCCCAGAAGCTACTCAACTCCCAGCGCTTCCCCGCCTGTGATCCGCACGAGCGGCCAGGACGCCCTGGTCTCCGTTCTCGCCCCGATGGTGATCCTGCCCGAGGCTCCGTCGTAGTGGTCGAGTTCTCTCAGGAAGTCCTCGATAGCCTGTCTGGTGCGGCACCCGGAAGACCACGCCGCCAGCAGCACCCCTGCGGCATCGTATCCCTGCGCAGCGAGCAGCGTGGGCTCCTCCGAGAACTGCCTCCGGTAGTTGAAGACGAACCGGGCGGTCGGGGGATAGAGGGAGCCGGTGCCGAAGGCCGCCGTGAACACGGCCCCCTCGACGGACTCGCCTCCGAGACGGAGCACCACGTCGCTGTCCCATCCTGACGTCCCGAACATCGGGACGTCCAGCGAATAGAACCTCAGCTGAGGTGCGATCTGTATCGCCTCCCACGCGGTCACCGGGAGGAAGATCCCGTCGGGCCGCAGAGCCCTCATAGCTATGATCTGGTCCTTGAAATCCGTATCCTCCGAGTTGAACCCCCTCGTGGCGACGACCTGCGCCCCCATGCGCTCGACAGTTGCCGCGAACTGCTCCGCCTGCGAGACCGACGCCTGGGTGTAGCTGTGGAGTATCGCCAGCCTCGTGCAGCCGGAGTCGCGCACGGCCACCTCGGCCATCACGGCAGCCTCGTCCGTACCGCCGGGGACCAGCCTGTGCACGTAGTCGCCCAGCCGGTCGACATCCGACGAAGTGGCGCTGGGGGACAGGAAAGGCAGGCCTCCGGCCGAGGCCGTGGCGGCTATCTCCACAGTCTCCCTGCTGGTCATGGGGCCGAGCACCGCGATGCAGCGGGGGTCGGCGGCAAGCTGAACTGCGTCTTCGACGAGAACCTCCAGGTTCCCCCGAGTATCGAACAGGACGCGCTCCGGGCACTGCCGCAGGAGGTCTGCCGACCTCTGGAAGGCCATGGATGCTCCCTTCTCGATCTGTGCCGCGTACACGGAGCCGTCGCCGGTCATGGGGAGCAGCACGGCTATGTACGCCCTCTCCGGCGGTATCAAGGAGTCGGACGGGATCGTCCTGTCCATGAATCCCGGGTAGAGCCTGTCCAGCTCCGATCGGACGAGGAGAGCCCTGTCCGCGTCGCCTTCCGACATCCTCCTCCTGTAGGTCTCGAGGAGCACGTATGGCTCCAGCCAGTCGTCCCTTCGCAATCCGGGGAGGTCTCCTGAAGGAACCGACACGAGGCACGAACCGGCCAGTTCGCGGGCTCGTTCCGCGTCGCTCTGGGAAAGCCATTCGAGATCTATCGAGCCGAGCGCCTGGAGGCATCTGGAGTGTCTTCCGAGGCTCTCCTCGAGCTCGGCGACAAGGAGCCCTGCCCTGCCCCTGACGGATCCTCCGCCAGCCGACTGGAGGACTCCCGAGGCCTCCTGCACGGCTTCCGGCGTCCTTCCCAGGCCCGCAAGGGCTTCGGCGCGAGCCAGGAGCCACTCGGGCATCATCGGGTCCGAAGGAGAGCTTGAAACGGCGTCCTCTATGATCGCGAGGGCCTCCTCGAAGTCGCCCCGGGCGATGGCGGCGCGTGCTGCGGAGCAGGAATCCCCGCTCTCCCGCACGGAGGTGGTGCAGGAAGTAGCGGAGACCAGCAGGACCAGCAGAAGCAACTTTCTCATCGGTAGAGCTGCCCTCCGGGTTTCATGAGACACGCTCTGGAATATTGCCGGCCGGGAGCCCGGAGCCCACGAGCAACGACAAGGACGGGGGCCCGGTCGCCCGGGCCCCCGCATCTGTCGAACCACGCGGAACCGCCGACGGTCCTACGAGGTTGGTATGAGGCTGTCTATCGGGGTCTCCATGTTCTCGATCATCCACTGGGCGTCGTCCGTCAGCTCGGAATCGGGGAATCTCTGCACCATCGCCCCGAAGGTCTGCCTGGCGTTCTCATAGTCGTGCAGATACTCGGAATATGTGAATCCGATCAGGAACATCGCCTGGTAGGCCTTGGGATCGTCGGGAAAGCGGTCGAGGTACAGCTGGAAGTACCTGATGGCACGCTCGGGGGCCGTCTCCATGACGCTCTGTGCGAGCTGCATCAGGGAGTCGGGAGGGACCTCGGGGCCCGGCAGGAAGGCGTCCTCGTTGATGGTCACCCCGTACTGCTCCCTCAGCCCGGGTATCACCACGTCGCGGAAATGGGTGTTGACGAGCCCGGGTTTGAGCATGTTCACGATCGACTCGCGAACCTCCTCGAAGGGCTTGGGGCCGGCCTCAGTCCTGTCCGTGACCTCGAGGATGACAGAGCCGAGCTCCGTGTCGAACGGGCCGACCACGCCTCCCACAGGGGCCTGGAACAGGGCCTGGGAGATCTCCTCCTGGCTGCCGAGGTAGGGAAGCGGGCTGGACTCGGTGATCCAGCCCAGGTCGCCGCCGAGTCCCTTCGTGGGAGCGTGATCGCTCAGCCTCGCGGCAGTGGAGTCGAACCCCGCTCCGGAGTCGAGCTCGGCCTGCACCGTCTCCATCTCCTCTGGGCTCTCGCAGAGGATCATCGAAGCCTTCACCTGTGCGGGCTGGAAGTAGATGTCCCCGGAGTGCTGCTCGTAGTACGCTGCGACCTCGGAGTCTGGAACGGCGACCGCGTCGACGACCATGTTCTCGTAATAGCGCTGGATGAGGGCGCGCTGGCGTGTGTACTCGACCTGCTGCATGGCGAGCTCTACCTGGGCGACGACGAACGAGTCGTCCTCCAGCCCCGCGTCCTGGGCGGCCTGGAGAAGCAGCTCCCTCTCCACCAGATGGTCGAGGAGGGTCCTCTGACCTTCGGGCGTCTCGAACGCGGCCCGCTGATAGGGGGGGATCATCTGCAGCTCGTTGCGGAGAGTCTGCATGGTGATCTCCACGTCGCCCACCGTGGCGAGGACCATCGTCGTGTCGGCGGATCCGTTGGCGGTGCGGGCAGACCTGCAGCCGGCCGTTCCGAGAACGAGAAGGAAAGCTGCCAGAGACACAAGGATTCTCATGGATTCACTCCTCCGCATTTCACGATTCCAGTCTCAGAGATCCTGCTGCTCGGGGAGCCTGTACCTGATGAGCCCCCTGGCTATCTCCTCCAAGGCTGTTTCCACGGGCCTGTCGGATGGCGACTCCACCACGGCAGGGGCACCGTTCTTGATGTGCCGGACCCTCTTTGCGGCGGCGTTGGCCAGCAGGTACTGGTTCCTGCTGGATGCAGCGCTCTCCTCGATGTCGAAGAAGCTCTTCATCGCACCATCAGTCCTTTCCTGGGCGGCAGGGGAGCATCATGCGGCCGGAACACCTATACCACGCAGGGGCTCCCCTGGTTCCGGCCTGTTCTCGAGTGCAGCCCGCAGGTGCCGGCTACTGGGTTTCTGACAGATCGAGGGTCTGGAGGAAATCCCAGGTCTTCTGGTCGAGGAGGTCGACCTCCCTCTCGTCGGTTCTGAGGGTTCCCAGATCGGAGACATCCCAGTAGCGTACGACCAGGAGCCGGTCGTTGTCGCCCGAGCCGGCCCCTTCGGCCCTGCTAGGAAAGCGCAGGGGATGCCGGTAGAAGATCTCCACTCGCGAAGTCTCCGGATCGGACGTGACATAGCCGACGAATTTCCAGGTCTGGACTACGACCGAATCGCCCCTCGCCCTGCCCCTCCTGCCCGGATTCTGGTAGAAGACGTAGGTGGTGTCCGGGACGGTCTCGAAGACGTACTCTCCGCCGAGCGGATCCTTCATCTCGTCGAGATTCAGGCCGAGCGCAGCCGGATCGGCGGGTTCCAGAACCGATGGGTACCTGTTCCCGAGATATGCTGCCTCCTCCTCGGACACCCTGACGAGGTTCGACCTGGAGACATCGGTCCTGCGCATCTCAGCATACTCCAGGAAGGCCATCCTCCTGAAGGTGGACGCCCAGTCGGCCTCCATGAAGAGCGAGTCGGGGAACTCCTTCTCGACAAAGCCGCCTACCAGCCCGCCGTGCCTCTCGAGGTTGTTGCAGGAGATGGCGAACTGGCTTCCGAGAGCGAGCTTGGGATCGTAGAAGTACATCGAGTCCCTGATTCCCTGCGCCCAGATGGTCGGGCACGTAGCCACGCTCTCGGGGAGGCCGGCGAACTCGAGGAGAGCAGGCAGATCCTCAGCGATGGCGCCGTCGTGCGAATACATGTAGTTGATGTCAGCCCATGCGAGCGTCTCCATGTGAGTCCTGCAGAGGTCCCTGGGAATCCTGTGAGACTGCACCCTGTCGTAGATCCTGAAGACGAGCAGGGCGGCCAGAATGACGATCAGGACCCTTACCAGGAGCTTGCCTCTCATGTCGGATTTCCCTCCAAGGCGCTGACCTGATGAGCGGTTTCGGAATGTTTCGAGGAATCTATTGGCGACCCTTCGCGCCTGTCAAGCAACCTGCCGCATCGTCACGGGCCTGGCGCGGGCACGCACGGTCGCACAGCGGGAAGGGCGGCCCGGATGGCGTCACAGGTCGGAGAGCTCGAGCAGCGGCAGAGGGGGCGTCAACGAGGCTCTCACCTCTCCTGGAACGCTCCCCGAAAAGGCCTCGCAAGGGGCCAGCCCCACTATCTGCAGAGGCTGGCCCGGGAGAACTTCGAGAGTCCTTGCGCTGTCGGCGAGCGCTATTGCGCCGGACGGACCGATGACCGTCACCCGGTCGGGCTCCGATGCTGCCCAGAAATACCTCGCCGGAACGCTGCCGGCCGCCATCACCTTGACCGGGAGGGTGTCGGATGCGAGCCTGTCTATCGTACAGACGACGGACGGCGGGTTGAAGGACACCTCGGCTGGAGGGGTGAAGGGACGCCCCCTCCATGCCATCATGTCCGGTGCCAGTGTCAGAACCGCGTTCAGCGGGAGATCGCGGTACGGGAGGCTGTCGATCCTGGTTCCGACTGCCAAGGGGCGGCCGGAAATCTGACCGGCGAGAATCCCCGCTCCGGAGCCTGAGAAGGTCGCTGTGACGCTTTCCGGATCCAACGGTCCGGAGATGACGAAGCTGTCGGGGAGATCGGGCGGCATGACCGGCAGGCGCGTCTCCACCTTGAAGGTGCGGCTCTCGATGGCCGCTATCCAGACTGCGAGTGCAACCAGTATCGAGAGGACGTTCGTCACAAGACCCCTCGGAAGCCCACTCGATCTGCCTGCAGGGGTCACTGCTCCTCCGAGGCTCCCGCGGCAGGGTTCTGGAAGCCGATGGGGGTCTGTCCGTCGGCCTCCTCCAGCTTTCCGTACTTCTGCTCGTAGGCCCTGATCTGGCTCTCCAGGGCCGAGACCACCGACTTTATCCTCTGAGGGCTGACGATGACCCTGGCCTTGAGGCTCGCGTTCGGGACGCCCGGCATCATCCTGGCGAAGTCGAGAACGAACTCGGCCCTCGAGAACGTGACGATGGCCATGTTGCTGTACTCCCCGTCTGCATCCTCGGGCTTGACGTTGATTCGCGGCGGCGTTTTCAGCATCTTCACCTCCTGGCGTCTTCGTCTCGACCTATGCACCCGCCGGTGCTTCCGGTCAAGACCGGGGAGGGCTTTTGGACTTGAGACTGGATGCATCCGCTTCCGTCGGGGCTCTTGCCGGACGCAGGGTCCTGGTCGTGGGCGACCTCATTCTGGATCACTACCTCGAGGGGATCGTCGAGAGGGTCTCTCCCGAGGCCCCGGTACCCGTCGTCACTCTGGCGGGAAACGGGGAGAGAAGCCTCCCCGGAGGCGCGGCCAACGTCGCGATGAACATCAGATCGCTGGGAAGCCTTCCCGTCTCCGCCGGGCTGGTGGGAGACGACGAGCACGGACGGCTTCTTGTGTCCCTCCTCGCGGCCGCAGGGGCAGACGTCTCCTGCGTGCTGACCGACCCCGGGAGGCCGACCACGACGAAGACCCGGATCATGGCCCGGCACCAGCAGATCCTGCGCATAGACAGGGAGATCTCGGATCACGCCGCTCAAGAGGTCGCGGCCGAGCTGGAGCGATCCGTGCTGGGGGCTCTCGACCGCGTGGACGCCGTGATCTTCGAGGATTACGACAAGGGATGCATCCATCCGGGCCTCGTGGCCGCAGTGATCTCCTCAGCCGCCCGTCGCGGAATCCCCGTGACGGTTGACCCGAAGTTCAGGAATTTCCGCGCCTACCGGGGCTGCAGCCTCCTGAAGCCGAACAGATCGGAGGCTTCGAGGTTCGCAGGCATGGAGATCGGAGATGCCGAACAGGCCTCCGAGGCCGCGGCGAAGATCCTTTCCGAGACGGATTCCGGAGCGGTTCTGCTGACGCTCGGCGAGCAGGGGTCGGTGCTCGTGGAGAAGGGCGGAGCTCCCGTTCTCATACCGACAGCGGCCCGCAGGGTTTTCGACGTGTCCGGCGCGGGCGACACAGTCATCTCCGTGATGGCCCTGGCCATATCTGCCGGCATGCCGCTGCGCCTCGCCGCCTCGCTGGCCAACTATGCCGCTGCGGCTGTCTGCGCCGAGCCGGGCGTGTACGCGGTGAAGCCTGCCGACATCCTGCGGGAGATAGATGCCGGCGCCTGATCCGGCTCCCGTCCTGCTCGACGGCGCTGAGGCGGCCGGGGTGGCCAGGAGAATGCTCCCGCCCGGGGGCAGGCTGGTCTTCACGAACGGCTGCTTCGACATCCTCCACGCGGGCCACGTGCGCCTGCTCCGCGAGGCCAGGTCGATGGGAGACATCCTCGTAGTCGGCCTGAACTCCGACAGGTCGGTCAGGGAGCTGAAGGGTCCGGGGAGACCTGTCAACACCTTCGAGCGCAGGGCCGAGTGCCTTTCCGCGATGAGATGGGTGGACCTCGTAGCCTGCTTCGACGAGCCGACTCCCCTGGAGCTCATCGAGATCATGAAGCCGGATGTCCTGGTGAAGGGCGGCGACTACTCCGAGCGCGAGATAGTCGGCGCCGGCTTCGTCATCGCCTCTGGCGGCGCTGTCAGAACGGTTCCTCTCGTGCCCGGCCTGTCCACGACGGCCATCCTCGAGGACCGGACCGCCGGGGACAGATGACCCCGGGGGGCAGGGCTTCTCCGGGCGCCTGCGCAGCGGCCGCCGTCCCCGCCCTCGCCGCCGGTCTCTCCAACCTGGTCATGCTCTCGAGGAGCCCTCTGTTCCGGTACCCTGTCGTCGACGCGGCGTGGCACCACGCCTGGGCCTGCTCGATCGCCTCAGGGGACCTGACCGCGTACGCCCCGTATTTCAGGGCTCCGCTCTATCCGCTGGTGCTCGGCGGGCTGTACTCGCTCACCGGCCCCTCCGTCGCCGCCGGAGCCCTGCTCTCGACGGTCCTGCACGCCGCTTCCGCCGCGCTTCTGTTCCGCATCGCCTCCGGGTGGATGCCGCGCGGTGCGGCGGCCGCCGCCGCAGCCTGCTGGGGTCTCTGGGGAACGGCTGTCGCATACTCCTCGACCCTGCTCATAGAGCCGCTCTACATAGCGCTTGTCCTCGGCTCTTTCCTGCTCTTCGACGAGGACAGGCTCCTTGCGGGAATGCTCGCCCTGGGCTTCGCGGCGATCGCGAGACCCGGGGCGCTGGCGGTCCTCCCCGCGCTCCTCCTCGCGTTCAAGCCGGTCAGGCTCGCGCGTGCAGGGCCCCTGCTCCTCGCACCTATCGCGGCCGTCTGGGCGGTCAACGCGCTGGCAGGAGACCCCGCGACCGTCATCTCGAGCCAGGGCGGCATAAACCTGTACATAGGCAACGGGCCGGAGGCGGACGGCTACACGGCCTTCGCCCCTGCGGCGCCGCATCGGCAGCCGGAGGACGGGCTCCCCTACCAGGACAACGTGGAGGCGGCCAGCGTCGCCCTCGCCCCTCCGGGTCTGAGACCCTCGGAAGTGTCGGCCTGGTGGGTTTCGAGGACTCTCGAGGCGGCCGCGCGGGCTCCCGGCAGGACGATCGCCCTGCTCGCGAAGAAGGCTGCCCTCATGTGCGCGACCCAGGAAGTGCCCTGCAACTACGACGGATACTACCTCAGGAGATACTCGCCCCTGCTGTCCGTCCTCCTCCTGCCCCAGGGCATCCCCATGCTTCTCCTCTGGGCGCTATTGCCGGGGGCCGTCGCGGCCGGGAGGCCGACGAGGCGGGAGGCGTTCCTGGCAGCCTGGCTGCTCCTGATGGCGGGCGGAGTTGTCGCCTTCTTCGTGACCGCAAGGTTCAGGCTGCCGCTGATCCCGTTCGCGCTGCTCCTTCTCGGAGCCAGGGCGGTGCGCTTCGGAAGGAGGAGCCTGGCCCTTGCCCCCATCGGGATCGCTGCCGGCATCGCCGCCTCCATGCCGTGGAGAGGCGTGGTCGAGCGGTCCGGCGTCAACATGCCCTTCCACGACGCACTCGCGCACTGCGAGCAGGGCCGTACGGAGGAGGCGAGAGAGCTCTTCCTCGAGGCGATAGAGAGGGCTTCGAGCAGGGAGGATTCGATCAGCCTGAACAGGGCTGAGGCCATGCTGGATCTGGCGGTGCTCGAAGCCCGCGAAGGGCGGACGGAGCAGGCGAGGCTCTGGCTGGATGCGCTGGAGAGCGAGTATCCAGGCTTTGTCGAGTCGCACCTCCCGGGGCTCATGCAGGGGAACACGGGTCCTCCCGGCAGGTTATAATCGCAGTGCGTCGGTTCCACACTCAGCGGCCGGCCCGAGCCGGCCTCGGAAGGTGCAAATGACCGAGAAGCCCGTCATGAGCGAGGAAAGCGTCCGCTCCGAGATCGAGAGGATAAGGCCCCTTCTCCAGGCGGACGGCGGAGACATCGAGTTCGTAGCGCTCGAGGGGCAGGTGGTGAAGGTGAGGCTCAAGGGCTCTTGCTCGGGCTGCGCCTTCGCATCTCTCACGCTTCAGTTCAGCGTCGAGAGGACGCTGAAACAGGCCTTTCCCGAGCTCGAGAGGGTGGAGAACGTCGCGCAGGGCTGAAAGGGCCCGTTCCCCATCCGGTCCAGGGCCTGCCGCTGGGGGATCTGCCGGATCCGCGGCACGGCGCGCAGCCATCGCTCTGCTCCTGAGGGGCGAGCATCCCGGGAACCTGTCGGGAGCCGACCGCGCCCTCGCCTGGAGGCTCTCCAGGGAGGCCGTGGTATGGCGCGAACGGCTGGACGCCGCACTGTCCCCCGTCACTTCCCGCCCTCTCGCCAGGCTCGAGCCCGAAGCCCTCGCGGCCCTCCGCATAGGGGCGGCCCAGATGCTTGTTCTGGGCACACCGGCGCATGCAGCCGTCTCGGCGACGGTCGGAGCGGTTGACCGCAGGATTGCCCCCTTCGTGAACGCTGTGCTCAGGAGGCTGTCTGTCGAGGGCGAGCCCGAAGGCCTCGATCCCTGGGTCCGCCTGTCTCACCCGAGATCTCTCTGGGAGAGGTGGTCGGCTCGGTGGGGAACGACCCGAGCCGCGAGGCTGATGGCCTTCGACAACGAGGTGCCTCCGATCGGCGCGGCCTTTCCCTCCGCTGCTGCACCGGGCTCTCCAGGCAGGTTCCTCGAGGAGTACAGGATCCTCGACAGGAAAGGCTCTCCCGACCTGGACGCCCTTCACGGGGGCTACATCCAGGACGAGGCCGCGGCGGTAGTCGGCAGGGGAGCCGCCTTGCTGCCCGGGAAGGTGGTTCTGGAGGCGTGCGCCTCGCCCGGAGGAAAGACCGCCTGGCTGGACTGCACGTCGGACGTTGTCGTCTCACTCGACTTGTCGCCGGGCAGGCTTGCCCCCTGGCTGTCCAACCGCGACAGGCTGGGCTGGGCAAGGAGCTTCCCGGCTGCAGGGGACGGCGCTGCTCCTCCTGTCGCATCCGTGTCGAAGGCCGTGGTCGATGCGCCGTGCACCGCCACGGGCATCCTGCGCAGGCGCAGCGACGCCCGGTGGCGATGGAGCGGGGAGCACCTGGCGGCGTGCGTGGAGAGACAGCGGCGCCTGCTCGACGGAGCCGCCTCGCGCGTCGCGCCCGGAGGAGTGCTGGTCTATTCGGTCTGCAGTCTCGAGCCCGAGGAGGGGATCCTCCAGGTGGAGTGGTTCGAAGCCGGACACCCCGGCTTCCGCAGGATCGAATTCCCCGCGCCTCCGGTTCTTGTCAGGGACGGCATGCTTGACATATTCCCACCGGACCACGGGATAGACGGCCACTTCGCCGCATGCTGGGAGAGACTGAACTGAGAACAGCCACCCGGGCCATCGTCCTCGTTCTGACAGGCGCCTCCATGGCGTTCGCTGCAGGTGCCCTGATAGCTCCGCTCACATTCAGAACGCCGAGGTTCGTCACGGCGCTCGGAGCCCAGGCTCAGCCCGTCGAAGTGCCGGAGGTGGTCGGCATGAGCCGGCAGGACGCCCAGCGCACGATAGAGGCTGCCGGACTGGTCGCAGCCGGACAGTGGTCCGAGTACGGCCCCCTCGAGACCATGGGGCTCGTGATCATGCAGGACCCTGCGCCCGGAACGCTGGTTCCCCGGGGATCGCCGATGAACTTCTTCTGGAATGTCGGCCCGCTGTTCCGAACCTATCATCCGGAGCAGCTGGCAGGGCTCCCGGCCTCCCAGGCCGAGGAGCTGATAGCCGATTGGCAGCTCTATACTTCCGGGAGGAGCCGGATTCCTCATCCTCTGGTCCCCGAGGGGCACGTCATCGCAGTCTGCCCGGTACAGGCCGACAGCCTTCCGGTAAGCACCGCCGTGAGGCTCCTCGTCTCCACCGGATGGGAGGGAGTGCCGGTCTTCGTGGGCATGAGGGAGGATCATGCGGAGAGCGTCGCAGTGGAGCACCGGCTGGTTCTACTGGTGACCGGCGTCCCCGCATCCTCTCCCGGGCAGGACGGCACCGTGATCTCGCAGGAGCCCCGGCCCGGCGTCCCATTCCTGTCCGGGGACACTGTCAGCGTGACGGTGGCGAGGTCAGGACCTCCCCTCATCCAGGGAGAGCCAGCAGACGGGGCGGAGGGCGGACAGCACGACGGGGAATGGGGGGATTGGTGAGGAGGAGCATCGTCTCGGCTTCGCTCCTGAGCTTCGACCAGGGGGCCCTCTCGTCGGCTGCGGCCTCCATGGAGGCCGCCGGGGCCGACTGGATCCACCTCGACGTGATGGACGGTGTGTTCGTGCCCGATCTGACCTTCGGAGCGGGTGCCGCAGCCTCCATCAGGGCCGCCGTCGGGATACCCATCGACGCCCACCTCATGGTCAGCCAGGCCGAGTCCCTGATAGATCGCTTCGCGGATGCGGGATGCGACTTCGTAACTGTCCATGCAGAGGCCGCCCCGCACCTCGACAGGACCCTCCAGCGGATATTGGACAGGGGCGCCCGGGCCGGGGTTGCGTTGAACCCGTCCACGAACCCGTCCGAGATCGAATGGGTCCTGCCGCTGCTGGACCTCGTGCTTGTCATGACCGTGAACCCCGGGTGCGGGGGCCAGAACCACATCGCGAGGGTGGCTCCCAAGATCGGCGTAGTGAGGCGCATGCTCGACCGGGCCGGAAGGGAGCAGGCCATGGTCTCGGTGGATGGAGGAGTGGATGCGGGAAACGCATCGTCTCTCCGGGAGATGGGGGCTGACGTGCTCGTGGCCGGCTCGTTCATAGCCCGGTCGGCCGATCCACGGGCTGCCGTGGAGTCGCTGAGATGAGACTCGCCATACCCCTCTGCGTCGCGACCCTGCTGCTGGTCTCCTGCGGCACAAGGGACGAGACGGCTATCGACGAGGCGAGGCTCGCCGAACTGAGGACGATGCTCGACGCGAGGCGATGCGGAAGGAACATGGACGACCTCTCGTTCACGATAGTCTACGCCGTGCTTGGCTACGACAGCGCTGCTGTCTATGCCGTGCCTGAAGGCACTCCGGAGAGCCTCCTCGTCTGCCCCGTATCGGGGCTCCCATACGAGGTGCTCGTGGATTCGGCGGGGGTAAGCATCACCTGCCCCTCGGGCCATGGGACGCGGGCAGAGGAGTTCCGCTGACCGCCACTTGAGCCTCCGTCCCGGAAGCCGTATAATCATCGCTCTTAAGGCACTGGTGCCACGACTGCCGAAGGGGTCAGGCCTTGTTCGACAAGCTGTCCGGAAGGCTCTCCGGTATCTTCGACCGCCTCCGAGGCAGGGGCGTCGTCGGCGAGGACGATCTGCAAGAGGCCATGCGCGAGGTGCGGCGAGCGCTCCTCGAGGCAGACGTAAGCGTCCGTGTGGCCAGGGATTTCATAGAGAGAGTCTCGGCCCGGGCCCTCGGCGAGAAGGTTCTGCGCAGCCTGACGCCCGGGCAGCAGATCGTGGGCATCGTCTTCGAGGAGATGGTTGCCCTTCTGGGGGGCGAACCCTCTCTCCCGGACTGGGGGGGGAGGGCGCCGGCTGTTGTCCTTCTCGCAGGACTGCAGGGCTCCGGCAAGACCACCACCGCCGCCAGGCTGGGCTTCTGGGCGGCGGGAAAGCGCGGCATGAGGCCGCTGCTCGCCGCATGCGACCTGCAGAGACCGGCTGCGGTGGATCAGCTCGAGGTCCTGGCCGGGAGGGCCGGCTGCGGCTTCCACTGCGACAGGGGTGCCTCCGACCCCGTAGAGGTCGCAAGGGGCGCAGTGCGCCGGGCCGTGCAGGAGATGTACGATCTGGTCATCCTGGACACGGCGGGCCGCATGCACGTCGACCAGGCCATGATGGACCAGCTCAGGGCCGTCAGGGGCGCGGCGAGTCCTCGGGAGACCGTGCTGGTGCTGGACGGTCTGACGGGACAGGACGCGTTGAACGTGGCCCTCGAGTTCGAGCGGGCCGCAGGATACGACTCGGCCATCCTGACCAAGATGGACGGCGATTCCAGGGGAGGCGCCGCCCTCTCATTCCGTGCGGTCACGGGGAAGCCCGTGAGGTTCGCCGGGACGGGCGAGGGACTGGAGGGACTCGAAGCGTTCGATCCCAGGAGGATGGCCGGCCGGATACTGGGCATGGGCGACGTCGTGGGGCTGGTGGAGAGGGCCAGGGAGGCAGTCGGTCGCGAGGAGGCCGAGAAGCTCGAGAGGAAGATCCGAAAGGCCTCCTTCACTCTGGAGGACTTCGCGGAGGAGCTCCGCAGGCTGAGGAGGATGGGTCCGATCCAGGACATCCTGGCCATGATCCCCGGGCATGCTCTTCCGGCCGGGGCCGGCGTCGACCCGGCGGAGTTCGCGAGGATGGAGGCGATCATCTGCTCCATGACGCCTCGCGAGCGGCTCAAGCCTGAGACGATTGACGGCAGCAGGAGGAAGAGGATAGCGAGGGGCAGCGGGACGACCGTGAGGGACGTCAACAGGCTCCTCAGGGAGTTCAGGACCATGCAGACGATGCTGAAGAGGGTGAGGAAGACAAGGCGCCTCCCATCGCTCTTCCGTCAATGACCGGAGGTGTGACTTGGTAAGGATACGACTCAGGCGCATGGGAACCAGCAAGCTGGCATTCTACAGGATAGTAGTCGCGGATTCCAGGAAGGCCCAGGACGGTCGGTTCCTCGAGGTGCTGGGATACTACGATCCGCTGAGGAGGCCCAGGGAGATCCGAGTCGACGAGGCCCGGACCTTCGAATGGATGAGGAAGGGCGCTCAGGTGTCGGAGACAGTTCGCAGCCTTCTCCGCAGGACAGGAACCTGGGAGAGATGGAGCCGGATACAGTCTGGGGCGGAGGTGACTCCGGAGGTCGTCTTCATGAAGGGGGAGAGGAGGACCTCGCCGGAGCCCGGCTCCGCCGGCCGATCCTAGTTCCCTCACCAACTTCCGAGGACTGGAGGGTCTCATGAAGGAGCTCATAGAGATGATCGCCCGAACACTCGTCGAGGACCAGGAAAGCGTCCACGTCGAGGAGAAGGAGGCGGAGGGCGTCACCGTTTACGAGCTGAGGGTCTCGGAGAGCGACCTGGGCAGGGTGATCGGCCGCGAGGGCAGGATCGCCAAGGCCATCAGGACGATAATCAGGTCTGCCGCTGCCCGCAGGAATCTCAAGGCCACGGTAGAGATAATAGACTGAACTTGACCCCTGGCGACCTCGTATTCGCGGGCACCGTCCTGCGGTGCCACGGCCTCAGGGGCGACGTGGTCGCCAGGATGTACCTGACCGGGCCCGCTGTCCCCCTGCCCGCTGGAACGGCGCTCTCTGTCGGGGGCAGGGCGATGGTCCTCGCGAGATGCGCCGTGAGGGACGCCAGGCGGGTCAACCTCGGCTTCGAGGGAGTGGATTCGCGGGAGGAGGCGGCTTCGCTCGCCGGCCTGGACATCGCCATGGCCAGGGGAGCCGCCCTGGGCATCGAAGGCTTCAGGCCGCTGGACCTCTTCATCGGGATGAAGCTTGCCAGCAGCCGCCTGGAGGGAGTCGTCACAGGGGTGGATCCCGAGCCGGCGAACCCCCTGGTCGTCGTGGATGCCGGGCCCGGGCGGAGGTTCGAAGTGCCTTCGAGCCTTCTGCTCGCGACCGCCGAGATCGACTGGGCCGGAGGAGCGATCAACGTGGAGCTGCCCGCTGGCATCGAGGACCTGGAGTGAGGATAGCGGTCGCGACGCTGTTCCCGGAGATCTTCGAGCGCTTCCTGGCCAGCGGCGTGGTCGGAAGGGCTGTTTCCTCCGGGCTGGTCGCCATGGAGCTGGTGGACATAAGGCGCTTCGCCGTGGATGCCAGGGGCTCGGTTGACGACTACCAGTTCGGAGGCGGTGCGGGGATGGTCATGAGGCCCGAGCCCCTGTTCGGCGCCCTCCGCTCGGTCGCATGGGCGGACGAGGGGGCCAGGGTGGTCCTCATGGCGCCGCACGGGAGACTGCTCGATCAGCCCTTGGCGGAGGAGCTTGCCGGCTGCGGAAGGCTTGTCATATTCTGCGGCCGCTACGGAGGAGTGGACGAGAGATTCGCGGAGGCCGCCGTGACCGACGAGATAAGCGTCGGCGACTTCGTCACCTCCGGAGGAGAGGTGCCTGCCATGCTTCTCCTCGAGGCGGTGCTCCGGTGGGTGCCGGGGGTGCTCGGCAGGCTGGAGTCGGCGTTGTCGGACAGCTTCGCGACCGGCCTCCTCGACTATCCGCGGTACACGAGGCCGGCGGAGTTCGAGGGCATGCGGGTTCCCGACGTACTGCTGTCCGGCGATCACGCCGAGGTGGAGGAGTGGAGGTTCCGGCAGTCCCTCGAGAGGACGAGATCAAGGCGGCCGGACATGCTCGAATCGAGGAGCCTCGACGATCTCAGGGCCTCGTTCCTCGAGGCGATGAGGCGCGCGGCGCGTACAAAGGAGCGGGAGGATGGACGAGATTCTGAAGGCGGTTGAGGCTGCCGCTCCCGGCAGGGAGTCGGAGGATTTCAGACCCGGCGACACCGTCAGGGTGCACTACCAGGTCGTCGAGGGCGACAAGGTGAGGATTCAGGTCTTCGAGGGCGTGGTCATCTCCCGCAGAGGAGGCGGAGCCTCGGAAACGTTCACCGTGCGCAAGATCTCGAACGGCGTCGGGGTGGAGAGGATCTTCCCCGTGAGTTCGCCCCGGGTGAGCGCCGTGGACATCGTGAGGCGCGGCAAGGTCAGAAGGGCGAAGCTGTTCTTCCTCAGGGACAAGAAGGGCCGTGCCGCCCGCATCAGGGAGAAGAAGAGCTACTGACGCATCCGTCCCGCGGAGCCCAGGGCTCCGGGAGTTCGACTCGGAGGCCAGGCGCAGGGCGGGTCGGATCGCGGGCATGGACGAGGCTGGCAGGGGGCCGCTCGCCGGCCCCCTGGTCGCATGCGCCGTCCTTCTCAGGCAGGACGCAGGCCTCCCGGGCGTCGATGACAGCAAGCGTCTCACCGACAGGGCCAGAAGGGCCCTGGTCCCCCTCATACTGGATGCTTGCGAGCTCCACGGCACGGGCGTGGTGGAGCCTGGGGAGATAGACAGCATGGGCATGGCCGGAGCGGTCGCGGCCGCCTTCGAGAGGGCTTCCGCCCCCGTTGCCCCGTCAGGCTGCCTGTTCCTCGTGGACGGCCTTCCGGTGAGGGGATTCCGGCATCCGGCCGAGTTCGTCGTCGGGGGTGACGGCCTCAGCTTGTCCATCGCCGCGGCCAGCGTGCTCGCGAAGGTCCTCCGTGACGACATCATGGTGCAGGCCGACATGCAGTGGCCGGGATACGGCTTCGCCTCGAACAAGGGCTACGGCTCGAGGAGCCATCTCGACGCGATAAGGAGACTCGGGCCCTGCCCCATCCACCGCATGTCGTTCAGGCCTCTCTCACCGGGGCTCTTCGACGTCTAGCAAATCCCGCGAGGCCGAGGCCGCAGCCGCGACCCGTCTCGCGGAAGACGGATGGCGCATCCTGGAGCGCAACTTCCGCGCCCCCTGCGGCGAGATAGACATCATTGCGGAGAAGGACGGCACCATGGCGTTCGTCGAGGTCAAGCTGGCCTCCGAGGGCAGCGCCACGATGGCCTGGGAGAAGATCGCCCTGTCCAAGCAGAGGAGGATCGCCGCCACCGCCGCTGCGTATCTGGCCGCACGCCAGTTCCCGGGCTTCTGCCGGTTCGACGTGGCTGTCGTGAGAGGCTCCTCAGGGGCCTTCGAAGTAGAGTATCTGGAGAACGCCTTCCGGAGCGACGGCGGCTTCACGGTCTAGAGCCGGGCGCCCGACGACCTGTCGCTGGCGCCCCTGCGGGTCAGGCCTGTCTGTCCCTCTCTCGCGGGACGGTCCGACGCCCCTACCGCCTGCGGTCGTCAGAAGCCGCGATTATCGCCGCGCCGAGGGCGCCCGTGATCTGCGGCTCGGGGGGGACGAGCACATCCGTGCCGAGTTCCTCGCACAGCGCCCTCACCACTCCCCCGTTTCTCGCCACTCCTCCGGTGAAGACAATCTGCGGCGCGACCCGTGCCCTTCCGGCCATGGACACGGTGCGCTTGGCGACCGCCTTGAAGACCCCGTTCAGGATCGAAGGCACGGGCACTCCGGACTGGAGGAGGCCCACTATCTCGCTCTCCGCGAACACGGCGCACATCGAGGATATCTCTACCGAGTGGCGGTGCCCGGAGACGAAGTCGCCCATCATCTCTATGGGGACCCCGACGATCTGGCCCGTGAGCTCTATGAACCGTCCGGTTCCGGCAGCGCACCTGTCGTTCATCACGAAGTCGGTGGTGCGGCCGTCGGAGTCCATCTCTATCAGCTTCGAGTCCTGCCCTCCGATGTCTATGACGGTCCTCGCAGAGGGGAAGAGGAAGGATACGCCGCGGGCATGAGCCAGGATCTCGGACACGGCCCTCGTGGCCGGCTTGAAGTAGTTGCGCCCGTATCCGGTGGCGACTATCGCCGCCAGCGAGTCCGGACGGGAGTCGGCCGAGGCGAGAAGCCTCTCGAACAGCTCCCCGGCTGCTTCGGAAGGCCGGGCGCCGGTTTCCGCGATCCCTGACTCGACTATCTGAGCACCGTCGAACAGGACGACCTCGATCGATCTCGCGCCGATGTCCACTCCGCAGTACAGCCTCATCGCGCCATCTCCAGAAGAGTCTGGATCCTGACCGCGAGACGCTCGCGGTCGGATTCCGAGTAGTCGGTCTCGATCTTGAGGTAGGGAAGCCCCAGTTCGCCCCTGACGTGCTTCTCCATCAGCCAGGATTCGATGTTGTAGGTGTGGCAGGCGTGCCATACCAGGTCCACGACGGCCGAGGGCCTGTATCTCTCGGCCAGGCTGGTTATCAGCTCCTGCCTCCCCCTGTTCGGTGTCATGCACGAGCAGGGTATCGAGAAGTGCTTGCGGGCAATGGCCTCCAGCGGATCCCCCGACTCCTCCGTGAGCGCTTCCAGAGGCTTCACCCCCGAGCACGCCTCCTGGACTACGACTATCCCTCCGCTTTCCTCTATCACCTCCGCAACCTTCAGGGTGTCTCTCGCTGTGGGGCAGCCCGTCAGCATCACCCTGGGAGCCCCGGGAGGAGCCGCCCTCCATCCGGACGCCGCCCGCTCGCGGACCTTCTGCACGAAGAGTTCGAGCATGCGCAGAGTCGTCGGGTTTCCCGACACCCTGTAGCGCAGGCTCATCAGCTCGAGCCCCGTCGCAACAGGAGGATCCTCAGTGCCAAGCTCGAACGCCGTCCTCAGGAGGATCCTCTCGCGGTTCATGTCCCTCGCTGCCTGCCGCAGCATCTCGTCCGTGATCTCGACTCCATAGAATCCCGCCAGCGCGTCTCGGAGCTTCTCGACCTCGTGCAGCCAGTGAGCGAACGCCTCAGCCTCCCCCACCTTCTGCGTGAGCTCCAGGATGTGCTGCGGCTTTCGATCGGCGATGAGCTCGTACATCTTCTTCTTGCCGTCGCAGGTGGTCTCCGCGACGATCATGTCGCTCACCGTGTAGAAGGGGCACCTGTTGGTGATGATGTATCCGAAGGAGGACTTGATCAGGGGGCACAGGTTCGACGGGAGGACGGTCTCCGCAGGTGGGATCGTGCGTCTGCTCGCTCCGCAGAGGCATACCGGCAGGGCCCCAGCGGCCATGATGACCTCCCTGGGCGTGTACTCGCAGTAGATGCCCACCACGCCCGCGCCCTGCCTCTTCATCTCCCTCACGGCGTCGACCTCGTAGGACATCGAGTTCCTGAAGTACTCGAAGGGGTCGTCCTCGGGCCGGGCCACCTGTGCGGCGGACCCCGCGGCGCTCACGCAGACCCTGCCCGACCTCCTCGACCGCAGCAGCTCGGTGAATCCCTGCATCCTGCCGACAACCTGCTCGCTCAGCCTGCCCGGCGAGTACGGGACGTCGAAGGCGAGGACGGGAATCCCCGCCTCGCGCTCCACGAGCTCCTCGATCGCACGCTCCTCGTGGGGGCAGTGGCTGGCGCCGAAGATGCCGGAGACGACCACCCCCTCGGCGCCGTACTCCGCCGCGCGCGCGGCTATGCTCCTGGCCCTGGCCCGGGGGGAGCCGACCATGAGGTCGTCCATGCAGTTCTCCGCGACCGAGCGAACCACGGTCTTCGTCGTGTCCAGGGGGAGGTGCGCATGCGAGATCATGTAGTCCGTCCCGGCGATGCAGCCTCCGAGATCCTCGAGGAGCGTCACCAGTGCCGCATCGGTGGGGGGGGTGGCCCAGAAGACCCTCAGGGGCTCTCCGTCCAGGGGCGATTCGTCGCGCTCGATCCGTCCTGCGGCGGTGGCAATGAGGTCGTCCAGCACCCTGACGCTCTCCTCCGGCTCGGAGCACGTGTGTATGGCGATGAACTCGGCGAGGAGCATCTCCAGGCCCGGAAGGGGAGGGCGACGACTGGCATACACCATCTCCCGGAGAGTCCTCACCCGGCCCCGCAGCCGGTTGAACAGGTCCCTGCTCCTCTCCAGATCGGTCTCGGAGGGATCGAAGCCGGTGAGATCCCTCATCGCCCCGACCACCCCCCGCATCTGGCCCTCGAGGAAGTCCACTGCCGAGGACTGGTGGAGAGTGCGTCCGAAGGGGGTTTCCTCGAAGCGCTCGCCCGGGGCCCACGACGGGTCCTCCAGCCTCGCCGCCATCTCCCACCAGTGGGTCTTCATGCCCAGGCCCTCGATCAGCTGCATCACGGCGGAGAAGTCGTCGCAGCAGGCGCCCACTCCGGCGATGCACAGGTCCGGCTTCGGGAAGTAGTCGAGGGTGACCATGGCTCCGAGAGCCGCCCTGACGTAGCAGAGATCCTCCCCCGCGCCCAGCTTCGCGGCCTCGACGAGGAGGTGGGGCTCCTCCGAGAAGCAGGGCGCCCACCAGAGCTCGTCTGCATAGAAGGTGAGGGTATCGGGGAAGGCGTAGCAGAGGATCGGCGTCTGGCCCAGATCCTTCATCGCCGCTACTATCTTCCAGCCCCGCTCCTTCGCGAGGAACAGCCTGTCCTTCTCGCTGAAGAGGAAGGCCCAGAGTCTCAGAGCCGCCGGCGAATCGTCGAACTTCAGCCGCCTGAGGAGCGTGTCGCCGCGGCAAGAGTATTCGTACGGGCTGAAGAGGTAGGGGACGCCGCCCGGAACCAGTCTCCTGAGGAACCTGCATCCGTCCGAGTAATCGGCGGGGATCTCCCTTATGCGCGTCTCCCAGTCGGAGACCGATATCCTCCGGGGCGCTCCGCAGAGGCTCACGAGATGCTCTCCAGGAATGCCTCCACCCTGGTCCGGATCCTCTCGGCCTCGCCTGATGCGAAACTCGTGTCCAGAACGAGGACCGGAACGGGCATCCTGGCACGCAGGCGCTCCTTCTCGGCGAACCACAGGTCGCAGAACTTCAGCGTCTTGACGACCAGCCCTCTGGAGCCTGTCCTCGCGATCTCGCTCTCGAGGTACTCGAATGCCGCCTCGTTGGGCCTGCACCTGGTGCATCGGAGCGCGTCGAACCAGACTCCGGCGAGGCATGCGGGGTCGCCCGAGCAGGGTCTTCCGTCAGGAAGGGCATTCTGTGCGCCCGAGCAGCCCAGGGGAATCATCGCGATGTCAAGCTGCTCCAGGAGCAGCGGGACATGGTCGTCCTCGAGCGGGAGCGGGCCCCCGGTCACGGCCACCGGGAATCGCGGATGCCAGTCCGCGACCATGGATGCAGCCTCGGAAATGATTCCGGAGAGGCTCTCCGGCCTTGCGATGTCCAGGAGGCGGTACATGAGGTGAAGAGCGACAGGGGGCACCGAGCCCGACGAGGCGAGCGAGTGCAGGAGAGCCGCAGCGGCCTGGCGCCCCGTCTCCCATACGGCCGCTCTGTCCGGGTCGTACGGCCTGCCCGTGACCTTCGCCGAGAGGTCCGAAACGAGTCGGACCACCTGAGCCGCGAAGAATCCGCGCGCCTCCGGAGTCCTCGTTGCAGGGAGCTGGAGGTGATGGACCGCCGCGCCGGTGAGGCGAGAAAGCTCCTGGAAGAGGCGCCTCGTCTGGTCGCATGTGTACATGCCCACCCATGCGTCGATCATTCCGTGGAGCCCGGATCTCGACGAGATGGCTCCCAGCGCCGACTTCGCGAGCGGGCAGACGTCGGGTCTCACGAACCGCTCACCCAGCGATTCCATCTCCTGCGTGGCGCCGCTGAGGGCCCTGACCGGCCACATCCCCAGCCCGGCGCCTATGGCCGGGGGGAAGGCGGAGCAGAGACTCCCGAGCGCCATCCCCCCGCCCGACCTGAACTCTCTCAGCGCCTCCGTCTCGGAGAGGAGCCTCTCACGCAGGAGATCGAGGCATTCCCTCCCGGAGCCCACCGGGTCAGTCCTTCACCGCGACGATACGGCAGCGTCCGAACTCTCCGGCGTGCGCCTTCTCTGCCATGAACGCCATCTCGCCGCCCATGGCCTTGAACATCTCCATGTCCCAGCCGATTATGCGCAGAGCGTCGAAGGTGAGCTGCTCGGTAAGCATCCTGATGTACAGGTCGCAGCAGGAGGCGAAATGGGGCGTGCAGTCCTCCGACGACCTGATGGAGAAGCCGCTCCTGCGGAGCAGCTCCTCGTAGCTCTTCTGGGACTCCACATAGGGGAACTTCATGAAACTGCAGATCCTCGACGCGGTCTCCTCGCTCCAGCCCTTCGGGCCCTCCACCCAGTCGCTGAAGGCTATCCTGCCCCCCTTGCGAAGCACCCTCGCCGCCTCGGCGATCATCCGATCCTTGTTCTCCACGTAGCACCAGGCGTCCTCGCCCCAGACTGCGTCGAAGAATCCGTCGGGCCAGGGGATGCTCTCCACGTTCCCCTTCTTGAACTCGATCTCCCCGGCGAGACCGTCCTCGGCGGTTCTGGCGGCGGCCTTCTCGAGCATCTTGTCCGTGGCATCAAGGCCGAATCCCCTGGCACCGTAAAACTTCGCAAGGAACCTCAGACCTGCGCCCAGCGCCGAGCAGAGGTCGAGAACCTTCTCGCCCTTGCCGATGCCGGCCAGATCGGCGAGAACCTTCGACTGGGCGAATCCCCCTATATGGATCTGCTCGCCCATGATCAGCTCCCAGAGGTCGCCCTCCGGGCCGCTGTACACTCCCTGCACGTCCGAGAGCTTCGCGTTCGTCCTCTTCATCCTGGTCCCTCCCCCGAAGTCGCCGGGCGAACCGTCCCGGCACGGCGAGGCCTTTCTGGCGGCCGCGCCGCTGTCTGCACGGAGCACGACATCCCCGGGGGTCAGCGCCGCGGCCCTGGTCCGGAGCCCGCACCGGGCTCCACTGCCCGGCCTCAGGCTTTCAAGCGAACCAGCACGGCGCCTGGCATGCCTATCCTTCCGAATGGATTTTCGCAGGAAAGATATTCCTACCGGGGCGAGCGGTCAAAACCCCCCGTCTCCCAGCCGCCATGCCTGTGCATTCCGGGCGGCATGATCCCCGGTCCTCTTGAAACCATGCCTCGTTCGGCTACAATGGGGTCATGCTTGCAAGACTGCGCAGTCTCGGGCTCTCGGGCATCGACGGCTACCCCGTCGACGTGGAGGTGGACATGGCGAGGGGGCTTCCGACCTTCTCCGTCGTGGGCCTCCCCGACAGCGCCGTGAAGGAGGCCAGGGAGCGCGTTCTCTCGGCGATTTCGAACCTCGGCGTGCGCCTGCCCGGCCGGAAGACCACGGTGAACCTCGCTCCGGCCGACAGGAGGAAGGAGGGCTCTGGATTCGATCTCCCGATCGCGGTAGGCGTACTGGCCGCAGCCGACGTGGTGCCCGTCGGGCGGGTCGCGTCCATGGTCCTGGTCGGCGAGCTGGCGCTGGACGGCTGCCTCCGCCCGGTGAGAGGGATGCTGCCGATGGCTCTAGGCGCCAGAGCACTGGGCCACGACGGTCTGGTGGTTCCCCGTGCGAACGCAGCCGAGGCCTCGCTCGCTTTCGGTCAGAAGGTATTCGCCGCCGACTCGCTGGAGCAGGTGGTCCGCTTTCTGAGCGGGTCGCTGGAGATGGAGCCGGTGTACCCTCCTGAAGACGCTCTGTCCGGGCTCTCCGCGCGGCCCGAGCTGGACATGGCCGATGTCAGAGGGCAGGAGCAGGCCAAGAGGGCCATGGAGGTCGCCGCGGCCGGAGGACACAACATACTCATGATCGGGCCTCCCGGGTCCGGGAAGACGATGCTCGCACGCAGGCTTCCGGGGATTCTGCCTCCCCTGACCCCGGAGGAGGCTCTCGAGACGACCCGCATACACAGCGTCGCCGGAATGCTTTCCGAGAGAAGGCCGCTGGTCTCCGAGCGCCCCTTCAGGGCGCCCCATCACACCGTGTCCGATGCAGGACTGATAGGCGGTGGAGCGCACCCGAGGCCCGGAGAGGTCAGCCTCGCTCACAACGGCGTGCTGTTCCTCGACGAGCTGCCGGAGTTCAGGCGCAACGTGCTGGAGGTGCTGCGCCAGCCCATGGAGGACGGCACCGTGACGATCTCCCGGGCCGCCACCAGCCTGACATATCCAGCCAGATTCATGCTGGCCGCCGCCATGAACCCGTGCCCCTGCGGCTTCCTGACGGATCCCCGGAAGTCGTGCAGCTGCGGCTCTGCTCAGATCGAGTCCTACCTCCGCAGGATCTCGGGCCCGCTGCTGGACAGGATCGACATTCACATCGAGGTGCCTCCGGTGAGATACGAGGAGATGGCGGGCGAGGCGATCCAGGCAGAGGGCTCCGCAGCCGTGGCCGAGAGGGTGGCCGCCGCAAGGTCTCTCCAGCTCGAGCGCTTCGGGGGCAGCGGGGTCTTCTGCAACGCAGGCATGGGAACCCGCCAGACCAGGGCCCACTGCAGGCTCAGCCCGGCCACCGCGGCATTCCTGCGGGAGGCGATGGACCACTTCGGGTTTTCGGCGCGGGCGTACGACAGGATACTCAAGGTCTCCCGCACGGTTGCCGACCTCTCCGGCTCGCCGGTCATCGAGCGGAGCCACGTGGCCGAGGCCGTTCAGTACAGGGCGCTCGACAGGAACTGCTGGAACAGGGTCTGAACAAGGTGCCGGCGGGCCCGCCCCGGGAGATATATTCCGGAAATGGGACTCTCAGGCGAGATCAGGGCGAACCTCGCAAGGGCCCTGGAAGACGTGGCTGCGGCGCGGGCCGCTGCCGGGCTGCCCGACGAGCCGGGAGCCGTGTCGGTCATGGCCGTCACGAAGAACCATCCGCCCGAGGTGGTCATGGCCGCACTGGAGGCCGGAGTCCGCCTCATCGGGGAGAACAGGGTCTCCGAGGGGGGGCGGAAGGTCGCGGCCATCGGCCGCGACAGGGCGGAGTTCCACCTGATAGGCCCCCTGCACCGGGGCGAGGTCAGGCAGGCCGTCAGGGACTTCCACTGGATAGACTCCGTGGCGAGCACCGTCGTCGCAGCCGAGATAGCGCGCCGGTCGGCGGGGCGGAGCCTCCCCGGCATCCTGCTGGAGGTCAACACCTCAGGAGAGGCGTCGAAGCACGGCTTCGCTCCCGCGGCGGGGGAGCTGGAAAGAGTGGTGCTGGAATGCGTCGCCATGGGCCTCGAACCGGCCGGTCTGCTCACGGTCGGCCCGCTGGTTCTCGAGGAGAGGGCTTCGAGGCGGGCTTTCGCCCTTCTCAGGAGCATTCGTGACGAAGTGGGCGCGAGGACCGGCCTGCCCCTACGGGAACTCTCCATGGGAATGAGCGATGATTTCAGATGGGCGGTGATGGAGGGCGCCACCACCGTCCGGCTCGGGAGATTCCTGCTGGGAGAGAGGCCTGGGCGTTGACTTGAACCCGGCTCAGGCTATCTTCACGCCGAACAGAATGCCGCCCTTCCATTCGCGGCTCTTCGAAAGGAGCCAGGACCACAAGTGAGGATAACGCCTCTCGATGTCCGGAGACAGCGGTTCCGCAGGGTGATGCGCGGATACGACACCGCGGAGGTCGAGGCCTTCCTTGAAATGCTGGCCGAGGCCTGGGAAGAGACGGTGTCCAGAATCGAATCCGCCGAGAAGGAGCTCACGGTTCTTCGTGCCCGCGCCGCAGATTTCGACAGGATGGAGGGTGCCGTCCGGGAGGTCCTGGTCGCCCAGCAGCAGAGTGCCGCAAACGCCAGGGCCGACGCCGAGAAGCAGGCCGAGCTGATCGTGATGGACGCCGAGGTCAAGGCGGCGAGCCTGGTGAGCGAAGCCAGGGAGCGGGTCCAGGTCCTCACGGAGACGATAAGAGAGCTTCAGGACAGGCGCATCTCGATCCTCGCGCAGATGACATCCTTCCTCGAGGCCCAGGGCAGGATGATCGAGATGGAGGAGGCGCGCATCCGCACGGAGAGCGTTCCCGACGAGAAGAAGCTCCCTGGAGAGGAGGCCGGGGACGGCCCGATCCTCGAGCTCTCCGAGCTCTGAGGCCCGGCCTTGTCAGCGCTGCTCGCCCTCGTCCTGATCCTCCAGATTCCGGTCCACCGGGCCGGTGGCGATGTGATCGCATACGACTGCCCCGAGCTCGTCGCCCTGCCCGGAGACCCCTGTCCCGGCTTCATCGCAGAAGGGTGCGGCCTGTCGGGCCCGGACGGCGACGTCCTTCTGCCGCGCAAGCTCCTCTACATCCCCCTTGCGGGGGTTGACGCTCCGCTTGTGGAGGTCGCCGCGGAAGGCGTAGTCCCGTTGTCCGGTGCCGATGTCCGGAGGGCTCTGGCCGACTCCTGCGGGCAGTCGCTCGTGCCTGCCGCCCTGTCCGACCTCCCGTCCTCCTGGGGAGGCCTGGTCTCTGTGGAGACATGGAGGAGGGCGAGGATCGCCGTCGTGGAGCTGCATCCCGTCACGGTGCGGGACGGAGGCCTGTTCCGGGCCTCCAGGCTCCTGGTCAGGGTGTCCGGAGCTTCGCGCGGCGTCCGGCGCGGCGAACCTCTGCTCGAAGCCCTCACAGGCATTCCGGGGACGGGCCCATCCGCTCCGGAGAGAGCCCTGTCGAGCCCCTTCTGGGGCCTGCCCTGGGCACGGATCGAGATCGACACCGCTGGAATCTATGCGCTCTCCTGCGCGGACCTCCCGTGGGCCGAGGGCGCTCCGTCAGCCTCGTTCGCGATGTACACGGGGCGCGGCAGGGAAATGGGCGCGTCGCCCTGGCTCGAGTCCTACGAGCCGCGCCCGGTGCCCATTCTGGTCTCCGACGGAGGCGACGGAATCTTCGGAGACGGCGACAGCATCGTGTTCTTCGCGAGGGGCCTCTCATGGTGGGAGCCTGACGGCACGGACATGCCGCTCCATTTCAACAACCGCTTCGACTCCGGCAACTGCTGCTGGCTCACCTGGGGCGGTGATCCCGGGGCCCGGATGCAGGTCCTCGACGCCGGAATGACAGGGGCGCCATCCGCAGGGGACAGCTACACCGGCAGGATGCACATCGAGCAGGACTACCTGTACAAGCAGGCCTCGACGGGCTGGTACTGGCTCTGGGACGAGTCGCACGGAACGGGATCGCAGTGGTTCTACCACCCGTTCGACTGTCCCCGCGCATCCGGCCCGGGAAGGCTCAGACTCCGGTTCAGGTCTGGTTCCTCCGGCATTCACCAGGTCATGGTCCAGCTTAACGACGCGGTCCTGGCCGACACTTCCTGGTACGACTTCGGACCGTTCGACCTGGAGGTGGAGTGCGAGAACCTGAGAGAGAGCGGCAACATGCTCTCATACAGGATCAGGCACCAGACGACGCCCCCAGGCGACGACGTCTATTTCGACTTCTTCTCCGTCTTTCCCGAGCTGCCCTTCTCGACGATGGGGCAGACGCAGGTGCCGATGGAGCGGCTAGAACCCGGAGTGCGACGGCGGGTGGACTGGGCGGGGGGGCTGGCCGGCTCCTCGCTGTTCGCCGTCTCGGGCGACACTCTCGCCGCCGTCCTGGACGGGTTCGGCCCTCAGGCCTTCGAGATTGAGTTCCCCGCCGGCTGGAGGGCTCGGGAGCTCTGGGTCGTCCCGCAGGGAGGCTTCATGTCGCCCCTGCTGGTGGAGGAGGCCTCGCCCGGACGCATCAAGGGAACGCTCACCGGAGCCGGAACGGTGATCGTCGCCGGCGACGCATTCGAATCCGACGTGATCCCCCTTTCGCTGCTGCCCGGATGCGTGGCCGTCTCGACGCAGGAGGTGTACGACGAGTTCTCGGGCGGCGTCAGGGATCCCGGCGCCATCAGGGCGTTCGTCTCTCACATGGTCTCGACTTGGGAGCCGATCCCCGCGGGTCTGGTGCTGGTGGGCTCCGGGCACTACGATCCCCTGCACAGGCTCTCGACGACCCCCTGTCACATAGACATCCTCTTCTTCGACAATGCACAGACCGTGGGCGACGATGTCTTCGCGATCGTCAACGGCTCGACGTACCCGCAGATGGCCGTCTCGAGGATCGCCGCCCGGCAGAGGTCGGAGGTGCAGCTCGTGGTCCAGCGCGCGCTCGAGTACGCCGCGGGGATGAACTCGGGCGAATGGCAGACACGGGTTCTGGGCGCTGCGGACGACGAACGGTCCAGCAAGCACTCCGGAGACGAGACCTACCATACCGACAGCATGGAGAGGATCCTGGAGGAGCACCTGCCCGCCTTCATGAGGCCCTTGAAGCACTATCTGATCTTCTACGACTTCAACGAGCTGTGGAAGAAGCCGGAAGCCCGCGCGGACTACATCTCGCTCTGGTCCGAAGGAGCGCTCCTGTCGCTCTTCCTGGGTCACGGGGCGTTCGACCAGCTCGCCGACGAGGGGCTCCTGTACCTGGAGGACGCGAATCTGCTCGCCTGCGGCGGCCGGCTGCCGCTGGCCTTCTTCGGCTCCTGCGACGTCGGTCAGTTCCAGAATCCCAACCAGGAGTGCATCGCCCAGAGCATCACGACCGTTCCGGCCGGGGGAGCGGTGATGGGTGTCGGAGCGACCGGCCTCACCGGAGGGTACCTCAACGAGCAGCTCCTGGCGGCCTTCATGGACAGGCTCTTCGGTGGAGAGGGCCTGACCGTCGCGGAATGCCTTCTGCTGGCGAAGCTCGACGCCGGGTACAACGACAACAACCGCATGTACCAGCTGTTCGGATTCGGGAGCATGGGCCTCGCGATTCCGCCCGACGAAGTGCAGATGGAGACCACGGAGCTCCGGAAGGGGGAGCCGTCGGTCTGCACGGGGTCCACTCCCGCCCCCGGGCTGGTTCTCGCGGAGGTGTACGAGTCCTGCCGGCCCGACACCTACTACACATTCAGACAGGGCTATCCCATACCCTATGTGGACCAGGGCTCGCTCTTCTATTCGGGCTCGGCGCAGGCCGACCCCGCCTTCCAGTTCGAGTTCTTCGTTCCGGTGGACGCCCGCGCCGGAGACGAGGCCCGGCTGTCCGCCTTCGTGCCTCTGCCCGGCTCCGAGGCGTGCGGAGCTCTGTTCCCCGTGCCTCTCGTCTCCGGGTCTCCGTCGGCCTCGGACACCTCCGGTCCGGAGATCGAGCTGTGGATAGACGGATTCCGGAATGTCGAATCACCCGAGGTCTCGGGAGAGATCGGAGTCTCCGCGAGGCTCAGCGATCCCTCCGGCATCAACCTCCTCGGGAACCCGGGACGCCAGCTGGCCCTCTACGTGGACGGCTCTCCACAGGACGTTTCGCGCAGCTTCAGGTACGATCCGGGCAGCTCCACGGACGGTCAGCTCGAGGTCACGATCGGGACCATGCAGGAGGGCGCCCACTCGCTGGAGCTGCGAGCCAGCGACTGCCTCCTGAACAGGAGCAGCGAGTCCCTCGACTTCACTGTCCTGTCGACGGGCTCCGTCCTGCTCTCGCAGGTCTTCGTCTATCCGTGCCCCGCGAGCGACGGCGTCTCGATCAACTGGAGCCAGAGCGGAGACGCCTCGGTTTCCGTGTCCGTCTTCACCGTGGCTGGGAGGAGGATCCTGGAGGAGAGGAACATCCCTGCAGGGCAGGGATATAATCAATGGTGGTGGGATCTCCGCGACGGCGATGGAGACCCTGTTGCGAGCGGAGCATACGTGTACAGGATCACGGCGGCTGCCGCCGGCGGCTCATCGGATGCCACGGGCGTGCTGGCTGTGTTGAGACGGAACTGATTCCGGGAGGAATGATGACCCGAAGAATGCTGCCCGCGGCGGTCCTGCTGCTGGCCGCCCCGATGGCGGCCGCCTCGACCGCGAGCGTAATCTGGATGACCATCACGCCGGGCGCCAGGCCCAACGGGATGGGTGAGGCCTTCACGGCCATCTCGGACGACGCGACTGCGTCCTACTGGAATCCGGCGGGCCTCGCAAACGTCGAACCCGGCGTGAACGAGATCACTCTCCAGCACTCCAAGTGGCTTCCCCAGCTCGCCGACGACCTGTACTTCGAGTATCTAGGGTATGCGCGCTACATCGAGGGCTGGGGAGGAGTCGGCGGCAACATCACCTTCATGTCCATGGGCGAGCAGGAGGAGACCGTGGAGGGCAATCCCGACCCGATCGGGACCTTCTACGCCTACGGCATCGCGGCCACAGGCTCCATGGGCACCGAGGTGGCTCCCGGGGTGAACGTCGGCGTCGGGCTCAAGTTCATCTACGACCACCTCTACTACAGCGACACCGGGAAGGGCTCCTCCTTCGCGGCCGACCTGGGCGTGCTCTACGAGATCCCGATGGAAGACATCGGCCTCGGCAGCCTGGGAAGCGCCTCGGTCGCCGCCAGCCTCTCCAACCTCGGGCCGAACATGAGCTACGGAGGAGAGAGCGAGAACAACCCGCTCCCCAGGATGATCCGCGCAGGCATGGCCTACGAGCCGTTCGACTCCAGGATGACCCAGCTCAGGATTGCGGCGGACTACAGCAAGCTGCTCACCTACGTGGACGAGGGCTTCGGAGAGGAATTCAACGAGAACAAGTGGGGCGCCGGGGCCGAGTACTGGTACTACGATCTGCTGGGCCTGCGGGCGGGCTACATACACGACACCGAGGGCGAGTCCACTATCCAGGGCGCCACGTTCGGCGCCGGTGTCCACTACTCCAGCTTCCAGTTCGACATGGCGTTCGTACCGGTGGAGAGCAGCCTGCAGGGCTCCGGGAAGTACAACAAGAAGTTCTCGCTGGTGGTCCAGTTCTGATGAAGCTGCCCCGCTGGGCGGCAGCGCTTCTGCTATGCATTTCTGCCGCCAGCGGGGCGATGCCGATCGCGCCCGGCACGGGGATGCCCTGGCTCAACGAGAGGCCCTCCTCCGGCGTCGCCGTCTGGGACGGCTCTCCCGAAGCAGGGATATCCTCCAGAGGGCTCCTCAGGCTCTGCGTGATCAGGGTCGAGTTCGTCGAGGACTTCGATCCGGCGACCACCGGGAACGGGCGGTTCGGCGCTTCGCACGGCACCGCATACACCGAGTCCCTCGCGGAGCAGGTTTCCGCCTACGCCATGGACGTCTCCGGCGGGAGGCTGGAGCTCGAAGCGGAAGTCTTCCCGTCCGAGGGCGCATACGCCATGGATCACCAGATGTCCTGGTACGGCGAAGACGCGGGAGAGTGGACGGGGCTCTGCATCCTTCTCCGGGATGCTGTCCAGGCAGCCGATCCGGAGGTCGATTTCTCCCAGTTCGACGCTGTGATGGTGGTCCATGCCGGCGCCGGACAGGAGTCCGACATCCTCGGCAACAGCCCGGGAGACCTCTACTCGGTCTTCCTCGGGCTGGCCGAGCTCGCATACTACCTGCCCGAGGGCGGCCCGGGCTATCCCGGTATCGAGACCGGAGACGGAGTCTACGTCCGTGAGGGAATCCTCGTACCCGAAACCGAGACCCAGGACGGGTTCGGCCTGGGCGTCCTCGGCACGATGGTCCACGAGCTGATGCACCAGCTCGGGCTGCCCGACCTTTACGACACCCAGACGGGCGCCGTCGGTGTCGGAGGCTGGGACATAATGGGCTACGGGCAGTGGATGATGAGCGGATTCTGGCCCCCGGCGCCCGGAGCCTGGTCCAGGTCGCACCTCGGATGGTCCACCGAAGTAACCGTCTCCTCCGACACCCTGCTCGAATGCTCCGCCGGCGACACCGTCTACCGCGTGCGCCTCTCCGGCTCGGAATACCTGCTCGTCGAGAACAGGCGGAGGGACCCCGACGGAGACGGTCTCTGCGGAGCCGACGAGCACGACTTCGGCCTTCGCGGCTCGGGCATCCTCATCTGGCACGTGGACCAGGGAGAGGTGAGCGAGCGGCTGGCCACCAACACCATGAACACCGATCCCGCGCACAAGGCCGTGGACCTCGAGGAGGCCGACGGGATACAGGACTTCGACTACTCGCTCCCCGACGTCTACGGCATAGAGGGCAGCGAATACGATCCCTGGTTCTCGGGCGGCTACGGATCGCTCTTCGGCCCGCAGACCGAGCCCTGCAGCGCGACGAGCTGGGGCGGCTCGACGGGCGTCACGGTCGAGGTCCTCGATCCGCCGCAGGAGGCGATGGAGGTCTCGATCGACTTCTCGCTGATGCCCGATGGATGGCCCGTAGCGCTGGGCCCTCTCGATTTCGGCCCGGTACCCAGGGAGACCGAGGCGGGCACCGCGGTGATCTTCACATCCACCGTGGGGATACTGTGGCAGGTTCTACCGGGCGATCCGGCTCCCCAGGCCGTCGCGACCGGCGCTGTCATCCCGCCCCTCTCGACCGGGATCCCTGATCTGGGAGCCTGCATGCTCTGGTGCGGCTCCGACAGCGCCCACCTGGTCGACGCCTCCGGCTCCAGCCTCCCGGGATGGCCCGTCGTGCTGCCGGCTCCGCCTGTCGCTGCGATGCTCAGCCCCGGACTCGAAGCCGTAGCCATAGCAACCGAGAGGGACCGGGTGCATCTCTTCGACTTCTCGGGAGCCCAGCTCCCGGGCTGGCCCAGGGCAACATCGGAGGCCGTAGCAGGGCTCGCCGTGCTCCCAGTGGAGGGAGATCCGGCGATCGTCGCCTCGACGGTGTCCGGAAGGGTGCATGCCTGGGACAGGAGCGGCATGCCCCTCCAGGGATGGAGCGTGGAGGCTCAGGGCGGCGAGCCGGTGAGCCCGCCCCTCTGCTGCGACTTCGACAGGGACGGCGGAGCAGAGACGGCCGTGCTGTGCGGGAGGACTCTATCGCTGTTCGACGAGCGCGGCGTGTCTCGTCCCGGCTTTCCCGCGACCTTCGAGGGGGAGCCGCTGAGTTCGCCCTGGCTGGCGGATCTCGATTCCGACGGGCACCCCGAGATCCTCGCGCAGACCACGGAGGGTATCGAGGCCTTCGAGGGCTCGGGGGCCGTGCTGATAGACTGGCCTCTGGAGATGGAGGGCGACCCCGGCTCCCGCGTCCGGTCGCCGTACGACTCGGGTTCCGGCACGACAGGCCTGACGGCGTTCGGAACGCGCGACGGCAGGATTTTCGTTTGCGGCCGGGCGGGAGCGCCGGAGCAGGGCTTCCCCCTCTCCACCGGCGACTACCCGCTGGGCAGACCCCTTGTCGGCGATCTAGACGGAGACGGGCTGCTGGAGATCTGCTGTGCGGACGCCTCGGGCTGGGCTGGCCTCTGGGAGACGGGCATCGAGAACCGTTCGTGGCATCCCGGGTCCGACTACTCGGGTGAGAACTGCTGGTGGAGCGACCTCCTTGCTCCCGGCCAGGGCGGCGGTCTTCTGGTGCCCGGCAGCTTCTTCGTCTATCCCAACCCCGTGCGCGGAGAGGGTCCGGGCACTATCAGGTTCGAGAGCGGTGAAGACGCCTCGTGGAGCATCGATATCTACAACGTTGCGGGAGAGCTAGTAACACGGATGTCGGGGTCGTGCCAGGCCGGAATGGCCTTCGAGGCCGAATGGCAGACGCGCAGCCTCTCTCCCGGCGTCTACTACGTCTGCCTGGAGCTCGAGGGCGTCTCCTCCTCCGGGAGAGCCCTCTTCGAGGCGGGGGTGGTGCACTGAGATGAAGAGACTCCGCTTCCTGGCCGCACTGGCCTGTCTGGCCGCGGCAGCCGCGTGCGCAACCTCGGGGGGCCGCCCCACCCCGAGAGGCGCCGCCCTCCGGTCCGCCCTCATGCCCGGCTGGGGCCAGCACAGCCTGGGGCGCCACGGGAGGGGGAACGTCTTCCTGGGACTCGAGGCCGCCACATGGGCCGGAGTGGGACTCAGCTACCTGGAAGGCGTGTTCGCCCGCGACGACTACGCCCTCCTGGCTGCGGAGGAAGCCGGCATCGACGTGGAAGGACGCGACGGAGACTACCTGGAAGACATGGGCGACTTCGATTCGAGCTCGGAATACAACGACTATGTCAGAAGGCTGGCCCGCTACTACTACCCCGACGATCCCGAAGCCCAGCAGGACTATTACGATAGGTACTCCTACTACGGCGACGACGCATGGGCCTGGACCTCGAGCGCCGCGCGAGAGGACTTCAGGGACGCCCTCCGCTCCAGCCGGGAATGGTTCAGGAGGAGCCTCTACATAGGGATGTTCGCCGTGGTCAACCGTGCCGTCAGCGCTGTCGACGCCGCTCTCATCGGAGGGGACGAGCAGGTTCTCTACACGGACCTCTCGTTCCCCGGAGCGTCGGACTTCTCCTCGCTGCGGATGGTCATAGGGGCCCGGTTCTGATGCATGCGCTGGCGGTGGTCCTCGCCTGCCTGGCAGGCTCCGGAGGGAGGGCGTACTGGACCGACGGAACATGGCTGGTGCCAGGGGTCCTGGAGATGCACCGCCCGCACGATCCGTCCTCGCACCCGTCCAGAGACCATTCCAGGGCGCCCGAGGTCGGAGACAGCGTGATGTTCTGGGCCATAGACTACACCGACGACCCGCAGTTCTTCTTCTATCTCACCAGCGCCACGTGCCGATTCGCAGGCGAGGAGTCCTACATCTTCGTCGAGGATTCGCAGTGGGGCGTGAACTACGGTGAGGAGAGCGTGGCGGCATTCGCAGCCTCTCTGGAGGACAGCGTTCCCTCCGGGCCGGGCGGGATTATGGAGACCGTGACCTCCGTCATGGGCCCCGTCCCGGACGAGATCGACGGGGATCCCAGGGTGTACTTCCTCGTCATGGACATCAGGGACGGCTTCGATCCGTCCCAGGGAGGCGCCTACATCGCAGGGTTCTTCAGCCCCTACAACCAGTTCACCGACGAGGAGGCCTATCTCTACTACGGCGGTCACTCGAACGAGGTGGAGATGCTCTACATCGACTGCTTCCCCGGAGACGAGTACGACGCCGCCTACACCGCCTCGCACGAGCTCGTCCATCTCGTCCAGTGGGGCCTGGAGCCCTTCAAGTACGACTCGGACAACCTCTGGGTCAGCGAGAACCTGGCCCAGGCCGGGACCTTTCTGTGCGGATACCCCGCCTTCCAGGTGGAGACCTTCATCGAGGCCGGCGGCGTCACCCCCGTTGCCTGGACCGAGTTCTCGGACATCGTGAAGTACGTGGCCGGCTACGGGGCCGGGTTCCTCTTCTCCGCCTACCTCTTCGAGAGATACGGCGGCGAGGACTACCTCTACGAAGCCATGAGGACCCAGGAGGAGGGGCTGGCAGGAGTGGCGGAGGCCATCAGCTCCGCAACAGGTCTCAGCCCCGACATGCAGGAGATCCTCTCCGACTGGGCCCTGGCGACGTGGATAGACGACCCGTCTGTGGCCGACGGAAGATGGGGCTGGGAATCCTTCCGCATCGCGGACTACGACACCCTGTCCCCGGGCAACCGCCCGGGGCTCGATTTCAGGGGGATCGTCGAGGAGACGCCCTGGGAGGACCCGGCGCATCCCCTCGAGGCGTGGTCGCTCGACGTCTATTCCGTACCCTCCGGTCAGCCCGGAAGCTTCAGGGCCTCCGGGAGCGGCATGGGCGATCTGGAGGCGTGGCTCCTGCCCTGGAACGGCGCACCCGAGCCCATACCGACCGGTGCCGGCGACGACGTTGCGGTCGCGATGCCGGTGAACGGCCAGGTGGTCCTGATGTGCAGATCCTTCATGGGGATGACGCTGGAGGCCTTCGCAGGCTCCGTGGCAGGGAGCGCGGGGCCTCCGGCGGTGTTTCCCCAGCCCTGCCTGGGGACGCTGTACTTCCAGTTCCAGTCCTCCGGGGAGGCCGCCGCCCTGGACGTCTTCGCGCAGACTGGAGCGCTGGTGGAGACCGTGGATCTCGGCATCGTCCCGCAGGGCGAGAGCGTGGTGTCGTATCCCGGAGCCTCGTGCCTCGCGACAGGGGTGTACATGTACATCCTCACCCAGGGAGGAGAAGCCTGGACGGGCAGGTTCGCGGTTGTCCGCTGAAGCGGCCCTGATAGTCCTCGCCTTTGCCCCCGCCGGCATAGAGCTGCCCAGCCCTGTTGTGGATGCCGTCTCCGGCAGGAGCGGCGTGTTCGCAGTGCTCTCCTTCGCGGTTCCGCGCGTGCTGCTTCTCTCGAGCGATGGCGAGACCCTGGGCAGCTTCGATGCCCCCGAGGCCTCGAGCCCCGGTGGAATAGCCGCTCTGGAGGACGGGTCCTTCTGCATATCCGACAGGATGGCCGGAGTCACCTGGCTGTACGGTCCCCATGGCGAGTGCACCGGTTCCGTGTCCACTCCCGGCGGTCCAACCGCGCTGGCCTGGGCGGGGCCAGACCTGTGGTATATCTCCTCCGACCAGAACGCAGTCCTCGAAGCCGGATCCGACCCTGCCCCGCTGGCCAGGCCCGGCTTCCGCGCCGTCGGCCTGGGAGCCTCCGGACGCAGGGGCGTCTGCTCCGGAACAGGACGATGCGCCGTGTTCGAAGCCTCTCTGGGCGTCACGGCCGCTTTCGAGTGTCGTGACGCCGATTTCGTCGGCAGCCTGCTGCTGGTCCTCACCGGGGATTCCATCATCGCCCCGGAGAACGGCGGCCCGGCAGTGGCCGGAGGGCTGTCGGAATGGGAGAGGTTCGCCGTGTCAGCGGATTCCTCTATCCTCCTGTACAATCCGGGCTCCACGGAGGTGCTCCTGCTCCGGTGAGCTCAGTGCAGGTCCTGCTCGCGACGGTTTCCGCACTCTCGGGGAGGCTCGTGATCGTGAGCGACGGCACGGGGTTCGCTGCCCTGCCCGAGTCTGTCTGGGTGGTGCCCGGCTCGGCGGTGGCGGTATGCGCCGGCGACACGCTGTCCGCGGTTCCAGGAAGCTCGGGTGCGCGCCCGGGGCTGAGGCTCGATCCGGCTCCGGCCGCGGGAGACACGGTCGTGGTGACCTTCGAGAAGGCTCCGCTCGGTGTCCCGAGCACTGCAGTGCTGGACCTGGAGATCCTGGAGAGGCTCCCCTCCGGGTTCGGCGCAGCGTGGCGACAGGAGACAATGGCGCCCGGGCTGTACATCTCCGGCAGCAAGAGGCTCGGAATCAGTGTCGGAGAGGGCCCCGGGGTGACTCAGAGCACGAGGCTGGCGATCTCCGGAACGGTCGCCCAGGGAGTTGAGGTCGAGGGCTCCGTCTCCGACCAGAACCTCCCGGTCGGATCGGGCTCGTCCGAGCTCGTGTCCGAGCTGGACAAGGTCCTGCTTGCGGTCAGGGGCGAGAGCTGGCAAGCGCGCCTCGGCGACATCGAGTGGTCCAGGCCGGGCACCGGAGCGCTCGCATGGCGCAGGGAGCTCAGCGGGGCGGATGCCCGGCTAGAGTCCCCCGGTTCCCTCTCGGCAGGCGGCGGAGCCGGCGTGTCAGGCCAGGAGCATGCTCGGACGGTGTTCTACACTCTCGAAGGAGTGCAGGGCCCTTACGACGTCTCGGGCGGATCCGAGATCGCTCCCGGAAGCGAGAGGGTGCTGCTGGACGGATTCCCGCTCGAGCGCGGGGAGTCCGCGGACTACACCATGGACTACACCACGGGGCGGATCACCTTCACTCCGAGGCGACTCATCAGAAGGGACCAGAGGGCCGAGGTGACCTATTACAGCAGGGGGGACGGCTTCAGCGTGGATCTCGTCTCGGCCTCCGCGGGCCTGGTGACAGGAGGGGTGGGGCTCGAGATCGTGGGCTTCAGCGAGGCGGACGACAGGGAACGTCCCCTCGGCTTCGCACTCACCGACGAGGCCATAGAGGCGCTCGAGAACGCCGGGGAGGATCCCGACAGCGCATGGGTGGACGGCGCGGAGGAGGTGGGGCCGGGCAAAGGCTCGTACAGCCTGGACAGCCTGGGACGCTTCGTTTACGAGGGGCCCGGGCTCGGCGACTGGCGGGTCGAGTTCGACAGGCCTCCGGATGGTCCGGGCGACTATGTGTACGACTCCTCGATCGGAGGATTCGCCTGGGTCGGCGAGGGTGAGGGAACGCATCTGCCGAGAATCTATCTGGAGATTCCGGAGAGCCTGGAAGTGGCCGGGCTGAGGGCTGCGTCGCCCGGGCGGGACGGGGCGATCTCCTGGAGCGTTGAGAGCGCCGTGTCGAGAAGGGTCGGGAATACCTTCGATCCTCGGGAGACCACGCGGGAGGGCTTCTCCACGACCGCCGGAGCCGTCCTGGAGGCATGGGATGGGGCAGCCGAGCTCTCGGCGAGAGCCGTGCTGGTCTCCGACGGGTTCAGGCAGCCCGGGGTGTGGGAGGAGGACAGCTCCCTGTCCGGCTGGGCGCTGCCGCCCTCCTGGGAGCGACGGGACGACATCTTCGAGGCCGGCATGAGCCTTTCCGGCCTGTCCGTCCTGGGCGGCGTCCGGCTGCCCTCCGCAGGAGGCGGGATCGGAAGGGGGCGTGCATCCTTCTTCCGCGATGTGGGCAGACTGGGCCTGGCCGTTCAGGCGTCCGCCGTGCACCGGGAGGGAGTTGACTCGCTCCAGTCCGGCAGAGTGCATCGAGCCTCGGCCGGAACGACTCTCGAACTCGGCGTCGTGGATCCCCTTGCAGGAGTCGAGCTGCTGTCCGAGAGCTGGCTGGACAGCCTTGAGGGAGACAGGATCTCGTTCCGAACGGGGGCCGAGGCTGCCTCGGGGTCGTCCTCCGGGCGGCTGACGCTCGAGTACGCGCTGGACGGGCGTGAATCCCAGGTGCCCCTTCCGCGGAGGATCATCTCCGCTCGGCTGGAAGGCTCAGGAGGGGGCTCCGGGTGGAGCGCCTCCGGCTCCGCGGAGCACTCCGTCAGCATCTTCGACCAGGGCGCCTCGACGGTGTCGGACGCCATATCGGCACGGGCTTCCGCAGGATCGGGAACGACCTGGGCCAGCGCGAGCTACTCCGGCTCGGGCGTTCTCAGCCGCTCTCTGGAAGTCCACTACAGGTATGTGGGCGAAGGCCAGGGCAGCTACAGCTACGACGAGGAGACGGGAAGCTACTACCCCGACCCGGACGGGGACTACGAGATCTACTACCTGCCCGGAGAATCGGGAGATCTCGTCGCGGAAGCCTCGCTGGAGGCATCTCTGGCCTCCGGCGGATCGGAGGGGCCGGGCCTTGACTGCTCGGTGCGTCTCGACGCCTCCGGCGGCGACGACCGCCTGAGGGTCTTCCTGCTCGCCGGGGCCTTCGGCAGCGGGGACGGGGGGTACTCCGTCGAGGCCGCACCCGCATGGCGCAGCCGCTCGGGTCTCCTGAGACTCCTTCGCCTCCGCGGCCGCATCGAGCGGCAGGCGAGGGACTACAGCGGCGCCGGGACGAGAAGGGAGTCCGCCCGGCTCGTCGAGCTGTCCCAGCGGCTCTCGCCCGAGGAGTGGCTCTCGATGGAGCTGCTGCAGCGGCTGGCGAGGTCGGAGGAGGAGCTCTACGCCGAGCGCAGGACTGACGCGGCGAGGGTCCAGGCCGATCCGTCAGTCACGGCATCGACTTCCCTCGAGCCGGGCGTCCTCGCGGCTCTCGAGCACAGGTCCGAAGCCTTCACCGGGCTGTCGGGGAACCTGTACGAGCTGCGTCCCCACGTCTCGCTGAACGCATGGGGCTGGTCGTCCTACTCGTCGTTCGGAGCCGAAGTCGTCTCCGCCGAGGAGCCCGTCCCCCTCTGGCTGTTCGACGGGAAGGCCGAAGGCACTAACCTGACGGTCGGTTCCAGGGTCTCGCGGAGAGTCTCCCGGGATCTGGAGGTGTCGCTCACCTACAACGGCAGGAGGATCGCCGGCTCCTCCTGGACCCACCGGGGCGGGCTCGAGGGCACGGTGACCTTCTGATGGCGCTCCCCGCGATGGTCTGCGCGCTCGTCTCCTCGATAGGACTCGGCGTCACCGGAAGCCCGCCGCTGCCGCCGACGGGTCTGGTCGGAGAGGATCTCCCTCTTTGCGACTCGACCGTGCTGGCGATCCAGCAGGAGATTCTCGGATGGTACCTGTTCCAGGGCTACCCCTTCGCCCGCGTCGGCCTCTATCTCGCGGGCCCGGACAGCATGACGGCGGCAGTGGCTCCGGGACGGCATGCCGAGCTGGAGGAGGTGCGCTTCGAGGGTCTGGAGGATACCGATCCCCGGATACTCTCCAGGCTCCTCAGGCTGGAAGCCGGGGAGCCGTACGATCCTGGACCCGTGGAGCGGTGGCAGTCCCGCTTGTCGCGCCTGCCTTTCCTGGAGCGGGTGGGACCTCACGCTCTCGTGCTCGGCCCGATGGGCGGGCTCGTGATAGTGCAGGAGGTCGTGGAGGGGCCTTCGGGAAGCTTCGCCGCCTCCTTCGGATTCGCCGGCTCCGGCGGATCGGAGGAGATGGAGGGCGCCGGCGACCTGGATGTGGTCAACCTGTTCGGGACGGCCAGGGAGCTGGGGCTCCATGTCGAGAGGTCGGGCTGGGGAGGGGTGGACGCCTCCGGGAGGTACAGGGAGCCCTGGATTCTGGGAACGCCGCTGTCCGCGACTCTCCGCCTCGCCCAGGCGATACCCGACAGCGGGTGGCTGAACAGGGAGGCCGAGCTGGAGGCCGGCTGGGAGCTGAGGGAGGACCTCGAGATAAGGGCCGGAGCAGGGACATGGCGGGGGTACGAGCCCGGCGACGTCGAACGCTCCTACGACTACGGGCTGGCCGGGCTGGGCTGGACCCCGGGGAGGCGCACGAGACAGGGCTGGAGCGGGCTGGTCATGGATTTCGAGGCTAGGCTGGGCACCCTCTCGGGGCCGGACAGCTCGGGAGTCCTCTCCAGCGCCGGGCTGGAGGCGAGAGGCGACTGGTATTTCGGGGTTGCAGGGCTCGGAGGCGGTTTTAGCGTCGGAGGAGTGGTCGAGGGGGCGGTGCTCGAGAGCAGGCTCAGAAGGCTGGGCGGGCAGAAGACCCTCAGGGGCTATGCCGAGAATTCGTTCAGGGCTTCCAGATGGGTGGTGCTGAGGCCCGAGGTGTCGCTGGGCGAAACCGACACAAGACTTTACGCCTTCTGGGATGTCGCGGCTCTGGAAACCTCGGGAGGCTGGGAGCATCCTTCGGGAGCGGGTCTGGGGATCAGGGGGCGGAGCGGCCTGTTCCGCGCCGATGCGGCGGTGGGCATCCCAATTCGCGGAGGACCAGCGCGCTTCTACCTGTCGGCCGTCGCGGACGTGTTCTAGGATCGAACAAGGCCGGCCGGGACTTCCCTCGGCCCTGACAGAGCCAGCGTTCCACTCCTCGCGTCCGGCAGTCTGCCGAGAGCCGGCGGGATGCCTGTCCCGCCAGCGCTCAAGAGCGAGGTCGCCCCTGCCAATGACTCTGAAAACCGATGTTATACCGACTCTGGATATCTCGGGAATCTCGGGAAAATGCAGAGTGCCTGAATGAGTCGGGCACATGTATCATGGTTGTTGACAGCAACATGAGGTCGGCTGATGATAGCCGCAAGTAGGTCGGGAGAGGCGGAATCAGCCGAAAAGACAGACTCTGCATAATCAGTGTTGGGCTGTGTGAATATGAACACCGAAACGAAAGAGTTCTGCGACGCCGTGAGGCAGCGCTCCGAGGAAAACCGCATTGCCATGAATCGCATCGGTCCAGGACGCGCCACATTGAGTCCGGCCATGTCAATTCTCCGACAGGAACTCGATTCGATGGTTCGCGTGATCTGGCTTCTGTCAATTCAAGACAAGGGGGAGCGTGAGCGACTCATACACGCCACGTTGACTGGACAGAAATGGACAGCGATAACCGGCAATGGGAAGGCATGCAAGATCACGGATCGTGAGATGGTCGAACTTGCACAACGCCTGCAAGGTTGGACGCTGTCCGTCTACAAATTCGGCTGCGCGTTCATCCACCTCTCCGACTTTCACAACCACGCGGTGCAAGACCCATTCAAGGCACTTCCCGAGACAGAACGGCAAGACATACTTCGCCATATGCGGAACTACCATGGCGGCCCACTTGGGGATGATCCTGATATAGAGGACCTTGCCCAGTTTCTCCCGCAGGTGTTTGAGAAGATCGCCGGTAATCTCGAATGCTATGTGAAGTCGTTGGAGGATGGCAAAGGTATCGAATGGGAGCACAACCACGGCCTGCTGGGTACGGCTTAGCCGCCCCAGAGGCCGAACGTTGGGCGGCAAGAGTGCTCCACTTGCTGCCTGAAAAACCAATGGAGCGAAAGGAGAATAGAGCAATGAGTGAAGAGACCGTAAGAATGCCATTGATTGGCGACAAAGCACCAGAGTTCACTGCTAGGACAACACAAGGCGAGATCCATTTTCCGAAGGATTTTGAGGGAAGTTGGGTTGTGTTTTTCTCGCATCCGGCGGATTTCACACCGGTTTGCACGACGGAGTTCATGGCCTTCGCTTCCATGCAAGAGGAATTTGCCAGGAGAAACTGCAGACTGCTCGGTCTTTCGATCGACAGCATCTATGCTCACATCGCCTGGTTGCGTACGATCAAGGAAAAGATCACGTACAAAGGCATGCAGGATATTGAAGTCACCTTCCCGGTCATTGAAGACCTCAAGATGGAAGTATCAAAGGCGTTTGGCATGCTGCAGCCTGGTGCCAGCACGACGCAGGCGGTCAGGGCCGTGTTTATCATTGATCCCAAAGGAATCGTGCGGGCGATTCTGTATTACCCGCTTTCCAACGGGCGGAACATGGATGAGATTATGCGTCTGCTGATCGCTATGCAGACATCCGACAAGTATGGGATCGCGACCCCCGCGAACTGGCGGCCTGGCGACGATGTCATCGTACCGCCTCCAGGTTCTTGCGGCGTGGCCAGGGACCGCATTGAGAAGCCCGATCCCGATGTAACATGTCTCGATTGGTTCATGTGCTTGAAAAAGCTGCCAGAAGTCAAATAGACCCGCCCAACCCGCGCTTCCAGCCGACGCCGCTCCGCTGCGCTTCGCGGCGCAGGTGAAGCGCAAGCCGTT
>CAZMTK010000007.1:0-116526 GCA_964569245.1 uncultured bacterium | reverse complement strand
TGACCGTTTCGTGTGCGTCTCGGGGCGGTCCATCCCCGCACGTGCGGGGAAAACGTGGTGGGATTCACCAGATCGGGAGCCTGCTGCCGGTCCATCCCCGCACGTGCGGGGAAAACTCCGTTCGCCGCGCTCCTCGCGCACGTCGAGAGCGGTCCATCCCCGCACGTGCGGGGAAAACGGCATACTCTCTGCCCGTACTGGCGGCAGAGGGCGGTCCATCCCCGCACGTGCGGGGAAAACCTCAAAGCTCGCCCACGTATAAAGGCCTGCCGCCGGTCCATCCCCGCACGTGCGGGGAAAACGAGTGAGAACGACCTCTCCGGTCATCGCCTGGTACGGTCCATCCCCGCACGTGCGGGGAAAACGGCGATCCGATGCACGGTGTCTCTCTGCTCGAGCGGTCCATCCCCGCACGTGCGGGGAAAACGGCGGGCGTGCTTCACCGGATGAAACAGGACTACGGTCCATCCCCGCACGTGCGGGGAAAACGCCGTGCCGGTCATGCGCGGGTCTGCCGTTATCCGGTCCATCCCCGCACGTGCGGGGAAAACTCTCCAATCAATAACAGTTTACGCCCAGACCTCACTCACCCATCACATCTTGTTCCTGGGACGGCTCGAGACCTTCTCTGCGGGTATTCATACAGACAGCGAGCTGCAAGCCATCGAAGGTTCCTATGTATCGAGGGCCAGGTCCATTCGAACGAATGGAATATCCCTGCTCGGTATTGGAACTGAACATCTGACAACAGCGGCCAGAGCCTGCTTCTTCCATGCACTTCAACCATAGCAGGTCTCTTACCGCACCGCTCAGGCGACCGACATAGACTCCTCTTTCGATCTCAACCATCCATCGGGTCAGAACACCCCGAAAGCGATTGCTTGTTCTCTCCAGTGTCATCACTACCATTGTAGCATATTCCTCCGGGCAGCACCGAATCAGCATTCCAGAGGTCTCCAACTGAGTCCTCTGATGCATAACTATCCTCGAGCTGAATGCCTTCGAAAACACCTTTCAAATCGTCGACAATCCTTTCCATCAGACGGACAGCGACAACCTTTTCCCTGAAGGCAGTCCTGGCGCGCGGCTCTATCTTCATTGCCCCGTCTGAGGCCGCTTCGAAGGCTGTATCAATCACTAGCTCGTCCTTGTACAGATCAGCGATGTCGTACACGAATGACAGCTGTTTTCCAGTGTGGATGAAACCGAGCGCGGGTGAGAATCCGAGAGAGACTATGGCTGCATGGCAGACACCATACAGGGCCGATGAACAGACAGACAGAGCCTTGTTCACCGGGTCTGCCGCCTGCCAGTTGTGGTCATCGTATTTCCGACCTTCCCACTTAACCCCCCATTTCTTGCTGGCCCTCATGTACGAATCCTGAACCCGCAACCCCTCCATCCCTCGGAGGCGAGCCAGTGAAATTCCATCGGGGATTGCGGTTCCGAATCTCATTCCGTAGAGCTTCTTCGCCACGGACAGGTGTCGCTGGTCATCCGCCCAGCAGTACGCCTGAACTTGAAGGTTGGCGGAACTTCTGGTTTCGCCGCAGCCCCAGCAGTAGAACTTCGTGCCAACATCGCCACAGAACACAACAGAACAGCCGCACTCTGCGAGAGCCTTCATGGCCGAGTGAGTTACCGAGCTTCCAGGACCGAGAAGAAGCGAACACAGGGAAGCAGCCGGTACTTGCAAATCGCCGGACCTGTTCGCGAAAACGATGCACGAATCGTTGACCTTGAGCTGACCGTATTCGAGATACAGGAACGAGACGCTGTCGCTGATTCTCGGGAGCTCGTTGAGATTACGATTCGACATCAAGCCGCGCCAGAGACAGTAAGCCCAGCCCGAGCCCCTTGCCGTGCCCTATGCCATTCCTTACGCATCTCCCGAACGCCTCTTCAGCAGTCACCTCCAGGGCTCCGTCGAACAACGCGCTGCAGAGTGTCAGTATCTTCCCATACTTGTGCGCCTTGACCGGCTGCTGCCTCATGACGATTGCCGAGATGACCTCGAACCCGTGCCTGGAACCCTGTCGGGCAAGCCATGCCAGTTGCAGGTCAGGAGCGGTGATTCCGTGCCTGCGGCCTTCAGTGCAAGTACAAGGATTGGCTCTCAGGCGGAAACGGCACACTGTTCCCGAAAGGGGCTGGAACTCGAACCACTTCACGGACGGCTGCTCGTCGCAATAGCCCGAGTCGAGATGCTCCCAGTCCGGAGCGTTCCATGTCTGGACAAGCACGACAGGCAGGGCACCTCGTCTTTCATCAACCCTCCAGAGGAGACGCTCATCAGAAAGGTGCTTTGCCACGGCAGCAGTGAGCGTGCGATGCATGTCGTATGGATTGGCCAGATCGCGCCTGACCGGCTTCGAGCGGGTGTTCAGTACCAGCCTAGTTAGGTACATTCGGAACCACCCCCCACCTTTCGGTAACAGACATGACATGCCGCGTGCCGAAGGCTCTCGAAGAGAAAGGCCCGGCAGGCTGATCCGTCCTCTCAAGACCAGATGCGGATTCGATTACGTATCTGACCGAATCGGGGAGAGGGGCGCCAGAAACGAGGTAGCGGTACCCGGCCAAGGCTTCACACAGGCCAGAGCAGGACAGCCCGTCCGGCAGAGCTGCAGGCATCGAAGGTACGAAGCTTTTCCTGCCAAGATACAGGGGCCATTTCGGGTCGAGAAGGCCAGCCAGCGCCCTTTTCAAGAGGCCATCCTCGCCTTCCAAACCGACCAGAAAGACAGCATCGGAGAGAAACGCCCGCCTGGTAACGACGGTTTCGACCAGATTCGATCTGGTAGGTGTAGAAGAAGCATTGCTCGAGGCTTTGATGACGTTCCCGGCCGTGTGGAAGTCGAAGGATATCCTGCCCTCTCTGTCAACCCTGACGCCCATCCTGGTTCTCGCCAAATCGTCAACAGGCTCGGACCTGTCTCTTCCCATCGCGGCACATAGAAGGCCGATCACCCCGCTCTTGCTCGGTTCAAGAAGGGTTTCCCGCTCATCGAACCGGCTGCCGATGCCCCACGACTGCATCGGCCCCGCGAGGGCCATCAGAAGCGTTGGCATTGTACCCGTTCCTAGAGCAGCTTCATGGCTGCAGCTACAGCACCGTCCACGACATCGTTCACACCAGCCACAGCGTACTGTTTGAGGGCAGAAAGCATGTCACTGTCAACGCACGCTACAAAGACGCTCCTGCCCTCGGGAACGCCGTACATCCGGTCCAACTGCTCCCAGTAGGTATCCAACGCTTCAGTCGAGAGACCGGAAAGACTCTTGCCTGAAACCTGACGCACCGGTTTCTCGAATGCGTTTGCCAGAGACCTGGGGTTGCCTCCTGAGGCGACAGATACCGCGAAGAAGCTCGGAGGCGTGAATGCCGCAAAGGTGTTCTGCTTGCCCGATGGATAGGCAAGAGCTGCCGCAGTGACGAAGGCCTTGAGGCCGGCCTGTATCATCGCCCTGTCGTTCTGCAGGTTCTGCTCCAGGATGTCCAGGTTGATGGCCATGTACCGGTAGTAGCATGCCGAGTTGAACTCGACAGTGCCCATCATGTCGGCACCCTGGGTATCTACGGGCTTCAGGTCGTCAACAGCCGTGAAGAAATCGAACTCCCTGCTGACGGTGTGCGTCGAGATGGCATGAGCCACCTGGCATGCAGCATCCACGTTCTTCTCGGGGAGATCGGCGAGCATGCGGCCGAAAAGAGCCAGGTCGACGGCCTTCTTGCCATCCAGCACACGCTGGAATGCATTCTTCACCTCTGGAGGAACAGCCTCGTGCGCCTCTTTTTTACTCTTCTTGCGGGCTTTGGCCGATTTATCCTCCTCGGTGCCTGTCGAAGCATCGGACAACTTTATAAGGGCATCCCAGTGCTCGTCCATCAGCCCGGCCAGCTCGGCCATCTCCCCATCGCCGAGGAACACCAGGTACTCCATCTTCTCAGAGTCGGCCGCCTTCAGGTTGCATGCGGCCAGCCCCGCCCCGACAACGGCATTGAGGGTTTCTTCCGGCACACCCTTATGCTGCAGTCGGCGCGCCAGCTCCGCATAGAGCCTCTTTGTCCTGGTCGCCAGCGAACCCGAGGGAAGCAGCTCGTTCTCCCTGACGAAGCTCCTCATGCTCCGCTTGATGCACTGGCTCGAAATCCTGGCCCTTCTATAACCTCCGAAGTCGCAGTCCTTGGGTGATCCGGTGTCGTCGCGATTGAGCAGTGAAGGCGGAAAGCTCTGCAGAGCGTGTATCTCAAGAAACTTCGCCATTTCCCTCCCCCAATCCTGTATCAGCATGGGAATCGTCAGAGGATCCCCGTGCTGCATAGTAGTCAGCGGCCCATCTGCGCTGAACCCGCTTGTCAGCGGCGAACCAGCTCGAAAGGTCTATCAAGAGCTGCACATAATCGATTTCTACACCCGAGCTGCGGAGCAGCGATACAGCCTGTCTGAGGCGGTTGGGCAAAGCATCTTTGTCGGAATCGAGCAGAGCCGAGAACCTCAAGTCCATGCTGCCAGCCCCGCTGCCCCTGCCCGCCCTGGCCCGTGACAGCGAAGCTCCGAGAGTGCCACTGCCTCCAGGATCGCTGTGCAACGAAAAAAGCGAGGCAACAAGGTACATCAAATCTTCGTCCCATTTACCCAGACCCGTCGCATACGGGGCTACGAGGCTGTACATCTCCACGGCCTCTCCCGGAGGCTTTGTCAGACCCTTCCGGAGAGCCGCGAGGGAACCTCGATCCCCTTTCGATGCCAGACCCCTGAGGAACGCGATGAAGCTCTCAGCCCTTGCCCTTTCCATGCGCACCTCCTCCGTACTGCATGTCGGGGATGGCCGAACGGAGGCCATCTTCCAGCTTCTTCACTGCATCTGAAACAGCCTTGAGGGCATGAGCCCTGGGCTCTACATTTCGGGTTGCGGAACCAAGCGCGGTTCTGGCGGTCCGGACAAGCAGCTCGAGCCAGCTGTTCAAAGCCAGAGACGCCTGTTCCCGGCCACTGCCGATGTCTCTGACAAGACGGGGGAATTCCGTCTCCAGCCTGGTCCAGTACTGGGGAATGATGTTAAGGGAGCCAAGGAGCGACCTTACATCCCCTGGAGCCGGCTTCCTGGAGCCGTCACGGGCAATAAGCCCTGCAGCAAGAGCGTATCCTGCCTTCTGCAGAACCTGGTACACCTCCTCGGCCTTCCCGATAGCCGACCGCAGGTTGAGTAGAAGCCCCTCCGAGCCCTGCTGGAAAAACGACTTTGGCAGGGGAAAGGCTTCCTTCCTCCAGATCTCTATCTTGGGCTGTCCCGGCACGGCGGCCTGCGCCAGCACCATCACAGCAAGATCCTGGTAATCTTCGACCAGTTCTGCAGCCTCCTCGACCACCCTGGGAGGCATGTAGCCGGATTCCCTCGCGCTCCGCGGCAGCAGAGCCAGGTAATCCCTCCAGAACTTCCTCTCTGTTCGCAAGGTAAGCGCTACCAGACCGTGCTCCTCGACCATCTTGTATGCTGCCATCGGGTCGCCTGCAAATGCCTCCGGGGAAAGCGACTCGCCAGAAGCAAAAAGCATCCTGGATGCTCCCAAGACACCGTTTCTGTTTTCCGCCTTCAGCAGGATCGCCCTGCTTCGCCAAGTGTATCTGTCGGCTGGACCAACCGGGTTTCTTTCGGGGGTTTCGCGAAGATGGTCAAGACTCGGAGGCTCGCGCTCCCATACTGCAGAATCAGCCTTTGCGCTGCCTCGGTCGTACCGGACCATGTTGAGAACGATGGTCTCAAAGAGGTTGAGGCCCTGTACGAAGATCAGCGCGGCCCTGCCGCTGGGCGAATCCTTTGTATGCGACAGCGCGCTCTTGCCTGACGTGAGGGCCGTTGCCTGAAGGCTGACGAGCCGCCTTGCCAGCTCGGGTGCCGCCATGAACCGAGGGCGGTCATCAAAGGAATGATCGAACAGAACCGGGTTGTTCCCGCTGGTGTGCTCGGGGCACAGCTTCGAGACAGGGAACTCGCACTGCAAGCCCTGGAGAGCCGGCACCTGCATGAAAGGCCTGACAGGATCGAAAAGGTCGAACATGTCCGCCCACCTTTTCAGATACCTGCCGATGCGTTCCATTGGAAGCCTGCCTGACTTCAGCAGCGCTTTCCGTTCGTCCATGGTACACGGCCCCTCGATAGCTCGATGGACAAGCGCAATGAGCAGCCTCAGCAACGCTGAATGAACAATTGGGATCGAATCTGCAATGCCTGAAAGCTCCTGGCAGTGATCGAGCGTATCCCTCAGGGAACACTCACACATGTGGCCATCAAGTGCCCTGACGGGGATCCAGCACTCCTCGAGCAGGTTGAAACTCGGGCGCGGGTCACTCATCGTTCATCTCTCCGTTCGTGTACACCAGCCCCAGCATGGGGTCGAGGTGGTATCCTATGTCCCCGACAGAACCGAATCCGCACTCATCCAGCCAAAGCGGGTAGCAGTTCCTTAGCAGAGCATTCCTCTGCCAGCGAACCGGGGCACCTGCCGTCACAAGAGCTCTGACAAGGTCTTTCCGGGAGATGTTCATCGACCGACAGAGCATCTGCATCGCCATTTCGTTCGAGATGCGCTCTAGAGCTCCGTTACCTTGCTTGGAAGCGGTAGAGGCTTCCCGGCTTCCTTCATAGACGGGGATCACCCGAATAGAGGGAGAGCCCAGACGTGTGAGTGCAGCGATGGACTCGTGGGCGATAGGCTCGTCCTCAGGATCGAACAGCCTGTAGAGGCTGAGACTTTCCGTATACGATTCTGGCGGGCTTATGATTCTGTTTGCCGCCTCCGCATCTTGGCGCTGCCTGTTTCTCGAGTAGGCGGATTCCGTTGCATTGATCCGCTCGAGCAGGGCAGGAGGGGCATCGGGAGCTTGGGCTGAGTAAACTGCTTCTACGAGCTCCTCCAGGTCTGCCGGCAGGCACAGCTCGCTTCTTGATCGCAGCACGGCAACGGTCTTCAGCAGCAGGTGCTCTTCATAGACATATTTATGAGGCGACAGATTCGGAAGATCGCCAGGGCTGCCGAGGCCGGATACACACAGCCTTGCGCAGTCGTACGGACGTGCGGCGTTCCGTGACTCGTGCCGCCAGAGCCTGCCAGCCCTCTGAAGGAGGAGGTCGACAGGAGCAAGATCGGACACCATAACGTCGAAATCTACGTCCAGGCTCTGTTCGACGACCTGTGTCGCGATCAGGATCGAACCTGCCGGATTTCGATCGGAGCCAGGCCCGAATCCGGCAAGCACGCTTCTCTCGATCTCGGATCGTCTATCCTCTGGGAACCTGGCATGGAAGAGCCGGAGCGAAGGCCTGTCTTCATCGGCCAGTTGCTGATGCAGGCACGAGTAGACTTCCTGTGCTCTGGCTACGGTGTTCGCTATGTAGCACACCGCTCCGCCAGGCTTCACAAGATTCATGATGCACTCGGCAAGAGGCTTGGTTTCCTCTGGTCCGCCTTCGACTTTGATCCTTGTGCTCCTCGTGGCAGCGAACTGCATTACCTTGGACGAATCCCTCGATATGCAGGTGATCCGGGGATAGCGGGCCGCCTCGATCGGCCGTCCTCCGTATGCGCGGATGAGCCTCTCCCTCTTCGCGGCTGGAAGTGTGGCGCTCATCAATATCACGCTTGAGCGCAGCGCCGACAGCCATTCCAGGAGGCGCTCGATCAGATCGGTCGTGTAGGTGTCGTAGGCGTGCACTTCATCAAGGACGAGTGTGCGGTTCGCAAGCCCCCACAGCCGGACGAACTGGTGTCTGACATTCAGAATGCCAAGAAGTGCCTGATCTACAGTCCCTACACCGAGCCCTGCAAGCAAAGCACGCTTCCTTGGCGTGAACCACTCCCCGGAGCTGGCGGACTGAACTTCGCCGGGTCTGTCCGTGAAGCCGTCTCCAGAAACGGCGGGCTCCGGTATCATTTTCAGCCTTGGGCCTCCGACCACCAAATGCACATCAGGTGCATCGGCATCAAGCCATCTCTTGCAGAAGGCCGACACCCGGTTATACATGGCCCTGCCGGTCGCCCTGGTGGGGAGGGCGAAGTACAGGCCCCGATGCCCCAGAGAACCCTCGAGGTTCAAGCAAGCCTGGAGCGCGGCTTCCGTCTTACCTTCACCCATGGGGGCTTCGATGATTATCATAGAAGGCATTTCGAGATCTTGCAGCAGCGATTCCATAGCTTGCTGGAGCGGTCGTGGCTCGAATCCGAAAAGCTCCGTGAAGCTGAAGTTGCGTTGCTCCGTCGTTGCGCGACCCCTCCAGCCGATTGCTTCGAGAGCTGTGGCGCTCATTCTCAGGCATTCCTCCCAATCGGATGTCCGATCAACCGGGAAGAGCTGCTGGTCGGAAGCAATCCAGTCGCTCACGCTGGTAAGGCCGGCCAGGAACATCGCTGTCCCTGGTTTATCAGCGAATGCGTCTTTGAACTCCACAGCGCGTACTCCGACAGATTGTTCGAGGTATTGCAGGATATGATTCCAGACATCCATCCAGCCCTGGGATTGCAGGATGCGGATATAGCGCCTGGCGTTTCTCAGCTCGCTAGGTGGCGCTGGATATCCGTGATGACCCGCGACAGCTACACTTACAGATCTGCAAGGGGATTCGGGGAAACCTGACTGGAGGAGCACAGACTCCACCAGGACCTGAGAGAACAGACCGTGTGGCATATCGAGGGTGGCAAGGTTGTCATCCCAAAGGAGCCCTGCAGAGCGTCCGACATCTGCCCAGTCTCTTCTTTTAGTCTGGAATACTGGTGTGGCCTTCCCGAGATCATGCAGACCTGCAAATAGAGATAGCCCAAGGGCAAGGCGTTTCTGCTCCACACCGCCGGGGAATAGATGCGTCCAACCGGGGCGTTCCCTCTCAAGGATAGAGAGGGCCACTGCAGCAGTATCACCAAGGTGCTGGAGCAAGCCTAACGTCCGACCATCAGTAGATGTCTTCCCCCAAAGACAATCTACGACAGACACAATACCTCCCGTTGCAACTTCAAGGCACCAATAGAATTAGCCTTGAAGTTCCGACACGGATGGCATGCCCACTCCACTGATTTGGAAGCTATGAAAGAAAACATGTGAAGTCCAGAAGTCCCGGGACGGTTCATTCCAGTCGACGGGCTGGTGTCATCGATCCGGGTGGTCAGGCTCTAGTGCATCTCACGTCTAACCCTGTTCTACTCGCGCCAGGGATGATCTTCCACTGCGGAGACCGAGCTTGCTTGCCGCTAGGAAGAGGGAACGCCTGTCCGTTTGCGCTCCGAAAAGGTCGTATAGCTCAGCGAGCTCAGCCAGACAGGGCATCAGCCTGTTCCAGGCATCCAGAACCAGGGGCTTCGGAAGGGGCTCTTGTCTTTCCTGCGCCGACCTTCGCTGAACGGTCAGGAGCCTTTCGGGAGAACGCCCTTTCAGTGCGCTCTCGAGGCGAGCCGGGGCGCCATGCGACGCGAGAGCTCCGGGACCCCTGTCCAGTCCCGAGTGTGCCGCTCGTAAATCTCTCTAGCCGCGGGTTTCCGCAGATGGAGCGCAGACCTCTTGCGAATCCGCCGGCGCCGACGAACCAGCCCTCCTCATGCGCGCCGTTCCCCGCCTCTCGAAGGCAAGCACTGCCACGCCTATCACGACGGCGAACCAGAGCGTGGCGAAGCGCATCACCAGGGTCGCTGCTGTGGCGCAGGCGAGACCCAGCCGCGGCGTCAGCAGGCCGTCAACGGTCAGCTCCGTCAGCCCGAGGCCACCGGGTATCATCGAGACGGCGCCTGCTACGGTTCCAGCGGAATGGGCCAGCAGTGCCGCTCCGGGTTCCAGGCTGGCGCCCATGGCCCTCGCTGCGAAGACGAGAACCATCGCCTCAGCCCCCCACGAGACCATCCCGAGCGGCACCGAGACGGCCAGGCTGGCGGGCCCGAGCAGCCCGGCGCAGCTCCTCCTGAAGCGGCACAGGTCCTCCCTCCTGCCCGAGAACCTGCGGATGCGGCAGACCAGCCCGGTGAACGCGCCGAACATCCTCTCGGAGGAGAGGAAAGCGAACACGAGAGCCGCGAAGGCCACGCCGGCGGCGATCGCAGGCAGGGCTGCACGGCCGCCGGAGAGTGCCAGCCCGAGGGCTGCGAGCAGGATCATGCTGATCAGGTCGGTGATTCGCTCGGCGAACACGACAGGCGAGGTCGAGACTGCGGGAATGCCCTCCCTGTCCCTCAGGAGGCAGCTCTTCAGCAGTTCGCCGAACTTCCCGGGCGAGACAGTCATCGCGAAGCCGGAAAGAAAGACCTGGGCGCTCCTGCCGGTGCGCAGCCGCACTCCGATCCTCCGAAGGAAGTAGTCCCACTTGAGGAAGCGGACCGCGTAGTTCGCGAGGGGCAGCGCCAGGAGGACGGGCAGGTCTCCCGGGGAGAGTCCCGAGACAGCCGACCGCACTGCGCCTATGTCGGACACGAGGACCATGAAGGTGTACACGGCGACCGCCAGGGCGGCGGCCAGCACCGCCCGTCTCAAGTGGACTTCACCCTGTCCTCCGATGCCGCGACTCCGGCCATCTCGGAGAGCTCCGCGACCAGCTTCTCCACCCCTCCAAGCCCCTCGAGGAGCTTGAGGGCCTTCCCGGCGAGGGACTGCGCCTGCTCGGAGTCGCCCATCATCCCGCTCGCCCTGGAGGCGAGCGCCAGCGACTGGGCGCGTCCCACTCTCGACAGCTCCGAGACGGGCTGAAGCTCGTAGGCGCTCATGGCATGGACGAGGGCATCCCTCGGCTGACCCTTCTTCAGGTGCAGGAGGGCGAGGTTCGAGTGCACGCCGCTCCTCGAGGCCCCCTCCCTGAGTTCGAGCGCCTCCTCCAGGAGCATCTCGGCCTCGTCGAGCCTGCCTGATTCCAGCAGGAGCATGGCGAGGTTGACGTTGACCGTCCGCCTGAGTCCGGGGTCCTTCTCCAGGGACTTCCTGTAGAGCTCCTCAGCCGCCTTTGCGTCTCCGCGGCCGGCGGCCGAGAATGCCAGCTGCGCGATGGAGGCTCCGCTGCGGTCGCCTCTCTCCATCGCTTCGAGGACGACCTTTTCGGCCTCGTCGTACCTGCCGGAACGGATGAAGTAGTAGACCAGCGCGTTCGTCAGCGGGTCCGAGACGCTCGACCTGTCGCGATTGCGCTGGAGAAGGGAGATCATCCTTCCGGTCCTTCCGGTGGACGCCAGCGCCGCCGCCCTCCTCAGGAGGACCGCCTTGTACGCGCGGGAGCGCATGAAGCCCAGCGCCCCTGCGGTAGCCAGTGCCAGAAGCGCGAGAATCGCCGCCAGGAGCGGGCTCAAGGCGCCCCGTCCCCGGGCGTGACTCCGAGTATCCTGTCGAACTCCGTGAAGTCCGGTATCGTGGTGTCCGAGAAGAAGGGGGATACGGAGTTGTGAATGGGGCAGTAGGTGGTGGGCGCGGTGCCCGCCCAGAACTGCTCCTCCACTGCCTTGTCGCCGCACTCGGCGTTGGCGAGGCATCCCGAGAGCCTGCATATGACCGCGGTCTCGATCGAGCCAGATGGAGCTCCAGGGAAGGACGGGGCGGAGGACGGTTCTGCGCCCCTGAAGGCTCTCCTCATGAAGCGGTTCCATATCGGCACAGCGATGTCACCACCGGTCTCGCCCCTGCCGTTCTGCATCCTGATCCTGACCACGTGGTCGTCGTAGCCGACCCACACCGCCGCGACGAGGTCGGGGGTGAAGCCTATGAACCAGGCGTCGGCGTAGTCGCTCGTCGTGCCCGTCTTGCCGGCGGCATCCCTGCCGGAATAGGGGCCTCCCGAGTACCACCTGGTCCCGGAGGCGGTTCCCGATGTGACGACCGACCTGAGCATGCTGAGCATCAGGGCCGCACCCGTCTCGGAGAGGACCCTCGACCCCGGCTGGAGGGCCTCGTTGCTCTCGAGCACGTTGCCGTACCTGTCCTCCACGCGGAGGATGGGCGTGGCGCGCCGTGCCACTCCGCCGGTCGCGAACGGGATGTAGGCCTGCGCCATCTCCAGGGGACTCACCATGGCGCTGCCGAGCGGAAGCGAGTTGACTATGGGGAGGTCGCTCTCGATGCCCATGGCATGCGCCCGAGCGGCTACCGCCTCTATTCCGACGGCCATCCCGGTGCGTACAGCCGAGACGTTGTAGGATCGGGCAATGGCCTCGCGCATGGTCACCATGCCGTGGAAGTGCCCGTCGTAGTTCCTGGGCCTCCACTCTCCCGGGGAAAGGTCCACGACGACCGGCTGGTCCAGGATCACGCTTCCGGGAGACCATCCCTGCTCGACGGCCTCGGCATAGACGAATGGCTTGAACGAGCTCCCCGGCTGTCTCCTGGCCTGGGTGGCCCTGTTGAACTCGCTGTCCTCGAAATCCCTTCCTCCGACCATCGCGCGGATGTATCCGTTCCTGGGGTCCACCGCAACGATCGCGCACTGGAGGTAGTCGGGCGAACCCTGCGAGGAATCCTCGACCGCCTGCCAGTATTCGTACGAGCTCGGGAACCTCAGCCTGTCCGGCGCCGGCAGGAACCCGCCGGTGGAAGGATCCCACACGGGCTCCCTGAGCGCCATCACGCTGTCCATCGCGAACTCGGCCGCCTCCTGGAGCTCCGGGTCCAGAGTGGTATACACCCGGAGACCCTGCTCGTACACGGCCGACCACCCGTACCTAGACACGAGGTACTGCCTGACGTACTCGCTGAAGTAGTCCCACTGCTGCTCGATGTCCGGCCTGACAAGCTCCACGCCGAGGGGGAGGGCCATGGCCTCCTCAGCCTGCTCGTCCGAGATGAAGCCCTCCTCCCGCATCATGGCAAGGACGGTGTTCCTCCTTGCGATGCACCTCTCCGGGTTCCTGACGGGGTTGTAGCCGCTCGGGCTCTGAGGCATGCCCACCAGCATCGCCGCCTGGGAGAGCGAGAGCTCGGCCGCGCTCGTGCCGCCGAAGTAGGTGGCGGCAGCGGCTTCGATGCCGTAGGCGCCCTGGCCGAAGTAGATCTGGTTGAGGTACATCTCCATTATCTCGTCCTTGGAGAACTGCCTCTCGATCTCCATGGCGATGAAGGCCTCCTGCAGCTTCCTCTGTATGGTCTGGTCGGGAACGAGGAAGAGCCCCCTCGCGAGCTGCTGCGTGATCGTGCTGCCGCCCTGGATGTCCCCCGTCGTGACGTTGACCCACAGAGCCCTCAGGATGCCCCTGACGCTGACGCCCCGGTGCCTGTAGAAGGCCTTGTCCTCGGTCGCTATGAAACCCTGCACGACGAACGGCGACACCTGATCGATCTCGACCGGGGTCCTGTTCTCGACGAAGGCAACGGCTAGCTCCCCGCCGTCGGCGTCGTAGATGATGGTCGCGGAGGCGGGCTCGTGCCCTCTGAGCCCCGCGACCAGGATGCTCCCCCTCGCGTCGCTGAATGCCCTGCGGCAGTCCGTGAACACCCGCCAGAGGAAGCCGGCCCCGAAAGCCGCGGCGATCACCAGGACGAGCCCGGTCCAGCCCGCCGCGGCCGCCACCCCTCCCGGGGCCGAAGCCGGTCTCTTCACTCCTCTCCTACCCCCGCCGTGCCGATGGGGGTACGTCTGAAGACAGGCGTACCGCCCGAGTAGAGGAGGGTGTACTCGTACGTGCCGTCGCTGCCGATAAGGTTGATCTGCCTGCAACCACCCGCTGCGGAGGGCTCGGAGACGAACTCCGCGTGGAGGTCGCTGTCGTAGCCCTCGTAGGTCCTCCAGACCAGCCTGTAGCCGGCAGGCCTGCCCTCGAAGAGGAACAGGTTTCCCGCCCAGTAGACAACCCGTTCCGGGTCTGTGTCTCCGTTCATCTCGACTCCGAGCGCCCGCCAGACGGTCATGCCGATCTCGTTCTCGCTCCTCTGCTCGGTGACGTGCGGATCGAGCTGCACGAGCAGCTCCTGCAGGGGCTCCTCGCTCCCCGTCGTGAGGAGGGCCGGATAGGTCGCGCTGAGGGTGTCCAGCTCCTCGACCATGTCGCTCACCGCGAGGAAGCTCCCCGCAAGGACGGACAGCCTGGCCAGCTCCAGCGCAGAGTCGGGATCCACCCATGTGCCGTTGATTCGCAGGTTCTGCATGGCCTCGTGCCGGGCCCTGAGCACGGACTTCCACGTGAAGGCCATCTCGCGCCATGCGGCGACGAAGCCCGTCAGCTCGACGGGCACCGTGGAGACGTCGAATGTGGCCCTGTCCTGGATTATCTGCATCTTGGCCGAGCGGCGGATGTTCGAGAGGGCGAGCAGGGCGTAGGCGTCGGGCGTGAGAGAGGGGATGTACTCCTCGAATGCCGTCCCGTGCGCAATTGCAGCATCGGCCGAGGACCAGGCGGAGATCGAGTCGAATCGGCAGTCGTCCAAGAGCTGCCTCGCGACCCTCAGCTCGAACCTCATGGCGGGGCTTGCGACTATCATGCGGGCGGTTCGCTCGACATTCAGAGAATCTATCACCTCTTCGGGGATCTCGAGGCCGAAGCCCTCGATCCGCCACAGCCCGTCGGCAAGAACGAAGTCTATGCGCACTATCGCGGGATCCTCCAGCCTCACGATCGTGCAGAAGTACGAAGTCCTCGTTTCCGCGCCTTCTCCGACGACCTCGGTGAGACGACCGGACGGGTCGAAGCCCCTCCAGCGGCCGAATGCCTCCTGGGGGGAGAGACCGGAGGCCTCGATCGTGTCGCGCAGCCCGGGGGCGAGGAGGTCGAAGCAGGCCGGGTCGTTCATCGACAGGAGGTTCGAGAACTCCAGCGCCACCTCGAGCGGAGTGGGCGGAATCACTGCGACCGAGTCCGGAAGCGATCGAGTCCCGTCTTCTCCGCCTCCGCCGCAGGAGAGGAGCAGCGCCGCGGCGGCTGCCGCGGCCGTGATGACGGCGGGCTTTCTCACTCCATCCCCATCGTCGCCTCGAGCATTTCCGAGGGGGTGGTGACTCCGGCGAGCACCTTGCGGGTCGCGTTGACCCTCATCGTGTTCATGCCTTCCTCCAGGGCGGCCCTGCGCAGCTCCTCCACCGTGGCGGAATGCGCGAGGAGGCTGCGTATCCTGTCGCTGATCTCCATCACCTCGAAGACGGCAGTGCGCCCCTTGTAGCCGGTGCCCCTGCAGGTCCTGCAGCCGCGTCCCCGCCTGAACACGGCCTTGCGGCCGGCCATGCCCATCGACTCGAGCAGAGTCTCTCCAGGGGAATAGTCCTCCGCGCACTCGTCGCACACCTTCCTCACGAGCCTCTGCGCGACTATGCCGATGAGTGTGCTGCACAGCAGGAAGGATTCTATGCCCATGTCGAGCAGCCTCACGGCGGTGGATGCGGTGTCGTTGGTGTGCAGGGTGCTGAGGACCAGATGGCCCGTCAGGGAGCACCTTATCGCGCTTCGGGCGGTCTCCTGGTCACGGATCTCGCCCACCATGATGATGTCGGGGTCCTGCCGGAGGATGTGCCTCAGGGCCGACGTGAAGGTGACATCGACCGCGGGCTGGACCGAGATCTGATTGAACTCGTCGGCGACGAACTCGATCGGGTCCTCTATCGTGGTGATGTTCTTCTCGTCGGAGGAGAGGGCCGTGAGCGTGGAGTAGAGGGTCGTTGTCTTCCCGCTGCCCGTCGGGCCTGTCACCAGCATCAGACCGCTCTTGCTCCTGACGAGCCTCTCGAACCTGCGCCTGTCCTCCTCCTCGAAGCCGAGGTTCGAGAGGTCCTGCATCAGTATGGCGGGATCGAGTATCCTCAGCACGGCCTTCTCGCCGAAGGCGACAGGGATGGTGGACGCACGGATCTCCACCGGCTTGCCCTCGAAATGGGTCCTGATCCTGCCGTCCTGGGGGCGCCTCTTCTCGGCTATGTTCATGCCAGAGATCATCTTGACCCTCGACAGCACCGGCAGGTGGAGCTTCTTCGGGATGGTGTAGACGTTGTGCAGGATGCCGTCGATCCGGAGACGCACGACGGTGCCCTCGCGGTGGGGCTCGAGGTGAATGTCGCTCGCCCGCTCTTCGAAGGCGTACTGCAGAAGGTGGTTGACCGCGTTCACGATCGGCCTGTCAGTGGGCTCCAACGGGGCCGCGGTCTCGCTGGAGACGTATCTCTCCAGGTTGCCCAGGTCCACCTTCTCCTCGCCCACGGTTCCGACTTCCCGTGCGGCGGCGACGATCGAGCTGTGCAGCCCGTAGAACTGTCGCACGACCCTCGCGATGTCCGAAGGTCTCGCGACGTGGAGGTCGATCTCCTTGCCCGTCAGATGCACCAGGTCGTCGAGCGGCCTCGGGTCGAGCAGGTTGCTGGTCGCCACCTGGAGCCTGTCTTCGGTCGAGCCGAACACCACGAGATGGTTCCGCTGCGCGAAGGCGCCCGGTATCGAGGAGGTGACCACCTCGTAGTCCAGCTCCAGGGGATCGAGATTCTTGTAGGGCAGACCCAGGAGCCCGGCGATGAAGGTGTAGAGGTCCTCCTCGCCTATCAGGCCACGCGCCACCAGGATCCCCAGGACGTCGGCGTCGGGTCCCTGGGACAGTCTCAGGAACCTCTCGTGGCCCTGCTTCGTGAGCAGGCCGGCCTGGAGCAGCTTCTGGGGCACGATCGAGGGATCCAGCCTCGGGAGCACCGTCACTTCAGCCCCAATCGTTCGGCCGCCGGCGGCGATGCCGACGGGCACTACGCTAGTATATCAGATAACGCCGATGACGAGGGGACCTTCCGGCTCGTCCAGCATGACGGCTCTCTCAACCGAATCGGCGGCCGCCCGGGCCGACTCGCGGTCTCGAGCATGGAGAACTCCCAGAGGCTCACCGGCCTTCACCTGCTCGCCGTGCCTCGCGATCTGCTCCCATCCTGCCGAATGGTCCACGAAGTCGTCCGTCCGGGTCCTGCCGGCGCCCAGCCTCCGTACCGCTTCTCCGAGCACGAATGCGTCAATTCCGGAGAAGACCCCGCTTCCCGGGCTCACCGCCTCCAGCTTTGCCGGTGCGGGCTGCCTCCGCTCGAATGCCTCGAGATCCCCTCCCTGGGCCTCGACCAGGGCTTCGAAACGCCCCAGCGCGGAGCCGTCGGCCAGCGCCCTGGCGCAGCGCTCCCTTGCGGCCTCGCGCCCGCCGGCGTCGCCCGAGGCCGCGCACAGCATCTCCGCGGCCAGGGTGACGCTGAGGGAGGCCACGTCCTCAGGACCGCGCCCGGACAGGACGTCCAGTGCCTCTCTCACCTCGAGTGCGTTCCCGGCGGTCATCCCGAGGAGATGGTCCATGGCCGTGATGACTGAAACCGTCCTCACTCCCGCCCCGCGGGACACCTTCGAGAGGGATTGCGCCAGCTCGCGGGCGCGGCGCTCGGTCTTCATGAAGGCCCCCCTGCCGCACTTGACGTCGAGGACAAGCGACGTGATGCCCTCGGCGAGCTTCTTGGACAGTATGCTCGCCGTTATGAGAGGTATCGCCTCCACGGTGGCAGTCGCATCGCGGAGGGAATAGAGAATCCTGTCAGCGGGGGCGAGATCCTGCGTCTGGCCTGACATCCCCGCGCCGACGTCCTGGACGATCGCCTGGAATTCATCCAGCCGCAGGCACGTGCGGAATCCAGGGATGGATTCGAGCTTGTCCAGCGTACCGCCGGTGTGCCCGAGCGCCCTTCCGCTGATCATGGGCACCCTGAGCCCCAGAGCGGCAGCCAGGGGAGCGAGGACCAGGGATATCTTGTCCCCGACCCCTCCCGTGCTGTGCTTGTCGGAAAGAGGCCTGGGATCGTCGGGCCAGACGAGTATCCTCCCGCTGTCCCTCATCGCGGTCGTCAGCTCCAGCGTCTCGGCCTCGTCCAGACCCCGCAGGAAGGCCGCCATGAGCCAGGCCGAGGCCTGGCATGGCTCCACCGCTCCGGACACGATGGCTTCGACGAACCTTCCGATCTCCCCGGAGCGATGCGATGCCCCGTCCCTCTTGGCGGCGATGAAAGGCCGAGGGTCGATCACAGGGGGAGCCTGATACCCCAGTTCATCGGGTCGATGAGGACGAACACCACGCCGAGCGCTACGAGGACCAGCACCGCGAGTATCCACCAGGGGAACCTGCGGCGCCCCAGCCTGAGGAGCTCGACCGCCCTGGAGACGCTGCAGCGACCGTCGGGAAGGCTGGGATGCAGAACGTCGTCGAAGCTGTGGATCCGCCTCGACCTGAGAAGCCGGGGGATCCTCGACGGATCGTCGATCACCAGCTCCTCGTTCAGCGTGACGATCCTCCAGCCGGAATGGAGCGCCGGCTTCTGAGAGCGGGGCTGCTGGACCGGAGCTGACTCGGGCGGCAAGTCGGCGTCGGGCTCCGGCGCGCTCATGGTCTCTCGGGAGAGACCGGGGGCGGGCTCCGGTGGTTCGTCGGGCATGTGGTCGCCCCAGGCCCCTTCGGGCCACAGCTCCCGTTCGAAGAGCCCGGACGGCCCCAGCGGCTCCCACGGACCGCCGTCAACCGAGATCTCAGCATCCGGAGGAACCCTCGCCTCCGAGATCCACTGGCGGATGGTCTCCCTGTCCTTGGGAAAGTACTCGATCCCGTCTATTCTGAGCCGTGGAGGGATGCTGCCGTCGGCGGACTGGAGCGGCGGCCGGAGGAAGGGAGCCAGCCTGGGCAGGCCCTTCGCGAGCACTCCTCCGGGGGGAGTCCTGGGGCCCTCGATTACGGCCTCGGTGTTCAGCCTGCCCTCCCTCGTCCATCTCTCTATGGTCGCGAAGTCGGGTGCGGTGTAGGCGGATTCGCCCATCCTTACGGTCCACCAGTTTGCGGGGTCTACGAGCTGGGAGAGCTCCGGCAGGTCTCCCGCGCGCCTCCACTCCTCCGTGCCGGCGGGCCGGATTCTGTCGGCGGCGGTGATGCGCCTCTCCCTGGCCCATCGAGTCAGGGTCTCGAAATCGGGCGCCCTGTAGGTCTTCTCGCCCTTCAGGAGCTCGTAGGCGCCGCCTTCGGCCATCTCACTCCCCTTCCTGGCGGGTGCCGGCCGACCGTGCATGGCCGTGAATCGAGTGTGCGCAACATAACAGAACACCGGGCTTCAGGCGAGGGCATCCGGCGGCTGCAGGCAGCCATGCGCTAGAGCCGGAAGCTGACTGTTTCGGCCAGGGCCTCCTCCAGCTGCAACCGGTCGAGGCCGCCCCTCGCCGCAGCGGCCCTCAGCAGGGCGTCCAGACCGGACTCCCAGTATTCGGGCACCTCGCCCCTCTCGAAGAACCGATAATAGAGCCTGGGGCCGGGCAGGAGCGAGATCAGGTATGCGGTCCTGCGGGGAGACAGATCCCGGGGCTCCACGCCGAAATAGTGGCGGGAGGCCTCGGCGAAGCCGAACACGTCCGGCCCCAGCTCCACGATGTTGATGTAGATCTCCAGTATCCTGTCCTTGTCCAGGGTCCTCTCCAGCAGCCAGGTCAGGAAGACCTCCTGCAGCTTCCTCGCCAAGGTCTTCTCCCTGTCCAGGAAGAGGTTCCGCGCGAGCTGCATCGTTATGGTCGAGCCCCCCCGCACGAACCGGCCCTCGGATACGTTGGCGATCAGCGAGCTCCTTATGTGATCAGCGCTGAAGCCGGAATGGCTCCTGAAGGAGCCGTCCTCGGCGCAGCAGAGCATGTCCTCGAACCAGGGGGGCAGGGAGTCGAGCAGGAGCAGGGAGCCGTTCGCCGAGGGATCGAGCACGATCCTCCTGGTGTTGCCCCAGCTGTCCCTGACGGTGCAGGCCCCTCCGCTCCGGAACCTCCCCGTGCCCACCGGGCAGTACTCCACCCGCAGGTCCGAGTCGTCCACCTCTATCGAGAGGTCCGAGCTCTCGGGCAGCGCAGGATCGATCACCAGCCGGACGTCGATTCCCAGACTCCCGGACAGCCTCGTCCCGGCAAGGCACCCCTGGAGACCTTCCGGGACTCCCTCGACGAGGGCGGATGCGTCCATGCTGTCGTTCCACGCCCTGAGCTCCATCCTCGAGAGCGAGTCGGATCCGAGCGAGCCGCTGACATGGATGGCGAGGGGGCCCGAAGTCACGACCCCGCTGTCCACATTCAGCCCCCTCTCGGAGGCGTTGCCCGATAGCGAAGCCGAGAGGGAGATGCGAACCGTGTCCTCCGACAGGTATCGGGAGTAGATTCTCGTGCTCTCCGCAACCGCCTCCATCGTGAAGCGGTACGCTCCGCCGCCCCGTGTCGAGAGGATTATCCGGCCTTCGGGCGCGACATCCAGGAAGGAGGCGGAATCTATTCCGCGGAGCACCCCTGACAGCAGGCCGCTGCTCTCAGACAGGTCCAGGGAAGCTTCGACCGCGGTCCCGCCTCCGGCCTCGCCGGCCAGCGTGAAGGGTATGTGCACCGCCCTTCCGTCCAGGATGTCGAGCGAACCCGAGAGGCTGGTGCCGCCGTTCGGGCATATCACGCCCTCCATCGTTCCTCCGAAGCGGTGTCCGCGCAGCCTCTGAGGGATTTCCAGAAGCCCCCCTGGAAGGCCCGAGCAGGAATCGAAGGCCAGCGCCACCGCCCACCCGCCGCAGGTCTCGCCCCCTCTGAAGACGGCTCCTCCCCAGCTTCCGGAGGCGGTGCCGGTCAGGCGCAGCCCCCCGGGTGACTCGCCGCCCATGACGAAGCTGGCTTCGGAGCTGTCCCCGGCGTAGGAGAGGTGAACCCTGTCGAGGGATATCCATGGAATCGCGACTGGATCCCCCGTCCGTCCGGAGTCCGCGCCGTGCCTCGACAGGACCGGGTTCCTCACAGTGCACTCGGGCACCACGACCCTTCCGGGGCGCGTCACCCCTCCCCCGTCCCACAGCACCCAGACTTCCGGGGCATCGAACCCGAAGCGGGGCATCCTCACATCCTCCAGCAGCGCGGCGCCGGGAGCCAGATCGACCCTCCCGACGGTGGCGGAGGGGTCGATCCTTTCGAGGATGCTCTCGGCCAGCACCCCGGGGAGCAGAACGGCCGAGGCGGCGACAGCCCCCGCCAGGGCGGCGAGAGCCGCGAGGAACGACAACCTTGCAGCCCTACGCCGGGCCATCGCCCGCGTGTCGCTCCTTCAGCGCCGCTCCCATCTCTTCCAGTAGAGCAGCGGCAGCGAGCCCGGGGTCCGGCGCCCCGGTGACGGGCCTCCCCACGACGAGGACGTCCGCCCCTGCGAGGACGGCCTCCGCGGCGGTGGCCACCCTCTTCTGGTCGCCGAGCGGGCTTCCTCCGGGCCTAATTCCAGGAGTCACTATCAGGAATCCTCCGCCGCACTCCTTCCGCACCGCCGACGCCTCCAGCGGAGAGCACACCACGCCCGCGAGCCCTGCCTCCCTGGCCGCCCTGGCGAGGCGGGGGACGACGCTTCCGGGGTCCAGCGAGGAGCCCAGCAGCTCGAGGTCTCCTCTGTCCAGGCTGGTCAGGACCGTCACGGCGATGATCCGCGTCGGCATACCCTCGGAGGCTGCGGCGGCGGCCCTCATCATCTCCATGCCGCCCGAGGCGTGGACGTTCACGATGGAGGGGCCGAGCGCGCATGCGGAACGGACGGCGCCTGCAACCGTATGGGGGATGTCGTGGAACTTCAGGTCGAGGAACACATCGAAGCCCGCCTCGACCAGGTCCTCCACCAGGCGGGGACCGAGCCGGGTGAACAGCTCCAGGCCGATCTTGAATCCGAGCGGCAGGCCTCTCAAGGGCGCGGCGAGGGCAGCGGCATCGCTTCCGGATTCGCTGGTCAGCGCTACGAACAGCCTCGCCCCTTCACCTGTCATCCTCAACCCCCACGACTCTGAGAAGGACCTCTGCGGTCCCGCTCTCCAGCATTCCCAGCCGCTCCGCCGCCCCGCGCGAGAGATCGATGATCCTCCCTCCCACGAAGGGCCCGCGGTCGTTCACCCTCACGGTCGCCTCCCTGCCGTTCCCCAGGTTCTCGACGAGGAGCACGGTCCCGAACGGGAGAGTCCTGTGGGCGCAGGTCATGTCGTTCATGTCGAACACCTCGCCGCTCGCGGTCAGCCTGCCCTGGAAGCCCGGCCCGTAGAAGGACGCGGTCCCCCTCTGCTCGAAGCCGCCCAGGAGTCTCGTCACCGACGGACCAGTTCTGTAGACCGGCCTGGGAGCAAGGCATCCCGTGGCGAGAAGGACGACGGCGGCGAGAGCCGCCACGGGGTGGCGCCTCATTCGGCAACCAGCTCCAGGAGCCGGGAGTGGAGCCCTGCCGGGGCGAAGGGATCCCGCAGGATCCGGGTTCCCACCTGCACCGCACAGGCGCCGGCAGCCAGGAGCTCCAGCACCGCCTCGGCGGTCCAGGCTCCGCCCGATGCGATCACCGGTATCCCCGAGCGTCGCGAGACCTGCCATACCCTGGCCACGACCAGAGGGAGAAGAGCGGGAGAGCTGTACCCGCCGGTTCCTCTCGAAAGGGCCGCGGCTCCCGTCCTCCAGTCGATCTTCATTCCCAGGAAGGTGTTGCACACAGTGACAGCGTCGGCGCCGCCCGCTTCCGCCGCTGCAGCCGCCTCGACGATGTCCCCTCCGTTCGGGGTGAGCTTCACCGAGAGGAGCCTGGAGGTCCTGTCCCTGGCGAGCCTGGTAATCTCCTCCACAGTGCGGGGACAGACGCCGAAGGCCATTCCTCCGCTTTCGACGTTCGGGCAGGAGACGTTCAGCTCGTATCCGCAGTGCGCTGCGGAGGACTCGAGGCGCGAGACGACCTCGGCGAACTCTCCGGCGGTGTCGCCGGCGACGTTCACGATCACCGGGCACGGGAAGCCCTCCAGGCGGGGGAGGACGTCCGCGAGGACAGTCTCGACCCCCGGGTTGGCGAGGCCTATCGAGTTCAGCAGCCCGTACTCCGTCTCGGCGATCCTGGGTGGTCTGTTCCCTTCCCTGGGGCGGAGGGTGGTGGCCTTCGTGACGAGCCCGCCCACTCCCTCGAGGGCTCCGGCCTCGAGGAGCTCGAGACCGTAGCCGCACGTGCCCGATGCCAGGATGATCGGGCTTCGGAGGCGTACCTGCCCTATCTCGGGGTGGAGCTCCGGCTTCACGGGGCAGCCTCCTCCACCCTGTCCCAGTCCAGTTCCGAGACCCAGAAGACCGGGCCATCCGCGCAGCACCTGAGGAAGCCGCCTCCCGACGCCGGCACGGCGCATCCTCCGCAGGCGCCCCACCCGCAGGCCATGCGGCTCTCCAGAGAAACGAGAGTCGCTGCATGAACACCCGGGGGAAGGGCGGCGACAACCGCCTTCATCATGGCCAGAGGCCCGCACACCGCGATCCTCTCGTAGGAGAACAGGTCTATGCGGTCCAGCAGGCAGGTCACAAGCCCCTTCTCACCGGCGCTGCCGTCCTCGGTGGCAAGGATGGCTCCCGGAGGAGCCCATGCCATCGAAGCTGCGCTTCCGGCTCCCAGCAGGACGTCGCAACTGCCGAGCCTGGACGCGAGGAAGGGGAATCCGGCGGCTCCAAGGCCGCCCCCGATCAGAAGCCAGCGGCCGTCCGACAGCGGCCAGCCGCGCCCCAGAGGACCGAGGACCCTGACGCGGTCTCCGGCGACGAGCCGCGAGAGCGCGAGCGTTCCTCCGCCTACTACGCGGAAGATGGCTTCGAGCGTGCCTCCGCTCCGGTCGGCCGAGCTTGCGGTGAAGGGCCTCCTGAGGAGGGGGAACGGACCTGGAGGGGCTTCGATCATGAGGAACTGCCCCGGGAGGCTCTCCGCAGCAGCCTGTGGCGCCAGCAGGACGAGACGGAAGATCCCGGGCCCGGCCTGTTCGACAGCTATCACGACTGCTTCGGAGTCAGTCACTCTCCCTCTCCTCCTTCGTCTCCGCGGCCCGAGCCTCCCAGCCTGGAAGCCGCCGCCCTCCCCTCCGAGGTCTCCGGGAACCTCCGTGCGAGCTCCCCGAAATACGCCTCCACGAGGTCGTCCTCCATGCCGGCACCCTCCGCCGCCACGGCCGCCGCCCAGAGGAGGGAGGGCCTGGCGTCCTCGCTCCAGCTTCCGGACAGGGTCCGCGAGAGGGATTCCCATGCCTCGGCGAAGCGCCCGGAATCGATCAGGTCCCAGGCCCTGCCGAGCACAGCAGAGGGACGCGCCGCCCAGCCGGGGCCGCGGGGCAGCCCGAGCTCATCCTCTATCCTCGTAGCGAGGTCGCCGGAGTCGGCCAGCGCGCGGGCTTCGAGCAGGAGGGCCCGTGAGCTGTCGGGAGTCATTACAGAAAGTCCGGAGAGCAGAGCCATGGCCATCGCCCTCGTCCTGGCGCCGCCAGTTTCGGAGAGAGTTCTCAGATAGGCCAGCGCCACGCTGTCGGCTCCGTAGAGGTCGAGCCTCTTCTCCGCCGCGAGCAGGATGAACCTGTCACGGCTTCCGGAGCCCTGCGAGGACATGCTGTCGGTGTATGCCTCGAGGAGCTGGAGGTCGGCCAGCCTTCCCGCTGCGAGCCTTTTCCAGAGGTACTCCCCAGGCCTGCCCGCGAGCTCTCCGAGATCCTCCGTCGCACCGTCGAGATCGCCGGAGGATTCCAGGAGCAGTGCGCGCCTGTAGAGGGCTTCAGCCCCGACTTCCCGCGACCTGTCGAGGTCGGCCGCGTCCCTGAAGGATGATCTCGCTCCCTCCGTGTCGCCTGCCAGCTCCTGGGCCCTGCCCTGCAGTAGGGAGATCCTCGCAAGCTCGAGGTCGGACCTGTAGGATGCGAGAAGCGGGGTGAGCGCTCCGGCGGCATCTCCGGGCCTGCCCGCCTCGACGAGCGCCTCGGCAGAGGCTACCAGCGCCCTGTAGAAGCCGCCACCCCTGCGGAAGAGCTCGGCGGCGTCGGCGGCCACCCGGGCCGCGCTGTCTGGAAGGCCGCAGTCGAGCAGCGCCATGCTCCGCTCTATCAGCGCCTCTCCGCGAAGGCTGTCGTCCATCCTCGTCATGAGAAGAGAGTCGATCGCGGCGAGCGCTTCCGCCGGCCTGCCGTCGAGCCTGAGCGAGCGCGAGAGCAGGAGGCGGGCCTCTGTGTACAGCTTCCTGTCGCGGGAGGCCACGCTCTCGAGGACGGCTGCCGCGTCCTGCCATCTCGAGAGCTCCATGGCGGCACTCCCCATCCCCAGCGAAGCCCTGTCGAGGATCTGCTCGTCGTCGGTCATGAGCATGACCGAGGCATAGGCCTTCATGGCCTCCTGGAAGCTCGAGGTCCCGCTCCCCGTCAGGGATCTCCGCCCGAGGAGGAGCAGCGCGTCGCCGATGAGGAGCTGTGCGTCGTCGGCCCACCTGCTGTCCGGGTAGAACGACAGGACCTTTCCCGCACCCTCGATTGCCTTCTCGAGGAGCACCGCCTCCTGCGGCGACGGGACGTCCGGGGAGGCTGCCGCCAGGTGCTCGGCCTCCTCGTATCTCTCCCTCGCGTTGTAGAAGGTGTTGAAGTATGCGCAGCCGCACGCAAGCGCCAGCGCGGGGAGCAGAACGCGGGGCCTCACAGGAAGACCCCGTCCATGAAGACCAGGCTCCGGCGCCATACAGCCTTCACGCGCCCGCGCAGACTCCTGTCCATGAAGGGGCTGTTTGAGGAGAGCGAGAATGTCCCGCCCTCTCCCGGGCTCCATTCGACGGAGGGGTCGAACAGCACAAGGTCGGCCTGCCGCCCGCTCGACGCGGATTTCGCGGGGAGCCCCAGAGCGGCCGCCGGGCCGGACGTGAGCAGGCCCAGGACGGACAGTACCGGCATTCCAGCCCCGTCCGCGAGGATCTCGAGGGCCAGGGGCAGCATGGTCTCCAGTCCGGTGACTCCGAACGCCGCAGCCGCAAGCGGCGGGCGCTTCCTCGACGACGGATGCGGGGCGTGGTCGCTGGCGACCGCATCGACCATGCCTCGTGCTACCGCGGTCACGAGCCGCTCGCGCGACTCGGCGCAGCGCAGCGGCGGATTCATCTTCGCGAGAGGACCCAGCCGGAGGACGGCTGACGAGTCCAGGGCCATGTGATGGGGGGTGACGTCGCAGGTGGCCCTCAGCCCGCTCCTTCGAGCCCTCTCCACGGCAGTGACCGAGTCCGGCGAGGAGAGGTGGGTCAGGTGCAGCCGGCCCCCGCAGCGCCCCAGGACGCCGATGCACCTCTCCACGTCGGAGACTTCGGCATCTTCCGGAATTCCGCATTCGCCGGCTTCCCCGGCGACGCTGCAGTCCACCGAGCCCCCGGCGGAAAGGGACTCGTCCTCGGGGTGCTCTATCACCGTCAGACCGAGTACGTCGGCGCGAGAAAGGGCTTCGGCGAGGATGTCCGAGTCGCGGACCGGAGATCCGTCGTCCGAGAAGGCCGCCGCTCCAGCCGCCGACAGCGCCTCCAGGTCGCAGAGCTCGCGGCCCTCGCGGTGTCTGGTCACGCAGGCTACGGGAAGCACCTCGGCCAGGCCTAGAGACTCGGATATCCGCAGCACCTCCCTCACAGCCGCGGGAGAGTCGACAGGCGGGTCGGTGTTGGGCATGGCGGCGACCGAGGTGACGCCTCCCGCCACGGCAGCCCTGAGGCCGGACTCCAGGGTCTCGGCGGATCCGTCGCCGGGGTGCCTTAGGTGGGCGTGCATGTCGACGAGCCCCGGGAAGGCCCAGAGACCGTCGCAGGCGATTTCAGAGAGACCGCCGCGCAGCGGAGAGCCCGCCGGAAGCGGTTCGAGAAATCCCCCCTCGAGCACGATGTCCGTGACGGCATCGGTGCCCGAGACCGGGTCGAGGAGTCTTACCGAGCGGAGGAGATGCCCCTCGGCCAAGACTAGTCCGAATAGTCCCTGCCGTCGCTCCCGGCTCCGCCCCTGGCGTCGGGGGCTTCGTCGGGACCGAACCGGCTCCTGTCTGCGACGACCTTTCGGACGGGGGCCGCGTTGTGGTCGCCCCTCGAGAGTATCCGCTCCATCACTGCAGTTCCGGTCCCTCCGCTGCCGAAGGCGTCGAAGAACCTCGAGGCCCACTCCCTGGTCTCATCGACGATCCTGCCGCGAATGGATTCCGGCAGGGACATGATCCGGTGGTGGAAGGGCAGGTTCAGGTTCTTGTAGTCCCCGGACGACCTCGACCAGCCCTTCGAATCGGCGTACGCGACCATGTCGGCCCAGAGGTCGGGGGGCACACCCCTGTCGGGCCTCTTCACGTAGGAGCCTTTCTCTATGACGGCGTTGCCGCTGGCAGGGTCCATCTCCAGCCCGAAGACGATGTTCTGCCAGAGAGTGCCCACGTTGCCCTTGTGGATGCCGTACTGCCTGAAGCGGCCGACCTTGTCGAGCGGGGTCCCGCTGATGCCGTGCTGGGCGATCACGCACTCGTAGGTGGAGATGGCGTCGGCTATCTCCCTGGTCCTCTCGAGGTCTATGCCCTCGCTCTCCCCCGCCGAGGCGTCGTAGGTCCCGTGCTTGGAGCCGTTCGAGATCGCGAGGAAGTCCGGGAAGACTCCCCAGCTGTTGAGCCCGCCGATGAAGTAAGAAGCCTCCTCGACGGTGGAGAGGACCCCCGCGCCCCTTATCTCGCCGACCTCCACCTCCAGACCCGTGAACGGTGGTATGCACAGGGCCACGTCGCGCGTGAACATCAGGTTCCTGTAGTCCGGATTGTGCGAGGCGTCAATCGCGACGGACGTCCATCCCTTCCTTATCGCGTCGGGGATGGAGGAGAGAGCCTCGTCTCTGTCAGAGGCCGACTTCACCGCGTAGTGGTCCATGTGGAGGGCGAACACGACTCCGTCGCACAGGCCTGCCGAGAACCACTCGGCGTACCGGGGCAGGTTGTCGAAGTTGACCCCGCAGTATCTGGCCTCGGACTTGGCGAGCTCGAGCATCACGAAGGAGTCCGCATCCCTGGCCGCCTGGAGGATGCCCAGCGCGCTCAGCGGATTCCTGATGTTCGCCGCCATGACTATGGTGCGCCGCTCCCTGGCGATCGCGGCGATGTCACGGCCGCTGACGAGGGCGCATCTGCTTCCCGGCAGAGAGGTCTGGACGTTGAGCGGCCTCAGCCCCAGGAACCTGTCGTATTCCTTCCCTGAGATCATAATCGAGCCCTCCGGCTGTTCGACCTGGCTTGACCCGCACGATCGGTTGGATAATATGCGCGCGTCCACCTGCAGGAGGTAATGTGCCGCCTATCGGGAGCTCCTGGAGAACCGCCCTTTCCGCAGCATCTGCGGCGGCCTGCATCTCGCTGCTGGTGGTGGAGAAGGGTCTGGGGCAGCGGAACGCTCAGGCCGGCTACTTTCTCGTCGTGGCTCTGCAGGTCCTGCTGCTCCTTCTCCCCGACCGGAGGAAGCTCCGCGAGAGGCTCCTGTCCGACGGGTGGACCGCCGCTGTGTTCGGTTCCATGGCTGCGGCACTGGGCGTTTCTCTCGCCGCCGGCGAGCACTGGGCGATTCCGCTGATCATCGAGGCTTCGGCTCTGCTCGTGTCGTCCGGAGTGCTGCTGAGGCAAGCAGGAAGGCTGCTCGTCAGGCACCTGCCCGCCTGGGCAATCCTGCCGACCTCCATAGCCGCAGTCATAGTGATGGGAGCCGCCCTGCTCATGCTGCCCAACGCCGTCGAGAACGGCCGTCCCCTGACCCTCATGGACTCGCTGTTCACTGCCGTCTCCGCCACCTGCGTCACGGGCCTTACGGTGATAGACGTGGGAGGAACCCTGTCCGTGTTCGGAGAGGCTGTGATGCTCCTCCTCATCCAGATAGGCGGCCTCGGGCTCATGAGCTTCGCGGCCTTCTTCGCACTCTTCTTCGGACAGAGGATCGGGCTCAAGGAGAGCTTCTCCATAAGCAAGGCGATGGACGCGGAGTTCCTGAACAGCCTCAGGAGCCTCATCATGTCCTTCATGGTCTGGACCTTCATGATAGAGGCTTCGGGCGCCGTCCTGCTCTACACGACATGGCAGTCCGTGCCGGCTCTGGCCGGCAGGCCAGTGCTCGACCTGGCCTGGCTCGCAGTCTTCCACAGCGTCTCCGCGTTCTGCAACGCCGGGTTCGGGCTCCTTCCGAACAACATCGAGAGCCTCTCCTCCTCCCCGGCAACCTGCTTTGCCATGGGCTCGCTGATAGTGCTCGGGGGGCTTGGCTTCGGAACCCTCACGGCGATGTCGACACGGGCCTTCTCCATCCTCAGGGGAGAGAGGGGCCGCACTCCGCCGCTCCAGGCCCGGCTGGCCTCCAGGATGACGATGCTCCTGATCGCTGGCGCCATGGTCCTGGTCATGGCGTCCGAGTGGTCAAGGAGCACATTCTCGGGCATGACCGCGGTACAGAAGATAGCGAACTCGTTCCTGATGGCCGTCACTCCGAGGACGGCGGGCTTCGACACCGTCCCTGTCCGCTCGCTGGCTCCCCTCGTCCAGCTGGCCTTCGTCGCCCTCATGTTCATCGGCGCGTCGCCGGGCGGGACGGGCGGGGGCGTGAAGACCACCACTCTCGGACTCCTCGTGCACGGGGGGCTCTCTCTCCTGAGGCACCGCCCCTCCCCGGAGATCATGCGCAGGAGAGTACCCGCCCTCGATCTGCAGCGAGCAGCCGTGCTGCTGGTTGCGGCTCTGCTGGTCTGCACGGCGGCGTCGGCCGCCCTCGTCGCCTCCGAGATCGGGCGGATCGATCAGGGATGCCGTGGCATCTTCGACTACGTGTTCGAGACTGTGAGCGCCTTCGGGACGGTCGGGCTGTCGCTGGGGGTCACCCCGGAGTTGACCACCACCGGGCGCTGGATAATCATCGCGACGATGTTCGCAGGCCGTGTGGGCCCGGCCACTCTGGCGATGCTGACAGCGAAGCCCAGGTCGCTCGAATACAGCTACCCCGAGGCGAGGGTCGGCATCGGCTAGGGGGGAAAATGACGGGAAGCAGCCAGAGATTCGCAGTAATAGGGCTGGGCAACTTCGGCTTCAGCCTCGCGTCCAGCCTGGCGCGGCTCGGAGCCGAGGTGCTCGCCATAGACACCGACCAGAAGAAGATCGACGAGCTGAGCGAGAAGGTGGCCCTCGCGGTGGCCTTCGACTGCACGGACGAGCAGCTCCTGCGAGCGAACGGCATCGACAAGGTGGACGTGGCTGTCGTGGCGATAGGCTCGGACTTCGGGACCAGCGTGCTCGTCACCCGAATGATGCGGGACATGGGCATCGAGGTGCACGCACGGGCCACAACCGACAGGGAGTCGCGCATCCTGAGGGCGGTCGGGGCGAACCACATCTACATGCCCGAGAGGGATCACGGCGACAGGGTCGCCAGGATGCTCATCCACAGGAACGTCGAGGCCTACGTACCGCTGGCCGGCGGAATAGACTTCGTGCAGATCAAGCCCGTTCCCGCGATGCTGGGCAGAACCATACGCGAAATGGACATCAGGGCGGTCTTCGGACTGAACATCGCCTACATCGGCAGGGTGTCGAAGGAGGGCGTGCGCTCCTACCACATCCCCTCTCCGGACGACGTGGTGGAGATGGGTGACGACATCTTCATCCTGGGAACCCAGGAGAACATCGAGAGCTTCCTGAGGAGCGCCGAGAGGGACTAGTTCAGGGAGCCCTCGAAGAGCGGCGCCAGCCCTGCGGTCGACAGGGCCAGCTTCTTCTCCTTGTTCACGCTTCCGAAGAGCTTCATGCAGCTTTCAGGCGAAGGGTGCTTCCTGGCGAGGGACTTCACGAGCGCCGAGAACGCGGCGGGCATCTTGTCCGTCTCGACGGGGAGGGCTTCTAGGAACATCCCGTCCTCGGGATCGTAGGATAGCGACCCGAAGCAGGTCTCCTTCGATTTCATCGCTGTGAAGACGGTCGTGGCTATCCTCTTGCACTCGGGCCAGGTGGGTGAAGCAGCCTCCAGCCACACGTTGAAGGCCGACACGATGAGCTGGGCCTCGGCGATGCCCACCTGCGACAGCATCCCGGTCGGCCCGGGATAGTAGTCGGCGAAGGAGGATTCGTCGAGCTGCTCCGAGAGGAGCTGCTGTATGGCCTTCCCCGTGATGACCGATCCCGGCCCGAAAGCTGCGCTGATCCTGCCCTCGTCGATGGGGATGAGCGTGGCCTTGCCGCCCGTCCTCAGCTTGAAGAGCCCCGTCTCGCCCAGCTTCCTCACGGATTTGAGCACCGACATCACGTCCCCCCTGCTGTTCTCCAGGTCCTGCAGGACGGGCTCCTCCGTCCAGCACCGGAGGAGCAGGGGAAGGGTCCCGTCCTCGACGAAGCGGTATGTGAGCGTGAGCTCCCTGTTGTCCCTGCGGAGCCACGTGATGAAGGCGTTGACGCTCGGCCCCGAATAGCCGACGATCCTGTACGGCCTGCCGTTGCGCAGGATGAGGTAGGCCACCGGCTCGTTCAGGGCGTCTATCTGCCAGTAGGCGTCTCCCGCGAGAGATCTGTGGTCGAGGGCGCCCTTGACCAGCTCGTCCAGATTGACGAACTGCAGAGGGACCTTCTCCAGGAAGGTCCGGGAGTAGGGCAGGATCTCCCTCGATACGATGCCGCTCACCTGATGAGCCTCGCCATCCTGTCGATCCGCGGCAGGCTCCCGCTCCGATCCCACGACCAGTAAGTCACCAGCGCCGGCCCCTTCACGAGATCCATGTCGAGCGGGCCCCAGATCCTGCTGTCGCTGGAATGGTCCCGGTTGTCCCCCATCATGAAGATGTGGTGCTCCGGCACGACGTAGGCCAGGCTTCCGTCACCGAGCCTCAGGATCCCCTCCGAGATCCGGTCAAGCTCCAGGTCCGCCACTCTGCCCCGGATACTGGAGAGTCCCTCCGGCCATGATTCGTCGATTATGCCGGGATCGACCGGCGACTGAGTGCATGAAGCCCATTCCGACGGCTCGCCGTTGACGAAGAGCGTGTCGGACCTGACCTGAACGGTGTCGCCCTCGAGAGCGACTATTCTCTTTATGAAATCCCTCGAGGGGTCGAGGGGGTAGCGGAAGACCACGACCTCCCCCCTCTCGAAGCTGCCGGTGGCCGGCATCAGAAGCCCGTGCTCGCCCCCTCTGAATCCGTGCATGAGCGGCTCCGACCTGTCGGTCCACGGGATGAACTGGCCGTGGACGGCCTTCAGAACGAGCAGGTGATCCCCTATCAGGAGCGTCCGCTCCATGCTCTGCGACGGTATCCTGAACGCCTCTATCACGAACGGCCTCAGAAAGCCGAAGAAGATGACGAGAGCCAGGGCGATCTGCAGAATCCAGTCCTTGATCTTCGCGATCGTAGCGAACCCCCGTTCCTTCTGTTCAGCCCGCTATCAATGCAGACGACCGGTCATATCGTCAACGACCCGTCGCAGTTGACATGCCCCTTCCCGGCGGGCAGAATGGCGCGAAGGGGTCGTCGAATGCTTGCAGACGGTCTGCTCTCCTGGCTGTACGGACTCGCTCCCGGGGGCTTCCCTGCGGGACGCGTGGCGCTGGCGCTCGCCGCACTTGCCGCTTCGGCATTCGCGGGCCGGCTCGTCACGGGCGCACTCCGGCGCCTCGGCAGGAGGCTGAGGGGGCTCCCGTGCCCGGTGTGCTCGAGGATTGCCCGTCCGGCTGGAGCGCTCGTCTCCCTTGAGGGCGCCTACGCATCCGCGAGGATTCTGCCCCTCGACGAAACGGCTGTCGTCTGGGCCGACAGGCTGCTCCTTGTTCTCACCGTCGCCGGCATGACATGGCTGACTATCGATGTCCTGAACGCCGTATCGGACCATCTCGTGGAGCGCTCGGGAAGCCGAGGCTCGGGCCTGGACACGAGGGTCCTCCCGCTCTTCAGGGCTGCATTCAGGATACTCGTCGTCGCGATAGCGGCGGTATTCCTCATGCAGAGCCTCGGCTATCCGGTCGGCGGTATCATCGCCGGGCTGGGCATCGGGGGTCTGGCCGTGGCTCTCGCTGCCCAGGACACGCTTGCCGGCGTCTTCGCTACCGTGGCGATCTTCCTCGACAAGCCGTTCACCGTGGGCGACTTCATCCAGGCCGGAGGAGCGCAGGGGACGGTGGAGGAGATCGGCCTCCGCTCGACCAGGATCAGGACTCCGGAGAAGACGCTTGTCAGCATCCCCAACAAGACCCTCGTCGAGCAGAGCATAGACAACTGGTCGCTCAGGGACTCGAGGAGGACCGTCGTCACGCTGGGCATACTACAGGGATCCGGGCTCGAGCGGGTGGAGGCGCTGATGTCGTCGCTGCGGGCGTCGCTGGAGGCCTCGAGTGACGTGGAGCAGGGCACGTGGTCGGTCCATGTATCGGGCTTCGGCGAGTATTCGCTGGACCTGGAGATAATCGCCTTCCTCAAGACTGGAGACTACCGGCAGTGGCTGGAGAAGCGAAGCAGACTGATCCTGGAGGTCATGTCGATCCTCAGATCGTCGGGCCTGAGCCTCGCATACCCCACGAGGACCGTCATCCTCGATCGGGAGCAGGGCACAGGGAGAGGCTGAGGAACCGATTCCTGAGGTCGGGCGCCAGGGGATTCGAGGAGAGGGACGCTCTGGAGCTGCTTCTCACCTACGCAGTTCCCAGGACTGATGTGCACGAAACCGCCGCAGCCCTTCTCGAGAGGTTCGGGAGCCTGGCCTCGGTTCTGAGCCAGCCGCCCGACATGCTCGCCTCGGTCCCCGGAGTGGGCCGCGCCTCCTCGGTTCTCCTGGCGCTGGTCCCGCAGCTGGCCGCCATGGCTCTCAGGCCGAGGAGAGGCGAGCGCCTCGACAGCCCGGAGAGCGTGAGGGAGTACATCAGAAGCAGCCTCGGCCTCCAGAGGAGAGAGCGCCTGCTGGCCCTGTTCCTGGACTCCTCCGGCAGGCTCCTGGCGGAGCGCGAGCTCGAGCACGGGACAGTGGACAGGGCCTCCGTGCATCCCAGGAACCTCGTCGAGAAGATAGTCGCAATCAACGCCACCGGTGTGATCCTGGTTCACAATCATCCGGGCGGCAGGCCCGAGCCCAGCTCGGAGGACATCGCACTCACCGCGCGTCTTTGCGAGCTCGGCAGGAGCCTCGGCTTCAAGGTTCTCGACCACCTGATCGCGACCGACGCCGGCGTCACCAGCCTCAGGGAGAGAGGGGCGTTTCCGCATGGCGGGTGACTTCTCGACGCTCGCCTTGCCGGGCCCAGGGGGGCATCGATGACTTCGGCGGCGCGCCTGCTTCTAGCTTCTGCGGCGTCGCTCCCGTTCGTCTCCGAAGGCCCTTCGGGAGTGATGAGCGTCAGGATGAGCCCGGAAGTGACACTCGAGGTCGTAGCCTCCGACACCTCCGTCAATGCCGGGAGCTTCACCTTCACATACAGGGTCGAGGGCGCGAGGATGGTGTCGCGGAGCGGTGCGGACACGCTCTTCTGGGTGGGCCCCCTGCCCCGCGAGGCGCTGTCGGGGGCCGCCTTGTCAGGCGCAGGATATCTGTACGAGACACGCACGCTGAGGATACTCAACTGCACGGACACCTACGTAGGGGGCCTGGTGGAGGTGGAAACCGCCAGGGACGGCAGGGGTGAATCCTCCTACCGCGCTTTCAGGACCTGGCTGCTGACCGGCGTGCCGCTGGACCTCGACGCGGTGGTCCAGACCGACTCCCTGTTCCGCTCGGCCCTCAGGTCCGCGCTGGGAGCGCCCGAGTCGGGCAGCCTGGACTCCTGGCTCTGGCTGAGGGGATTCTGGCTCGATTCGCAGAGCTTCCTCATCCTGCCGGAGGAGGGCTCCTACATCCTGAGAATAGGCCTCCCGTCCTGGAAGGGACTGGACAGCATGCTGGTCGTCGATCTGGACCTCGGGGCTCTCAACACCGCCCACGGCGCGATGCTGGACTGAGTGCTCCCGGGAGCATGGACTGCAGGGTCAGCGCTCCTTCTCCATCAACGCCCATCTCTGCCTCGAGATCGTGTCCGAGGTGTGCCAGGTTCCGCGCTGATCGCGGCCCAGCTCGACGCACCTCGAGAACAGCTCCGGGATGCCAGCAGCCCTGCACTCGCGCATGTACGCGCCGCCATCGAAGGGAACCCTGATCCAGGAGACAGCGACATCCCTCCTGTTCCCGATCTCGACCAGCGCCACAGTTCCGGCCGATGGGAGGGTTCCGCCGCCCACGCTCCCGGGGTTGACGATCAGCCCCGAAGGTCTCCAGACCAGCGCCTGGGAATGGGTGTGACCCACGAGCAGGAGGTCCGCCCGGGATTCCTCCAGCAGATGATCGTAGACATCGAGCAGATCGAAGGAGCGGGACAGCCCGTCCCGCTCGGCCTTCGCCTCCTCCGCGAGCATCTCCTCCACGCCCAGGGCGGAGCCGGCCGGCAGTCCGACGGAGATCCTTCCGGGTAGGCCGTGAACGGCGACGACCCTGACTCTCTCCACGTCCAGGCGAATCTCGTCGGGAAGCCGCCTGAGCCAGGAGATGCTCCTCGGAGAGAGGCGGCCCGAAGTCCATTCCAGAACCCGCCTGGCCATGCGCCTCCAGTGGATGCTCTCGAACTGGTCCCCGGTGTCGCTCCTGCGTCTGGCGACCGCCCTGTCGCAGTTGCCCTGCACGGATTCGATCCCGTGCTCCATGGCGAAGGCGACGCACTCTTCAGGATGAGGACCGTACTGGACGAGGTCGCCCAGGTTCAGAACCAGGTCAGCCCCCTCGCCGGCTAGCGCCCTCCATGCGGCCTCGAGCCCCTGCAGGTTTCCGTGGGCGTCGGCGAGGATTCCGATCCTCAACCCGAGAACTCCCTGGGATAGATCAGATGCGGGCAGGCCAGACGCGAATGGGCTGCCGGATCGCCGGAGCCGAATTCCGCCAGCCCGTCGAGGTCACCCGCCTCCACCATGCGTCTGGCATCGGGGCTGCCGGCCAGAATGTCCATCGGCATCCTGTCCCAGACGTATTCGTACGGCGGCTCCCTCCATGCAGAGCCTCGAAACCTGAAGCAGCCCGCGAGGAGCGCCAGGCCCGCCTTCAAGGGCCTGAAGGAGGCAGGGTCCACCGGATGGATCCGCGCCCCGCCGCAGAGGACCCCGGCGTGCTTCCCGAAGGCCGGGACAAACCTGTGCGGTCTGATGACCGAACCCTCCAGCATCGGGTGTCCGTCGAGCTCGCCGCAGAGCTCATAGGGATCTATCCACGGCGCTCCGAAGACTTCGAAGGGCTTCGTTGTGCCCCTTCCCTCGGAGACGTTCGTGGCCTCGAAGAGGCACATCCCGGGATAGACTAGAGCCGTGTCCGGCGTGGGCATGTTGGGAGAGGGGTGGACCCAGGGGTACCGCTCGGGCAGGCCATCCGTGCAGTCGGCCTCGAACGCCACCACGCCGGGAGCCGGGAGCCCGTCGAGATGCGCGAAGAGCCGGGCCAGCTCGCCGATGGTCATGGCATGGCGCACGGGGATCGGATAGAGCCCGACGTACGAGAGCATCCCGGGTTCCTGCGGCCTGCCCTCGACTATGCGGAGTCCCAGGGGGTTCGGCCTGTCGAGGATCACGACGGGAATCCCCATCGAAGCGGCCTTGCGCATCGAGAGGGCCATCGCATAGGCGTAGGTGTAGTACCGAGCGCCAACGTCCTGGAGGTCCACGAGAAGGAGATCGCAGCCTGAGAGCATCGAATCGGACGGTTCGCGGCTCGCACCATACAGGCTGTGGACCGGGATGCCCCAGCGGGGATGCTCGTAGCCCTCCCATTCGATCATGTTGTCCTGCGTCTCGCCCCAGAATCCGTGCTGCGGAGCCAGAATGGCGCGGAGCTCCGCTCCTGGAAGGGCGCGGACCACTTCTGCGGCGGTCCTCCACGATGAGTCCACCGCCGCGTGATGCGTTAGAAGGGCGATCCTGCGTCCCTCCAGCCCAGCACGGGCGATGCGGTCCAGCCCGGACGCGGCGGGCTCTGCCGCCCGGCGCCGTTCGGCTCCCGGCTCCAGGCAGGACCGGTCGGGTGTCATAGCTTCCTCTCCTGGAAAGGTCAGAAGACGAGCCGGTCGCCTCTCATGAGGAGCACCGCCGTATCGCCGAACTGCCTCGACAGATCCCTGTCTATCTCCTGTCTGAACCACGGTTTGAGGTGGAACGCATATACGGGGAGGCCCAGCCCGTCGAACTTCGAGAGCTCCTTCGCGAGGAGGCCGGGCGTGAGATGGTCGCTGGCTATCGCCGTGTCCATGAGGCTGTCCGGAAAGGAGACCTCGGCGATGACCGCCTTGACGTCGCTCCTCTTCTCGGCCTCCTCCCAGAGGGTGAATGTGGGGCCCGTGTCGCCAGTATAGACGATGGTGCCGGAGCCCGAGCTGAAGAGGAAGCCCCTCCCCCCAGCCCCGTGGTTGACTGGAACGGGCAGGGTGCTGGCTCCTCCGGGGAGATCCAGCCACTCGAGGTCCGCCAGGTCCTCATAGACCACGGCTGGCCCGTGAGAGGTCCTTATCCTGCTGAAGTCGGGCCAGACGACGTCGTTCATGTAGTGAGCCCTGATCGCTTCGAGGCATGCCGGGCTGCCTCCCACCCTTATCGGCGTGTCCCTCGAGGTCGCCGTCGAGTCGACTACGAAGCCCAGCTCCAGAATGTGATCCATGTGTGCGTGGGTCGTCAGGACCAGGTCGATCCTGTCGAGCTCGGATGTCCGCAGGGACGATGCCGAGCCGGCATCCACGAGCACCCGGTCCCCCAGCTTCATCGTGACAAGCCTGCAGCTCTCGGAGTTCTTCCCGCCATCCGAACCGACTACCTCGAGGAACATGCCGGCCTGCCTCCTGTCTCCCCTACGACGATCCTCGGCAGGAGAGGGCTTATCCTGGTCACTATCTCATAGTTGATCGTACCGGCCCAGGAGGCCATCGTCTCGGCGGAGATCTCCTCGTCCCCGCTCCTGCCGAGAAGAACCACCTCCTCTTCGAGCGAAGGCGATTCTATGTCCGTCACGTCTATCATGGTAAGGTTCATGCAGACCCTCCCTATGACAGGCGCTCGCCGCCCCCTCACCAGAACCCAGGCGGAGTTGCCCAGAGCCCTGTCGTACCCGTCGGCATACCCCACGGGGAGAACCCCCACCCTGGTCCTGCGGGTCGTCCTGAAGGTGCATCCGTAGCCCACGAAGCTGCCCTCGGGCACCTCCTTCACCTGCGCCAGCCTGGTCTTCCACGAGAGGACGGGCTTCAGAGACGGCACCGGCCTCCCGCTCATGAGCGCCGACAGGTAGGTCTCCCGCGAGGGCCACAGCCCGTACACTCCGATCCCCTCCCTGACCATTCCGAAGTGGGTGCTCGGGAAGAGGATGCCGGCGGCCGTGCAGGCGGAGTGCACCAGGGGGGGAGCCACTCCGGCGGCGGCCAGCGAATCGATGCAGGAGCGGAACGATGCGAGCTGCTTCTCGGCATATCCGTGGTTCAGCGTGTCCTCGATGTTGGCGAAGTGGGTCGAGATCCCCTCCGTGACCACGCCCGGGATTCCCCTCGCCCGGAGGGTCATCGGAAGCAGGTCTTCCGGCATGATGCCCTGCCTCCCGGTCCCGGTCTCCACCTTTAGATGAACGAGGGCCGGCCTCGAAGCCGATGCGAGCCCCTCCAGACGATCGAGCGTCTCGCGATTGAACACGGTCAGCCTCAGGCCGGCATCCAGCGCCTCGCCGAGCCTTTCGAGAGGAACGTGTCCCATGAGGAGCACTGGACGCGTCTCGCCGAGCCCCCTCAGCTCCAGACCCTCGTCGAGCGAGTTGACGGCGAGCCAGTCCGCGGACGGAATGAGCCTCACCATCTCCCTCATGCCGTGTCCATAGGCGTTTGCCTTGACCACGGCGCAGAAGAGGGGCCCTCCGGCGGTGCAGGAGCGCAGCTCCCGTACGTTGTGGTCGGGTGCGCCTGCGTCGAGCTCGATCCAGACGAGGCTGCTCATGGCCGAAGCATAGTCAGGACGCACCTGGCCGGACAATATTCGAACTCCACCTGGACCTGCCGGCAGGGCTGGCGGTCCGTCGAACGGGAGACTGCCGATGGCGAAGGTTCATCTCGTCAGGGGCTCCGGAAAGGCCTGCATCACGGCCCTGCTCGAACCGTACGCGAAAGATGCGGACCTGAAGGCGACCGACCTGGTGGCGGTCAAGATACATGCCGGCGAGCAGGGGAACACCAGGTTCGTAGGACCCGGCAGCGTGGCCGCGGTGGCAGAAGCCCTGCGCCTCCGTCCTGGGCGGGTCTTCCTGACGGACACTACGGTCCTCTACAGAGGCCGCCGTCTCTGCGCCCCCGACTACCTGCTCCTCTCATCCGACCACGGATTCGGCCCCCCGGTCACTCCGCCCTTCATCATCGCCGACGGGCTGAGGGGAACCGACGACGTCGAGGTCCCCCTGCCCGGATGCTGCGCCCCGGGATCGGCCAGGATAGCGCGAGTCATAGCGGAATCAGACGCCATGGTCGTCGTCAGCCATTTCAAGGGGCATCTGCTGACCGGCTTCGGGGGCGCGATCAAGAACCTGGGGATGGGATGCGCGTCCCGCGCCGGCAAGCTCTACATGCATTCGAACATCCGTCCCGTCATCAAGGAGTCGAGGTGCACCGCCTGCGGCAACTGCGCCGGGCACTGCCCGTCCGACGCGATAGCGCTGTCCCCGCTTGCCTCCATCGACCCGGATGCCTGCGTGGGATGCGGCGAGTGCATCCAGAGGTGCCCGGCAGGAGCCATCGGAACCGACTGGGGGCAGGAGAAGGGGGAGTTCGCCCGAAGGCTGGCCTGGTACGCCCTCGCGGCGTTCTCGAGCACCAGGGTGCTGGTCTGCGTGAACTTCGTGACAGGCGTTGCTCCCGACTGCGACTGCCTCGCTGACACCGGCCCGGCTCTCGTGGAGGACATAGGCGTGCTCGCTTCTACGGATCCGGTGGCTCTCGACCAGGCATGCCTCGACCTCGTCACCGCCGCGGACGAGGCGGCAGGCTCCGGTGACGGTGCCGGCCGGGGGGTGGAGAAGTTCGGGGCGCTCCGCCCAGGAACGGATCCCGAAGCCCAGTTGCTCGCAGCCGAGGCAGTAGGGCTGGGCTCGAGGAGATTCGAACTGGTGGATCTCGGGGCTGCAGGCTGAAGAGGCCTGCCGAAGCCCTAGAGAACGACCAGGCTGGCGACGGCTCCGCCGAGCCCGGTAGCGAGCCGCGCCAGATAGACGCCGGGGGCGAGGAGCCCCTCGGGGACAGCGAACAGGGTCTCTCCGGCGGGGAGAAGCCCGTGCCATCTCCAGACAGGCCGCCCGTCGAGGCCGTAGAGCCTCAGGTCAGCCTGGCACTCGACGGTCGTCGTCGCGTCCAGCTCCGGCGCCGGAGAAGGATTCCTCCAAGCCGAGAGCGAAGGTCCTGCGGGGGAGGGTGCTCCCCCTCCCCCGGAACTCGATTGCGGAGTGTAGTAGATCCTCATCGAGTTCATGAACGACAGCAGGTCGCCGGTCGGGGAAGTGGGCAGTCCCGCGTCCAGGGTCCTCCACGGCGTTGGCGGATAGAAGGCCCCGGCGTTTATGGTCCTGCCGTCCTCCCCGAGGTATCTGAACTCCATGATCAGGTTGCTCGAACCGTCGTACTGGAAGGCCCGGTCGAACGGAAGGCCGTTCCACCCGGGAGCTGTCCAGTCTATCGAGAGGGTGTCCCGCCGGAAGACCGGAACCGGGTCGTTGCCCGAGTAGTTGGCGTCGAACGAGTCGGTCAGTCCGTCGAGGTCTGTGTGGCAGAGGAGGATCTCCGCGCGGTAGAACTCGCCTTCACTGAAGGCGTCATGCGTCGCGTATAGCTGCACCTCTGTCACTTCCGCGGCTCCACACATCTCGCTCGCGAGTACCAGGACCTGGTACCTCCTGCCGATGTCGGGTCAGGAGCCGCAGTAGGGTCTGTTCGTGGTAAGTGGGCAGCCCCCGCCCAGCTCCACGAAATCGGCGGCTGCTGCGAGGAGCAGAAGCAGCGGACAGCTCATGTCGAACCTCCAGTGTCGCGCCGGAGTCGATCCCGGCATCGGATTATCGCGGATGGCCTGATCCGGTGCCATGCCTTGACAGAGAGCGAGCAGGGGGCTATTGAACCGCGGATTTCGAAAGGCGGGAGCAGTCATGGCCGGATGCTCTGTGACATCGTTCTCCCTGGCGCACGGCGCCTGGATGGCGATGCGCACCCCCGGGAGGAGCCCGGCCTAGGATCCGCTCCAGCGGCATTCCGAGCCCCGGGCCTCCTCCCGGGGCTTTTTCCGACTGATACAGCACTGCACACGAGCTCCGGAAGCGCCGGAGCCAGCCAGCCTCGCTGGCCAACGACCGCAGGGCCGCTTCGGGAGAGCGCTCATGGCGCTTGTCGTGCGCACCGCTCTCCCGGGCCGCCTCGCGGGCCTCGTGCAGCGGGTTGTCGGGCCTGAGAGGTGCAGAGTCCCTCCCCTGGGGGCGACAGCGGCGCTCGCAGTTTCGGGGAGGCAGCAAGGAGGATGAATGAACGCATACACAAGGCGGGCCTACAGAGACTGGCCTGCCCCTGAGGGCTGCAGAAGGCTGGATCTCAAGGCAGGCGAGACGGATGTCAGGATCGTCTGCGACTGCTCGCCTTCCCGCGACGCGATGGAAGCGCTGGAGGATGCCCGGTCGGAGATCGAGACCGAGATCCTCGCCGATCCCGCCTTCCTCGCATCCATGGCTCCCCTTGGGGCCGGCGGCCTGGCTGGAGGGGCTTCGAGGCGAATGCGCGAATGCGGCGAGACCTGGGGAGTGGGGCCCATGGCGGCCGTGTCGGGTGCGATAGCGGACGAGATCGCCCTGAGGATCCTCGAGGCCGGAGCACAGGCTGTAATCGTGGAGAACGGGGGGGACGTCTATGCCAGGCTTCCCGGCCTGCTGCGCTTTGCAGTCTATGCCGGCGAGGATTCGCCCTTCAGGGCATGCCCGGTGTTCGAGATCGACGCGTCCGGCGGTGTGGGAATCTGCACTTCCAGCGCCACCGTGGGGCACTCGGTGTCGCTGGGAGGGGCGGACGCGGTCACGGCCATCTCCGGGAGCGCTGCGGAGGCGGATGCCGCGGCCACGGCGATAGGCAACCTGGTATGCGGAGCGGATGACGTCGAGCGGATCGTGGGGGAGGAAAGGCTCAGAGGCAGGCTCATAGGGCTGTACGCCTCTGCGGGGGAGAAGGCGTCATTCTGGGGGCCGGTCAGACTGGCTGGCTTCCTGGACGGGAGGATCGAGAGGTGAGCAGGGCGTCGAGAACCGTTCTTCTGGAGTTCCCTCCCGGCCGGGTGGAGCAGCCCCTGGTGAGCAGGGCCGTGCGGGGATTCGAGGTTGAGATCAACATCCTCCATGCCAGGATATCGCCCTCGGAGGTGGGGAGGATGCTGGCCGTCGTTGAGGGAGAGGAGCCGGAGGTGGAGGGCGCTCTCGGCTACCTCTCCTCCAGCGGAGTGAGGATCGCCCCGCCGGGCGAGGGGCTCGCGCTCGACGGGGAGCTGTGCACCCACTGCGGTGCATGTGCAGGCCAGTGTCCTGCCGGAGCCATCGTCATCTGCGGGGATGACTGGAGGGTGGCCCTGGACATGACCAGGTGCATCGCCTGCGGGTTCTGCATCGAAGTCTGTCCTTACGGGGCGATCGCTCCTGGCGCGGCCTTCGGCTTCACGGAGGTGAGGCCGTGAAGAGCATCGAGGAGATCAACTCCAGGATTCGCGAGGGCAGGGCGGTGGTGGTGACTGCCGCAGAGATGAAGAGCATCGTCGAAGCCGAAGGAACGCGCGCTGCAGCAGAGCGGGTGGATGTCGTCACCACCGGCACCTTCGCGCCGATGTGCTCGAGCGGAATCCTGCTCAACATCGGCCATCCGTCGCCCAGGATAAAGCTGAAGACGGCCACCCTGAACGGCGTCCCGGCCCACGCGGGCCTCGCAGCGGTGGACCTGTTCCTGGGAGCCACTTCGCTCAGGGAGGACGATCCAGGCAACTCCGCCGGACCAGGGAGGTTCGCGTACGGGGGCGGGCACGTGATAGAGGACCTCCTGCGCGGGAGGGAGGTCGAGCTGAGGGCGACAGGGCACGGCACCGACTGCTATCCCGCCAGGGAGCTCCGCACCCTCGTGAGCCTCGGCACCCTGACCGATGCAGTGCTGCTCAATCCGAGGAACTGCTACCAGAACTACTCGGTCGCGGTGAACGCCTACTCCCGAAGTCCCATCCACACTTACATGGGGATTCTCCGACCGGGGCCGGGCAATGCGGCCTACTGCAGCGCAGGAGAGCTCTCGCCCCTGCTCAACGACCCGTTCTACAGGACCATCGGCCTTGGAACCAGGATCTTCCTCGGCGGCGGACAGGGATACGTCACGGGGCACGGCACCCAGCACTCGCCCTGCGTCGCCCGCAGCGAGAGGGGCATACCGCTGGGAGGCTCGGGGACGCTCTCGGTGACGGGGGATCTCCGGGGGATGAGTCCGGAGTTCGTAAGGGGCGTCTCCATTCGGGGATACGGAGCATCTCTCGCCGTAGGGATCGGCGTGCCGATCCCTGTCCTGGACGAGGAGATGGCCTTCTTCACCGCCGTCAGGAACCGCGACATAAAGGCTCCCGTCGTCGACTACTCGAGGGACTACCCGGAACGGTCGGGCGGGACGCTCGGGCACGTGAGCTACGAGGAGCTCAGGTCGGGGAGGATAGCGGTCTGCGGACGCGAGGTCAGGACGGTCCCGATGTCCAGCCTCCACCAGGCTATGAGGATCTCGTGCATCCTCAGAGACAGGATCCGGGCAGGGTCCTTCCTTCTCTCCAGCCCGGTGGCGCCGCTTCCAGGGCCGGACTCGGGGATGCGTGCGATTCCTCTCTCGGCGACTCTCCGCGCCTGATCGAGATTCCGCGGCGGGGCTCTTGGAGGCGGGGGCTGTCATACCCCCGCCTCCTGCGCTCAGCGACCGGACTTCAGCAGATCCCTGATCTCGGCCAGCAGCTTCGCCTCGGGTGACGGCTCGGGAGGAGGAGCAGGAGCCTCCGCCTTCTTCCGCTGGAGCCTGCCAGCCGCCCTGACGAGAAGGAACACCGAGAATGAGACGATGAGGAAGCTGACGACCTTGTTGAGGAAGACGCCGTAGTTGATCGTGGCGGCGCCGGCCTCCTGCGCAGCGGCGAGAGTGGGGTAGTCGCCCGCGCCCTTCAGCACCAGGAAGAAGTTCGAGAAGTCCACTCCGCCGAGGAGGAGCCCTATGGGAGGCATGATGACGTCGTTCACGAGGGAGTTGACTATCGCTCCGAAGGCGGCGCCCATTATCACCGCCACGGCCAGGTCCATCACGTTGCCCTTCATGGCGAATTCACGGAAAGCCTTCAGCACGGTCCCCCTCCTTCACACTCTTTCCGGAGCTGCCGCCCCTTGGTGCGGCTCGTGTCGGCGATCGCCTTCCGCCGGAAGGCTTGCTATCCTCAACCGGACGAGAACCCGGTCGAGGGAACGTTGCTGTCCAGGTCCTCCAGCGTGACCTCCCATCGCAGGGTGTCCATGACCGGCACTGACATGCGCGAATAGGTGTCGCCGTCCTCGTCCACGAGGCGTATGCTGTAGATTCCGCTGGGAACTCCGAGGCTCCAGGCATCGCCGTCCTCGAGCACCGTGCCCTCGAGTCTGTCGGGCCCCCAGGTCCGGGCGCCGAAGGCGGCAATGTAGACGCGTACGATGTCCCACCCGCCGGTCGAGTTCTCGATCACCACTGTGCCCGCCGCCGCGGCGGCAGCTATCGAGGCAAGAACGGCTGCAAGAAAGCTCCTCGTCATGGCTCCTCCGCTGTGTCTCTTCGCTTCCATGCCGGAACGACGCATGACATGCTCTGCGTCGAGGCCGGGCATTCCCCGTTCATCTCTCGTAGTCGATGCATCGCCTGTCGCTGCAGACCGAGCGTACGATGGGCACGACGGCGGCGTGCGTTGGATGCTCCCTGTAGCGCTCCAGGGCCTCCCTGCTCTCGAAGTCGGACAGGAGGACTATCTCGCTGCGGCCCTCTTCGAGGTGCGGCTCGATGCCCACCTCCAGACGGAGCATGCCCGGAATCCTGCCGTTCAGCGACTCGAGCGCCCTCTTCACGCGCAGGGCGTTGACGGGGCCCAGACCCTCGTCGCCGCTCTCGGCAACTCTCCACATAACCACGTGCCTTACCATCGGCCTCCCGCCCTCCGAGCGCCCGTTGCACGGCCATCCGCTCTGCGGGAATATATCCCGGGCGGAGGGATGAGTGAGACCGTGGCGATCAGGATAGACGACGAGCACGCAATCGAGGACCGCGAACTGGAATTCACCTTCCTCAGGGCGCCCGGGCCCGGGGGACAGAACGTCAACAAGGTCTCGACCGCTGTCCGGCTCAGATTCGATGCGGCAGGCTCGAGAGCGCTCCAGGAGGAGGTCAGGATGCGGCTCATCAGCCTGGCCGGAAGGCGGGCGACGGCCTCGGGCGTGATAGTGATAACCGCCCGTACGCACAGGACCCAGGCGGAGAACCGCGAGGAGGCCGTGAGGAGGCTGGTCGAGCTGGTGAGGAAGGCCCTGGAGGAGCCTGAAGAGAGGATTCCCACGGAGATCCCTGGCGCGGAGCGCGAGAGGCGCCTTGAGGGAAAGCGCCGCAGAGGCGGGGTGAAGAGGTCCAGAAGGCCCCCCGCCCTTCCGGACGACTGGGAGGAGTAGGCGCAGGGCGTCAGCCGCCTCGAAGCCGCAGGGTCCCGGATTCGCCGGGGCGTTCGCCCGGGCGGCGAAGAGAGCTCGGCGCAGAGGCGGCTTTGCGATGGGGACCGTGAGCCCGGGCCTCCCCGGGCTCACGGCTCGTACATCTACCTCACGAACGTCACCCTGTCGGACCAGGCGGCGTCCCCTGCAGTCACCGCTACGAGATAGACTCCGCTCGGCACCTCCGGACCCGGAGTCCACGAGATCAGATCTGAGACTCCCGATCCCTCTCCCTCGTAGAGCCTGCACACGAGCCTGCCTGCGAGGTCCCACACGGCGGCGGTCACCGGAGCGCCCTCAGGCGCCGCCACCCCGAATCTCACGCAAGACGCGAAGGGGTTCGGAACCGGGCTGGAGACGATGAATCCCGGCGCCACCTCGCCCTCGTGCTCGAAGCCCGTCGTGGAGGTAACGTACTGGTGGCACCACGTGACCGGCGCGTAGTGGGGATGCCTCTCGTCCCTTCCAGAGTCGTCGGTCGCCTGGATGTAGTACTGCACGGTTGCGCCGGCGGCCTGCCCTGGAATCGAAGCAGTGAAGGTGTTCGAACCCGAGGATGTCATGGTGATCTTCGTGAAGGGCCCCGAGGTGCCGGTGCGGTAGTAGAGGTCGTGCAACTGGAGAGCGTTGCCGGGGAACGCCCTTATGAATGCGCTGACCTGCACTGGAGACCCGGCAGGCTGGGGCGAGGCGACAGGGGTGTGATCGATCCAGAGCATCTCGGGATCGGTCACGCCCATCGCCCTGCAGTGGATGGCATCGGTGTTGAGCCAGGTTCCGTGGTAGGTGCCGACTATCGTGTATCCCGGCATCGCTGCCTGGTAGGCGGCAATCGCGGGCGAGTCGTTGGAGGTGTTCCACGTGGGCATATAGACCCTGTCGTTGATGATGATGCTGTTAGTGTAGCCCTCTGTTCCGCCCGAGAAGACCCTGAACACCTGCCAGTTCGTGCCCCAGGGGCATTCTGAGGCCTCGAACAGGTCGGCCATCGCCTCAAGGGCCGCATAGTCGGGGTTTCCGGGCGGCACCTGGAGAACGAGGATCCTGTCGGGGCTCAGCATCTTGGCCCAGCAGTCGATGTGGTCGATGTAGCTCGCTTGCGGGTCCTCCATCGTGAAGTAGTCGTCCACCCCGCAGTAGAGGCTCATCTGGGAGTCCACCCAGTCCTCGTTCCCTCCGTTCTCGTCGATCACGAGGTTGGTGGACATCGACTGCCCGAGCCCGGTGGACATGTAGTTGCCGCCGGTGTGCACGATGTCGGACGAGTACACAGGAATCCCCCACTGCGTTCCGATCACGCCGGGCACTGCGTCGTCGTCGGGCCGGGGCCTGTTGTAGTCGAAGTCGAAGATGCCGCAGGAGCCGTCGGGGAGCATCAGGAACCAGGGGCCGTAGTCCCTCACCCATATGGAGTTCGACGCGGTGAGCACGAAGTCCACGTTGGACATGTTCACGCCTGCCGCGGTGAAGGCGGAGACGACCGAGGCCTGCTGGCTCGAAGTGCAGATGACCCAGACCGTCACGTGGTTCGAGGCGTCGACGATGAAGCTGTACGGCAGGTCCATCGGCCAGCGGATGAGCACGCCTGTCATGGGCTCGAACTCGCCGGGGTTCCGCGTGCCTGCCGGCGGAGGCGGGGTGGCTGCGACATAGGTTCCTATCTCGTTGAGCCTCGCGAGCTCCTCCTCGGTGAACCCGATCGGGAGCAGCTCCTCGGTGCCGCAGACCGAGCGCACTGCCGTCGCGGCGGGAGCCAGAGCCAGCATCATCAGAACGATCCTGGTCATGGAACCTCCATGCGCCGGCGGGGAGCCGGCAGAAAAATCCTGAAGGACCCGTCTCGAGATTCCGTGGTGCGATATCCTACCGGGGGTCCGGCATGTGCGGCAACCCGGCGGAGCCGGCTACTTGAGCGCCTCGCTGCCGGAGAAGGCTCTGCCGGGAGACAGCGCTTCCGCCACTTCTCCGTCCCCCGGGGCGGGCGACCCGGTGATCATCCTCGTCAGGAAGGCCGCGGCCCCGGGCCCGAGCATGAAGCCCTGGCCGCACATCCCCACGGCCGCAAAGCTGTTTTCCGGCCCCGCGCGACCCAGGAGAGGCGCTCCGTCCGGCGTCTGCGGATAGCATCCTCGCCACGTCCTTCGAACATGGATGTTGGCCAGCCTCGGCAGCAGGGACGTCATGCGCGGCGCCACCAGCGGCAGGAACTCCGAGGTCTCGGCCGTGGACTCCCCGATGAGAGGGGGGTCCGGGGTGATGCAGAAAACCACCTGTCCGGTGTCGTGCTGGTAGAAGTAGTAGTTGGCCGATCCCGGCGCTTTCCTCATGTCCACGACCATGGGGCCCAGGAAGCGCTTCACCGGCTCTGTGACGCCGGCCTCGTGCATGTCAGGCTCGACGGCGAGGTCGAGCCCCGCCATGGCACCGACCGATCGCGCGGATGAGCCGGCGCAGTTCACGAAGGCGCCGCAGGGGTAGATCGCGTCCCCGGCTCTAACCGCTCTCACCGCAGTGTCGGAGAGCTCCAGCCCGGTGACCGTCCTGCCGAACAGGAATTCCGCGCCCAGCTCTCTCGCCCTCCTGCAGAACGCGTAGACCGCCAGCATCGGGCTTGCGCTTCCGTCTCGGGGAGACCAGGTGCCTCCCCTCAGCCCCTCTCTCGCTATTCCGGGAACGATCTCTGCTATTGCGTCGGGTCCGACCCAGTCTATCGAGAGGCCCGCGGCCTTCTGCCTGGGCAGCATCCCCCTGAGAATGCCCTCGATCCTATCGTCATAGGCGACGTACGTGTAGCCGCCCTCGAGCCAGCCGATGCTCTCCCCGTGCTTCTCCTTCCAGGTCCGGAACACGTCCAGGGAGTGCAGGCAGAGGCGGACCTTGGCCGGCTCGCCGTGCGTGGCCCTGATCCCCCCTATCGCGCACTTGTTGTTCCCCTGCCCAGCCGAGGCGGCCCGATCCACGCACAGAACCGACAGCCCCGCCCCGGCCAGGTACATCGCGAGAGGGGTGCCCACGCTGCCCGCGCCGGCGATCACGACATCGTAGGAGCGCCTCACCTCGCCTCACCTCCCGCGAAGCAGCCGAGCCTGGTCTCGGCGAAGAGCGGTCTCTCCGTCAGCAGGGCGACCTCCCCGGGCGAGAGACCCTCCTCCCTGCATATCCTGGCAAGCAGGCTCCTGCAGGTCTTCCCGCCGCACGCGCCGAACCCCGCCCTGGTGAGCGCCTTCAGCTCGTTCAGGTCGCGGACGCCGCTCCTCAGATGCCGCCGAATCTCCCCTGCGCTAACCCTCTCGCATCTGCAGACGATCGCATCGTCGGGGACCGGTGCATCGTGGAGGGCGTGTTCGCGGGGAGCGGCGCACTCGGGGTCCTGGATGCGCACTCCGGCCACCCTGGCAGCCACGCCGGCATCGGTCTCCACTCTGAGGAGCACCGTCCTGCCGTCTCCGGGGGCGTTCCTCATCCCGAGCAGCACTCCCCTGCCGAGGGGCTCCCCCTCCCAGTCCGTCAGTTGCAGCTCCCGACCTCGAGCCAGCGTCCAGGAGCCGAGCTCGTATGGAATCGTCACCACCGGCCGGGAGGGCGACTTCCTGAAATCGACCAGCGTCACGGCCAGGCCCGGGCATACGGCGACGCACTTCTCGCATCCGATGCATCCCCCGGAGTACTCGGGTATTCCGAGGACGGGATGCCCTCTGGTGGAGATGAGGCCTTTCGGGCAGGACGTCATGCAGGGATTGCAGGGTATCTCCTGGACGCAGTGGAGCACCGGGAAAACGCCCTCTGCCGCCGAGGGGGCGACGTACGGGTGGATGCGCCCGCCCGGGCTCTTCAGAACCTCCGCCTTCTCCGCCCACCCCGGAGGCACAGGCTCCGCCGACAGGCCCAGCCTGCAGGCTGTCTCCCTGCCCCTGATCATTCCGGAGAATACCGCCGCGCTGGCTTCCGCGATCTCCTCGGCGTCTCCGGCGAGCGCAGAAGGGATCCCGAACTCGAGAGCCTTCCTGTGGAACTCGTTCACCGACTCCAGACCCACCGCGATGAGGAGCGTGTCCACGTCGTAGGTCTTCTCGGTGCCCGGCATCGGGCGGAATGCGCTGTCCACGGCCGCGATGGTCACGGCCTCGAGCCTCTCGCCGCCGTGCGCGGCCAGAACGGTGTGAGATGTGTGGATCGGCACCCCGAGCCTGCGAATCTTGTCTGCGTGGACCTTGTACCCGCCGCACCGGGGAAGGGCTTCGGCCAGCCCTGCCACTTCCATGCCTGCCTGGAGCGCGTGATAGGCGGCTATGAGCCCGACGTTCCCCCCGCCTATCACGAAGAGGCGCCTGGAGCATCGCACCAGGTCCCGGTTGACGAGAGTCTGGAAGGCTCCTGCTCCGAAGACGCCCGGAAGGGTGTTCCCGGGGAAGGCCAGCGACCTCTCCCTGGCTCCTGCGGCCACAAGCAGGAAGCGCGGCTTGACGAAGTGGATCGCCTGCCCCCTCCTTACGCAGCAGTAGCCGTCGCTGTACACGCCCAGGGCCACCGTTTCCAGCCAGATCTCCACCGAGCCGTATTCACGGACTTCCCGCTCCAGGATGCCGGCGATCTCGATCCCCCTCGTACCGGCGTGGCAGTCGGCCTCCGACCCGAAGAACTTGTGCGTCTGCAGCACGAGCTTCCCTCCGGGCCTGTCCTTGTCGTCCACCACGAGCGTTCTGGCGCCCGCTCTCCCCAGCTCGACCGCTGCGGCCAGCCCCGAGGGTCCGGCGCCGATGACCAGGACATCGACCTCGATCCTGGACGGCGGGGGCACGCCCGGACCGGGCAGGTCGCCCAGCTCGGCGAGACCCTCCACGCTCCGGACGTCCATCCCCTCGCGCAGAGGCACGATGCAGCTCTTGGAGGGGACCCCGTCTATGATCAGCGCGCACTGCGAGCACTGCCCGTTGGCGCAGAAGAGGCCCTGCGGGCTCCCGTCCCTCGCGTGGTGCCCGAAGACGCTTCTTCCGGAGGCCATCAGGGCCGAGGAGACCATCTCGCCCTCCACCCCGGAGAGGGGCTCTCCGTCGAAGAGGAAGGAAACCAGTCTGCGCTCCGGGCAGTCAAGCACCGGATGCCTGTCTATCCGTCCGCCTCTGCTGTCTGGAGACAATCGTCCACGCTCCGTCCATTGGTCCATGCGTGAATTGGAGCCGCTGCAACCAGCTAAGTTACGCCAGGGGGCGATCCCGGGCAACGGCTGCCTCCGCGTCCCCTCCTCCGCTCCCAGTTGGCGGCGAAGGCGGGTCTGGAAGGCTTCCTGGCCTTGATGAAGCCTCTGCACAGGGGGTATCTGGCGCATCTCCACACGGAGATGTGCGGGTATCTGTGCAGCTTCGTCGGCGAGCCGCAGAGGGGACACTCGTGCCCGCCCGGTTCGATCCCGTCCTCGCGGTCCCCCTGCTCCCTGACACGGCGCAGGACTTCATCCCTGCGCGGTCTCCGGGAGAGTTCCGATAGCGCCCTCCGCAGGAGGACCAGCACCAGCGCAACCGCAGCGGCTGCCAGGAGGATCTGCAGGTTCTCCAATGCGAACGACCTCCGCGACTCCGTGGTTGACACCCCTGCCGCAGGCCCGTAGATAATCGATTCCGATCGTAATCAGCCAGCTTCCGGCAAGCGTCGGCCAGGAGGCGAAACCGAAGATCACAGGAGAACGGGCTTGAAGGAACACACACCCGCAGATCTGAGGAACGTCTGCTTCATCGGGCACGGTTCCGTGGGCAAGACGAGCCTCTGCGACTCCCTCCTGCTCGCCGCCGGGGCGGTGGAGCGGCTGGGAAGCGTGACAGACGGCACCAGCGTTTTCGACTACTCCCCCGAGAGCAGGGAGCGCAGGCAGAGCCTGTCCTCCTCCATCGCCACCTGCGAGTGGAGGGGATGCAGGATCAACATCATCGACACGCCCGGCTTCGCCGACTTCTACAGCGAGACCATCGGCGCTGTCGCGGTCAGCGACGGAGCCGTGCTCGTGCTCGACTGCGCATCGGGGGTCGAGGTGGGCTCGCTCCAGACCTGGGGCTTCGCATCCAGGGCGTCTGTGCCGGTGGTCGTCTGGATGAACAGGCTCGACAGGGAGAACGCCGACTTCGACCGTGCGCTCGCCAAGGCAAGGGAGACGCTGAACAGGAGGATCGTGCCTCTCTCGTTCCCCGCAGGCTCGGGCGCCTCCTTCTCCGGGGTCGTCAACGTGCTGTCAGGCACGGCGGTGGATGCCTCGGGAAAGCCGATGCCCGTCCCGGAGTCCGAGAGGGAGAGGCTGGAAGCCTGGCGCCACGAGCTGATCGAATCGGCGGCAGAGTCCGACGAGGCTCTGATGGAGAGCTTCTTCGCCAACGACAGCCTCAGCCCGGAGGAGCTGGACAAGGGGCTGAGGATCGCGGTCGCGAAGCGCCAGCTCTTCCCCGTCTTCTGCGGCAATGCAACGCCTCCGTCCGGGCAGGCGTTCCTGCTCGAAGGCCTGGCTTCGTTCATCCCATCGCCGCTCGACAGGAGGCCCGAGATGTCCGACCAGGGCCAGGAGGTCCCTCCCGACCCTTCTGGCCCGTTCGTCGCGCGCGTGTTCAAGAGCACCATGGACAGGCACGTCGGAGACATGGTGTACTTCAGGGTCCTGCGGGGCGGGGTGGAGGGCTCGGTAGAGGTCGTGAACTCGACCAAGGGCGTATCGGAGCGCCTCGGCAACTACTACCTCGTCTCGGGCGGCAGGAGGATAGACGCCGACAGGCTTGTCACCGGCGACATTGCCGCCGCGGCCAAGCTCAAGGCAACGACTACCAACGACACGATCTGCGACAGGCAGAAACCCGTCCAGCTCGTCCCGGTGTCGTATCCGGCGCCGGTGTACAGGGCCGCCATAGCTCCGAAGAAGAGGGGCGAGGAGGACAAGATGGGCGCCGGGCTGTCCAAGCTCTCCGCCCAGGATCCCAGCTTCGTCTTCAGGATCGAACCGGAGATAGGACAGACCACCGTTTCCGGAATGGGCGAGCAGCATCTCTCCACGATGCTCACCCGGCTGAGGGACTACTTCGGCGTCGACGCGGAGATCTTCAGGCCGAGAATCGCCTACCACGAGACTATCTCGAAGGTGGTCTCGGGGCAGTACAAGCACAAGAAGCAGACCGGAGGCAGGGGGCAGTACGGACACGTGTTCATGCGGCTTGAGCCGCTCCAGAGGGGGGCGGGCTTCCAGTTCGCGAGCGAGGTCGTCGGCGGCACGGTGCCCACAAAGTTCATCCCTGCCGTGGAGAAGGGCGTCCTCGAGTGCCTGGACAACGGCCCCGTCGCGGGCAGCAAGGTAGTCGACGTCAAGGCCGTGGTCTACGACGGCTCCTCCCACCCGGTCGACTCGTCCGACATGGCCTTCAAGCTTGCGGCCAGCAAGTGCTTCAAGCAGCTCATGCTCCAGGCATCCCCGCAGGTTCTCGAACCGATCATGAACCTCGAGATAACGGTGCCCGAGGAGTTCATGGGCGACGTCATAGGAGACATCAACTCCCGCAGGGGGCGCATACAGGGAATGGAGGCCGAGGGCGGCTTCCAGGTGATCAAGGCGCTCGCGCCCGAGGCGGAGCTCTACCAGTACACCAGCGCTCTGAGGTCACTCACCCAGGCGAGGGGCAGCTTCTCCCAGAGCTTCTCGCACTACGAGCCGGTCCCCCGCGAGATCCAGGAGCGGATCATGGCCGAGACCTCCAGGGACGAAGAGGACTGACGGAGGCGCACGGATGGGTGGCGTAGCTTCCAGACTGCCCGGCATTCTCATGATCCTTCTCCTGCTCGACTTCACCGCGGTCAGCCATGTCGCCTCGGCATCGGGGCCGGATGCGGCCTCCGAAACGGACGAAGGAAGCAGCATCGACGCCTATCTGGCGATCGGTGCCGCCGCAGTGGTCGGAGGTCTCCTCCTCCTCGACGTCCTCGGCGACGACGACGGAGGCACGGAAGAGGCGGCGCTGGTGCCGACCGGAGTCGACTGGAGCGTCGTGGAGCGGGATGTCGCATCCAGAATGGTGACCGTAGCGGTATCCGGATCCGGCCGGGAAGCCGAAGAGGCCATGGATGCGATCGGCGGCAGCGGAGCTCCGGCGGGCCTGCTCCTCTATCCTGATCCGCTGGATCTCGGAGACGCAGGCGGCCCCGAGAAGTTCGCCATGGCTTCAGGATTCTTCGGAGTCGAGCTGCTCGTCGTCGTACCCCGGGATGCCTCCGAAGGCACCGCGGAGGTGTATTCGTCAGGCGGGCTGGAATGGTCGGGCCCGCTTGCTGGCGTTTCCGAGGCTGTCTGGTATATTATCTCGGAACTCGAACAGCAGTAGCTCGACCTGCATGGGGATGCAGGGCTGGTGGTGCGATTTTCCGAACTGGAGCACGGGCTCCGGCAGGGAGAGTGGTAGAGTTGGGCCGTGCGCCGGCCCGGAGCTGTCCGGGATCAGGCTGTGAAATCGTGTGTTCGGCGGGTGGCGTTTGCGCACCCGCCTTTTCCATTGTCGCCGAATCGTGCAGACCGGATGCGTTTTCGTTTTCAGCGGAACCCGAAAAGGAGGAGAGATGAGGAAGCTGGTTCTTTTCCTTGCCGTATCGGCTGCCGTGCCTGCGTTCGCAGGCGAGCTTCTTCTGGACATTCCAGTGGATCCCTCGGCTGTGGAGACCCGCGAGGCCGGGCCCTACACGATGGTCTGGATCGACGGCGAAGGCATGATTTCCGTCGAAGGCCAGCCCGCGCTCCCGCTGCTCCCGATTCGTGCCGCGCTGCCCACAGCCTGTGTGGCTGACGGCCTCGACATCGTGAGCGAGACATGGACCCCGATCAGGAGCCGCTGCACGGTCATGCCTGCCGGCCCCACCCTTCCCCTCTCGGTAGAGCAGACGGTATACCCGGTCGAGCCCGACCCACACATCTACGGACAGAACCGCACCTTCCCCTTCCAGACCGTGGAGCTCCGAAGCTCCAGCGCCATACTCGGGATTCCCGTCGCGAGCCTGCTGGTCTATCCCGTCAGGTGGAATCCCGTGAGCGGCGGGCTCGAGGTGCTTAGCGGTCTTACGGTGCGGCTCTCCTACCACCAGGATCCGGGTTCGATGACGATCCTCAGGCGAAGCCTACAGAGCGAGCAGCGCTCGATGGATGCCGTGAGGTCGATCGTCATCAACCCCGAGGGTGTCTTCGGCTCGGGAGCAAACATCATCGACTCCCGCGATCTCGCGTACGGCGAGTACGTCATCATCACCCATCCGGACTATCAGACGGCGATGCAGGAGCTGGCCGACTGGAAGACCTCCAAGGGCATCCCGACGAACGTCTACACGACGACCTGGATACAGAGCCAGTACAACTGCTACGACCTCCAGCAGGAGATCAGGGCCTTCCTGACCGACTGCCGCCTGGAGGGTGCCGAGTACGTGCTGATCTGCGGCGACGACGACAAGGTGGCCTGCCGCGACGCGATACTCAGCGCGGGAGGCGAGACGGACTACGCTCCCGTCGACCTCTACTTCGCAGACAACAACGACTCCTCGCCCGGAGCCGACAAGTGGGACAGCAACAACAACCACATCTGGGGCGAGACCTCCGACAACGTGGACTGGCACCCCGATTTCTGGGTCGGCCGTGCGAGCGTCAACAGCGCCGCAGAGGCTGCGCTCTACGTCGACAAGGTCCTTTGGTACGAGCACATGCAGGCCCTGCCGTCCTCCGACTACTTCGAGACCGCTCCTCTGGAGATGCGCATCGGCTACACCTGCGGCGTGCTGTGGACCAGCCCCTACTGCCACGGTTCGGCCGGGGCCGAGATCATCAGCGGCTACTGCCCGAACACGTGGGAGGAGGAGAAGCTGTACGAGCCCAACAACAGCACCGCCATGACCATCGCCATGATCAACGCAGGGCCGCACCACGTCTATCACGCCAGCCACGGCAGCGAGACGATGATGTACACCTCGTACGGCGACAATTTCACTGTCGCCCAGATCATGGCCCTCACGAACATCACCACGGGCGACAACGTTGCAATCTGGAACTCGATCGCCTGCCTCATCGGCGCGCTCGACACCGGGACCTGCTGCGGAGACGCCTGGAACAACTCGGCCAACGGCGGCGGCTTCGGCGCCTTCAACTCACGCTACGGCTGGGGCAGCCCCTCGAGCCCCGGACAGGGCCCCAGCGAAGTGCTCTGCGAGAGGTTCTACTACGAGTACTACCTCAACAACATCTGGTTCCTCGGCCAGGCTCACGCCCTGGCCACCGACCACTTCTCCCCGCCGTCGGATGCGTACATGAACTGGTGTCTCAAGGAGTACAACCTCCTCGGCGACCCGGAGCTGCCGATGTGGACCCTTGAAGACATGACGATGGCCTGCTCGCATCCCTCCTCGATAAGCGGGAACACCAACATCACCTTCACAGTGACCGGCACGGGAGGCACCCCTCTCAGCGGTGCGAGGGTGTGCATCCAGAAGGGCAACTGGCAGACAGGGGAGGTCTACGCCGTAGGAACGACGAACGCCTCCGGCCAGGTGACGCTTTACGCTTCGCCGGAGACCACGGGCAACATCACCGTCAGAGCCTGGTACCACAACTACAACACCTACACCGGCACGATCCAGGTGACAGGCCTCGGCACGGAGGAGGGACAGGGCACCCCCGCGGTCTACTCCTTCTCGCCGGTCTGCCCAAGCCCGGCCTCCGTCTCCGCCTCGATAGCGTTCAGCCTCGGAGAACCGGGGCCGGTCTCGCTCTCGGTTTACGACCTCAGCGGCCGGGTCGTTGCCGACCTCGGCAGCGACTGGATGGCCGAGGGGCCGCACTCCCTGGTATGGAACCTCGAGGACGGCTCTGGAAGAGCCATCCCTGCGGGCGTCTATGTGATCAGGATGGATGCAGGCGGCTTCCAGCAGAGCAGGCAGCTGGTAGTGATCCGATAGGAGAGCCCGGCTGACGGCATGAGGCCCCGGGGAGCCGGCTCCCCGGGGCCTTCCGCTTCAGCGCCCCCGGCGGCGTGGAAGCCGCCCCGGCTCGCCGACCAGGTAGATCGCAGGAACGGAGACAAGGGTCACGACACCCTTGAGCAGCAGGTTCGCGAGAACGATCCCCCACACCGTGGCACTGGGAAGAACACCTCCGAAAGCCAGCCAGCAGAACACGAGGGAATCCACGGGAACGGCTGCGGCATTGCTTGCGATAACTCTCGTCCACTGCATCCTGTCGCCCATCCAGGCCGTCCAGGCGGAGTAGATCTCTGTGTCGAGCAGCTCCGAGAGCACTTCCGCGATGATAGATGCAGCGACGATCCTCCAGACCGGAGAGAGTACGGCGCCGAACTCGGGCTGGGGGCCGACGGTCATGTCCGCCGGGAGCCTCGAAACAAGCCAGAAGAGCCCCGCCATGAAGACGTTGACGAGGGCGGCGGCTCCTATCAGAGCCCTTGCGGCCGCCTTGCCGGCGACCTTGTGCAGGAGGTCCCTCAGCGTGAACGTCAAGGGATATACGAGGGTGCCGGCGTCCATCGAGAAGCCCGCGACAACGACGATTCTGAGGCTGGCTATGTCGGAGAGCATCTGTGCGGCGATGTAGCAGGCCGATACGAGCGACGCCGCAGATGCGCCGCTGCGCGCGTCCGGTCCGCCCATGCGCCCGTTCTCCGTCATCCAGCCTCCATCCCCCGGAGTTGACCCGCCGGGGCGGCGGCCCAAGTATAAGGCCGGAGCCCAACGAAAGGGTCGGGAGGAGGCCGGAGATGAAGACGGCGCTTCGCCTGCCCGGCGCGTCACTAGTGCCCCTCCTCGCCGCGCAGGCCCTTGCCACGGTCGTGGATCATACTTGCACGGACATCTCTCTGATTCCCGGGTACTGGATCGAAGAGGTGAAGAACGTGATCCAGTCGCATTACGCGCACACCTCGCACGGTTCGCAGCTCAACTGGGGCCTGGAGTTCGTAGAGAATGGCAATCCTATCTATGCCTATGAGATCGGCTACTCGTACCTGCCCCAGTCGAGCGGCGAGTGGTGCATCTTCGATGGGCAGGAAGGCGAGACCTACATCACTCCGGACCTCTACTGGCAGACACAGGCCGGAATGGACATGACAAGGGCGGTGCTGGACCACAACCCGTCTCTCGATACGTCCATGTGGTGCTGGTGCACGCAGTGCGACTACTACGGAGAGGAGGAGGTCCAGGCCTATCTGGACTCGCTGGCCGTTCTCGAATCGGAGTATCCCGGGGTGACGTTCGTCTATTTCACCGGCAACGCCCAGGGAACGGGCTCTGCGGGCTGGAACAGGTGGCTCAGGAACGCTCAGATAAGGGACTACTGCCAGTCCAGCGGTCGGCTGCTCTTCGACTTCGAAGATCTCGACAGTTGGTGGTACAACCCCGCCTCCGGCTGGGAGCATCACACTTACCTCTACAACGGCTTCGAGATTCCCGCCGAGCACCCGCACTTCTACGGCGACGAGTACGGGCACACGACAGCCGAGAGCTGCGAACAGAAGGGCCGCGCGCTCTGGTGGCTGATGGCTCTCGCGGCAGGATGGGGCGGGACGGGCGTCGAGCCAGGCCCTCCTGAGCACACGGAGCCGATGCTCAGTGCCGTGAATCCATCCCTGGGGGGCATCGCCGCCAGCTACTCGACGGGCTCCAGCGGCTCGGCGGCACTGGAGGTCTTCGACCTCGACGGCCGTCTGCTCGAGAAGCTCGACCTGGGTCCGGCGAGCGACCCTGTGAGCATTCGCATCGGAGAGAGGCTCCCGGCGGGTCTATACGTGCTGCGCCTGCAGTGGGGAGGGATGTCAGCCTGTGAGCCTGCCGTCGTCCTGCAGTGAGCATCGCGACTCAGCCGGCCGCAGCGACGGGTTGCGCGAACCGGGGAACCGCAGGCGCGCAGGGGGTTATATCCATATGAAGAGGGGGGCTCGAACAGCCGGCACCGTCTGGCGTGCCTCATGACGCCTGACCCGGCGCGCCGCCCCAGACCGCAGCAGAGGAGGAAGTCTTGGATGCTGTAATATCCTTTCTTGTTACAGCATTCGTCGCAACCGGCGCTCAGGGTTGCCAGCCCTCCCCGTTCCCCTACGACTTCGACTTCGACTTCGCCTGGAACACGTGCGGGGAATGGAACCATTCGAACAGCTTCATGAAGAACGAGAACTCCTACGGCTCGTACAGCGTGACCGTGTTCCAGGTGCCGCTCGGCGCGGACCCTTTCCTGCTGGTCGAATCTCTCGAATTCTGCGTCGCGGGAACGGGCACCCTCGAAGCCGGGATCTGGCTAGGGCTTCCCGACATGGGGCCCCCGGGCCCTCCCGGCACGGAGGATATCACCGTCCAGTTCGTTCCAGCGGTGCAGCAGGGTCACGAGGACTCCACCGGCGTGGCCTACACCGCAGTGAACGTCTCGTCCGGCGAGCTGGCGATCATCCATCCCGGGGACATCATTGCATTCGGCTGCTCGCTCGAGCCCGGCACCTACATCGGCATGGACAACGGGACGCCGGCTGACGGTGCGGCGACCTATGCCTGGTGGCAGGGCGCCTGGGATCCGGATTCGTCCTGGAACTGGATTCCCTGCATGCAGATCGGCTGCTCCGACTGGTTCGGTCTCTCTCCCTGCACCTGGGGGGGGCTGAAGACCCTGTTCTGAGCTGCGGCAGCGCTCGGCTCCATCAGCAACCCGCCGTGACGACCCCGCTGGTCAGGAAAGAGGCTGAGCCATCGGGTTCCCGGAGAGCCTGGCGATCCGCTGCTGCTCCGCACCCGCCCTGATGGACCCTGACGGTCTTTCCGCAGACATACAACGTCCGTGATCGAAGCGAGGGCCGGCCTGACGGCACACTGGCTGCCGTTTCAGGCGTCAGCCTCCGCGCCGCCCCTGCCTCCGCCCGTCGAAGTCGCGTCCCGTTCTCTTCGCCGGGTCCATTCCGCTGATTCCCGCTCCCCCTTCGGCGACAGTGCATATGCGCCTCTTCCGACCCTCTCGAACCAGCCGTACACATTCCTGTAGAGGATGCCCCAGGCGGCGGGTTCGGCAAGTTCGTCTCTCGCGGTGCTTGCCTTCAGGGGGCCCCGGGCTCTGAGCAGGGCGGCGATGCGCAGGGCCTTCTGCCTGTAAGGGGTCATCATTCCGCCCAGCATGCTCGATCCGCCGGTATTGGGGTCGCCGACCAGTTCGGCGTGCTGCCGGAGGAGGAGATCTCTTCGCGCCTTCCGCTTCCTCGGCTTGTACTCGGCGGGGTCCAGCACAGCCGACACGGAGCCCGAAGCGGCGTCCACGAGCAGCAGGCCCAGCCCCAGGAGCCGGAGCAGCCTGGTGAACGAGGTCCTCTCCCTCCTCGCAGCGGGAGCATCGAAGGGAACGGCGACATAGACAGCGTCGGCAGTCTCCAGTCTCGAGACGGCCTGCATCAGGAGCCTGAGGCTCGCCGTGGGCTTCAGCTCGACGACCACGAACATGCCGCCTCTCACTGCGGTCACGTCGCAGCCCCCGACCTCGGCCTTCACGGAGTACCCCTGGGCTGCGAGGAAGTCCCGCACCGGCTGGTAGAGGTCGGACTCCCTCACGGGCGGCATCAGACGATGACGTTCACCAGCCGACCGGGCACAACCACCACTCGCTTAGGAGTCCTGCCGCCCAGCAGCTCGGCGACTCTCGAAAGGCCCAGAGCGGCCGTTACGGCCTCCTCCTCGGCGGCGGTCGCCGGAAGGGTGATTCTGCCGCGGACCTTTCCATTGACCTGTACAGCGAGCTCCACCTCTTCCCTGGCGAGATCCGACTCGTCCCAGGAAGGCCACCTGGCCCGGTGGACCGTATCGCCGGGAAATCCCAGCCTGTGCCACAGCTCTTCGGCGACGAAGGGGGTCATAGGTGCCAGCATCACGAGCAGGTCCTGCAGGCACCTGCGCCATGCCGCCCCGGATGAGCCGGCCCTCCCGCGGACGGTCTGGAGGAAGTTCACCAGCTCCATCATCGCGGCGACGGCGGTGTTGAACTGGAAGGTGTCGACATCCGCGGTGACCTTCTTCACAGTTCTCGCGAGCATGTACCGGATCTCCCTCTCGAGCGCCGGATCGGGAGGGGCCGGGTCGGCCATGGCTGTCTCCAGCACGAGGCTCCAGAGCCTGCGGATGAAGCGGTAGGTGCCGGCTATGCCCTCCTCGCTCCACTCGAGCTCGGCCTCGAACGGACCCATGAAGAGTATGTACAGCCTCAGCGCATCGACCCCGTAGCGGTCGGCCATCTCGTCGGGCGTGACCACGTTGCCCCTCGACTTCGACATCTTCTGGTGGTCCGCCCCCAGGAGCATGCCCTGGTTCTTGAGCACGGTGAACGGCTCGTCGAAGTCAACCATGCCGGCGTCGTGCATCACCTTCGTCCAGAAGCGGGCGTAGAGGAGATGCATCACCGCGTGCTCGGCGCCTCCCACGTAGAGGTGAACGGGAAGCCAGTAGCGGACTGCCTCCGGATCGAAGGGCCTGTCCTCTTCGTGCGGCGAGGCGAATCTCAGGAAGTACCAGGAGGAGCAGGCGAATCCAGCCATGGTGCTCGTGTCCCGGGAGGCGGGTCCGCCGCAGGACGGACAGGTCGTGAAGACCCAGCCCTCCGCCCTCGCGAGGGGCGATCTGCCCGAATCGTCCGGTTCGTAGCTCTCAACCTCGGGCAGGAGGACCGGGAGTTTCCTGTCGGGCACGGCTCCACACTTCGGGCAGTGGATGACGGGTATGGGCGCTCCCCAGTACCTCTGCCTGCTGACCAGCCAGTCCCTGAACCTGTACCTGACCACCGGGGCCCCGAAGCCCCCCTCACGGGCTCGAGCAGCCATGGCGATCCTTGCGACCGCGGAATCGAGACCGCTGAACTCCCCGCTCCGGATCAGCACTCCGTCGGCGACGACGGCTGACTCCTCCGCGCCCCTCGGTACGCCCCCGGGAGCAACGACCTCGACGATCGGCATCCCGTATCTCCTCGCGAATGCATGGTCTCGCTCGTCGTGCGCGGGAACGGCCATTATCGCCGACGTGCCGTAGCCAGCCAGGACGTAGTCCGCGACCCAGACGGGGATCCTGGCTCCGTTGAAGGGATTGACCGCGTAGGAGCCGGTGAAGACACCTGTCTTGTCCCTGTCCGCGGAGGACATCCTCTCCCTGTCCGTGCGGGCGGCCGCTCTCGCGACATAGGCCTCGACCTCGTCCTTCCTTCCCGGATCGCACATTTCGGGGAGGCCCGGATGCTCGGGGGCAACGACGCAGAAGGTCGCTCCGAAGATGGTGTCGAGCCTGGTGGTGAAGACCTTCAGCGGAACCGGGCCCGAAGGGCTTTCTACCGTGAACGTCACCTCGGCGCCTTCGGAGCGTCCGATCCAGTTCCTCTGCATCGCCTTGATGCTCTCCGGCCAGTCCAGCCCCTCGAGCCCCGCCAGGAGCCTCTCCGCGTAGGATGTTATGCGGAAGTACCACTGTCTGAGCCTCTTCCTCGTAACGTCCCCGCCGCATCTCCAGCAGGCGCCTCCGGCGGCCTCCTCGTTTGAGAGCACTATCCTGCAGGACGGACACCACATCTGGTCGTTCTCGTCCTGATAGGCGAGCCCCCTGTCGAAGAGGAGGTTGAAGAAGAACTGGGTCCATCTGTAATAGGAGGGGGAGGAGGAATCTATCTCCCTGTCCCAGTCGTAGGTGCACTCGATGAGCTTCATCTGTCTGCGGTAGGTGTCCGTATTGCGCCTGGTCACGATGCTGGGGTGGATACCGGTCTTGATCGCGTACTCCTCCGCCGGCTGGCCGAATGCGTCCCAGCCCATCGGATGGAGGACGTTGTAACCGCACATCCTCTTCTTCCTGCTGATCACGTCGGTGGGGATGTAGTTGCGGCAGTGACCAACGGACAGCCCGGCACCCGAGGGGTACGGAAAGAAGTCCAGGCAGTAGAATGCCGGGAGGCCGGGCGTACTGCCAGTGGCATTGAGCCCCATGCCCCGCCACACCGGTCTCCACCTCTCCTCGATTGCCTTGAAATCGTAGTTTTCCAAGCGGCTACCTCCGGAACCGAATCGAGCTCTGCATGCACCGGACTCTGGAAGCCGTATTATCCGAAATCCGGGGTGCCGGAAGCCACCCCCTCTGATCTCCCGCTGACGTGCCTGGCCGACCCCGCGTCTCCAGCCTAGATTCCTGTCTTGTCCGGAGTCTCGGAGGAGAGATGGCTGAAATCGCTGCAGCATTCCCCGTCAGAGCCTGGGCCAGGCTCGTGTTCCGTCCCGGCACCGGGATACTAGAGGCTCAGGGAGACTGCGAGAGGGTCTTCGGAGCTCCGGAGAAGAGCCTGCTGGACTCCAGAGAGCCTCTCAAGATCATTCCCGCCAGGCTGGCCTCCGTCTTCTCCTCGGGCATCCCGGAATCCCCCACCCTTATCTCCTTCGGCAGCCTGACTGGCGTGGTTGTTCCGCTCAAAGACTCGGCCGAGGCCGTTCTCCAGGCAGAAGTCATCCTTTTCGAGATCGAGGGCCAGGTCAGCCCGTCGGCGTTCCCGACGGACGATCTCGGAGCGGGGATACTCGGGCTGGACAGGACGGGGATCATAAGGCTCTGGAACTCGACCATGAGCGAGATGTTCTCGCTGCCCGGCGACAATCCGCTCGGCAGGAGCATCGAATCCGTGCTGCCCCCTCCGGTGCTCCAGTCCTGGAGCGGCGTCGTCGCCAGCGTGCTCGAGGGCAGGCAGGTCCGCGTCGAGATGAGGCCCAGCAAGAACAAGCGCATCGAGGGGACCTTCAGGGCGGGCGGCGCCGGAATCGTGGGGACCCTCTTCGACACCTCCGAAGGATTCGTCATCGAGCAGAGGCTGCGGAACGCGAGGAGGATGAACCAGGCCTATCTCCAGACGGTCAGGGCCGGGATAGTGCTGTTCGACCAGGACTACAGGCTCCTCCTCGTGAACCGCGCCTTCGTCGCCATGTTCAAACTGCACGAGGGGCTCGAAGGCATGCCCCTGTACGAGTTAGTTCCCAGGGAGAGCTTCACTGAGCTCGAGAAGCTTTCCCGAATGCTCTTCGACGGCGAACAGGAAGTGCCCTCCGTCACGGTGACCTATTCCGACCAGGACGGAGTGAGGAGGGCGATCCACCAGACCTTTCGCCCTGTGCGCTCGGAGGACGAGGAGAGCTTCATGGTTGTCGGCGTGTTCGATGACGTGACCGAACAGCTCCAGGCATCCCTGGAGGCCGATCGCTGCCGGGCGAGACAGGAGGAGATGGCTGCCTTGACTGCCGCCATCTCGAGCAGCCGCCTCCCCGCCGATGCGGCCAGGCTCGCCGAGAGGGCCTGCAGTGCCCTCTCGGCTTCCGCTGCGGCCCTCTACCTCTTCGAACCATACAGCACGACGAAGCTGGCAGGCTGCTCTGGATCATGGAGCGGTGCTCTGCCCGACGACTTCTCGGATCTCCGCCTGCCGCCCTCGGTGTGGAACATCTCCCCCTGCATGCTCGCAGGGCCAGAGCTCGGAATCCTGAGGGGGAGGGTGGACTGCTGCTGCGTCTTCCCCATGGGACAGGGAAGCGCCAACAGGGGTTTTCTGGTGGCGGGGTTCGACAGCCCGGAACGGGCCAGGGACAGCCTCCACACCGGGAGCATGGCTTCCGATCTCATCAGGCTCAGGCTCGAATCCTCCGGCATGTCGTCCCAGCTCGAGCGGCTTACATACATGCTCGAGAAGCAGCGCCGCTTCTTCAGGGACGCGATCTCGATGCTCGACACGCCGGTGGCGGTCTTCGGCGAGGACTGGCGGGTGATGCACTGGAACAGGGCCATGGAGAACCTGACCGGCTGTCCGTCGGAAACGGCGAAGAAGAGGTCGAGCATGGTCATAGACATGCTGTTCGGACCTGTTGGAGGCGTGGCTTCGGCGAGGAGGATAGCCCGGAGAGGCCTTTCAGGAGGCGCTCCCGCCTCCTGGGAGATCCGCAGGGTGGACGGCTCCGTCTTCACTACGTCGTGGCGCATGGCGCGCATAGACTCTGCCGAGGGCGATGTCGTCGAATCGGTGACGCTGCTTGCAGGCGTCCCCGAGCCGCCGGGTTCTGGCTCCGACTCCGACACGCTGTCGAACGAGGGATTCGACTTCCTTGGCAGGAGTCTCATCAGGCTTGTATCCGCGAGGTCTGCCGCACAGCTCGCTGAAGCGCTTGCACTGGCGGCATCGGGGATGTCGAAAGGGGGCGGAGCGGTCGTCGAGATAACTTCGCCTGACGGCGCCGTGAGAGCCAGGCACTCCCTGGGTTCGGACGAGGACACCGGCGGCTGGTCATCCTTCACGATACAGAGGGGACCGGAGCAGTACGGAAGCCTGATGGTCGACGGGGTTTCGCACGGAGCCCTCCTGGCCGATTTCACTAGAGCCGCTGCCAGGGTGATCGAGAACATCGACGAGACCAGCCTCGGTGCTGTCGTCTCATCGGTCTTCGCGGGCGCCGGCTCCGGATTCGCGGTCTGCGACCATGCAGGGAGGCTCATAGACACCGGAGCAGGAGGACCGGAATCGGGCGGCCGTAGGGAGCCCGTCACCGTGGCCCAGTTCTTCGGAGTGGCCGAAGAGCTTGCCGCAGAGGCGATCAGGACCGCAGTCAAGCAGGGCCGCAGCGCGATGGATGACGGCACCGGCGGAACTGTCGTCATGAGCTCGCTGGGCGTTCCGGGAAGCCCGAACGTGGTGTTCGCCTGGAAGGCGCCGGCGGGAGCCCCGATGGATCTGCTGCCGGGCCATCCGCTCTCCGGCCCTTCCGGTCTCTCTGCAATCGCAGCCGCACTTCCGGAAGCCATCGGCCGGCTGCGCGACAGGCTCCATGGCATATCGAGGCTCCTTGCCGGAGACGACCCGGTGAGACCCGAGATGGCATCCGCCTGTCTGGAGACCTCCTCTCTGAGGAAGATGTCACACTATCTGGCACTCTTCTCGAGATGCCTGAATCCGTGCGACGGCGCATGCAGGGCCGGCGAGGTGCTCGACAGGCTGGTGGCTCGCTGCGTCAGGCGGGGGCGGCGCCCCCCCGATCTCTACACGGAGGGCGACATCCCCGAGATCGACATGGATCCGGACATCCTGACGGATGTCCTCGATCTGCTCTGCGAGGCAGGGGGCTCGGGGGGGCAGGTGGAGATAAGGGTCAGGCACTCGGCTCAGGCCTCGACGGACTCGCCCTCCCTCGCCCGTGGCTGCATCCCCGCAGTGCTGTTCGCGATCTCCTGGAGTGCTGCGCCGGCGGTCCGCGTTCCGCTGGGCGAAGCACTCGAATCCGCATGCAGGGGCGTCTTCGACACGGGCACCGAACTCGCTCTGGTGGGCCTCGCCCTGCGGATGTGCTCATGCAGCATGTCGCTGGGAGAGGACAGGCTCTCGGCCACCGTGTCCATTCCGAGGATCTGATAGAGGAAGGCCGCCTTCAGGCGCAGGTCCGGAAAGGCCGCGGCTGAGCAGAACCAGCCGTTGCACTGCTGGCTGCCGCCGGCCATCTTAGGCTCATGCCGGAAGGAGGCGCACGTGGAGAGCACCTTCGTGATCCTAAAGCCCAACGCCGTGCAGCGCGCTCTCGTGGGAGAGATCACATCCAGGTTCGAGAAGCGCGGCCTGAGGATAGCCGCCTTGAAGATGGTGTCCATGAGAAGGGATCTGGCCGTTCGGCTCTACAGCGAGCACGAGGGCAAGCCCTTCTTCGACGACCTTGTCTCGTTCATCACCAGCGGTCCGTCCGTCGTGATGGTTCTCGAGGCGGAGCAGGCCGTTTCGATAGTGAGAACCATGATCGGTGCCACGGACCCTGCGGTTGCCCATCCGGGGACCATCAGGGGCGACTACGCGGTAAGCACCGGTCACAACATGATCCATGCCTCCGATTCGGCCGGCTCGGCTCGCAGGGAGATAGGGATCTTCTTCACGCCCGAGGAGCTCAGCGACTACTCCCTCGCCGTGAAGCCATGGCTCTAGTCGGCCGCGCAGGAACCCGCCGGAAGCGCCCGCCTAGAGTGTGAGCGCCAGCCCGATCGCGAAGATCGAAAGGCGGTCGGTGATGTCCTCGAATCCCTCGAATCCGAAGGCCGTCGTCTCCCTCTTGTAGCTGCTCGAAGAGAAGGCGGCCTCGAGCACCGCTCGCCCGAGAGTGAGGCCCATGCCGAAGGAGAGTCCGAGCCTGCTTCTGCTCTCAGCCGAGCCTCCCCTGTCCGAGAAGAAGAATGAACCCCTGAGCTCCAGCTGCCTGCTGGGCGACACGGCCCCCATCAGCCTTCCGGTAATGGTCTGCTCCTCGCCGGGGTCGACGATCTCCACCTCTCCCCCGAAGGAGCCCTTGAGACCGCTTCCGGAGAACAGGAGGGCACCGACCGCCACCCTGGCCGGATACCTTTCGGATCCGGAAGCCCACGAGACGCCGATGGAATTGAGATCGAACGGTACGAAGACTCCCGCGTGGACGGCTATGGACGACTCCTCCCATGTGACCGTGTAGGTCGAGTCGTCCTCGCCCTCCCAGTCGTCGTACTCGTACTCGCCTGTTCCGCTTCCGAACCTGGGGCCTGCCGACGCACCGATCAGCAGCCATCGCCGCGCACGCCAGGACAGGCCTCCAACGGCCTCCCAGAGCCCGCCTGAAGAACTGTAGGTCTCCAGGCCGGTGATCTTGCCAGGCAGGACAGGATCGTCAGCGATGTAATGCAGGCCGTCGTAGGTCTGGTCGGTGATCCTGGCGATCCCCGCACCCGCGGCGAAGGAGCTGCCCAGCGGCACTCTGGAAGCGGCGCCGAGCTGCCCGAGGGCGATGTAGTCCCTCGTATGTCTTCCAGTGCTGTCGTCCAGCTGCTCCTTCGCGATGCCCGGCCCTATGGACACGGACAGGCCTGCGGTCGAATAGCGACACAGATATGCGGGATTCAGCATGACGCACGCCGGCTCTCCGTAGCTGACGGCCCTCATCCCGCCAAGCGCCAGTGTCGATGGTGAGATCCCCGGGAGGTCGGTTCCGATCCCGAGCGCATCCTCGTAGCCGAACGACATGACCGGCCGTGTCGCGGCCAGAACGACTGCAAGAACGGCCGTCGAGCCTCGGATGCACTCGAAGCGGGACATGGCAACTCCCCCCTCCGGGGAGCCGGCCCGGAGGGTCGGCTCCCCGGGCGTCTATTTCCTCATTCCAGTGACATAGTCGTGCCCCGCCTTCACGGCTCTCTCGTTGAGACGGACCATCGCCTCGCTGCCGAACATCCCGGGAAGCAGCCCCATGATGTCCTCCAGCCCGAAGAGGCCGGTTATGCCGGCGAATGCACCGACGGCGACCATGCTCTGGACCTTGGTGTTCCCCAGCTCGTCCGCGAGCCCCGTGATCGGGACCGCCCACGTCTCGACATCTTTCCTGCTCGGCTCCACCTCGATCAGGGTGCTGTTGTAGATGAGAGTGCCCCCTGGCTTCAGGATCTGCTCGAACTTCTCCATGCTGGGCCTGTTCATGGCGATGACCACTGTCGGCTGAGTAGCCTCGGGCTCGCCGATGCTCCCGTCGCGGATCATCACCGAGCAGTTCGCCGTCCCACCTCGCATCTCGGGGCCGTATGACGGCAGCCAGGAGACGCTGTAGCCGTACTCGAGACCTACGCTGGCAAGGGCGGTTCCGGCCGACAGTATGCCCTGGCCTCCGAATCCGGCGATCCTGATCGAGGGATCGGCATACTTCGGATCCACCTTGCGCCTGGCAAGGTTCTTGTGCTTTCCGCTCCCGACTCCGAGAACCTCCCTCACCTTCTCAGGGTCGAAGGTCGGGACGGGCCGCTCCATCTTCGCGGCCTCGGCGCCCCGGTCCCTGAAGGTGCCCAGCGGGAAGACGGGTATCATCACGTCGCGTATCCACTCCTGCGAGGGCACGGCATCCATCTTCCAGTTGCTGGGGCACATGCTCAGGACTTCCACGAGCGAGAACCCCTTCTTCTCCATCGTGTACTGCAGGGCTTTCCTGACCGCCGCCCTGGTCTTCCTGATGTTCGCTGGATCGTGCAGGGAGGTCCTTGCGATGAAGACCGGTGCGTGGAGGGAGTTGAGCAGCTCGGAGATCTTCATCGGATAGCCGTCGGTCAGCGGGTTCCTGCCGAACGGAGTCGTGGTGGTCTTCATGCCCTCAATGGTCGTCGGAGCCATCTGGCCGCCCGTCATGCCGTAAATGGCGTTGTTGACGAAGAATACGGCGATGTTCTCTCCCCTGTTGGCCGCCTGGACGATGTGGTTCCCGCCTATCGCGGCGAGGTCGCCGTCGCCCTGGTAGCTCATGACCACCGCGTGCGGATTGGCCCTCGAGACCGCGGTGGCGACTGCAGGGGCGCGGCCGTGCGGCACCTGAAGGTTGCCGGTGTTGAAATAGTAGTAGGCGAAGACGCTGCAGCCCACCGGGCTGATCATGATCGCCCTGTCGGTGATCTCGAAGTCCTCGAGCGCCTCCGCTATAAGTTTATGGAGTATCCCGTGGCCGCATCCAGGGCAGTAGTGCGTCCTGTTCTTCTCGGTGCCGGGCTTGTGTTCGTAGCGGCCAACGAAGCCCAGCGGCTTCCTGAGTATCGCTGGTTTTGCCATCGTCACACTCCGTAGAGTTCGGAGACCTTGCCGAGGATCTCCGCCGCCGAAGGAAGGTTGCCGCCGACCCTGTAGTGGAAGTCGGATCTCGCCTTGCCGCACAGGGCCAGGTTGACGTCGTGAACCATCTGCCCGGTGGAGAGCTCGACGGTCAGGATGCCCTTCACGCCGCGGTCGGGCAGCTCGGAGATGCGCTTCGACGGGAACGGGAACAGAGTGACAGGTCTCAGGAGGCCCAGCTTCATCCCCTTCGATCTGCCATCCTCGACGGCCGTCCGAAGCACGCGGCTGACGCAGCCGTAGCCGATGAGCGCGTACTCGGCATCGTCCATCATGTACTCCTCGAAGCGCACCTCGTTTCTCTCTATCTCCTCGTACTTCTTGCGGAGCTCGTTGTTCCACCACTCGAGCTCGTCGTGAGCAAGGTAGATGGAGTTTATGAGATGGTGAGTGTCCGCAGTGCCCTTCACCGCCCAGCTGCTCTTGTCGGGGAATGTTGTCACCGGCTCGGGCAGCTCGACCGCCTCCATCATCTGGCCGATCACTCCGTCCGTCAGGACGAAGACCGGGTTCCTGTACCTGTCGGCCAGCTCGAAGGCCAGCATGGTCAGGTCGCACATCTCCTGGCAGGAGCTGGGGGCGAGGACTATGACCCGGTAGTTGCCGTGGCCTCCGCCCTTCACCACCTGGTTGTAGTCGCTCTGCTCCGGACCGATGTTGCCCAGTCCGGGCCCGCCGCGCATGACGTCCACCACCACGCATGGGAGAGCCGAGCCAGCGCAGTAGGACAGCCCCTCCTGCTTGAGGCTGATGCCCGGGCCGGAGCTGGCTGTCATCACGCGCTTTCCGCACCCAGCCGCCCCGTAGACCATGTTGATCGAGGCCGTCTCGCACTCGGCCTGGAGGAAGGTCCTGCCGAGCTTCGGGAACAGGGCCGCAGCGGCTTCCGCTATCTCGCTCGCAGGAGTAATGGGATAGCCGTAGTAGGCTTCGCACCCAGCCAGAGCGGCGCCGCACACCGCGGCGTAGTTCCCCTTCATGAGCTTCCTTGCCATCACTTCACCTCCTCGGGGACGTATCCCTTGAGATAGACCGTGATGGCCCCAGGCTCGGGACATGTGTAGAAGCAGTTCCCGCACCCGAGACAGCCCTGGCCCCTGTAGCTCGAGGGATGGAATCCCTTGGAGTTGAGCCTTCCCTGATCGATCTCCAGCACTTTGGCAGGGCATGACGCGACGCACAGGCCGCAGCCCTTGCACTCCTCCTGGTCAATCTCGCAGAAGGGGTACTGCCTGGTCTCACCCACAGGTGACCTCCCTTATGCAGAAATGTGACGAGCGATGCTATGGAACAGCTCGCTTCGGACAATCCGAGTGGAACATCGGCCGGGGTCGGCGGCAAGTCAACGACCCAGGGGGCTTGCAGATCATCTTTACCATCTGGTATATTGCATGGATGATTGGAGGCTCTTCATGGGTAGGACCATGCGTGACAGTAATATAAGACAAGTCATACTCGAGGCTGCCATGGAGGCCCTGGCCGAGAGGAACTATGCCGGTGTCTCGATGAACTCCATAGCGGAGTCCTGCGGGATCACGAAGCCCACCATCTACTACTACTTCAAGAGCAAGCGCGGGCTTTTCACCGCGCTCGCCCAGATGGTCTGGGAGGATCTGAAGAACATCGTAAGAGGCGAGATCGCTTCCGGGCGCACTCTGAGGGAGAGTCTCTGCAGAATAGCGGAATGCTTCCTCGATACCCCCCTGACAAGACCCCTCCAGGCCAGGGTTCACCTCGCCTTCGCCTGGGACCCGAACCTCAGGGCGCTGATCCCCTCCCTGCGCGACGAGATGACCGAGATGCACTCCCTTCTCACCAGGCTCTTCGAGCTCGGCGTCGAAAGGGGCGAGATGTCCCCCTCGACCGACATGGATCTGGCCTGCAGGATCTTCGCCTCGGTCATCCACGCATATCTCGCAAGGGGCATCTACGGGTTCGACTCGAGGGAGCACAATCCCTCCCCCGGCGAGATCGTCGATGTTCTTCTGGAGGGCCTTGCCGGAGGCAGGTCCGCGAGGGAGGAGCGATGAAGGCGGCGGCGGCGGTTCTCCTTGCGGTTCAGGCCGCCTCTTCGATCACTCTCGAGGAGGCCGTCTCGATCGCGCTCTCCAGCAGGGGCGACGTGGGATCGGCATGGAGCGGGTACGAGTCGGCATCATGGCAGAGGCGCTCTGCGGACCTCTGGTTCCTTCCGATGGTGAGTGCGTCGGGAGCGTTGCTGAGGAACCACGACATCCAGGAGATGGAGATACCGGGAATGGGATCCTTTCCCGTAGGGAGCGAGTACAGCTCCTCCGTCGGACTCACGGCCACGGTTCCCGTCTTCACAGCCTCTGGCATCGCCGGCGCCGGGCTCGCTCGCAGCACCGAGAGGCTCGCAATGCACGATGCCGTCGCATCCGAGCAGGATGCCATGCTGCAGGTGGCAGCCGCATTCTACGGGGTCCTGCTGGCCGAGGAGCTCTCGAGCGTGGCTCAGGAAGCCCTGGAGATCGCCGAACAGGGATACTCTATGGCCGAGCAGAGATACGCCGCAGGAACCATATCGAGATTCGAACTCCTGCAGAGCAGGGTGGCCTACGAGACCAGGATTCCGGAGGCCATCGCAGCATCCTTCGGCGTGGAGAACGCGAGAGCAGCCCTCGCTGTTGCAATGGGTCTGCCTGACAGCACGGGGCTCGATCCGGAGGGATCGCTGGAGGACCCCGTACCAGTCGGTGCCGAAGTCGGAAGCATCGAGGAGGCGAGGGAGGTCATGCTCGCCCGCAGTCCGGACCTCGCCGCAGCGGAGGGATTGCGAGATGTTGGAAGCGGCGGCCTGAGGCTCGCCGCGGCATCGTTCGCCCCGACCGTGGTTGTCCAGGCGAGCTACGGCTTCATCGCGCAGGGAGACGACTGGCGTTTCGAACCCGAGGATTACGAACGCTCGTGGACCAGCATGATTTCGGTACAGATACCGATCTTCGCCGGTCTGTCCGACGTGGCGGGCTACAACGCCGCGAGAGCGGAGATGCTCTCCAGCGCATGGCGGGCCAGATCGCTGGAGCAGCGCTGCGGTCTCAGGCTGACGGAGGCCTGGAACTCGCTGGAGGAGGCCAGGAGGATGGTCGAAGCCACTGCCTCGACCGTTTCGCAGGCGGAGGAAGGCGCGGAGATCGCCTCCGTCTCGTACGAGGCGGGAGTGATAACCCGGCTCGACATGGACCAGGCCTTCCTCGCGCTCACGGCGGCGAGGACCAACCACGCTTCCGCGCTCTATTCTCTCAGGATGGCAGAGGCCGGGCTCGCCCGAGCCATGGGCGTGCTGGCGCTGGAACAGCGGGGAGAGAACGAATGACAACCCACCGAACTATCGCATCGGCCTCCGCCATGGCGCTCGTCCTGGCCGCGGCTTGCGCCCGGCAGCAGGAGATCGCGGACGAGCCGGTTCCAGTTGTCGTAACGGTGCTCGCACCGACCGCGGTTTCCGACGAGGTGATTGCGGCGGCCAGGCTCGAAGGCGCCTCGGAGGCCATGGTGTATGCTGGCGCCGGCGGGAGAGTCGAGCAGGTTCTGATCTCAGAGGGCGACAGCGTAGTCGCCGGACAGAGGCTCGTCAGACTCGCCACGGACAGGTCTGTCAGCGCAGGGTCCTCCGCGGCGCAGGCTGCGGTGGCCGCCGCGACGGCGAACGAGGCCAGCGCGAGGAGGAGCCTGGAGAGGCTGGAGACCCTGTACGAAGCCGGCGCGGTGAGCGATCAGGAGCTGGACAGCGCCAGGGCGATGTACGAGGCCGCCAGGGCTGCGCTGCAGCAGGCGAGAGCCGGAGCGGTCCAGGCCGGCGCCATGGCGGACAACAGCTTCGTGCAGGCTCCCTTCGACGGCCGTGTGGGAAGGATCTGGGTCAGGGAGGGAGGCAGCGCGGGTGGCGGACCGGTTCTCTCCGTCACCAACAGCGCGGCACTGGTGGCGAGGCTGCTTCTCCCCGAGATGGCACTCACCAGACTGAGGCCGGGTCTGCCGGCATACATCTCCGTCACGGCCCTCGGCGGAGAGAGCTTCCCCGGCATCGTCACCGCGGCTGCCAGATCGGTGGATCCGGTTTCGGGCCTGGTACCCGTGGAGGTGGCCTTCGAGAATCCCGGAGGAAGACTCATGCCTGGCATGACAGGCAGGGTCGCAGTCCTGGTAGAGACGCACGAGGGCGTCGTCGCTCTTCCGGAATACGCCTTCAGGAGATCCGCGGAAGGCTTCGAGGTCGCCAGGATGAACGGCGGCAGGGTGACGATCGTCCCCGTCCTGACGGGCATCGGAAGCGAAGGGATGGTTGAGGTCGTCTCGGGGCTTGCTCCGGGCGACACCGTCATCGTGCAGGGTCAGTTTCTCGTCGCTGACGGAGATCCTGTAAGAATCGCCTCCCTGGAACAGTGATCAGGGAATTCTCGGCCGGACCGGGAGGGCTCTCGGCGGCATGCGCCCTCCTGGCGTTCAACGCCGCCTGCGGATCCGGGGAGCCGCCGAGGCTGCCGCCGGGGCAGACAGCTACAGACAGCTTCCCCGTCTACTCCGCTCTCGGCGGAGTGGAGATGAGCTCAGCCGAATGGAGCCTCCACATCTGGGGCCTCGTGGAGCACGACACGACGCTGTCATGGGAGGAGTTCCTCTCTCTGGGCCCGGTGACCGACACCCTCGACTTCCACTGCGTCACCGGGTGGTCCCGCCTCGGTGACGAATGGACGGGAATCCCGTCCAGGGCGGTCATCGGTCTGGCCGGACCGGACAGCTCGGCGGTGTCGGTGATGGTCCACTGCGCCGACGGCTATGCGACGAACGTTCCGATGGAGAGCTTCTCTCGCGAAGGAGTCTTGCTGGCGTTCCTCTTCGAGGGAGAGCCCCTTGCTCCGGAGCATGGCTTCCCGGTCAGGCTGCTCGTTCCCGACCTGTACGCCTACAAGTCGGCCAAGTGGGTGACGGGGCTTGAATTCCTGGGCGAGGACCGTCCCGGCTACTGGGAACGGCGTGGATACCACGACAGAGGCGATCCCTGGCTGGAGGAGAGGCTGGACTGAGCCTGGAGCCCGGAATCAGGAGTCTCCGCCGGTCGGACCGTCCTCGTGCGGCTTCTCATCGCGCTCCCAGCGATCCTTGAAATCCTCCCACTCCCTGGTCGCGATGGCGGCGAGGGGAACCCCGAGGAGGATTCCGGGGATGCCCAGCAGCTTTCCGAAGACGCCCATGCTGACGATCACCGCCACGGGGTGCAGCCCCACCCGGGGACTGAGTATCCTCGGCTGCAGCATGTTGCCCTCGAAAACGTTGATCAGCGCGAGGCCGAGCCCCAGGAGCAGAACCGGGCCGAGGGCCACCCCCGTCGAAAGCGCAACGACCAGAGTCACGGCCGTGCTCGCCCAGAAGCCCACCACGGGCACGATGTTGAGCACGGCGGCCAGCAGAGCCAGCACCAGGGCGAGCCTGATGCGGAAAGCGAGAAGAAGGGCCAGCGTGAGCACGAAGACGACGCTGCTCGTGATGAAGTAGCCGCCGAGGAACTTCCTCAGCGTCACGCTGTGCCTTCCTGCGCGGGACTCGGCGAAGATCCTGAACCTCGCGGGCAGGATCCTGTGCGAGAAGTCCGAGAGGAGCCGGTTGAAGTCCTTCACGCAGTAGTAGAAGATGATCAGTGTCATCAGAACCCCGAGCGCCCCCGTGGCGGCGAAGGCGAGGGCGCTGTCTATCTCGCGCGAGAGCCGGGGTATGCCCGCGACGAACTCCTCCACCGTCGAGGCTATGTCTTCCGCGATGCTGTAGAGGATCTCGTTGTCCGACCACGACGGCGGAATGGCCCGCCTCACAGCCTCCCCGGCCCCGGTCGTGAGCCTCGCCAGCTCCTCCGACTGGTTTATCAGCAGGCTTCCAATCTCAGCGCCGAGGAAGCCCGCGAAGCCGAAGAGGAGGACCGTTACGAGCAAGCTCGCGAAGGACCTGCTCAGCCTCAGCGGACGCCATCTGCCTGCGTTGCCGCAGAGCCATTCCACCACGGGCTTGAAGACGTACGCGAGGGAGAGGGCGATCAGGAGCGGCGCCAGGATTCTGCGGAGAAGCCAGAGCAGCCAGACAGAGGCGAGCCCCAGCGCCGTGTAGAGCAGCCTCCTCACCCAGTCTGTCCGTCTCTCGGGCCACAGGAAGAACCCCAGCGCTCCGAGGATCACGAGAGGGTGCCAGATTCCGGAGATCTCATAGAGGAAGAGCCCGAACAGGAGAACTGCGGGAGCGACGGCTATCCAGGCCTTCCCCGGTCTATGACCGCCCTCCTGCTCGTGACAGGAATCACCCTGTGCCATCCGCCCTCCCTCCTCGAGAAGCCCGCCTGGAGCAGGGCCGTCTCCTCCACCGGGTCGCCGTCCAGCAGTATCGCCGAGTAGCCCTCGCGTGAGGCGGCCTCCCCGACCCCCTCCAGTGCGAGCCATCCGCGTGAGCCGGAAGATACCACCAGCCCGGTCACCGAAGCCAGAGAGCCGGTGCCGTGCATTTCGAACCGGCATATCTCGCTGCCACCGGCGAGCACCTTGAAGCGGCCGTCCGCCGTGCGGTCGAGATTGAAGGAGGAGAACCCGGCGCTCCTCTCCGCAGCCCTTCTCGCGAGGGCGGCCGCTGTAGCCGTCGAGACGGCCAGCGCCCCCCAGAGCGGCACCGGGCCAGGATCGAGCCATGCAGCGATAGCAGCTTCGACAGCGGCCGCAGCGAGCATGACCGAGGCGGCGACCCTGGTAGAGGCTGCAGGCATCGCGGGGAGCCCCGGCATGCCCCCGCCTCCGGTCAGAAGGAGCACCGATACGGCGGCCTGACCGAGAGGCAGCGCCATCCCGCGGATTCCCAGACGGGACAGGAGATGCGCCCCCGCAGCCACTCCGGCGAACAGGAGGCCCTCCGCGAAGGGCGCGGGCCTCAGCCGCTTCGTCGTGACAAGAAGAATCACGGTTCCCGCCGCCCCTGCACCCGCTGCGAGAGCAGCCGAGATCATGGGTGCTCCCGCCATGTCAGACACCAGGAACACCGCCATTACGACGGCCGCCACGACGGCCTCGGTGCGCCGGTTTTGCCGGTCCGGACGCCCGTTCTTATTGTACCTGCCTGACGGCAATGACGGTCCCTTCACCAGGAGGCTCCTTCTGGTCAGCATAGCTGCGGTAATTCCTGCGCGCAACTCCGAGAGATGGATGCGGAGGTGCCTCGCCTCGCTCTCGGGGGGGGCCGACGTGCCGGACGAGATCATAGTGGTCGACGACGCTTCGACTGACGGAACCGGTCGCGAAGCTCGGAGCTGCGGGGCCAGGGTAATCGAGATGGCCGTCAGGCGGGGGCCGGCGAGGGCTCGCAACGAGGGCGCTGCCGCAGCGACATCCGAGGTCGTTCTGTTCGTAGATTCCGACGTGCTCGTTCCTCCCGGACTCGTGGAGCGGATGAGGCAGGTCTTCAAGGACCCGTCGGTCGCCGCGGTGCAGACCATCTACACCCCCTCCTGCCCGGCAACCGACCTGGTGTCCTCCTACCAGAATTTCTACTACCACCTGGCGCTCGCCTCGATAAGAGGGGATCGGTCTGCAGCAGTGTTCGCGACATGGTGCGCTGCTGTGAGGAAGGACGTCTTCGCCGCCCTCGGCGGTTTCAACGAAGACATACCTGACCCTACGGTGGAGGACGAGGAACTGGGCTACGCCATATCGGACGCCGGATACTCGATTCTTCTGGAGAGGGACCTCCAGGTCACGCACCTGGCATGCTACACCTTGCCGGCCTTCGCGAGGCGGCGGTTCCGGATGGCTGCATCCCAGGCGCGGAGCGCCTGGCGGTCCGTGAAGAACAGGCTGCTCATGAGGTACGTGAACCTCAGGGACACCGGCACGCACCACAGCCGGCTGACCGTTCTCGCGATACTCTGCATGCTTGTCGGCCAGGCATGCCTGGCCGCCTGGAGCGTCGCCCTCCTCGCGGGGAGCGTGCTCCCCATCCTCCTGCCAACCGCCCTGGCCATGCCGGCAGCAGCGCTGATGCTGTGTTCACGGTTCCTGCGTAAAAGCGTTAACTCGCTTGGCGTGAAAGTGCTTGTTCCGTTCACAGCGCTGTGCCTTCTGGATCTAATCGTGCTCGGCTGGGGAATCGTCTGGGGCACCCTGGGCTTCCTCGCGAGGAGGAGGTACTAGGATGCGACGAGGGCTGGGCGGCTGCCATCAGGGGCCGTCGGCCCGGCACCGGTCTAGATCCTCCCGGTGACATACCTCAGAAGCGTGTGAAGGACCGAAAGCCCGTACGGGATGGGCTTGAGGCTGGAGTATCCCCTGCCATGAATGGTCGGGATGGGGACCTCTCTGATCTCCAGACGCGCTCTGACGGCCCCTACAAGCATCTCGCTGTCGAAGTTGAATGTGTCGGAGTACCGCATGAACGGTATCCTCTCCAGTGCATCCCTTGTGTAGGCCTTGTAGCCGCTGTGGTATGAAGTGAGATTCTGCCGGAACACCAGGTTCTCGAGGGCGTTGAGCCAGATTGTTCCGTAGTAGCGTGCCGGGGACATCCCGCCCTTCCTCATGTCTCCGAACATCGTCCTGCTGCCGCCGACGACGTCGGCTCCCTCCTCCATCGGCTTCAGCATTCGGCAGAGGTGCTCGGGTGGATACTGCCCGTCGGAATGGAGCATCACCGCGGCGTCCATGCCGTTCTCGAGAGCCCATGCCATAGCCGTCTTCTGAGCGGCTCCGTAGCCCAGGTTGCGTTCGTGGCTCACTGCGAGAACCGCGGGAAACTCCCCTGCCAGGCCTCTAGCCACTGCGGCAGTGTCGTCCTTCGAGCCGTCGTCAACTACCAGAAGGCGGCTGATGCACCCCCACGCCTCGTCAGGGATGGCTCGCACCACGCTCTCCAGCGATCCTACCGCATTGTAGGCCGGCATGTAGCAGAGCACTCTCGATTCACCGAGCCTGAAGCCCTTCACCTGGCGTCCTCCTGAAGGAACGAATCTCCCGGGCCCATGACGCTCCTGGCCGGCGACAGCCTTGCGGCCTCTTCCGGCGTCCATTCCTCGATGTGCCCCTCGACTCCGTCGAACCAGTAAAGATAGGGTTTCCTCAGCGGGAGGGCAGCCATGAGCTCCATGTCCTCCTCGGGCTCCTGGTGAGCGCAGAAGACCATTTCTCCGTCGAGGAATGGAGAGGTGGCGTTGAGACCGCTCACGATGTTCGGATAGCCGTGCTCGCTTGCCTGCATGAAGACAAGGGCGGGAAACTCGCAGCGCTCCCGGGCGAGGTCGATGGGATCCCTGTCCACAGCCATCCACCTCCCGCCTCTGAGGGCGATCTGCGAAGGCATGTAGAAGATCGCCGAAAGGGCGAACAGCCCTGCAGCAGCCAGAGTGACGAAGCTGCCGCCCCTCTCCCCCAGACTGTGTCTGGCCGCATCTGCGGCCTCCCCGAGGCCTGCCGCAGTCAGTGCGCACATCACGGGCAGAAGCGTGAAGTAGTGCCGGGGGCCGTAGTCCACCGATGCGGAATAATGGAACCAGAGAAGGAAGGCGAACCCGGCGGCCAGTCCCCAGCCCCAGAGCCGTTCCGGATGCCCCCTGGCGCGCACGAGGGCCCAGAGGGCTGGAACCAGAGAGATCAGCGGCCAGCCGAGGAGGGAGTTGGACGCCGCGCCCGCCTGCCGTGCGATGTTCATGAGACCGCGCAGCGGGGTGTGCGCGTGATCGCCGTACTCGGGATACCATGCCTTGTCGGGCCCGAAGCCGAGGAGGCTGCCGCCCCTTGCCAGGTTGTAGGCCGCCGTGAAGGGGTCACCCGTGTATGCGGCGTTGGTCAGCAGGAGGAGGGCCGCCGCAGGAACCGCGCCGACGACGGTCAGGGCAATGCAGCGAAGTCTGAGGGGTCCTCCATGGTACCAGAGCGAGAGCAGAACGAACGGGATCCAGGCAATGTCCGGATACGGCTTGGCGTTGACGGCGAGCCCCAGGAGGAACCCCCCGGCCAGGCAGAGAGCGGGCTTCCGCCTCCTGACGGCGACCGTCACCAGCAGAGCCCCGCAGACCACGAACAGCAGGGTCGTGTTGTGGGCCATCCTCGTCGCGCTCATCAGAAGGAAGAAGGGCGAGACCGCCATCACCAGAGCGGCCTTCCGGGCGGCCTGAGCGCCTGTGAGGAGCGACAGCAGGATGAATGCCCCTGCGATGGAGAGCGCTCCCTCGAGAGGACCCATGAGCGAGTGCAGGCCGGCGGACGTGAAGGGAGCCATCAGGAGCGCGTGCAGGGGCGTGTACATGGTGAACCAGCGTCCGTCGTCCAGGATCAGGTGGCGGAACGGGAAGAACCTCCCGGGATCGGCCACGGGCGGAGCGGGCGCCCACAGACGCCCCCTCTCCAGTATTCTCGACTGGAACAGGTAGGCCGTCTCGTCACCGCCCCTCGGGATGCCTTGCAGCGGCACCAGGGCGGTCCATGTCGAGAAGACGAAGACCCATGCGGCCAGCACTGCCACGAAAACAGCGGATGAAGGCCGGGAGAGCATCCTCGAAACGGCTGCGCCGAGGTCGCCCCTGATCAGGCCCGACCCGGCCCAGGCCGCGAGGAGGACCGACGGGACCAGAGTGCAGAGCTGTAGAAGCTTCAGCGCCGGACCGTCGCGCATCCCTTCAGAGGCAACGAAGTAGGCCCCTGCAAGCGCCGCCGACCCGGCCAGTACCGCAGCGATTCGTCTCATCAGTAGCGCCGGCCGACCAGGACGGACGCAAGGGCGGATGCGGCGGCGGGAACCACCAGAGCGAGGTCGGGTATCCCGACGAGGCATGCGCGGAGCCCCCGGAGCCCTCCCGTCGCGACGGAGGCTGCCCAGAAGCGCGCCTGCGACAGGACGAGCGAGGCGGCTCCCGCAGCGAGGAGGGCGGTGCCGGCCGGATGGGCGAAGGACGCAGCGGCGCCCGCCGCGGTGAGCCATACCGAAAGAGCTCCGACCGCGACGGACGACATCTCCTCCGCGCCGGCCATCGAGAGGGAGAGGCGTCCATGCCCCCGGTCGCGCCTCGCCATGTACATTGCCTTGGCCCTTATCATGCGCCAGTCGTACTTCATCAGCCCGGGAAAGTCGTACTCCCTGAGGTGGTAGACCTCCAGGTCCTTGAGGAGCAGTATCCTCCCCGAGGCCGCAGTCAGCCTGGCCGCGAAATCAGCGTCCTCCACGGTCGCACCGGCTATCCTCTCGTCGAAGCCGCCGAGCCTCTCGAAGAGGTCCCTCCTCACGGCGAAGAAGAAGGTGCCGCAGCCGGGTATGAACCTGGTGCGGATCCTCCGGGTGAAAGTGTAGTGGTAGTAGAAGTTCTTGTAGAAGGTGGACGCGCTCCGCCCCGGGGCTCCGGCGGCATATACCGCCTGCACTGCGTCGGCTTCCCTCATCCCCTCCTCCAGGGCTTCCCTCCAGCCGGCCGGGGCTACTGCATCGCTGTCCACGAAAAGGATCCAGCTCCCGCCGCACCTTGCCGCGCCCGAGTTCCTCGTGCCCGCAGCGCCTGGCTGCCGGTCGCTCGGCACCACTTCGATCCCCAGAGAGGTGCAGACCTCGGGGGAGCCGTCGGAGGACCTGTCGTCCACTGCGAGAATCCTGTCTCCGGGCCGGAGCTCGGGCAGCAGGGCGCCGACCACATCGGCGATGGTCCGGGCTGAGTTGTGCAGCGGGATGACTATGCCGAGCACTGCCTGGTCGGCTTCCGCCATCTCGAAGCCAGCTCGTCGGCAAGCATCTGCAGAAGGCTCTGCGCGCCGTGGAAGACAGCCCTGAGCTGGAAGGGGGACATGATGTTCGTGAACCTGTAGAGCAGGAAGGACGGCCTCAGGAAGTACTTCGTATAGGCCTGTCTGCGGAGGCTTGTGATCTGTTCGGCGCTCATGGTGAATGGAACGAAGCATGGGTCCTCGAGGAGCATTCCCTGGTCTGCAAGACGGTCGGACATCCTTCCGAAGAGGCCCTTCTCAACCCCCTTGTAGAGGGGCGTGCCGGGAAACGGCGTGATGGGGAAGAACTCGACCGTGAAGGAGCCGAGGGATATGGCGAATCTGATGGTCTCCAGACCCTCCTCGTAGGTCTCCCCGGGGATGCCGAAGATGTAGGTCGTATGCGTCTTGATGCCGGCGGCATGCGCCATGCGCACGGCCAGGCGGATGCGCTCGACCTTCTCCCGCTTGAGAAGCGTGTCGAGATTCTTCTGCACTCCGCTCTCCACACCGAAGTTGATGCACCAGCAGCCGGCGCGTGCCATGGCCCTCAGAATCCGGGGATCCACGGCGTCAGCCCTGCACGAGCACCACCAGCGAACCTTCAGGCCCCGCCTCGCTATCTCGTCGCAGATGGCATAGGTGTGGGGGTGGCTGTAGGTGAAGTGCTCGTCCCAGAACTTTATCTCCTTCGCCCCGTATTCGCGGACGTACTTCTCCATCTCGTCCACCACGAGCTTCGGGTCGCGCAGCCTGATGCGTCTCCCGTACATCTTGTAGCAGTAGAGGCATCCTCCGGTGCACCCCCTGCTCGCCAGCATCTGCACCACGGGAACGGTGGAAACCTGCTCGAAGCTCGGGGAGTACCTCTCCATCTCCGACAGCTCGACGGCCGGAAAGGGAAGGGCGTCCAGATCCTCGATCACGGGCCTCGGGGGGTTCGTGACGATTCCTCCGTCGACTCCGCGCCAGACGAGCCCCTCGATGCCGCCGAAGTCGCGGCTCCCCCGTGAGAACTCCTCGATGAGCTCGGTGGTCGTGTACTCGCCCTCGCCCACCACGACTGCATCGAGGGCAGGACAGTCCTTCATGAGCGCTTGGGGCATGGCCGATGCGCCGTGCCCTCCAATGAAGGTCAGCCCGCCAGGACAGGCCTGCCTGAACGCTTCGATGAACGGCTTCGCGTTGTCCCAGAGGATGGAGATCACATAGAGTCCCGCCGCCTCGGCCCTGAACTCCATGACGCGGCGCAGCATCTCCTCGTTGGAGTAGAAGTATCCCTCGAGGAAGAGAATCTCGTGACCGGCCCTGCGCAGCGCTGCGGCGACATACTGCATGCCTGGCGTGGGCCAGCAGCCGGCTATGCCCCTGGTGTCACGAGCCCTGATGTACTCCTTGCCCCAGTGCGGGACTACGAGAGCTATTCGCAAGAGGGAACGCTCCGGTGTCAGGGCTGTCCGGGGGATTCGCCCTCCCCGGAAGCCTCGAAGAACAACTCGCCTCCGGCCGCCTTCAGCTTCACGGTCTGACCGGGCAGAACGGACCCCTCCAGCACCCTGCGGGCAAGCTCGTTCTGTACCTGCTTTTGTATCAGGCGCTTGAGTGGCCTCGCACCATATACAGGATCATACCCGCGCTCAGCCAGCAGGTCAAGCGCGTCGCTGTCGGCATTCACGCAAATGCCCGATCCGGCGAGGAGCTCGTTCAGCCTGTCGATCTGAAGTGCCACGATCCTCCGGATGTCGTCCTTACCCAGAGGGCGGAAGACTATCACGTCGTCGATCCGGTTGAGGAACTCCGGCCTGAACAGGGATTCGAGCTCCCGCCGGGCCCTGGCCGCCATGGCAGGGTAGTCCGAATCTCCGGCCATGGCAGCGATCCAGTCGCTTCCGAGGTTGCTCGTCATTATCAGAACGCAGTTCCTGAAGTCCACCGTCCGGCCCTGCCCGTCCGTGAGCCGGCCCTCGTCGAGAATCTGCAGAAATACGTTGAAGACATCTGGATGCGCCTTCTCCAGCTCGTCGAGCAGCACTACGGAGTACGGCTTCCTTCTGACAGCTTCGGTCAGGTATCCGCCCTCCTCGAAGCCGACGTATCCGGGAGGGGCTCCGATGAGTCTCGAGACCGAGTGCTTCTCCATGAACTCGCTCATGTCCAGTCTCACCATGGCCGAGTCGCTGTCGAACAGGAAACCGGCAAGGGCCCTCGCGAGTTCGGTCTTCCCGACTCCCGTGGGACCCATGAAGATGAAGCTCCCCAGCGGTCTCGACGGATCCTGCACTCCGGCTCTGGCGCGCCTGACGGCCTCGGAAACGGCAGACACCGCCTCGTCCTGACCCACCACTCTCCTGTGGAGCTCCTCCTCCATCCTGAGGAGCCTGGCCCTCTCGCTCTCCAGCATCCTGCTGACCGGCACGCCCGTCCATCTGGAGACGATCTCGGCTATGTGCTCCGGGGTTACCTCCTCGTCGAGGAGGGGGCCGGAAGCCCTGGCCTCGGCGAGCTTCTCCCGAACCGCCGCCGCCTCCCTCTCCAGCTCCCTGAGCTTGCCGTAGCGTATCTCGGCGGCCTTCTGCAGATCGCCGGAGCGCTGGGCCAGCGCCTCCTCGGCCTTCAGCTCCTCCGCCCTCCTCGCAAGCGACGAGGACTTCTCCACGAGATCCTTCTCCGCACGCCACCTCTTTTCCAGACTGTCGCGCCTCTCCGTGAGAGAGGCCAGCTCCTCCTCGATGGCTGCCTGCCTCTGCTTCGACGCCCTGTCCTTCTCGCGCTTCAGGCCTTCGCGCTCGATCTGGAGCTGCAGCATCCTTCGGGATACCTCGTCGAGCTCGGCGGGCCTGCTGTCGATCTCTATCCTGAGCCAGCTCGCAGCCTCGTCCACGAGATCAATGGCCTTGTCCGGAAGGAACCTGCCGGACACATACCTGTCCGAGAGGGTGGCGGCAGACACCAGCGCGGCGTCCTGGATCCTTATGCCGTGGTGAGTCTCGTACCGCTCCCTCAGCCCTCTCAGGATGCTGATGGTCTCCTCCACTCCGGGGGGGTCCACCATGACCGGCTGGAAACGCCGCTCCAGCGCCGCGTCCTTTTCGATGTGCTTCCGGTACTCGTCGAGAGTCGTAGCCCCGATGCAGTGGAGGTCGCCGCGCGCCAGGGCCGGCTTGAGCATGTTGCCGGCGTCCACCGCGCCCTCCGCCGCTCCCGCCCCCACAAGGGTGTGGAGCTCGTCTATGAAGAGGATGATCCCTCCGTCCGATGCGGTAATCTCGTTGAGGACCGACTTGAGCCTCTCCTCGAACTCGCCCCGGTACTTGGCCCCGGCAACGAGGGCCCCCATGTCCAGAGCCAGCAGGCGTCTGTCCTTCAGATTCTCGGGAACGTCACCCGCTGCGATCCTTCCTGCGAGGCCCTCTACGATTGCGGTCTTGCCGACGCCCGGCTCCCCGAGGAGCACGGGATTGTTCTTCCTTCTCCTGCCCAGCACCTGCATCACGCGCCTTATCTCCTCGTCCCTTCCGATCACAGGGTCCAGCTTCTGCTGCCTGGCGAGGAGGGTCAGGTCGCGGGTGTAGCGGGACAGGGAGTCGTAGCTCTCCTCCGCGCTCTCCGAAGAGGCTCGCGAGGAGCCTCTAACCTCGGCCAGCGCCCTCAGGAAGTCGTCGGGAGCCGCTCCCGCCTGCTTCGCCAGCGAAGCCGAGGTCTCGTCCTCCTCCATGAGGGCGAGGAACAGGTGCTCCACTGCGGTGAAGTCGTCCCTGAGGCGGGCGGCTTCGGCCTCCGCCCTCGAAAGAACCTTCTGAAGCCTCGCGGAAACCACCGGCTCGGAGCCTCCGGAGGATCGAGGAAGCCTGGCAAGAGCCTGCCTGGTCGAATCCAGCAGGGCTGCCCTGTCTGTCCCCATCCTGGCCAGCGCGGCAGCCACGACTCCGTCCGCGTCGGAGAGGAGTGCCAAGAGGAGATGCAGGGGAACTATCTCCGGGTTGCCCGAATCCCTGGCTCCCGCAGCCGCCGACTGCAGCGCATCCCTGGCCTTCAATGTCATCCTGTCCAACTTCATCTCGTCAGTCCTTCCTCGAGGAGCGGCGCTCATGATTCAGCGCCGTCTCCGTGCTTCGCCATCCATATCCTGGAGTATCGCATAGCAAGATGCCGGCCATTCCGGCAATCCCGCTGGATTCTCACAATCCTTTACGATGCATGAAATTGAATGATAGCCTGGCGCAGGTGCTCCACGCACGCATCCGCGCGCTCTGCGCCATTCTGGCCGCGACTTCTTTACCTCGATGCCGTTCTTCACTAGCTTACCGTCTCGGCTGGAGCGAAACGGAGGTCCGCATGGTCCGTGTCGGCGTCATCGGGCTGGGTTACTGGGGGCCGAACCTGGTTCGGAACCTCGCCGCCAACGGAAGGTGCGGAAGAATCGTGCTGTGCGACAGGAACCCGTCGAGGCTCGAGCTGATAGGCGGGAGGTTCCCGGGCCTGGGCAGGGCGACGAGCTGCCAGGACCTCATCGGCGATCCGGATCTCGACGCGGTGGTGATCGCCACAGAGGTCCTCTCGCACTACCCTCTCGCAAAGGCAGCCCTCCTGGCAGGCAAGCACGTCTTCGTCGAGAAGCCCTTCGCTTCCAGCATCGCCGAAGCCGAGGAGCTGGTCGAGCTTGGCAGGAGGTCAGGGCTGGTCACCATGGTCGGCCACACCTTCCTCTATTCCCCGCCCGTGCTCAAGACGAAGGAACTCATAGATTCCGGAGAGCTCGGCGAAATCCAGTTCCTCACCTCGACCAGGGTCAATCTGGGTCTCCACCAGAAGGATGTCTCGGTCGTCTGGGACCTGGCTCCCCACGACTTCTCGATGCTCTTCTACTGGCTGGACCAGGAACCGGACTTCATCAGGGCGTTCGGGAGCGACTTCGTCCTTGCAGGCATCCCCGACGTCGCATTCATCGACATCGGCTTCCCCGGGGGAGTCATCGCGAATGTGCAGCTCTCGTGGCTGTCCCCGTCGAAGCTCCGGAGGACGGTCATCGTAGGGAGCAGGAAGATGCTCGTCTACGACGATACCGAGCCCGACGAGAAGATCAAGATCTACGACAAGCGCGTAGATGTGATCGAGCCGACAACCTTCGGCGAGTATCAGCTCAGCTACAGGTCCGGCGACATACTGTCGCCCAAGCTGGACTCCTTCGAGCCCCTGGCGGCCGAGATGGACGACTTTCTGAGGTGCATCGAGACCGGTGATACGCCGAGGTCGAGCGGTTCAGGAGGTCTGGCCGTCGTGAAAGCGCTCGAGATGGCCGACAGGAGCCTGTCGGAATCCCTCTGGCGCAGGGGCTGAGGTACTCCGCCTTGCCCCAGGCCGGCCAGCCCGCGTTCCTGATCCAGGCCACGGACACCAGGCCTCTGCGGGAATCCCGGCTGCAGGTGGACATCGCCGTGATGGGCGGCTCTGCACTCGCCCTCGCGGGCGACGGAACCGGCTTCGTGAACAGGTTCGCCAGGATGCTGGCAGGGCTCGAGAAGCCCTGGTGCGGCAGGATTCGACTCGGCCGGAACGGGGTGAACGCCTTCGAAAGGGCGTCGAGGAGGCTTGTGGGATTCGTCCCGGAGCGTTTGGAAGCAGCCCCCGGAATGACGCCCAGGGGTTACCTCGCCCTCCTTTCAGCCGCAGCGGGAGCCGGCGGCAGGAAGGCGCTCGAAGCCCCGCTGGAGACGCTGAAGTGGTTCGGGATCGACAGGCACTCCGGCACACCCGTCGAGAAGCTGCCCCCCGATGTCAGATACGCCGTCGGATTCGCGGGCGCCCTGCTCCACAATCCATCGGTGGTGATCGCGCAGGGGCCCGTCCCGGAGCTCGTATTCCGACAGCTCGAGGATCTCAAGTCCGTGGACAAGGCGCTCGTCCTCTGCTGCGAAGGAGTCGCAGGCATACCGCCCTGCTCGGACAGGATCGCCCTCTGCTCGGAGTCGGACCTGGTCAGGACTCTGCCGGCTGCTGAGCTCGCGAGGCTCTGTTCGACATCCTCGGAGATCAGGGTCTCCTTCCATCCTCCGCTCCAGAGGAGGCTGATGGAGGAGATTCCCGGGCTGGTTTCCCTCAGCTCGATCGAGGGAGGCTGGTCCGTCAGGCATTCCAGCCCTGCTGCCGCCATCGGAGCGATCTCGGCCCTTGCCCGCGCCAACTCGAGGATGATAAGCTCCTTCTCGATGAGATATCCGACCATCGCAGAGCTCATCAGGCTCTCGGAGGAGGATCTCGAGCCCGGACAGCCCGACCTCTTCGGCCGGGTGGAGGAATCTTGAGGATGCTGCCGCTGGTCTGGAGGAGGATGGCTTCGGCCTGTATCGCCAGCCCCGCATTCTGGGCCGGAGCTGCTGGGATTCCGCTACTGTGCGCGCTCCACTGGGGTGGAGACCCCGTCATGGCAGCAGCGGGAGCAATCGCCTTCTCGATGCCCGGCTCGGTTTCGCTCTGCTGGGCCGCCGGCAGGGCCAGAAGGGCCTTCGTCGCCGCTCTGGAACCCACATGCGGGGGGCTCGCGCCGCTGGCGGCAGCCGAGCTGTCGCTGCCAGCCCTGCTCGGGGCCGTGCCGTCGCTGACCGTCATGGCCGTCCTGTTCCACTCGCGGGGACTGGCTCTCCCCTGGCAGGCGTGGCCGGTGGCTGCGATGTCGTCCGTGCTCGCCGCCTCCATCGCCTACCTGGCCGTGCGCAGGAGCGTTTTCCTCGCGGCGATCGCACTGGCGGTCCCGCTCCTGCTGGGATTCGTCCAGGATCCTCCCGGCGTCGTGAGGCTGGCTGCATGGCCATCCCACCTCTTCGCAGCGGCCTCCTGGACTCCCTCGGATCACGGGGGCATGCACCCTGACGCCTTCGTCGCGCTGGACACCGCGCTGGGCTCAGCCGCAGGCGCATTCGCCCTGGCTCGGATGCACGGGAGGAGGCTGCAGGGGTGATCAGGGCGATGAGACTCTCCGACTATCCTGCGCTCAGGGACCTCTGGGCGAGGTTTCCGGGAACCGCCGTGACGGCGGCCGACGAGCCCGACGGCTTCGCCGCCTTTCTCGAGCGCAACGGACCCCACTGCCTCGTGGCGGTCGAGGACGGGCGGGTGACCGGCTCCGTGATGGCGGGGCACGACACCAGGAGAGGGTATGTCTATCACCTGGCCGTCGCGACGGACATGCAGGGGAGGGGTACCGGACGCGCCTTGATGGAGGAGGTGGAGAGAACCCTCCTGAAGGCGGGCATAGAGAAGGTCCACCTGTTCATATACGTCGACAATCCCGCGAGACGCTTCTACGAGAGGCTGGGCTGGCAGTACAGGACGGACATCGCGGTCATGAGCAAGATCCTGAAGAAGCCGGATCCGGTCTAGAGAAGATCCGCAGCCCTCGGGGCGTCACTCCGTCGCCAGCGCCTGCTCCAGACCGGACAGGACGGCGGGGTCGTATCTCCTCCCCGCCTCCGCCCTCATGGCTTCGAGAGCCTCGCCGGGGGAGACGGCCTTCCTGCGTGTTCGTCTGCAGCTCATCGTGCAGTTCACGAAGTTGTTGACTGTGCTCAGGATCAGACCCATCTGGGAAAGCTGTACCGTCCCTTCCGGATAGCCGCTTCCATCGAACTCCTCGTGGTGCTCCGACACCATCCTGGCGGCAGAGTCGATTCCCACGGCCCTGCACAGGTCCGCCCCCTTGACGGGGTGCTTCCTGAACATCGTCTTCTCTTCGGAGCTGATGGGCTCGATGGAGTTGATGACCCGCCACGGTATGAAGAGCTTTCCGGTGTCATGGAGGAGGGCGCCGGCCTCGAGCCTCTCCCTCGTCACTGCCCTGTCCAGCTCGCCCGCTGCGAGCACCCGCCCTGCGGTCGCAACGGCCAGATCCATGACCCGCTGCGAATGATCGTCCTGCAGATACTCGTCACGGGAATCGGATATGGCCACCGCGGAGGCGAGCAGTTCCAGCCCCTCTCCGGTGAAGAAGACGGCTCTCGCCTCGGACGCCGGTTCCAGAGTCTGTCCAAGGCTGAGCAGCTTCTCGATCTCCCTGAACTGCCTTGTCGAATGCAGGCTGAACCCGAGGCGGGAAACGGCGTCGAATCCCGTCTTGCACCATTCCAGAAGGGCTTTTCTGTCCCCGCTTCGGACGGCCAGTTCGGCCCTCGTCCTGCAGTGCTCCAGCACCGGCCCCAGCCCGCAGCGGCCGAGATCGGCGGATTCCAGTATGGCCTCGGCGAGCTCCTCCTGCTCCCGGCTCAGCCTCACGGACGCCCGCAGCGAGGCTGCGCAGAGCTTCTCGTCAGGCGTGAGCCACTCTCTGCACTGGTCGAGGAACTCCTCCGCCCTCGTGAGAAAGAACTCCCGTCTCCTCTCGTCATCCGTCTCGGAGGCGATTCCCACATAGGCGCGAGCGAGCGGGAGCTTGGGGCATGAAACGCCTCCGAGATCCTCCCGCGACAGCCTCTCCGAGAGATGAGAGAACACCGAGGCTGCTTCGTGGAAGTCGGAGGAGGCGAGGTGCAGCTCTCCCGAAATGACTTCCAGTTCAGGGAGGCTGCTGCCCTCGCTCATCATCATGGCCTGGTCCATCAGGTCCCGGGCCAGGTGCAGGTTCTCCTCGTCTATCGCTAGACGCGAGGCCTCCTCCAGGAAGTGCGCCCCCTCGCCTGGTCCGGAGTGCCGGTTGGCGGCCCATGCGCACTTCGCAAGGAGGTTGATCGCTTGGATCGTGAAGCCCGAGCTTGCAAGTCCGCTCGCAGATCTGGACACGAGGTCGAAGCTGGGGGGCTCTTCGAAGCGGGCCTTTTCGAAATCCTCCATGACGCCCTCGATGGCTTCGACATGCTCCGTGAAGGATTGCAGATCGAGCATCCTGACATCAGCGGCCGACAGAGAAGCTATCCGCTCCAGAAGGAAAACCGGTGATCGGATGCCTGGTTCTTCCATGTGACAGGCCCCTCCAGCCTCGTTCATATTTGGCACCGTGTCCGCGCTTGGTCAATCCCCAGCGCGGATTGACGCTTGAACGGGGAGGGAGGTGATCGATCCGATGGCTGGCAGGAACCCGAGATGTCCTTGCACCAACCAGTGCGAGCTGCACGGCGAATGCGATGCCTGCATGAAGGCCCACTTCTCGTCGGGGACGAGAACCGCCTGCGGCAGGACGGCGGACTTCGGACAGGCTGGCAGGGAGGAGGCTGGCAGGGTTTCGCTGGAGAGGACCGGTTTCCGGCTTCTCGAATACACGCCCTGTGCCGGTTGAGCCGGCAAGCTTCCCCCGGACAGGCTGTCCGGAGTGCTCGATAGAATGCCCAGGATCGATTCCCCCGACCTGATAGTGGGAATCGATTCCATGGACGATGCAGGCGTCTTCCGCCTGTCGGAGGATTGCGCCCTGGTGCAGACCGTCGATTTCTTCGCGCCGGCGGTCAACGATCCGCTCGTAAGCGGGAGGATAGTCGCGGCGAACTGCATGTCCGACATCTGGGCGATGGGCGGGAGGCCTGTCACCGCAATGAACCTGCTGGCGTTCCCGGCCGCGAAGCTTCCTGTCGAGGCGGTCTCGCTGCTCCTCGAGGGCGCGGGAGAGAAGCTCGTCGAGGCTGGAGTCGCGCTGGTCGGAGGGCATTCCGCCGACCAGAAGGACATCCTGTTCGGCATGAGCGTCACAGGCATCATTCACCCTTCCAGAGCCAGGCGGAACTCTACCGCGAGAGAGGGCGACTTCATCGTGCTGACAAAGCCGGCGGGATCCGGAATCCTCTGCACCGCTCTGAAGGACAAGCTCGTAGATGACGGCTTCCTCGCCGAAGCCGTGTCGTGCATGGAGCGCCTCAACATGTACGCCGCCGGTGTTCTCTCGCGCTTCGACGTGAGCGCGATGACAGACGTGACGGGCTTCGGAGTCGCCGGGCACGCGATCGCGATGGCCCGCTACTCGGGCAAGACCCTGGAGATCGACACTTCCATGGTCCCTTTCATGGCAGGCGCTCTCGATCTGGCCTCTCGCTACCTGCCGGGAGGCACTGGTCGCAACTTCGAGTACTGCTCGTCCTTCGTCGAGACCGTCCCGGGAATCGACGAGAGGATGGTGGCGGTGATGATGGACTCGCAGACGTCCGGTGGGCTCCTGGCCTGCGTCAGACAGGACCAGGCCGCCGACGCGGTCGCGGAGCTGCAGGATGCCGGCGACAGGCGTGCGGCAGTGATAGGCAGGGTGCTGGCCCAGGTAGAGTCGAAGCCCGTAAAGCTGCTCTAGGCTCGCTACCCCCTGGTCTGCGGGCTTTCCACCCGTGGATGCGGCAGTGGCTTCACGGTCGTCTGTCTTCAGACTATGATGTTGACCTGCTGGAAGATGCCTGGATAGTTCAGCGTCGAGGTTGACCTTCGACGGGCTTCAAGCTAGATTGGCGCGCACCGGTGCCGAGGTAGCTCAGATGGTAGAGCAACGGACTGAAAATCCGTGTGTCGACGGTTCGATTCCGCCCCTCGGCACCAGGCTGCTTCCCCCATGGCGCACGCTCTTCCGGATTCTGTCGCTGCCGCTTTCATGCCCATCGCCGACCCTCGGTCCTCCGTCTGTTCCATGCTCTCGGCGGCGAGCTGCCGCTGTGCCGCTCCTCCTCTGCGGTTTTCAGTTCGAAGCGCTGCTGCCGCCCCGCCTGCCCAGCATCGCCATCAGGCTCGCCGGTGTAAGCTCGCGCCTGATGCCGAAGCGCGTTATCGCGAAGTCGTAGCGGACAGGGTCGTCCGGCCTCAGCTTTCTGAACCCCTCTGTGATCTCCAGAACCGTCCTCATGTCTCCCTGCTCCCTCGAGGTCATGCCGAGAGCCAGCCCGGCGCGGTGCATGTGCACGTCCAGCGGCACCAGCAGTTCCGAGGGAGAGAGGCACGTCCACCCGCCCGGATCCACTTCGTCGCAACGCACCATCCAGCGCAGGAAGAGGTTCAGTCTCTTGCACGCGCTCCCGCACGAAGGCAGGGGAAGCAGTGTGCATCTTCCCGGCGACATCCTCGAGATCACCTCACGGGCGAAGGTCTCCATCGCTTCCAGGAGGCTCCCGGCTCCAGAGAACATGCACTGCACGCTGCCGCCGTTCTCGGCCTGCAGGGAGTGCACAGCCGCGAGGAAGGCGGCCATCTCCTCCCCGGTTGTGAACCTGTGCTTGAAGTCTCCGAGCAGCGAGGACAGCCTGCTGCGGTCAGCTACGGCCAGGAACGCCGATGGGGCGGGCCCGAGAACCTCGAGGACCCGCCCCACGCTCGTCGTGATCTGCTCCACCCTGCCGTAGGCGAGCCCCGATGCCACGAGGCCGGCGATCTCCCTGTCGGCCGGGGCGTCGTAGGAATAGAGGAACTGGAGCGGATCCGGCTCAACCAGTCCGCGCACGTTGTAGCGCAGGTAGAGCCTTTCGAGAGCCTCCGCGAGAGGCTTCCCGCCTGGCGGCACTACAGCTCCAGATCCACCCTCTTCGCCACCACTCCCGGAATGACGTTGAGCTTGCGCTCCATTTCGGCCTTCCTGTCCTCCTCGCCTACCACCTCGAGGATGAGAAGGCCGGTCTCGGTGCACTGGTCGAGCACGCCGTCGTGGATGCCGAGGCGGGTCTTTATCATGCAGCCCCAGCCGGTCAGCACCTGCTGGACCTTGAGGGCGGCCTCCTTGCGGTTCGATACGAGTATCAGCACTACGGTCTTCTTCATGGCTCACTCTCTCGAGAAATCGCCCTTCCCGGCCCCGCACACGGGGCATGTCCAGTCTTCGGGGAGCTGGTCGAACGGCGTTCCCGGCGCAACGCCGCCGTCGGGATCTCCGGCCGCCGGGTCGTACACCCATCCGCAAACGTCGCAGACGTACCTGTCCATGCTAGACGCCCCCTTCCTCCGGCAGTCTCCATTCCTCGTCCGGCGCCACCCGGTCCATGGCCGACCGGAACGCCTCCATCACGGCAGACATCTCGTCCCTTCCGGGGCTGGTCAGGAGAACGATCCTGATCCATCCCTCCTCAGATCTGCTCGCGGGTCTGCAGCACTCGTACTCCTCCACCATGGCCGGGGCATCCAGGGGATGGCACCTGACGTCCATGAGGAGGGACTCGCCCGCCTCCTCGAGCTCTGCGATCACGGTGTCCATGAAGGACAGCCTCAGATCCGCGTCGCAGACGATCTCCTCCAGCGAAGCCAGGCACCGGAGCACGTCGGCAAGAGTCCTGTTCACGTCCCGCCCCGGGAGCCTGCGGGCGCACCCTGAGTGCGCCCGCAGGTCCTTTCCGTCAGTGGATCAGCCCAAGCCAGTCGGCCAGGAGGAACTGCACCCTCCCGATGAGGAGGCTGATGCGCCCCATGACCGTGAAGCCGAAGGTCGCTCCGAAGCCGATCATGATCAGCCAGATCCCCACCTTGGAGCCGAAGCCGAAGAACGGCCCGCGGTGCGGCTTCGAGAAGAAGAAGTAGATGAGGGCGGCCAGCGTTCCGAGAACGATGATCGCCGTCCCCAGGGCCACATCCCAGGGGGTGCCCGGAGTGAAGACCGGGATCACAGTGGAATGGATCTGCCTGAGGACCAGAGCCTGCATGTCCAGGGGGAAGGCCACACCCATTCCCGTGCCGAGCAGGAAGCCTATAGGGTAGCGAGAGAGCCATGCGATCCTCGGGAAGAACCTGGTGATGTAGAGGAGGCCCAGCACCGCCGGGATGATCAGGATCCACTCGTGACCCTCCGTCAGCGGCTGGAGAAGCCTCGGATAGATGATGCGCTGCCAGGTCAGAACCATCGAGTAGCCGAGCGAGACTCCCACGACCAGGTGCTCGGCGAGCCTGTAGAGCGGGTTCTCCTTGTAAAGGAACGAGTAGATCGCGAGCGTGAACAGCGCCGCGACCCAGACCCCCGCGGTCTCGTAGAAAGTCATGTCCTACCTCCTCGCCTTCAGCGCTGTCTTCCTGTGGAAGCCTCCGGCGAAGAATGCGATGTTGCCGAGGATGACCAGCAGGATGATCACGATGTGGGCCAGAGACTGGACGTCCATTCCGCGGTACGCGTTCCCGGTGGCCAGGGTGTAGCCCCCTTCTGTCTCCAGGACCTCGTACTCGGCCGCTCCGCGGAGCCCGCCCATCATCCCCACGATCTGGCCGGACTGGATGTACGGGAAGTAGTCGGTGGCCATGACGGCGGTCACCCCGAAGGCCACAGGGAGCCCCACCTTTGCGTTCCCGTAGATCACCCACCACATGCAGGCGCTCGAGCCTGCGAGCGTGACCGCCAGGTCCACATCGCGCAGATTCTTGTGCGCCTGCAGCATGGGCATTTCAGGCACAGGGTTGCCCGACACGTCGGTAGGGTACTGGGCGGAGATGGAGCTACCCATTCCCAGTATCACCAGGCTGAACAGCGGCTGGTATCCCAGGTGGGCGAAGTCCACGCCCTCGAACACCCAGCCGAGCGCACCCTCGGGAAGCGTGTTCCCGGCCGCCTCCCAGGCGGCCTGCAGGCTGTCGCGCCCCGCATATCCGGCTGCCCGGAAGGGCTCCCAGTCGGCCCATCTGACCAGCACGAAGTTGCCGGGAATCCTGGTGTCGAACACGCTGGCCAGCCCCTGCCCGGCCAGGCCCTGGCCCAGGGGAGACACCGCGGTCACGAACACGGGCACGTGTCTGTAGAAGGCGTGCCGGAGCACGGCGACGCCCATGGGCTGGTTCTCGGCCTCGGTGCCGGGGTCGAAGTCCCATCCCACGAAGATGGCATCATCGGTTTCGAGGGTGTCAATCAGAGAGTAGATGCCCTCGACCTCGCGGGACGGGACTACCGGGAGGCCCATCCGGATGAAGAACGGGACGACGACCACGACGCCGATCATTAGGAAGATCCAGCGCCTGTCTATGTTCAGCATCTTCTCCCAGGTGTTCGCGCTCATGCTCATCACCTGCCCGCCCCGCCGAGCCAGCCGCGCTCGACGCCGAAGATGATCTTGAGGCAGGTCGCGAGCATGCCGAAGCCCACGCCGAGCTCGATGGCGCGCTTCGCGGCCAGGTTGGGGAACCTGAGGATCCACTGGCCGGTGTTGGGCAGCCAGCGCCCCAGCAGGTCGCCCACCGGAACCTGTCCGAGCATGACGATGACCGCGGCAAGGAGCAGGACGGTCGCGAGCAGCGACTTCGCCCTGAATGCCCTGAAGGCTGCGCTGGCGATGTAGAACGCCAGCATGCTGAACATCGTCGCCTGGATCGGCACCTGGACGCGGGTGTACATGAAGTCGAAGAATCCGGGGCTCTCGGAGCCGCCCCCGAACGACGCCGGGACGAAGAAGGCGAAGATCGGCATCAGATACATGGGCACCAGCACGGCGAGGCTGAAGGGCCAGTTGCTGTCCCTCGCCCGCAGCTTGTGGAAGTGCAGCCTGGTGATGCTCCCCACGCCCAGAATGAGCGCGAAGCCCGATACGACCGGCGCCCACGAGGTGTAGTAGTCGAAAACGTCCTGCGACACCCGGTGGGGGATGAAGTACTGTACGATCATGATAACCCCGCCAACCAGGGCCAGCATCAGAGGCACGGTTCTCTTCATTGCAGCACCTCCGTTCCCCGCGTCACTCGAGCGTGCCGACGTCCACCAGGCTTCGCAGCTTCTCGAGCAGCGACCTGGCGGGATCGGAGTACGCGCCGGTGATGGCGTCTGCGATGGAGAGAACGATGCCGAGAGTGACCATCGTCATCACGATGGCCTTGCAGGCATCCTGACCCTTCACGGCCCCCACCTGCTTGGGCTCCCGGCCCAGGTAGGCGCTGGCTGCATAGAGCTCCTCCCCTATGAGGGTGTAGTCACATGTCGTGATGAAGAAAGGGAGCTGCGTGATGGCGTCGGTGCCGGCTATCTGGATCGCGCCGGAGAGTGCCCCGGTCTCTGCCAGGAGCAGCGACTCGGCCCAGAACATGCCCAGGTAGAAGTTCGTAGCCGGCTTGTCGCGCGTCATGAGGCCGTTGACCGCGGCGACGTACGCGAACTGGCTGTCGGTCACGAAGAAGACCGAGAGCGGATCGTACGAGTCGGGCCTGCCGGCCTCCAGATACGCCTGCTTAACGGCCTCCTCGGCCACGGTGTACACTATCGGGTCGCGATTGGGCACTTTCAGCGGAGTCTGGTACTCCGCCACCTTCTTCGCCACCCTGCCCAGAATGGTCAGGCTGGCTATGGTGGCCACGTCCTCGATCGACGAGAGCCCGGGAACGTAGAGGATGGGCTTGCCCATCTCGGTGGCCCTGCCTATCGCCTCGTCGATCGCCTCGATGCCGGCGATGGGCCGCAGGTAGAGGGTCGCGCCCTTGCGGGCTTTCGAGAAGTAGAGGAAGATCAGCCCGATGAAGAGGAGGCATGCTATGAGCACCCTGAGCTTGTCGGTGTGGAACCACTCGCCGCTGGCCGTGACGGCCGCGAGGGCGGCCTCTCCCTGGATCTCTCTGCAGTCGGAGGTCACCGCCGCTATCCGGTATTCGTACCGGACCCCCGAGGCCACCGGGAAGTCGGGATCGTAGCCGTCCACGATCTCCGTGGGATCTCCCGCAGCCACCGTCTCCACGGCCGCCCACTCCTCGGAGCCGTCCGTCGCGCCGGGAGTGCGCCGGTACACCTTGTAGGCCAGGATCGAGCCCGAAGCCTCGTCGGGGCTGGGCTCGAACGACACTAGCAGGTGGTCGCCAGCGTCGTTGGGGAAGTCGGCGACCACAGGAACGCCCGGTGGCGCGATCTCGGGGAGCAGCTCGACCTCCGTCCCCGTCGCCGGGCAGACTCCGCCGCTGTCAGGAATGAGCGCCGAGGAGTCTTCAGCCGATATCGGAACGTCGCCGGGCGCGGGCGCCTGCGCCAGTGCCACGCCCGGCGGGGCCAGCACGGCCAGGAGCATCAGCAGGAGCTTTTTCCGCATATGCAGCCCTTCTCGTTGAAAGGTCTACTTGAAGAACTCGTTGATGATCCTGGACACTTCGCCGCCGACGCGCGAGGTCGCGCCCTCGGTGCCGGCGCCGATGTGCGGCGTTGCACCGACCTTCTCGTGCTTCAGTATCGCGTGGTCGGCGGGGGGCTCCTGCTCGAAGACGTCGAGGCCGGCGGCGAACACCTTCCCCGAGTCCAGAGCCTTCATCAGGGCCTGTTCGTTGATGGTGCCGCCCCTGGCGCAGTTCACGATGACAACCCCGTCCTTCATCATGGCGAACTGCGGCTCGTCGAGGATGTACTTCGTCTCGGCCGAGAGCGGGATGTGAAGCGAGATGAAGTCGCTCTCGCGGCACAGTGTTTCGAGATCCACCTTCCGGGCCCCCTCGGAGCCCTTCTCCACATAGGGATCGAAGAAGAGCACTTTCATCTCGAAAGCCGCAGCCCGCTTCGCCACCTCGCGCGCTATCCTTCCGAAGCCGATCAGACCGAGAGTGGAGTTCCACAGCTCGAGGCCCTTGCTGAAGGCCTTCTTCTCCCACCTGCCGTCCTTCGAAGCCCTGTCGGCCCTCGTGATGAACCTGCTGCAGGACAGCATGTGGGCCATAGCGAGCTCCGCCACGGCGATGGAGCTGGCGCCCGGCGTGTTCATGACCTTCGCGCCGGTCTCCTTCGCCGCCTCGGCATCGATGTTGTCCATGCCCACGCCGCCCCTGACGACCAGCTTCAGCGAGCCCTTCGCCTTCTCGAGCACAGGACGGGTGACCTTGGTTGCGCTCCTCACGACCATGGCATCGAAGCCGGGGACGGTCTCCAGGAGCTCCTCGGGGGACATGCCGGGCTTCTCGACCACCTCGTGGCCCGCTCCCCGCATCTCGGCGACGGCATCGGGCGAGATCGGGTCGCAGATGAGTATCCTTGCCATCTCATTCCTCCCGCGTGAAGGTGAACGCTCGCGAAAAATGGATTTTCATATTACCGGCTGCCCCTGCGACCGTCAATGAGAACTGCCGGCGCTCTTCATCGCCCTGTGCGCAGCCTCGACTATCGAATCCGCATCCAGCCCGTGGAGGGCGAACAGCTCCTCCGGCTCCCCGCTCGTCCCGAATGTGTCGTTCACGCACACGGGCACGGCGGGCACCGGGCAGCCCTGCACCAGCGCCTCGGCAAGGGCGCCGAACAGCCCCCCCGTCTTCTGGTGGTCGCACACGGCGACCGCGCAGCCGGTCTTCGCCGCCAGCGACCTGACGAGGTCCGCCGGGAAGGGCTTCAGGCACCAGACGTTCACGACCGCTGCTGCGACGCCCTCCCCGCGCAGCCTGGCATGCGCATCGAGACAGGCCTGCAGGCAGGCTCCCGAGGAGACTATCAGCACGTCTCCACCATCCTCCATGACATCGGCGCCCCCCGCCCCCAGCCTGCAGCCGCGTGGAAACACCACGGGCGCCGGGTTGCGTCCGAACCTCACGTAGCAGGGGCCTTCCGTTTCAAGTGCTGCCAGAGCCGCGGCCTCGGCCTGGCTCGCGTCGGCGGGCACCAGGACCGTCATGCCGGGAAGAACCCTCATCAGCTCGATGTCCTCGAGTGCCTGGTGGGTGGCGCCGTCGGGGCCTGCGCTCAGGCCGGCGTGAGCTCCGCCGATCTTCACGGGAAGCCGCATGTGGCAGACGCTGGTCCTTATGTGCTCCCATGCGCGCCCTGCAACGAACACGGCGTAGCTCTCCACGAAGGGAACGAGCCCGGCGAGGGCCATTCCGGCAGCCTCCGCGAGCATGTCCTGCTCGCAGATGCCCACGTTCACCCATCTCGTCGGAAACTCGTCCCTGAATCTCGTGCTCCCCACCGATCTCGAGATGTCGGCATCGATCAGGACCACCCTGGAGTCCCTCCGGGCCGCCTCCAGGAGGCCGTCCACCCACCCCTCCCTCGTCGGTCGGAGGCTCACCGTCCACCCTCCGAGATCTCCCTGAACGCCTCGGCAAGCTGCTCGGCGCTCGGACAGCCGCCGTGCCACAGGCAGGTGTCCTCCATGAAGGAGACGCCCCTGCCCTTCACGGTCCTGGCGAGGACCACCGCCGGGGAGCCAGCGGATTCGGCCTCGTCGAACGCCGATCCGAGCGACTCGAACGAGTGGCCGTCGGCGGGCACGGCGTGCCAGCCGAAAGACTGCCACCTCGGCGCGAGAGGCTCCACAGAGTTGATGTCCTCGACCCTCCCGTCGAGCTGTATGCCGTTGCAGTCCACTACGGCGACAAGGTTGGCGAGCCCCGCGTGCGCTGCGCAGGAGGCGGCCTCCCATACGCAGCCCTCCTGCAGCTCGCCGTCTCCGAGCAGGCAGTAGACCCTGGATCCGAGACCGAGCATCCTCAGCCCCCTGGCGAGACCCACGGCCACTCCGAAGCCCTGTCCCAGGCTGCCGCTCGAAGAGTCCAGGCAGGGGAGCCGGAGACGGTCGGGATGGCCCTGGAGCCTGGAGCCTCTCTTCCTGAGCGTTACAAGCTCGGCAGGGTCGAAGTAGCCCCTGCGGGCCATGACGGAGTACAGGGCCGGGCAGGCGTGCCCCTTCGAGAGCACGAACCTGTCCCTGTCAGCACGCTCTGGATCGGCGGGATCGATGCGCATCCGGTTGAAGAACAGCTCTACGAGTATCTCGACGGCAGAGAAGGATCCGCCCGGGTGTCCCGACCCGGCTGCTGCGATCATGTCCAGCACGTCGAGCCTCACCCTGCGGGCTGTCTCCGCGGGATCGGACCATCCGGAACGGGAGTCGAGCATCCAGCTTCACCTCCCTCGCGGGAAACCCGGAGCGGCCACGCCGCAGGGGGCGTCACCGGTCGTCCGGCGATCCCTTCTCGCTGATCACCGGGATGGGAACATATCCTGTGAGGAGCACCTTGGGCTCGTCGAACCCGAAGTCCACAGTGAGCTGCCATTCCGGGCCCCTTCGCACGGCATGGAGCACCAGCCCCCTGCCGTACCTCGGATGGTGGACCAGGTTCCCTCTTCGATAGACCGTCCTCCTGGCCGCGGGCTCGGAGGCGGGACCCTCATCCCTTCGGGCCGGGGCGAATGCCTCCGCCGCCTCGGCGATGAACCTGGACGGCCCCCCCGCCCTCGATCCGTGCCTCTCCCTCCAGGGCACATGGGTCAGATAGAGGAGATCCCTCGCGCGGGTCATGCCCACGTACATGAGCCTTCGCTCCTCCTCCAGGTCCGCCGGGGCGGCTTCGCCGGGCCTTACGAACGGCAGGAGTCCCTCCTCCACGCCCGCGATGAAGACGACCGAGAACTCGAGGCCCTTCGCGCAGTGGAGCGTCATCAGGACCAGCCTGTCTGCGCCCTGTTCGTAGTCGTCGGAGCTGGTGAGAAGGCTGATTCCCTGGAGGAAGCCGGGCAGTCCGGAGGAGGGGTGGGACGCATCGTGCTCGACGGCTGTCTTTCTGAATTCCTCTACGTTCTCGATGCGGGCCTCCTCCTCGGGGCCTGCGTCCCGGAACCTCTCGAGGAAGCCCAGATCGGCCACGATCCTGTCCACGATCTCGGAGGCCGGAGCGCCCGAAGAGGATGCCCTTGCCGCTGCCGAGAGCACCCCTCCGACAAGCTCGAGCGAGGCACCGGCCTTCCGCGAGAGCCCTGCGATCCTGGAGGCGGAGCAGAGGCATGAGACCAGGTCGCGCCCCGAGGAGGCGGCATACTCGAAGAAGGCGTCCCTGCCTTTCTCGCCGAGACCACGGGGAGGCTTGTTGATGACCCTCTCCAGGCTGACCCTGTCGGAGGGGTTCGCGACCAGTCTCAGCCAGGCGACGAGGTCCTTGATCTCCTCCCGCTCGTAGAACCGGAGGGAGCCGACTACCTGGTAAGGGACGTCCATGCCCAGCGCCGCGGTCTCGAACTCGCGTGACTGAGCGTTCGTCCGGTAGAGGACCGCGATCTCGCTCCACGGAAGCCCGCGCGACTCGTGAAGCCTCGTCGCCTCGGCCAGAGTCCACGCGGCCTCCTCCGCAGGGGAGCCCGCAGCCTGTACGAGCACGTCGTCCCCGCCCTGACGGGCGCTCCAGAGGGTCTTCCCGTGCCTGCCCGAGTTGTGCGCCACGAGCGACGAAGCCGCCCGGAGTATGGATGAGGTGGACCTGTAGTTCTGCTCGAGCCTGACGATCTTCGCACCAGGGAAGTCCTCCGGGAAGCGGAGTATGTTCTCGACCCTGGCGCCGCGCCAGCCGTATATGGACTGGTCGTCGTCACCCACGGCGCAGACCTGCGTGTCAGGGCCGCAGAGGGCCAGAAGGAGGTCCCTCTGGGCCAGGTTGGTATCCTGATATTCGTCCACGAGCACTGCCCCGAACATGCGGGAGTATCTGCCGCCTATGTCGATATCCTGACGAATCAGGTCGAGAGAAACCGTCAATAGATCGTCGAAATCGAATGCTGCAGAAGCCCTGAGAGCCGCCTGGTAGGACGAGAAGATTCTCGCCATCAGCTTCTCCCAAGGTGTCCTCGCGCAGTCGGCGGCCTCGTCAGGACCGGTCAAGTCGTTCTTGCACCGAGAGATCCATGACGATGCCTGAGCGGGCGTAACCCTGCCATCCTGCCCCAGATCCCTGATCACCCTTCGAAGGAGAGCCTTCTGGTCATCGGAGTCGTATATCGAGAAATCTTCCGGCCACCAGCCCCTCGATGCCTCTCTCCGGAGGATCCACGCGCAGACGGAATGGAAGGTGCCCATGCGGATCCTCCCAGAGCCGGCCGGCACCAGGGAGGCGACCCGCCGCGCCATCTCCGAGGCTGCCTTGTTGGTGAACGTCATGGCAAGGACGCGCCACGGCTCGACGAACCCGGTGGCGACAAGGTGCGCTGTCCGGCAGGCGAGCACCCTGGTCTTGCCGCTGCCGGCGCCGGCGAGCACGAGGAGATGCCCCCCGGTGTACTCCACGGCCTCGCGCTGGGGTTCGTTGAGGCTCACTCCATCCATGTCCATCCACTCTGGCAAGAATGTTGCTTCAATAACGCGTATGAGACACCATAGCAAACACCACAGGCTTCAGAGAATCGGGGCGATGGCATCGCCCGGACTTCTCGGATGGGCACTTCTTGCTTTGAGTTGTCTTCTGGTCCCGGCATTTATCCTTGTCGCCGCCAGGCCGGTCTAACCCCTCCTAAGACCGGGAGCGGCGGCGGCATCGGGCCGGGGGCATCGCGGGCGGCTGGCTGACCCCTCCAGCCGCCCGCAACCTCATCTCGGACAAGATTTCGAGACTGCTGCTGGAACCCAGGCGGGTCGCCCCTGCCGCCAGCATCTCCAGCGCCCTGTCCAGAGTCGTGATGCCGCCTGAAGCCTTCACGCCCAGCCTTCCTCCCACGGTCCTCGCGATGAGGGCCACGTCTGCGGGGGTGGCGCCACCCCGGGAGAAGCCGGTCGAGGTCTTGACGAAGGCCGCTCCCGCCTCCTCGCATAGTCTGCATGCGAGAACCTTCTCGTCTTCCGTCAGGAGGCAGGTTTCGATGATCACCTTCACTGGCCTGCCCGCGACGGCCGACACCACCCCGGCGATGTCGTCCCTGTATCCGGAGGCGTCGCCGCTCTTCAGCAGGCCGGTGGCGCCGACCATGTCTATCTCCGATGCGCCCTCGGCCACGGCCCTCGCCGCCTCAGCCGGCTTGGCGCGCGTGGCGCCCAGAGGGAAGCCCGCCACGCTGCACACGCCGACCCTTGTTCCTGACAGCTCTCCGACAGCGAGAGGCACCCACACGGGATTCACGCAGACCGTCCTGAAGCCGCATGCTGCCGCGTCGGCGCACAGTGCGGCTATCGCACGCGCGTCGGCCTCAGGTCTCAGGAGAGTGTGGTCGAAGAGCGCAGCCAGGGCCTCCGGGGTCATCTCCACGAGGCCCGGTTGAGAAAGACCAGGGTTGTGCCGTACTCCTCGATGTAGATGTCGCGCGAATCTATCGTTCTTCCGTTCCTGCGGACGTCCAGCCTGTGGAATCCGGGCTCGAGCGGCAGTCGGGCCAGGTAGATACGCCTGGGGAGGGTCAGCCAGGCGCGCAGGTCGGCGTGCTCCGTGGCCGCTCCCAATATGCTGACGAGCATGCCGGCGCCCTCGGACCAGATGCTGTTCTCCTCTCCCGTCAATTCCTCGACAGCCTGCTCGGTCAGGTCCGCCGCTCCGGACTTGATCACCGCACGTGCAATGGTTCTCGCAAGATCACGCGCCGCATGATCTTCCAGGTTGCGTTCTGCGATTGCCCCCAGGTCCTGCACCAGGAATGCGCGTGAAGACGCTCCGTCGGCGCAAATCGAGACGGACGAGGGGGGATGCCTCGTGAGGCGAATGGCGGGAACCGCGAGCCGCCAGACCCTGTCTTCGCTCCATGCCTCGACGGTCTCCTCGTGTCTCAGCGGGATGAGACCCTCCTCGAACACGAGCACGGCCTCGCCCCTTCCGGGTCCAGGGCCGGTCCCTCTCCACTCAGCGTCGGGCCATCGGGTCAGGAACTCGTCGTGCAGGGTCTCGAAGCCAGGCCTGTCGGTCAGTCTCAGGAGATCCTCCTCCAGAGAGGCGGGGAGCCCGGTGCCGTAAAGAGCTGCATAATCCTCCTCGTACACCCTAAGGCTGTTGCGGTAGGCCACCAGGGCGTTGTCGAGGTCGCCCGACGCCTCGAAGAGGATCCCCATCAGATACCTCGCGAACGCATCGTCCCTGTACCTGTTGTCGTGCTCGTAGCGCGCGTTGAAGGCCTCCAGCTTCTCGCCCACCCTTCGGCACTCGACCAGCGCCTCGTCCAGCTCCCCATCGAGAGCATAGCACATGGCGAGGCAGTAGTTGATGAAGACCTGCTCGTAGTCGGCGCCCCTGAAGTCCGTGACTAGATCGCTGGTCAGCATGGAGGCGGCCTGCTCGCCGAGATCGGTGCCACGCTGCATGTCGCTGAGCCTGTCCGCCTCGAGAAGCAGCCTGCGAGCCTCTTCATAGCGCCCGGCAAGCCTGAGCAGGTTGCCCTTCTCCATCAGGAAGAGGAGGCGGTCGCGCCCTGTGCTGTCGGAGGGGAATGCGTCTCCGAACTCGGCGAGGGGGTCTCCGCCCCACGTCATGGCGGACCTCACCGGCTCCATCTCCCTCGAGTACTGCACGGCGCACGAAGCCGCCAGCGGGACGAGCAGGAGCAGGACGGAAACAGGACGGAAGGCTCGGACCTGGCTCATCTTGCGGTCATCCTCCATAGGCAGAGGAGCCGGATCACCACTCGATTATCTTCTTGATCTCCAGGTTGCCCATCCACACCTTCACCGCGGTTTCTACGTCGATCAGCTCGAGGCTCACGGTGTAGTAGACTGCCCGTGTGTCTCCGGCCTCGTCGACGATGGAATCAAGGGTGCCCATCATCACGTACTGGGCTCCCACCTCGCGGCCGAACTCGGCTGCAGTGGCCTCGGAGGCGAACCTCTCCTGGTCGCGCCGCTCGTCGCGTATCTCGCCCCGTTCGGCCCTGGTGGCTATCACCTGGATCCTGCCGCTCTCGATGAAGGCGCGCTCGATCTCGTTCATGAATACGTCGGTACTGATGTGCTCCGTGGTCCGGTTGAGAACCGTCCCCACCACGACCGACGGAGGAACCCGCGCCGCATCGCCCCGCTCGCCGACCCTGAGCCAGCTTCCGGAGATGCACATGCCGACCATGGAGTCGGCGACCATCCTCGCGTCGGTGTCGTTCCACCAGCCGCTGAGGTCGGTCACGGTGCCCGGGTCGGTCCTGGTCACGGTGCGCCCGCAGCCGGACAGAACCGCTGCAGCCGCGATCGCAGCGATCAGCAACGCTCTGGATCTCATCTTGTCATCCCCTTTCGTGATGCCTCAGAGCCCGGAGGGGTCGGAGACCGCACCCCGGAACGCCACGTTGAAGTAGCCGCAGTCTATGCTGGCGATACCCGCGCCTCTCGCGCGGAAGATTGTTGCGCAGGGGTCCACGGCGGGGTCGGCGCCCGAGGGAGTGTCGCCCGTCCACTCCCAGATCGCTCTCTCGCCCGGGGTCCCGTAGCCTGCGAACATCGCCTGGGCGTCGAATCTGCCCAGTGCGCTGCCCATGGCCTGGTACATCATCTCCGCGAATGCCGACATGACGTTCTGGACGTCGAGCTCGGGCAGAAGGCCGCGCCTTGCCGCCAGCGCAAGCTCGGCTGCCGTAGGGAGCCTCTTTCCTTCCGAAGCCAGGAACTGCCGGGCTCCGTTCCAGGTGATGGAGCACGCGGGGAGGTCCAGGCAGGCCGAAGGCACAGTGAGCCCCGTGCCCTGCTCGTTTCCGGTGAAGGGAGTGTAGCGAAGGAAGTTCAGATTGTCGTCGGCCTGCCCCGACACAAGCTCGGCGAGGCGCTCCAGGCTGGTCGCCTCCTCGTTGAGCCATGGCAGCATCCGCCTGTATGTGACAGGCGAGGCGTCTATGAAGAAGGGGGCCACCTCGACGACCTCTCCATCCACGGTGACCGTGTCGCCCTCTATCCAAACGGTTCCGGGCGGAGGCTCCGGCAGGGAGCACCGCCTGCAGATGGGACCCTGGTTCGTCAGCCCGCACTGCGGGCAGTCCCACGCCGCGGCCACGGCGGCCGCCATCAGAACGATTCGTATCAGTCCAGTCAACGGCCCTCCCCCGGCAGTACCGCCGGGCCCGGCAGAGCCCGGCGAATGTTCCTATCCTGCATCGGTCCGCGGTGTTCCAGAGCGGGGGATGTCACCGCGTGCCGTCTGCGCCGCACCGTCAGAAGCTGGCTCCGAAGGTGAAGTAGTGGGTCGGCTTCTGCGCAATCCCGTAGATGTCCGTCTTCCATGCGGTATCCTCCCTCACGAGCACTATCCCGAGGTTCGCCCTGAAGCCGAGGCCGATCCCCATCCGGAGGTCGCGCAGCCTGTAGCCCCCCTCGGTGTCCGCCCCTACGAAGGATGACGCGTCGTCGAAGGCCGAACCGACGTCGATGAAGACGGCCCCTCTGACGCCCGAGATGGTCAGGGGCAGGGGCGCACCCATCGCGAGAGTGTTGACGAAGGGCACCCTCATCTCGACAGACCCGCTGAAGTACTTCCTTCCGCTCACGGCCGCATAGGCGTCACCTCTCAGCATGTCGCCGTAGTTTCCGTAGAAGCCTACGAGATCCTCGATGCTGTCGGTCTCGCCGAGGAGCTCCCGGTGGGGAACCGCGCCTCCCACGAAGAACCTCTGGGCGTCCTCGCCCCAGCTTGCCGCACCGGCGGCTCTGAGGGCGAGCGATACGTTTCGAGAAATCCAGACGTAGTGCCGGAGGTCCGTGCTCACGGTGGCATAGCCGGCCAGCCCTCCCCAGCCGGGAGAAGCCTCGCCCCTCACCAGAAGCCTGCTGCCCACCCTGGGGCCCACCCAGTCCCACAGCGCTGTGTCCAGAACCAGGCCGCCGCCCAGGGCCAGCACGTCGGCCTTGTAGTCGGCCTCGGAGTTCCAGGTGCCCTGTCTGGTCAGCCTTCTGTAGTCCAGAGTCAGGTCGGCCCTGGCGGCCGGGCTGAACGGGTATCTGATCCCGGTTCCCAGCCCCATGTCCACGTCCCGGACCTCCTCTATGTGCTCGTCGGGGAACCGGAAGAGGTATTTCGTGCTCTGGCGGTACACCACGGCACCCAGGTCAGTCCGCATGGGGAGGTAGGTGTAATAGAGCGCGGCATCGGCGTCGGTTACGTCGCCCGAGAAGCTGGCGTCGAGCATCACCCTGTGGCGGGCCAGCACGTCGGTGAACATGAATCTCGTGTAGCCGGAGAGGCCCAGGTACGAGTCGTAGCCGGCGAGCGCGGACACGAAATCCGTGGACATCCTCGGGGAGTACGGGGCTATCGAATAGACATCCCTGCGCTGGGCCGAGTCGGGTCTCGCCGGCTCCTCGATCCTGGCTGAGAACCGGAGCGGCCGCGAGGGGGGCGGACATGCCTCTGAGACAGGAGGTCCGGCTTCGACGCAGAACGCTCGTCTGGTCAGCAGATCGTAGCTCATGTAGTTGCCGCTGCTGTTCCAGCCTGATGAGTAGAACGCCAGAACCCCCGCCGAATCACCCCATGACGGCGAGTCAATGGACCTGTAGAGGCTTGTCAGCCTCCTTGGGGCTCCGTCGCCGCCGAGGAGGAACAGGTCGGGCGAGCCATCGCCCATGTCGAGGAACACGAGCCCCGAGTCGGTCATGAAGGGGTACCTGAGCTCGGTCGGCGACTCGAAGAGGGTGCATGGAGGGGCGCCATCCCGGATCAGCATGATGCTGTGCCCTCCGCCGGAGGGATCCTCGACCGAGGCCAGGAGCCCCCTCTCCGACCAGCAGAGGTCCCTCTCCCCTGCCGCGGAGCTGGTCAGCGCCTCGACCGAGCCGGATCCTAGATCGCAGACCATGATGTCCGCAGTGCCGCCTTCCATCGCTACGAAGGCGATCCTCCGCCCGTCGGGGGACCATGCGGGATCTCTGACCAGGTCGAACTCCACGGGGAGGTCGGTCGTTCCGTTTGGGGTGCGGATGGAGAGCCGGTCACAGAGGACGTCGTGCCAGGCAACGGCCAGGGAGTCCCCTCCAGGGGAGAATGCGCAGACCCTGTAGAGATATCCGAGCCCGACCGCGCCTGCTCCCCCAGCCACCACCGGACGGTCCACGAGCGAGCCGTCCACGGTGGATCGCACCGACAGCGCGATGTTTCCGTGATGCGATTCGATTCCCGCCATGCGGTTGCCATCGGACGAGACCACCGCGGAGAGAAGGGCGACCCTGTCCTCTCCCTCGCCGATGGGGTTTCCGAGATCGGAAGGGCTCTCCCTGCCGGCGATGTCGGGCCAGTACGACTCCCTCGCCCATTCCTGGAAGCGCTCGTCGAAGGTCTGGATGGACATGCCGAAGGCTTCCTCCAGCGACTCTTCGAGGCTCTCTGCCGAGAGGCTCTGGGCGAAGGCCCTGAGCCTGTCCATCCCGTAGCGCTCCTCGATGAACCTGTATATCGCCTGGCCCTCACGGTAGACGAGGTAGTCGCCGCGGCGGGACAGGTCGGGGATCGAGACGATCTGCCCGCCGATCACCATGTCGCGGAACTCAGCCTCTGAAGCAGCGTCCCACCCTGCCGAGGTGTACTCGGCCAGACCCTCGATGGCCCATAGAGGGGCGTTGGACTCCACGATCCGCGTGATCGAGCGCCTGTAGAGCATGTCGTACATGTACGCGTGATTGATCTCGTGAGTGAGAACGTGGCGGAACTCCGTCCAGCTCCCCGTGAAGGGGATGACCACCCTGCCCTTGAAGTACTCGGTGAAGCCGCCGACGGCCTCTTCGATCTCCTCAGAGATGATCTCGGTCTGTCTGAAGTCGCCTGGGGACAGGTAGACGATTATCGGAACGGGACGGGAGGGAAGGTATCCGAAGAGCCTGGACAGCTCCTCGAACTCCTCGTCGGCTATCGCGACAGTGCTTTCCGCCTGCGCTTCGGCCCCCACCGGGTAGTAGACCGTGAACTGCACGGCGGATATCTCCCACCAGTCGCCGGGGCCGGACTGCACCTTGGTGCGACCGTATGTCGAGGCAGCCGAAGCGACGGCGAGAGCCATGGCGAGGAGCAGGGGGAGTCTCATTCAGGCGGCCTTTCGTTGCTGTGCGGAGCTTCGCGGGAGTATAGTGCCCGCCGGATATCCCGAACAGGAGACGGCATGCGTCTGCACACGCTTCTGATATTCCCGGCGCTGCTCACGGTTCCAGGGTGCAAGCGTCAGGAGGGCCCACGCATTCCTCCGGAGACGAGGGCCCGGCTGGAGGAATGGGCGGGCATCCTCGCCCCTGTCGTTGCGCTTCCCCCGGGGATTGCGCCCGAGCCTCCCGACAGCGCCGCCCTTGCCGGGCTTGTCGAGCTTTGCGAGGCCACGCCCGGAGGATACTCCTACTTCTACAGGTGCCTGGCCGATTCGGTGAACAGGCTGGAACCGCCGCCGGCCTCGATCCGGGAGGCCGGGGACACGCTGCAGGCGCCGGGTGCCGTTCCGGTCGAGTCGCTCAGAGTCGCACCCGGAGGAGGACCCGGGTCAGGTCCTTCCACAAGATGAGGCCCAGCAGCAGGAGCAGGACCAGCATCCCGACGTTCTGAGCCAGCGCCACGCCCCGCTTCGACATGGGTCTTCCGGCGATCCCCTCGAAGATCAGGAAGACGGCGTGCCCCCCGTCGAGCACGGGGATGGGAAGCAGGTTGAAGCACATGATGGCCAGCGAGAGGGCGGCCATGGCGTCGAGGAACCTGGCCAGCCCGAATCCGGCCTGCTGGTTCAGCGTCTCTGCTATGTACACCGGGCCGCCGGACATCTGGACGAGTTCGCCGGGGCGCGAGAAGACGGAGAATATGGTTCCGAAGATGCCGGCTGCGCCTCCGACTGCGGAGGCCACCGAGTAGCCGAGTGCCCGGAGGAGCGGATGGGTCTGCCTGCGGGTGGTCGTCTCGGCGACCACGCCGATGAGCGGATTCCCCTCGATTGTTACGGGCTCGACGGTGGCCGTCATCAGCCTCCCGTCGCGAACGAAGGCGATCGTCAGGCTGTCGCCCGAGCCCGAGTCCACTGCCTCCAGGAGGTCCGCCCATCCCGCTACGGGCTCCCCGTTCACAGCTACGAGGCTGTCGCCCGTCCTGATGCCGGCCTCGTAGGCCGGCATGCCGAGGATGCTCTCGCCAATCACCGGAGGGATGTGCGGGATGAAGCCTGGCGCTCCTCCGGACTGGAAGGAGTACTCGACCTCGATCCTGCCCGAGGGAGTGCCGGCGACTAGCGTGCCGCGAGGAGCGCCGTCCATCAGCCGGGCGATGTCCTCGTAAGTTGTCGTGACGGTTCCCGAAACCGAGATCACGGTATCCCCCGGAGCCAGTCCGAGTGCGTTGTCGGCGTTCCCCACGATGTTCGAGTAGACAGCGATCTCCTGCCCTATGAAGCCGTAGATGGCGAAGAGAATGACAATGCTCATCAGGAGGTTCGCGAGGGGGCCCGAGAGGGCTGCCAGCAGCCGGGCGGCCCAGTGAGCGCCCGACTTGGAGTCGCCCCCCGTCCCCAGATCAACCTTCACGAAGCCGCCCAGCGGGATCGCCCCGATGCAGTACTCGACTCCGCCCCGGGTCCTGCGCAGGATGAAGGGCGGAAATCCCAGCGAGAACCTCTCCACCGGGAGCCCGACCAGGCGGGCAGCGAGGAAGTGGCCCGTCTCGTGCACGAGGATGATGGCCTGAAGCCCGAGAATGGCCCAGAGAACTGTCATTCCATCGCCTCCAGCACCGAGCAGGCAAGGGCTCTCGCAGACGAGTCCGCCTCCATGACGGCCTCGAAGCTGTCGGCGGGGAACGGCTCGAACCTCTCCAGCACGGCTCCGATCACTTCCGCAATGCCGCCCAGCCTTATCCTGCCCTCGAGGAAGGCGTCCACGGCGACCTCGTCGGCGGCGTTGGCCGCTGCAGGGCTGGTCATGCCTGCCTCGCCGGCGCGGCAGACCATGCCGAAGGCGGGGTAGAGGTCGGCCGGTATCGAAGAGAATGTCAGAGGAGGCCAGTCGAGCAGGGAGTCGGCAGATGTGAACGCAGGCTCGCTTTCGCCGCCGAGCAGCGCGTACTGGATAGGGAGCCTCATGTCGGGGGACCCGAGCAGGGCCTTCATCGAGCCGTCGGCCAGCCTGACGAGCGAGTGCACGATGCTCTGCGGGTGGAGCACGGCCGAAACCGGTATGCCGGGGAAGAGCCACTTCGCCTCTATCACCTCGAAGGCCTTGTTGACCAGCGTGGCCGAATCCACGGTTATCCTGGGCCCCATTCTCCACGTAGGATGCTGCAGAACGGTCTCGGGCCCGGCTCCGGCGGCCTGCTCGGGGGTCATCCCCCTCGCGGCTCCGCCGCTCGCGGTCAGCACGATGCCCGCCGGCCTCGCCCGCTCGCCGGAGAGGCATCTCCAGACGGTCGAGTGCTCGCTGTCAACGGGAATGACGAGGCCCGCCGCGATGTGTTCCTTCAGGAGCTCGCCGCCTATGACCAGGCTCTCCTTGTTCGCAAGGGCAAGCGGTCTTCCGGTTCTGGCGCATATGACACTGGCCCGGAGTCCGGCGCTTCCGGAGATGGCGTTCAATACCAGATCCGAGCAGGCGACGGCCTCCTCCAGAGCCTCCATGCCCCGGAACCGTGGCGGCCTGCCATCCTGCTCGGCGTCGATAACAAGCTTGACGCCGAAGCGTCGGGCCTGCTCCTCCAGCAGGGAGCCGCCCCCCTTCGCGCAGAGGGCGGACACCGCCAGCCTGCCTCCAGCGCAGGCGACGATCTCCAGCGCCTGTCTTCCGATTGACCCGGTGGATCCTAGCACGGCCACGCGCTTCAAGGCAGCCTCGTTCCCAGGAGTCTCAGCCAGAGCCAGGCTACGGGTGCCGCGGCGACGATGCTGTCGATCCTGTCCAGCACTCCTCCGTGTCCCGGGATGAAGCTTCCCGAGTCCTTGACGCCGGCGTCGCGCTTGACGGCCGACTCGGCGAGGTCGCCCATCGCTCCGGCGACGCCGGCGGCCGCGCCCAGGAGGATCATGCTCCACACCGGCTGGCCTGCGCCGAAAGCACCTGCGAGCACGGCGCCGGCTGCCGAGCCGGCTATTCCGCCGGCGAAGCCCTCCCACGTCTTGGCGGGGCTGACAGCGGGGCACATCCTCTTCCTGCCGAGGAGGCCTCCGATGAAGTATGCGGCGCTGTCGCCCGCCCAGCAGGAGAGCAGCGGGATCATCATGTACCATGCCCCGCCCCATTCGATCCTTATCCTTACCAGGAGGCCCAGGCCGACGGATACGAGGGTCGAGATCCAGCCTGCCGAGGCGGCGGACCTCAGCGTACCCGAGGGGTTCCCCCTGATGACGAGCCCGGCCACTGCGGCGAAGCCCGGCAGGACCGCCAGCGGGAGCGAGGCCATGAGCCCCCGCGAGACCGCAAGCGTCGCGGTTGCGGCCGAGACCGCCACAGCGGCCCTCGCCGCACGCCCTCCCGGATAGGAGGTCAGCGAGAGGGCTTCTGCGGTCGCCAGCGCCGAAACCACGGCAGCTGCGGCGATGAGAGGGGCGCTGCCCGGCCAGCGGGGAACAGCCAGCGCCAGCAGCACCGTGATCCCCGCAGCGGCGCCGGCGATCCTCCTGCCCAGGCCTTCGAAGGCGCTCAGGAGTCCTCTCCGTCCGCCAGGCCGCCGAACCTGCGCTCCCGCGCAGAATACTCCGCGAGCGCCTCGTCCAGGTGCTTCTTCCTGAAGTCGGGCCAGAGTACGTCGGGAAAGACGAACTCCGAGTATGCCGACTCCCAGAGGAGGAAGTTGGAAATCCTCTGTTCGCCGCTGGTTCTTATCACCAGGTCGGGCGGCGGCATCTCCGGCAGGTACATGCGGCTGGAAAAGGCCTCCTCGGTTATTCCTTCGGGGGAGAGCCGGCCTTCCAGCACCTCGACGGCCATCCTCCTCGCGGCGTCCACGATCTCGGCCCTGCCGCCGTAGTTGAGGGCGAGAACGAGGTTGAGGCCCGTGTTGCGGGAGGTGCGCTCGATGGCCGCGCGGAGGTCGGCCCCGGGGCCGGGGGGCAGCGCTTCCAGCCTCCCTATCGCGTGGAGCCTTACGCTCTTCCTGTCGAGGTCGTCGATGTTGCGCCTGATGAAGGAGCTGAGGAGGCTCATGATGAAAGAGACCTCGGCCTTCGGGCGCTTCCAGTTCTCGGTGGAGAAGGCGAACAGGGTGAGGAACTGCACGCCCTTCTCGCCGCACCACTCCACGGCCTCGTGGATGGAGGTCTCAGCGGCCCTGTGGCCATCTATGCGCCTCAGGCCCTGCTTGCGGGCCCATCGGCCGTTGCCGTCCATCACTATTGCGATGTGCCGCGGAACGCGGGCAGGCGCCATTCTAGACCTCGGTGATCTCGGCTTCCTTGGCCTTCAGAATCCTGTCGATTTCCGCGATGGCGCTGTCCGAGAGCTTCTGAACCTCTTCCAGCGCGCGCTTCTCCTCGTCCTCGCTGATCTCCGAGGCCTTTCTCGCCCTGTGGATCGCTTCGTTCCCCTCGCGCCGGATGTTCCTCACGGCAGTCCTGCCGTCCTCTGCGTGCTTCCGCACGAGCTTCAGGAGATCCTTCCGCCTTTCCTCGGAGAGCTTGGGGATGGGGATGCGCACGAGCGGACCGTCAACGGAGGCCCTCAGCCCCAGGTCGGACGATTCGATGGCCTTCACTATCGCCGGCGCCGTGGACTGGTCCCACGGCTGGATCACCAGCATCCTGGGATCCGGCGCAGAGATGCCGGCGACCTGCTTCAGCGGCAGCGTGTCCCCCCAGCACTCGACCCTGATGCTGTCCAGCAGGGCGGGGCTCGCCTTGCCTGTTCTAATCCCGGCCAAGTCCCTGGAGGTGTTTTGGACGGTCTTCTCCATCCTGTCCTTCAGCTCGGCGGTGATGGCGCTCATGGCCTACTCCTCCCTCACAACCGTCCCGAGGGACGGATCGTGGAGAATTCGCAACAGGTTGTCCGGGTCGGTCGCGTCGAAGACGGCCAGCGGCAGCGAGCCGTCCCTGCACACTGCCACTGCGGCGGCATCCATGACTTCGAGGCCGAGTTCGAGCAGCCTGCCGTAGCCCAGCGTGTCGAACCTGCGTGCCGAAGGGTTTTCAAAGGGGTCGGAATCGTAGATGCCGTTCACCTTGGTTCCCTTCAGGAGCATCGAGCACCCTGTCTGGACGGCTCTCAGCGCCGCGGCGGTATCAGTTGTGAGATGCGGGTGGCCTGTGCCGCCGGCGTAGATCGCCACTCCGCCCTTCTCGAGGATCTCCGATGCGCGGTCGGGGCTGAACTCGCGGACCATCGGGCCGGCCGGGAACGCGCAGAGGATGCCGGACGAGCCCCCGGCGGCGCCGATGGTGTCATGGAGGGCTATCGCATTCATCACTGTCGCCAGCATGCCCATCCAGTCGGCGCTGAAGCGGGAGACGGCCTTCGAGCGGGAGCCCCGCACGAAGTTGCCCCCGCCGATCACGACCCCGGTGCGCCAGCCTTCGGCAGTGCAGTCCACGAGCGCACGGGCGTAGCCCTCCAGCGTCGCGGGGTCTATCCCTGCCCCGGAGCGGCCTCCCAGTATCTCGCCGCTGAGCTTGAAGAGGATCCGGGAACCCTTGTGCGGGGGCTCCCCGGCCATCTCAGGATCCGATCTGGAAGCGCGAGAAGCGCCTGATCACTACGTTCTCCCCGGTCTTGGCGATCAGCGCGGTGAGAACATCCCTGACCTTTCCGGCGCCGGGGTCGTGGATCCATTCCTGCTCCAGCAGGCAGGCCTCCTCGAAGAACTTCTCCATCCTGCCCTCCACTATCTTCTCGATGATGTTGGCAGGCTTGCCGGAGTCTCGGAGCTGCGCTCGGTAGATGTCTTTCTCGGCTTCCAGGGTCTCCGCGGGCACGTCATCCCTGGAGACCACCTCGGGAGAGCTCGCGGCTATCTGCATGGCCACCTGGCGCCCGAAGGCCTGGAACTCGTCCGTCCTCGCCACGAAGTCCGTCTCGCAGTTAACCTCGACGAGGACGCCGATGCGTCCCCCGGTGTGGATGTAGGAGACCACCTGGCCCTCCTTCGCCTCTCGCCCGGCCTTCTTGGCGGCCACCTTCACGCCGTGCTCGCGAAGCCACTTCAGGGCTTCGTCGACGCTGCCTCCGGCCTCTTCGAGGGCCTTCTTGCAGTCCAGCACGCCGGCCCCGCTGATCTCCCTGAGCTCCTTGACTAGTCTGGCTTCGACGGCCATCACAGGTCCTCCTTGTCCTTGCCTTCGACGCCGGCTTCCGCCTTCTCCCCTGCCGGCCCGGAGGGGTCGGCCCCCTCTCTGCCCAGCAGGCAGGCGTCGGCCAGGGCGCCGATGATCAGGGAGATGGACTTGATTGCGTCGTCGTTGCCGGGGATCGGGTAGTCTACTTCGGAAGGGTCGCAGTTCGTGTCTATGAGCCCCACGCAGGGAATGCCCAGCCTGCGCGCCTCCATCACTGCGATGTGCTCCTTCTTGATGTCCACCACAACTACTGCGCCGGGAAGGTCCTTCATCCCGCGGATGCCGCTCAGGTACTTCTCCAGCTTCTCCCTCTCGCGGCTCTTCTGGAGCAGCTCGCGCTTCGTGAACTTGCGGGAGGAGCCATCCTGTTCGAACTTCTCCAGGTCCTCCAGCCGGAGAATGCTCTTGTACACGGTCTGGAAGTTGGTGAGAGTGCCGCCAAGCCACCTCTCGGTCATGCTGTGCTGGCCGGCTCGCCTGGCCTGCTCGCGCACGCACTCGCGGCCCTGTTTCTTGGTTGCGACGAAGAGCACGGACTTGCCCGAGGCCACGGTCCTGGTCAGCATGTTGGCCGATTCCTCGAGCAGTTCGCGCGTCTTCTGCAGGTCTATGATGTGTATGCCGCCCCGGGCCATGAAGATGTAGGGCTTCATGCGGGGGTTCCATCGCTTCACCTGGTGGCCGAAGTGCACTCCGGCTTCGAGCATGAGCTGCATGGTGGGCGTCTGCACGCGTCACGTTCCTTTCGGTTGATCCTCCGGCGGCAGGGCGGCGCCATCCGCTCGCGCGGACACCGTGGCGCCGCCGTACACCGCCGTGTGAGTTATCCGGCCTTCCGTCGGCCTAGCGCTTGGAGAACTGGAAGCGCTTGCGGGCCTTCTTCTGGCCGTACTTCTTGCGCTCGACCTCTCTCGGGTCTCGGCTCAGCATCCCCTGGGACTTCAGGATGTGCCTGTTGTCGGGGTTGCTGGCCACCAGGGCGCGGGCGATGCCCAGCCTTATGGCCCCGGCCTGTCCGGTGAGGCCGCCTCCGCTCACGGTGATGACGATGTCGAACGAGTCTCGCGCCTTCGCGGCATCCAGCGGCTCGAACGCATGGTCGAGCTGCCACAGGTCGCAGAAGTACTCGCGCGGCTCCCGGTGGTTGACCACTATGAGGCCCCTGCCGGGCCTGAGATAGCAGCGTGCCGTGGCCGTCTTGCGGCGGCCTACTCCGATGAACTGCTCCATGTCACCTCCCTTCGCCCGTGGTGCCGGCGAGGTCCAGAAGCTCCGGCTTCTGGGCGGCGTGGGGGTGTTCGGGTCCGGCATAGACCTTCAGCTTGCGGATCATGTCGCGGCCGAGGCTGTTGTGGGGTATCATGCCCCACACGGCCTTCGTTATCACCTGTTCGGGATGGCGCTGGAGCATCACCCTGAGGGTCGTCTCCTTCTGACCGCCGACATAGCCGCTGTAGCGGTAGTAGACCTTCTGCTCGTCCTTGCGGCCTGTGAAGGCGATCTTGTCGGCATTGACCACGACGACGAAGTCGCCGGTGTCGATATGGGCGGTGTAGGTGGGCTTGTGCTTGCCCATCAGGATCGTCGCGAGCTTCGAGGCAAGGCGGCCCAGGGTCTGCCCCTCGGCGTCGACCAGGAACCACCGCCTCTCGATCTCGCCCTTGCGAGCAGAGTAGGTCTTCACAGGAACCTCCGTGTATCCGCAAGCAATGCAAAAGGCTGCATCCCTGCAGCGCCATCGTCATCGACGGGAAAACCGGCGGTGAATATGCACCCCCCTGCGGGAAGGCGCAATACCGCCGGGGACAGTACCTTCACGTGAGTTCCGGAAGCCCCGGAACTCACCGCG
>CAZMTK010000006.1:113144-159827 GCA_964569245.1 uncultured bacterium | reverse complement strand
CCCTGTCGAGATCGTCCAGGGCCGCCCGGGTGGGCAGGCCCGTCAGCCTGTCCTGGGGAGCGTTCGACTCCATGCGCACCCTCCGTGGCTGAGGAAGCTCCGTGGATACTAAGGCGCACGGGCTGCGAGAGGTAGCCCCGTCAGTCGAGGCAGGCAGGATCGTGTCGCCGCCAGGGGAGGGCATGATATTCGACTGCTGGGCTGGATGCTGCTTCCTGTGACAGGGCTCCTCGCCACTGCCGTGAAGGAGGCATCAGGAGCATGACCGACATCCGGAAGAGACTGGCGCTTTTCGCAGTCACGGTGCTGGTCGGTCTGATGATCGCACTGCGGGGCGGGTCCGGCTCCTCCGGCGCGGGGACGACGAGCGCACTGGGCACTACGCTGGCCGGCCTGGAGGAGGAGTCTGGCGTGGAGCTCTCGGGCTGTGGCCCGTGGGAGGGAGACAGATCAATTTCAGTGGCCTCCTGCCGCAGGGACAGGGTGCTCTACGCCGGGAGCCCGTGGAGGCTCACCGTGTACAGCAGGCAGGACACGATCTGCGGTATCCGGCTGGAAGCGGACTACCCCGGCGACGAGACCTTCGCAGCACTGGTGGATTCGGTCGCGCGGCTGGAGCATGCCTACCCTTCGGGCGATTCGATGATCGACAACCTGGCAGCCGACAGGCTGGTGAGGTTCACCGGGAGCCCTGCCGAAGGCATGGTGCTTATCGTGTGCGACGGCGACATGTCGTCAGCGGTCATAGCCGAGGGCCTGCGGAACGACCTGCAGGACCTCGAGAGGTTCCGTTAGTCCTTCCGGGGGGGTGTCCATGCCGGCCGCAGATTCGCGGGAGATGGAGCAGCTGACGCAGCGCGTGGAGAGGCTCGAGTCACAGATGGAGTTCCTGTTCAGGAGGATGGGCATATCCCAGCCCCGGGAGACTGCGGGGACTGCGCCGCACGAGCAGCTGCCGAAGTGGAAGCCTTCGCCCGCCGTGATGTCTCTCATCGAGAAGGGCGACAGGAAGGGCGCGCTGAAGCAGTTCATGCAGGAGTCGGGCGCAAGCCTGAAGGACGCCGTGGAGTACATCGACCGGCTGTAGCGCCCGGGGTCAGTCCTCCGCTATCTCGTACGGCGAGCACCGGATGTCACAGTAGCAGAAGCCGGTGGCCCTGCGGGCCTCCTGCTCGGCGATCCAGGCGTCCAGGCCTTTCTCGCGCATCCTCTCAGCATCGGCCAGCATCGTTACGTAGCCCTTCGCGATGCCCCTGATCCTGTGGCAGGGGTACTCGCCGCAGAAGGCGCAGACCTCGACACCCTTCGCCCGCGCACACTTCCTTATGCCGCAGAACGGGGGCCCGCACTTCCCCTCACGGCAGCCGGCGTTCGCCTCGCTCTCGACCAGGCCGCCCAGGAACGCCCAGAACTCCCTGAAGCCGGGGAAGCTCTCCCCCCAGAGGTGCCAGCCCTCCTTCTGCATGGTTTCGCGAAGGGCGCGGCTCTGAGCAGGAATCCGGTTGCACTGGGAGCAGAGCCCGCAGTACAGGCCGCAGAAGGTGACCTTCGAGAGGTCCGTCATGCCTCCCCCCTCACCGCGTTGCGTCTCCTTCCATGCCGAACGTCAGGTCGGTGTCGTAGCACCTCACCTCGAGCCCGTCGCCTTCGAGGTAGAAGTACTCGGGTGCGGAGGGCACCTCGACCTGCTGGACCACCTCGCCCGTGCGCCTGTCCAGCACGTAGACGAAGTCGTCCTCGTCGGTGAAGCCGTAGCCGGTGATGATGGCGTCACCCGTCACGACGAAGTTCTCGGAGTTCGAGACCAGCGGGCTGCTGCGCCACAGCCGACGGTAGGTGGACAGGTCTATCGCCGTGATGTATGCGTTCCTGCCCCTGGAGCTCTCGGCATAGGTGCGGTGGGCGTTCGAGACGTACAGGATGCCGTCCTCGACCCACGCCCAGCGGAGCTGCTGGAACACGACATCCTCGTCCAGGCCCTGTGTCACCGGCCCTTCGCAGTATGTCAGGAAGTCCAGCACGTGCAGGACCCTGCCGTTAACCGGGTCCAGCACCACGAGTATCCTGGGGTCGAGAACCACGCCGAACCTGTTTGGCGGCGAGCCGTACACGGCCAGCACCGCCTCTTCGCAAACGATGATCTGGTACAGGTGGAACTCGCCCCCGCCCGGGGTGTGCAGAATCCTGTCGATGCCGTCCGGCACAGGACCTTCAGCCCTTGTTGCGTCGTTCACGCCGCCGTTGTGGAAGGTGATCGAGGGCCAGTCGTACTTGTCGGCGAACCACGAGTAGTAGTCCGTCGTGCTGTTGGGGCTGCTCTTCGAGAGGACGAGTGACGGGATGACCTCCACCGACTCGTTCAGCTCGTAGTCGAATGGCGGCGTCTCCAGCGGGGCGGGCAGCATTTCCCCCCACCATGCAACGATAGAGGCGGCCAGAATCAGTTCCACGCCGAAAACTCCCTTCCGCCGGGCACCGGCGTGACCGGCGTGAAAGAGCATGATGCGACAACTCCATGACAACATGGCGAAAAACGCAACGGAGCGCGAGGAGCAAGCCCGCTTCTTTCATGACAAGGGCGCAGAAAGAGCCGGGACGGCGCGACCCGAGAGCGGCATCGAGAAACGCCTCGTCCTTGCTCCGGACGGCCTGCCGGGATAAAATCCCGAGCGGAGGACGAATCGAGAGAGGAGGAGGCGATGCTTCTCGGGGTGTTCATCGCTTATCTCGCGATCGTGCTGGGCCTCGGCGCATGGTCCATGAAACGGTCGAAGACGCAGTCGGAATACGTCCTGGGCGGCAGGAGACTCCCGGGAACGGCTCTTGCTCTATCGGAGCGAGCCACCGGAGAGTCCGCCTGGCTGCTCCTCGGCCTCACCGGGCACGCCTATGCCGAGGGAATAAGCTGCATCTGGACGGCGCTTGGATGCGTCATAGGAATACTCTTCATCTGGTTCGCGATGAGCAGGAGGCTCCGCGAGGAGACCGAGCGAACCGGCGCCCTCACGGTGCCTGGCCTCATCAGCCGCAGGTTCCCTGGGTCCGAGAAGGCTGTGAGCCTGCTGTCGGCCTTCGTGATCATCTTCTTCTTCCTGTTCTACATCGCGGCGCAGTTCGCTGGGGCTGGAACAGTCCTGCAGAGCACCTTCGGGATAGCCCCGTTCTGGGGAACGGTAATCGGCGCCGTTGTAGTAACGCTGTACTGCTTCCTCGGAGGGTTCATCGCCGTCGTCGTAACCGACGTGCTGCAGTCGCTCCTCATGATATTCACGCTGGTTGCCCTCCCGATAATCGGGCTGCTCGCCCTTGCGGGCCACAACCTCAGCATAGCCTCCGCCCTCAGGGACGCTGGGCCTGCGCTGAGCACGGTCACGGGCGGCAACACGGGCTTCGCCGCGGTGCTGTTCATCCTCAGCGGTCTGAGCTGGATGTTCGGGTACACGGGCCAGCCGCAGCTCTTGAGCCGCATGATGGCGATGCGCAGCGACTCCGACGTGAAGCGTGCGAGATGGACTGCCGCTGCATGGACGCTGCTCGCCTATGCCGGAGCCCTGCTCATCGGCATGGCGGCCTACACCCTGGTGAGCAGGGGCGTGCTGGCGGAACCTGCTGCAGGCCCGGAGGGCGCGATGCCCATGCTTGCTCTGACTCTGCTCTCGCCGCTCCTCGCGGGCATCTGTCTCTCGGGGGCCATCTCCGCGATGATGTCCACCGCGGACTCGGAGCTGCTGGTCTGCTCGTCCTCCGCGAGCGAGGACGTCTACGTCTCCCTCGCAGGGAAGCGCATGAGCCCCAAGGCCATGCTCTGGCTCACGCGTTTCATGACACTCGGAGTGGGTGTGCTCGCGTTCGTCCTGGCCGTTCTGGTGAAAGACACCGTGTTCGGGCTCGTCTCGTATGCCTGGTCGGGCCTCGGGAGCTCGTTCGGACCCGCCCTGCTCCTTCTGCTGTTCTGGAAGGGGCTCTCGCGTGCCGGAGTATTCGCCTCCCTCGTCTCGGGAACGCTCGGTACCGTGGTCTGGAGGAACTTCTTCCTGGTATCCACAGGCGTATCCGAGAGACTGGCCAGCTTCGCATTCGCGCTCGTGATGGCCGTGGCTTTCTCGCTGCTCCTCCCGGAATGGGGACGCGGCGAACAATGACCTTGCCGGCCGGCTGCCGGGCTCGAAAGTCGGAATGGAGGTGCGACCCGTTGACCGATGACGTGATGCGCGACGTCGAGAGCCGCAGAAAGGCTGTTCAGAACGTGCTGGACGAATACCTCTCCTCGCACGAGTGCCCCTGCCGATGGCCCCAGTTCGTGTCGTGGGCGGGAAAGGAGCAGGGGCCCGGCTGGCAGGACGAGATCCAGAACCACCTCGTCGAGGCAGCCCTCAGGCTGAAGTCCTTCGTGAAGACCCCCCCGCAGCATCAGGAGTGGTGGCTCGAGGCGGTTCTGCACTGCACGAAGTGCGGAGCAGAGTGGAAGTACTATTCGGAGGAGTGGAGGATGCTGGCCTTCCGCCTGCGGCTCCTCCGCACCGACGGCGACCGGGGCGACCCGGCGGGCGCAGGCATGATAGGCGAGTGCATTTCCGCGACCGCGGGATTCGAGCCCCGTGACGGCACCCCCATGCTCTCGTTCGAAGAGTGGACGAACTACATGCTCGGGCGCCCCTACCGGACAGCCCCGTACCGGAGGACCATAGGCCCGGAGGGACTGCGCCGTTGAAGCGTCAGCGGAGCGCCAAGGACCAGAGACACACTGAAAGCGGGTGGATCATGAAACGCCTCGCTCCGGTAATCCCGTTGCTGGTTCTAGGGGTTGCGTGCAACCCGGCCGATCCCCTCGGGCTCCTGAACCTGTCGTTCCGCCTGGAGAACACCGAGGACTTCACGGTGTGCGGCATAGTGCTCGACAGCCTCGAGTCGCTCGGGCCCGCCCAGGTGGCCGAAGTGCTCGCGATGTGGGCCGACGGCGAGGTTCCGGTCGAGATGGTGCTCAATGTCGGGGTTCGCAACCCCAACGACGGCTCTCCAGGCACGCTGCTGGCCGTGGCGACGATAGTCGACTTCCCGTGGAAGCTCTACGCCGACGCATCCGACTCCGAGGGCTTCGACACGACATGGGTCGCCTCGGGCCAGCTTCTCGACCCCTTCGAGGTTCCGGGCGACACCGCCGTGACCATACTGCCCCTCGAGGTGAGCTTCAACGCGGTCGCCGTGCTCTCGGTGATGGACCCGCTTGCGTTCATAGACCTCGCGCTGGCAGTCGGGGGCATCGACGGCGACATCAGGGACGACGACCACCTGGGCAGGCTCCTCCTGAGGACGCTGCCCTCAGTGGACACGCCGTTCGGCGAGATCACCTATCCAGACACCCTGAACGTGCATCTCGACTGGGTCGATTGAGGAGGAGGGCTTGATGAGAACGGCTCCTCCTCTGCTGCTCTTGGCGCTGGCTGCGGCAGCCGGCGACTGGACGAACTCCGGCGGCAATCCCGGGAGGTGCGGGCTGTCCGACGAGAACGGCCCCCTGGAGGCAGACCTTCTCTGGTCCGGCGGCCCATCCTCCCTGATCTCGTGGCAACCGGTCATCGAGGGCGGCAGAGTCTTCGTGATAAGGCAGCCTGCATGGCCGGGCACCCCGGGCGACTCGCCGGTAGTGTGCATGGACCTCGAGACCGGAGAGGTGCTCTGGTCGGTGGACATCCCGTACGAGCCGGGAGACTGGATCACCTGGATCGGCGGCGTGGAGAACGGGCTGGTGTACGCATCACGCGGCGGGAACGGAGCCTCTGTTTCCGCTCCGCTCTACGCGCTCGAAGCCGACGACGGGAGCACCGCCTGGGTCACTGCTGCTGAGATAGACGCCGGCGCCTACGACGGCGTCGTCTTCGCTCCGGACGGAGACCCGATAGTGGCTTCGTTCGAGGACATCTGGAGGTTCGACTCGTCCGACGGCTCCCTCGTCTGGCACGCCTCCCGCACCGGCTCGGTGAGCGGGCAGTGCGGAGGCTGCCTGCATGGAGAGGCGTTCTACGTTGCGGACGCAGTGCCCGGGGGGCATTCGATAGTCAGGTACGACGCGATCACCGGCGCGGAGATGTACTCCGGCCCTGTGATGCCGGGGTTCACCGCCCAATGTACGCCCATGGCGGGCCCCGACGGAACGGTGTACTTCAACCGCAGCCAGGGCAATCCCTCCACCGATTATTTCTATGCCTTCGAGGACACCGGCGCGGCCCTCGTGGAGAAGTGGCACATCCCGACGGTGAACGCCTGCGCCCCCGAGTTCGGCGTGGGGCCCGACGGCTCTGTGTACATGGTGACGCCCGGGCCGAGGCTCTCGAGAATAGATCCGGACGACGGATCGGTCATCTCACAGTCCGCCGTGCTGGAAGGCTACACCGCCGCCAGGATCGCGACAGGAGCAGACGGCACTGTGTACTTCTCCAACGGAGGCTTCGCCGGAGGACGCTTCTACGCCTTCGCTCCAGACCTGACACTCCTCTGGGACACCGCGGTCCCGAACATCAACATCGGCGGGCCGGCCATCGGCCAGGGGGGAGTCCTGGTCGTGTGCGGCGTAGGGACTGATGTGCGCGCATACAGGGACGGCACGGGCACCGGCGGAGGCGCTCCAGCGCAGGATGAACGCCTCAGGATATCCCCCAACCCCTCAGTCGGCCCTGTGGTCGTGACTATCGCCGACGAAGACTTCCTGGAGCCTCTCCTGGTGTTCGACATCTCCGGCCGACTCGTGGCGGACCTGGGGCCGGGAGAGGCGTGCGGAGGCCTGCGCTCCTTCTGCTGGAGCGGTTCGGGCGAGGATGGAGAGCCGGTTCCTCCGGGCGCCTACATCGTTAGGACATCGAGCCTCGGCGGAGTTTCGGGAAGGATCGTGAGGCTCTAGCCGGGGCCGGCCTGCCGGGGCGAGCGGAACGAAAACGGCCGGTGCAGGTTCTCTGCTGATGGAGGCCCCGGATGCCAGGCTGTTTGGCCCGTGCCGAGCGCCTTGGTTATCTTCGCCGGAGCATTGGAGGTTCCGATGGGCAGGCTGTTCGTCACTATCGCACTGCTGCATGCTGCTGCGGGTGCTGCGTCCCTTCCTTTCTCCCGCTTCGGAGTGATGGACACACCCTCTGCGTTCGTACTGACTCATACGCAGATAGAGCTGGGGGGCTGCTTCACTTCCTACGGCTACGAGAAGGCTGACAGCTCCAGCGAGAGCGATTTCGCCCTCGGAGGCTATATCGAGTTCGGCCTCTTCGACAGGGCCCAGGCCGGCATCACCTATCTCGGAGCGGGAGGCCTGTCCGGCCAGATAAGGGCCGTCGTCCTCAAGGAGTCCCTCAACAGGCCGGGCCTGGCTCTTGGTGCGGAGAACCTCACCGGAGAGCAGGACTACGAGTTCTACGAGGACGACAGCCTGGGCCTCTACCATTATCCCGAGAACCAGAACTTCTCCGTTTACCTGGTCGTTTCGAAGAACCTCGACTACATACTCAAGGCCCCGATCGCCGCAAGCATCGGCTACGGGCTGGGCCGCTTCAGGCAGGATCCAGACACTCCCTCGGACGGCATCGAGAACCCCCTTCCGGGGCTCTTCGGTTCAGTCGAGTTCCATCCAGACCCCAGGGTGGGCATCGTTCTCGAATGGGACGGGCGCGATGCCAACTTCGGGGGCTGGTACGAGATCAGCGACATGGTCAGGGTGAGCGCCGCCGTGGCGGAGTTCGAGCAGCTCGCCAGGGGCGACGAAAGAGTCGAGACCGACGTGATGCAGAACGCGAAGTTCACCCTGGGCGTCCAGGCCACTCTGGGCCCCTTCTTCAACCGCACTACGCTGGAACCGGCCGAGAGGCTGAGGCAGCAGGGGGACCTGGAGGCGCTGCGCCAGCTCGAAGAGGAGCGCAGACGAGCGCTGGAGAGGATAGAGGAGCTCCTGCGCTCGATGGACTAGCCTGTTGACTTGCACCCGGAGCTTGCCTATTAGAATAGCCGGTTCAGAACCGCCAAACAGGCTTGGGGGCGTTGAAAGTGCTTTTCCTTGTCCCTCTGGTGCTAGTATCGCTGCCGGTGCCTGATCCGGAAACCCCGGGATCGGCATCCTTCATCGTCATCAACGAGTTCATGGCCATCCCCACCGCATCGGCAACCGAGGCCGAGGGGGAGTGGATCGAGTTGTACAACCGCTCGGGGGATTATGTGAACCTCGCCGGGTGGAGAGTGGAGAACCAGTCAGGAGCCTCATTCACCCTGCCGACATATCTCCTTCCACCGGGCGGATACTATGTGGCCGGGGCGAGCTCCAACCGCAGCCGCAACGGTGACTACTCTCCGGATTTCGTTTACAGCGGCTTCTCGATATCCTCCTATGGCTCGCTGACTCTCTACGGTCCGCAGGGCCAGCAGGTGGAGTGCATCGCCTACACGGCCGGCTGGCCTGTTGCGGCCGGGCGCTCGTGCGAGAGAGTCAATCCGGGCTGGATAGGCAGCATGGCCTCGAGCTGGGCGAGCTCTGTAGAGTCCTACGGCGACGGCGACCTTGGAACTCCGGGGGACAGGAACAGCGTCTATCAGAACTCCTTCGCCGACAACACCTGGGCCTTCATCAAGGCCTTTGTGCAGTAGACACACTCTCGTCCTGACCGCACTGGCGCTTGCGGCTGGCCCGCACGCCGACCCCCTGACGATCTTCTTCGTGGACCCCGGGTACGATCAGTACTCCGGAGACGCCATCCTGATCTGCACCCCGTCTGGCAGGCACTACGTCGTGGACGGCGGCGACCGCGGCACGAGCCCCCCGTGGGACTGCGGCGAGACGAGGCTCCTCCCGTTGCTGGACAGCCTGGAGGTGACCTCTCTGGACGGGATCGTCGCCACTCATCCGCACTCCGACCACGTGGGAGGACTGGTCGCGCTCCTCGAGGCTATGCCGGTAGGCACGGTGTGGGACAGCGGGTGGCCGTACGCTCCGACCCCGGCCTACACCGATTTCCTGGAAGCCGTTGAGGCGAGCGGCGCCTCGTACGTCGTGGCCCGCCGCGGCATGGAACTCGACTGGGGGCCGGGGCTCGAGGTCGAGGTGCTGCACCCTGCGGACCCGCTGGACGAGTCGGAGATGAACAACGCCAGCATTGTGCTCAGGCTGGCGCATGGACAGGTAAGCTTCCTGCTCGCTGGGGATATCTACACCGAGGGCGGCGAGGATGCGATCCTGGAGGCAGCAGGAAGCGGGGTCATCGAGACGGTGCAGTCAGACGTGTTGAAGGTTGCTCACCATGGCTCCTCGACTTCGACTTCGACAGCATGGCTCGCCGCAGTGGACCCGGAGTGGGCTGCCATCGAAGTCGGCGCAGGCAACCCCTACGGCCATCCGCACGGCGAGGTCATAGCGCGCCTCATGGGGCGCGACATAGACATCTTCAGGACCGACCTGAACGGTACCTTCTTCATCTCCACAGACGGGCAGGAGCTCTACTACAACAGCCTGCCCGACGGAGGAGGCGGTCAGGAATGGGATGGCCTGCGGGCCTACCCGAGCCCGGCTCCGTCGCAGGTCACGTTCGAGTGGAACAGCGGGGGCACCCAGCCGGGCCCGTTCAGCCTCGCAGTCTACAACCTCCTGGGCGAAAAGGTGCTGGACCTGGAAGTGAGCGGCAATTCCTTCGAGTGGGACTTCTCGCTGGAGTCGGGCTCTCTGGCCTCGCCCGGCCTCTACACGGCCGTCGTCGAATCGGCCGACGGCGGCAGGTGGACCGAATGCTTCGCAATAGTGCGCTGATCCTTCTGCTGGCCTCGGCTGCCGCGGCCTCGATGGGCACGGCCGACGCCCTGATGCTCGTGAGCCAGGGCTTCGCCGCGCAGATGAGGCTGGGCTCCGCTTCGTGGGCCGTTGGGGAGGGTGCGTGGGCGGTTACCGCCAATCCCGCACTCACGTCACCGGGCTTCCACGGAGCGGGTGGCCGCTGGAACCTTGAAGCCACGACTGTATCTGTGGCAGGCGGCTTCGGGGCGGGCGGCGGCTTCGTGGCAGGAGGGGCGCTCAGATTCCTCGGAAGGGGAGGGCTGGTCGCCCGCGACGAGACGGGTCAGGCCACCGGTGAGTACACCTGGTCCTCCGGGGCGCTGACGGCCGGAGGGGCCTTCACCCCGATCCCCTCCGTGAGCATAGGTGCGGCGATGGGTCCGCTGTGGGAGAGAGCAGGCAGCGACGGTGCGTCGGGCTTCTACATGTCGGCCGGTGCGGGTTTCAGGCCGTCGGATGCCCTGCTGCTGGGGGCCGCCCTGCACAACGCGGGCTTCGCTCCCTCGTGGGACGGCATACACAAGGACATGCCCACGGAAATGAGCGCTGGCGCCTCGGTGGCGCTTCCTGCGGGGCTCAGGGCGGTGGCCGGCGGGGTGTACGGCTTCAGCACAAGTTCGCGTGCCAGCCTGGCGGCCGAGTTCGCCTGGAGCGGGTTGTCGGTCTCTGCGGGCTACGAACTGGCCCCGGACAGCCCCGAGCTGAACGGAGCCTTCGGAGGGATCGAGTACAGGTTCGTGGAGGAGGGCACCTACGGCGCCTCCCTTGCCTTCAGGCAGAGCAGCGACCTCGCCTGGCCGGTGCTGGGGGGCCTCTCGATAGAGTTCTGACAACAAGCGCGCGATGCTAGCCGTCGCGGCACGGATTCGATCAATGGATGCAGTAACAGCCGATTGGAGGCCGAGATGAGAATGCGCACGACTGCTCTCCTCGCCATGGCGGTTCCGCTGCTGCTTCTGGCGGCATGCGGGGACGACGAAGGCAACCCCTCGGGGCCGGGCACGGAGCCGACGGCCTCCACCCTCTCTGCGGACCCTTCGGCAGTTCTCAACTCGATCTCGCTGTCATGGACCTCATGCCCCGACGCGGACTTCTTCGAATACAGGCTCTACCGCTCCCTTACCGCGGGCATCGAGGCCGATCCCGACGCTGCAGACATCGTTCGCATTTCGACCTCGGCCGGCGACACGACATTCACCGACACGGGGCTCGAGTGGAGCACAACCTACTACTACGCACTGATGACGATGGACGACGAGGGCCTGCAGTCCTGGAGCAACGAGGTCCAGGCCGCCACGCCGGACTCCGGCAGCGCAGGCGACTGGCTGACCTGCTACGAGGTGCAGGGGCAGGCCGCCGGCTCGCCCTACGAGGGACAGGTGGTCACCGTTCTTGGCGTGGTCACCGTGGGGGGCGACGAGTACTACAGCCCGACCTCCCCCTATGCGGTCATCTCAGATCCCGAAGGCGGCGCATGGAGCGGGCTGGTGCTGTACGGCGACAGCGTGGGCGCGCTGGCCCGCGGCGACAGCGTCCTGATAACGGGTGAGGTACAGGAGTACTACGGGATGACCGAGCTGAGCTACATCACCGACATAACCTGGCTGGGCACCGGGGCGGCCTCGCCTCCAGCCTCGCAGGTTTCCACGGGCGACCTCACTGAGGCCGGCGGCGCCGAGCAGTGGGAGGGCGTGCTGGTCGAGATTCAGAACGCCATCGTGACCGAGCTGGGCTCGTACGGCCAGTTCACGGTGGATGACGGCTCGGGCGGGTGTCTGATCGACGATCTTGGCGACTATTCGTACACGCCTGCCGTGGGAGACACCATCTTCTCCGCCAGGGGAGTGCAGTGGTACAGCTACAGCGAGTGGAAGCTGGAGCCTCGCGACGACGCCGATCTCGACGTGGGCGGGGGCGGGGGCCCGGGCGACGTTCTCACCTGCTACGAAGTGCAGGGACAGTCGTCCTCGTCGCCCTACGAGGGCATGGTGGTCAGCGTTACTGGAGTGGTCAGCGTCGGAGGCGACGAATACTACTCCTCGTCCGGGGCGCTCGCGGTGATCTGCGATGTCTCCGGCGGCCCCTGGTCGGGGCTCGCGCTGTACGGCAGCGAGGTTTCCGGGCTGGCACGGGGTGACAGCGTCACGGTGACGGGCATGGTGCAGGAGTACAACGGGCTGACCGAGATCTCCTCGATAAGCGACGTCGTGATCCACTCCTCGGGCCTTCAGCTCCCGCCGGCGGAGGTGCTGCAGACCGGCGACCTGGCCACCTCGGCCGCTCCCGAGCAGTGGGAGGGCGTGCTTGTCGCGGTGCTGAACGTGACAGTCGCCAGCGACAGCCTGGGCTACGGCGAGTGGTCGGTGACCGACGGGTCCGGCGACTGCAGGGTGGACGACCTGGGTGACTACACCTACACGCCCCAGGTCGGCAACACGATCACACAGCTCGCGGGAGTGCTCTGGTTCAGCTTCTCGGACTTCAAGATCGAGCCGAGGGACGACGGCGACATAACGGAGTAGACTGACAGATCGAAGAGCGGCGGGCGGCCCTCCTTGCGGGAGGCTACTCGCCGCTCTCCTCCGAGATGCACCAGCCGGGCGAGTTCTGCCCGAGCTGGAGCAGGTAGCGCATGCCCGCGACCTTCACTGCGGGCGGCGGGAAATCCGGTCCGAACGGAGAGAGCGTCGCGAGATCGGCTGGCGCCGGGAGGCTCGCCGGTTCCAGGTCTATGTGAGGTTCGGGAACCGGATTCGTGGGGTAGGTCGCCATGTGGTCGATGAGGAGCTGCCGGAGGGTGGGCCACGTGTGTCCCTCCGCACTGAATCCCGCCGCCTTGGCGTGTCCGCCCGCGCTGGTGAATACCTTCCTGAGGCTGACCAGGAATCCCGCCATGTTCCAGTCGCCAAGCGAGCGGGCTTCGCCTGTCAGCACTCCGTCCGCCCGCGCCGTCACTACGATGGTTCCGCGCCTGAAGATCCTGCAGAGCTTGCTTGCCAGCGTGCCCCCCATTCCCGAGGGTACATGCCCGACATAGACCAGTATCATCCCGAAGGCGTCCGCCTGGGGGTCCTTCTCCGACATCGCCTTCGTGAGGAGCTCCGCCAGGATCTGGGCTCTCTGCTCGCTCTGGGACTGCATGTCGGCCCATTCGGCATCGCAGGCCCCCCTGTCATCGCTCTGCATGAAGGACAGCAGCCTGCCGATGCCGGAGTTGAGGCCCTTCCCGACGACAGAGGTTATCTGCTGCCTCACCGCCGCAGCCGTCCACCAGGTCTTCCTGTTCGGCCAGGCTTCCACCATGAGTCTCAGGCCGTACGGCAGATCTGCCGGATCGATCCTTGCGAACTGTGCCAGCAGATACCTGTTCCATGCGAGAAGCGGCACCCTGTCGGAAACCGTCCCCAGCGCCAGGGCGGAGTACAGGTCGGGGTCTGCGGAATGCCGCGGGTAGATCTCAGTCAGTGCGCCGTACAGCACCCCGCAGCCTGCGAGCACGGTCGCGGGGAAGCCCGTTCTCTGCGGATCTATGATGGCGTGAGCCTCGGGCAGAGGGGGATTGAGCGTGTGATGATCGGTTATCACGACGCGCGCTCCCCGGGTCCTGGCCCAGGCGACGCCCTCGACGGAGGAGCAGCCCGAATCCACGGAGAGCAGGAGATCGTCATGCTCCAGAACCTTCTCCATGCGCGAGGGCAGGAGACCGTAGTCCTCGGTAGCCCGGTCGGGGACGATCGGCACCACTCTGAAGCCCTCTCCGGCGAGGATCCTCATGCCGATGTATATTCCGGTGACGCCGTCCATGTCGTCATGGCCGTACAGGACGATCTTTCGACCGAGCCTCCTCACCCGGGAGAGCTCGGATGCCAGAACATCTATGTCCGGCAGGCCTCTGTGCCAGGCAGGCTTGGGTGGCAGCCACTCACCCGCGGGATCTGGTACGCCCGGGAAGCGTTTCTTCAGAACCTCGATCGCGGATGGTGAAAGACCAGGACGATTCCCCTCCCCGGCAAGGCCCTGCCCTGCGCCCTCGGGGCGCGAGGCCAGGGTGCCCGTCATGTGGAGTGCCCCTTTCTCAGTGATCCTAGTCTCGCTCAGACTGCAAGGGATGTCAAGAAGGCGTCTGCGGGACCGGCGGGAGTGTGCGGGAATGCACAGCGTCTGGGATGTCACTTCTTCACGGGCGGAAGGGCTGTACTGCGGCAGCATCGGACGGTTCCAAGCGACAAGCGGAGCAGTCTGCAGCTTCCCGACCGGCGGTGTCTCTTCATTCCGCCCCCGTTATGATATCTAGGGAGGTGGGAGATGGAATCTTTTCCCGTCGTGAGGGATCCAGGAAGCATAGAGCTGCTGCTAAAGCACATACGCAACTCGGTCGTACCCGGGAAAGCCGACGATACATACATGAGGGAGCAGGGGTTCCGCAGGGAGGGCGACAACGCCCTCACCGGCCTCCTCCTGTTCCTCGGCTTCATCGACGACGAGTACAGGCCTTCGGACCTCTGGCACACCTACAGGGACGAGCCCTCCATCGGCCCTCGCTTACTCGCTTCGTCGATCAGGAACTCCTACGAGAAGCTCTTCCAGGCCTGCCCCCTCGCGCTCGACCTCGGCGTGGCGGACGTGGTTCCTCACCTCAGACAGCTTACCGGCGCACCCGACACGGAGCTCACGCTCATGTACTACACCTTCCGCGTCCTCTGCGACCTCGCCGAGCCCGCGATACGCGACAAGAACCTTCCGAAAATCTCCCTGCAGCAGGCCAGGCAGAAATCACAGCCTGCAGGAGAGCCAGTCCCGGCGAAGTCTCCCGAGAGGGAGGCACGTATCGACGATGCCGTGAAGGTCACTGCTTCGACGCAGTCGGAGGCGCGGCCTTCCGCTGTTCAGGAGGCCGCTTCACGCGCGGAGCCGGGGACGGTCGGCGTGTCGAAGGACTCCGCGGGGGGGCTGAGGATAGTCATCACGCTGGAGATTGACGCATCTTCGGACCAGGCGCTGACGGACCTCGCGAAGCAGATTGCAGCCAAGGCTATGGCGGCCGAGCTTCAGAGGGGGAAGTCGAGCTGAAATCCGGCTTCGGTTCTCGAGTCGCCCGCAGTCTCTTCTAGATCCGAGCCCATCGATTCGACTCCCTCGCGCTGGAGGAGCGAGAGCTTCAGTCTGGCCACGACCCCGTGGCCTGGACTGATGGAAGGGCTGATCTGCATGAGGAATCCGCGCCCCCACTGAGGGGACGAGGCGAACTCGCCGGGGAAGCCCAGCTCGCCGCAGTAGACCCTCGACTCCCATCCTTCGGTGTCGAAGGCTGCGCAGGCCGCCTTCGCTTCGAGCCAGCGGGACGCTCTCCAGGTGAATCTCAGCCCGGCAGACGAGCCGCCGCTTGCGGAATCGCCGTCTGCCCAGCCCGTCCGCTGCAGGGTTGCAGTGAGTCTCAGCGCATCAACTGCCTTCCACGAGATGTCTGCGACGAGCCGCCAGGTATCCTCTCCGTCCTCTTCGGAGAAACGCCCGGCAAGACCGCCTTCGAACGCCGGGGAGACCCTGCGGTCTGCTGACGCCTCGAGCCTGATGCTTCCGTCGTCATCGCGGTAGAGACAGGATGCCGAGCCGGCCAACGTCCAGCCCTGAGCCGGTCTCCACCTCAACCCGGCCCCCGCGCCGATGTCGCACGAGCCGCCAATCGGCATGCCCGCCCTTTCCAGCGGGAATTCCTCGGGGCATCCGAAGACTCCGATGCAGAACCTCGTAGTGCGGTCGGATTCCGCGACTGCGGCCCAGAAGGCGGCGGATGCGGAATCTCCCTCCGTTCCCAGCACGGCCTCGCCCGACAGGTCGAGCCCTGCCGCCGGCAGTCGGAAATCGAGCCCGAACCTGCCCCAGCCTGCCCCGTTCCTGTCGGCAACGGCGAGGCCGGCACCGAAGGGACCGCAGGTGCTCCGCAGGCCGGCGAAGTTTTCTTCCACGGAACCCTTCGCTTCTATCTCGGAGGGCGTGCGATGGAAACCGGACACGGATTGATCAATCCAGGAGCGGGCCAGGACAACCGAAGTCTCCAGCCCGCCGAGAGAAACCGATGCGCCGGCTCCCGTGAGAGGCTCTCCCTCGCAGGCTCCCGCGCTCGATGCTGCTCTAACCCTCGAGTCTGTGGATGGCGCCTTGGCTTCCAGGAAGCCGTTCGAGCCTCCCCAGCCTCCCCCTCTGTCGAGAAGAAGTCCGGAGCCGAGCCTGCAGTCGAGCCATCCGGCGGAGGCTCCGAGAACGGGCCCTGCTCCCTCCCAGTCCACGCCGGCGGCGGCGAGGTCGCCCCAGTCTTCGCCCCTGTCCTTCTCGAGCAGCGTGGTGACATCAAACCCGGCGAAAGAGCATTCGACACGGTTGAGGAAGGAGTATTCGTCCCCCGCGTACGCGCCGGACAGAGTACCTTCGCATGAGGGGAAGCGCCTCCAGACACGGAGGAGGACTCCGCCCGGGGAATCGTCTCCTCCCGGGGGCTGTCCTGCAAGCACGAGAGCGGCGAGCAGCCCGGGGCTCACTCGATCACCAGGAACTCCTGCAGCACGGGCAGCATGGAGGGGCCGATTCCCGGGATCTCCAGCAGATCCTCGACCCTATCGAACGGGCCGTTCCGCTCGCGCCAGGAGATTATCGCCTCGGCACGCGCGGGGCCGATCCCGGGGATCGTGCAGAGCTGTTCGAGAGTCGCAGTGTTTGGATCGAAGGGCGGGGTGCCCGGCCCCGGCGACGGCTCCTCTCCGTCTCCGCCCACGGGGGACGGGGCGAACGGGACGCCCCAGGCGACGCCCGCCGAGTGTGTGGGATCCAGCGAGGGATGCGTAGCCATTCCGTACATGAACTGCGTCCCGCCGAGACCTATCGAGACGGACATCCCGAACCTTCCTGGATCGGTGAGGTAGCCGATTCCGATCGTGGCCGGTCCGGGGGGTGCGAAGGACATTGCGAAGCAGAGCTCCGGATCGAGCCCCTCCTGCCTCGCGAATCCAGCGGATACCAGGAGCCTCTCGACAGGACGCACGCCTGCAGCGAGGTCGAAGCTGCGGGGAACGGAAGGATCGCCCGACTCCCCCAGCTCGGACCTCAGGGCTCCGCGAACCGAAGAGGCGGCCAGTACGCCGCGCATGGGCGTGAACACCAGCCCGGCGTTCAGGGAGAGCCCGGACGAGGTTCCGTAGTCTTCTATGGACAGATGCTCGAGCGTGGCGCCCATGCCGAGCAAGAATCCGGTCGCGCAGCGCCAGGCTGCCGAGGCGCCGAACTCCAGCTCGCTGTAGCTGTCGTCGCCGGAGGCGGTGATGAATGCCGCGGGGGCGATGCTCCGAAATGGAAGGACCCCTGCGACAGCCCCCCTGTCCAGTCTGGCGAGCCCGAATGGCCTGCTGTAGGAGGCGGCGGCGTGGAACCCGTCGAAGACGCCGGCCAGGGCGGGATTGTAGATGAAATCGAGGGCGGACTTGGGAAAGAGAGTGGAGGCGCAGCCGCCCTGCGCCCACGGCGACTGCTGGACAGGCTCGAAGGCGGCGGAGGAGACCCCCGCAAGACAGGCCGCCACCGTCCAGATTGCTGTTCTCCCCATCTCCATGCCCTGAGTTTAGCCTTTCCCGACGCCCGACACAAGATGTACGACAGTATCAGGTTGAAGATACTTGAGAAACCATCAATGCGATGTCATTCATCAGGTTCTGTTGATTCGGCATCTGAGATGGATGTTGCTCCAGTGTGATCTTCTCCCTGATCCACAGCAAAACGCTGCTTTGTCTGTCAGCCAGTGAGCGTATTTCTCAAGATCAAGAACAATAACATTTTAACCAGATCAACCAGGGGAATCGAGCGTTGTTTCTCAAGTATCTTCAACCTGAAACTGTTGACTCCAATATGTATTGGTGCAATATTGGTGCGATTCGGAGGTGCTATATGCATGTGGAACTGGACGACGTCGAGTTCGTCACCGAGACTTCCGTGACAATCAGGCAGAGCAGGAGGCGAACAACCGTTCCCAAGGAGATCGTGGACAGGCTCGGCCTCTCTAACACCGACAGACTGAGGTGGGCGCTGCTCCGCGACGGCACCGTGGTGATAACCAGGGCCAGGAGGGCGCAGGGGGCGCAGCATTCGGAGAGCGGGAGCAGGGCATGAAGCGCTTGCGTCTGCCGGTTGCTGCATGCCTGTTCGCCTCCGCTTGCGGAGGTCCGAGCAGCGGCAGAGAGGGAGTCGTCAGAATCGGTTTCTTCCCCAACATCACGCACAGCCAGGCTCTCATAGGGCTGGCGAGGGGGGACTTCCAGGAGGCCCTGGGCAACGATGTCCGCATAGAGGCGATCCAGTTCAACGCAGGCCCGTCGGTCATCGAGGCGATGTTCGCCGGTGAGCTGGACATCGCCTACATCGGTCCGAACCCGGCCATCAACGGCTACGTGCGGTCTGGCGGCGAAGCGCTGAGGATCGTCTGCGGCGCAACCAGCGGCGGTGCCGCCATGATAGTAAGGCCCGGGCTGGGAATCGGCTCGGCTGCCGACCTCGCGGGCAGGCGCCTTGCCACACCCCAGCTCGGGAACACTCAGGACGTGGCACTGAGGCAGTACCTGGTGACCGCCGGACTGGCGCCCGTCGAGAACGGCGGAGATGTCGAGGTGGTGCCCACCGAGAATCCCCAGATCCTAGACCTCTTCAGGCAGGGCGAAATAGACGGCGCGTGGGTGCCGGAGCCCTGGGCGAGCAGGCTGATCGTAGAAGGAGGCGGGGAGATCTTCCTGGACGAGCGTGAACTGTGGCCCGGAGGCGCTTTCGTCACCGCCCACGTCATCGTCTCGCGCCCGTTCCTGGAGAAGCATCCGGAGATCGTAAGGGCGATTCTCGAGGCGCACGTGGAGGTGACGCTCTGGGAGAGGGAGAACCCCGAAGAGGCTGCAGCTCTGCTCAACTCGGAGATCGAACGGCTCACGGGCAAGGCGATGTCGGCAGAGGTCATCTCCATGGCGCTGGCGCGCATGACGCCCACCTGGGACCCGGTGCAGTCATCGCTCCGCGCATCGGCCGAGGCCGCCTGGAGGTGCGGCTTCCTGGACGGCGAGCCCGACCTGTCGGACATCTACGACCTCTCGATCCTCGAGGACATCCTGGCGGAGAAGGGGCTTCCGCCTCTGGAGCAGCCAGTTGGACCTTGAGCTCCGCTCCGTCGGCCGCGTGTTCAGCAGACCGGGCAGGAGCGTGGAAGCGCTCTCAGGCATCGAGATGAACATTCGCAGTGGAGAGTTCGTGTGCCTCGTAGGACCCTCCGGCTGCGGCAAGACGACCATCCTCCACCTTCTCGCGGGCCTGGACAGACCTTCGTCGGGCGAGGTCCTCGCAGACGGACGGCCGGTCACCGGCCCCGACCCCGGCCGGGTTCTGATCTTCCAGGATGCGGCGCTGTTCCCCTGGCTCTCGGTAAGGGCGAACGTGGAGTTCGGGCTGAGGATGCAGGAGGTGCCGAAAAGAGAGCGTGACAGGAGGGTGGACGATCTTCTCGAAATGGTCCACCTCTCACGCTTCAGCCATTCCTGGGTGCACGAGCTCTCTGGAGGAATGAAGCAGAGAGTGGCCCTGGCCCGGGCGCTGGCGGTGGATCCTGCCGTGCTCCTTCTCGACGAACCCTTCGGCGCCCTCGACGCGATTACGCGCGACAGGCTCCACCAGGAGCTCCAGGAGCTCTGGATGAGATCCTCGAAGACCGTGCTCTTCGTCACGCACAACGTCAGGGAGGCCGCAGTACTGGCCGACAGGATACTCGTCATGTCCCGCTCTCCGGGCCGGATTGTTTCGGAGCACCGGGTCGGGCTCCCCAGACCCCGCCACATGGAGGACCCCGGAATAATGCCGCTCGCCAGGCTTGTGATGCAGGACCTGGAGGAGGACCGCCATGCATGATGGAGGGCAGGAGAGGGGCGATGCGAGGAATGTGACATTCCAGCGAATCGTCTTCTTCGGGGGCGTTCTGTCGCTGTGGACGGTACTCGGCCTTCTGGAAGCCTGGCCGCCCTATGTCTTCCCGACTCCGCAGGGCGTGGCGTCGGCCCTGGCAGGCAGCATATCGAAGGGCATGCTCCCCATCGCCGTATGGGGGAGCCTGAAGCGCCTCTGGGTCGGCTATGCCATCGCACTGGCGTCCGGCACCGCCATAGGCGTGCTCATGGCGCACGCCAGGTGGTTCAAGAACACCTTCGGGATGCTCGTGCTGGGTCTCCAGACCCTGCCCAGCATCTGCTGGCTGCCGCTTGCGATCCTGTGGTTCGGCCTCTCGGAGAAGGCGATTGTCTTCGTGGTGGTCATGGGAGCGTTCCTCTCCATCGCCCTGGCAACGGAGGACGGCATAAGGAACACTCCCGGGGTGTTCGTGCAGGCGGCGAGGAACCTGGGCGCCAGCGGCCCCCGCCTGTACCGCACCGTCATACTCCCGTCCGCCATGCCGTCGTTCGTCACGGGAATGAAGCTGGGCTGGTCGTTCGCGTGGCGCTCGCTGATGGCAGGCGAGCTGATCTATGCCGTGCCGGGGCTGGGCTACCTGCTGATGACGGGACGCGAGCTCAACGACATGAACATGGTCGTGGCAGTCATCGCCGTGATAATGCTGACGGGCATCCTTACGGACAAGCTGGTCTTCTCGGTCATGGAGCGCACTCTCAGGGCGCGCTGGGGCACCCGGCCGGGCCGCTAGCCTCCTGCGCCTCCGATACCGCATTCGCCTTCGAAGGGCTTCGCCGAAGTGTAGGATCCGAGGTCGTAGCTGATCTCGCGGGGCGGCATCGGGCGCCTGTCGAGAATAACGCCTGACTCCGAGAAGAATCTCTCGGCGAGAGTGTCGTGGTAGTCCGAGAAGACGACCACCCTTCCGACGCCGGCTGCCACGAGGGCTTTCGCACAGGTGGTGCAGGGCATGTTGGTCACATAGGCGCAGGCTCCGTCGAGCGACACCCCGTGCCGGGCCGCCTGAGCTATCGCGTTCATCTCCGCATGGTTCGTGCGCACGCAGTGGCCGTCCACCACCAGGCATCCCGCGTCGTCACAGTGCGGGGCTCCCGGAAGCGAACCGTTGTACCCGGTGCTCAGAACGTAGCGGTCCTTCACCAGAACGCAGCCGCAGTGCATCCGCGGGCAGGTCGCCCGCTCGGAAGCCAGCATCGCGAGCTTCAGAAAGTACTCGTCCCAGCAGGGCCTCATTCCTCCGATACCTCCGCGCGGATGCCCTCCCCGTCCCCGGACTCGGTCCACTCTATCCTGTCAGCCCTCGTCACGTTCGCCAGGTCCTCCCCGAAGGGTCTTACCGCCTCGAGAAGGGCTGCGGGGCCGCTGATGCGGAGAGCCGGGATCCTCGAAGCCATGCTCACGCCCTTCTCGCTCTTGTAGCGTCGCGCCGCCTCGACGACGACCAGCGCAGACTCACCCGCTGCGATGGCACGGGCATCGGGCTCAGGCGGAGCCGGCCAGGGAGCAAGGTGGATGCTCTCGTGCCCCTCGAAGCGCCTGAAGACCTCCTGGTACAGCTCCTCCGTGATGTGCACGAGCACCGGCGCGAACAGCCTGAGCACGGTATAGAGGGCGCAGTACAGCGCGGCCTGGGCCGCGGCTCGCGGAGGCCCTGGCTCGGAGTAGAGCCTGGCCTTGGCGATCTCGAGATAGTTGTCGCAGAGGGCGCTCCAGAAGAAGGTCTCAGCCTCGCGCATGCAGACGGAGTACTCGTATTCCTCCATGCCAGCAGACGCCGTTCTGGCGACCTCCGCGGCCCTGGCGACTATCCACCGGTCGAACGGCCGGAGGTCGGCAGGGACCGAGGGGTCGTAGTCCTCCAGGTGCGCTGCGGCGAACCTGACGGCATTCCAGAGCTTGGTCACCAGCCTGCGCCCCAGGCCGAGGACCTCTTCGCTGAAGACGACGTCCGTGCCTAGCCGGCTGCTGCAGGCCCAGTACCGGAGCTCGTCGGCAGAGTACCGCTCGAGCGCCGCCAGCGGGTCTCCAGCCACGTTTCCCCGGCTCTTCGACATCTTCTCCCTGCTCGGGTTCAGGGCATGACCGCTTATCATCATGTCGCGCCATGGTATGTCGTCGCCGTGCAGGTGCGCCTTCACGATGGTGTAGAACGCCCATGTGCGGATGATGTCGTGGGCCTGCGGCCTGAGCCCCATAGGCAGGAAGCCCTTTCTCTCGTCAGTCTCGCCCCACCTGGCGTTGATCTGGGGCGTGAGGGAGCTTGTGGCCCAGGTGTCCATCACGTCCGACTCGGGGACGAACTCCCGAGAGCCGCAGGAGCCGCAGGGCGCAGGCGGAGAACTCTCCAGAGGGTCCACGGGAAGGTCCTCCTCGCGGGCCAGGATGGGCTCCCCGCAGGCAGCGCAGTACCAAAGCGGGAATGGAACGCCATAGTATCGCTGCCGGCTTATGCACCAGTCCCACTTAAGGTTCTCCACCCAGTGGTCGAACCTCACCTTGAACATCGGGGGATGCCACCTCACCTGTGCGCCGCGCTCGAGCAAGTCCGCCTTCATGTCGAGAATCCGTATGAACCACTGCGGGTAGACCAGGTACTCGAGAGGCGTTCCGCAGCGCTCGTGCGTGTTCACGACATGGGCGATGGGTCTGCTGCCGCGAAGCAGCCCGGAGGCTCCCAGTCTCGACACGACTTCTTCGCGCGCCTCTGCCGCGGTCATGCCCTCCAGGAAGCCGGCCGGCGGGCCCATCCTGCCGTTTCTCTCGAGGACTATCCTCAGATCGAGCCCGTGCTCCTCCTGCCAGGCGATGTCGGTGGTGTCTCCGAACGTGCAGCACATCACCAGTCCGCTTCCCTTGTCGGAGGCCACTCGGGCGTCGGCGATTATCCGAACCTCCCTGTCGAACAGGGGCACCAGGGCGGTCCTGTCTTCCAGGTGCCGCCATCTTCCGTCAGAGGGGTTTCTGAATACGGCTACGCACGCGGGAAGCAGCTCGGGCCTCGTAGTGGCGATCGGGATCGTCCCGCCTGCGGGGAGAGGGAACTCGATATCGTAGAATGTGGAGGGCAGCTCTCTGTCCTCGGTTTCTGCCTGGGCGACAGCTGTGACGCACTCCGGGCACCACAGAGTCGGCATTTCGCGCCTGTAGACCCGCCCTCTGCGATGAAGGTCCAGGAACGAGCGCTGGCTGATCCTGCGCACCCAGGGGTCGATCGTGGTGTACATCTCGTCCCAGTCGCAGGAGAAGCCCAGTCTCGTCCAGAGATCACGGAAGCCGGCCTCGGCCTGCTTGGTCACCTCGAGGCACTTCCTCACGAACTCGCTTCGGGGCATGTCGACCGCCTTGATCCCGAGGGTTCTCTCGGTGAAGCGTTCGCTGGGGAGCCCGTTGTCGTCGAAGCAGAAGGGATAGAACACCTCCTCGCCCCTCATGCGATGGTATCGTGCCAGCACCTCAGCCTGGACGTAGCTGAAGACGTGCCCCATGTGGATCATCCCGGACACCGTCGGAGGAGGCGTGTCGATGGTGTAGAGCGGTCTGTCCGATGCCGGGTCGAACCTGAAGATGCCTCGCTCCTGCCAGTGCTTCTGCCAGCGGGGCTCGGCCTGTGTCGGATCGTAGCGCCTGGCCTGTGCCACGGGTCTGTCCCTTCCTGACGGTGCTCCGGATATTGGCGAAATGCCGATCGAGGTCTTAAGATAATCCACTAGCGGAGAGCGGACCAAGACTGGCTCGCAGGTACCGCCCGAGGGCCGGCTGGAGCACCATGAGACTCAACGGGCGCTACGAGACGACGAAGAGGCTCCGGACCAGGTCCGGCCGAGTGGAGTTCCTCGCCGCTGACCTCATCGAGGAGAACAGGCCAGTCGTAGTCGTCCTCTTCGAGGGCGACTCCGCCCTCGAGACTGCATCCGAGTCCTACTTCCTGCTCAGAGGCCTCTTCTGTCCGTCCATAGTCAGACCGTACGCCCTGCAGAGGGCATGGGGCTCGCTGGAAACCGCCGGAGCATTCCTCGCAAGGCCCTTCCTGCCGGGTCAGCCCGTAGGCGAGATGCGCGTTCGTCTGCCGGCCCAGATCGAATCGGACCTGTGCGAAACCCACCTCTACATTGAGAGACAGGGCATTTCTCTGGAAGGATACGATCCCATCGGAACAGTCCTTGCGGGGGACGGGGAGATAAGCCTTCTTGACCTGCCTTCCGCTGATGCGGAGAACCTGGAACCCTGGCCCCCCATGAAGGGCGACAGGCAGACGGGGACGCCGCTCCTCAGACGCCCATCGCCCCTTCCTCTGGCCCTCTACGGCCTCGAAACATTGCCGCGAAGCATCGTGGACTTCGCGTCGGACACCCTCCCCTCGGGAGCAATACCGATGGTCACTCTGCGGGGGGGTGCACCGGCTCCCGCGGGAATGCTGATCCAGGAGACGCTCTCCGCAGCGGAGGCCAGGGGCATGCGCACGGTCGAGATTCACGCCCCATCAGGCATGGACATCCTCACGGCTCTCTCTGAACGGCTCTCCCAGGCAACCGGAGACGCCGGGCGCCTCGACCCTGCAAGGTCTCTGGCACTGCTTGTTTCAGAGTCTCCCCTCATGCTCTCCCTGCGCATCCGCCGTTCGAGGATGGACGAAGCGAGCCGCCTCCTCGACAGGCTGGTGAGTTTCGGCGGGAGGATCGCAATGCTGGTCAGGATCGACCCCGGTCCCGAGCCGGCGCTTCCAGGGAATCCGTGCGCACAGAAGCACATCGATCTCGACGGGTACCCGCCGCCCGGCCAGCATGAGATCCTCCGCACCCTCCTCGGAGCCGAGACGATACCTTCAGGACTCCAGGCAGCCATCGAACGCCACGAGGCGGGCGGGCCCGCCGAGATCCTGTCGCTCCTCAGGCTCTTCGCCACCCGCCATGTGCTGACAAGGCCGGGCGGAGAGTGGGTCTTCAGCCTGAGCAGGGAGCGCGTGATAGGCCTGTCGAAGAAGGGCTCGGCCCCCCTGGGCGCGGTGATGAGGCTGGGCGACCTCGAGCGCAGGATAACGGCTCTCTTGATCAGTCTCGATGCGACCATCGGAGTCGCGGCCCTGTCGGCCGCCCTGCAGGAGGAGCAGGTCGCGGTGCATTCGTCGCTCGACAGGCTGGAGGCGGCGGGACTCGTCGCAAAGACCTGGGAGTACGGTCACCTCGGCTGGCGCGCCCAGGGTGAGATTCCCGAGGAGCTGGTGACGAGATACGACGAGATCGCCGGCTGGATCAACCAGTTCGTCGGATACGCACTAGGAAGCCCCGGCGCTATGCTGTCCGAGCTGCTGGCAGCCATGCGGTTCTGCCGCGAGGAGCCGAACGCGCTGTCGAACATCGCCTATGCCGCTCTCCTCCTGGCGAAGGAGCAGGGCGAGCTCGATTTGATCACGGCTCTGGCAAGCGAGCTGGCGCATCTTCCCGAAGAGGCGCTATCCGAGCCTCAGGTCAGGAACATCATCGAAACAGTGGAGCCCTGCCGACTCCAGCGCATCGACACGGCGACTCTGAAACCCTTCCTGGAGAAGTGGGCCGGCAGATTCGGCGATCCGCACGACAGAGCCCTCGCCATTGCAAGGCTGGGGGAGGTCGAGTATCTGGAGCACAGGCCCGAGACGGCGGAGAGACTGTTCTCGGACGCGGTGGAGCTGTGCTGCTCGGGCGGCGGATGCGACAAGGCCGCCGAGATACTCTCGGCAGCAGCGAGGGCCGTCACCTCGAAGGCGTCCCTCGAGAGCCTCGCTGCCCGGGTGAGGAAGCTCATCATGGACAGGCAGGCACCGGAGAAGCCGGAAAACGCCGTCAGCCTCCTCTCCTGGGCGGCGGTTCTGCTGGCCGACTCCGGCAGCGCAACCGAGGCCCTGGAGCTGATCCAGTCAGCCTCGGCGATCCTCCCCCAGGCTGGCCCTGCAGGCCAGCAGACCTACAACTGGTGCAGGGGCAGAGCGCACATGGCTGCAGGGGAGCTGGTCCCGGCGGCTTCGCACCTGGAGAGGGCCCTTCTCCTCGCAGAGAACAGGGGCGATCTGCTGGCGGTCGCGGAGATACTCGGCTCCCTGGTGCTGTGTCAGGAGAGGCTTCCCGGCTACACGATCAGACAGATGATGGAGAGCCTTGACAGGGTGGCCGCCCGGGCTGCTTCGACGGGCAACGTCTCTTACAGGGCGTCGACCGTCAGCAGGCTCGTGGTGCTGTGCATCAGATCTCTGCAGCTCGATCGCGCGACCAGGCTGCTGGGCGAATACGAGCAGCTCGGCCGGGGACCCGACTCCCCGGAGGCTCCACACCTGGCCTGGTACGAATGTCTGCTGCATCACTTCTGCGGCATTGAATCGCACTCCGAAGGCGCCGAGGCCTTCCTTCCCGGCACTTCTGAACTTCTCGACAGCCTGAGGACAGGCATGGAGAGCGCCGAGGACGCAGAGAGGGTGGCGGGAGCCTTCAGACACTACCAGAACGGCGACCTGATACCTGCCGGCATCTACCTGGCGCTGGAATGCGCGGCCTGCGGCTTCCCGCGGTCGGCGAGGATAATCGGCAGAGCCCTGGCCGACGCCTATCGCCCGAGGCTGGAGGAGGTCCTGCAGTCGTGGAGGCTCTGCATCAACGGCATCCTTGCACCAAGGGTCTCCGAGGCCGAGAAGGTCTTCTGGTCGGCCCAGCAGATAAGCAGACAGCTCGACAGGCTGCTACTCGTGTGGCTCGTCCTGAGGGTGCGCCAGAGGCTGGACCCTGGCAGCGGCCCTGGAAGGGATGCATCCGTGGCGGTTCTCCTGGAGGAGCTGGACAGGCACATCCTGTCGGGTCTGCCTCCTCACATGGCGGCATCGTTCGAGTCGAGCATGCAGCTGCGCGAGCGACGGGAGCGGCTGGCAGCATTCTGCGACGATCCCGCCGCACCTCTGGTTCAGCTCCGGGACAGCGCTGCAGACCGGGCGTTCAGCGGTGGAGGCTTCGAGGGCCTCGAGGCCGTCAGGGCGGACTACGGGATGCGCTCGGACCTCAGCTGGGGGCTGGAGGTCCTCGACACCTTCGCGTCGGCCAGCAGAGTGATGATCCTGTCCCTGGAAGGCGAGAAGCACTCGGTCCTCGAGCGCAGCGTCTCGTCGAAGGATCTCCCTCCGTCGCCCGAGGTCGTCCAGGCCGCAAGGAGATGCGAGGGCCGTCATCTTGTAGTGGACAACTTCGGGAAGACGCCCTTCGGGAACCGGTTCCTGCACGCGGTACCTCTGGGCAGACGCTCTCACGGTCCTCAGCCTGCCGAGCGAAGGAGGCGGGTTCTCGAAGGCTCGCGCGACGGAAACTACCTGGTAGTAGAGGCGGACCTGCCCTTCGACACGCTCTCGAAGGGCCGCGCGAGCATACTAATGTGTCTCGCCAGGCAGATAGGGGCTGCTCTTGCCCTCAGAGACCTGGAGCAGCAGACCTGGCACGACGGACTGACCGGGGCGAAGATAAGCGCGGTGTGGGTCGCGCGCCTCAAGGAAGACCTCTCCTCCGGCAGGGTGACGAAGGAGAGGCCTCTTGCCGTGCTGATGATGGACCTGGACTTCTTCAAGTCCGTCAACGACACGTTCGGCCACCGTGAAGGAGACAGGGTGCTCAAGGCCTTCGTGGAAACCGTCTCCAGCACCATTCGCCCCGACGACATGATTGCGAGACTCGGCGGCGAGGAGTTCGGCGTTCTGCTTGACGGGACGAGCGAGGCTGCCGCGCTCGGCGTGGCGGAGAGGATAAGGCGCAAGGTCGCCACTTCCGTTCTGCGACCCGACAGGCACCCGGTGACGGTCAGCATCGGGATCGCAGTCGCGCCCTTGCATGGAGACGTGGCGGAACTCGTCATCAGACGCTCCGACATAGCCCTGTACCACAGCAAGGACAAAGGGCGCAACAGGTGCACCATGTGGGATTCCACGATGGCCAGCACCTTCACGGAGAGATCGCCAGTCACCCTTCTCGATACGGGGGATCCCGGCTGGGACCAGCACATTTCGAGAGCCGTCCTGAGGATGGTTTCTTCTGGAGAGGCCACCCTTCACTCCGTGGCCGACGAGACAAGGAATGCCCTTCGCTGCGAGTACCTGAGGCTCGAATCTGCTTCGGGCGAGAAGGTGGTCTTCGGGCCTGAGGAGATACACAGGAGCATCAGACTGCAGGAGCCGGGCCAGCCGGGGAAGCCGGTGGAGTTCATGAGCCAGGACTGGAAGTACTTCTGCCTGTCATGCACGCTGCCCGGAGGGGGAGCGCTGGTGGCGGCATGGAAGGCTTCCGAGGCTCTCCCCAAGAGCCTGCCCATGATCATGAAGTCCTTCGCCGGCCTGGCAGCCGCCGTTCTCGGGAAGCCCGGGCAGGGCTAGCAGGCAGCAGCCCCCCAGCCCCTCTCGAAGATGTCGCTGAAGGCTTCGACAAGGCGATCCACCGGGATGCGGACCTGCTGGAGCGAGTCGCGCTCGCGGATGGTCACCGCGGAATCCTCGAGCGATTCGAAGTCGAACGTGACGCAGTATGGAGTGCCTGTCTCGTCCTGCCTCCGATACCGCTTTCCGATCGATCCCGTGACGTCGAAGTCAACCTTCCAGCGGGGTCTCAGCACCGAGGCCACTCGGGCGGCTCCCTCCTCCAGCTTCCTGGAGAGGGGCAGTACCGCGATCTTCACAGGCGCGAGGGCCGGGGCCAGCCTCAGGACGACCCTGTCCCTCCCTTCTATGACATCTTCGTGATAGGCGTCCAGCAGAACCGCGAGGAAGGTCCTTCCCACCCCGCCTGAAGTCTCCACGACGTGAGGAACCAGCTTCTCGTTGCCGACCTGGTCTATGTACTCCAGGTTCTGGCCGCTCTGCGCCATGTGCGCCCTCAGATCGAAATCGGTGCGATTGGCGATGCCCTCAAGTTCGCCGAATCCACCGGGAGAGAACGGGAAGGCGTACTCGATGTCGGTGCAGGCTGCGGCGTAGTGCGCCAGCTCGCCCTTCGAATGCTCGCGGAGCCTGAGGCTTCCGCTCCTGATGCCTATCGAGCCGTACCAGGAGAGCCTCTCGGAGATCCAGTACTCCATCCACCGGGGGGCCTCATCGCTCCGGCAGAAGAACTCCATCTCCATCTGCTCGAACTCCCGCGAGCGGAACACGAAGTTCCTCGCTGTGATCTCGTTCCGGAACGCCTTCCCGATCTGGGCCACGCCGAAGGGCAGCCCGGGTCTGAGGGCGTTCGTGATGTTGCGGAAGTTGGTGAATATGGACTGGCAGGTCTCCGGCCTTAGATAGACCACGGCCGCCTCGTCCTCCACTGCGCCCATGTGCGTCCTGAACATCAGCCCGAAGTCCCTGGGCTCGGTGAGCCTGCCACCGCAGTCGGGACACCTGCCGCCGGCGGTCTGGTCGGCCCTCCAGCGGGCCTTGCAGTCCAGGCAGTCGACCAGGGGATCGTGGAAGTGCTCCACGTGCCCTGAGGCCTTCCAGGTGTCGGGGTGGGTTATGATGGCGGTGTCGATTCCAAACACGTTCTCGCGGGTGCGCACCATGGCATCCCACCAGGCCGCTTCGATGTTCCGCTTGAGCTCGACGCCGAGCGGGCCGTAGTCCCATGCGGACTGGAGACCCCCGTAGATGTCGCCGGAGGGGAAGACGAAACCCAGCCTCTTGCACAGGGAGACCAGCTTCTTCATGAGGTCGTCATCTGACGGCATTCTCCAGATCCTCCAGCACGGCCAGGGACCTGAACCTCAGCCTGGCCTGGACATGGGCCTCGGCATATTCCCTGAGGAAGTCATGGCACTGCCGGAAGCCCCCCTTCCACAGACGGGTGCCGCCCGTCGATTCGATGTCCGTGCGGCGACAGAACCGAAGGAACTCGAGGAGCCCCGGAGACATGCCGGCGTCGCCCGGACGCCTGCATTCTCCGCAGATCAGCCCGCCTGAAGAGTGGTTCCATGCCGGCTCCGTGCCAGCCGCCTCCCTGCCGCACCTGGTGCACTTCTCCAGCTCCATCCTCACTCCCGCGAGCAGAAGCAGCTTCTCGATCCCCGCACAGGTGACCGACCAGGGGGACGGCACCGAGGCCAGCCTGCCGAAGACCGCACCGATCAGATGGTATGTTGGCGCACAGGGCTCGCTGCCGTACAGGAGGCCCGATACCCACTCGGAGAACAGGCCGGCATGGGCGTAGGCCCTCGGATCGGCCCTGAGGGCAGGGTTCGGCCGCTCGACGGCGGCGTCGACGAGGGTGTCCATGTCCCTGCCCTCGCGCCGAGAGAGAGTCGCTGCGACGCCGGAGAACAGCTCGAGCGCGCCGTGGAGCCTTCCTCCTGGACGAAGGGCGCCCCTCGCCATCGTCGAGATGCGGCCGTAGTCCAGCGAGTAAAGGTGCAGAATCAGCGAAGTCTCGCTCCAGCGTATCCTCCGGAGCACCCATGCCGGAGTGGTGACCCTCACTGTCCGGATCTCTCCGACTTCGGATCCTCAGGAGAGATCTTCAGGAGCAGGATCCTCTGCGCGCGCACCTTCTCCACGGTGAAGACATGACCTTCGAGGGTCACCTGCTCGCCGGGGCGAGGTATCTTGCCCAGCGCGTGATACACCAGGCCCCCGGCAGTCGAGAAGTCGTCGTCCTCGAACGAGGTGTCGAGGAGCTCGTTGAGCTTGTCGATGGGCAGCATGGCGTCCACCCTGTAGGAGCCCATCCCCAGCGACTGCATCTGGGGCGCCTCGGAGAGGTCGAATTCGTCCCTTATCTCTCCGAAGACCTCCTCGAGGATGTCCTCCATCGTCACAAGCCCGGCTGTGCCGCCATACTCGTCCACCACGATCGCCATGTGTATCCTGTGCGACTGGAACTCGCGTAGGAGGTCGTCTATCTTCTTGTACTCGGGGATGAAGTAGGCCTGTCTGAGGATCCTCTCCATCCGGAAGTCGCTCCCGCCACCGGCGAGGACACGCAGGAGATCCTTGACGTAAAGGACTCCGACTACCTGGTCTATCCTCTCGCGGTAGACGGGTATCCTCGAGTGGCCCGCCCTGATGACCTCGGTCAGCACCTCCTGCAGGTCGTCGCTGAGCTCCATGCAGACCATGTCTATTCGGGGCACCATGACCTCGCGGACTATCCTGTCCGAGAACTCCACTATTCCGTCCATGAGCTCGCGCTCCTGGTCGAAGTCGTCTGCGTCGCCCTTTCCGCGTCTCTGTTCGAGCCACATCAGATCGGGCGGAGTGAAGGCCCACTCGCCGCCGGAGGTGTCGCCCTCGGTCGGCGGCCTCCCGAGAAGAATCCTCACGGGGAAGTGGAGCAGCAGCCTCAGGGCCTCGAATGGAAGGCGGAGAACCCTGGCCGCGACGGCGGGCCTTGTGTGACCCAGCCATGAAGGGGCGAGCTCGCCAAGTAGCAGCACCAGGAGCGCTCCGCCTGTCACCGAGAGAACGGGGTTCACGCGGTCCGAGAGACCGCACGCCACCAGGACGACCCCGCCGCCGGACGACATCAGCGCGAGCAGCCGCGCGAGCCACAGGACCCTCAGCCTCACCATGGCCTCGTATCGTCTCTCGGAGGGATCCCGCCCCTTCTCGATGATCATCTCCGGGAGGCATGCCCGCACGGCTCCGACCAGCGCCAGCAACACGAAGCCTGATGCGAGGGCGGCGGCACCGATCACGGTCATCGCGCGGCCTCCATGACCCTGCAGACGAGCTCTTCCGTCAGGACTGCCATCTCCTCCTCGCCTTCGGGGGAATCATGCCTGTGTCCGGCGAGGTGCAGATAGCCGTGGAATATCCTCTCCAGGATCGCCTCCAGCGGGGGGAACAGCCGGCAGTCGACGCAGATCACGCCCTCGGGCGCCCCGGGGCCCTCCGACATGTCGAAGGTGAGGACGTCGGTGGGTCTGTCTGTCATACGGAAGCGCCGGTTCAGGACACGCATGCAACCTGGATCGGTCAGGACGATCTCTATGTCGCCTTCGAGCAAGGGATCCAGCAGGCCCTCGAGCATCTTCCCGTCGAGGCCCGGACAGTCACATTCCGCCGTTACGGTCAGGCTCCGAGCCATAGGGGTAGTCCTTCACCCTCTCGTGGAATCGCCCGCGGAGGACCTGGAGGAAGGCACGCTCTATCGACTTCAGATTGCCCCTCGTGATGTGGCAGTTGTCGAGCTGGCCGTCAGTGTCCTTGTCCTCTATCACGGTGGCCACCGTCGAGGCGATGGTCTCCATCGAAGGCGACTGGATTCCCTTCGCGGCGGAGTCCACCGCGTCGGCCAGCATCACCAGGGCGGCTTCCCGGGACGCGGGGATGGGCCCCCTGTACCTGTAGTCGGACTGCCTCACTTCGTCGGGCGAGGCGGCCAGTCTTTTCGCCTTCTCGTAGAAGCTCTTCACGCAGGTGGTCCCGTGGTGCTGCTCGATGATGTCGATTATCGGCGCGGGAACCCTGAACTTTTTCGCGAGCCTCACACCCTCTGGCACATGCGCAATGACCCTGCGGTAGCTTTCCATCGGATGCATGGAATCGTGCGGATTGGCCTGGTCTCCGGTACCGTGAGTGAGGTTCTCGATGAAGTAGTAGGGCTCCTTCAGCTTGCCCACGTCGTGATAGAGGCCCCCGGCCTCGGCCAGGTCGGCATCGGCCTCTATCGCCCGGGCAGCCTCGGCGGCGAGGTCGGCCACGTCCTGGGAGTGCTGCCAGGTTCCCATGGCGAAACGGCTCAGGTCCACCAGCAGCGGATGGCTCCTGTTCCTCGCCTCTCCGATGGAGAGAACAGTGAAGACGCCGAACACCTTCTCGAAGATCTGGAGCAGAGCCGAAGCTAGGCCCACGCCTGCTACCGAGGAGAGGACGATCTCGACCAGCGGTGCGAAGAGCCCCCGCGTTCCGGTGCTGATGTCCAGGAGACGGCACAGGAGAAGCATGGAGACGCCGCCCATGGCCGAAAGGCCTATGCTCCAGGGTATGCTGCTGCGCCTCCTGAGGTCCCACGCCGCATAACCTGCGAGAGAGCCGGCGGCGGCCGTGACGAGGACGCTGCTGTACGCGTGGGGCTGGCCGGCGGCAGTGGCGGCGGCGAAGACGAAGGACAGAACCGCTGCGTGTCTGCGTCTGAAGAAGATCCCGGTGAGAGCGGCTCCGAAGGTCACCAGCGAGGCGAAGGAGCCCCTGATGGGGCTGCCGACGATGAGCCAAGCCAGTCCTGTCCCCGCCAGGGAGAGGATCCATGCGGTCATCAGGAGGAGGGACCTGCTGCGGGACTTCCATGTCTCGGGCATCGAGTCCCTGACGTAGAGGATGACGACGCACACCAACCCGGTCACCAGGAGGAGCCGCGCGAGAAGGTATCTCGTCCACCTTCCGCCCGCGATCGAATGCTCTGACTCCCGAAGGGCGGACAGCCACCTGATGTTCTCCCTCGTGATCCTCCCGCCGGGCGGAACCAGCACGTCACCGCTCCGGAAGACGGTGTCTATTCCGTCGCACGCAGCAATCCGGGATTCGATGAGGTCCGATCGCCTCGCGCTGTCCGTGGTGACGTTGGGTAGAAGCAGGGCGGCAAGCGAGTCAGCCGTGCCAGAAGGCAGCCCGCCGCCTTCGAGCGACTGGCGGAAGGCCCGCGAGACCTCCGAGAACTGATGCAGATTGAGGCTTCCCAGAGGAAGCTCCCTGCTGTCGTCACCGCCTCGGCGGACCACGGCCGAATCACCGGTGAACGACGCCCTGAGCGACTCGATGTCCACCATCACGCCTTTGTCGTACATCGCCTGGAGCAGTCCGACGGCGCCGTTCACGAAGGTTGTGTCGCTGGTGACGGCCAGCATCCTGCTCCTGAGAACGGGCTCGAGGCGGCTCCACTCCTCGTCGTCGTACACAAGGTAGATCGGGGTCTCGAGCTCGAGCCTGCCCCTCATCTCCCGCTCCTCATCGGCTCCCATCGGCACTGCGAAGTCGACGGGAGCGACTATCCCTTCGGGGACGAGCTGGCCCTCGCCTACCTCCAGGTCGAACATCGGCTGCTGCCTGTCGAGGAAGAGAAGAAGGGAGACCCCCGCGAAGGAGGCCACTACGAGCAGGATCTCGAAGGGGCGCTTCATCCCTGTTCCGACTCTTCGGCCGAGGCCTTCGAAAAGGCCGAGATGATCCTCTGGACGAGCGGGTGCCTTACCACGTCCTGCTCGCTCATGTAGACGAATCTTATGCCCTCAACCCCGCCGAGTATCCCCTGTATCCTCACCAGGCCGCTCGAGGTCACCGGGCGAAGATCTATCTGAGTGATGTCGCCGGTCACCACGACTCTCGACCTGAATCCCATCCGCGTAAGAAACATCTTGAGCTGGGTGAGAGTCGTGTTCTGGGCCTCGTCGAGGATCACGAACGAGTCGTTCAGGGTACGCCCCCTCATGTACGCCAGCGGGGCCACCTCGATGACCTGGTTCTCCATGCTGCGCTTCAGCCTCGCAGGGGAAAGCGTATCGTTGAGGGCGTCGTAGATGGGCTTGAGATATGGATCTATCTTCTGCTGAAGGTCCCCCGGGAGGAAGCCCAGGTTCTCGCCGGCCTCCACGGCAGGCCTGGTGATGATGATCCTGCCGACCTGCCCGTCACGCAGGGCTTCGACCGCGGAGGCGACGGCGAGGAAGGTCTTGCCCGTTCCTGCCGGGCCTATGCTGAAGACTATCTCCGATTCCCTCATGGCCTTCATGTACTCGGCCTGGCCGGGGGTCTTTGGAACCACCCGCCCGGCCTTGCCCGGAACGATCAGCTCGGGACGCGAGTCGCAGGGCGCAGGGAAGTCGAGGGCCTTGTAGAGCGTCATCTCCCTCACCTCGCCGGTCGCGGCGAGATCCTCCCTGAGTCGGTCCACGACGCAGGCCGCCTTCTCGGCGGCCGAAGCTTCGCCCGTGAATGCGATCCTGCCGTCACGATAGACCGCCTGCACTCCCAGACGGGAGCAGATAAGCCTGAGCCAGGAATCGCCAGGCCCCAGGACGAGACCGGCCTCCTCTGGAGGCAGATCCCTTCTGGCGGTGCTGGTTCCTGCATTCATTCGCTTGTCGTCATCCGGCGCGAAAAGGGAAGCTCCCCCGTCTCCGGAGGAGCTTCCCCTCTGCTGGCTCTTCTAACGGCCGGACCCGGGCCAGGATCCGGTCCTGGGGATGGTGAGGACCTGGCCGGGATAGATCAGGTTCGGGTCGCTGATCTGATTCCGGTTCGCCTCGTAGAGCTGCGGCCACATGCCCCTGTCGCCGTAAACGATGCCGTAGCCGGCGATCTTCCCGAGGAAGTCGCCCTCGACGACCGTGTAGCTGGTGGCATAGGGCACGGGGATGATGATGGTGTCGCCCGCGTAGATCAGGTCGGGGTCGCTGATCTTGTCGCGGTTGCGATCGTAGATCAGAGGCCACTTCGTGCCGTCGTTGAAGTAGTAGTGGTAGGAAGCGATGCGCCAGAGGCACTCGCCCTCTACGATCCTGTGGGGCACGCCCGAGTTGCGGAGACGCTCGATGTCTGCCCTGAGCTGGTTGATCTGGTTCTGGAGGTCGGCTATCTGGGCGTCAAGGTCGGCCGCCTGAGAGCGCAGGGGCAGGACCCGGGGCTCCCACTCGGCGATGCGGGCGTCGGCCTCGGCCTTGACCCACTCCCAGTAGGCTATCTGCAGCGGGAGATTGTCGTTGCCCATCGCCTCGATGTCCTGGCGCGAATACTGCGACAGCTCGTCGGCTGTCCAGGTACGGGCCCAGGCGCTGCCGGCGAGGCCGAGGCAGAGCACCAGAGCGATCAGCATAGTACGCTTCATGTTGTTCTTCCTCCCCTCCTGCTAGCGGCCGCCGAGGGCCTGGTACTCGGCCTGCAGCTCGGCAAGGGTCTGCTGGAGCTGCTGGATCTGGGCTTCCTTCTGCGGGATCTGCTCGAGAAGCCTGTTGTACTCAGCCTCGAGGCTGGCGGCCCTGGCCTCGGCGGCAAGCGCCGCAGCCCTGGCGTCGTCTCTGGCGCGGATCTGCTCCTGGCTCGGACCGCAGGCCGAGACGACCAGAGCGGTGACGAGCATGGCCAGGCAGAGCCAGACCATTCTGGATCTACGCATACCCGGAACCTCCTCTCATGGACTTTCAGGAAAACTGCACCCCTGATGCACCAAAGATACTTGAAAAGCCTTTTCCTGTTCGGAGACCCCTTCCTCCTGCGGGATGTTATCCCTCCGAAGGCATGGTGTCAAGAAGGTCTGCCATCTTCATGAATTCATATCATACTGGTTCTCAGACTTGTCCGCCAGGGCGACTCGCTGGAACCGCCTGCGGACGGCAAGCAGCGCCAAGCCCAGTCCGAGGGCGTCTGCCGCGAAATCGAGCGTCGAGCAGTCCCGCCCGGGAACCCAGGACTGGTGCACCTCGTCCAGTCCGGCCCACGCCAGTCCGGCAGCGGCCATCGCGATCCAGGGATGTCTCCTGCCGAAGAGGTCCCGGTTGGCAGAGAGGGCCAGTCCCACTACTGCGAATTCGATGACATGGAATACCTTGTCCTGAAATGGAAAGATGGGCTCACGGATGATTGCCGGCCTGTCGCTCTGGAGCCAGACTGCTGCGGCTACTGCTGCCAGCAGGAGCCTCTTTGCAGGGCGGCTCCTCACTTCGGTGCGCCGGTCTGGATGGCCGAGATCTCCACCACCCGGAAGGACCCGGGCCCGGCCGCCCGGGCGTTTTCGAGCGCCCTGCCGGCTTCGGAAGGCAGAGACTGGAGCTTGCGATCGGTCCTTGTACAGGCTCCTCCTATGCTCACAGTGACGGAAGACTCCCTGTCGCCGATCAGGATGGGCTGCCTGGAGAAGGTCCTCGTGATGCACTCGGCCATGGCCTCGGCGGAAGCCCTGTCGGCGCCCGGAAGACATGCAGCGAACCTGTTGCCGCCGATCCTGGCCAGCATCACGCCCTCCCCGAGCATCGTCCTGAGGCTGGAGGCGCAGCGCTTCAGCGCGATGTCCCCGCTTCGGAAGCCCATCTCCTCGTTGATCCTGTCCAGGCCGTCTATGGAGACGACAAGCACGGCTACGCTCTTCCCGAATCGCTGGACTTCCCTCGCGGCATGCCTCAGATGCTCCATCAGGTCGGTCATGGAGGGCAGCCCGGTCAGGCCGTCCCTGCCCGACTGCGACCGCCTCCGCTCCTCCAGCAGAAGCTTCTCGAGGGTCAGGCCGAGGAGGGCCGAGGCTGAGAGCAGAGCGCTCTCGACGCCAGGCTCCACTCCGCCGTCATCGGAGCTCTCCACCAGGACCACGCCGACAGTCCGCCCGGAGGTGAGGACGGGAGCAGCGGCGCACGAAGAGGCCCCGGGGCCGGTTGAATCGCCGATGGTCCTGACCGGCCGCTCGCCATCCTGGAGACCGCTCCTCCTCGCGGCCCTTCCGCTCGCGACCACCCAGGCTGCGACGCTTTCGCCCATGGGAACGCTCTGCCCAGTTCTGCCCTCCGCGAGAGGGCCCATGGACTCGTAGATCTCGAGACGGTCGCCCGAGCTTCCCATAAGAGCAGTCGTGACCGTCAGCCCGCCGGAGAGCCCTTGCAGCCACGCCGTGACAGTATGTATCGCACCAGCTACGCCGGAAGATGCGCAGCACTCCTCCACGAGCTTGCGGAATCCGTCCCCCCACCCTCCGGGAGCCTCGGCGGCCCGCTCGGAGGGTCTCTTCCGGCTCTCGAGAAGCGTTTTCCCCAGCCTTTCCAGCATGGCTTCGCACACGAGGCCGAACACCGGCAGGGCGAGCATCACAGCGAATGCCCCCCATCCACGGGATACCATCTGGTCAATGCTCCAGCCGCCTCCGGAAGCTCGAGCCACGGCTTCGGCTACTCCCATGAGAAGGCCGGCCTCAGCGGCGGGCCCTCCGGTTGAGGGGTGAGCCAGCCAGACGAGAAAGACGAAGCACAGGGGGGAGAGCGGTCCGCCCATTCCGCCGGCGAGGCTCACGGCCGCCGATACCATGCCGGAGGATAGGATCCAGAGCCCCGCAGCAGTGCGCCGAGGCGCCAGCAGAACGATAGAGAGGACTCCTGCCGAGAGCAGCCCCGCAAGAACCCATGCCGCCCATGCGGGAAGATCCACAGGAGCAGTCTCTCGCAGCGACACCGCTGCGAGCAGCGCAACGCCCAGTGCGGAGAGAGCGAAGCGTAAAGTCTTCAAGAGCGCCACTCCTCGGAGATCGGACGGGGGAGTATGAAGAAAGCTGCTCGCCTTGTCGCATCCCGGGCGAGGCCGGCTGCGGCAGAAAGCCGGAAGAGCTTCGCGTTCGGGGGATTGACGCTGGGAGCGGACGACCTAATGTATTGTCCGCATCCCGTAGAAATCGAAGTCCCTGGGAACAGTGCCAGACCATCGAACCACGATGCGACGCCTATCATCCCGAATAGCTGACCGAGGGCAGGCGGGCTGGACAATCCGCCGACCTCTCTGCAACCCGAACAGGACAAGGAGCCGAAGTGGACAAGTCGCTCGACGGACTACCCTCGATCGATACCGATGACGAGAGCAGCTCGACCGAGCTGGAGAACGCGGTGAAGGAGATGGAGGAGCCCTCGCCCGATCTGCAGGAGGCCTCGGCCGAAGGGCCAGCCGGGCACGACCGGGAAGAGAGGCCCCGCGGCCACGGCCACAGATCGGAGCGACCGCACGAAGGGCTCTCCCTGTCCGACCTGGAGGAGAAGACCCTCGTGGAGCTGCAGGCCCTCGCCAAGACAATGAACATCAAGGGCACGTCGGGGACGAGGAAGAGGGAGCTGATCCAGAAGCTCCTCGAGAGCCAGACGGAGCGCAACGGACTGGCCTTCGCCACGGGAGTCCTCGAGATACTGCCCGAGGGCTACGGCTTCCTTAGGGCCACCGAATCCAACTACCTTCCGGGGGCCAACGACATCTATGTATCCCCTTCCCAGATAAAGAGGTTCGGTCTCCGTACCGGCGACACGATTGCCGGGCAGGTGCGCGAGCCCAAGGAGGGGGAGAAGTACCTGGCTCTCCTCCGTGTGGAGACCGTCAACCACAAGAGCCCCGAGGCGGCGAGGAGCAGGCGGAGCTTCGACGACCTGACGCCCTACTACCCCGACAGGAGATTCTTCCTGGAGACTGACCCCGAGGAGATGTCCGGCAGGATAATGGACCTGCTGACTCCCCTCGGCATGGGTCAGCGCGCCCTGATAGTGTCGCCCCCGCGTGCTGGCAAGACCATGCTCCTCCAGCACATAGCAAACGCGATCGCCCGCAACCATCCCGAGGTCGTCCTCATCGTCCTGTTGATAGACGAGCGGCCGGAGGAGGTCACCGACATGAGGCGAAACGTACACGGAGAAGTCATCGCCTCGACCTTCGACGAAGCATCGAAGCGTCATGTCCAGGTTGCCGACATAGTACTCGAGAAGGCCAAGCGCATGGTGGAGAGCGGCCATGACGTGGTCATCCTGCTCGACTCGATCACGAGGCTCGCGAGGGCCAACAACACGGTGATCCCGCACTCGGGCAAGATCCTGAGCGGCGGAGTGGACTCGAACGCGCTCCAGCGGCCGAAGCGCTTCTTCGGAGCCGCGAGGAACATAGAGGAGGGCGGCAGCCTGACCATCATAGGAACCGCTTTGGTGGACACCGGCAGCAGGATGGACGAGGTCATCTTCGAGGAGTTCAAGGGCACCGGCAATTCCGAGATAGTCCTCGACCGCAGGCTGGCTGACAGGAGGGTGTTCCCGGCCATAGACATCACCAAGTCGGGCACCCGGAAGGAGGAGCTCCTGCTCGACGACGACATCCTCAGCAAGGTCTGGATCATGAGAAAGATCCTGGTGGACCTGAATCCAGTCGACGCGATGGAGCTTCTCAAGAAGCAGATGTCCCAGCACAAGTCCAACAAGAGATTCCTTGACGCGATGGCGAGCATGTCTGAATGATACCGCCCGCACCCGGGGACACGATGACAGGGAGTTCCGAATTGAAGAAGGACATCCATCCCAAGTACGAGGCCGCCGTCTTCTCATGCGCCTGCGGCAACGTGGTGCGTACGAGATCGACGGCCGGCGACATCAAGTTCGACATCTGCGCGAAGTGCCATCCCTTCTATACGGGCAGGCAGAAGCTCGTGGACTCCGCCGGCATGGTGGACCGCTACGTCAGGAAGTACGGCGAGTCAGACACCAAGAAGGGCGGCAAGAGCTCCTAGCGGGGCTGGCTGTCGTGTGCGGGGGGGCTCTGCTCCCCCGCTTTTTCACACGGGGGGTCGGGTTGCCCGGTGAAGGCTGCGGAGGCGGAAGACCCCGCACGGGCGGGCAGGCCGTCATCGAGGGCGTGATGATGCGCGCCATCCCGGGAGGGGCGGCAGTGGCCGTTCGCGCCCCCGACGGGACCATAAGGGCCCGCATGATCCGCACCAGGCTGCTCGGTCAGCACGGAGGGCTCTGGCGAAGGCCCGTGCTGAGAGGGGCCGCGAACCTGCTGGATACCCTGCGTCTGGGTCTCGAGGCTCTATCCTGGTCTGCCGACGTGGCCGAAAGCGCAGGCAAGGCGGCTGGAAAGCGGCAGGGAGGGAGCTTCCTCTCGACAGCGCTCGGGATCTTGCTAGCCGTGGTCCTGTTCGCATGGCTGCCTCTCAGGCTGGCCATCCTGGTCACCGGCGGAGAGCACGACCTCTGGATCAACCTCGTCGCGGGCGCCATCAGGGTGGCTGCTTTCTTCGGCTATGTGGCGGCCATCTCCCTGGTGCCGGCCATCAGGAGGGTCTTCACCTTCCACGGCGCTGAACACCAGACCATTCACGCATGGGAGAAGAATTCCGACGAGGCTGCGCTGGAGACTGCGGCCCTCTCCGAAGCGCCTCTGCATCCACGATGCGGGACCAGCTTCCTGCTGCTCGTGCTCGTTGTGAGCATCATGTTCTATGCCCTGGTGGACACCGCAGCGGCAGCCCTTGCCGGCCACACGGTGCAGGCCCACTGGAGGGTGCTCTACCACCTGCCCCTCCTCCCTCTGGTGATGGGTGCCGGATACGAAATCCTCAAGCTCGTGGACAGGAGTCTCGACAAGTCGCCGATCGCAAGGGCTGCGGCTGCGCCGGGCTTGCTCCTCCAGCGGATGACCACGAGGAGGGCGGGCCCGGCCGAGATAGAAGTGGCCGTCGCCGCTCTCAGGCTTTCCCTGGGGCTCGACCCGGGCGGCGGAGTCTTCGTCTCGGCGGAGGACGGTGATGATAGACCGGCCGGCGATTGACGAGCGAATTGCGGCGATCGACGCCGAGCTCTGCCGGGCGGCGGTGCAGAGGAACCCCGCCCTCATGAGATCGCTCACTTCAGAGAGGGCGCACCTGGCGAGGATCGCTCAGACGATGGACGCCATGGAGAGGATTCGGGCGTCGCTCGAGGAGATGCGCGAGGCGCTGGAGAGCGGGGACCCCGAGCTCGCGCAGATCGCCCGCGAGGAGACGCCGGCGCTAGAGGAGAGCCTCGCCGGAATGGAGGACGGGCTCAGGCGCCTGCTCCTCCCCCGCGACGAGAACGAGGACCGCAACGTCATAGTGGAGATCCGCTCCGGCACGGGAGGAGAGGAGGCAGCCCTCTTCGCGGCCGACGTGTACCGGATGTATTCCGCCTACGCAGCAAGGAAGGGCTGGAAGGCCGAGGTGCTGAGCAGCAGGCCCTCGGAGCGGGGAGGCTTCAAGGAGATAATCTTCTCCCTGACCGGCAGGGACGTTTACGGCCGCATGAAGTACGAGGCGGGTGTCCACAGGGTCCAGCGGGTACCCGAGACCGAGGCGGCCGGGAGGATACACACTTCCGCCTGCACGGTCGCCATCCTGCCGGAGGCCGAAGAGGTCGAACTGGACATAAGGGCGGAGGACCTGAAGATAGACGTCTACAGATCTACGGGTCCGGGCGGGCAGAGCGTCAACACGACCGACTCGGCCGTAAGGATAACCCACCTGCCCTCCGGCCTGGTGGTGACATGCCAGGACGAGAAGAGCCAGCACAAGAACAAGGCGAAAGCCATGAAGGTTCTCGTCTCCCGCCTCCTGGCGCTCGAACAGGAGCAGAAGGAGTCGGAGAGGGCCGAGGTCCGGAGAAGCATGGTAGGAAGCGGGGACCGAAGCGCAAAGATCAGAACCTACAACTTCCCTCAGTCCCGGGTGACGGACCACAGGATACACCTCACGCTCCACAGCCTCGACCAGGTCATGGCAGGCGACCTCGACCCGGTGATAGACGCTCTCGTGAAGGCAGACCAGGAGCGCATGCTCGCCGAGCTTTCGTCCGGCAGGCCCGGGCAGGGCAGGTGACCCATTCCGAGGCAGTCAGAGAGGCTGCCCGCCTTCTGAGGGCCGCAGGCATCCAGAGCCCGATCCGGGACTCCGAGGACATCCTGCGGCACCTGACCGGGATGGCCAGGCACGAGCTGGTTCTCGCGGCGGACCGGCCTGTCCCGGATGGGATTCTGGAGAGGTTCCGCGACCTCGCAGCAAGAAGGGCCGCGAGGGAGCCCCTCCAGCACGTCACAGGCGAGGCCTGGTTCATGGGGCGGAGGTTCCTGTGCAGCGCCGCGGCGCTCGTTCCCCGTCCGGAGACCGAATTGGTCTTCGAGAAGTTCCTCGGCGCTCTTCCGCCGGCACCGGAGCTGCTTCTCGACCTCGGGACGGGCTCGGGGGTCATGGGCGTCTGCCTGGCGCTCGAGTTCCCCCGAGCGACGGTCGTGGGATCGGACGTCTCGATGGAGGCCCTGCGCCTGGCCGCAGGGAACTCGGCCCTGCACGGAACGGACAACCTTCTCCTCGTGGGAAGCGACCTGCTGACGGCCTTCTCCTGCGGGTTTGACGGGATAGTGGCGAACCTTCCATACATACCGGGAATCGAAATGGAGGGCCTCCAGCCCGAAGTGCGCTTCGACCCGGCTGCAGCGCTTGACGGCGGGGTCGGCGGCATGGAGGTGATAGGGCGCTTCGTCTCGTCTGCGCACGAGCGGGTGAGGAGAGGGGGTGTACTCACCCTGGAGGCCTCCGGCAGACAGATCAGGCGCATAGAGCGGCTCCTTGCGCGAAGCGGCTCGTGGGAGCGCATCGCTCACGGGAGGGACCTGGCCGGAAGGACCAGATGGATAACGGCGGCAAGGAGATGATCGGCAGGAGAAAGTCGCGCCGGGTGATGGTCGGCGGAGTCCCCGTCGGAGGAGGCTCACCCGTCACAGTGCAGAGCATGACCAGCACACCGACCCGTGACGTTCGCGCCACGGCGCGCCAGATAGCCCGGCTCTCCTCCGAGGGGGCCGATCTCGTGCGCGTTTCCGTACCTGACGACGACTCCGCAGACGCCCTGGAGGCGCTGGTCGCCTCCTCTCCTGTTCCGCTGATCGCTGACATTCACTTCAGGGCCGACCTCGCGATGAGGGCCATCGAAGCCGGCGTTGCGAAGCTGCGCCTCAATCCGGGAAACATCCGGCGAAGGCGGGAAGTCCTTGCGGTGGCCGGGAGAGCTGCAGAGGCGGGAATCCCGATACGGATCGGCATCAACTCGGGCAGCCTTCCAGGGGATCTCCGGGAGCGCTACGGCGGTGTCACGCCCGAATCGATGTGGGCCGCGGCGGAGAGGCATCTCTCCCTCCTCCGCGAGGCCGGATTCGAGGACGTCGTCCTGTCCTTCAAGGCCAGCAGCGCTCTCCTCACCGTGGAGGCGAACGAGAGGGCCGCGAAGGAGTGCGACCTGCCCCTGCACCTCGGTGTGACCGAGGCCGGTCCCTCCGTCATCGGTGCAGCGCGCAGCGCGGTGGCAGCAACCATGCTTCTGTCGAAGGGGATCGGCGACACCCTGCGGGTCTCGCTCTCGGGTCCGCCTGAGGACGAGGTGCCTGTCGCGCTAGAAATCCTTGCGTCGCTGGGACTCCGCGGGGGAGTGCCGAGACTTGTGAGCTGTCCGACCTGCGCGAGGTGCAGGATAGACGTCGGCAGGCTGTCGGAAATGGTCATGAAGAAGCTCCGCGGCATGCGTGGCGACTTCACGGTGGCGGTCATGGGCTGCGAGGTGAACGGCCCGGGAGAGGCCCTCGAGGCCGATCTCGCAGTCACGGGATCCCCTTCGGGGATCGTCTTCTTCAGGAAGGGGAGGAGGCTGCCCGGGCGGGCTGCCGTCTCCTGCATCGCCCAGCGGCTTGAGCGGGAGCTTGCCGCCCTCGCCGCGAACAGTGGAGGTAGGAGTTGACGGGCTCTAGCAGCATGATCCAGATCCTGCTCCGCAAGCTCGCGGAAGGAGCGTACGAAGAGCTGGACATCCGCTTCACAGACGTCGAGGGAGTATGGCGGCATGTCACAATCCCTGCTCGGAATGCGACGAAGGATCTCTTCTCGAAGGGGGTGGGCTTCGACGGCTCCACGCTCGGAGCCATGACTTCCACGGAGGCGGGCGACCTCGCCCTAGTACCGGACCCCAGGCGGGTCTTCGAGGACAGGTTCGCCGCGAGACCCACTCTCGCTGTCATCGCCGACATCGTCCACCCGGACACCGGCGAGCCCTTCTCCAGGGATCCCAGGGGCGTGGCGCGCAAGGCGCAGGAATACCTGCGCGGCACCGGGATGGCTACGGAGAGCTTCTGGGCGCCGGAGTTCGAGTTCTACCTGTTCGACAGGGCCTCGATATGGAACGAGCCCTGCCGCAGCGGGTTCGAGCTGGCCAGCCTGGAGGCTCCGTCGAATTCCGGCGGCCACGACTCTCTCGGCCTCTTCCACCAGACCCACAGCGCCTACCACAGGATGTTCCCGGTGGACAGCCTGCACGACGTGCGTGCAGAGATCGCCTCCGCCATGCACGACAACGGGATCCAGGTGAAGTACCATCACCACGAGGTCGGCCGCATGGGACAGGTGGAGGTCGAGGTCACCTTCTCCCCGTTCATGAGCGCTGCCGACAACATCATGATAACCAAGCACATCGTCCGCAGCGTGGCTCTCCGTCACAAGCTGGCGGCCACTTTCATGCCGAAGCCGATGCGCGGCGAGCCCGGAAGCGGCATGCACTTCCACATCTTCCTGCTGCAGGGCGAGGAGAGGCTCTTCTTCTGCGCCGACGGCTACTGCAGCCTGAGCGATGCAGCTCGCGGTGCAATCGCGGGCATCCTGCACCATGCACCTGCGCTGTGCGCTTTCACCAACCCCTCCGTGAACAGCTACCACAGGCTGGTCCCCCGCCAGGAGGCACCAGTCTACAGGTTCTTCTCGGGACCGAACAGAAGCGCTGCGATAAGGGTGCCTTCCTATGCCAGGACACCCGAGGCCATGCGCTTCGAGTACAGGGTTCCGGACGGGTCGTGCAACCCGTACCTGTGCATGTCGTCCGTGCTCATGGCCTGCTTGGACGGCATGAGGAAGGGAATGAGGCCGGAGGAGATGGGCTTCGGCCCGATAGACGAGAACGTCTTCGAGGACGGCTACGACACTTCCGGCCTGAAGAGACTTCCCGAGAGCCTGGACGAGGCCCTGGACGCCCTCGAGGAGGACAGGGCGTTCCTGGAGGAGGGAGGGGTATTCGCCCCCGACCTGCTGGACGCATACATCGAGCTGAAGCGCGGGGAGACGGCGCGGTTCAGGGGCGACCCCCACCCGCTGGAGCACTTCCTCTACTTCAACATCTGAAGGGACGCGACATGAAGAAGGCAGCGGCGCTGACGGCCATGGCCCTCATGGCGGCGGCATGCGGACGGACACCCGCAGAGGAGCCCGGATTCGACCCCGAGTGGGCGAAGGGGGTGCCGGTCAGGACTCTGACCGTGGCTGACAGCATAGGAGTGGAGCTCGGCGACTCGGACTACGTCTTCGGCCAGGTCGCGGGCGCGGCGTGGACCCCGGCGGGAGACATCGCCGTCATGGACATGAAGAGGTGCGCGATCCTCTTCTACACCGCGGACGGGCAGTACCTGTCGACGCTGGGCAGGCAGGGCAGCGGCCCGGGCGAGTTCCAGCTCCCCACCTCGATGACCTGGCTGGGGGACGGGCGCCTGCTGGTGACCGACGCGATGTCGCGCAAGATAAGCATCTTCGACGACTCGCTGCGCTACACCGGCGCCCTCGAGGGCTTCTTCCCCACGCCGCCCGTAGCTGTCGTCGCGGTGGACAGCGCTTCGTTCGTCGGGCTCAAGCCCGAGTTCGAGCAGAACGAGCAGGGGATGTTCACCGGATTCACCCTCGCGAGATGGAGCATCGACTCCATACCTGCAACGGTAACCTACTTCAGCGACATGGTGCCCTTCGACCCGAGCAATCTGGCTGCGAGCTTCGCCGGGAACATCTTCTCGTTCGCCGCCACTCCCGACGGGAACGTGTACAGGGCGCCGATGACCTCCGAGGGCTACACGATCGAGTGCTACCAGCCCGACGGAACCCTCCTCATGACGATAGAGCGCGATTACGAGCCCGTTCCAAAGACCCCCGAGGAGATCGAGGAGGAGAAGGCCTTCGTGCAGGAGCGCATGGAGGCCTCGGGTGCCCCGGAGGGGATGTTCACCTGGGAGCCGGAGCCCATGAGGCCCTCGATCGGGGGGCTGATGGTGGACCAGGAGGGGAACCTCTGGGTGCGGAGGGGCTGGACGGACGAGGTGGTCTTCGACGTGTTCGATCCCGAAGGCACGCTGCTCTACACCGCCAGGCTGGACCGCACCGGCGATGTGGAGATGTGGCAGGTTACCTCCGGAACGGGCGGCTTGCTGGCATTCGACGCCAATCCGGAATCCTGGTCTCGAGTCTTCCTCCTCGAGCTCTCCGAGTAGCTTTCTTCACGGACGGAGAGGTGGGGGGGGGGGGGGGGGGCCCCCCCCCCCGCCGCCCCGGGGGGGGGGGGGGGTGGGGGGGGGGGCAGGAAAAAACGGGGGAGGGGAAGAAGAGCAACGCCCCCGAACCCGGCGCAAGCCAAGCGAA
>CAZMTK010000006.1:0-113134 GCA_964569245.1 uncultured bacterium | reverse complement strand
TTTTTTCTCTTCCTACCCTACCCTTTATTCGTGTCGTCCTTCCCCCCCCCCCACTTATTCTTTCCCGCTCCCCCCCGGGGGGGGGGGGGGGCGGCCCCCCCCCCCCCCCACCTCTCCTGCATCCCGTTTCAGTCGTAGAGCGAGAAGGTCTCCGATCCGCTCGTCCTGTCCTCGTTCAGCTCCACGTCCACGGTCCCGGTGGAACCCTCGTAGAGGCCCCTCACAGTGAGCAGGACGCCGCCGGACTGCATGGCCGAGGGATAGATGTGGAGGAGCGAATTGGGGTATCCGCCCCCGTCGTCGTCGGTCAGGATCGTGCCGTCGGGCAGCAAGGCCTCGATGAAGGGGTCGATCGTGGAACCGTCGCTCGAGGCTATCGCGTCGGCGGACACGGAGTAGCTCCTTCCGGCGACGATGTCGAACGTATAGGTGAGCCTTGGTGTATCGTAGTCTATGGTCCCGCGAGAGACTCTGCCGGGCATGAGGGGAACGGGTCTTATGCTCGAGGGCTGGTAGCTGAAGTCCACCTCGCCGGAGCAGGTCTGGTCGTAGGAGCTCACCATGGCAACGTAAGTCCCCGGGGGGAGGACCCAGGTCAGCTTCGAGTCGGTGCTGGACGCATCGTCGTCGTTGGAGGCGATGTATGTGACATAGCCGCTCTGCTCCAGTCTGACGAGCGTGAGGAAGGTGTCCAGGACGTCGCTCCCGGAGCTGATGTCGAAGATCCCGGACTGTCCAGATCCAATCACGAACTCGAAGAACGCGCAGGGCGTCGCGGCCGAGATCGGCAGTTCGTAGGGCTTGCTCTGGGTAATGTCCGGCCACACTCCAGCGGCAAGGCCTCGACCTGGCTCCACCGTTCCGGTGAAGATGGCTCCGGGCATGTTGGCCTCGACCTTCTCCGGCTCCAGAGCGGCGGGATCGTACCTGGTGAGAGTCAGTGTGTAGTCCCCGTCGTCGTTCTCGTTGTAGCTCATCACCACGGCTCCGTAGAGCCCGGGGTCGAGCACCTGGTCTATCCTCGAGTCGGTTTCGGAGGAGTAGTCGTCGTTGTAGGAGACATACTCGTACTCGTCAGAATCGATCTCGACGAGAGCGAGATAGGCGTCGAAGTCGCCCGATGAGAGCACGAGAGAGACCAGTTGCTCCTCCTCGATGGAGAAGGGGTGGATCACCGCTCCGGCATACGAGTTCATGTAGAGATAGTCGTCAAGAGCGTCGGACAGCAGGTCGTCCATCAGGTCGTCGTCCTTGTCGTCCCCCCGCTCTCCCTCGAGGAAGCCGGAGGCGAGGCTGGTGGCGGCCGCGAACTCGTCCAAATCCTTCTGGTCGGCTTCCTCCACCGAGAGGTCGAACTCGCCCCCTCTGCCGTCGATTCCGAACACGAGCAGCGTGGAGCCCCGGGGAAGGTCGGACACCACGACTCGTGCGGCCAGATCGCCGTCCCAGTCGTCGTTCATGCACAGGACGGCACCTTCCCTGTCGATGACCGCGAGCGCAGGATCGAAGTCCTCGCTTTCCACCGAGATCGCCATTTCGCGCCCCGAGGCGAGGGAGAAGCCCGCGCAGCGGAAGTCCGCCTCGACGGGCCGGCCCATGCGGAACAGCTCCTCTTCGGCGGATTCGCTGAAGGACTCCAGAGTCCTCTCGCGCGTTATCTCGCCGGCAATCTCGTCGCCGGGCTTGAGAGCCCTTCCGCAGCCTCCCGTGACGAGCAAGGCGGCGACCGTGACCGGCAGCAGCACCAGTGTCCTCTTCACCTCGACACCCCTTTCCCCGCCCGACCCGACGGCCTGCAGCCCTCCACTGGCGGGCTAGTACGCCATCCGCACCTCTCTCCGAACGACGGGAGGACAGACGGATGCATCCATCATCCTGAGAGTCAATGATTCTTCCGGGTCCACCTCCAGGTCAATGAACGAGGGGCGGAACAGAGTCAGGGGCCGCGTGAGGGAGCCGGCGTTTGCGGAGGGAACGGGGCCGGGCAGCAGAAGAGGCGCGTGGATGGTTCCAGACAGGAGGAGGTCGGCCTTTCTCTCGAGGATCGCTGAATAGCAGCCTTCGAGGCAGTTGTCCCACCTTCCCGTCCTGCTGTGGGCGACTGCTATGACCAGGGCGGAGTCGGGGCACTGTTCGAGAGCCTCGGCCATGAACTCCCTGGCCGCAGGGGTCAGCGCCTCCAGCGGATCGGCCGGCTGATCGGGGAAGTGGATCGATACTATTCGAACGTCGACGCCTTCGAGCCGGAGCGACGCTGAGTAGCTGCAGCCGTCCACAGCCACGGCGGAGGCCGCAGTGAATCCGAGCAGGGGGAAACCCGCCCCAACGTCGGCCTGGGATTCTCCCCAGCAGGCGTTTTCTGCGTCAGCGACAGCCGGCCAGAAGATTCCGGCGAAGGGCTGCTCTTCCTCGAGGAAGCGGAGGAAGGCACAGGACGGCGTCGACACGTGGTCTCCGGTCCCTACTATCGCGAGGGGGCCTGCAGAGTCCACCCAGTGCACGAAGCTGTCGAACGGAGGGGTTCCGGGGCCGTCGCCCTGGTTGTCGCCGAAAACGGCGATGTGGAAGGAAGCCAGAACGGCTGTGCAGAGGAGGATCATCTCGTCCTGATGAACTTCAGCCCTCCAGCGGGTCCGCCTCCCATTGCAAGCGCCATCCTGCCGGTGAGGAGCGCCTCGAGATCGTCGCCCAGAACCTCCAATCTCCATCCGGCCAGACAGCCCTGCCTGAGACACTCCACGGCGGCGGTGCGCGGCATGGATGCCAGCTTCTCCAGAAACTCCCGAGGAAGGAGCAGCGAGGGGGCGATCCTGAGCTGGTGCGCCTTCTGCTTCAGATAGATTCTCAGTATGTCGGCCCTGGCCGAGGCGCCGCCGTCAGGCCTTCTGACGGGAATCTCAGGAACGTCTGACGGGGGCGACGCCAGAGCCTCCGCGACAACCGCCAGCACCTCCGCGCCCCACCTGGCCTGGAATCCGGATGGAAGGCCCCGGAGCCTGTCCAGGCTGTCGGGGGTGGTCGGAGACATCGTCGCCAGTCTGGCGAGCATGGAGTCCGTCGCGATGTGAGCCCGGGGCCTGTCCAGCTCCATGGCCCGCTCCTCGCGCCACTTCACCAGCGCCCACAGGACCGGCAGCCCAGACTTCTTGAGCTTGCCGGCCGATCTGGCGCGCCGGTACATATCCGGCAGGTTCACCTCGTACTCGTCCGGGGCGGTGAGCGAGGCGGCCTCGAGCTCGTACCAGGAGGCTCTGCCCTTCTTTTCGAGCTGTTCGGCCAGCTTCGCGTGAAGCCCGTGCAGGTGCCTGACGTCGTCAAGGGCGTATTCGACCTGCTCCGGCGCCAGCGGTCTGCGTGACCAGTCGCTGAGGCAGAACGCCTTCCTCGCCCTGATGCCGCAGACGTCCTGCAGCAGGTTGTAGAGGCTGCACTGCTCGCCGTAGCCCAGGAACGCGGCCGCGAGCTGCGTGTCGAAGACCTTCGTGAATTCGCAGGAGAGGTATCGCCTCAGGATGGCGATGTCGTTCCGCGAGGAGTGCATGACCTTGACTACGGCCGGATCGGAGACCAGCGCTCGAAGGGGCGAGAGGTCTCCGACTGCCAGGGGATCCACCAGCCAGGCCCCGGTAGTGTCGGCCAGCTGGACGAGGAACAGCTCGGGCCAGAATCTCCTCTCGCTGTGGAATTCGGTGTCCAGAGCCACGACCGGAGACCCGGACAGGCGCCTGCAGAGATCTGCCAGGGCCTTCCGGCTCGACACGAGAGTCTCTTCCGCTCCCCTGGCGGCCTCCATGTGGTCGGCCTGCCGTCCTTCGCTCACGGCGCGACCGGCGTTCCGGCCTGGTGGAAGGGGCAGAAGACCGTCGAATCAGTGATCTCGTAGAAGCTGTATCCGTTGTCGGGGCATCTGTAGCCGCCCGGCTGTCCGTACTGCCCGTCCCCAGCTTCCCACATCTCTCCGAAGCTCGAGGGCATCGGATGGCCGGCGGCTACGAAGGAAGCCACCTCCGAAGCCGCCAGAGCTCTCCTCGCCGCGCAGGCTCCGCCGCCCGTCTCCAGTCCTTCGCCGAGATGGCCGGCAGGGCAGACGAGAAGGCAGCCGGTAGAATCCATCCCGTAGTGCAGGCCAGTCACGGGGCACGCGAAGGAGTCGGCGGGGGTACCGGCGATTACGGCGGGCGCGATCGAGAGGGCGTAGCTGCGGCATAGCGCCGGGGCCGAGTTCAGGATCCTGTCCAGGAAGGTGTCTCCGGAAACCCTCCAGCGGTCGTTCTCGCGCCTCAGCCAGATGGTCCTGCTGCCACCGCCCTGCTCGGGGACCAGGATCTGGAAGCCCCTCTCGTCCTGCCTGCCGAGGACTGGGCCTCCCGCGGACTCCCGTACGCCGCCGGCCTGGAAGGCCTCTGGCCTCACCAGCGCAGACAGACTGTCAGTCAAGAGCGACGAGGCCGCTGCGGGGTCGCTCACGGCAAGCGCGGCATACTCCAGGGCTGTCCTTCTGAGAGACGCCCCCGGGGGGTCGAGAAGACCCGCAGCCGCGAGGAGCACGGCAGCGGCCAGAGGCATGACGGCCGGGGGGACGCGCCTCGTCATCTCGAACCGCCGAATCCGAACAGGTCGGTCAAGTCGAGGCCCAGCCCGGTGACGGCGATTCCCCACTCCTTGTTCGTGTTCTCGCCTGAGAGTCTGTAGTAGATGTCTCCTCTGACGTCCGAAGAGTTCGTCAGATCGAAGCCCGCCCTGAGGTCGAGCTCGGTGCGGCCGGTGTAGTCGAGATCCTCCCAGCCGTCGCCGAAGTCGGCTCCCGTGTCTCCGCGCGTCGCTGCCTCCAGGCCTATTCGCACGTCGAGTTCTGGATTGGCTTTGAACACCAGGAATCCAGTGCCCCTCAGCTCGACGGGGGGGCGTGTGTCCGCGGAGTCCCGTGGCGAGTCGGGAAGGGCGCTCCATGCCGCAAAGTAGTATCTGAGCCCGGCTGTGGCGCGGACGAGCATCCCGGGGCCCGACAGGGGGCTCTCGACCGTGACGGCTCCGTCCAGCGCCATGTGAGGGTCGCCCTCCCTGTAGTCGCCCGATTCCAGGTAGCCCTTCAGGGGGATCCTGAGAGCGCCCCTGGCTATGATCATGGGAGTGCGCTCGATCCAGCCATCGAGCGAGATCCAGGGGTCGGCGATCCCTCCGCCGGTGGAGTCGCTTCCCGAGACCTGGAAGTAGACGGGGATGATCATGCCCACGGTATGGCTGCTCGTGAGCCCGTAGTAGCCGGTCGCCAGAATGCGAATGACGGACAGGGAGGGATCCAGGTCGTATTCCTGGCTTTCTCCTGTGGAGTCGGTCCTCCAGTAGCTGCCAGAGCTGAAGAAGCCTATTGCGATGTCCCCGTCGGTCTCCATCGAATGGAGCACTGACGCGCGGTTCTGGTAATAGAGCGGATCCCAGGCGAGAGCAGCCCCGGCTGCCAGGGCGGCTGCGAGCAGGTGTCTTCCCATCAGTCCAGATCCCTCCGTCTCATCCCCTGCCGTCACGCAGGATCGTGAATCCCTCCACTCCGGGCTCGGGGCAGGGATATGCGGAGACTTCCGAGACATCTGCAGAGGAGGGGCCCTCGTGGCAGAGCTCCAGCATCTCGTCGAGGGATTCCCGGTCGCCGGAAGCCACGACCTCCACCGAGCCGTCCGGCAGGTTCCGCACATGACCCGAGAGCCCCAGACGCGCGGCGTGCCTTGCAGCCCACCATCGGAACCCCACGCCCTGCACCAGGCCACGGACAACCATCCGCAACGCGGCCATAGTCTTTCCCCGAATCAGAGCCCTTCCCCCGCCATTGACAGCACCCGGGGGAGCAAGGTCATATATGTCCTTCCGGGCATGATCATCAAGAGGAGGGTAAACATGAGATTGTACTGTTTCCTGGCTCTCGCGATCCTCGTTCTCGCGCAGGCGGCCATGGCGATTCCGTCGTTCATGGGCTACAGCGGAATAAACCGCGTGGTTTCCGCGAAGCCTCTGGAGCAGGGCGGCATCGCCTTCGGCGTAATGGCAAAGTACTGGGCCAGCACCAACGAGATCGACGGTTTGGTGTTCCGCACCTATACGCCGGAGTATCCTGCCGAGTGGAACGACACGCTCGACGTCGCCGACAAGGAGCACTACGCCGACGGGTACTTCGTCGTGGGCTACGGCGTCACCGACTTCCTCGAACTGGGCGCCCGGCTGTCCTATGTCCTGAGCTGGTACGAGCGCGACATGGTGCAGCCGCGCGGTCTCTACACCGGCCGCTGGGACGGCGTGGACGGACTCGGCGATCTCCAGGTGGGCATGAAGCTCGGCTTCACGCCGACGTCCGATACCGGTCTCCTCTGGCTCGGCCTGCAGAACTGGTGGTCCTTCGCCCCCAACACCAACGACCTTGCTCTCTGCGAGGACTACTGCGGCCGCTGGTTCGACGACCAGCCGATGTACGAGATGCGCAGACCATTCATCTCCACCGGACACACGAGCTACGGCATCGGCAGCCTGATCACCTTCGATCTCGCCGATATCTCCCCGAGTGCACCTCTGCGCTTCCACAGCAACATCGGATACTCGCACTACAAGCAGACGTTCGACATGACCGACTTCCGCTACAACTACACTCCTGACAGCGTCTACTTCTACGACAGCACCGAGGTCGCCCTCGATGTCGAGGACAACGTTCTCGACATCGGCTTCGGCATGGAGTTCCCGACCCAGTATGCGATCGTCTTCGTCGAATACTCCCTCAAGGAGTGCCTCGACAGGAACGGCCAGAACTCCGTCGCATACCTTACTCCGGGACTCCGCTTCATCACCCGCAGCGGCGCATTCATGGACGTCTCTTTCGATCTCGGCCTCACCGAGTTCGACCCGCTGTACCACGACCTCGGCCACAGCATCTACCGCGACACCGGAGTCGTGACGGAGGACGAGAGGGTGGAGCACTCCCCGTTCCCGTTCGCCGCCAGCAACGACTGGGGCGTCGGAGTGTCCCTCGCCTTCTCGAGCGATCTGATCCCGGGCGAGAGGGCCCCCGAACCCGGCAGGATCTCCGGCATGGTCACCGACATGGAGACAGGCGCCGGCCTCGCAGCGACCCTCAGCTTCCCGGGCACAACGATCGCCAGCGTCCAGACCGATCCGGTCACGGGCTACTACAGCGTTTCGGTGGGCTCTGGCACGATCCCGATCACCGTCGAGGCCGAGGGCTACCAGCCCGGCTCCGCGACTGTCGTGATCGAGGCCGACCAGTCCATCGTCAAGGACTTCATGATGCGCCCGGTCGCCGAGCCCGGCATGGTCACGGGAGTCGTGACCGATTCCGAGACCGGTGACCCTCTCGTCGCCACCATCTCGGTGCCCGATCTGCCCGAGGTCGCCCCTGTGACCTCCGGCGCCGACGGAGTCTATCAGATCTCCGTCCCCGCGGGCACCTGGACAATCAAGTGCGAGGCGGCGGACCATCTCGGCAAGTCCCTCCCGGCTGTCATCAACGCGGGCCAGAGCACCGTTCTGAACTTCGATCTCAGGCCGGCACTGGTGCAGGGGCAGGTGCTGCGGTTCAACAACATCTACTTCGACGTCGCCAGTGCGAACATCAAGCCGGAGTCCTACCCGGTCCTCGACCAGATCGTTGCCACCCTCCTCGAGAATCCCAACGCCAGGGTACAGATCGCGGGACATACCGACTCCGACGGCAGCAACGAGTACAACCAGACTCTGAGCGAGCAGAGGGCCGCCTCGGTGTTCAACTACCTGGTCAGCCACGGCGTCAACGCCCGCAACCTGACCACGATCGGCTTCGGCGAGACCCAGCCGGTCGTCCCGAACACCTCGTCGGCCAACAAGGCCCAGAACCGCCGGATCGAGTTCACGGTCCTGTCCGTGAACTGAACGGCGCAGTTGCGCGGGGGGCGGCCCTCAGGGGCCGCCCCTTTTGCGTGATGGAGGTCACGGAGAGAGATGAACAGACCGCCGGTCTGCCTCATAGCCCTTCTGGCCCTTGCGGCTTCCGGGCATGCCCTTCCAGGCCTGCTGGGGCTTCGCGGCCTGTACAGGGTGACTGACGCGAGGACTCCGCCTCCCGGAGCCCTGTCCTCGTCCGTCTGGTTCCTGTACCAGACGGCGGCCGTCCGTGACAGCGTGGCCTACATCCCGCCGTTCCAGCCTGAGATAGACACAGTTCTGGCCATCGAGGACACAGAGCACTACGCCGACGCATCCGTGCAGTTCGGGGTGGGGATCGACGAGAACTTCGAGGCCGCCGTCACCCTCGCGGGCCAGGCATCGGCCTGGCAGTACGACCAGACTCCGCCGCGGGGCAACCAGCTGGGCATGCTTGACGCCGTCTGGGGATTCACCGAAGTGACGCTGGCGGGCAAGTACAGCAGGCTCCTCCAGGAGGACATGACCTACGGAGGTCTCCTGTGGCTGTCCATCCCGACCGGCCCGGCCTTCGCCGACACCGCCGCTGACTACGACGGCTACTGGTACGCCGGCGACATCATGCACGAGGTCAGGCGCCCCTACATCGGCACTGGCGGAGTGGCATTCGGGATCACGGGGCTCTTCACCTACGAGTCGCCTTACGGCGACGCCATGGGGAACCTGGGCTTCTCGAACTACCGCCAGGAGGTGCAGGACCCGGTGCTGGGTACGATGCGGCGCACCGACACGGCCCTGGACTTCGGCGCTGGATACCAGTACACGACCGATTTCGCTGTGCTCTACACCGAGCTGGTTCTGAAGGCCTTCCTCGGCCGAGGGGACGACCCCGGCTATCACATGCCGGCCTGGTACTTGCTGGGAATGCGTGTCTACCAGCGCTCGGGCGCATGGCTGGACCTCGCGGTCCAGCTCGGTCTCACGTCACACGAGCGCGACGAATCCGATCCCTACGAGACAGGATGGATGGCGGTCCCGAAGGGCGTGCCTGGAACGCTCGGCGTGCTCCTGAGCCTGGGCTGGGACTCTGGCATGTCGGCGCAGACGGGAGGAAGCGGCAATCTCGGCGGGCTGGTTCTGAACGCATCTACCGGAGAGCCGCTGTCTGCCACGGTCAGCTTCCCCGGTTCGTCGGTGGAGCCAGTGGAGTCGGATCCTGTCACCGGCTTCTACAGGGCGGAGGCGCCCGCGGGTGTGCATGTCGTCAGCGCTGCTGCCGAAGGCTTCAGGACTGCTGTCGCATCGGTCGCTGTGCCCGCTGACGGGCCCGCCTCGCTCGACTTCCGCCTCCAGCCGGCCGCCCCGCAGACGGGAACGGTGACGGGGGTGATCACCGATGGCGACACCGGCATGCCGCTCGTAGCGACCGTCACCGCGGAGGGCTCGGGAGTCACGGTCACTTCAGGTCCCGACGGGCGCTTCAGCATGGATCTCCCCGGCGGGGCGTGGACCCTGCGGGTGACTGCCGAAGGGCACAACCAGTCCATGGTGCAGGTGCAGGTGACTCCCGGAGGCTCTACTCCGGTCTCCTCGTCGCTTGCCACCGCACTGGTGAGCGGACAGGTCATGAGCTTCGCCAACATCTATTTCGATTCAGGCAGCGCCACCATCAAGACCGAGTCCTACTCGGTCCTCGACGGCATAGCGGACCTCCTCATCGCCAATTCCTCTGCCAGGATCGAAGTGTCGGGGCACACGGACTCGCAGGGAAGCGAGTCGTCGAACCAGAGCCTGAGCGAGCGCAGGGCTGCTGCCGTGAAGGACTATCTGGTTCGCCGGGGGGTTCCGGCCTCCATGCTGACCGTCGTGGGCTACGGTGAGCTTCGGCCTGTCGCAACGAACGACACTGCGGACGGCCGCGCCCGAAACCGCAGGATCGAGTTCCGTGTGCTGTAGCTGGACAGTTTCAGGTTGAAGAAACTTAAGAAACAGCTCTCGAACACTGTTATAGAATCCGCTATCTGCAAGATCAGTATCCAGTCAGCGGTTTCTTAAGCATCTTCAACCTGAAACTGGTAACAGACGGCTATTTGTCCAGACTGGGCCTCTCGCCGGTTTCGAGGAATCTCATGAAGTCGCGCAGGACTTCGGCATGGTCGAACGCCATGTCCTCCCATGGGATGTCCGCGAACCGGAACGCCCGGGCTGTCCTGGCGTCGTCGCCTCCGCGTGGCACGCCCTCGGCAGAGCAGTGGTACATCACGCTCACGGTGTCGCCTCTCGGGTCGCGCCAGGGCCTCGAGTAGACGTGGAAGATGGCCTCGAGCTCGACCTCCAGCCCTGTCTCCTCGCGAGCCTCCCTGCGAACGGCCTCGGCGAGGCTCTCGCCTGGATCCACGAATCCTCCGGGGATGGCCCAGCCGGCCGGGAAGTGCCTTCTCTCGACGAGGACGATGCGACTGCCCGGCATCACTATCAGGGCGTCGACGGTCACCTGGGGAGTCAGTGGTCTCATCCAGCCCTCCATCCCGGCGATTCCAGCCGCTCCATGCGGCGTTATATACCCCGGTGGATGCAGCCCGGGGAGGTAATGAGATGAGATGCACCGTGACGACCATGCTACTCGCTCTGTTCTGCCTGACAGCCTGCGGCTCCCCTTCCCCGGGAAACTCCGGGGAAGGCACTTCGGGAGGCTCTGCCGGGCTGACGTGGATCGAAGGGGACTTCGAGGCGGCGGCGACCGCCTCGCGCGAGTCCGGTAAGCCGATCCTCATGGATTTGTACGCCGACTGGTGCGGCCCCTGTCGTACGCTGTCGGAGGAGTACTTCACGAGCGACGAGATGAAGGACGTTCTGTCCCGGTTCGTCCTGTTCAGAGCTAACGTAGACGACGAAGAGGGCGGGGTCCTGGCCGAGCGCTACGGCGCGAATGCAATACCTCTGGTCGTCCTGGTCTCGGCCGACGGCGCCGAATACGATCGAATCGTCGGCATCCCGCCCACCGTGACCGAGTACGTATCAAACCTCGAGAGCATCCTCGAGGAGATCGAGTAACCGGAACCGGGGCGGGCATGCGAAGGGGGCGGGCCGATCGGCCCGCCCCCTCTGCTCTATTCTGAACAGGCTAGAACTTCACCACCCGCAGCGTCTCCACCGCGCCTTCGGAAGAGAAGCGCACTATGTAGATGCCGGAGGGCATCGACGCGGCCTCCCACGGAACGGTGTGCTCGCCCGCGGCCATCTCGCCGTCGACGAGAGTGGCCACCCTGCGGCCGCTCATGTCCATGACATAGAGGTCGACCGATGCAGGGTTGGCCAGCCCGAAGGTGAACGCAGCGCTGCTGGAGAACGGGTTGGCGATGCACGCAAGGCTGCCTGCCAGCGGCGCGAACCCGCCGTCACCGACTCCCGTTCCGATCGCTCCGCCAAGATAGTAGCTGTCGCCGCAGCTTGTCGGAATGTCGTCCCACTGCGGATGCTCCTGGCCGCTCGAGGCGTAGGAGTCCCATTCCTCGGCGCGGTAGGCCGCCTCGTAGTAGCTCACGAAACCGTCGGAGTTCATGTCGGGATTGCCTGGCAGGGCACCGCCTGGGTAGGAACCTCCGGGAGGCACCGATCCATGGTGCGCGCCAACCCACCAGTAGGCCCATTCGTCGTACTGAGGGTAGGTCGCTCCGGCCCACGAGGACTCGTAACCGTTGGCGGCCGAGGCGAAGGTCCTCGGGCCAGAGCCCTGGATCGTTTCCTCGAGGAAGCCGCCGGAATAGCACTGCTCCATCGCCACGTTGATCGAGGCGGCGCTCAGGGTGTTCAGCCATCCTTCGAAGGTGTCGTCGTCGAGAGTCTGCATGTTCCAGAGGTTCAGGATGACCTCGGGAGGATTGTTGCCGTAGAGCTTGCCGGTGCCGCCGTGATCGGTCGTGAAGATCACGAGATGGTCGTCGGGACCGACCATGCCCGCAATGGCGTTGTATCCGCTGGTGACGCCCGACGTGGTGGCGTCGAAGTCGATGTCGGTGTCGCCGTCGCCGTCGAGGTCGGGGTTCGAGTTGGCGCCGCCGGACTGGTCCGGGGCGGGATTCGTGCCGTCAGCGAAGCAGACGACGATGTGGTCGTCCGTGTAGCCGTAGTCGTCGGTTATGGTGAGGTAGAAGAACTGCACGTCACCGTAGTAGCGGACGTGGTTGTTGCTGGAGTCATACCCTCCGGAGATTATCCACGCGTAGGTGTGGGCGGGGTCGTTGCCGGCCCGGGGGTTCGGCACCCACCAGTCGAGAATCTGCTGTCTCAGATCGGCCTGGGTCGGCACGGGGAGGTCGCTGTACTCCTGATTCATGCGCTGGATGGCCGAAGGCGGCGTGAGCATGTTCACGATGTGCATACTACCGGAATGGGACACGAACACCCAGCGGCACGGGTGCTCCCAGTTGGCCAGCCCCATGTCGTCCACGAGAACCAGGTAGCCGTCGAACGGGGCGGCGATCTCCTCGTGCCAGGTTTCGACCATCTGGCCGGCGGAGAGTTCCGCGGGCAGGGACCAGACGACCTTGCCTTCGATACTGCCTCCGAGGAGGTCGCTGTACACCAGCTCTGCAGCCTGCCGCGGGCTCGATACGGAAGCCCACGCTGCTGCGGCTGCTAGAAGGACACAGACCATCACCTTCATCGCAACCACCTTTCAATGGAGGAACGGGTATAACAAAACAACCCTTTTCTCTCCAAGAAGATAGTCTCGCACCTTTCGTCATTCGAGTCAAGCATTCCTCCAGATTCCCACACGGCACGGACGGACGGCTGTCGCGAATGCGGGGTTCAGAAATCCCCAGGAAGAGGCCCGGATCATCCCATGCCGCGGCGGCGCCCGGGCTGGCTGTGTGAATCATGACCCTGGGCCGCCCTCTCCAGTATCTGAGAAACGACGAAATCGGTGTCGCATGCCAGCGGAGGCGGGGCAGGCGTCTGCGTGACCGCTTCAAGGGCATCGGCAAGACCGCTCCCCGCGATTTCACCCGGGGCGCAGACAATGGATGAAGGCCTCCCCAGAAGGGGCCGGACCAGATAGGGAACCTCGGGGAAGTCGTCCCTCTCCAGGGCGATAACCGGCTTTCCGAGAGAAAGCGCCAGCGAGACGGTTCCATAGCCCGGGGTCATCAGCAGAACGTCCGCGGCGGCAGCCAGGTCGGCGTATCGGAGTCCATGCGCTTCGAGCTCCTGCGGGGAGATGTTCTCGACTCCACCGAGACCCCGGTGCGGGAGAGAGCAGAAAACTCTCCAGCCCTGGGGAGCAGCCAGCTCCGTCGTCCCAGTCCGAAAGGGATCCCTCAGCGTCACCAGAAGGATGCGGCCGCATCCCAGCATCTCTCTTGCCCGGGCTGCATTCCGTGATGATCCGCCAGGCACCAGCCCCACATCCTCGGAAGTGTCGCAAGGGCTGTGAGGGGGGCCGAGAGGCAGTCTCAGGTAGTGTGCGGTTCTGTACATGTCCGCGATCGAATCGCAGAACGCGCCGAGATCCGGGAACATTTCCCTGTAGATCCAGTCCCAGGTGAAGCTGGCGATGGCCAGGCAGTCGACCCCGGCTCGGAACGCAGCAGCTGCCGGGATGGGATCTATGTCCGTGACCACGAGATCCGGTCCCAAGGATCCCAGAATGCCGCGGCAGTCGCTCAGATGGTCCGACATTCTCTCGGGAAAACCGGCCAGGAACATGCGGGTAGCCTCGCGGTCTATCCGTCCGGGCCTCTCGACGGGCACGGGCCCGGATGCCCACCGGACCAGTGACACCCCGTCTGTCTGCCCCCAGAACCACGATGGGATGTCCGAGACTATGGTGGTGCTCGCACCAGGACAGGTCTCGAGGAGGGTCTCGATGATCTCCCGCTGCCTGGCAGCGTGTCCCCATCCGTGGTTCGACACGAACCACGCGATTCGCGGCCCTGCGTGAGAGGAAACTCTCATATGACCGTGTCTATGTCCTCCGACCACATCTCTCCTGGCCTCATCACGTCTCCGCCGACAGGCGTCAGCCTGAGCAGGCAGAATCCCGGATCTTCCGGGGATGACCAGAAGCTGCCCGCATAGGGGGAGCTCTCGAAAACCCTCCTCCTCTCGTCTGGATCAGCACTCTCGGCTGCGGTGCAGTCGAGTCTCACGAATCCGGATTCCTTCCCTTCGTGGAGGTCGGAATACACGAGGCAGCGAGGGTTGGCGCGGATCTGCGCCACCTTCGGGGAATCAGGGAACGTGAGCATATAGAGGGCTCCTTCGAACTGCCGAAGGGTCATGGCCCTGGCAGCCGGCCGTGTTTCGTTCCCGAACCCGGCAACGGTTGCCAGAGTGACAACCCGCGTTTCCCCCAGCATCGCCAGCACATCCTCTAGTCTCACCAAAGTCCCTCCAAACGGTATCAGGTTGAAGAAACTTAAGAAACCCTTTCTCGCAGCACCAGAGAGACCGGAGGCTTTGACCCCTCTTGAAATGTCAGCCCATTCCGGCCACAATCGGGATATGGAAACAGGCCCAAGACTCGATTTCCCAGGCTCTCTGCACCATGTCATGGGGCGTGGAGCGGAAGGCGATGCGATATTCGAGAGCTGTGAAGCCTGCCGCTGCTTCCTCGACAGGCTGGGCCTGTCTGCAGCGGCAGCAGGGCTCTCCGTCCATGCCTGGACCATCATGCCGAACCATTTCCATCTCCTTGTCGAGGTCGGAGAACAGCCTCTGCAGAGAGCCATGCACAGGCTGCTTGTGGGGTTCAGCAACTACTACAACCGCAGGTTCGAGCACCGCGGGCATGTCTTCATGACACGCTACAGATCGATACTCGTACAGAAGGAAGGATACTATCTGGAACTCGTCAGATACATACATCTCAACCCGATGCGAGCAGGCCTGGTCGGATCGCTGGCCGAACTCCAGGACTATCCCTGGTCGAGCCACTCCGAGGTGATGAAGGGGAAGGCGACCGGCTGGTACGATCCCCGCAGGGTGCTCGCCGCATTCTCCGCAAACGAGGCAAGGGCCAGGAACGCCTATCGCAGATTCCTGGAGGAGGGTCCAGGCCATTCCGAGCGAAATGAATACGAGAACGGCTGCTTCCTGATCGGCCGGAGAGGAGTCGTCGAGGCTGCCGGGGCCAGGGTCGACCAGAGGAGGTACGATTTCCCGGGACCTGTACTCGGTTCGAGGGACTTCGCCTGCAGTATCGCGTCACAGGTCGAAGGCAGGCATCGAGCCGTCCGAAACCGCGGAGAAATGCATGACCTCGTGGAACTCGTCATCGAAGCTTCTGCTGGCCTGTTCGGGCTGAATCGGGCGGCTCTCCTGGGAAGCAGCCGGAAGGGTCCGATCTCGAGCGCGAGGCTGGTCATCTCCAGAATCCTGGAAGATGCCGGTCTTCCGCGAACGGACATAGCCCGGGCGCTTCATATAACGCCGAGCGCTGTCTGCCTAATCCTGTACAGGCGTCCCCGCGAGGAAGATGCCGCTATCGAACGGGTCGTCAGAAGCAGGACCGGCCTGCAATCTCGCACTTGAACGACGCAAGCGGGTCTCCTCTCCAGATGCATGTCGCCTTTCAACCGATTCATGGCTTCGAGATTCGGCAGAGATCGCGGTTTCTTAAGCATCTTCAACCTGAAACCGAAGCCGGGGCGAGGTTGACCAGGAGGAGTGAGACGGCCGTGAGCAGCATGGAGACCAGGGCGGGGCGCGAGGGTCTCTCCCCGAAGACAGCCCGGGCGGCGATTCCCGCGACGAGTATCGTCCCGCTCCCGTAGCCTGCGAAGGCCACCGGAGCGGGAAGCTCACCCAGCGCCGCCAGCAGGAATCTCGAGGCGAGCATGTTAGGCACTCCGACCGCGAGCCCCATTCCCAGGGACTTCGCATCGATCCTCCAGCCGGATCGCGCAAGCATCGGGAGACTCAGCAGCATGGCCGTGGAGAACACGCTCAGGAGGAAGACGCTCTCCGTACCGGGAACCGCCTTCTTCTGGAAGAGCTTGTTCGAGAGCTCGGCCAGCCCTCCGCAGACGAAGAGCAGCAGCAGTACGGGCGACAGCCTTCCGCGCGAATCCCGCGAAGGGAGTCCCAGAGCCGCGAGCGCGAGCAGCCCGAGCATCACCCCTGCCCATTGGAGAGCAGGCGGGCTCTCACCCCAGGCCGCCACGGAGACGACCAGCGGAACCAGGATCCCGAGCTTGATGACGCTGCTCGAGATTCCTACCCCGCAGTCAGAGACTGCCGACTGGTAGAGCACGAAGCCGAGAAGGTAGAACACGCCCCCCGCTGCACCTGCCACCACGGCCCATCCTATGCCCCCCGAAGCATCTCCGGAGAGGAGAGTCAGGAGCGACACGAAGGCGGCCGCGAGATAGTTCGCTGTGACGACTGCAGGCCTGTGCGCAGACACCCTGTCGGCGGCCCTGAAGAGCAGAGCTATCGATGCGCTGGCAACCATCGCAGCGAAGAGCCACAGCACTTCTGCCACCTCCCGGCACGGGCCATCCTGCCTCGCAGGGCTGGAACATAACCCCGGCCACTCCTTTGCGCCCTCTTGACATCACAACCGCCCTGCGCGAGCTTACCCGTGCCTCGGCCTTTTGCCGGGGCAGGACAGGTCCCTGGGCAGTTGTCGCGAAAAGAGAGCCTGGTCACCATTTCCGCTGCGTCTTTGACGATCCCGCTCCCCGCCTGCGCCACTCACAGCGCAATCCGGGTCATCATCGAGGCATGTGGTCGCGGACTTGCGGTTTCCTGCCGGAGCCGACGGGCCCCTTTTCCATCCTGCCTGCAGGGCGACACCGGCCGCAGAGCCGGCTAGCGGGCCGAGGCCCGGAAGGAGGGTGCATATGGGCAACAAGCTGTTTGTGGGTGGACTCGCATGGGCCACTACCGACGTGACCCTGAAGGAGGCCTTCGCACAGCACGGCGAGGTGCGCGAGGCGAGGGTGGTCCTGGACAAGGAGACGGGCCGCTCGCGCGGCTTCGGCTTCGTCACTTTCGCCTCCGAGGAGGATGCCGCCCGCGCCAAGGACGCCATGAACGGCGCCATGATCGACGGACGAGCCGTTCGCGTTGACTTCTCGCAGGAGAAGGACCGTCCCGCCGGGCCCCGCCGCAACCTCCGCGAGCCATAGAGCCGCACCAGACGAATCCAGGATCATGCGGGGGCGAGCGACAGCCCGTCCCCGCTCCACACTGACTCAGACATGAACCGCCGCCCCCTCCGCAGGCTGGCCGACTTCCTCGGCCTGAAACGCAGCATAGCCGGCCTGCTCACGATGGTCATCCTCGTGGGCATGGGCGAGCGGATGGCGGAGCGCTTTCTCCCCGTGTACCTGATGGCCCTCGGAGGCGGAGCGCTCTCGATCGGCCTGCTCAACGGCATGGACAACCTCCTGTCGGCCCTCTACGCGTTCCCCGGGGGCTATCTCTCGGACAGGCTGGGCACGAAGCGCGCACTGGGCCTCTTCAACCTCCTCGCCATCGCCGGATATGCGGTCGTCATAGCCGTGCCCAGGTGGGAGGCGGTCATCGCCGGGTCAGTGCTGTTCCTCAGCTGGACGGCCATCTCCCTTCCCGCGACCATGGACCTGGTCTCCAAGGCGCTTCCACGTAGCAAGCGCACCATGGGCGTGTCCCTCCACTCGCTGGTCAGGCGCGTCCCCATGGCGCTGGGCCCCGTCCTGGGAGGGCTCTGCATCGACCGCTGGGGCCGCGTCGAGGGGGTCAGGATAGCCTTCCTGGCGGCTGCGGCCATGGCCGTTCTCTCGACGGTGGCTCAGCATATGCTGATCAGGGAGGAGGAGGGCGCGCGGAGGCGCGCCGAGAAGAACCCCCTCAGGCTGTGGCGCGAGATGAGCCCCGACCTCAGGAACCTGCTGGCCTCGGACATCCTCATCAGGTTCTGCGAGCAGATACCTTACGCCTTCATGGCGGTATGGTGCATGGAGGTGCTCGGCACGTCCGGCACCGGTGGCACCCCGGTCAGCGCGACGAGCTTCGGCGTTCTCACGTCGGTGGAGATGGCCACGGCGATGCTCGTTTACATACCCGTGGCATGGCTGGCGGACAGGGGAGGAAAGAAGCCCTTCGTCCTGGCGACATTCGTCTTCTTCACGGCTTTCCCCATGGTGCTGTTCCTCTCGAGGTCCTTCTGGCCGCTGGTGGCTGCCTTCGTCGTGCGCGGCCTCAAGGAGTTCGGGGAGCCCACGCGGAAGGCCCTCATAATGGATCTCGCGCCGGAGGGCCGCAAGGCCGGGATGTTCGGGCTGTACTACCTGGTGCGCGACGTTATCGTGTCGGTCGCGGCGTTCGGGGGCGCGCTCCTGTGGATGGTCTCTCCCGCCGTGAACTTCATGGCGGCATCGGCTTTCGGGCTGGCCGGGACCATCTGGTTCGCACTCCGGGGAAGGGATCTGGGGCCCGCCCCGGGCCGGATCTGACCACCCCTTCCGGCAGTCTCCCGGCCTACATCCTCAGCCAGACCTGTCGAAGCAGGGCATCCCTCCGTCCATGGCCGACCGCGCCTCCATGGCACTTCCGCATGCGTCCAGGTCGCCCGGAGTGTTCACGTTAAGGAGAACGCTGCAGCCCAGGACCGGGATGAACTCCAGATCCAGCCACAGGCGCCAGGCGCACAGGTGACCGTACGAGAGCGCATTGAGGATGCGCTCTACGGCAAGGTGATGTATCGCGAGGAGGAGTGGCTGGAACATCCCGCCGCCTTCCGTCCGGGTCACCAGGAAGGAGCCGCCGCCGGGCCTTGCGACCCGGCACAGCGCGGAGAGGTCACGGTGGTCGAGTCCTGCGGTGTCGCAGGGGGCGAACAGGAACACACCCCTGTCACCCGTGCGGACGATTGCAGAGGCAATCCCGGCCACCGGGCCGGCCCCGGGAGCGATGTCGGGCACCGAAGGCAGCCCCGTCCCTCCTCGCCCCGAGACGAGCACCTTCTCGGCCCCGGCCCGGCACATCGAGGCCACGGTCGCGTCCATGAGTGTGCCGCCTCCGGGCAGCACGATCCGCTCCTTGGAGATTCCGCCCAGCCGGGTGGCAGCCCCTCCCGCCAGAACCGTTCCGGTCGTTCTCGGGCGGTCACCTGCGGACATCGGCCACCCCGTGATGCCATGGGATCTTCCGCAGCCAGTTCGCCGCCCACAGCAGGAAGTACGCCGCAAACGCCCCCTCGCGCGCATGTATGGCGAATCCGCCCGGCGAGAAGCCCGTCACGAAGAACTCGGGGATGGACAGCAGCGTGACCAGGTTGATGAAGGGATGGAAGAAGGCGGACAGGAAGCCCTCGAAGCCCCTGGCGCGGCTCCCTCCCGTTATGAAGGCCCTTCCAAGGGCCTCCTGCTCGCGCTCCAGTGCTTCCGGGCCTTCTGCGCCCCTCGACGCGAGGTTCTCGAGCAGAGTCTCCACCAGGCAGAACCTCACGACGAGCCAGAGCCCGGCCATCAGGCCGCCGGCGAACAGGAAAGCGACGCGCCCGCCGGAGGCCCAGGCCCCGGCACCCCAGCAGAGATAGAGCACGCTGCGCATGGTCGCGTCGCCCAGCTTGTCCAGGAACTCCCCTCCCGTCCTCGCACAGGTGCCCGTCGCCCTTGCCACGGCCCCGTCGCATGCGTCGAGGAGGAAGGAGACCTGCAGGAGGAGGATGCCGGCCGCCAGCCAGGCCCGCCCCGGGAAGGCGAACGCCACAGCCCCGGCCACGCCGACCAGGCCCTTGGAGACCGAGACCGCGTCGGCGGGGATCCTCGCCCGGATGAGAAGCCTCGTCAGAGGCGCGGCAACCGGCCTGACCACCCGTCTCCTGTAGATCGAGGCCTCGAGGCCCGGGGGCTCGAAGCGGCAGTCCTCAGCCAGGAGAACCTCCCTCCGCAGGGGCAGGCCCGCAGGCGCCCCTTCGGAACACTGTCACGAGAACCATTCCCGGAAGGCCGTTAAGCGGCCACAGGACCGTGTTGAGCACGAGCGAGGCCGCCCGGACCGCCTTCCTCGGCAGCCCTTCAGGCAGAAGATATTCGAGGAAGCGCCACTGGAGGAGCCATCCGAGCTCCCTCTCCTCCACCACCGCCCCGGGCAGTGTCTCCCCGACCTCGTCACGAAGGCTTCGGAAGCATGACTTGATGCCCCAGGGCCACCTGCCCTGACTGAGGAGGCGGACCATGACCATCCGGTGAACAGACGACCTGTCGCTGTTGCTGACAACCACGACAGGCCCGCCGGGCCGCACCACCCTGTCCAGCTCGGAGAGCGACCTGAGAACAGAGTCAGCGCACAGCTGGTCCAGCACGCCGGTGGAGCCTGCGGAAGCAAATACCCCGTCCTTGAAGGGCAGCTCGGTCACGCTGCCTCGGACCGCAGGAAGGCCTCTTGCGCGGGCCATTCTGCACGCGGCCATGGAGGTGTCCAGGCCAACGCACTGAACTCCCGAGCGGGCGACTGCCGAGAGCACTCCGGCCGAACCGTGCCCCGCCTCGAGGTACGGGCCTCTTCCGGAGAAGGCGCCCGCCCTGCGGAGCTCGGAGATGATCAGCCTCTGGAAGTCGCCGTGCCTCGCGAGAAAACCCTTGAGGCCGCCCGCGGGCGGCGATGCCCCGGAGGCCGACCGCCACCAGGCGTCCCATGCCTCCATCGCCAGCAGGTCACGCCGGTCCCGAGACAAGCCTCTCCGCCCTGGCCAGGTCGTCCGGAGTGTCGATCTCCTCCCACGACTCCCCCTCTATGAAGAGCGGCTGAGCCTCGGCGACACCCCGGGAAGCGAGCCCGACCACAAGGTCGTCCACGGATGCACGAGGGTCCTCCCGCAGGAGGCTGAGAGCAACGGGCAGCAGCCCGTCCAGGGCTCGTCCCCTCAGGATGAAGACACCCATGGACTCGCCGGAGGATTCCTGCGGCGCCGCTTCCTTCGAGAGCCGGGCAATCCTTCCCTGCACGACGACCGCCTTCATCGCCTCGGGCCCACCCGAGGACGGATCGACCGGGACGACGATCTCCCCGGGGGCGGACAGCGCCGCAACAAGCATCCTCCTCGTCCACAACAGATCGCCGTGCACCACGAGCAGGGTCCCGCCGGCGAAGGGTGCAGCCCGGAGGAGCGATGCCAGGGTGCCCGTGAGGCGCCACTCGGGATTCTCGATGGCAATCGGCCAGGGCGGCAGGGCGGAAGCCACGAGGGCGGCCTCGAAACCGCAGACGACCTTCACACACGAGGCGTCAGCGAGGATCTCGAGATGCCTTTCGAGAAGGGTCCGGCCTCCGGGCGCCAGCAGCGCCTTGGGCACCGAACCTCCCATCCGGCTTCCGCAGCCTGCGGCGAGGATCACCGCCTCGTACATCCGCGGTCCTTGCCCAGGATGCGCGACAGCAGAGCATGGGCGGATGCCTGGGCGGCCGTTCCCGCGAAGAAGACCGGTTCGAGCAGGTCCTCATCTCCGAGGCCCTCCGCAAGGGGCGTTCCAGGCATCAGCCTTATCGTCCCGTACCTCATCCGCGAAAGCGCCCTCCCGGCCCTGAGTGACCAGGCCGCCCCGCGCGCGAACGAAGCCAGCGTCTCCAGCAGGCCCCCCCCGGGCACGCGCGGGAAGACGCTGATCGAGAGCCGGAGGGACGGGAAGCCACGCACCGCATCTATCGCGCGGGAGACCTCGCGGGGCCCGAATCCCTTCCCCATCCTGCGCATCGCCCCGGCCGTGCCGCCGTCCGGCGAGAGGCTGATCCCGGTGCAGCCCGCTCGAACGGCCAGGGCTGCCAGTCCGCGGTCGAGGCCTGCCGGAGAGAAGTAACCCTCCCAGGTCATCGGAAGGCCGCGGTCGGCGAGGGCCGAGAACAGCTCTGCCGCGCTGTCCGGATCGGGATTGAGGATGGAGGCGCAGAGGAAGACGTGTCCGATCCCCCAGCCCTCGCACAGAGCTCCCATGTCGGCCACGACTTCGGAAGGCTTCCTCACCCTGAGAACGCCTCCTCCTATCACGGGATAGGAGCAATAGGAGCATCGCGAGCTGCAGCCCCTCGAGACCTCCACGCCGACCGAGAGGTTGTGCTGCCACTCCCTGTACGCATCGACCCTCAGGGCAGCGTGAAGGGGGCTCGAAATGCGCCGGACCGGTACGCCAGGAACGATGCCCGTCGGAGGCCGGCCCAGCGCCGCGGCTTCGACCATTCCGGGCAGCACCTCCTCGCCCTCGCCTGCAACCGCAGCGTCCAGCCCCGGCACCGCGGAGAACACCGCTCCAGGGAACAGCGAGAATGCCGCACCACCGGCGACGATCACAGAGCCGGGGCAGGCGGCCCGTGCCGCCGCCACCGTGGAGGCAAAGGCGGGCAGATAGCTCCAGGGATCGCCTGCCTGCGTGGTGTCGGCGTTTCTCATGGATATGCCGACGAAGCCCGGCTGGAAGCTGCGCAGGGAGCTGTCCAGGTACACGGCCGGCTCGCCGGACAGGTTGGGGTCGATGACGGCGACCTCGTGACCCGCCAGAGCGGCCGCGAGCACGCCGGACCCCAGCGGCATGACCGGCGGCTCCCTTCGCCCGAGCATGGCCTGGACCAGGGCTACTCTCATGGTTTCCGCCCCTCCAGGACCAGCATCCTGACGAAGGCGCCCGCCATGGCTCCACCGTCCGCATTGGCGCGGGCGGCAGGCGGATCGAAGGGCCTCAGGGGCCACTCCCGGTGGGTGATCTCGAACCCGGCGGCGCACAGTGCGGCGGTCCAGCCTGCCTCCTTCATGTGATGCTCTCTCTCGCATGCGCAGGCGAACCTCGAGGCCATCGCCGCAGCCTCGACAGGCGTGGGATCGTCGAAGGCCCAGTCCTCTGCCAGGACGAGCCTCCCGCCGGAGGCCAGCACCCGGAAGGCCTCGTCCAGGGCGGTTTGCAGATCGTGAGCTTCCAGGTGGTGGAGAACCGCCATGGAGACCACGGCGTCGAACGACCCGTCTCTGAAGGGAAGAGCGGATGCGTCAGCAGTGCAGAACAGGGCGCGGCCGCCGCTCCTGGCCCTTGCACCCGGCAGGAACCACCTGCACGCATCGGTTTCGACCAGCAGGCCGCCCGACAGCAGGCTGCCGATCATGCAGGGCCCGCAGCCGGTCTCGAGCACGCGTCCGGCGCCGGACAGCCTGCGCGCCACGGCTGCGTCCACATCGGAAGGTCTCCTTCCGGTCTCGTAGCGTGAGGCTTCGCACTCCGTCCAGCGCTCGCCTCCGGGGATCATTCCATGTGCCCCATCGATGTCGCCAGAACACCCTCCCCTCCGGGCAGGAGCGGAGCGAACTCAGAGGCCAGGCTCTCCCTGGAGGGAGTCTTCCAGCCGAATGTGCGCCCGGTGTCGAGCAGGAACTCCTCGAGGAGATCCAGGGTCCAGGCGCAGTTCCTGCGGTCCATTCCACCGGGCCCTGCGAGGTGGTCACCGTCCCAGGCGCATCCGCCCCCGCAGATGCAGACCGCAGGGCAGCCGGCGCAGAAGCCGTGCGCGAGCGGTATCCTGTCCGCCCACTCCGGCGGAGGCTGCTCCATGCTCATCCAGTTCACGCAGGGCGAGCAGGAGCCGTCGGGAAAGAAGACCTTCTTGCCACCCATGGCCTCGCAGTCGCGATACCGCGGCCTGCCGGAGACGAGAGGCAGCAGCCTGCGGGCCGCCTGGTCGAAGTACGTACCGGTACGGCGCGCGAACCTGTATGCCATGACCACGGCCTCGGCGCACTCGGCTGGAGAGGGGCTCCGGAAGCCGCTCTGCGTGAAGTGAGGGATGTTCAATCCGAAGCTTGCCGGGTGGAACCTCTCGAGGATGAACGCCATCGCATCGCCGATCGCGGCCGGGGCCTGGCCGCGGAGGACCATCGAGATGCCGAACCGGAGCCCGGCGCTGCGGGCGGCATCCAGCCCCTCGGCCACTCGGTCCCACGATCCTTCCCCGCCCGGGTACTTCCGCTCCCGGTCGTGCTCCTCCCTCGAGCCGTCCATCGAGACGAGGGCCGAAGCCCCGCAGCCGCGAAGTGCCGTTGCGGTGGAGCCGTCGAGCAGCGTTCCGTTTGTGAAGACGACCGAGGGTCTGCCCGCGCGTCCGATGATGTCCAGGGCCAGGTTGGTTTCGAGCAGGGGCTCCCCGCCGGTGACGACCAGGAGCCGGCACCCTGCGGCGGTCGAGACCACCCGATCGGCGGTTTTTCCGTCCATCACGCCGGATCCCTCCCTGAAGCAGGGGCTGCCTCGGACGGAGCAGTATCCGCAGGCAAGGTTGCACCGGGTTGTGATCACCGCCTGGACAGTCCCGGAGGAGGGAGGGGGAATGCGTGGAAAAGGCGAGGGGGGAAGATCCCCGGGATTGGGCCCGGCGTCACCGGGGGCCAGCATCGCAAGGGAGAGCCCGATGCTGTCGAAGAGGCACGAGCCCTCGGGGGAATCCATGCGGAACCATCCGTTGCCGAGCCTGGTCAGCATTGCAGCTCCGCATAGGAAGTGGCTTCAGGCATCGGTGCAGCATCTCGCCAGTGCGCCACTGCGGGGCCCGCCAGGGCGAGTCTCTGCTCCAGCGAGGGAGACAGGAATCTCCCCTCCGCTCCGGGGTGGCCGCAGATGCCGTCGAGGCGGCCGATCATCCAGGAGAGGAATCCCCGCTCGAAGAGACACCTGTCGGGATGCACTCCCGACGGGGAGCCGGAGGCGCAGAGCGCATCGTACCTGCAGCCGCCTCCGCAGAGGCACACGCAGGGGCACGAGAGGCACTCCTCCCGGCTAACCGGGGAGAACGAAGGAGGAATCGACGGGGAGGACAGGGCGGGATCGGATTCCAGTGGCTCGAGGTCGATCCCCGCCGCGCTCATGCAGTCGCAGCGCCCTCGAAGCCCGCCCGGCACGTAGACCAGCCTGCCACCGGGGCTGGTGCAGTCCTTGAGACGCGGAACCGCTGTCGCGAAGGGCCTCAGCCTCCTGAAGACCTGCTCGACATACATTCCCCTCTCTATCGCGACGGACGTGCACCGCTCGACTGCCGAGAGGAGCCGCCGCCAGCCGACCTGTCCCGGGGCGGATGCGCAACCGGGACGCGGATGGAGCCAGCCGTTGAGCCCCAGGTCGTCCGGCTCGAACTCGTCGATCAGCCTCGAGAAGGAATCCTCGATTCCTTCGATGTTCCATTCGGAGATCGTCATCGATATGCCCACACGCATGCCCGCTCCGCGCAGGATGCGGAAGGCCTCCGCTGCCGTGTCGAACGGGTCGCCGCGCCCGGAGGGCCGCGCAGTCATCTGGACCTCCGGCCCGCCGTCCATGGAGACGATCGCGAAGGCGCCGGCAGAAGCCAGGCGCGATGCGAGCGAGGGCTCGACTCCGTCGCCGCATGTCGAGATGCTGACGTTCATGCGCGGGAGGGTCGGCATGGAGTCGAGAGCCGCTCTCACCAGGTCGGGCCTGAGGAAGGGCTCGCCGCCGAAGAGAAGGACGTCGGCGGCCTCCCTGCCCGAAGCCAGGGAGCGGGCCGAAAAGTCCAGCAGCGCTCTTCCGACCTCCTCCGCGGTCATCGCTTCTCCTGCGCCTTCACGGAGGAAGCAGTACCGGCACGACGAGGAGCAGCCGTAGTGGAGGAAGAGGCAGGCCATGGCCCAGGAGCCGGCTGCTGCACGCGCACGCATCACCCGCAGCAGCTCCTCCTCGCGTGACTGCGCGGGGAACTCGACGGGAAGGGTGTCGAGGCGGTCCGGGTAGCTTCCGAGCGCCTCCTCCAGCAGGGCTCGCGGCCCGAGCAGGACCTGCAGCGTCAGCGCATGGAACAGCGCGGCGCCGCCGCCCTCCAGGGGGAAGAGGTGGAGAAAGCCGACCCGCCCGCTCATCAGCCGGCGAAGTAGATGAGGGTGCAGAGGTAGTCCGAGTGCATCCAGCGCTCCCCGCCGCCGAGGGCGGGCTTCGGGATCCCGGGGACGCCCCGGTCCACGAAGCAGAACTCGTCACGCCTGTCGATACCGGTGTAGAATCTCCTGCCGAAGCACCCGCCGCCGCAGAGCGGGAGCCAGGGGCAGTCCGCACAGGCGCCCGGCACGGGGGCGCTCGACGGGATAGACGCGGCCCTGTACAGGCTCGACGGAGACTCGACGACGTCCTCTACCCTCACGCCGGAGCCTGTCACGTAGACGCAGCCGTTCAGCTCCCCCAGGGGGCTCACCCGCATGCCCCTCTCACCACAGCACCTGAGGCTGCCGCCGTTCTCCAGCCCGCCCGCCGCGAGGGCGGCGTTCACGATGGGCTCGCTGCAGCTGACCAGCGGGGCGGCGGCGCCCATGGAGCATATCGCGCTCCAGAATGCGTCGTAGCCCGGGGACAGGGCCCTGTCATGGACGGGCTTGTAGACGTTCACCCTGAGAGCCACACCCAGCGATCCGCAGAGGTCGCACATGGCGGAGGCCCGGGCAGCGTTCGCGGACATTAGGCAGAAGGCCACTGAGCAGGTCACGCCCGCATCGAGGCACCTTCGCACCGACTCGATGGCAATGTCGAAGCTGCCTTCGCTCCGCCAGGCGTCGTGTCCCGCCCTGTCGGGGAAGTCCAGCGAGACGTCCACATCGTGCAGTGCGCGGAGCATGCCCGGATTCATTCGCAGGATGCTGAGCCCGTTGGTCGTGATCGAGAGAGGTATGCCTCGCGACAGCACTTCTTCGACGGCACTCTCGAAGTCCGGGTGCATGGCGCCCTCCCCGGTGCCTATGTTGACCGATTCGGGGGCGAGGGTGTCGAGCAGGAGGCGAAGCCGTTCGAGCGGCAGGTGCACGGGGGGGTGTCCTCGCGAGTAGCAGTGCGGGCACTCCAGGTTGCAGGCCGATGTGAGACCGAGGCCGAGCGATCTTACTCTCATTCGAGACGCAGGACCTCCAGGGTAGAGGCGAACGATGATGCAACCAACCTCCAGGGGTCGGACGGCAGCCTGAAGATGTCGACTACGACAGGGCCGGCGTAGTGCCCGAGGAACCGGGAAACCACATCCCAGGGAACGTCCCCGTGCCCGGGCACCAGGTGCTGGTGCCTGCCGCGGCGCATGTCATCCAGGTGCAAGTGACGGCATGCGGGAAGGGCGCGCTCCAGGGCTGCGCCGAAGTCCTTCTCGGACAGGAGGGCGTGCCCGATGTCCAGGTTCACGCCCACAGGGAAGGCCGCGATCTCCGAGAGCTCCTCGAGGCAGTCTAGATCCGCCACCACCGTGTCCGGCTCGGGTTCCAGCGCAACCCCAACCATGCCCCCGGCCCGCTCGCAGGGGCCCTCGATCTCCCGGGCCAGAGCCTCCAGCCCCGGCGGATCCCCGGGTCGCACCGCCGGGCTGCCGCAGACCACCAGCCCTACGCCCGCGAGCCGGGCTGCCTCGAATGCGCATGACAGGAGTCTCCCGCGCCTTTCCGGATCGTCCGTCTTGCCGTGGTAGCTCATGGCGCTGGGCTCGAGCCCAGCATCCAGAGCGGAATCGACCAGCCTGGCGATGCCGGCAGGGTTGTGCGACGACGCCGACACCTCGCCGTGCTCGAGACAGAACTCGACCACGGAGAACCCTGCATCCCTGATTCCCGAGAGCGCGGTGCGCAGTGGGATGTTCCGGAGCCCGCTGGTGCGGAATCCCAGCCTCTCCGCGACAGGGCGAGTGGCCTCCGAGCCGTGCGTCACGACAGGCACCCGGTCGGGCAGTTCGCCCGGCAGAACCATGCCCCGCCCCTGGAGGAGCAGGAATCGCAGACTGCAGTCCAGGAGGGAGCAAAGCGACCGGGACCGGTTCTCGATATCTCTATCCCCGCCGTTCCCGATTTCCGGCCCGATGCGACGAGGCAGGCGATCTCGCAGGCGCGGCATCCGCAGCAGAGCTCCGGCCTCACGCGCAATCCGGCGGGAGGCGGCAGCATCCCGCCCTGCCCCGGGAGTGAAGGCTCCGGCAGCCGGGGCGCCCCGTCGGCCCTCACGATCCTGCACAAGAGAGAGCGGAACGGATATCCCATCCCGTCAGGGGCCTGAAGCCCCTCGGGGAACAGCACATTCACGTTCATCGAAAGGAACGACGGCGCCAGACCGCCTGCCGCCGCCTGCTCCTCCGGGAGCCACCAGCCGTGCTGCGCATGGACCGTGTCTGGCCTCAGCGAATCGTCCACGTGAACGAAGAGGTCGCACGAGCCCCAGGGCGACTCGAGCCTCACCCGTTCACCCTCCGCCACACCGGCCCTCAGGGCCGCGGAGGAGTGCATCTCCACCAGGGGCCGCGGGTTCCTCTCTCGCAGCATGGGTACTGTGCGGTTCTCGGAGTGGAAGAAAACCGTGGTGCGCGACCCGGTGGTCAGCACCAGGGGGTAGTCCGATGTCAGATCCGGCCTGGAGACAGGCCCGACCGTGGGCTCGGCATACCAGGGGAGGGGATCGAGCCCCAACCCCTTCATGACGCTCGACTCCAGCTCGATCCGCCCGGAAGGCGTGCGGAAGCCGGGCTCGCCGTCCTCCCTGAGCATTCCCCGCTCGTGCCTTCCGTACTCGATTCCGGGCATAAGCCAGCCCGCCTCTCTGAGGCTCTCGAAGGTGTGGCCGGAGGGTGCCAGTATCGAGTCGATCCACCTGCGGACCGACTCCCAGGGGAATGCTCCGGGGGCCACGCGCCTCCCGGTTTCCAGGATTATCTCCATGTCGGACAGCATGCCCCCCGGGGGATCGACAGCCCTGTTCACGGTGGCGAGCTGGTACCACCAGTTCCGGAGCCCGTCCCTCTCCGGGTACATCGCGGGAGGCATCACTATGTCCGCCAGTGCTGCAGCGGTGGGGGTGAGAAAGGGATCGACGACGACAACGCCCCTCATCCTCCCCAGGAGGTCGAGGGCTCTGCCGGGCGAGGCGAACGAGCTCACGAAGGTGTTCGTCCCCTGTATCCAGGCTGCGGTCGCCCCGGACCCGGGACCCCGCTCGAGCTCCTCGAGGAGTGCGTCGGAATGCGCATAGGGGGAGGCGAGCCTGATGAGGGGCCACCTCTCCTCGCCCAGGGCCTTCTCGCGCGGGCGGGGGACAGAGCCCCTGCGCGGTATTCCGCAGGGGTCGCGCACGATGACGCTTCCCCCGGGGCGCTCGATGTTCCCGGTTATCGCGGAGAGTGCCAGGAGAGCCATCGCCGTGCCGACGGCGGAGCCCGACATGTCCACCGACACCCCCCAGTGCACGGCGGAGGGTTTCGAGGAACCGAAGAGGTCGGCCGCCCGCTCGATCAGGCTGCCAGGAATGCCGCACACAGCCTCCGCCTCGCCGGCTGTCCAGCGCTCCACCCGGTCCGTGAGGGCTTCGAGGCCGAGGACCCACCGCCCGGTGAACTCCCTGTCCACGCTCCCGGAGGAGACGATCCTGCGGATCATCGCGAGGGCAAGCGCGCCATCCGTTCCCGGCCTGATCTGGAGATGCACGGCGGCTCGGGCGGCCAGCCAGGTCTTTCTCGGGTCGACCACGACGAGCCTCGAGCCAAGTTCCATGCACCGGGCGATCCACGCCCCCAGGAAGCCGTCTGGATTCGACCAGACCGGGTTGCTGCCCCACACGAGTATGCATCCCGGCACCCTCCAACCGGGGTCGTCGTAGCGGAGGGGCGAGAACTGCGAGCAGTCCGCGACCAGCCAGTCCCCGAGAACGGCGTTCGCGGCGGCCATGCGGGGCATGAGGCAGGCTGCACCGGTACCGGGGCCGAAGGCGAAGTAGTTCGGGCTGCCGAAGCCGAAGGCCAGGGTGGAGAGCCAGGGGCCGATGTCCCTTCCAGTGCCCTTGCAGAAAGCCACGGATCCGGGGCCGCCCGAGGCCGCAGCTTCGCCGAGTATAGCCGAAGCCTCCTCCAGGGCTTCCTCCCATCCGATGGCTGCCCATCTGTTCGAGCCCCGGGGGCCGGATCTCTTCAGAGGAGTCATGAGCCGCGCGGGGTCCGCGAGGGCTTCTGGCACGGCGAGGCCGCGGGGGCACAGCCTGCCGTGACTGAACGGGTTGTCCGGATCGCCCTCGGCCATCGTCACCCGCCCGCACCTCGAGCGCAGGAGGACGCCGCAGCCGCCGTGGCAGCCGGGGGGTGAAGTACAGATGCTCCTGGTTACTGCATCGCCTTTGTCGCTCCACTGCCAGGGTCGGCTCATCCGCCTCCGTTCGCGTCGAAGCGACGCTCTATGCCTGACGGTGCGGGGATGCCTAGTATATGGCATGGCTCCGATCGGTGGTGACTCGTGCAGGTGACGGCGCTGCTAGCCCTGGCTGCCGTCGCGGCAGCTTTGCCTGTCCTCCTCGAGGAGATAGCCCTTCCCTCGGTTGCGACATCCGTTACAGCCACCGGCATCCCTTCGGCACCCTTCCTTCTCGGGATGGAGGCTCCCGGAGGAATCGCTCTCGTGCTCGTGGGAGGCGACTGCAGCTTCGGGCTCTTCCGCCTGCCCGGGTTCGGGTGCCTGGACCTCTCCGTCAGTTCCGGCGGGAGCCTCTGCGCCTGCCTCGCCGGCCCGGTCCGCGGGGTGAGGATCTTCGACCTCACGGGGGGAGGAGTGTTCGAGCCCGCCCTTCCGGGATTCCTGGTCATGCCGGAGGACGCCCTGCTCTCGGACGTAACCGGTGACGGGGTCGAAGACCTGGTTCTGGCCGACTTCGAGGCGGGGATGGTCGCGGTGCTGGACCTGTCATCCGCCGCGGAGCCCTGCGTCCTTCTCGCGCAGGAGGTCTCCATGGCGAGAGCGGCGGTGCCCTTCGATCCTGACGGCGACGGCCGGACCGGCCTGGCCCTCTGCGGCTGTGCGGAGGGCATAGGGATCATTGACGCTCCATGGGATGCGGGAGCGCTTCGCGAAACGCTCGATCCTGCAGGGGCGAAGGATCTTCTCGCCGTGGATCTCGACCTGGACGGAGACGACGACCTCGTCGCAGTCCCCTGCAGCGAGTGCAGGCTCACAGTCCTCGAGAACCTGGCGGAGGACGGATGGGCGGTCACCTCGATACCGCTCGAAGCGGTGCCGAAGGCTGTCGTGACAGCGATGCTCGACTGGGACTCCCTGCCGGACCTGGTGGCGGCAACGGCCGGGAGCCCGGCTGCCGGGGTGACGGGGCTGTCGAACCCTGGCAGGCCGGGCCTCCCCTGGAATGCCGTCTTCGATCTGCCGGGGGCATGCACAGCGCTGTGCGTGTCGGACGGGCTCATGGCTACGTGCTCGTACGGGGGGCGGGGCGAGGCGCCCCGGCTCTCGATCTACAGGCTGTGAACGGCCGGGGGCCGGTCTCCGATATCACCCACCGCTCATCAGATGGAGGACGTCCACCTCGGAGCCGTCGGGCACCGGAGTCGTATCGTAGGCGGTGCGCTCCACGAGCCTGCCGTCTATGCGCACGATCAGCAGGGGGAACACATATCCCCTCTCGCGGAGAACGTCCCTTACGGTCATCCCCATGCGCCACTCCATGGGCTCTCCGTTGACGATCAGCACCGTGCGGCTCAGCCTCCCAGCGCCTTCACGACCTCCAGCACCTCTGGATAATCGATGCCCAGATCGCGCAGGGTCTCGACTCTGGGAATGCCCTCCGGAGTCCACCCCTTTCGTTTGTACACGGCATCCAGGAGCTTTTCGTACCTCTGCTCCCTGTAAGCCCTGAGGATCTTGACCTTCTCCTCCGAGGACATTCCGGCTGGATCAGCGCCCACCTGTTCGCGAAGCTGCTTGTCGTACCTGTCTGCACGGGACTCGTACTCCTCCACTGTCACAGGCCCCATCATCCTGTAGGGAGGCCTGTCGTCGGAGCGCCTGCCCCGTCCCATCCTCAGGCAGAACACCTTCTGGAAGTTATAGACCCTCGCGGACTGCCGGATCAGCTCCTCCTTGTCGATGCTCCGCCCGGTGATTGCGTTGAAGATGTCCACGTAGTTCTGAACATGCTCGGGCACCTTGGCCGGTTCGGAGGTCTGAGCGTTGTCCGCAGGCTCTATGTCGTTCCAGGGGAGCTTGCACAGCCCCTGCAGGCCGAACCAGGTCCGGAACATGGGAAAGTAGTAGAGAGCCTCTGCCTTGTCCTCGAACGTGGGAATGCGGTTGTTCACCATGTCCATGAAGATCAGCCATGCCTCGTCGTGCTGAGGGCCTTTGAGAGCCATGCTGTAGCCGCCCTGCTGGGCAAGCGACTCCTTCGACACGTACTGCGAGTACTCGAGGCCCTTGCACTCGCACCCTATGTCCGCGAGCAGGGCGGGGTCGGCGCCGAACTTCTCGGCGAAGTATCTCTTCATGCGCCTGACCCCCATGCCTGCGATCACACCGAAGCCCTCGCCTCGGGCCATCTGGTGCAGCATCTCCAGGACTGCCCGCCAGTTTCCCCAGGTCAGCTCCAGGCCTCCGGTCCTTTCGGAGTCCAGGATGCCCCTCTCCCAGCACTCCATGCAGAATGCGGTCAGGGTGCCGAACGAGATCGTGTCGATCCCGTAGGTGTCGCAGTAGAAGTTGATCTCGAGCACGGCTCTCGCGTCGAACACGCCGATGTTGGACCCGCAGCCAGCCACCGTCTCGTACTCCGGGCCGTCCACCGTGACCCTGTCTCCCGCGTATGGTCCTGTGAGGAGCTCGAACCCGTCGGCCGCCTTTGCGCAGGCCAGGGTGCAGCCGTACCAGCACCCGTCGGGCAGGCCGTGAGTGACCATGGCCGAGAAGTGATGCGAGTCGATCTTCACCGCATCGGGGTGGGAGCCGTACTTGAAGTTGTGGGTGGGAAGCAGATCGTACTCATCCATGATCTCTGCGAGGTGCGCGGTGCCTATCTCGCGCATCCTGCACTGCTGGTCGTCCAGCTCGATGATCTCCCTGTGGAGCTTCAGCCCGGTGGTCTGGAGCTTCGGCAGGTCTGCAGGGCCGTTCGAGGCGACATCCAGACCGGAGTACTTCACGACCAGCGCCCTGAGCTTCTTGTTCCGGAAGACGGTGCCGATCCCTCCCCTTCCCGCCTGCTTCAGCCGGGGCACATTCCTGCGAGGGTCGTAGAACGAGAAGTTCAGGCAGCCCACGAGCGCATGGTCCGCCCCCCTCCCCGCAGACACGCTCGACACGAATCGCTTCCCTGCCTCGCTCGACGCGAAGACATCGAGCATCTCCTCGGCGAGGACATGGCTGTCCACCGCTCCCGAGGGGGCCGCGATTATCCGCACCAGGCCCTCGTCGCCGTCGACGAAGACTATCGTCTCGCCGGAGGCCCTTCCCTGGATCTCGAGGGCGTCGAATCCCGAGAACTTCAGATAGGGCCCGAAGTATCCCCCGACGTTGCAGTCAATGGGGATCCCCGTGATAGGCGAGAGGGAGACGACCAGAGACTTCCCCGAGCCGGGATAGCTGGTGTTGCCGCAGATCGGGCCCATTCCGATGTTGATCTCGTTCTCGGGATCGTCCCACCGGGTAGACGGGGAGACGGCGTCCCAGAGGAGCTTCAACCCGAATCCCTTTCCTCCCGTGAACTTCGCCTTCATCTCCTCGGAGACCGGCTTCTCCCTTATCTCGAGCGTGCCCACGTTCACGTAGAGGGTTCGATCGTTGTAGCCCCTCTGCACGGGTCTCTTCTCATACCTGTACTCCGCGAGGACCCTGTAGCCGGCCTTGAGCTCGGCGGGGTCGGCCTTTCTCGAAACCTCGCTCATTCCTCGCCCTCCACTGCTGTCTCGATGGCGCCCGTCGGACATCTCCCCGCACAGACACCGCAGGCTATGCACTTGAAGGGATTCTTCAGACCGGGGTAGAACCGCATCGCTCCGATGGGGCACACCGCTACGCATGCGAGGCACCCGACGCAGAGCCTCTTGTCCAGCACCACGACGCCCTGCCTGGACACCGTCAGAGCCTGCACGGGGCATTCGGCGACGCAGAGCCTGCATTTCTGGTCGCACACCACGATCCGGCTGCCAGCCCCTGCAGCATGGATCCGGATGCACGACCTGGCCGGATCGTCCTCCTTGAAGAAGGTCGTCGAGCATGCGGACATGCAGGCCCCGCAGCCCGTGCATTTTTCGTCGTGGTGCTTCAGGTATTTGATCGAAGGCAACTCGCCACCTCCGTACGGTTCGTCGGAAGGCCCCGGGCGGACCTTCCGGCCATTGCGGAGGGGCCGCACCCGGAGAATGATATTTGAGTGAGAATTCTAGCATACCAGGGCATGCAAGGGCAACGATCCAGGAGGGCGAAGGAGGTTCTGTGAGCCGCTCGATGGCGATGTTCCGGGACAACCCTCCGGGCACCGCGGAGAAGCTCTCTCTCTGCAGGGCCGGAATCGCAGGAGCCGGGGGGATCGGGTCGAATGTCGCCGTTCTTCTCGCTCGTTCAGGCATCGGCTCTCTCGTGATCGCGGACTTCGACCGCGTCGAGACCGCCAACCTCAACCGCCAGGCCTACCATGCTGGCCAGACAGGACGCCTCAAGGTCGAGGCGCTCCGCGAGAATCTGGCGATGATCGATCCCGGGCTGGAAGTCCTGGCATTCCCGGTCAGGCTCGACAGTTCCAACAGCTGCGGGCTTTTCCAGGGATGTCACGTGCTGGTCGAGGCGCTAGATCTCGACGAGTCGAAGCAGATGCTGCTCGAGTGCTGGATGCGAGGTCTGCCGGACGTGCCGATAGTAGCCATCTCGGGAATCGCCGGGGCCGGCCCGGCGGAGGAGATTGCGACGGACAGGCGTCGAGGTCTTTCGATAGTGGGAGATGGGCACAGCCGGCTCCAGTCGGGCACCCTGGCGACACGAGTGGCAGTCGCAGCCGCTCTGGCGGCGCACGAGGCCGTGCGATTCCTGCTCGACCGGCGGCCGGGCGGCTGAAGATGCCGCCCGTCGGGAGATTGACGGTGTTGACGCGCTCAGCAGGACACAGTTTGCGTTCTCTGCACAAGGGCGAGTCGGAGATTCGACGGAGGCTGCAGGATGAGATGCGTTAACGTTCTGGGAGGGGCATCGAAGGCCAGGCTGGACTGCGCTTCGACCCTTGCCCGCATCATGTCGGACAGGGGCTGGAGGGTGGCATACCTGGCGCCGTGGAACAGGTCGGGCGACCCGGATCCCTACCAGAGCTCTCCCTTCCACGAGATGCTTTTCGTCTCGCCGGAGGCGGACCTCTCCTACAGGAGACCGGGCAGCAGCATCGAGGATGTCATGCCGTCCGTCTCGGGAGACTGGCTGATAGTGGACGGCATCCCGGTGGAGGGAGCGCTCGTCGTCGCGTGCGACGGACAGCAGGAGGCGTTCTCGCCTGCAGCCTCGTTCGAGGTTTCGATTCCGGGGGTGCCGTCAGTGGAGGATGGGCTGTTCCTCGAAGTCCTGGAGCACGCACACCTCGAGGGCACGGGAGGAAGATGCAGTGCGGGGTGCTCCGCGAATCGCGTAGAGGTAAGCGTCTCCGGCAGGCCTCTCGACCTTTCGGGCTTTCCGTCCAGAGTGGTCGAGAGCGTCGTCACCGCTCTCGTGTCGTCCCTCAGAGGATACTCGGACCGCGGAGAAGTGATCGTCAGAATACGCCGCGAATGAGTTCGAGGCTCCGGGTTGCCCCGGAGCCCCTCGCTATCCCTGCGGAGTCGAGTCGAGCTACTTCTTCTTGCAGCCGCCCTTGGCGGGAGCCGCCTTCTTGGCAGGAGCCGCCTTCTTGGCAGGAGCCGCCTTCTTGGCAGGAGCCGCCTTCTTGGCAACCGCCTTCTTGGGAGCAGCCTTCTTCAGCTCGAGCATCTCACCCTCCTGTGAGATAGGCCAAACAGGTTCCGGCTCGTCCGGACCCTGCGGCTTATTAATACAAAAACGATAAGCCGTGTCAAGCGCCGTGAAAGCTCACGCAGTGACTGTCTGCGAATGCCCTGTCCTGGCCGCTTCGCGACGCACCTCGGCCATCTTCTTGACTTTCATCAGTCTCGTCAGGTTGCCCCTTTCGATCTCCTCCAGCTTCAGACGGATCGCTGCGACCACCTGTTCGAGTTCGGGAATGAGGATGTATTCGAGTGCGTTAACCCTGCGTCGGGTTCTATCGATCTCCGCGGCAAGCAGTCCTATGGCCTTTTCCTGTCCGGCGAGTCTGACGATCGCCGGCAGGACGCGTGCGTAAACCTCGAGGGAGCGATCAAGCTCGGGGGTTGTCTCGAACATCCCGTAGTTGAGAAACGATCCCTCTACTGTCACTATAAATACCGGAAGAGTGAGGTTCATAACTCTTTTTGTCGTCGTGCTTACGGATGCCACCGCTCCTGGGTAGCGAAGCGCATCGTAAAGCGCGGCACTGCGCATCGAAGCTCGTGCGACCAGGAACTCGCGATATGCGTTTTCAAGCTCCCGTTCCAGATGCTGCCTCGCACCCATGTACTCGGCGATGAGAATCTTGAACTGCCTCATCAGCTCGTCGAGCTTGTCCTTGAGGAGCTTGTGCCCCCTGCGCGCGAGTGCGGTCCTCTTGCGAAGCTGCAGCAGCTCCATCCTTGTCGCGCGTGCCTGTATCGGCATCAGCTTCCCTCGCCCGAGGAGACCGGCCAGTATCTGTCGAGGTACTCAGGCCTGATTCTCTTCATCTCAGACCGGGGGAGGATTTTTAAAAGCTGCCATCCGAGGTCGAGGGTCTCCTCGATGCCCCGGTTGTCGGACTCGCCCTGGCTGATGTATCTGCGTTCGTACTCCTCAGCGAACTTCAGGTACAGCTGATCGAGGTCGCTCAGCGCGGCCGTTCCCAGTATGACCGCGAGCTCTCTCGCGTTCTTGCCGGAGGAGTACGCTGCCATGAGCTGGTTGAAGAGGTCCGAGTGATCCTCTCTCGTCTTGCCTCTGCCGATTCCCTTGTCCTTCAGACGGGAGAGGGACTCCATGACGTCCATCGGAGGATAGACGCCTCTCTTGTGGAGCTCCCTGTTGAGTATGAGCTGGCCCTCGGTGATGTAACCCGTAAGGTCCGGAATGGGGTGGGTCTTGTCGTCCTCGGGCATGGTCAGAATGGGAATCTGGGTGATCGAGCCCTTCCTCCCCTTGATGCGGCCCGCTCTCTCGTAGATCGTCGACAGGTCCGTGTAGAGGTAGCCGGGATACCCCCGGCGCCCCGGCACCTCCTTCCGTGCGGCGGATATCTCGCGCAGGGCGTCGCAGTAGTTCGTCATGTCGGTCAGGATGACGAGGATGTGCATGTCCTTCTCGTAGGCGAGATACTCGGCCGCGGTGAGAGCCATGCGGGGAGTGGCGATCCTCTCGATGGCCGGGTCGTTCGCGAGATTGAGGAAGACGACCGCCCTGTCCATGGCGCCGGTCCTGCGGAAGTCCCTTATGAAGTAGTCCGCCTCCTCGAACGTGATGCCGAGCGCCGCGAACACCACGGCGAAGGCTTCGCCCTCTCCGAGCACCCTGGCCTGCCTCGCTATCTGCGCTGCTACGGCGGAGTGGGGCAGTCCGCTCCCGCTGAACACGGGGAGCTTCTGTCCGCGGACCAGAGTGTTTATCCCGTCGATAGAACTGAAGCCGGTCTGGATGAACTCGGCGGGATAGTCTCTGGCGTAGGGGTTCAGGGGGGCGCCGTTGATGTTCAGCATGCGCTCCGGAACTACAGGAGGAGAAGTGTCGAACGGAGCCCTGGGCCTGCCCTGCCCGTCGAAGATCCTCCCGAGCATGGAGGAGGAGACGCCGAGCTCGACTCCCCTGCCAAGGAACCTCACCGTGCTGTCGGCAATGTCCGCGCCGCTCGACCCCTCGAAGATCTGTACCAGAGCCCGGGAGCCGTCTATCTCGAGAACGCGGCCGTGCCTCCTCTCGCCCCCCGGAAGCTCTATCTCGGCCAGCTCCTCGTAGGTCACGCCCGACACGCCCTCGACCAGCATCAGAGGGCCGGCGATCTCGGTGGTCGTGCGGTATTCCCTGATCATCGGGCAACCTCCGTGGTGGCGGCAGCCATGGATATGAGACTGTCGATCTCGGAGCGGACCGAGTTCAGCGTTCTCTCGAAGTACGATCGGTCGCCCTCCGGGGCGTACCGGGCTCTTGCGACATCCTCCCTCGAGCGGAGCGAGAACAGGTCGCGCGGGGCTACTCCGGCCTCGAGAGCGGAAGCCATCATGCCGTGTATCTCCATGATCATCCCCAGGAGATCCTTCTGCTTCGCCAGCGAGCAGTACGTGTCCACTTCGTGGAAGGCGTTCTGGTGGAGGAAGTCCTCCCTTATCGAGCGGGCGGTGTAGAGCGTGAGCTGCCCCTCGGGCGACAGGGACTCAGCTCCGACCAGCCTCGCTATCTCCTGGAGGTTCGCCTCCTCCTGCAGCAGTGCGATCGCCCTGTCCCTGGCTATGGCCCACTCCGGGCCCAGGGTGGCGCTGTAGTAGTCGGCTAGGTTGATGGTGTAAAGGGAGTAGCTCTCGAGCCATCCGATCGCGGGGAAGTGCCTCATGTAGGCGAGCCTGGCCTGGAGGCTCCAGAACACCTTCACGACGCGAAGTGTGGCCTGGACGACGGGGTCTGACAGGTCGCCGCCTGCGGGGCTGACCGCGCCTACCACCGTGAGCGCTCCGGAGCGGTCGGGCGAGCCTATGCAGGACACCCTGCCGGCTCGCTCGTAGAACTCCGCGATCCTGGTGCCGAGATATGCGGGATAACCTTCCTCCCCCGGCATCTCCTCGAGGCGCCCCGACATCTCGCGCATGGCCTCGGCCCAACGGGAGGTGGAGTCAGCCATCAGCGCCACGGAGTAGCCCATGTCCCGGAAGTATTCCGCGATGGTTATTCCCGTATAGACGCTAGCCTCCCTGGCCGCGACAGGCATGTTGCTGGTGTTGGCTACCAGGACAGTCCTGAGGATGAGAGGCCTACCCGTGCGCGGATCCTCGAGCTCGGGGAACTCGATCAGGACGTCGGTCATCTCGTTGCCTCGCTCGCCGCATCCGACGTAGACGACTATCTCGGCGTCGGCCCACTTGGCGAGCTGGTGCTGTATGACCGTCTTCCCGCTGCCGAAGGGGCCGGGAACGCAGGCCGTGCCTCCCTTCCCCACGGGGAAGAAGGCATCCACGACCCGCTGCCCGGTAGTCAGAGGCTCCACGGGAGCCATCTTCTCCCTGCAGGGCCTGGGCTTCCTGACGGGCCAGCGCTGGCACATCGTGACGGATCTGACCCTGCCGCCAGATTCCACCCTCGCTATCTCGTCGTCGATAGTGTAGTCTCCAGCCGGCGCGATCCAGGCAAGCCTGCCGGACACGTCGGGGGGGGCCATGACCCTGTGCTCTATCGTCTCCGTCTCGGGCACCATGCCGAGGATCGTTCCCCCCTCTACGACGGCGCCGGGTTCTGCCGCAGGCGTGAAGGACCACTTCCTGGAATGGTCGAGTCCGGGGAGATTGACCCCTCTCGTTATCCAGTCGCCGGCCTTCTCCCTCACCTTGTCCAGCGGCCTCTGTATGCCGTCGTAGATAGACCCGAGGAGGCCTGGTCCCAGCTCGACCGAGAGGGGCTCCCCCGTCGAGTAGACAGGGTCGCCCGGTCCGAGCCCGCCGGTTTCCTCGTAGACCTGGATGGATGCCCTGTCCCCCTTGATCTCGATGATCTCGCCGATCAGCCGGTAGTCGGAGACGTAAACCACGTCGTACATGCGTGCATCGGGCATGCCCGTGGCGACGACTAGCGGGCCTGCAACCTTCTGGATCCTACCCTGTGCCATGCGATGAAGCCCTCCGCCCGGTTGTTGTCGAGGTCAACGGTCGTCCGCCATGAGATCGACTCCCACGGCTCTTGTAATCTGTCTGCGGATGGTCTCTCCGCCGCGCCCCTTCGAGCCCCTGACGCCTGGAAGGATGATCACCGCAGGGACGGGTCTCCCGGCAGCGAGTTCGATCTCGTCCCTGAGCACGTCCAGGAAGTCCTCCGTCACAGCTATCACGCTCGCGCCACGCGATACGAGCGACCTGAAGGCCTGGACAGCCTGCTCCGGGCTCGCAGGCACCTCCGCGTGAACGCCGAGCGCCCTGAAGCCGAGAACGGAGTCGGCGTCGCCTATGAAAGCTATCGAAGGGCCCCCTGCCACGCTTTCCTACCCCCTCGGCAGGCGTCTGTGCAGCCTGCTCCTGTCCATGCCCGCGGCGCGCGACGCGAAAAGGATGCGGAGGTGGGCGATCTCCATCTCCCGCTTCAGAAGGAACGCGGCGAGGGGCGCGGGACCGAATACGGCGAAAGATCCGATGTCGAGCATCTCCATCAGGGTCCTCTCCGCCTCCCTCTGGTACTCGAGGAAGGATCCGCCGGCCAGCGCCTCCCGAAGAACGCCGGCGAGGTGTTCCATGCCGGGTGTTTCCGCAGCGGCCTGAGGGAGCTGGCCGGCCACGGCGGCCTTAGCCAGCTCGCCGGGCTCGCGGCTTCCTCCGGGCAGAAGCATGGCCTCGATAGCCGGCAGGTCCATGCCCGCCAGACGGCACCTCCCGGCCGCCTGGAAGTTCAGGATGTCCATCCTGGTTCTCGCGTATGCCTCGAATCCCGGATCCATGCCGGGAAGGTCCTCCAGCTCGACTGCGGCAGCCAGCCTGTCCATCACCATGTCCACTGCAGCCACACCCGACCGGGCGGCCTCCCTGGCTTCGGAAAGCGCCTTCGCGAACAGAGGGGGAAGATCCTGCTCCTCTCCAGGGTCGGCTGCGGCGGCGGCGGCCAGGACCTCCACCGGAATGAGGCCGGGGCGCTCCAGCTCGGGCTCCGTCGTTCCCCCCAGCAGGGAGGCCTTCCAGAGATATCTGGCGTTGCGAGCGTCCCTCCTGTGAAGGAGCCCCCTGACGAGAGCCGGGTCCTCGGAAAGCTCCACCAGCTCCTGCTCCGTTGCCTGCATGGCCTGGTCGAAGCAGCTTTCGATGTCGCCCCTCGACAGGAAGCGGTCGTACCAGGTGTCAGCCAGGAGCCGCTCGGTCTCTTCCAGGTCGCGTGCGGCCAGGAGCATCTGCCACGACCTCTGCTGGATGAAATCGCGCTCGAGAGCGGCAACCCTGCCGTTGGCGAAGAGGAAGAGGCTGCGCATCAATCCTTCCCCGGAAGCAGGGCCGCCAGGTCCATCACCAGGGACTCGCGAGCCAGCGCGGCCGCCATGGAGAAGGTCGCGTTGAGGCTGATCCTTCCGGAGCGCAGGATGACGCCGCCCCTTCCGCCGTGCCTTTCGGAGGAAAGGACGAAACGCCGCTCCATGTCCGACCTGGCGTCGAAGAATTTCTGAGTGAGCCTGTTCTCGTCCACTGGGGAGATCAGAACCTCTATGGTGCCCTCCATCCCGCAGTTTCCCAGTATGGTGCCGATCAGCTGGCCGTACTCCGCGTCGGGAAGAGAGGCCAGCCGCTCCACCGCCCGGTCGATTGCGGTATCTATGATGCTGCGGGAGGCGTTCTCCACCTCGAGCTCGAAGCCGCGCGCGGCATGGTAGCCCAGGCGCGCCTCGAGATCGTCCATGTCGGCGGCGAGCCTCTTCGAATCCCGCTCGTACTCGACGGAGAGCCTTGCGCGTGTCTCCGTCTTCGCGGCCTCCAGGTCCGCCTCTGCTGCGGCGCGTATCGCGCGGGCCTCGGCTGCGGCATCCTCCTCTATCTTCGCCCGGATCGCCTCGAGAGACATCCCGGGATCCTACGGGAGCATGAGGAACGAGACCAGGAAGCCGAGGATCGCGTAGAACTCGACGAAGACGGCCAGGATGAGCCCCTTGGCCGCGTCGGCTGGCTGCTTGGCGGCAAGGGCCACCCCGGAGACGCCGACCCTTGCCTGGTGTATGGCGGACATGAGCCCCGCGAAAGCCACGGGCACGCCGGCCATGAGAGCCTTCCACGCGAACGCGGGGTCCGCCCCCAGGTCCGCCCCCTGTATGCGGCCCAGCAGGAGGAATGCGATCACGAAGCCGTAGATGCCCTGTGTCCCGGGAAGTGCGACGAGGAGCAGGAGCTTCCCGAACTTCTTGGGATCGACGCTCAGGACTCCGGCGGCGGCACGGCCGACGAGGCCGACGCCTACCGCCGAGCCGATCCCCGCCAGTGCGGCGGCAAGCGCCACTCCTGTATACGCGATGAGCTGGTTCACGAAGTCTCTCCCTTCGGGGTTTTCCGTCGGACGACTCTGACGAACTGCGGATCGTACCTGAATGGGACGAACGGGCTGCCCGTCCCTTCGTAGAACTTGCCGAAGAACTCCACGAACTGGAGCCTGGCGGTGTGGATGTACCCGCCGAGAAGGCTCATCAGGATGTTGAAGAGATGTCCCAGCACGATCACGGGGATGCTGATGAAGAGGCCGGCTATCGGGATGTCCGTGCCCGGGAGCATGGCGGCGATCTGGTTCACGACGCTTGCGATTATCCCGCCGGAGAGCGAGAGGGCGAAGAGCCGGGAGTAGGACAGAGCGTCAGCCAGCAGGTTCACGATGCCGTATGCCGCCATGGCTCCGAGCCCGAACCTGCCGAAGCCCCTGGCCTCTCTTCCCCCCATGACGAAGATCAGGACGGCCCCGGCGAGGAGAAGGAGCAGGAAGATCCCGTCCAGGGGGCCCCGGGTGTCGTAGAGGACCCCGCCCAGGAGGTAGTGGTTGAAGAGCCAGGGGAAGAGCCCTGCGAGGGAGAGAACCCAGCCGCCCTGTTCCAGGATCGCAGTCAGCCTCTCGCCCGCCCTCCACCTCTTGTCGAAGTTCACGACGATGCCCGTCAGCAGCTGCACGATGCCCAGGGCCATCGTGGTGTACAGGAACTGCCTCGAAAGGGCGAACGGCCCTCCGTCAGGAACCAGCGAGTCGAGAGGTCGGGAGAGACCCAGGAGGAAGGACGGGAGACGCGATCGGTCCATCCCGAACCATCCCCCGAGGAGGGATCCCACCAGGACAGCCGCCAGCCCGCCGTGGAAGATCATCTCGAACAGACGATTCCTGCCGCCCTTCCTGGCGGTGATCCTCCCTGCCATCCAGGCCGACAGCGCCACGACTATTCCATAGCCGGCGTCGCCGATGCAGATGCCGAAGAAGAAGGCATAGAACGGTGCCATCAGGGGGGTGGGGTCCGGATCGCCGGGCGCAGGACGTCCGAACATGTCGGTCAGCATAAGATACGGGTCTGCCAAGGAGCCTTCCGTGAGCGCAGCCGGGGGGACCTCCCCCTCCGCGGGAGCGGCCTTCTCGATGTGCACGGCGCCTGCCCCCGAGAGGATCTCCGCCACCGGTTCCAGATCCCTGTCCCGCACCCAGCACTCGATGACGAAGAGCCTGTCGCTCTCGAGACCGGCCTTCGCGCCGATCGAGCGCTCCAGCATAAGGCCGGCGGCGTCGCGCAGGGCCTCGAATCTCGGAAGGTCGCGAGCCAGCGACGCGGCCTCCTTCTCCAGACGGGCATGCCTGATCTCGAGTGCTCTGAGCTTCAGTCTGACGCTTCGGAGCAGATCGGCCGGAGAGGCCTTCCTCGCTCCGAACTCCTGCACGGAGAAGCCGCACTCCGACAGGGCCTGCCTCGCCTCCTCCTGGACGGAGGAGTGCCATGCCGCGAGGATCCTGAGGACGTCGGAGGAGCCCTGCAGCACCTGGACCGAAAGCAGGGGAACCCTCTCCTCTGCCTCCCTCAGGACATCGAGAGCGTCGAGCGGGGCGGTGCCGGCGCAGGCAGTGACGGAGCCGAAGGTGCCGAGATCCTCGAATCTGACGGGCAGGCCCCGCCACGACTCGAGGAACGCTACCTCTGCGGCGAGCTCACGCGCGTCGCCCTGCCTCTCGGACATCACCATGGCGACTCTCCAGGCCCGGCGGGCCTTCCATAACAGGTCGAAGTCGGAGGCGAGGGCCTCCAGCCCCGGGAGGTCGTATCCTTGGGGCACCTGGGTGAGTCTCGCTCCAAGGCCGGGCTTCTCGGCGTAGTCTCTCAGGAATGAGATCACCCCGTCGAGATCCTCGATGCTCTCCGAGAGCCCCGTGGTATCGGCCGCCACCGGACGCAGCCAGTCCTCAAGCCCTGAAGGGGGGCCGGCGAGGTGGACCCTGCCTGAGGACTCCAGCAGGGACAGAATGTCGTCCCTGTCGGAGGAATGGGTCACGATCCTGATCTTGGATACCGGGTCGAGGGCCATCAGACCTCTCTCCCGGAGGAGACGATCTCGCGCAGAATCTCGAAGGCTCGTTTCTCGAGAGCGGGAAGTGCGTTCCGGAGAGCCTCCTTCCTGGCGGCTGTTCGCTCCCGGAGGGCCGTCTCGGTCTCTGCCACCGATCTTCGCACCTTCTCCACGGCGGAGGTCCTCATGCGTTCCAGATGGCTCCTCTTCTCCTCCTCGAGCGCCTTCACCTCCCTCGGAATGGAAGCCCGGACAGCGGCGGCCTCATGCCTGGCCCTCTCCACTTCCAACCGGGCGCGCTGCTCTGCCTCCCTCAGCGACTCAAGGCTTGCTGCCACTGCCACCCAGCCCTTCGTCAATGCCAGCCTGCGGAGCGTATGCAGTTGTGGAAATCATCTTCGAAACGGCTTTATATTTCTCTTGCAATTTGTTGCTAAACAAGATAATGCTTTGTTTTCCACGGGCAGGCGATGTTTTCCACGGTTTCCACATCAGACATCCCGGTCGCCCTCCGGGCGCATCCTGCAGTTGCCTTCGAAGAAGACTCCCTCCTCCACTATCAGCGACCGTGTGAACACATCACCCTCCATGCGGCATCCGCTCTGCAGCTCGAGCTGCCTGTCGGCCCTGACGGTTCCTATCACTGTCCCGCCGATGATGGCCTGAGCGGCGGTGACGTCGCCGCGTATGAGGCCGTCGTGACCAACGGTCAGCGTGCCGCTGACATCCACCTGTCCCTCCACCGCCCCGTCCACCCGGAGGCCGCCCTCCGTCTTCAGGGTTCCTGTGAAGGAGCTTCCCGCCCCGACGATGGAATTCATCGAGGATGTCCTGGCGGAATCCTCCTTGCCCATTCACCCTCCCTTCAGAGAGTGTCGCCCATAAGGGGGCCTGCGAACCCGGCGATGCCCTCGAGCCTCTCCCTGGCCTCGCGCAGCTCGGCGAGCCTTACCTCCAGGGAGTCCATCCTCCTCTCCAGATCCGTCATCATATACAGGCTGTCTTCGAGCTCGGCGATACGGGCTGCGCTCTTCGAGGCGCAAGGGTCGAACGGCGAGCCCGCAAAAGCCATCACCAACCCGGCCACAGCCATGACCAGGATTGCGGCAGCCCCCGCCCACAGGAGAACAAGACCCCAGCCCCTGACCTCGTAGTGCCGGGCCGGCCGGCCGTTTCTAGGTACGACGGTGACGGAGAATCCTCTGCCGGGCATCAGGACCGTCCAGTCAGCCTGAGGCGACCGTCTGTCCCGTCCGTTGTCGGGGGATGCTCGGCAGTGCGGGTCGCCGCGCGCGAAGATATTCCTGTGCAAGATGTCTCGTCAACGCGCCCCAGCCGCCTCATACGCATTCCAGAAGCCTCCTTATCTCGGCTTCCTTCATCCCGGCCCCGAGGCAGGCCATCAGGAGGAGTCTCAGCTTGTGTCCCTGGAGATCGGCGGCGAAAACGGCCCCTCGCCGCTCAAGGTCGGCTCCGCCGCCGGGATATCCGTACACTCCGAGGACCCGGCCCATGAAGCACCTGGTCGTCACGGCCACGATCAGTCCGGAGTCCACTGCTTCGGAAACCGCTTCGGCCACGTCCGGCGGGACGTTTCCCCTCCCGAACGCCTCCAGGACCACCGCCCTGTCTCCGGAATCGACGCAGAATCTAATCTCCCTGGCCCCGAGTCCCGCTGCGGCCCGGACCAGGCCGACTCTCTCGTCCAGAACCAGGGAGCCTGCCGGAAGGCGCAGTCTCCGGAGAGGTGCCTGCACGAAGATCGCCCTGTCGCCATCTATGAACCCGACGGGGCCATAGCCGGGCGAGGCGAAGCTGCTGACATTGCTCGTGTAGGTCTTCGTCACTCGGGATGCACAGTGCATCTCGTCGTTCAGAACCACCACAACTCCGAAGTCATGAAATTCGTCGCTGGCCACAGTGAGCACGGCGCCCCTCACATTGCGCGGCCCGTCCACACCCAGTTCCGCGTTGCTGCGCATGGCTGCGGTGAAGGCTACGGGGAGCCCCCCTCGCAGGTGGATGTCCGCGAGGTATGCGCTCTCCTCCAAGGTGTCCGTACCGTGGGTGACCACAACCCCGTCCCATTCCCGGGACTCCTCGATCCGGGCGAGCTCCCGGGCCAGATCGGCCATTCGCGCAGGCGTCATGTGAGGGCTGGGGAGGGAGAACATCCTGCGATGGCACAGCTCGACTCCCGGCGGTATCGGAGAGGTCCCCGGGTCAATCGCTGCATCTCCGGTGATCTCGAAGCCCCCCGGCCCGGGGGACATCTCGATCGTCCCGCCGGTCGAGAAGAGCAGTATGCGGCGCGGGGTCCTGGTCACAGCGGCTTCCGGGAGGGGATCAGGCGATCTCCCTGAGGCGCATCTTGAGAGTCTCGGGCTCCGAGGCGAGACTTCTCACGAGGCCGAGGCTCCTCTCGTCCTGCTTGACCGAATCGAGGAGGCGCATCAGGTCGGTATCCCGCCCGGCCGCCTCCAGAAAGGGCGGATGCTCCTCCAGGACGTGGAGCAGCTCCTCTCTCGCGGGATCCAGAGTCCAGCGGAGCAGTATGGCGACGACCTCCGCGTTGTCCCTGTACTTCCGCTTCATCTCGACGCTTATCTCCTCGGCCTCCGCAGCGGTGACCTCTCCCTCCCTGCGGAGGAGGTTCCGGAACACCTCGAGGGCCGCCTCGTAGGCCTCCCGGGCCGACTCGGGGGCGAACTCGGAGTGCCTCCCGGTTCCCGAGAAGAGCCAGATGCCTTCCATCGCCTCGCGGGCGAACATCTCCCGGCGCGGATCACCAATTCCCTGGCAGGCCTCCTCGACGACCAGGAGGAGCTGTCCGAAGCGTCTCAGGAATCTCACCTGGGAAACGACGCCGGGCTCCTTCGAGAGCCTGTCCAAGAGCTTGTCCACCAGCTTGTCCCTGTCGCCCATGCCCATGAGCATCAGATCGACACGGCTCATGGCCCTGCGTCTCCAGAGCGGGCGGAACAGCTGCTTGTCCATCAGCCTGAGGGCTTCACGGGCGGTCGGAGTGAAGTGTCCCCCCTCTCCAACGGAGAGGCAGCGCTCGAAGGCGAGAAGCAGCTCCTCCCCTCCGGTCTCGGTGCCCAGGAACTCGGAGACCTCCAGGAAGCTCTCGGTGAGCTGGTCTATCTGAGCCTGTCGAGAGTTCTCGAGGAGCACCAGGTCGGTGAGCACGGCTCCAAGGGGGGTGAACGCCTCGAGCCTCCATGCCCTGCATGCGTTCTCGCCGGGCTTCTCCGAAGCCTTCTTCGCGAACAGCTTCTCTACCCTGTCGAGCGCGCCTGGAGCGAGCTGGACGTCCTCCCCTCGCTCGAACCTGCGGAACACCTGAAGCAGGTCTGTCTCCACGGCCTCCGCGAGCTGCTGGACCAGCGCGGCCCCGCCGGGTCGAAGCAGGGCAGGCCGTCTCATGAGTCCGGCTCTGTACAGGCCTTCCCACAGCTTCTTGGCCTCGTGCATGAAGAGCCTCTGGAGCTTCCTGTCAGCGGTAAGCGTCCTCGATAGCTGCGCCGCCTCGCGGACGAGGACGGTCTCAGGCGTCCTGTTCTCAGTCCAGGTCTCATAGAGGTCGGTTGCCCAGGTCATGGACAGATCGGGCGCAGGGGCCTTGCCCCCGGAGACGAAAGCCTGGAACCGGGCCGAGTAGCAGTCTATGAGCATCTGCTCGAGCCGCATCGAAGCCTCCGAGAGGTACGCGGCGCCCGCGACCACCCCCTGACTCGTTCTCACGGCCTGCTCGGAGAGCGAGTAGGCGAACCCGGCGACCCTCGGCGGATCATCAGGGAAGAGCTCGATGGTTACGGGAAGTATCTGCCCGAAGAAAACCACCCCGGTGCGCGTCTGCCATCTGGCGACCTGCGGGTCCGTTTCCCCGCCGGATGCCGATGGCATGATCTTCTCTATAAGTGCCTGCAGGCTCTGGGCGTTCACGCTGTCGAGCATGTCCGGCCAGTCCACAAGCGCCCTCACCAGCCTGGGAAGCCCCTTCTGCATGAACTGGGGCAGAGCGGTGTCGGATGGATCCTGCCAGACGGCCTGTCTGCTGAAGGAGGCGCATACGGTCTTCACCACATCTACGAGGGTCGAGGACCTCTCCTTCTCCAGGCCGGACATGCGCAGGAGGTCGGCAATCACGGCCTCGAGGACCCTGTTCCTGTCGCCGGTGCGGAAGAGCCGCTGCAGGAGGTCGTTTTCCGCGTCCCGGAGCGCGGTTTCCTGTCCCGGGGTCTTGTTGTACTCGGTGGCGGCTGCCGTGAGATATTCCTCGAATACCTCACCCCGTTCGTTCAGCTCCTCCAGCACGGGAGCAACGACGTTCTCGAGGAATCTCAGACGGAGGCTCCTGGTCTGTACCTTCTCCAGCGCGTTCGCGACCTTCCCGAGCGACGGGGTCTCCTCGGCGGCGAGGCGGCTCAGCCAGTGCGGAGGCAGAGTCGAGTAGAGCTTCTCCCTCTCTTCGGGGACCAGGAGCCCCAGGAGGTTTGCCACATCGCCGGTTCTCCTAAGGACGGACGGTATCTGCTCGGGTGCTGCGCCCCTGACCACCAGTGCCGCGGCCTGGAAGACGTCGCCCGAGTCGAGACCGGGAATGGTGAAGGACAGCTCGATCGCCTCAAGAGCCTCCGCCGCGTCAGGGCAGAGGGCTATCGCCTCGAAGATCCTCGCCGCAGCATTGCGCACCTGTCTCGGTATTTCCTGGTCCGTCCCTGCGAAGCCGAGAAGCCTTATCAGCCTGAACCACTCATCCTCCGAATGCCTGGGAACCTGAGCCTTGAAGTCGCTCGCGAGGTTCACCGCCTCCAGCAGCTGCCCCTCCTGGAGCTGTCCCTGGAACTTGTCGAGGAGGCCGAGCAGGAACGACAGGTCGGGCTGGCCGCCGCCCATCACGGCGGCCAGCCTGACGAGAGCGGCCCCTGTCTTGAACGGCTGCTGCAGGTTCCCCCTCAGGGCGGAGACCTGGGTGATGAGTTCCAGCTCCCCCACGGCCTCGATCGCCCTGTGGACCTCGGGGACAGTGTCGAGAGCAGCCCTGACAACTTCCAGGTCCTTTTCCGCGAACATCCCGGACACCACGCGAAGGCGCACATCCGCCATTATCCGATCCAGGCCGCCCTGGCTCTCCATCTCGCCCAGGAGCCCGGCCAGGAGCTCGAGCGTATTAGCGGGGATCGCCGTTTCGCGGAGTCTGCGGAAAAGAGGCTCCCCCAGGCGGCCCACGGCACGCCAGAGGGGCAGGTGCTCGTCCGCCATGAAGCGCCATCCCATCTCCGCGGCGAAGTCGAGCAGTGACTCCTGCGCATGGGGCGCGGCATCGGCGAGCAGGGTCTCGGCCCGCTTGAGCGCCTGTATCACGTCGGATCCGCCGATGCTGGTCTTCTCCAGCCAGTAGCAGAATCTCTCGGGCCAGCGCCCGGCGAGCTGTATCAGGAAATGCACCATTGCGGCGGAGCGGGGACCCTCTCCCACCGCCCGGAGAGCCCGGTAGAGCACTGCGAGGACCTTGTCCATATCCACGCCGGCTGAAGTGCGAACCTGTTCCCACATCCAGGCGAGCTGGAAGAACTCCATGATGCCGGTCGAATAGGTGGAGGGGAGCAGGGTGCTGACAGCCCAGATCCAGCGGCGTGCCAGATGAGCGTCTATGGGCGGGGCGGCGGATATGAGGCTCAGGCTGTCCATGAGCCTCTGGCGGGAGGCCTCGCTGAGTCTCGCGAGCATCCCGGACATGTCGCGGCAGACACCGTCCCAGCTCCGGTCCTCGAACACTCTCAGTCCGGCGAGCTGGTTCGCGATCTCTCTGTCGAAGCTGATCGTAGCGGGCGCGTCGGTCGGGAGGCTGCTGTCGACCTTCACCTCGGGAACGGGCGAGGGTCGAGGCTCGTTGGCTACATACCAGAGCTTGAGCTTCTTAGCCAGGAGTTCCGACGGACCCATCCCACCTTCCGTCCCCGGAAGCCTCTTGACGGCCTGTTTCTCCGCCCTCGGCCGAAACAATGGCCGCGTCGACCAGAACGTCCCCCTCGGGGAGGTCCATGAGCTTCACGCCCTGCGTGTTCCTGCCGCTCAGGCGGACATCGCTAACGGCCAACCTTATCACCATTCCCCTTGCGGAGACAAGTATGGCTTCGTCCGCGGGGCGAACCTGCTTGAACGACACCACGCGTCCGTTCCGTCCGCCGGTTCTTATTCCGATCACACCCAGCCCGCCTCGCCGAACCAGAGGGTAGTCCACTACGGGCGTCCTCTTCCCGAAGCCGTTCTCCGTAGCGGTCAGGATTTCTCCCCCTTCGCCGAGCACGAGCATTCCGACGACCTCGTCTCCGGAGCCGACCCGAATTCCCCTGATTCCGCTGGTGATCCGGCCCATTGCCCGCACGTCGCCCTCGTGGAATCTGATCACGCGCCCGCTGGCCTTCATGAGCATGACTTGCGAATCGCCTGACGTGATCGAGGCTCCCACCAGCGAGGCGCCCTCGCGCAACCTTATCGCACGCAGGCCGCTCGATCTTGGCTTGCGGTATTCCGCAAGCGGGGTCTTCTTGACTATCCCGTTGCTCGTGGCCATCAGGACGTAGCCGGTGTCGCACGCCGCTGGCAGGCACAGGCTCGCCACCGGGCGCTCGCCCTGTTCGAGCTTGAGCAGGTTCACGATGGCCTTGCCCTTGCTCTGCCTGCTCTCCTCGGGGATGCGGTACACCTTGAGCTGGTAGCAGTAGCCTGTGTCGGTGAAGAAGAGGATGCGGGAGTGGTTCGTGGCTACGAACACCTGCTCCAGGGCGTCCTCTTCGCGGGTGGTTGCTCCTGTGACGCCCTTCCCTCCCCTCCTCTGGCTCTTCCATGTGTCCAGCGGGAGGCGCTTGACATAGCCGGCTCTGGAGATCATCACGACCATGCTGTCGTCAGGTACGAGATCCTCCATCTCGAGGTCGCTCGAGGCATTCTCGTCTATCCTGGTCCTCCTGGGCTGGCCGTACAGCGCAGCGACCTCCCTCAGCTCCGACCGCACCACCTCCATCCTCTCGCTCCTGCTGGCGGCGAGGCTCTTGAGCCTGGCAATCTCGACCAGCAGCTGCGAATGCTCCTCCACCACCTCGTCGCGCTCGAGCGCGGTGAGCCTGTGAAGCCTCATGTCGAGAATGGCACGGGCCTGCCGCTCGGTGAAGCCGAATCCGCCTATCAGGGCATTCGACGCCTCTTCCTGATCCTTAGAAGCCCTTATGACCGCGATGACCTCGTCAATCGCGTCGAGGGCCTTCAGAAGACCCTCCAGTATGTGAGCCCTTTCCTCGGCACGCGCGAGGTCGAACCGGACCCTTCTCTCCACCACGCTGTGCCTGTGCTCTATGTAGTGGTTCAGCATCTCTCTCAGAGTGAGCTTCAGCGGGGTGGATCCCACCAGGGCGAGCATGTTGGCTCCGAACGTCACTTCGAGATCCGTGTGCTGGTACAGCTGGTTCAGTACGACGTCCGAGATCGCCTCCCGCTTGAGCTCCACCACCACGCGCATGCCTTCACGGTCGCTCTCGTCCCGGATATCCGCTATCTCGGAGATCTTCCTGTCCCTCACGAGATCCGCTATCGAGGCGATCATGCCGGCCTTGTTGACCTGGTACGGGATCTCGGTGATGACGATCGATTCGCGCCCCTTTGCGCTCTTCTCGACGGTCGCGACGCCCCTCACGATGATGGAGCCCTGTCCGGTGAGGTAGGCCGACCGCACCCCGGTCCTGCCGACGATGAGCCCTCCGGTTGGGAAGTCGGGCCCTCTGACGAGGGCCAGGAGATCGTCATCCGACGCGTCCGGGTTCCTGATGATCAGGTCGCACGCCTCGACTATCTCCACCAGGTTGTGCGGGGGGATGTTTGTGGCCATGCCCACCGCTATGCCCGAAGCGCCGTTCACCAGGAGGTTGGGGATTCCCGACGGAAGGACCGACGGCTCCTCCAGGCGCTGGTCGAAATTGGGGACGAAGTCGACAGTCTCCTTGTCTATGTCTTTCAGCATCTCCTCGCCGATGCGCGACATCCTCGCCTCGGTGTACCTGTAGGCGGCCGCGGGGTCTCCGTCCACCGAGCCGAAGTTCCCCTGTCCTTCGATGAGCGGATGCCTCAGCGAGAACGGCTGCGCCATCCGGACAAGCGCATCGTACACGGCGCTGTCTCCGTGGGGATGGTACTTGCCGAGGACATCGCCCACGACAGTGGCTGACTTCTTGAACGGCCTCTGATGTGTGAGCTTCTGCTCGTACATGGAGTAGAGTATCCGCCTGTGGACGGGCTTCAGCCCGTCTCGCACGTCGGGGAGCGCCCGCGAGACAATGACGCTCATGGAGTAGTCGAGGTAGGAGCGCTTCATCTCGTCCTCCAGGTCGACCTGGAGGACCTTTCCCGCGACCTGGGCCTTCCTGGCCTCGTCAGACATCGAGGTTCCTCACTTCGGCGGCGTGCCTCTGAATGAAGGCCCGCCTGGGCTCGACCTCGTCGCCCATGAGTATCGAGAACGTATGGCTGGCCTCGACCGCATCCTCGAGGCGGACCCTGAGGAGGGTCCTGGTCTCCGGGTTCATGGTCGTCGCCCAGAGCTGCTCGGGATTCATCTCTCCGAGGCCCTTGTAGCGCTGAACCATGGCCTTCTCCTCCCCCAGCTCCGAGAGGACCGCGTCGCGCTCCTTCTCGGTGAAAGCGTACCTCACGGTCCTGCCGTGCCTGATCCCGAACAGGGGCGGCTGAGCGATGAAGACGTGGCCGTCCGAGATCAGCCCCGGCATGTACCGGTAGAAGAAGGTCAGCAGGAGCGTCCTTATGTGTGCGCCATCCACGTCGGCATCGCTCATGATGATTATGCGCCCGTACCGCAGGCGGCCTATGTCGAACTCGTCCTCTCCGATTCCCGTGCCCAGAGCAGTTACGATGGTCTTGATCTCGGCGTTGTTCAGTATCTTGTGCAGGGGCGCCTTCTCGACGTTCAGTATCTTGCCGCGCAGCGGCAGCACGGCCTGTGTCTGACGGTCGCGCCCCTGCTTCGCGCTGCCGCCGGCGGAGTCTCCCTCGACCAGGAATACCTCCGCCTGCGCAGGGTCCGCTACCACGCAGTCGGCCAGCTTGCCGGGCAGCGCAGCGGTCTCCAGCGCGCTCTTCCTTCGGGTCAGCTCCCTCGCCTTCCTCGCGGCTTGACGGGCGGCGCTCGTCTCCTGGCACTTCTGCACTATCCTTCGCGCTACCGCCGGGTTCTCCTCGAGATACTGCGAGAGCCCCGAATACACGGCCGACTCGACAGCGCCCTTCACGTCGCGGTTGCCGAGCCTCGCCTTGGTCTGACCTTCGAACTGGGGGTTCGACAGCTTCACGCTCACGACGGCGGTGAGCCCCTCCCGGACATCGTTCCCGGAGAACGGCTCATCCGCCTTCTTCATCATCCCGGCGGCTGAGGCATAGTCGTTCAGACCCCTCGTGAGGGCCGAACGGAATCCCGTGAGGTGAGTGCCGCCATCCACGGTGTTGATGTTGTTCGCGAAGGCGAAGACTTCCTCCTGGTATCCGGTGTTGTACTGGAACGAACACTCGACAAGGAGAAAGCCTCCCTCCTCGAGCGCGGTCTCGCGTCTTATCAGGACCGGTTCGGGATGGAGAGTATGGCGGTTCTGGTTGAGGAACTTCACGAATGTCACTATCCCGCCGTCATATCGGAACTCGTGTCGTTTGCCGGACGCCTCCGGCCTCTCGTCCGACAGCGTTATGAGAAGTCCGCTGTTCAGGAAGGCGAGCTCACGCAGACGTCTCGAGAGAGTGTCGAAGCTGAACTCCAGGGTCTCGAAGATCTGTTCGTCGGGCTTGAAGGTCACAAGCGTGCCGACCTGGTCGGTAGGACAGCACTTCTCGAGCGGTCCAGTGGGCACACCCCGCTCGTACCGCTGGCGGTACTTCCACCCGTCCTTGCAGACCTCGACCTCGAGCCACTCCGACAGCGCGTTCACCACGCTGACACCGACGCCGTGCAGACCCCCGGAAACCTTGTAGGCCTCGCTGTCGAACTTGCCCCCGGCATGGAGGGTGGTCATGACTACCTCGAGCGCCGGCTTCTTCATCTTAGCGTGCATCTCGATGGGGATGCCGCGACCGTTGTCGCTGACGGAGACGACCTCGCCGGTCAGAAGCCTCACGTCTATCCTGGTGCAATAGCCGGCCTGGGCCTCGTCAACGCTGTTGTCCACGACCTCCCAGACGAGATGGTGCAGCCCGGTCTCGCTCGTGGAGCCTATGTACATGCTCGGCCTCTTGCGGACGGCCTCCAGCCCCTCTAGCACCTGTATCGACTCGGCGTCGTACTTCCTCGGCACCGGATTCACCTCAGCGTTCCCTTCTCCTCGATCGTCCTGACGGGAGGATCCGCCTCACCCTGCTTCCTCCTAGGAGCTTGTTGAGGGCGTCCGTGATCTCTCCCGCCCTTAGCTCGAGCTCCATGGCGGCCGCCGGATGATCGACCCTCACCAGCAGCGCTCCATCCTCGAAGGACACGGGGCGGGAAAGCCCGGCGAGTCCGCTCCCGGCCGCCTCGCTCCAGTGCGAGACAGCCCTTTCCAGCACGGTTGCGCCACCTTCCGGCCCATCCCCCTTCATGGAGTCCAGAATGGACGCGAGGCTCCTCATGCAGAGGCCGCCGCCGCCGCAACACTGCATTCGCAGCGCCCGGAGCTTCGTCGCACCCGCGAATCTGCCGCTTGTCAGCCGGCCTGGCCGGCCGCACCGGGAAGGCGCACCGGCATGAGGAGTGCCAGGTAGGACGTAGCCGGTTCGGGGTTCTCGTTCTCGAGTACGACCGCGGAAGAGCTGTTCTTCAGCTTCATCACCACCCTCTCGGTGGTCATGTTCTTGAGTATCTCCATAAGGAAGTCCCCGTTGAACCCGACCTGGAGTGGCTCCCCCGAGTACTCGGCCGTGAGCTTCTCCCTGGCCTCGCCGGCTTCGGTGTTCTCCGCCTGGACGAGGATGTTCTGGGACTCCAGGGAGAACTTCACCTGATGCGTCGCCGGGTTGGCGATTATCCGCATTCTCCGCAAGGCTGCGAGAAGATCCTCGCGCGCTATGGTGAGGGCTTTGTCGTTGTCCTTGGGAATGACCTTCTCGTAGGGAGGATAGGGGCCCTCAATCGTTCTGCTGTAGATGGTGGTGGGCCCGAACTCGAACGATATCTGACTTCCCTGGAATCTCACGGTCGCCTCCCCGTCCTCGGCCAGGCGCGCGAGGAGGTTCAGCGCCTTCGGAGCGACGATCGCTTCGAATCTCGCGGTGCTCGTTATGTCGGCAAGGTGTGTTCTGGCGAGACGATGACCGTCCGTGGCGACCATTTCGAGTCCTTCCGGGCCCAGCTTCCACAGTTCTCCGTTCAGAGCCGGCCTGTAGTCCTCCCGGGCCACGGCGTAGGAAGTTCTCCTTATGGCGGAAGACAGTACGGAAAGCGGCAGGACCACTCCGGCCGAATCGCCTCTGACAGGCAGCTCCGGATAGCTGTCCCTCGCAGTGCCGGAGACTACGAATGAGCTGGAGCCGCACGTAATGGTGATCCTGTTTCCCGTGCCGCTCATGTGTATGTCTCCGACGGGCAGTTCGCGTACTATTTCGTACAGCTTCCGTCCCGGGAGGGCCACGGCCCCGGCAGTGGTGACCGTAGCCGGGACGCTCGTAGTGATCGTCGTGTCCAGATCGGTCGCTGCAAGGCGGAGCTGATCACGGTCGGTCTCAAGAAGGACGTTTGTAAGAGCGGGAAGAATAGTCCTGGGTGGAAGGGCTGCAGCCACGGTATTGAGACCCTTTTCAAGATCAACCTGCGAGACCAGGAGCTTGATCATGTCGAGCCCTCCCGAGTCCATAGGGACCAGATTGAACAGAGAGAGAAATTGTTCTTGTTATTATACAGTGGATAGTGTGGAGGTGTGAGGTCTCTGCTGTGAGACACCAGGTTTGAGACGGGAGCACTCTGTGCAAAGGATGTGGAGAAAGGCTCTGATATCCACAGACGATGAATTCCGACATCGTAGAGCACAGGTTTTCCACCGTCTTTCAGCCCGTGAGGCGATTCATCAGCTCCTGTATGGTCCTTTTGAAGATCGGATCGGCCTGCTGGAGAGTGTTCACTCTCTCTATGGAGTTGAGCACCGTTGAATGATCTCTCCCGGTGAAGAAGTTGCCGATATCCTTCAGAGACAGATCTGTAAGCTCCCTAATCAGATACATCGCTACCTGCCGCGGCACGAGCACTTCACGTCTTCGAGTCGCGCTCCGTATCTGGGCGGGTGATACCGAGAACGCCTCTGCCACGGCGGCGACTATTGTCGGAGGCGTTATGAGCTGCAGCTGGCCGCCGATCACGGTGGTGATGGCATTCTTCGCCATCTGCATGTCCACCGGCACGCCGCGCGTGGCTGATTCCGCCGAGAGCCTGTTCACCACGCTCTCGAGCTGTCTGATGTTCTTCTTTACGCTTGTCGCGATGAAGTCTATCACATCCTGCGGGAAGTACACTCCGCGATCGCGCGTCTTGACCTGCAGTATGGCGAGCCTCGTCTCGTAGTCCGGAGGCTGGATGTCGGCAACGAGCCCCGACTGGAATCTCGAGACCAGCCTCTCCTGAAGCGGCGCTATCTCCGAGGGCGGCCTGTCGGACGTCAGCACTATCTGGCGCCCGTTCTGATACAGCTCGTTGAACCTGTGGAAGATCTCATCCTGCGTCCCCTCCTTGCCCGCGAGAAACTGAACGTCGTCGAGTAGGAGGAGGTCCACTTCGAGGTACTGCCTTCGAAGCTCGGTTGTCGTCTGGTTCATTATCGCTGCGACGAGCAGTTTCAGGAAGGCTTCCGCGGACAGGTACAGGAACCGCCGGTCGGGCGAGGTCCGGCGGATTTCGTTTGCGATAGCGCAGATGAGATGAGTCTTTCCGAGTCCGACACCCCCGTAGATGAACAGGGGATTGTGGGAGGGGCTGCCCGGGTCTCTCGCCGCGGCGCGGGCGCCGGCGTGAGCCAGCTGGTTGCTAGGCCCAGCGACGAAGCGCTCGAAAGTGTAGGACGGGCTGATGAACGACATCCTTGCCGCCGGCTGGGGAGCCGGCGGAACCTTGATCGCCTCCACCGGCGGGGCCGGCGCTCCGACGCAGACGAGCTTCAGGTCCTGCCTTCCGCTGGACTCCCGGAGAGACGCCTGGAGCATCTCGCCCCAGTGCTCCTTCACCCAGCGGGCTGCGAACTCGTTCGGGAATCGCACAAGGAACTGCTGCCCGTCGAGAGCCTCGAAGGCCGACTCGGACAGCCAGGTGTCGAAAGAAGTCGGAGGCAGTGCGGCTCGCGCCGCATCGAGGCACGTCGCCCAGATTGCCGACGGCTCACGCTCGGGGGCAGGCGAGGGATCCATCATTCTAAGGCACTGCCGAGCAGTGAGGAATGAAGTTGTCCACAGAGATCCCCACATTGGAACTAGCGTATAAAACTATGAATACCATGATGTTCAGCCATATGGGCGTGAAGGCCCGGCAGGAAGTGTTGATTTACCGCCTCCGATCAGGTTGCTCGGCAAGGCTCTCTTGACAGGGAGCCTGCGTGCGCATAGCTTCCGCCTTCGCCAGCGGAGCGAAAAGGCACTACAATCTCGCCCCCTCCGGACGGCCAGTCAAGTAAGAATGTCACGCTAGCAAGCAGGGAGTCCCGGGGAAGTGAAGAGAACATATCAGCCCAGCAGGATCGCTCGAGCCAGGAGGCACGGCTTCAGGGCCCGCATGGCCACCAAGGGCGGGCGGAAGGTGCTCAATGCCCGCCGCAGAAGGCTCAGGAAGAGGCTCGTGCCCTGAGCAGAGTGCGGCCGGCCCGCGCCGTCGCCGTCTGAGCGGCAGGGCAGCGTTCGAGGCCGTGTTCTCTCGCGGGGCGAGGTTCCGTGGAGAGGTGCTCAGAATAGTCTGGTGCGCCAATACCCTGGGCGTGACACGCCTGGGGTTTTCCGTATCGGGACGGCTGGGCGGCTCTGTCGAGCGGAACCGCTTCAAACGGAGAGTTCGAGTGCTTCTGAGGGCTCTGCCGCCGGGTCTGGATGCTGTGGTGGGAAGTGCAGTTCCCCTGGAGAGAGCCTCATGGGACTCGATGGCACGGGACGCGGAGCGGTTCGCAGCAGAGGCGGCATCGCGAGGGGAGCGGCCCTCCTCCTGATCCGTCTGTACAGGAGGGTGCTGTCGCCCCTGCTCCCCCCGGCATGCAGGTTCGAGCCGAGCTGCAGCGAATATGCGGAGACGGCTGTTTCAAGGTTCGGGCTGCTCAGGGGAGGATGGCTGACACTGAAGCGGCTCGCGAGATGCAACCCGCTCGCCAAGGGCGGATACGACCCGGTACCGGGAGACACGGAGGGCTCCGGCGATGAGTGACCAGCAGCGCCTGCTTCTCGCCTCGGTCCTGATGGCGCTCGTTCTGGTTCTCGGCTGGAACCTCACGGCGAGGCGCACGCCGGCGCCTTCTCCCTCGCCGGTCCCGCCCGAGGCCGTCTCCACTGCCGACTCCACCGAGGGCCAGGGGCAGCCCGCCCCGGCCGACACGTCAGTCGAGGCCGCCCGCGATTCCCTCGCTCCGGCACCGAGGAGCATAGCTGTGGTGATAAGGAGCAGGGAAGGCGGCGTTCTGGTGAGGGCTTCCATAACGACGAGAGGCGGGGCCGTGGAATCCTGGATCCTGCCGGGATTCCGCTCTCTTCACGGCGGATCGGGCCCGGTCGATCTGGTCGCGGCTCCCTGGTTCGTCACCTCGTGCGCCGACGGGAGTGCGGCGCCATACTGGTGCGACGGCCCTGACACACTCGTGATCTCGGCATCTCCAGACAGTCTGGTACTCGTGGACGCCTATGGATCGAGGAAGGTGTTCTCCTTCGAACCGGACAGCTACTCCTTCACGCTCGACACCGGCCGGAGCCCGGTCGAACTGGCCTCCGGAAGCCTCCCGCCGACAGAGGAGGCGCAGGATCTCCGCAGGTACTTCTCCGCTGCATGGTACGCCGAGAAGTACAGGAACTCGAGAACGGGATCCCTCGACGACAGAAAGCCGCTGGGACGCGTTCTCTGGGCAGCAGCCCGCTCCCGCTACTTCGCGGTGATACTCATGTCCGCCGATGGAGAGAGGGACGAGGGCTTCGCCTGGGCGGAGCGTGAAGACCTCTCTCCGGGCATCGGTCTCGAGGCGGGTTCGGTCCGGGTGTATGCCGGTCCTGTGGACTACCGAAGGCTCAGGGCTCTCGGTTCCGGCACCGAGAACCTGGTGGATCTCGGCTGGCCGGTGATCAGATGGATAGGAAGACTCATCTACCTGTTCCTGAGCTCGATCCTGTCCTTCATAGGGAACTGGGGCCTGAGGATCGTCGTCCTTTCCGTATGCATGAAGGCGCTTCTGTGGCCACTGTCGTGGCACAGCGCGCGCTCGATGAGGAAGATGCAGGCCCTCCAGCCGAGGATGCTCGAGCTCCAGAAGAAGTACCCCAATGACCCTCTCCGGCAGAGACAGGAGCTCCAGAAGATCTACAGGGAGCACGGCGTGAACCCGCTCGGCGGATGTCTGCCGCTCCTCATGCAGATGCCGGTCTTCTTCGCGCTCTATCGGGTTCTGGAAAGCTCGGTGGACCTCAGGGGTGCCGGTTTCGTCCTCTGGATAAGGGACCTCTCGAGGCCGGAGATCCTGATCCCGTTCGGGACGACGGTGCTCGGAATGCCTGGCATAGGCCTCATGGCTCTTCTGATGGGTGCTTCGATGTACTTCCAGCAGAAGATGACCGTGACCGATCCAAGCCAGCGGACGATGGCCGTGATGATGCCTGTGCTCATGACGTGGCTGTTCATGCGCTTCCCGGCCGGTCTCACAATCTACTGGTTCGTCAACAGCGCCCTCTCACTCGTGGAGCAGAGGATCGTGCGCCGTGACCGCGGAGAGGGCTAGCCTCTCCAGTATCCCGTCCGGCGACATCATCGCCGCACGAGCCACGCCTGAAGGTCAGGGGTCTCTGGCCATTGTGCGCCTTTGCGGTAGAGGCTGCGCCAGGCTCGCCGAGGAATGTATTTCATTGGCTCCCATGGCATTGAAAGGCAGGAAGCGAGCGCTCGGCTCGCTCGACGGCGTGGGAGGGCCCGCCTCATCTGTCGTCGCCATCTCGTGGCCCGAGGGAGCGAGCTACACAGGCGAGGAGATGGTCGAGCTGATCTGTTCCGGAGCGCCGGGCGTCGCAGACGCCATCCTGGGCAGGCTGCTCCGGGATGGGGCGAGGGTCGCCGCCCCCGGGGAGTTCACAAGGAGGGCGCTACTCAACGGCCGTGTGTCGCCTCTCGAAGTGCTGGAGCTGTCAGCCGCCTTCCGAGGAGTCTCCGAAGGCGGGAGGAGCGCATCGTCCCTCGCCGCCCGGCTGTCACTAGCACTCTCCGAGACGATTGCCGCTCTCGACGGAGCGATCGAGTTCCAGGACAGCCATCGCGCGGGTGAGGATGCCGCTGCGCTCGACAGACGGTTCGAGAGGCTCCTGGAGACCGCGTCTTCTCTTACGGCCGCTGCAGCGGCGGTGACCGAACCGGCAAGGGTCTTCATTACAGGGCCGAGGAATGCAGGGAAGTCGTCCCTCTTCAACCTTCTTTCGGGCCGCGAGGCCGCACTGGTCTCGGATATCCCCGGCACCACCCGCGAGGGTCAGCGCATGCTGGCGAACCTGGGGAGCGGAATCGTCGAGCTCAGGGACACAGCAGGCTGGAGCGACGATGACGGCCTGGACTCGATGGCGCTGACCAAGGTTCTCGACGAAGTGCGTGAGGGCGACTGCGTGGTGTGGATGAGCCCGCGCGGGCAGGATCCTGTTCCGGAAGCCCTCCTTCGAAGAAACCCGAGGCTGATCTCCGTCTCGAGCCGGTGCGACGAGGGGCGCGGCCCCGGATTGAACGTATCTGTGCTCGAACCGGAGGGGATAGAGGAACTGAAGGAGCGGATCACTTCCCGACAGCCCGGCACCTGGCCGGCCGCCGCAGCCTCGCTGGTAGAGGGAATCCTGCGAGATGCCGCCGCGGCTCTTCGAGCAGGCGATGCAGCGCTGGCCTCCGCCCTCGCGGCAGAGGCCGACGCAGTCATCTCGGACATGACCGACCGCCCCGCAGGCTGGAGCGATTCGATAGAGCGTGCCCTGGGGTCGCTCTGCGTGGGTAAGTGAAGGTTCCGACTGTAGTAGTGGTCGGTGGAGGCCATGCGGGCGCCGAGGCGGCGCTCGCGGCGGTTCGGGCTGGAGCCTCGGCGGTGCTGGTGACCTTCGACATCTCGCGGATCGGCGAGATGTCCTGCAATCCCGCGATTGGCGGCGTGGCTAAGGGAACCCTCGTCCGTGAGATAGATGCCCTCGGGGGCGTCATGGGGGAATGCGCGGACGGCAGTGCGGTCCAGTTCCGGATGCTGAACAGGAGCAGAGGGCCTGCCGTCTGGGGGCCCAGGGTGCAGTCTGACGCGGCCCTGTACGCCGGGCTGGTCAGAAGGAGTCTCGAGGAGGCAGGGGTCGTTCTGGTCGAAGCCGAGGTCACAGCGCTAGACGGCCCGACGGAGAGGCTGTCGGGAGTCCGTCTCGCCGACGGACGGCTGCTCGCCGCGGACGCCGTAGTCGTGGCCGCCGGCACCTTTCTGCGTGGCGTGCTCTTCAGGGGGCGTCAGAGGTGGCGGGGGGGACGCACAGGGGATGGGAGCTCTTTCGCGCTCGCCGACGACCTGGAGAGGCGTGGCCTGGCTCTCGGCCGCTTCAAGACAGGGACTCCTCCTAGACTTGCCGCGTCTTCTCTGGACTACGGAGAGATGGAGCTGCAGGGCGAGGACGGCCCCGGATTCCGCTTTTCCACAAGAGGCTCGCGCTACGGATCGCTTCCGTCGAGAATGCCCTGCTGGGTGACCCGCGCGAACGAAGCGACCATCAGGGCCGCCTTGTCGGCCCTGGGAGACTCGCCCCTGCTGACCGGCGGAATCTCCGGAAGAGGGCCGCGATACTGCCCGAGCTTCGAGGACAAGGCCCTCAGATTCCCCGAGCGCTCCGAACACGTGGTCTTCGTAGAACCGGTCGGGAGAGACAGCCCTCTGGTATATCTCAACGGGCTCTCGACCAGCCTGCCCGAGCAGGCGCAGATGGAGATGGTCCGGAGCATCCCGGGCTGCTCAGGAGCCAGGGTGGCCCGCTGGGGATACGCAGTCGAGTACAGCTATGTCCTCCCGGGCGGATTCGACGGTGCACTCAGAGCGGCAGGCTCGAAGAACCTTTTCCTGGCGGGTCAGATATGCGGAACCTCCGGATACGAGGAGGCCGCAGCCCTCGGCCTCCTGGCCGGGAGGAACGCTGCAGCAGCCGCACGGGAAGGGCAGTTGTTCGAGCCCGATCCCGCCTGGGGCTACATCGGTGTGCTGGTATCGGACATAACCCGGAAGGGCCTCGACGAACCGTACAGACTCTTTTCCTCACGGGCCTGGAGCAGGCTCCACCTGAGAGAGGACAATGCCCCATACCGCTGTCTGCCATGGGCTCTGGAGATGGGCGTGGCCCGTCCGGGCGACGCCGAGCTGCTCGCCGCACTGGAACGGGAGGCTGCCCGGGCGAGGGCCGCCCTTGCTTCCTGCGCTGCGGACGGGATCCGGGCTCTGGACCTCTGCCGCAGGCCTGGGATCGAAGCCCGGGACCTGAAGGACAGGTTTCCTGTGCTGTCCGAGCTCGACCCGGATGCACTCCGGAGCGTCGTGCTCGACGAGAAGTACAGGGGCTATGTGGAGAGGACGTCGAGGAGGATGGAGGCCCGGAGGAGGCTCGACGATCTTCCTCTGGCCGGCATAGAGGACTTCAGTTCTGTGGAGGAGATCTCCTGGGAGGCCAGGGAGGCGCTCTCCAGGATGCGTCCCTCCAGTCTCGGCGAAGCTGCCCGTCTGCCGGGAGTCAGGCCGTCCGACGTGGACGGACTGCTTGTTCACCTGGCGAGGAAGGGGGGTGTTCCACGTGGAACACCCGGCCTCTGACCCGCTGGCAGCGCTGCCCCCGGACGAGGAGATCGTTAGAGACTGCGGTGCGCTCGGCATCCGCCCCTGCCCGAGGGAGATTTCGCTCATGAGGGAGTTCGCCTCTCTCCTTGTCTCCCGTTCGAGGCTCGTGAACCTTACGGGGCCGTCGGAGATGCCGAGGCTCTGGCGGAGACACTTCCTGGAGTCGCTGGCCTTCGCAGTTCTGCTGGAGAGAGGCCCTGTGGTGGACATAGGCAGCGGTGCCGGATTCCCCGGGATGATCCTTGGCATCATGGGCTGGGATGTTGTGATGCTGGAACCCCGCAGGAACCGCGCTCTCTTCCTGGAGATGGCCGTTGGCAGGCTCGGGCTGTCGAATGCGCGAGTCGAGCGGGTGCGAATAGAGAGCCGCGCCTGTCTGGCTTCCCAGTACACAGCAAGGGCGGTCACTGGTGCGGCCGGGCTTGTCCGTGTGCTGGCATCTGCCGGGGCTGGGGATGCCGTCCTGACGATAAGGGAGCCTTCCGGCAGCGCCTTGCGGTGGGCTTCTCGGGTCTTCGATCTCCCCGTCCCGCCGCTTGACCGCACAGGAGCGTTGGTGCAGTATCGCGTCGGTCGAGCCGCGCAGGAACTGTCCCGCGGGAACCGGGAAGAGGGGGAATGAGCCGGGTCATAGCAACGGCGAACCAGAAGGGCGGAGTCGGGAAGACCACCACAGTGGTCAACCTGGCCGCCAGCCTTGCCGCATACGACAGAGACGTCCTGGTTCTGGACATGGACCCGCAGGCGAACGCCACGAGCGGTCTCGGCGTCTCCCCGGGAGAGGGCAGTGACATGCACGCCCTGCTCACCTCCGCAGAGGGTCTCGACCGCTGCGCTCGAGAAACCTGCTTCGAAGGCCTCTACCTGGTTCCCGGCTCGCGTGATCTGGCGGGGCTCGAAATCGAGCTCGCGGCACAGGAGGAGAGGGAGAGCTTCCTCAGGCACGCTGTTCGGGTTCCCTTCCTCGATAGGTTCGATTACGTTCTCGTCGACTGCCCTCCATCCCTCGGCCTGCTGACCCTGAACGCCCTTGTGGCCGCCGATAGCGTGCTGCTGCCCCTGCAGAGCGAGTACTATGCACTGGAGGGGCTTTCGCACCTGCTCGAGACGATCGGCAGGGTCCGAGCGCTGTGGAATCCGTCGCTCGAGGTAGAGGGCGTGCTCCTCACGATGTACGACAGGAGACTGAACCTGAGCCGCGAGGTCGAAGCCGATGCCGAAGCCCATCTCGGCGGACGGCTGCTCGATACTCGGATACCGCGCAACGTGAGGCTCAGCGAGGCCCCGAGCTTCGGGAAGCCTGTGCTGCACTATGACTACGATTCACCCGGAGCGAGGAGCTATCTTCTCCTTGCGGAGGAGCTGATGGCCAGATGACATCTCAGGGTCGGAGGGCTCTAGGAAGGGGCCTCGAAGCCCTGCTCCCCCAGGTGGGGGAGACGGCGTCGGGCCAGATCGTGCTGGTTTCGACAGCCAAGATCGACCCAAACCCCTTCCAGCCACGCCAGGACTGGGACCAGGACGAGCTCCAGTCACTCGCCGACTCCATCAGGGCTCAGGGTCTTCTGCAGCCGCTGGTTCTCCGCAAGCAATCCGGCCGCTTCCAGGTGGTGGCGGGGGAGCGCAGGCTGAGGGCGGCACGCCTGGCCGGCATGGCAGAGGTGCCGGCCGTGATAAGGGACGCGGACGACACGCAGATGCTGGTGCTCGCACTGGTCGAGAACATCCAGCGCAAGGACCTCGGACCCATGGAGAAGGCGGAAAACTTCTCACGTCTCAGCGGGATGTTCGGTCTGACGCAGGAGGAGGTCGGACGCCAGATCGGCCTGAGCAGGTCCACCGTAGCCAACTTCGTCAGGCTTCTCGAGCTTCCGGAATCTGTGAAGGACCTCATGAGGAGCGGCGAGCTTGCGATGGGGCATGGCAGGGCCCTCCTGGGTCTGAGGACCCGGGCCTCCATGGAGAGTGCGGCCGCGCTCGCAGTGAGAAGGCGCTACTCGGTGCGCCAGCTCGAGGAATACATCAGGAAACAGGTCTCGGCCCCCGGCAGGAGGAAGCCGGCCTCGGGCCGGGCTCCAGAGACGCGTTCACTGGAGGAGGCCGTCCAGCGCAGGCTGGGAACGAGGGTAAGGATCGTCGAGCGAGGTGGGAAGGGAAGGCTCGAAGTGGAGTTCTCCTCACTGGACGAGCTTGACAGGATTCTCGATATCCTCGGGGTCAGGACCTGAGTATTCGAGGCGGAGGGAAGAATGAGCGCGTCCACACCCGAGCGGTTCGGCGACGAGAGAAGCCAGCCGCCCGAACAGATGTTCGAGGCAGCATGGCAGGAGATCAACGAAAGGATGGCGAGGCTGAGGCTCGACCTCGATCTGGCAGACAGAGTGGGCCTGGGGGACGAGACCAAGAAAGCCATAGCCAAGAAGCTCTTGGAGATCCAGAAGATGGTCGACATCTTCGCCGAGCGCTGGATGGATTTCGAGAGGAGGAGGAAGGCTCTCGAAGAAAAGGTGAACAGGCAGCCCTGATACTTCCGACGGTCTTGCCGGCTGCTATTTCCTGTCGGCCGGCTCCTGCGCACTGCTTTCTATGTTGAACTCGCGCATCAGCGCCTCGAGCCTGGTGTGGAAATGCACCCAGTGGTCTGCGAACAGCTCCACCTGAGATGCAAGTTTGTCCAGTGCCCTGGAGATCTCCTCGGGGGAATTCTCTTCACCCGCCTTCATTTCCTCGGCGGCCGAGGAGAGCTTCCGGAAGTTGCGGTCGACGCTCTCCCAACCCTTCTCGAAGAAGCTCTCCGCGAGAAAATCCTTCATGACCCCTCCGTAGGAAGACATTATTACAGCATTGCAAAGTCCGTGCAATACCCGGCCTCAGTCCTCCAATTCGTTGACAGGAGGCGTCCAGTGCCGGTATAGTGCGACCTGTCTTACGGAAGGGAGGGTCCCGTGGCCTACAGGATCACCGACAAGTGCATCGCGTGCGGCAACTGCCAGAGCGAGTGTCCGGTGGATGCCATCAGCGAGGGAGCCAAGTACAAGATCGATCCACAGAAGTGCATAGACTGCGGAGCATGCGCCTCCGTGTGCCCGGTGGAGGCCATAGAGGCCCCCTGAGCTGCCGACACCGACAGTCTTCCTGCGGGCCGGACCGGAATCCGGCCCGTTTCATCTCCCGCAGGGTTCGGAGACTGTCAGTCTGGCCCTGTCGGCAATCTCTCCTAGCGGCATCGCGCGGAAGACTTCGAGTATCTTGTCGAGCCTTCGGAGCATCGTCCGGCCGGCATTCAAGGACTGCCTGAGAAACACCAGAGGGGGATAGCTCCGTGACGCCCCCAGGGGTATGTGATACTCCCAGGGATGCGAGTAGATCACCGGCGGCGATCCCGCACGGGCTGCCCTCTCGAGAAGCAGACGGTGCACGAGGCCCGGGAAGAGCCTCATCCATGCCCCTCCTCCGGCCGGGATGCCTACCCCGGCTAAGCGCGCCACTGCCACCGGCAGCTCCAGAATCGCCCCTCGGGTCCCTTCCAGAAGGAACGGACGCAACGGGGCACAGGGCAATCCGTGTCCTTTGCGGTTTATCGGGAACACGCTGCTGTCGTATTCATAACCATAAGCCAGCAAAGCATCTACAACCCAGGAGCGGTTTTCCTGTACGACTGTGAAGCTCGGTGCGCGGTACCCCCTGGGCTGCGGCAGCCCGGCACGCGAACAGGAGTCCCGGAACATCCCGAGGTCCGCTTCGAACTCCCGGGGGCCGGCCGAAACCAGCTCCAGGTGTCCCCAGCCGTGGGAAGCGATCTCGTGTCCGGCCGAGGCGACCTCCCCGGCCAGGGAGCCGCACCTGTCCATCACCGAACCCAGAAAGAAGAAGGTCGCCCTGGCGGAGTGCGATTCCAGGACGTCCAGGAGCATCTCGACGGCCGTTCCGGCAAGCGGTTCGAGGCCGGACCAGGAGGAGGGCGGGTGGAACGGACGCATCGCGCCGGTCTGGAACCATTCCTCGACGTCGAAGGACAGCCCGAGGACGCGATCGGACCTCAAAGAGTCCTCCAGCCCCTGCGCCTGAACTCCCGCACATCAGCGGCTTCCGGAAAGGAGTGCACAGTCGCCAGATGAGGAGGGTTGGGGCGTCTCTCGACTGTTCCCTGCTCGATCTTCTGCAGCACCTCCACGAGCAGATCGGCCGCGACCGACTTGCACTCGGCCAGCAGATCCCAGAGCGACGCTCCCGCCTCGACCCGCACGGGCTTCTGGGCGAGAATGTCGCCGGCGTCTATCTCCGGAACCATCTCGTGCACTGTCACCCCTGGGCACGGGGGGTCGTCCATCAGCGACCAGAACGTCGGCAGCATGCCCCTGTTCCTGGGGAGAAGAGCCGAATGGACGTTCACTGCGGCTTTCCTCGCAAGAGCCAGAGTCCTCCTTGAGAGAACCTGAGGGCACGCGACCGAGACTATCACGTCCGGATCGAGAGATGCAAGAGCGCGCCTGCCCTCGCTCGAGTTGATCCTCTTCACACGGAGGAGTCCTGCCCCAGCCGCTCTTGCGCTCTGGGCAAGGCTGTATGGCCCGCCCGCAGTCACTCCGAGGGCGCCTAGAAGGCGTCTCGCAGCGAAACGGAATGCCATCCGGGCGAAACCGAGCGGACCGTAGAGGGCAAGATATCTCTTCACGTTCAGGAAACCGCGGCCGGGAGAGCCATGCCCGCCAAGGGGGATCACCCAGAAGCAGTCGCCAGGACGCCTTCGCATCACCTCCAGCACCGTGCGGGGGATGTTGAAGGGCTCGTCGTCGCAGAGGAAGACGACTCTCATCTCCCGGAGCGCGGAGCCGCGCGCCGCGATCTGCACGACAGGGCGTATGCGTGGAGGAACGCCAGGCAAACGGCCGTCAAGGTGTAGAAGATCGGGCTTATCAGCAGGAATCCGGCTGCCCAGAACGCGATCAGCAGCGGCCCTGTAATCTTCCAGTGAGCGCCGGCACCAATGCCGCCCGAGGGGTACTTCGAGATGCTGCCGAACAGGTCTTCGGCGAAGCTGAAAAGCACTATCGATATCGCGACAAGCACCAGGTGGAGGACGAGTCCTCCCGGGAGCCGGAACGGATCGGCGAAGGACAGGCCCCATGTGACGAGCGGCAGGAGGAGCATGCCGGCGACCAGGCTCCTGAATCCGAGAACGACCATGTCATCCGACGTCAGGGGGCCTTTCCTCTTCTCCAATTCCGCAAGGAACAGCCCGAGCAGACGGCGCGAAGCACGGAACAGCGCGTAAAGCACCGCCGCTGCGAAAGCCACCATCCCGTAATCAGCGAGCCTTTCCAGAAGGCCTCCCTTCGACGCAGAGGCGACTATTGCCGGGAGAGACCGCCCTGTGCAACCCTCAGGAGTGCCGTCGCAGGTCCCCGATCTGGAAGAGCGCCCCTGCAAGCGCCGCTGCCGCAGCCAGGAGAGGAGCTGCGTACGGGGGAGCCGCCGCTCCACCGACGAGGACGGAGGCACCTGCGACTGCCGTCAGGGCGCCTGCCGCAGCTGTCAGCACCGACAGGAACGGCTTTGTGAGAAGAACTGCCAGGAAACCGGCCGCAAGGGCGACCGCCGCTGACGGCAGGAGGCCCAGTCCGAGCAGTCCGCCGGCGGAAACGAATCCCGCTGCCGCGCCTCCGAGGAACATCGAGACTCTCAGGAGGACGAGAGCGAGCGCCGCGCCGGCAAGCCCGGTCGCCACGGGGAGAGCAACCTCCCAGAATCCACCGGTGCCTTCGAGGAGGAGGGCTCCCACATGGAAGCCCGCGGCAAAGCCGGAGCATGCCAGGAAGAAGGTGAAGAGCCGTCTTCCCAGGAAGCAGAAGAGCAGACCGAGAACTACTGCCGCCCAGGCGGCGGGATGACATGAGGCGAAGGGTGTCAGAGCGCTGCCTCCCTGATAGCCGGAAGGAGAGACGCTATGCCGTCGATCTCCAGTCTCGCCTCCGGCATCGTCCCGCGGGTGAGCCTGCCCCTCACCAGCACCGGGATGAAACCGCCCGAAGCTGCCGCCGCGAGGCCCTTCCATGCGTCGTCGAAAACCAGCGTCTTCTCTGGCGTGCAGCCCGCAGCGCTGGCGGCCGCCAGGAGGATGTCAGGTGCGGGCTTGGGAGCGAACCCGGAGCCGCCTACAACGAGAGGAGTGCCGAGCCCTTGCAGCGAGAGAATGGTCTCGATCAGGACTCGGTCGGTGTTCGACGCCACTGCCCAGGGATGCGGCCAGGCTCCGGCACGGAGTTCCTCCAGCAGCTCCGCGGCGCCCGGCATCAGGGCGACCTCCCCCCTGGAGCAGAATCCGGCGTATATGCGCCGCTGCCTCTGCTTCACCGCTTCGACGTCCAGACCGATGATTCCGTGCCGTGCCGCGAAACCTTCGAGGCCTGTTCCAAGCGAGCTGAAGTGCAGCCAGTACTCCTCCGGCTCGATGGAAAGCCCCCAGGGCTCCAGAGCTTCGCAGTACGACCTGTGATAGACTGGCTCGCTGTCAGCGATTACGCCGTCGAAGTCGAGCAGCAAGCCGCTCGCGGAACGCAGCGCGGAAACTATGTCCGGAGAACTGGACGGCATTCTTGGCCCTTCGTTCGCGCGGGAGCATAATAACAAATCGCCTTGTCGCCGTCCGGAGGCATGCTGCCCGGGGAGGGAGGTCGGGTTTGTACAGGAGCTTCGATGAGATAAGAAAGGCTGCCCGCGGAAGAAAGGGAGCGAGGGTGGCCGTTCCGATGGGACACGACGAGGCCTCGATCGAGGCGCTTCTCGCCGCTGCCGGGGAGGGGCTTGCCAGCGCTGTCGTCTTCGCCCCCGTCGCCGCCGTCGAGGAGACGGCCGCGAAACTCGGCCGGCCGCTTCCTCCGGAGATCGAGGTGGTGAATGCCGGGGCCGAGGAGGAGGCCGCGATGATGGCCGTCAGGAGCGTCAGCTCGGGCGAATGCACGATGCTCATGAAGGGCCTCCTCAAGACATCGGTGATGCTGAAAGCGGTCTTGGACAAGGAGCACGGGCTGCGCACGGGGAGGCTTCTGAGCCATGTCGCCGTGGTCCACGCACCGAGGCAGGACAGGCTGGTGGCCATCACCGACGGCGGCATGGTGCCGAGGCCGGATCCCTCACAGGTGGTCCAGATCGTCGAGAACGCTGCGTGGGTCATGAGGCGGCTGGGGTGCGCCGTGCCCCGGGTGGCTCTGCTCGCGGCCGTGGAGGTGGAGGACGAGAACATACCCGAGACGAGGGTCTTCGCCGCCATCGCCCGGCAGGGGATCCCCGGGGTGGAGGTGCAGGGGCCTCTGGCGGTGGACGGAGCGATTGATCCGGAGGCCGCCGCCATAAAGAAGATATCCGGCCCCGTCGCAGGGAGGGCGGACATCCTGGTAGCGCCCGACATCTCGTGCGGAAACATCTTCGCGAAGGGCTTCATGTACATGACCGACGCTTCGGCGGGCGGCCTGATAGCCGGAGCGTCTGCACCGGTAGTGATGCTGTCGAGGTCCGACAGGGCCGAGACGAAGCTCAACTCCCTCGCACTCGGAACCGTGATCGGAGGCGGCGATGGGTAGGCTGTTTCTGGCGATCAATCCCGGAGGTGCTTCCACGAAGATCGGAGTGTACGAGGAGGACTCCCCGGTCTTCGAGGAGAACGTGCGCCATCTACCGGATGATCTGGCGAAGTTCCGCTCGACATTCGAGCAGATACCGATGAGGAGGGATCTGATCCTTGCCGCCCTCTCCGCGCGCGGCTTCGACCCGGCCTCGATGACAGCAGCCGTGGGCCGTGGAGGCACCTTCAAGCCTCTCGCCGCAGGCACCTACAGGGTGAACGACGCACTTCTGAGAGACATAGCGGAGGGAACTACGCTGCAGGCCGATCATCCTTCCAACCTCGGCGCACCGCTTGCCGATGCCATAGCCCGGCCCCTCGGCAAGCCAGCCTATTTCGTGGACCCGGTATGCGTGGACGAGATGATCGAGGAGGCCCGCCTGTCCGGGCATCCCCTGCTGCCCAGGAAGAGCCTCAGCCACGCTCTGAACATCAGGATGGTCGCCTACAAGGCCGCTGAGAGGCTGGGCAGGCCTCTCGGCGAGCTGAACATGGTCGTACTGCACCTCGGGAGCGGAGTTTCGGTCAACGCCATCAGGAAGGGCCGGATGATCGACACGAACAACGCCAACGACGGAGGACCATTCAGCTCCCAGCGAACCGGCTCGCTGCCCGTGACCGGATTGATCGACCTCTGCACCGGGGGGAGCTACACGGCGAAGGACCTCTCCCGGATGTTTCTCAGAGAGGGTGGTCTGTTCGCCTACCTGGGCACCGACCATGTCGGAGAGGCGGTCGAGAGGGCCTCCGCCGGAGATGCCCGGGCGGATCTCGTGCTCAGGGCGATGACATACCAGTTCGTCAAGGAGGGAGGGGCCATGGCCGCCGCCCTCCACGGCGAAGTCGACTGCATCGTGGTGACCGGGGGCATGGCTCACAACCGCTGGATAACCGACCGCATCACCGAGGGACTCTCCTTCCTCGGGCCCGTTGTCGTGTTCCCGGGCGAGGCGGAGCTGGAGGCTCTGGTCCGGGGCGTCATGCGAGTTCTCGACGGAAGAGAGAGAGAGAGAACCTACGAGTAGGATTCGGAGGCTCACATGAAGCAGGGCAGGCTGAACGCCGTGAGAGAGGGCAGGCTGCTCCTCTCCGGGAACGAGGCCATAGCAAGAGGCGCCTGGGAGCACGGGGTGACCTTCGCTGCAGCCTATCCCGGCACGCCGTCGACGGAGATCTTGGAGGCGATAGGCGAGCACTACCCGGAGATCACCGCGCAGTGGGCGACCAACGAGAAAGTGGCTCTCGAGACTGTTGCGGGCGCCTCCTACGGCGGCGCCCGAGTGCTCTCGGCCATGAAGCACGTCGGGCTCAACGTGGCTGCCGATCCACTGTTCACGCTGAGCTATGTCGGGATCACCGGGGGCATGGTCGTCGTCTCCGCCGACGATCCCGGCATGCACAGCTCCCAGAACGAGCAGGACAACCGGCTGATCGCCCGCGCGGCGAAGATCCCGGTTCTGGAACCCTCCGACAGCCAGGATGCTCTTGACCTCGTGGGATGGGGACTCGAGATCTCCGAGCGCTTCGACACTCCCGTCATGCTGAGGACCACCACAAGGATCAGCCACTCGCTGAGTGTTGTGAAAGTGGGGCCGAGGCGGGAGTTCCCGCCGAAGGGCTACACGAAGGACATCAGGAAGCGCGTCCCGATCCCCGCATTCGCGAAGGGCATGCACTCCAGAGTCGAGAAGAGGACCCTGGATCTGTCCGCCTTCGGGGCCACCTTCCCCCTGAACCTGGTCGTAGCCGGAAGCCCCTCTCTGGGAGTGATAACCAGCGGCGTGTCCTACCAGCATGCCAGGGAGGTCCTGCCGGACGCCTCCTTCCTCAGGCTGGCCCTGACATGGCCGCTTCCCTGGGATCTCATAGGACGATTCCTCGCGGACGTGAGGGAGGTCAGGGTGGTCGAGGAGGGAGAGCCCTTCCTCGAGGAGCAGATCAGGGCGCATTTCCTGGCACCTGTGGATGGTAAGAAGTATGTGAGCCTCGAGGGCGAGCTGGACCCAGGCCTCGCCAGGCGGGCCCTGGCCCCGGAAACGGTGGAGCCGCCTGCCTTCGAGCCGGCGCAGGTGCCGCAGAGACCCCCAACGCTCTGCCCCGGCTGCCCGCACCGCGGCGCGTTCTGGGTGCTCAACAGGTTGAAAGCCGGCTCCACCAGCGACATCGGATGTTACACCCTCGGCCTGATGCCCCCGCTCGAAACGGTGGACACCGTGCTCTGCATGGGGGCGGCGATCACCGTGCTCAGCGGCCTGGAGAAGGCTCTCGGACGAGATGCCGTGGCGGGCAGGATGGTGGCATCCATCGGAGACTCGACGTTCATACACTCAGGAATCACCGGCCTAATAGACATGGTTTACAACGGCGGCACCGGTACGGTTCTCATCATGGACAACGGCATTACCGCCATGACCGGCGGGCAGCAGCATCCGGCCACCGGGCTCAGCCTGCGGGGCGAGCCTGCCCGAAAGCTCGATCTGGAGGCCGTCTGCCGAGCATGTGGTGTAGAACGGGTGACCGTCGTAGATCCGCACGACCTGAAGAGCCTGGAAAGGATCCTGAGGGAGGAGATGGCGGCTCCGGAGGTGTCGGTTGTCATCACCCGCCGGCCGTGCGTGATGATCCGCAGACCGGAGCATCGCGCGATCGCCGTGCTCGATTCTGACTTGTGCGTCGGCTGCCGGCGATGCATGTCGCTGGGCTGCCCGGCACTGAGCTTCGTCGAAGGCCGGCCGGTGGTCAACGCCATGCTCTGCTACCCTGAGTGCAGGCTGTGCGCAGACGTTTGTCCCAAGGGTGCCCTTGCCAAGGACACGGGGGGTGCGAGATGAAAGACGACACGAGGAACGTACTCCTGTGCGGCACCGGCGGGCAGGGCATCCTGTTCGCGAGCGAGGTCATAAGCGGCGCTGCCCTTCTGGCGGGCCTGGACGTCAAGAAGAGCGAGGTGCACGGCATGGCCCAGAGGGGCGGCAGCGTGAGCAGCCACGTGAGATTCGGGCGGAAGGTCTGGAGCCCGATGATCGAGGCTGGCAGGGCTGACCTGATCCTGGCTCTGGAAAAGCTGGAGGCGATGAGATGGGCTCACTTCCTCCGGGCTGACGGGATGCTGCTCGCGTGCGACCTGGAGATACTGCCGCTTACTGTGAACACGGGGCAGGCGGAGTATCCCGACGTGTCGGCGGCGCTGAAGGCCATGGGAGTGCCGTTCATGTTCGTAGAAGCGGTCGAGGAGGCGGCGGAGCTGGGGGATCCAAGGGTCGCCAACACGATCATGGTGGGCGCTGCGGCCAGGTGGCTCGGCCTGCCGGCGGGCGCTCTCGAGGAGTCCCTGCGGACGCGGGTTCCCGTAAAGGCTCTCGCGGTGAACGAGGCCGCGCTGCAGAGGGGGATGCAGCTCACGGCCGGAGCCTGAAACGGCTTACGAACGATGGAACCCGGCCAGGAGCTGCTATCGGATGCAGTGTCAGCTCCCTGCGGCACCCTTCCTGAGGTGATCGACAGGGCTCGCGGGGAGGCCCTTCTCCTCTCGCCAGGCCCGCACAACGGGCCTGACGTCCGTCAGCATGGCATCCTCCAGCAGGCGCTCGGCCTGGAACGGGTCTGGCCTGTTCTGAAGGTCGGCCAGCTCGTCGGGGTTCACCAGCATCGCCGCAGCGAAAGCCGTCTCCACGTTTTCGACGGCGAGAAGGACGGTTTCGACGATGCTGCCGGTGCGGGCGGAGGGGGCCAGCTCGAAGACCATCTCGGAGATGGAGCAGAGCCCGGCCCTTTCCGCCTGGAGCAGGTTCACGAAGAAGCGGAAGAGGGCCGCCGGGTCGAGCACCCCGGCCGGGAGCGAACCCTGGGACAGCCTGCTGTCCGATAGCCTCACCATTCCGAGGATCTTCTGGTGCAGCATTGCGACGACGATGCTGTCGAGGCTGGCTCCCGGAAGGAGCGAAGCCGTGTCCAGCAGTACCCTGCACGACGGATCGGTCTCGCGGCAGAGCCACGCGGCGGTTCCCCAGTCCGACACTGCCATTGAGCAGAAGGAAGGATCGAAAGGCCTCCAGTCGAGCAGCATGTTCTCGCTCTTGTGGAGCGATATGCCTATCTGTCTCAGGCCGTTCAGTATCCTGTTCAGCATGTCCGTCAGGTTCTTCTCCCCCGGGGTGTCGATCCCGTCATGTATCCAGAGCACGGCCTGCCGGGAGCCCACCGCCCTCATGAGGTCCATCGAACGTGTCACATAGGAGATGCTGCCGACGCGGACGTCCGTGAACGGGCTGGAGAGACTTCCGTACATCAGCCGCGGGCCGAGGACGCCCCCCTTGCGGGGCGTGTAGATGTCGGGATAGAAAGAACCTGCCTCCAGGGAGAGCTCCGACAGCAGTCCCGAAACCCTGGCGGCCTCCTCCTCGTTCTTCATGTCGAGAGGCGAGGTGAGGGCGATCCTCCTGCAGCGGCCGGTGGCTGCCGCAAGCGCCCCTGCGGCTCTCAGTCGCTCCTCGACCGTGGAGGGGTCGCCGTCCATGCGGTAGCACGCAAACCCGCTGGAGCCTCTAAGGAACGAGGTGGAGCGCACCTGGAGGTTCAGCTCGCCCAGCCTCTCGATGACAGTCTTCACTTCCTCACCAGCCTCTCGCGTCAGAGACCCAGATCTTCGGATATCGACTTCATGGCTTCGAGCGAGAGGGTGACGAAGTCCTCAAGGCTCCATCCGGCCTTCTCGCATTCGCGGATGCCCTCTCTGCTGACTGACCGGGCGAAGCCGGTCTTCGTCATCCTCTTGATGACGGCGCGCGGCTCGACAGAGGCGAGCCTTCTGTCGGGATATACGAGCGCAGTCGCGGTGATCAGCCCAGTGACGCACTCCGCCGCGGTGAGCAGCCTGTCGAGATCCGTCTTCCGGGCGCATCCGTTGTTCTCGCAGTTGTGGGCCCTGATGGCGTCGAGGTGCTCGGGCGGCAGGAGCCCTTCGAGGCGCTCCGCGGTCTTCAAGCCGTGGATTCCGGGAGATGACTCGGTCTCCTCGTAGTCCAGGTCGTGCAGGAGGCCGGTTGTCTCCCAGAGGACCTCGTTCTCTCCCTTGAGGCGTGCCAGAGCCTTCATGATCGAACCGGTGGCGAGGCAGTGCCTCTGGAGATTGATGCTGGAAACGCTCTGCCGGAGCATGTCCAGGGCCTCGTCACGGGTCAGGCCACAGGCGGCCATGCCATCTCCCTTCCAAACGAACGAGCCCGTGGAACGAGCCGTTCTCCAGAAGCAGGAAGGCCCTGCCCAGGCCTTCGGCGACATCCCCGGGGAGCAGCGACCTGCCGGAGATCCTGGTGACCGCCATGTCGGCCGAGAGGCCGTGGAGGAAGGCTCCGAGCGCTGCCGCCTCGAAGGGTCCGGCGCCCTGGCCGATGAGGGCCGCGATCACCCCGGTCAGCACGTCCCCGCTTCCTCCGGTGGCGAGGCCGCTGTTCCCGGTGGGGACCAGCATCCGGCGGCCCGTGGGCGAGAACACCATGGTCGGGCGTCCCTTCAGGAGCACCACGCAGCCGGTCGCCTTGGAGAGAGAGGCCGCGATGTCCCAGGCCTCCTGCTGGCCGCTCCAGGCTCCGCCCGTCATCCTGCGGAGCTCCCCCGGATGAGGGGTGAGAACCGCAGGCGACTTCCTGGCGGCCAGGCCGGTGAGCGCACCCTCGAGGACGTTGAGACCGTCGGCATCCAGCACGACGGGCTTCTCCCAGTCGAAGAGTATGTGCCTGATGATCTTGGAAGTGTCCACTCCGGCGCCCATGCCGGGTCCCGCCGCCACGACGTCGAACCCGGCAGGATCGGGCAGGGATGTGACGTCGCCGGGCAGGAAGTAGCCGCAGAGGGCTTCCGGTATCCTGCCGGAGACCGCCGGCGAGGCCGGGTACGGCACGAACAGGTGCACCAGTCCGGCCCCCGCTCTGAGCGCGCCCATGGTCATGAGCATCGGGGCGCCGGGCATGGACTCCGAGCCTCCTATCAGCATCAGTCTGCCGAACAGACCCTTGTGGGCGTCGACTGGTCTCGGGGGAAGCATTCCCGCCGCTGTGGCGAAGTCCATCAGCTCCCTGTCCTGCCGCTCGTCGACACCTATGCCTATGTCCGCCAAGAAGACGGCTCCGGCCCTCGAGCAGCCGGGAGCGAGCAGGAGGCCGGCCTTGACCGCAGCGAGACAGACGGTTGCCGCTGCATGCGGCGCAAGGGGGTCCATCGCACCCGTAGCCCCGTCTATTCCTGTGGGGGTGTCGACCGCGAGAACAGGCGCCCTGCAGTCGGCGATGGCCTGCGCACAGGCTGCGAACACTCCGGTCAGCTGGCCCTTGAAACCCGTGCCCAGCAGGGCGTCGACCACGAGAGCCGGCCCGCCCACGGTCTCCATGACACGGTTGGTTCCCAGGACAGTGCCGCCGGAGTCCCTGAAGCGCACGAGATTCTTCATGCAGAGAGGCGAGATGCTCGAAGCCGATTCCGCGGCCAGAACCGCCTTCACGTCGTAGCCGGCCTGCAGGAGCAGCCTGCACAGCACGAAGCCGTCGCCCCCGTTGTTGCCCGGCCCGCAGAAAACCGCGACCGGCCCGTCGCCGGGGGATGCCATGCGCGAGGCCGTCTCGAACACCGCGGCGCCAGCCTGTTCCATGAGGTCCTCGGCTGGAGTGCCGGCCGAGATCGCGCGCCTGTCGAACGACGCCATCTCCCCCGGTGTGACCCACCAGCACGTCATCTCAGCCCTCCGCGTCTTCCGTCACAGCCATCGCCATGGCGTACTGGGCGGCATGGCTGATGCTGACATGGACTCTTCTGCCCGCCAGTAAGGAAGCGGCTGCGCCTGAGGCTTCCACCGCCGGGGGCCTACCGCCGCCTCCGGTGATCCTCAGATCCTGCCAGCTTACGCCCTCGGCGAGCCCGGTTCCCATGGCCTTCAGGATGGCCTCCTTCGCGGCGAAGCGACCAGCCAGAGTCTGAATCGAGGGATCGGATTCCAGCTCCGAGGGGGCGAACACCCTTGCCAGGAACCGGCCTCCCCTCTCCTCGACGACGCGCGAGAACCTCTCCAGATCTACGAGATCGACGCCTATACCGCGAACCAGGGGCTCAGCCTCCCTGTCTCCCTCTCCGGCATCCCGGCCGGGGATGAACTATACCAGCCCGCGGGTCTGCGCGGCAGTCCCGTCGCGCTCACACCGCGAGAGTCTCGAGGACGTCTCCATCCCAGCGAGCGAATGCGTTGCACGAATACCCGGACTGTGCGAAGGGCTCCGAGTCAAGCACCGAGACAGCGGCCCTCCCGACCATGACCGCATTGTCCGTGGCCATCGGCCTGTCGGGCAGGAAAAGTGCGGGAAAGGGGCCCGGGAAGGCTTTCTCGAATGCGCTCCTGAGGGCTGAGTTGGCCGACACGCCCCCCGCCACGACGACGCTCGCTGCGCCATGGGTACGGGCCTGGAAGGCGGTCTTGGATGCCAGGAGACCCGCCACCGAAGAGTTGAAGGAGGCTGCCAGATCTCGACGGTCCGCCCCATTCTCGAGAAGCAGTCTTACGGCCGTCTTGAGCCCGCTGAAGCTGAACTCCGGCGAAGCCGGGTCGGACAGCGGCATGGTCAGCCTGACTGCGTGGGGATCGCCAAGCGCAGCCAGGGCGTCCAGCTCCGCACCACCCGGGAAGCCGAGCCCCATCATCTTCGCCACCTTGTCGAACGCCTCGCCCGCGGCGTCATCCCTGGTCCCGCCCAGCAGTTCGATCCTCGTCCAGGAGCGCATGAGGAAGAGGCATGTATGCCCGCCGGAAACGAGCAGCGCGACGGCAGGGAAGGCGACAGGGCTCTCTCCCCCGTAGTGGATGCAGAGATGAGCGGCGAGGTGGTTGATGCCGAGGAAAGGTCTTCCACAGGCCATCGCTGCGGCCTTGGTCCAGCTCAGGCCCACCAGGAGTGACCCTATGAGCCCGGGGCCAGCCGTGGCGGCGAAGACATCCACGTCATGGAGGCTCACTCCTGCGTCTTCCAGAACGGCCTTCGCCGTGCCGGGAAGGACGTCCAGATGGAGGCGGGAGGCGATTTCCGGCACTACGCCCCCGTGGCCGGCGTGCTCCTCCTGGCTTCGGGTTCTCCCTGCGAGCACCGCCGGCCCGTCCAGGATGGCTGCCGCCGAGTCGTCGCAGGAGGTCTCGACCGCCAGGACGAGCATCTCAGCCCGAGACCACCCTCACGGTGATCTCCTCGAAGGTCTCGCCGGCGACCCTCACCGGGACGGCATGATCCCCCAGGGTCTTTATGTGCTCGGCGAGATGGATCTGCCTCCTGTCCACCGATACGCCCGCCTCGGAGACTGCTCGAGCCACGTCGGCCTCCGTGATGCTGCCGTAAAGCCTGCCGCCTGCATCCGCAGGAGCGGCAAGGGTGCAGACCAGGCCCTTCAGCCTGGCCGACAGCTCTCTCGCACGGGCCGTCATCGCATCCTCCCTGGCCTCGGCCTTCCTCTTCATCTCGCCCGCCATCCTGACGGCCCCGGGTTTCGCCTCGACCGCGAGATTGCGCGGGATGAGCAGGTTCCTCGCATGGCCGTCGGATACGGAGACGATGTCCCCTGCCGATCCGAGGCCCTTCACGTTCTTGAGCAGGATTACCTTCATTTCGGATCACTCCCGGGTTTCGAGCGTATTCTCCGCCTGAAGTCGAACCATGTATCCAGGACTCCGGTCATCGTCACCGCCGCCACTGACAGCGGCGTGGCGAAGACGACGAGCAGAACGAAAGGGAGAAGCAGCCCGGGCATGCCGCGCATAGCCTCTCCGGCCACCGCTGCTCCCACTGCGAAATAGGGAACTGCAATGAAGAGCAGGGAGTTGTGAGCGAACGCCCTGGCCTCGGGGGGGATCTGCGTCGGAACAATGGCGGCAGCAAGGGATGCGATGAGGATCCAAGCGGTACCGAGCCCCAGGCGGAGGTCCTCCCTGCGGATTGCCGCGAAGCCTCCGGTCATGCCGAATAGAGCGGCAGCGAGGGCTGATCCGGCTGCTGTCTGCACCGCCCCGAGACCGGGGGACAGGTACGCAGCGGCATCGAGCACATAGGTCCTTCCTCCCGGCCCGAGCTCTTCGCCTGCCCACTCCGGCAGGAGGCTGTCGAGCTCCCTCCTCTGTATCGCCATGAGGCCGGGCCCTTCGACCAGGCCGGCCACGGCGGCGATAGTCCCGATTCCAGCGGCGAGAGCCGCCGCGGACTGGATGCTCAGCTTCATCGCCGAGGCGGTCACCAGGGCTGCCGCACATGCTGCCGTCATCAGGGAGACCTGCAGCCCCCCCAGGAAGTACATGACAAGGATCAGGATGGCGGCCAGTACGATGCCCCCTGTTCGCCGGCCGGAGGCCAGCCTCGCAGAGAGGGCTCCTGCGGCGAACTGCAGGCCCATGAGCAGGGTAAGCACCCCTGTCAGGACGATCTTCAAGGTTCTCCCCGAACCAGCCATGGTCCCGACTAGCGGAAGTGCTCCCTTACGTACGGGATGATGGCCAGGAAACGGGCAACCTTGATCGCCCTCGCTATCGCACGCTGGTGCCTGGCGCAGTTTCCGGACACCCGCCTCGGGACGATCTTGCCGCGGTCCGACACGTAGCGGCCGAGGAGACGCTCGTTCTTGTACGAGATGATGGCATCCGATGAGACGCAGAAGCGGCATTTGCGCTTCTTCAGGACCTTCACCGGCGACTTCTTCTTCTTGATCAAGGGGTCCTTCCTTTCATGGATTCCAGTGGTCCAGCATCTGCACTTCCCTGGCCCTCAGGATCATCCGGTTCCGCGCCATGCGGGTCTTGTCCTCGAAGACCACGCTGGCGAGCCGTCCCTCGACGACGATGTGGCACCCTGTCGAGAGCTTCTTGCCGTACTCCTCGGCCAGCCTCCCCCACATCTCCACTTCTATCATGGATTCGACCTTTACGGGCGTTCCTTCGGATGAGGGCACCTCGACGACGTTCTCGAGCACGAGCTCCAGCAGGTAGGAGTCGTGCCTGGTCCTCTTCAGATCGTGGAGCACCCTTACCCTGCCCGAGACGACGACATAGTTGAGCATCGGCAGGCCGAGGTCGGTCAATCAGCATCCTCCGTTCCCTCAGAACGGGATGTCGTCATACTCCCCGTCCAGGTCGGGCGGCTCCTCCGATGGGGGTTCGAGCGGGCGTCCCTGCTGCTGGGCGTCCTCCCGGGACCGCTGAGCACCCCCCTGCCGTTCGAGGAACTGCACCCGGCGGGCCAGGATCTCCACCCTGGATCTCTCGGTGCCGTCCTGGGCCTTCCATGTGCTCGTCTGGAGCTCTCCCTCGACGATCACCGGGCTTCCCTTGTGCAGGAACTGCTCGACGAGCTCGGCAGTCTTCCGCCAGGCCACGACGTCCACCATGTGGGTCTTCTCGCCCCAGCTGCCATCCTTCAGACGGAACGACTGGTTGTTCGCGATCCTGAAGTTGGCCACTCGGACCCCGCTCTCCAGGATGTTAACCCTGGGGTCGGCGACCAGGTTGCCGGAGATGAAGACCCTGTTGATGCTCGGCATCCTCAGGTTCATGGTCATCAGATCCCTCCGGCTATTCCTCGGAGTCCTGCTCGGACTCCTCGTCTCCGTCGAATCCGTCTGTGAATCCCGCACCCCTGCCTGCCTGAGGCGGCTCCTCGTCGGCTCCTCCCGCGAGGTCCACGGCCTCCCCGCCCTCTTCGAGCCTCAGGGTGAGGTGTCTGAGGACCTTCTCGTCGATCTTCAGATTCCAGTCGATCGAGTCGCTGATCTCGCGGTTCCCCTGCCAGTGGACGAAGAAGTACACGCCCTCCGTCTGCTTCTTTATGGGGAACGTGAGCATCCTCCGCCCCCATCGCTGGGTTCCGGAGTGAACGCCGCCGCCCTTGCCGATGAGGTCCACCACCTTGCCGACCTCCTGCTCGAGTTCGGCTTCGGTGAGGCTGGCGCTCAGAATCAGAGCTGTCTCGTAGTTCCGCAAGCGGATGCCTCCTTCCGGGAGAGTGACGGTGGCGCCCGGAACGGCAGCTCCCTGCGGAGCGCAGGCATGCGTCGCTTCCGGACGGGTGATACTGTCACCTCGGCTGCGCACCGGCGCAGCAAACGACGGCGGAATACATGCCTCCACGGGCCGCTATGGTCAAGTGCGTCGTTGACCGTCACTGCCCCGCATTCAGATAGTTCCCTGCAGACGCTTTCGGAGGGAGGCTCTGGAATGGCGCGCATGGCTGTGGCCGTGGCAGTTCTCCTGGCCGCTTCCGTCGCCCAGGCGCAGCTGGGCGGCACGGGTGTAGGCATCATCCTGGGCGAGCCCACGGGGCTCTGCTTCAAGAGCTGGCTTTCTGGTACGACAGCCGTCGAGGGCGGGGCCGCATGGTCTCTCGGCGACAACGAGGGGGTGTACCTCTTCGCCGACTACGTCCTGCATTCGCTGAACATCGTTGACGACCCTTCCGCGGACCTCTACGGGCTGATGTTCACTTACGGATTCGGCGGAAAGGTACGCTTCTACGAGAAGGACAACCCTCCCCCGCAGGAAGACGAGAGCAAGGTGATCTTCGGCGCCCGCATCCCTCTGGGGCTGGCCTATCCGTTCGAGGGAGCCCCCGTGGACATCTTCGTGCAGATCGTGCCGGGACTCGACCTGATCCCGGACACCGACTTCGAGGTCGCCGGAGGCATCGGGGCGAGGCTGTACTTCTGAGAAGACAGGCAACAGGCGGCAGGCTCCAGGCGTCAGGCGGCAAAGCAGTCATTCCCGGCGCTTCCGGAACTCATGTGTGTGTTCTGTCCCCGGCGCTCTGTCTCCTGCGGCCACCTTCAAGCTTCTGCTTTCTTCGTGCTCTTCGTGGGGGAGGTGCTGTTGCCGCAGCGCTGCTGCCCCGTCCTCGGCCTGATGCCCGATGCCTGTCACCTGATGGCTGCTCTGCGTTCTTCGCGTCCTTGCGTGAGATCCTGTTGACGCCTGCCGCCGGCTATCAGTAAGTCGCCAGATTGCCCGAAGCGAAGAGCGGATCGCTCGTGAAGTTGATCCCCAGCTTGCGGAGTCCTGCCCCGTCTCCGGGAGAGGGTATGTGCGAGAGGTGCGCCTCGCAGCCGCGGAGCCTGCTCAGCTCCTTCATTGCGAATTCAGCGACCGGGTTTGTGGTGGCGCTCACGCTCAGTGCGATCAGCATCTCCTCCAGATCGAGGCTGCATGCCGAGGCGCCCATGACCCTGAGCTTCAGATTGGCAATGGAGGTGATGGTTCCCGGAGCGAGCAGGTGCAGCTCCTTCGGCAGGCCCGCGAGTCTCTTGACCGCGTTTATGACCAGTGCTGCCGGTGCGTGCATCAGAGCAGAGTCGTGTCCCGTGACCAGCGAGCCGTCGGGCAGCTCCAGCGCGGCTCCAGTCGCCTCGGCGGAGGCCTCGTCGGCCCTCAGCCGGGCGACCTCTCTGGCTGGCTTCACGACCGAGCGGTGCTCCGGTGCGATGTCGTACCTGCTCAGGAGCCCCTCGATCCTCCTGACGGAGTCGGCTTCTGCTATGCCCGTTGCATATTCGCATCTCGCTCGGAAATAGCGCCTTATCATCTCGTCCTTTGCCGCAGTCCTCACCGCTTCGTCGTCGGTGATGCCTTCGGCTATGCGGTTCACGCCCATCTCGGTGGGAGACCTGTAGAGAGAAGCGGTTCCGGTTATCCGCTCGAGCAGCTTCCGCAGCACAGGGAAGGCCTCGACGTCGCGGTTGTAGTTGATGGCGATCGTCCCGGCCGCCTCGAGATGGAACGGGTCTATGAGATTGAAGTCCCCGAGATCCGCCGTTGCTGCCTCGTAGGCCGCGTTCACGGGGTGCTCGAGCGGCAGGTTCCAGACCGGGAAGGTCTCGAACTTCGCGAAGCCCGCCTCGATCCCGTGCCTGTGCTCGTGGAAGAGCTGCGACAGGCAGGTTCCGAGCTTGCCGCTCCCCGGGCCGGGGCCGGTGACTATGACAAGCGGCTTCTCGCAGGGGATCATGGGATTCGAGCCGTAGCCCTGCTCGCTTGCGATCAGCTCGACGTCGGTGGGATAGCCGCGGGTGGACCTGTGAACGAACACCTGCACGCCGCGCCGCTCGAGGCCGTTTATGAACCCTGTAGCGGCGGGCTGGTCGTCGAAGCGGGTGACAACGACGCCCCGTACTTCGAGGCAGTGTGTGCGCAGCTCGTCAATGAGTCGGAGCGCGTCAGTGTCGTAGGTGATGCCGAAATCGCCCCGGATGCGCCTCCGCTCGATGTCCCCGGCGTATATGCAGAGGAGGATCTCCGCCCTCTCGCGGAGGCGCTCCAGCAGGCGGAGCTTCACGTCGGGGTCGTATCCCGGAAGGACCCTGGCGGCATGGAAGTCGTGCACCAGCTTTCCGCCGAACTCCAGGTACAGCCTGCCTCCGAGCCTGTCTATCCGCTCGAGGATGGAGGCGGCCTGGGCTTCGAGATATCTCTCGTTGTCGAATCCTGTCTTCTGCACCAGCGAACCTCCGGAGAAAGACCGAACATAAGGCGTGCCTGTCGCCCGGTGAAGCCCTGTCTGTCTGGAACGACGAGCAGGTGGAGAGTAGCGAGAAAAGGGGGCGGGGCCTGAGCCCCGCCCCCGGCGTCGCAGGAATCTCGAAACTAGCGGACGACCATCACCTGACGGGTGATGCAGCCGGACGGCGTCGTGAGGCGAACGAAATAGACGCCGTTCGCGGTCTGCCCGGGCTGCCAGACGACGGAGTGGGTGCCGGAGGGCATCTCGCTCGACACGAGAGTCTCGACAAGACGGCCGGTTATGTCGTAGATGCCGAGGTCCACAATGCCGGCGGCCGGAGTGGAGAACTCTATGCTGGCCGAGACGGTCACAGGGTTGGGAGAGGGGATGCCCATGGAGAGCTGCGGAACGGCACCCGAGCTGCCCTCGCCTACGCCCACGCCGATGGTCCACATTATGGTGTCATACTTGTAGTTGTGCTTTGTGGCACCTGCGTGGACCTGGCCGGACGAAGGAATGGTGACGCTGAAGCTCACCTGCCCGCTGGCGTTCGTGGTTCCCGTCTGGTAGAAGGTCTGGGCATCGGTGACCCCCTCGATCCCGTCGGTGAAGGCCACGGTGGCGCCAGACACAGGCGAGCCGCCGGAGGTCACCGTCAGTGTGACGGTCTGGGGTCCGGGGTTGAGCACCGAGGGGCCGGTGATGTCGAGAATCCCGAACTCGCCTGCCTGGTCGAAGCTCCAGATCTCCATGGCGGGGTCGCCGAACCAGAAGTACATCTTGGCATTGGCCTCGCCGTAGGTTCCGTGCTGGGACATCGTGACCACTGTGGCGTCGTTGATGGCCTCGGTGATGTTCCACGTGCCCTGGTCGTAGATGGCCTTGTAGATCTCCTTGATGTAGGTGTGGTTCGCCTCCGTGTAGGACGGATCTGCTGCGGCCAGGTTGCCGCTGGAGCCGTGGGTAGCGAACTGCCAGCTCTCCGCCAGGCAGTCGCCGGACTCGTTGTAGCGTCCGCACAGGCAGGCGATGTTGGCCACCGGCGGCATGAAGGTGTTCGTGAGTGCGTTGATGTTGGTGGCGTTCCATCCGGGCGACCACGCCCAGTAGGTGACATCGCCGTGGCCTCGGTAGGTGACGAAGCCATCGCCGTTGTTGATGGCGTCGCTCACCATCTGGGCCGTGCCGCCCTCGGGCGGATAGACCTTGATGAAGGTGAAGTTGATGAGGCTGTAGGGATAGGCCGCTATCTCGTTGCAGCACTGGGTGTACTTGCCGGGATACTGCTCCTCGTGGGCGGCCAGCACGCTCATGCTCGGAATGATGCCGGTGGTATTGGTGTCATCGGTGAACGGATAGGCGAGATAGCCGTCGATGATCTTGTCCACCTGGTGATCGATCTGAGCGGAGCTCCCTGTGAGCCTGCCGACGCCGATCTCGGGCTGCAGGTCTCCGCCGGTCAGGCACGCGAAGTAGTAGTCCCCGACGTGAGAGCCGTAGTTGTAGGAAGGCATCTCAGAATAGGTTCCGGCGATGAGTGCGAAGCGGGTAACGCCGGTTTCGTAGTTGTCGGCGATAGCGGCATAGATCTGCGCTACGGTTGCGGGATTGGGCAGGGTCACCACCTTGGCCTTCATGCCGAGCCAGTTGTAAAGCTCGTACAGGGGGGCGACGGCGGCGATGTTGCCGCTGTTGCAGACGAAGATGTACTTGGTGCCCGCCCTGGAGCCGTCGTTCCCCGCGTAGGGCCTGAAGTCGGCGAAGTTGATCACGTTGCCGGCCATCGCAGCTTCCATGCCGGGGTTGATCGGGGCGCAGTAGCCCTGGTGCGCACCCTGGAACTCGACTCTGACCCTCATGCTGCTCGCGGCTCGGAGCTCGCCCGTCGCCGCGTCGAACTGGAACGGGTTGAGGACCAGGCGCTGGTTGTGAAGACCGGCCCACATGCCCTCCATGTCGGCTAGAGCCCAGGCGCCGGGAGTCACCGCGGAGCCGTAGGCTCTGTCGTTCATCTCGAAGGGCCAGGCGGCATGAGGCATGTCTATCTCTGCTGGCTGGCGCGGGAGAAGGCGGATGTCGTCGAAGGTGGAATACCTGACGTCCTCGACCGTGACCACCGCCTGGGTGCCGATGGGAAGAGCGAAGAGAACCGGCACCGAGGGCACCTCGGGGAAGCCGATCTCGCTCTGGGAGTAGTACCCGGGCAGGAATATCCTCTCCCAGTTCTGGCCTCCGCCCGGCCACGTGGTCATCCAGAAGCCGGGGATCTCGACGTCCACCACGATGTGTCCCAGGTCGGACTCCACGAGGGTGACGGAGGGACAAGATCCCTCGGCGCCGCCGAGGGACTGCCAGGAGTAGCTCTCCAGGCCTGCAGCCAGGGTGGAAGCTGTCAGCAGAACAAGGGCGACACAAAGAAACCTCACGTGTCTACCTCCTTTTCCTTGCATGGACTAGAAGCGGCACTGACACAGCCTAACACTGCATCAGTCGCGGGGAGCAGTCAAGGATGGTCTACAAGCCTCCAGTCCAAGCACTTCGCAGATTCAGGAGGCTTTCCGCAGGCCTGAATCCGCTTGTTCGCATCAGCCTCGCTGAAGCAGGCGTGTACTCACCGTGGGCGCGGCCCTTCCGGGTCTGACCGCGCCCTGTTCGTTGACGCCCTGCGTCGTCTGCTCCATGCTTGACAAACACGGAAAGGAGGTTTCTCTTGAGGCATCTCATCCTCGTAGCCGCATTCGCCGCTGCTGCGGCCGCGGGGCCGCATTTCGGCGGCCGCGTGGGGTACTACACGGGTAACGAGCCCAGAACGGGCGGAGACGCGTCGAACGCGATCTTCGGCGGGCAGTTCGTGTTTCCGATAATGAGCATAGTCTCGCTGGAGTTCAGCGCCGGCTACATCGGCACCGAAACCGACATAACCCTGCAGGACTATCTGATCAACTACATCGAACAGGAGCAGGGGATAGACATCGATGAGGACTCGCTCCTCCAGTATCTCCAGGACGAATGGGGCTGGGAGGCCCCCCAGGAGCAGGAATTCCTCCAGAGCTACACAGCCACATATCACGATCTCGACCTGGGCGCCACCCTGAAGGTCGACCTCCCGGTGGGCAGCCTCCCCGTGACTCCGTATGTCGGCGGCGGCGCTGGAGCCCACTTCATCGTCAGCGACGCCGACCTGCTGATACAGTACGTACAGGAGCAGACCGGCCAGGGAGCGCCGCTGGATGTCTACGACAAGGTGCATCCCGAGATCCACGGAGTTGCTGGCGCGGAGTTCCAGCCGCCGATGCTCCCGCTGAGCTTCTTCGCCGAATACAAGTATGCGAGGACGCTCGGGGACGATCCTGGCACCGGAAGCATCGGGACGGTCTACGGCGGTGTGAATCTGGGGTTCTGATCGTTTCCAGAGGAGCGCTCATGTTCCGGCGGCTCTCCGGAGCCGCCGGCTCTCATCTTGGCGGTCATTGACTCCTGTTCCGCAGTCAGCGATTGTAAACTTCAGGAGTCTGATTGCTCTTAATCGGAGGGGGTGGTATGCAGTTGAAGAAGATTCTTGTGCTCCTGTTCGTTGCTGCGAGTGTCTCGACCGGTCAGTCCGTGATCCTCACCCTCGACGCCCCCGACACCAACATCAGCGGCCTCGCTCTCGGAGGCGGCGCCCTCTGGGCGTGCGACAACGTCACCAACCAGGTCTACAAGCTGAATGCCTCCACCGGCGCCGTGCTTCTCAACTGGTACGTGGATGCTGCCGGAGCCCATCCTACCGGCATGACCTTCGCCAACAACCAGGTTTACGTCGCGCTTACGAGCGGGTACGTCAACTACTACAGCACTTCCGGCGCATACCTGGGCGAGTTCAGCGCACTCTGTTGAGGCAGCTATCTCCAGTCGGCGACTGGAGTGGCGGCAGGCAGCGGTAACCTCCTGGTCCTGGGCACGAGCAGCGGTGGCGGCCATGCGATCGAGTCGTATGATTACTCCGGCGTTCACGGCACGGCCTGGGCTCTCGGCATAGCCAGCCTGGGAACGAGCTACGACTGCGGGTACCTGAACAACTTCGTATGGCTGGCATGCAGCGCGCCCGACAGCCCCGTCAGGTGCTACAACACCGCAGGGACGATAGTCTCGACGATTCCCGGCTCTCTCACGGGCGGTGCGGCTCACGGCCTGGACACCGATCAGGCCAACGGCTTCCTCTGGGTCAGCAACATGAACAACGACAAGATCTACAAGATCGGGTTCACAGGCACTGAGGAGAGACCGGCGGTCCAGGTGCCCTCCATCCTCTCGGCGAGCTGCAACCCGTTCTCCGAGTCGGTGGCGATCACCGGCGCATCGGCGCCCGGATCGAGGATCGAGGTGTTCGACGCCTCCGGCCGGATCGTCAGGGAGGACCAGTTCGACGGAAGCTACGTGCTTTCAGGCGACGGGCTCCCCGGCGGCGCATACGTCGTGCGCGTGACGGGTGGTACGGAGGGGGTCCTGCGCCTCGTGAAGCTCTAGGTCAGGACTTCATCGAAGCAGGCGGGCGTCCCGCAGACCGGGGCGCCCGCGCCCTCCTCCTCCGCCGGCTCCCAGCCCTTCGCGGAGCAGCGGCATGAAATCCCTTCCTGCCGATGCTATGCCGCCTGAAGATGGGCTCCAGGGCGATCCGTCATAGGACTCCGCGATGCCGCCTGCCTCCATCACGAGCAGAACGCCCGCAGCCATGTCCCACGGCCTGAGGTGCTCCTCCCAGAATCCGTCGAGCCTTCCGCAGGCGACGTAAGCGAGATCCAGGGCAGCCGAGCCGCTGCGCCTTATCCCTCTTGCGCGCCCGAGGAAGAAAACGAGCGGCCTCATGTCGAATCCGAGATCGCCCGGGGCGCGCGAATACGGGAAGCCGGTGGCCAGCAGAGCGTTCTCAACCGCAGCCACCCTGCTGCAGGAGATCGGTTCGCCGTTGAGGAAAGCCCCCGCTCCTGCTGAGGCAGTGAATGTCTCGCCGCGGCCAGGGTCGTGCACGCATGCCGCCTCGATGCCACCGGTGCCCACAAGAGCCGCGGACACGGACCAGACAGGATAGCCGTGCGCGTAGTTGTTGGTCCCGTCGAGCGGGTCAACCAGCCAGAAAGGCGGATCGGGAACCTTGCCGAAGCCCTCCTCACCCAGAAACGGGACTCCGGGCAGGAGCCTGCCGAGCCTGCTCTCGAGAAGAGCCTGGCTGGCGAAGTCGGCCTCCGTGACCAGTTCGTGGCCGCCCTTCGATTCGACTCTGAAGCGCGAGCGCGCCATGCCGAGCAGCAGCGAGCCGGCCTCTTCGCAAGCCAGGGATAGGGCTCGGGACAGCCCGGCCGTTTCGGCGGGCGTCATCCGCCGCCTCGAAGGTCTTTACCTGCCGCCATCGAGAGGACATCTTGAGCCGTTCCACGAACAGCACCGGGAGGACTCTTCATGAAATTCCCCCTGAAGGCTCTCGCGCGGGTCTGGTCTATCGCAGGCATGCTCCTCGGAGCCTCAGCCGTGCTGGCAGGCATCGCGGTCATCGTCTTCTCGATCGCTGGCGGAGCCGCCCTGTCCCGATCTGCAGCGAGCGCATCTGAAGGGCTTTCCGGGGCGCAGCGATTCCTGTCCGCGCTGACAGGCGATTTCGGAGCCTCCTCGTCGGTCGTCTCGAACGTCGCCGAAGTGGTCAGGCTCGCAAGCGACGCTTTGGACGACACGCGCGAGGTTCTCGGCTCGACCGGGACCGCCCTCGAGAACCTCGTGGGGGCGGGCCGCAGCGCCGCTGGCGACATGTCAGCGATGGCAGCCGCAATGGTGATGCTTCGCCAGGGCCTGTTCATGCAGACCGCCGCGGACCTCCTTGCTGCCGCCGATGCGGGCGATCTGGCGCTGGAGGGGATGGGAAGGCTCTCGGGAAGGCTGGAGGATGCATCCTCGGCGTTGGATTCAGTGGCCGAAGCGGTGGACTCCCTGTATGCCGGGCTCGTGAGGACGAAGGACGCGATCGAGGAGGCGGAGACCGGGGTCGAGTCGCTCCGGAACTTCTCCGGGGAGATCGCCGGAAGCGGGGTGGTCGTGCTGGCGGGCGTCTTCGTGGGGGTCCTCCTCGTCTTCCTCGGGCTTCAGCAGACGTTCATCGCCGCCGGCCTGTCGGGCTTCTGCTGGATGCCCGGCCGGAGCCGGTGAGAGACGCCAGGGCGGCGAGATCTCCTATACGGCCTGGGTCTTCGTCCTCAGGCACCGCTAGCTCCTCCAGATCCCGCTCGTCGGCGGGTATCCTCCCTAGTCTCAGCATCGTGTTGGTCTCCCTGTGACGTATCGCGAGGTTCATCCAGTTGTACTGGCGGGGATGCAGCTTCCCGAGCGCTGTGAGTTCGTCGAAGAGCAGCCCTGCGTCAGAGAAGGGATCTCCCGAGACCCTGAACGGCAGGAGCTCGATCCTGTACCGCAATCCGGGAAGGACATGGTTGAGCGCGATCAGCGTGGCGCAGCCGGTGGCAGCCGCGAGCCTGAAGGGTGTCGCAGATGCCAGGACGGGGACTCCGAAGCTGGACACGGCGATCCCCCTGGGGCCACCATAGGCCGTGGGCGCTATCTGCACTATCTCGCCGGCCTCCAGAGCCCTGTACATCCAGCGAGGGTTCTGATCCGGAAACGCCACGTGATGGAGCTGCATGCTCGTTTCGAGTCGAGCCTTCCTCACCCGCTCGGATGCGCCCCGGTAGTCGGTGGATATGACGTGGATGGGGTAGCCGGCCAGAGCGAGCAGGATGTGAAGGGTCCTCTCGTCGCCGAAGTGGGGCGCCAGAAGGACGGCTCCGCCCCCTTTCGACAGTGCCGCGTCGAGATGCTCCCTGCCAGCCCATTCCACGCGCTTCCAGGGGGGTCTCTCAGCAAGGTCTCCTGCCAGGTAGAGGCCCAGCATCGCCCTTTGATGGACCACCCAGTAGCCGTGTAGAACGGACTTCCTCTCTCGCGGGGAGAGGCTCGGCAGTATCCTCTCCAGGTGTCCGAGGTAGATCCTGCGCCTGCCGGCCTCGGTCGAGTCCTCGAGAAGCCTCACGAGACCCAGCATCCTGGCGAGGGACTCCGGTGAGATCCTTCCCCAGGAGCGCGCCAAGGCTCCGGTCAGAGCATAGTAGGCTCCCCTGACCGGCCCAGATCCTCCGGCCTTAACCCTGCCAGGCATTCCGAATCTCCATGCGGGGAGTATAATACTCAGGGAGGTGCATTCTGGGAGTTGCGCAGGCTGCGTTGGCATTCCTGACCCTGGCGGGCGGTTCGTTCGGCCTTTTCCACGAGACGCTCGACATCCCGGTCGGAAGCTACAGGTACCTGCAGTTCTGCGTGGACCAGGCGCAGACAGAGGACACCCGCATCCAGGGCACCCTGGACATTTCTCCGGACACGCTGGCGCTCGAGCTCATGCTCTTCCACATTGACGACTTCAACCGCTGGGCCGCCGATGCCGGCGAGGTTGACACCCTCTTCTACGACCGCGTCTTCTCAGGAGAGGTTCTGATACCAATCGAAGGCTTCGGCGACATGGTGCTGGTGATGAGCAACAGGGGCAACTATTCGCCCGCCTCCGTCGCCGGAAGCCTGGAACTGGCCTTCACCGGCACCGGGGTCATGTACAATCCACTAGGTACTGCTCTGCGTCTCGTGATCGCCCTCCTGGGCATCGCCGTTCTGGCAGCCATAATTCTGAGCACGGTTCGGGTAATGAGCAGAAAAGGCCGTAGAGCAACCAGATAGCCCGAAAGAGATTGACATTCTTCAGGATTCCGGCTAATATCCCCCTTTCCAGGAGGAAATGATGCTGGTTTCCACGAGGAGCAGATACGGTCTGAGGGCTCTGGCCGAGTTGGTGCGTCGCGGGGCCGACAGACCGGTAAGCCTTGCCGAGCTCGCGGCGAGCGAGGAGGTCTCCACGCGCTATCTGGAACAGATATTCGCAAAGCTCAGGGCGAAGGGGATAGTAAGAGGCAGGAGGGGTCCGGGAGGGGGTTATGCCCTCTCCCGTCCCCCGTCGGAGATCAGGCTCTTCGACGTCATATGCGCGCTGGAGAGTTGCATGTTCACCCCGAGCTGCATCGGCGACCTCCCGGGGATGCCTCCGCGCCGGAAGCAGGAGACGCCGTGCAGCAAGATAGACGGCTGCGTCACGAGGAGCCTCTGGCTTGCCATGAGGGATTCCTGCGCCAGCCTCCTCATGAGGAACACCCTGGAGGACCTCGTCAGGGGCGATATCAGGAAGGCGTGACCATGTGGAAGTATTCCGAGAAGTTGATGGACCACTTCACGAACCCCAGGAACGTAGGCTCTCTGGAGAACGCCGACGGTCACGCCGACGTGGGCTCCCCGGTGTGCGGCGACGCCATGACCCTGGACATCATGGTCGATGACGCCGGCCGCATATCCGACATCAGATTCCGCACGTTCGGGTGCGCCGGGGCCATCGCGTCAGCCTCCGCCCTCACCGAGATGGCGAAGGGCAGGACCGTCGAGGAGGCTCTCGAGATAAGGAACCGCGAAATAGCCGACTACCTCGGTGGAATGCCCGAGGAGAAGTATCACTGCTCGGTCATGGGACACGAGGCCCTGCATGCCGCCATAGCCGACTTCAGGAAGAGATCCGCAGAAGTGCAGGAGGCTGCGATGGCTGTCGCCTCCTCCCCTCCCCCTGAGATTTCCGCTCTGCTGGCAGGCTCCACGCTCGGCATGGTGTCCGTGAAACCCTCCAAGATCGTGTTCAGAGCCGCCGCCGAATCCGAGGCTCTCCGAGCAGAGCTGGAGTCGGTCATCGAAGCGAGACTCGGCAGGCGCGTGGAGGTCGAGCTGAAACAGTGAAGGCCTATCTGGACAACAACGCCACTACGATGCCGGCTCCCGAGGTCGTGGAAGCCATGATGCCCTTCCTCGGTGCGGAGTACGGAAACCCTTCCAGCTTCCACACTTTCGGGAGCTCCGTCATGCCCGCCATCGAGAGGGCCAGAGCGGCGGTTGCAGCCCTCGTCGGTGCCTCCGACCCTTCACGCGTCTTCTTTACAAGCGGCGGCACCGAGAGCGACAACTGGGCCCTGAAGAGCGCATGTTCGATCGACCCGAAGCGCCCCGGCATCGTGACCACCGCTGTCGAGCATCCAGCCGTTCTTGAGACGGCAAGACACCTCAGCGAGACGGGACACCCTCTGGGACTGGCCTCCGTCACACCCGAGGGAAGCCTGGACCTCGACAGCTACCGGATTCTGCTCAACCCCTCCGTAGGAGTGGCTTCCGTGATGGCAGCCAACAACGAGACAGGGGTTCTTATGCCTGTCTCAGAGGCCGCTTCTCTTGCGCATGCCGAGGGTGTGCTCTTCCACACCGATGCGGTGCAGGCAGTGGGGAAGATTCCTATCGATGTGGACCGCGATGGAATAGACATGCTGAGCCTCTCCGCGCACAAGCTCCATGGCCCCAAGGGGGTGGGAGCCCTCTTCGTCAGGGCCGGCATAGACCTGCAGCCCTTCATGCACGGCGGGCATCACGAGGGCGGCATGAGGGCCGGGACGTACAACGTACCCGGAATAGTCGGCCTCGGTAGAGCGGCGGAGCTGGCTCTCGAGGCCATGGATGAGGAGAGGACTGCAGTGACCGCCCTGCGCGAGAAGCTCGAGCAGGGGATACTCGCCACCTGTCCCGGGGCCATGATAACGAGCGGGGCGGCCCCGCGCCTCCCGAACACTGCAAACATCATCTTCCGCGGCGTGGAGAGCGAATCCATCCTCACCCTGCTGGACATGCGGGGCATCAGCGCATCCTCGGGATCGGCCTGCAGCACCGGAAGCCGTGATCCCAGCCACGTTCTGCTCGCGATGGACATTGACAGGAACTGTGCGAACAGCGCCATAAGGTTCAGCCTGAGCCGCTACACCACCGCCGCCGAGATCGATTTCGTCCTGGAGGTCCTGCCCGGAATCATATCCAGGCTGAGGAGCATCTCCCCCTACGCCTAGACCCCGCCTTGGAGAGTTTCGGCGCCCAGCGTGACCGCCGCTCCGGCCTGTGCCCGGAAACCCTCCGGGTCGGCCATATCGCCGAAAGTCGATAAGTGCAGAACGAGACGTTCGAGAGGGAGATAGGCCAAGCCCGCTCCTGCGGCGAGGCTCCCGTCAGTGTCAGCCGTAAGCACAGCTGTGGCTTCGATCCGCCAGGATAGAAAGCTTGACAGACCGAAATCCAGCCTCGCACCGTCCCTCAGGCGGGCGCTGAAAGGGTCGTTCCCTCCGGCCAGGTAGTACTCTCCCGCTATGCTGAGACGGACCAGCCTGTAAGTGGTGGAGGTTACCAGCCCGGCTCCCAGTCGCGATCCGCCGTCCCGATCGGCGGCCCCGGAGGGGATCTCCAGCAACCCGGTAAGTGCCAGTGCGGTGCCGCCCCGAACCGACTCGTAGAGGAGCTTGGCTCCCAGCACCAGGTCGCCGGTGGGCTCGGCACCCCCCCAGGCATTGTCAGAGAGATACACCGGAATTGAAGCGGCTGCCTCAAGCCCCTCGGCGAACCCGTAGCAGACAGATAGTGGGGCCGACCAGGCGGTCCCTCCCTCCCCTGGCAGATCTGCTCGCCCCGACAGGCCGATTCGCAGCATGCCCTCGGGCAGGAAGTCCGTCGTGGCGAACATCTGCGTCCCTGACAGCCCCGACGGAGAGGGGGCGGCGGGAGGGATGTCGTCTCCACTGCCGCAAACGGCCAGCAGGATGAGAGGAAGGGTCACAACGGACATCTGCACCTCCGGCTTTGCTGTTGACCTGGAAGGAAGATAGCCTGAGAATTGAGCCTGCGCCACGATTGCGGCATTGCTGCCGTACGGAGGAGGGAATTTGAGGGCGTCGGCCTTTCTCGCCTTGCTGGTCTCACTGGCGATCGCCGGCGGTCTGGTGATCGTCGCGGTCAAGTCGCCTCCGCCATCATCTGTGATCGGCGGGCCGCATGGAGAGCCGCCTGACATAGAGACCCTCTGCGGCAGGGTGGCCCTGGGCGGGATGCCCCGGGTACAGGTGAGAGGCGACACGACGGTCCTTGTGATGGATCTGGACGGGCGCCTCTTCTCGATGACCCAGGCCAATCTGTATCTTACCAGGGCTCTTCGCGCATCCGGCTGCACCCGTTCCTCGACCACAGCCCGATCCGACGGCGGGCTCTCGTTCCGTGCTTCGTATCCCGACGGCCGGCCCCTGAGGCTCGAACTCAAGCCCACGGGCTCCGAGTGAGCCTTTTCTCGTTGACACAAGCTGTTCCGAGCGGTATTCATCCCGTTCCATGACGGGGTCCGGGCGTCTGCCCGGGCGCATCGGTTCCCATCCAGGTGGCCGGAGCCCCACCCGCCTGCCGGACGAAACGAAGGCCGGCGGGGCTTCGACAGGAGGTTCTGCCGCACATGAAGCGATCATCGGTCAACTGGCGTCTCTGGGGCTCCCTCGGGCTCTCCGTCCTGGGCCTGGTCATGGTGTGGCCCACCTTCCAGTGGTTCTCCCTGCCCGAGCTCGAGCGCGACAGGGCGGAGGCCAGCGTACAGCCCGAAACCTCGAACCCCCACTACCGCGCTCTCCTCGAGGAGATGCGGCAGGAGGGCGGAGAGGCCATGCTGGCCGACTACCGCGAACTCTACAGAACAAGCCTGGGAACCATCAAACTAGGTCTCGACCTCCAGGGCGGGATGTATCTCGCCTATACGATAGAGCCCGGACCCGGGTTGGAGCCTTCCGAGGCTCTCGACCAGGCACTGGAAGTGATACGGAACAGGGTGGACGAGTTCGGCGTCTCGGAACCCTCGATAACGAGACAGGGCGACGATCGCATCGTAGTCCAGCTGCCGGGGGTGCGGGATCCCGCCAGGGCGCGCTCCATAGTCGAGAAGCAGGCGCTGCTGGAGTTCAAGCTTGTCGCCTATCCCAACGCCGAGACCAGCCTGATCTCTGCCGTGCCGGTCATCGCTGAGATCGACCGGCTTCTCGCGGCTGTTCAGGCCTCCGCAGTCGATTCGCTGCCGGCGGCCGAATCGCTCCTCCCGGGTGCAGGTCTGCAGCCTTCAGCGGCGCAGGAAGCCGTCATCGAGGAAGGGGCGGTCGATTTTCCCGTGGCGGAATCCGCGGAGACCTCCCTGTCCGGGTTGTTCGAGGCGGCGGACGAGATAGTCGCAGGCAAGCTCAGCATATCACCCGGCGATTGGATTGTGAGGTCCGGCGAGCCTTTCGACCGGGTTTCCGAGATCATCACGCGTCCAGAGGTGGATTCGATCCTCGCATCACGCAATCTGCAGTTCGCCTTCGGCCGCGAGACCGAGACCTCCTCGGGCACCTTCCGCTCCGCCTTTCTCGTCCCCCGCGACGTGACGCGCGGCTGGGACCAGGCCGTAGGGGTCGAGCGCCCCTATTACTCGCTGACCGGGGCGTCGCTGACGAACGTCACCGTGAGGATGGGCGACTCGCAGACCCTCAGCACGGCTCCATATCTGATACTGGAGTTCGACCATGACGGCTCCGCCAACTGGGCTCGCATCACGGGTGAGAACGTGGACGAAAGGGTGAGCATCATCCTTGACGGCACCGTCTATTCCGTGGCCACGATACGCGAGCGGATCACGGGAACCAGCACCCGGCTCTCCGGCGGATTCGATCTGGAGGAGGCCCGCGACCTCAGGCTGGTGCTCAAGGCCGGCTCCCTCCCCGCGAGACTGACGATCGCCGAGGAGCAGACCATAGGCCCGAGCCTCGGCAGACTCGCGCTGAATCGCGGCATGATCGCAGGGATCGTGGGCTTCGCACTGGTGGCCCTCTTCATGATCGCCTACTACTCCGCCGGCGGGGTCATCGCCACTCTCGGCCTGATGATGAACATTCTGCTGATCTTCGCCGTGCTCTGCTTCCCAGGGCCCCTGGCGAGGCTCGGAGTGGGCGGCCTGGGCGCAACGCTCACCCTTCCGGGCATCGCGGGCATCGTGCTGACCATCGGAATGGCAGTTGACGCCAATGTGCTGATCTTCGAGCGCATACGCGAGGAGCGCCGCAGCGGCAAGGGGATCAGGGCCGCCGTGGAGACGGGCTTTTCCAGGGCGTTCACGACGATCCTCGACTCGAACCTGACGACGCTCATAACAGCTCTGGTGCTCTACAGGTTCGGAACCGGCCCGATCAGGGGCTTCGCAGTGACGCTCTCAATCGGCATCCTCGCCAGCCTGTTCTGCTCTCTCGTCTTCGGCAGGTCTCTGTTCGAACTGCTGCTCAAGAACCCCAAGAGGTCCGACATATCCCTGGGGGCGCTGAAGTTCTTCCACAACTCGAGGATCCCGTTCGTGGCCATCAAGAACAGAGCGTACCTCGTCAGCCTCGCCGCAATCCTGGCGGGACTGGTCGCCTTCGCGCTGCGAGGGGGCTTCGTGATGTCCATAGACTTCACGGGCGGTCTCGAGACGAGCATTGTGAACACAGAGATCCAGGAGGTCTCGGAACTGAGGCGCGATCTCGTGAACGCCGGCCTTCAGAACGTGCAGGTGCAGGAGCTGGAGGACTATTCCGGCGAGGGCAGGGCCTTCATCGTGCGCACCACCACCAGCGACACGGAGACTGTGAACGCGGCTCTGGAGGAGACGGGATGCTCGCCGCTCTCGGGCGAGGCCGAAGGCCTGGCGCAGATAAAGCAGATCGGCCCCAGAGTCGGCTCCGAGCTGAGGAGCAAAGCCTTCAGCGCTGTCATACTGTCGTGGGCGGCGATCATCATCTACATCTGGTACCGCTTCCAGCTCAAGTGGGGATTCGCCGCGGTGCTCGCTCTGGTGCACGACACGCTGGTCACGCTGGGCTTCATTGCGGTCATGAGGATAGAGGTCTCCCTCACCATCATCGCCGCCGTGCTGACCATAATCGGCTACTCCATCAACGACACAATCGTCGTGTTCGACAGGATAAGGGAGAACCGCAGGCTGAGGAAGGGCCGCACCTTCGAGGAGACGGTGGACATCAGCATCAACGAGACCTTGAGCAGGACGATCCTCACGGTTCTAACCACGTTCCTCGCAGTGGCGTGTCTCTTCATATTCGGCGAGGGCGAGATAGCCGACTTCGCGATGACGATGTGCATTGGCCTCGTCACTGGGACGTGGTCGTCGATCTTCATCGCGAGCATGCTCCTCGTGGATTGGAAGAGCCGCAGGCGTGCCGCTGCCTGAGGCGCTGGGAGATCCCCCGGCCAAGACGGGCCCCCCTCGGGGCCCGTCGCCGTTTTCCCTAGTCCTCCGACAGGTGCATCATGTGCACCATGCCCTCCAGGCTGGTGACTGCGTCGAGGGCATTCTCCTCGGGTGCCAGGCAGTAGATCAGGATTGAGTATCCCCTCCGGAACGCCGCGTATGCCCTGCCCCGCCCCAGTACAACCCCGTTCTCCGCGACGAGGTTGAAGTTGAGAAACGGCATGAGCCCCATCGAAAGGGAGCTGCTGCAGCCGGTGAGCCTGCTTCCCTCCACCCACTGGATGTCGCCCAGCCTCCATGTGCCGGGGGCGTCGGGCGGCAGAAGGGCGGCGAGCCTGGTCTCCAGCCATTCCGACCTGCCGGCACCCTGCGGCACATCCTCCTTCCAGTAGTGGATGTGGTACTCCGTCCCGCTCGCTGTGGGACCGCTGGATACGGAGCCTCCATCCTCGGTGAGTATTCCTTCTACTGGAACTTCGAGCTCACCGGGCAGCCACTCGAAGACGACGCCCGGCTCAGGCATCACGTACGGAAGCACTGCCGCTCCGGCGGCGCCTGATGCTGCGAGGCAGGCGAGAAGCAGGTCGAGTCTGTGCATTGTTCCTCCTGTCAGGGTACGCACGGGATACCCGGGAGCTTAGAATAGGTTCCGGTAACATAAGGTCTCGTGCTTCGGAGGAGTCCCTGAAGGAGACTCGACCCAGGGTGTTCCTGGTGGAGGACGATCCGGCCCTGGCCGGGCTGGTGTCGGAATATCTCGCCGGACACGGCTTCCAGGTGGACCACTGGAAGGAGGCCGGAAGTGCGGTGAAGAGGATCCTCTCGCTTCGCCCCGACATCGTGATCCTCGACATCATGCTCCCAGACGGCAGCGGTCTCGATGTCTGCAGAGAGCTCAGAGCATCCTGGAACGGCCCGGTTCTGTTCCTCACCGCCCTCGGCGGCGAGACCGACGAGGTGGTGGGCCTCGAGCTGGGAGCGGACGACTATGTGCAGAAGCCCGTCTCGCCCCGGGTTCTGCTGGCGCGCCTGCGGGCGCTCCTGCGAAGGAACGCCGCAGACGGACTTGCGGAGACTCTTATCGTAGGACCACTTCGCATCGACGTTTCCGCACGCGTTGCGACCTGCGGGGAAGCGCGTGTGGATCTGACGACCACCGAGTTCGACCTGCTGACCCTTCTCGCCCGCAGGGCCGGCAGGGTGCAGGAGAGGGCCAGGCTCGTGGAGGAGCTCCGAGGCATAGACTTCCATTCCTTCGACCGTTCCATAGATGTCCTTGTGTCCAGGGTCAGGCGCAAGCTCGAAGCCCTGCCCGGAGGGCGCGATCTCATAAGGACGGTCAGGGGAGTCGGCTACATGCTCGCTGACGGTTGCGGCCAGCCGTGAACAAGCTGTTCCTGCGCATCTACCTGCCCGTGGCGCTGAGCCTGTTGGGAACTGTGGCGCTTACGTCGTTCCTCACCTTCAGGGTGGCTCCGGAGCGCGCCAGGGATCTCCATGCCAGGAACCTCCTGGAAATGAGAGAATGGGTGATCGATCACCCGGGAGCGTCGTCCGGCGCAATTCTTGCGAAGGGCGATTCTCTGGGCATCGGCGAGATCAGGGTAATCCCCTTCGATGGCCCCCGGCCCGGCCTCCAGCCGCCCCTGCCCCGCCCCGGCCATCTGTTCCTGCCCGGCATCCCCGTCGAGACAGGATTTCTCGTGGAAGTGCCCATCATGCCCCGGGGACGAGAGATCTTCGCGCGTGCGGCGGCCTGGGGCTTCATCATGATCCTCCTCGGAGCCACCGCAGTTTCCCTCTTCGCATCCCTCGCGCCTCTCCGGTCCAGGCTCGCCGGGCTTCGCAAGGCTGTGCTCCAGCTCGGTGCGGGAGACCTGTCGGCGCGAGTGCCGGCGAAGGATGACGGAGACATCCTCGACTCCCTGGGAGCCACCTTCAACTCCATGGCAGCGCGCATAGGCGATCTCGTCGGCTCCCATCAGGAGCTCCTGGGCAGCGTGGCGCACGAGCTTCGCACCCCGCTTGCCCGCATGAGATTCGCGCTGGAGATGCTCCGCGAGTCCTGCGGTGCTCCGGATACGCGGATCGAAGCCATGGAGAGGGACATATCGTCTCTGGACTCCCTTCTCGCAGAGCTTCTGGCCTTCAACCGGCTCGGCCGCTCGTCTCCCGGCCCGGCGGAGAAGGTTGACCTTCCCTCTCTGGCAAGGGAGGTCGCCGAAGCCGAGGGCTTCACCCACCCAGACAAGACGGTCGAGGTTCTCGGATCCGGATCTCTTCTCGCCGACAGGGCGCTCCTGCAGCGAGCCGCTTCGAACCTCGTCAGGAACGCCCTGCAGAACTGCCGCTCCAGAGTCGAGGTGTGCGTCGGAGGAGACGGCTCTGCAGTCTGGATGGAGGTTTCAGACGATGGACCGGGCTTCGACGCATCGCTTTCCGGGCGCGTCGGACGTCCCTTCGTGAAGGGCCCGACCAGCGTGGGGACCGGGCTTGGCCTCGCCATGGTGGAGAGAATCGCACATCTCTGCGGCGGCTCGGTATCCTATGGGCGATCGGTTCTCGGAGGGGCTTCAGTGAGGCTTACTCTGCCCGGATGACGGTAAATCGGGCGTCCGGTTCCATCCGCTGCCGGGCTCGGGAGGATGTATGGGATGGCTTGCCGACAAGATCAGGAAGTGGGAGCAGTCGATAGACCGAAGGGCGGGTCACGGCGCCGGAAGCCGCGTCACCACCGGATGGGATGGTCTGACCGAGGACCTCGAGAGTATCGCCCGGTGGTCGCTGGGGGCCCAGGCGAGGCTCGCGACCGAAGTGCCCGACAAGTCGGTCAGGTGCGATATAATGCTCGAGCGTTCCTGTGTCTTCACCGAGGAGTTCGGGGACGAGGACATCGCGAAGCTGCGCGTACTGTACAGCGAGACCGGCAGCCCGGAGGCCGTTGTGGCGGCTATGCGCGAGACTCCGGGCCGGTTCGGCGATCCGGTCATCGAAGATGACATGATTGTAGAGATACGCAGGCCGCGCGACCCCGAAGCCTTTGCAGAGGCCTCCACGGACCATGAGAGACAGGTCGCGGCGTGCTACTGCCCTCTCATCAGGGAGACCCGAAGCAGAATCCCCCTCGAGTACTGCTGCTGCAGCTCCGGGTGGTACAAGGGGATATACGAGGGGATCTTCGGCAGGCCCGCGGAGGTGACCGTGGACGAATCCATCCTCAGCGGTGGCGACAGGTGCAGGTTCACAATCAGGATCCCCGGGGTTCTGTGAACATGAAGGTAATAGACCTCCCCGACGACAGGCGAGACTTGTTCTGCCTCTGCCTGGAGGACTGGTCGGAGGCCGCACGGGAAGCCGGACCGAAGCGGCGGCAGTGGCTGGATGAATCGATCTCGAGCAGGGGGCTCCGCGCGAAGCTCGCCCTGGACGACGACGGGATCGAGGGTGGGATGATACAGTACATGCCCATCGAGAACACGCATGTGGAGGGTTTCGGCCTGTACTTCATCTACTGCATCCACGTGCATGGCTACAGGCAGGGCAGGGGCGACCACCGGGGGAGGGGAATGGGTTCCGCGCTGCTCGAAGCTGCGGAGGAGGATGCCCGGAGCCTGGGTGCGAAGGGCATGGCTGCCTGGGGGCTGTGGCTGCCGTTATGGATGCGGGCTTCCTGGTTCAGGAAGCACGGCTACCGAAGGGCCGACCGCCAGGGCATCATGGAACTGGTCTGGAAGCCTTTCACGAATGAGGCAGCGCCCCCGCACTGGCCGTCCAGTGCATCGAAGCTGCCCGAGCCTGTTCCCGGCAAGGTCAACCTGACCGCATTCTCGAGCGGATGGTGCCTGGCCCGGAACCTTACATGCGAGAGGGCGAAGCGGGTGGCTGCAGAGTTCGGGGACAGTGTGTCCTTCATCGAGATAGACACCTCGACGAAGGAGGCTGTGGCGGAGTGGGGCCGGGTTGACGACGTCCTCCTCGACGGAAGGAGCCTTCAGAAGGGTCCTCCTCCCTCCTGCGACAAGATCAGGAAGGCGATGGCTAAGCGGGTCGCGCGCCTCGGGAGGTGAATGCCTCTCGGGCCGGCTACCTCAGCAGGACTACTCTGCCCGTAACGGCGTTTCCTCCAGCCTCGAGCCTCACGCAGTATATGCCCGGTGACGAAACGACTCCGTCGGAGTTTCTTCCGTCCCAGGTCATGAAGGAGGAGCTCCCGCCGGGCGAGGCGCACAGCTCTCTCACCAATGCTCCCCGGGCGTCGAAGACGGACACCCTGCCCGAGACACCCTCCGGAGTCACGGCAGCTATGTCAACGTAATCCGTTGCAGGGCATGGCGAAAGCGAAAGTGACAGAGGCGGCGAGCCATCCTCCGGCAGGCCGGTGTTCTGCACTTCGAGCTCCACTATGTCCGTCTGGTTGTCGCTGAAGCGAATGAGCGCCGTCTCCCAGTCGCCCGAGGCCAGAGGTCCTATGCCCTCCTCCGTGGTGTAGGTGACGGGCGTGGTGTACACGAGGGTCAGAGGATACATGGGGAAAGTCTCTTCTCCGTCGAAGACGATCTCGGAGAGAACCGGGCAGTGGCCGTTGGCATCAGTGTAGATGATGGATGCCGCGGCAGTGGGGCCGGAGCCGGAGATGGAAAAGCCCGAAAGCCCGGGCAGAGTATTGGAGACGGGGGGCACGCTCACAACTCTCGGGAAGCAGTCGCCTCCCTGGGCCTGGTCTGCCTGCTGGGCTCCGCCTATCAGGGTGATCTTCTGCGTGAAGGCCGCAATGCCGATGGCCGGGTCCGAGGGATCGTACCACTCCATGAAGTAGGGGTCCGAGGTCAGATCCGAGATGCTGCAGGAGACCAGCAAGGTATTGGAGGAGGCGAACACTTCGTACTCGATCTCGCCGATCTTCTCCAGATCCCCGAAGCCTGTTCCTGTGATTCTGTAGAGGCCTGGAGTGATAATGCCGGGCTGGCTGACGGTATAGAGCATCGCGAACACGGTATCCGGGCTGGCCAGTGCCGGGTCGGCCATGGCGAACATGTATCCGAAGAAGGTGAGGCCCGAGCTTGTGGGGAATCCTCCTCCCGCATTGGTGAGTGAGGCGAATACCCTCGTGTTGGAGAAGCCAGTGCGGTATTCCGTGAGGTCGAGATTCGGATAGCCGAAGACCTCGTCCCCCACCGGGTCGGTCGAAAGCTGGGTGAGGTCGGACGGATCGGGGTCGGCCCCCGGGGCTATGGCGACGGGCAGTATGCAGATGCTCCCGGCGCTGGTGTAGCGGAACCCATAGCGCCTCGTCGAGCCTGTCGGCCCAGGCACGGTGGCCGTGACTGTCATGGGCCCGTCCAGCACGTATGACATGGGTGCCGAGGATACGCCAGACGCCCCCTCGTACAGCAGAAAGTTCTGACTTCCCGAACCGCTGGGGTTCTCGACGCGGAATGTCATGTTCTGGCCGGGGAGCAGGGCGCTGTGCCGAAGAAAGTTCCAGTACTGATATCCCTGAGCCTGTGCGGTGCACACGAACAGGCCGACGACATGTAGCAGAAACTTCATTCGTCCTCCTAGAGGCGGATGCCAAGCATCAGGGCATGGCTCTGGTTCTTTAGCGGTACAGGCTCGTTGTCAACGAGTATCAGGCTGTCCTCGAACGGGACGTACGCGTATGTCGGCATGTAGAGCGTGTTCCAGCCCATCGTGAAGCGGTACTCGGCGAGAAGCCCGAGGCCTGCCAGGCTGAAATCCAGTCCTGCCCCGTACACAATCGAGAAGTCGAACATGTCCACTTCGGAGAGGTCTGCGTCGGCCGTGAGCGGCACCTGTTCGCTGCCGTCATCAAGCAGGCCCTCCAGGGTGTACCTCCCGTCCAACATCAGAGACATCGCCGTTCCCGCCATGGTATAGAAGTTCGTCCTCCCGCCTCTGAACAGCGTGTACCGGAGCAGTACCGGGATGTCCATGTAGCTCATGTCGTAGGTGACGTGGAGAACCGTGGGGAGTTCCAGTATGTCCACTTCGATGTCCTGACGGGAGCCCCTCTGGGAGAAGGCCACCTCCTGCTGGAGCCCGAATCTGGAAGTTATCGGCCACAGGACGAAGGCCCCGCCGCAGAACCCGGTGCGCCATCCGCTCGAGACCTCGTACTCAGAGGCGCGCTCCTCCGTTCCAACGTGCTGTGCGAATGTGCCGCCCAGCTTGAGTCCCGCCGAGAAGCCGGCCCAGCCCGCGTCGTCGTCGGCGATTGCACCGAAGGTGAGAACGGCCGGCAGCAGAAGGGAGAGAGGCCTGCATGCAGAGAACCGATTGGATGCGCGAGAGAACCCGGATTCCTGCATGGCGGAAACCTCACCTTGCCCCCCGGGGTGACACGAACGCGCCATTGTGAACCCTATTATAGCCCGCAGGGTGAGCCTCTCACAGTGAGATGTCGCAGCTGAACTGAACCGTCACCAAGCCTGCAGATGTGAGCTGGTGACCCCGGCGCCGTGATCGACCGGGGTGGATGTCGGAGATGGGAATGGTTTGTCGGGGGCGGCTATCCTTGACCTGCCCCCCTGGACCCGGTCCATGCTGAGGTGTCAGTATGGACTGGTTGGCCTGTTGCCTGCAGGCAGCAACCTGAGCGTGTTCCACGTTTCGCGATGGATTGTCTTGCCCGCTCCCGGTGTTTCCTGGGTGGAAGCACCTCTGCGCGGGTTCTATGTTTCTCTCTGCGAAACGTTCTGGTACACAGGCCTTTGGTCCAGTCGAACCAGTTCGGACAGACTATTTGCCATCAAGCCAGCTAGACCGGACCTTCCAGCCCCTGCAGCCCCGAAACGGACCTACCGCAACCCGGTGATCTTCGCACGCGAAGGGCCTTGATTGTCTCTCGTTGTTTCGTGGGACGAAACAACTGGCGACGCAGTCACGACCTTCTTCGCATGATGTGACGGGCTGGCGCTTCACAAGGTGCCCAAGGTGCAGCTAGAGGAGATCGAGACTCTGGGGGATTACTGGGACCGGCGGGTGATGACGGAGAGGGGGCTGAGGAGGATAAAACAATATGTAACCAGACGCGTGCTAGATCCGATACTGAACGGTAGGAGAACAAGTACAGCTAGTCGCAGACTACGTCCTCATCGAGATGGACGGTCAGGCCGAGATCTCCGCCAGTGTCACTCCTGTTCTGCCTCCATGAAGTAATGACATATGTATCTCCATCTTCGGAGAGTGTCTGCAGGTCGTAGGCAGTCATCACTTCTTCATCCCCGTTGACGTAGATGAAGTCGTCAACCGAGAAGTCGTCGTAGTTGGACTCGGTGTCGTCGGCGCGGCCGAACGGATCCAGGAAGTCGGTGAGATCGAAGCGGCGCAGTCCGTCGACACCTCCGGCGAGGTAAAGGTGGATGATCGCGGGAGACTCCTCATCATCGCTGTTCGACGCAATCCCGATGCCGAACGTCTCTCCCGGAAGGCACCCGGGGTCCGCCAGCTCGATGAAGTCGTTATTGTGGCCGGCTCCATGCCAGCCCCAGATCTCATCCTCGACCTCGCAGGGTATGAGGTCGCCGTCCCACTGCCAGATGTGCTGGGGTTGATAAGGCCGCGAGACGTCGGCCACAATGAACCCCATCGTGTTGTCGGAGTAGAAGAGGAGCCGGTTGTCCACCTGGATGAAGTCCAGCTCATCGATGGAGCCGCTCCCTCCCTCGAGGATGACGGCACGGTGAACGTCACCGAGCTCACCTGATACCACAGGCTCTACCTCTTCACACTCCCACCCGCCGTGCTGTGACGGGGATGCCCTGTAGATGTCCGGCTCCTCCTCGGATGGATCCCACAGGATGACCCCGCCGTTGTGGGCTGTGGTGAAGCACAGGGTCCCGTCGAACTCCGATCCGTAGTGGAACGACTGCATCTGCGTGACCCACGGCCTTGTCGGAGAAGCAACGTGCCTGTCCCCCCTGTAGAAGTAGGGGAGCGCGAAAGCCCCGGTTGCATCGAACTTCCCCGACTGCGTGTCGAACTCCGCATACACGATGTAGTTGGCCTCGGGGGGGAACTCCTCTGGAACGGCATCCATCGATATGGCGAAGCCTGCGGGGATCTCCGCCACGTAGTAGAGATTCAGGTAGTCGGCCAGGACCTGCGTGCTGCAGCTCAGGCAGTCGTTCAGGACTACCAGCTGGTTCGAGCTTCTCACGGTCAGCCGGACGATGCTGATCGATCCCGGCGTTGAGTCTTCCCCCATCGTCGGTATGACAAGGCATGGCTCCTCGCCCTGCCCTGTGATGTCCAGGCTCTGGAAGCTCGGTGTGAAGGCGATCGGTTCCTGTATCCCGGATACACCGATCGAGATCTGATCTTCGAAGTCGAGAGCAGCAGGCTCGCCGGAAGTGTGGAGGGAGTAGATCCTCACGCCGTCGCCACCGTCAGTGATGGCAACCAGGTTGGTCAGGACTGCGGTCTGCTCGCCCCGGTGAAGGAACCTCACCACCGCCACGGCAAGCTGGGCTCCGTACTTCTGATTCCCCTCGAAGTCATCGCTCGCCCCGGCAATGGGGCTCCAGGTGCCCGCTGATGCCGAACCCGGGATGGCCAGAGCCATTAGCGGAATGAGTGCTCCTCGAAGCCCCGATCCTGTCTTCATCTCCCCCCAGCCTCCCTTCATACCCCGATTCCGGGAGTCGGGGGTGCTCCGGCTACTCGACCACGGCGAAGCGCTGAACTTCTTCGAAACCCGCCGCACGCATCCTGACGAAGTAGATGCCGGGGGAGGGATCATCGAGCTGGATCGAGGAGATGCCGGGGAGGCATTCCCGGGGGCCGTCCGTGTGCACCAGCCGCCCCGAGATGTCGTACAGGGAGATCTCCACCGAAGCGGGCTCGGGAACAACGAAGCTGACTGTCAGCAGGCCCGTAACGGGGTTGGGCGAGATGGGGAGCAGGCCCATGAAGATCGAAGCATCATGATCCTCCGCGCCTACCATGGGCTCCCATGTCACGGTCACGCTCTGGAGACGAGGCGTCGCCTCGTGAACCGTTCTCCACAGGATTGCCTTGTACTGGAAGTATCGCTGCCCGTCAGGAAGTATCCCCTGGAGGCTGCAGGGCGAGCTGAGGGTGTCCGACCACGGGCCGAACGATGCGGAGTCCGGGCTCGACGAGGATCTCACCTGGAATGCTACGGAAGTGCCCGGGGGAACGTCCGCATTCCAGTCCAGCATGCCCCAGTCGGGCCAGCACGACACGTCGAGGACGCTGGATGTCAGCCAGCCTTCCGGCGGGTAAGTCAGCACGTCCCACCAGACAAGCCTGTTCTCCTCCCGTCCTGTGGCAGCAAAATCCAGGATCCCGTCGCTGTCGATGTCGGCAACGCATACGGAAGAGGCCCCGGCGAATCCGCCATATGCCAGGTGCTTCACCCACGAATCCCCGGAACCGTCCAGATTCTCCCACCAGGCGACATCCCCCTCGTAGTAAGATGCTCCTACCAGGTCTCCATCACCGTCTTCGTCCAGGTCGGCTATCCAGATCGCCCGGGCCCCCCACTGGGCGCTGTCCACCACGTGCTGAAGCCAGGTCTGGCCCGCCCCGTCGATGTTCTCCCACCACGAGATGTCCTGGAGGGATCCCGTGGCAAAGGAGGCCCCTGCAATATCCGTGTCTCCATCGCCGTCGATATCCCCGGCGAAGACGCTTCGGGCGGACGGGAAGTCGTCGTCGACCAGATGCGGCGCCCATGTGATGCCGGCTCCATCGAGATTCTCCCACCAATCCACTTCCATGCCCGATTCGTTGCCGATGATGTCGAGGTCCCCGTCCCCGTCCACATCTTCCGAATACACACATCTCGGCCCGCCGTCATTGTTGACCAGATGCTCCGCCCAGGTCAGTCCCGAGCCGTCCGCGTTGTCCCACCATCTGATGCCTACAGTGAGGTTGGCTGACATGACATCCATGCTTCCATCACCATCGACATCGGATGCATGCAAGTCGTACCCCCCGAACGCGGCTTCGATGAGATGACTCACCCAGGGAAGTCCCGCACGGTTCCTCCACCAGGCGACTCCGCATTCGTCATCTGGTGGTGACGATGCGACAACATCGACAAGGCCGTCGGAATCGACATCGACAGGCCAGATCGCCTCGGGGTTATAGTAGTAGGGGGCTATGATGTGTTTCTCCCATTCATCCCCTGCGCCGTCCATGTTCTCCCACCACGACAGTTCATCCTCTCCATAGCCCGCGCTCACCAGGTCAATGTCGCCATCGAGATCGATGTCGGCGGCGCGGACCATGGTGACCAGGACGTAGTCCTCGACCACCAGGTGGCCGATCAACTGATCGACGAGGTCGATCCTGAACCCGCCTCCAGTAGGATGGCATTCGATGCCCGAGTCGGAGTAGAAGTCATCCCCGAAGCTGGTCACCGGACCCCAGACGCCGGGGCCGCCCGACCAGTCCGTCTGCGTGGCGCTGTCCGCGAAAACGTTGGTGAATAAGAGGAAGGGAACAAACAACAGGGCGGAACGGAACATGCCGATCACCCCCGAACAGAACATAGATCACGTGTGGGGCTCCGACAATGCAGGCGGGTACTCGGTTGGTAGAGGAGGAATCAACCGCGCACGAGGTCACGAGGCCCCGAAGCTTGTTTCGACCAGGCGACCACTGCCTGAAATACCGCATATCCAAGTTGTTAATGCTGGTACACAGGCCTTTGGTCCAGTCGAACCAGTTCGGACAGACTATTTGCCATCAAGCCAGCTAGACCGGACCTTCCAGCCCCTGCAGCCCCGAAACGGACCTACCGCAACCCGGTGATCTTCGCACGCGAAGGGCCTTGATTGTCTCTCGTTGTTTCGTGGGACGAAACAACCGAGCAGCCGCGGGCACACGCCTGTCCGTTCACAGTTGATTGTCTCTCGTTGTTTCGTGGGACGAAACAACTGGCGACGCAGTCACGACCTTCTTCGCATGATGTGACGGGCTGGCGCTTCACAAGGTGCCCAAGGTGCAGCTAGAGGAGATCGAGACTCTGGGGGATTACTGGGACAGGCCGGTGGTGACTGAGAGGGAGCTGAGGAGTCTCAAGCAGAGATAGTATTCTCAGGTTATCCACTTATTCCTGATGTTCATCAGGCTGAAGATATAGAGAAGGAGGCTCATGATAGTGAGAACCGTAAGAGCGGCCAGTGCATCGAGGGTGCCGGATCCTGTGACCGCTCTCCGCAGCAGGTCGGCCCCCCAAGTGGCGGGCAGAACATACGAAAGCGGTCTGAGGTAGACAGGGAGGCTTGCCACGGGGATGAAAAGGCCGCAAAGGAAAATCATCGGGAACCGCAGGAAGTTGGAGAATGTCTGTGCCTCGAAGACCTCGCTGACCGCCACTGCGACGAACAGGCCAAGAAACGTAGAAGAGGCTGCGGTGAGGAACGACCCAGCGAGAAACAACTCCCATGATACTCCCGACAGCCTGGTAACCAGGGCGGCGATCAGCACTGGAACCAGCCCGTTGACCACGCCGAACAGGATCGCGCCCATGGTCTTGGCAAGCATGATGATCTCGAGGGGCAGAGGGGCGAGCAGCAACCTGTCGAACGAAGCGTTCTTCTTCTCGAAGGTGACCGTCACAGCCAGCATAGATGTCGCTCCGAAGAGTATCGATACGGTTACTATGCCCGGCAGTATCGACAGGACTTCTTCGAGCCCCCTCCCGGAGCGGACGAGGAACATTCCGGCCCAGGCTACCGGAAAGATGAGCCCCCAGCTGATGTTCGGAGGCTTGAGGTAGTAGGTGCGCATGTCCTTGCCAAGGATACTGATGAAGGCAGTGAGCCAGTTCATGACGGTCTCGCCTGTCTTTCCTTCTCCCACTTCATAGCCTCTGGCCCGATTCTGGTTTCCCTGACGAAGACCTCCTCCAGTGAAGGTCTGACCCTCCTGGCCTCGAGAACCTCTTCGCCCTCCGCCTCTATCGCGCGCACCAGCGCGCCGATTCCGAAAGATCCGGTGGCCGATGCACGGATAGACGAGGCGCCCGTCTTCGTGAAGGCCAGCTCCGGTAGTGACTGCTTGACTGCCGGGAGCACGGTTTCAGCGCTACCCGTGAAGGAAATGTCCAGAGCGTGCACATCCTGGAGAGGCTCGAGCAGATTCGGCACCGTGTCGACCCTGGCTATCCTGCCGGCCACGATGAAGGCGATCCTGTCGCAGAGGCGTTCGGCCTCCTCGATGTAGTGCGTAGTGAGAAGTATGGTCGTCCCCGCTCCGTGCAGTTCGGACAGGAGCTGCCTTATCTCTCGAGCGCTTACGATGTCTATCCCTGTAGTGGGCTCATCGAGGAAAATGATCCCCGGCCGGTGAATGAGCCCCGCTGCGATTGTGAGCTTGCGCTTCATCCCCCTCGAGTAGCCGGCGAACCTTCTTCCGGCCGCTTCAGCAAGGCCGAACTTGTCGAGGAGGTTGCATGCGCGCTCACGCCGCTCAGCCCTGTTCACTCCGTATAGCGAGGCGCAGAAGCAGAGGTTCTCGAAGCCTGTCAGCTCCGGGTAGAGGTTGCTCTCGTCTGGGACAACACCGATGTGGCCGAGCGCCGCTCTCGGGTTCCTGCTGCAGTCGATCCCCGCCACCTTCACCGAGCCCGAATCGCACCTTGAAAGGCCCGTTAGTATTCTGATGGTGGTCGTCTTTCCGGCGCCGTTCGGCCCCAGAAGACCGAAGAACTCGCCCGGACGTATCTCGAACGAGACCCCGGCAAGCGCGTGAACCTCTCCGAATGACTTTCTTAGATCTCGAGCCTCTATGGCAGGCCCGGCCAAAGAGGCCAGGCCCGTGTATTCAGGCTTCGATGATGCAGATGATGATGCCGTCAGTGACATCCAGCGCAATGGTGTTCATGATGGGAGCTGCAATCGCACTTATCCTCGTCCGAGTGCTCCACTTCGCAATCATCGCAATCGCCGGTGCAACCCTCTGTCCAGCCGTCGCAGCAGCAGTCTGCCGAGGTCGTCTCGGGCTCGTGCACCGGTACCGGCACGGTGTCTTCAACTGCCCATACGAATGCTGCCGTCCCCGTCAAGAATACGAGGCCCAGTATCGGAAGCAGTCTACCTCTCACGATTGCTCCTCCTCCTTCTTCTCACAGGGATGCTCGGTGGAGTTCCCGTGACAGATCCTGATCTGCTCCGGGGAGCAGTTCCCGCCGGTCTGTTTCATGTTCTCTGGTTTTCTGCACCCTGCTGTTCCCTTGCACATGCCCAATCTCCTCCCTTGATGTTCCGTTCGAATTCTGTATCCGTTCCTCAGTTGTCAAGAAACCCGTCAAGCTCCTCAAGCCAGCTTTCGAGCACGGACCTGGCAATCGAGTAATGCACCCTCATTCCTCTGCGTTCGGGCAGGACGAGGCCGGCCTCCTCCAGGATTCTCAGGTGTTGTGAGACTGCACTCTGTGTAAGATCGAGGCGTTGTGCGATCGCACCGACGCAGAGTGACCCGCTCCTGGAGAGCAGCCTGATAAGCTTCAGTCTGCTTTCCGAGCCCAGGGCTTGCAGGAAGCGGAGCATGTCTCGTTCGCATGATGAGGGTCGATTCACAGCTCTCCTTTTAAGAACATGCTGATTTTCTTATATATTGAGCTTTGGCATCCAGAGTCAAGCCTTACATCTTCCATATCTTAACAGCAAGTGGATCGGCCTTTTACGATATAGACGCCGCGGCTCTGGCGGGGAGCGAAAAGTCCTGTGCGTCATTTCGGGGCGTGAAGCTACAAGCTGAAATGATTGGTACACCAAGCCTGACGCCAGACAAACCAGAACCACCAGATTATTCGCCATCAGGACAGCTAGACCAGACCTTCCAGCCCCTTCAGCCCCGAAACGCACCAACCGCAACCCGGTGATCTTCGCACGCGAAGGGCCTTGATTGTCTCTCGTTGTTTCGTCGGACGAAACAACTGGCGACGCAGTCACAACCTGCTTCGCATGATGTGACGGGCTGGCGTTGCTCAAGCTGCAGAAGGAACAGCTCGAGGAGATCGTTGCCCTGGGGGATTACTGGGATCGCCGGGTGGTGACGGAGAGGGGGATGAGGAGCGTGAGATTACACCGCGATCTGGAGCTCTGATCCGCTAGAAAAGAGCCTTGATCCCGGCCCAGGTTTCGGGTGTGAGACTCCTGTCGTCCGTGTAGTTCAGGATGTAGAACGCACGGATATCCCAGCTGAGTTCCGAGGTGGCGGATGTATAGCTGGAATAAGCGCTAACCTCATCGTAGAACTCGAACGCCACCGGCTCGCCAGGCCAGACCTGGGTCAGGGGAATGGAAACGAGGCCGCTGTCCGACTCTTGGTAGTCGACTGGGTATTCGATCAGATATTCCACAGACCAGAGCTCGACGGATTGAGAAACCCCTGGAATTTCCATCTCGAGCGACATGTATGTCTCCGCCCAGGAGAATCCGTTGATCCAGCCATGTGTATAGTACCAGTGATCGAAGACAACCACAACAGAGTCAATGTCGGAAGGCAGGGTGATGACAGGGCTAAGGAGGCGATCCCTGTCAGCAACGGTGAAGTATCCGCCGGAGTGGCAGAACAGGTGGACATTAATGCAGTCCTCCTGCCAGGCCCACTGCGGTCCCGGGATCCAGTCGTTGAAAAGAGAGTTGAACTCGACCTTGTAGAGGGTGTCGACCGAAGCCGGGCACATGAGGCTCAGCGCCAACGCAATGCCCACCATGGCTCAAGCCTCCTGGAACGACTATCGTTAATCCTGTTCATGGCGTCAACAGGAGGAAATCATGACGATCATGCTGGTCGGGCGGCTCCT